>NZ_CP097885.1:432500-1917962 GCF_023614525.1 Peptoniphilus genitalis
TAATTCAAGGTAAATCCCAACCAATTTTCATTTATAGTTTTTAAATTAAAAAATACCCCTTGATTGTATCGTCAATTATCGATATCATTCAAGGGGTGAATAGGAAAAATAGTTTATAGATTCTTTACATTCAAAGCTCTAAAAGCATTTAATACTGCAATGATAGTTACACCTACATCTGCAAATATAGCTGCCCACATAGTAGCTATTCCAAAAGCACTCAAAATAAGAACAATTATTTTTATTCCAATTGCAAATACTATGTTTTGATGTGCAATTTTTAGTGTTTTTTTAGAAATCTTCATTGCAGTAGCAATTTTCGATGGCTCATCAGTCATAATCACAACATCAGCAGCTTCAATGGCCGCATCAGAACCTAAACCACCCATTGCTATTCCAATGTCTGCACGAGCTAATACAGGTGCATCATTGATTCCGTCTCCAACAAAGGCAAGTTTACCTTTTTTAGATTTTTGCGATAATAATTCTTCTAGTTTTTCAACTTTGTCTGCTGGCAACAGTTCTGCATAAACCTTATCAAGACCAAGCTCTTTAGCAACTTTTGAACCAATACTTTTATTATCACCTGTCAACATAACTGTTTGTTTAATATTAGCTGCCTTAAGTTCCTTGATTGCTTGTGCTGAATCTTCCTTTACCTCATCGGAAATTACAATGTAACCTATATACTTGTTATTAACAGCAACATGTACAGCAGTACCAATCAGCTCTCCCTTGAAATAAGGGATATCCATCATTTTCATAAGTTTGATATTTCCTGCCATAACCTTTTTGCCATCTACTGTTGCAATAACACCATGACCTGATATCTCTTCTACATCTGAAATACGTCCATTGTCTATTTCTTTGCCATATGCACGTTTCAGTGAAAGTGAAATTGGATGATTGGAATAGCTCTCCACATATGCAGTTAATTCAAGTAGCTCTTCTTTGGAAACCCCTTCTGGATGAATTTCCTGTACATTAAATACACCTTTCGTTAGTGTTCCAGTTTTATCAAAAACAACAATTTCAGTTTCTGCTAATGCCTCTAAATAATTACTACCCTTGACTAAAACACCTTTTTTTGAGGCTCCACCTATTCCACCGAAGAAACTCAAAGGAATTGAAATAACTAAAGCACACGGACATGATACCACAAGGAATGCTAGTGCTCTATATATCCAATCACTAAAAGTCGCCCCGTCTATAACAAGAGGTGGTATAATAGCTAGAAAAACTGCAATTATAACCACAACCGGTGTATAATATCTCGCAAACTTCGCAATAAATTGTTCTGAACTGGATTTTTTACTACTTGCATTTTCAACTAAATCAAGAATTTTACTTACAGTAGATTCTCCAAATTCCTTGGTAACCTCTGCTGTAATAACCCCATTAATGTTGATGCACCCACTTAGGATATCACTTCCAACTTCTACTTCACGAGGAACAGATTCGCCTGTTAGTGCCGATGTATCAATCATTGAACTTCCCTCAATTACCTTGCCATCAAGAGGAATTTTTTCTCCTGCTTTAATTACAATAATATCTCCAATTTGTACTTCATCTGGGTCAACTTTGACAAGTTCATCACCTTTTTTAACATTTGCATAATCTGGTCGAATATCCATAAGGCTTGCAATTGACTTTCTCGACTTGCCAACTGCATAGCTTTGAAACAGTTCTCCAACTTGATAAAACAGCATAACTGCAACACCTTCAGGATACTCACCAATAAAAAATGCACCAATTGTTGCAATACTCATTAAAAAGTTTTCATCGAAAACTTGACCTTTAAAAATATTTTTTACAGCTCTTTTTACAACATCTCCACCTACAATAATGTAACTTATTATAAAGAGAGCAACCTGTAACCATTCGTTATTTAAACTAAGCAATACTGCTGTAGCTAACACGGCTGCACCAATAATTATTCGCCATAGTCGTTTTGTCATACTAAATAGCCTCCTTTAAGCCTTTTTCATAGTTGTATCGGGTTCGATTTTTTTAACTATTTTTTCGGCCTCTGCTATTATTGTTGGCATTTTTTCATCCTCACCATCAATAACGAGTTTTGTGGTCATAAAGTTAACAGTAGCTTCTTTCACTCCATCAAGCTCATTAATAGCCTTTTCCATTTTTGCCGCGCAATTTGCACAATCTAAACCTTCAAGTATAAATTTCTTTTTCATTATTAAATCCTCCTAAATATTATTCGTTATTTAAACTAAGCAATACTGCTGTAGCTAACACGGCTGCACCAATAATTATTCGCCATAGTCGTTTTGTCATACTAAATAGCCTCCTTTAAGCCTTTTTCATAGTTGTATCGGGTTCGATTTTTTTAACTATTTTTTCGGCCTCTGCTATTATTGTTGGCATTTTTTCATCCTCACCATCAATAACGAGTTTTGTGGTCATAAAGTTAACAGTAGCTTCTTTCACTCCATCAAGCTCATTAATAGCCTTTTCCATTTTTGCCGCGCAATTTGCACAATCTAAACCTTCAAGTATAAATTTCTTTTTCATTATTAAATCCTCCTAAATATTATTTGTAATTTTATTTTGAATACTACAAGTCTTTTTCAAATTTTCTTGAAGCATTGCTCATTTGAAATGAAGACTTAAATATATTCCCAAATATCTTCAAAAAATATTCTATTCTACCGCATTACTACTTCTCGTTGATATGAATTAGACCTTGGTCAAATATTTCTCTTACATGATCATCAACTAATGAATAATATACTACTTTGCCTTCTTTTCTGTTTTTCACTAAATTAGCTTGTTTTAAGACTCTCAGCTGATGGGAAATTGCTGATTGTGTCATGTTAAGTAATACAGCGATATCACAAACACACATTTCAGCTTCATGTAAAGCCCATAATATCCTGATTCGTGTTGAATCTCCAAATACTTTAAATAATTCTGCTAGATCATAAAGGCTTTCTTCTTGAGGCATTTTATCTCTAACTTGATTTACAATATCCTCATGAATTACATTGCAGTCACATCTTTCAATTGAATTAAATTTTTTAGTCATATTATGACCTCCTTTTAAACCATTTCATCTGAATACTTGGACAATCATTCATATGTTGTATATTTATTATATTATTGTTTTTCTCTTGTGTCAATAGTTATATGAGAATTTATTCAAGTGTTTTTTTATATTATTTAAAATATCTCAAAAACATCTACTAAGACATTAGTACAGTCCTTTCTCGGTATCCTGTTCCATACATATCCTTTAAACAAATCCTTAAAAATAAAGACTTCTCCTTCGTACAAGTTTTCGGTTTCTTTAATAGCTTCATCTAACAGCTTATTACATCACTCATGTGGTCAACTCCTTATCAATAACCTTATAAACAACATTTTTGATAATATCACATGTATAAATCATGTAAAAGTCAATGCAAAAACCGCCAATCAAGAGAACCTAACTCTTAATTGACGGTTTATATTAGTATTAAATCATACTTCCATTTCAATTCCAGATTTAAAGCATATTACAAAGTGGTCATCATAAACACTAACATTCTGGATAATCTTCCTTACTAGGGTATCATCATATGTTGCATATCTAAATCAATAAGTTTTTTAAATAACCTTTTATAACTTAATTCCATATAACCTCCAAGATTATTTTTTCGATAGCTAATCTCGTACATATATACATTTAAAAAATACTTATGTTTGTTATTACATACAAATCTATTATAACATTAACTATAGGTTATTTTCAATCAATTGATATATCACTTTAAAAAAGCAAAAAAATAAAGGCAGTCCGAAGACTGCCGATATTTATCTCTCTGTATCTTTGCTATGGTCTTTCTTAGTTGACTTAGTTTTGTCATCTGTCTTAAAGCTTTTTATTTGCCCTAATATGGACTTTTTATCTTTATCTTGACTCTTTACTTGTTCTTTTGATTTTAAGAGCTTAGAGGACAAAATACGGACATTCTTATGTTCCTTTCCGTTGTTATCAATACTTGTTTTTACTTGTCCAAATATTTTAACAAAATCTCCTTGTTTTAGGTTCTCTAAATCTTTTGTCTTATCTCCATAGGCTGAACAATTGGTATAAATTTTATTCCCACCGTCATCTTTTGAAACAATTGAAAAGTTACTTACCTTGAACTTTTCTCCACTAGCATTTTCTCTTTCAAGATTTTCTACTTGACCTGCTATATTACCCACGAGATTTATAAGATCATCTTTTTCTTCAAGTTCATTGGTATTTCCAACAATCTTCCCTTGTTCTTTCATATCATCAATCATATAGTCAAAGTCATCATTTAATAGACCTGTTGTGTCTTTGATCATAAATAAAACATAGACTTCTTCAAGTGCCTTTTCATCAGTAACGCCTTTTTCTATGCTCACAAGTGCTTTTATAAAATCCTTGTAATTATCATTCATCATTTCTTCTAAGTTTTCTCTAATATCTTTGTATTCCATAATTTCCTCCTTGTACTAAATAAGGAGAGCCTTTCGCCCTCTTCTATCTTTCTTGTGCTTTTTCGTTTTTTTCTTGATTTTTATCTTTTTCTTCTTCCGATTTGAATTTTGATATTTGTCCCAATATAGATGGTTTCTCTTCCCTTGCCTGAAGATTATCCTCTACATCATAGGTTGATTCAAAGTAATCACTATCTTTAAAATCATTGTCATACCTATCTGGTATTCCATCATTATCAAGATCTTTTGCTAGTGGATCATAGAAGTTTCCATCATCATCTATTTCTAAACCTAGGGCTTGTTTTAAATCTTCTTCATCTACTGATACCAGATCGTCAAAACTTGACATCTTTATGGCTTCAGTCATATCTTTAATAGCTTGTGAATTAGATATATCTTCTTCTACAAAAGATTCTGTTCTAATAGCTACATTATCTACATACTGAGTCCATGTTTTTTCTTCTAAATTTACCTCATATTGAATCGTGTGCTTACCATCAGGTGTTTCTGTATAGGCAAGTCCTATATGGCTTAAATCAGGGTATAATTTGTCAAAGTCTTCATAGCTATTAGATTCTGAGAACTCGTAGTTAGAATAATCAACTATCGCCCTCTTTAAATCTTCTAATAATGGTGATTGGTTTTCTAATTCTTCTACTTCTCCCATATCTAAAAGTTTATTAATTTCAGCTAATCTTAGTGTCTTATCCCTTAACTCATCTGCTTTTTCAAATGGTTTGGTCAATTCTACTTTGGCATTTTCTAAAGATTCTTTATAGTTTTCAAGGTTTTGATTTAATCTTCCAAGCCTTGCAGGCATTTTTTCAATAGCATTATCAAGTCTTGTTATATTGCCATCAGTAGAGTTTGAAAACTCTCCAAAGTATTCTGCTTTTCCTAGGAGTTTAAAAGTATGAGTATTAGTCATAAAGTTATATGAAACTTGTAAGTCTAAATTTCTATATTTACCAATAACCTTGCTATCATTTATCTTTACCTTTTTTATTTCTTCTAATAGCTTCTCTCCAGCTTCTTTCTTATCTAAAATTTTATTTGCACCAAGACTGATTGAAGTGAATTTACTATCTCCTTCTCCTAATTTCTCAACACTTGCAATATCTTCTTTAACTGCTTGTATTTCCATTTCAGTTTTTAAAATACTTTGAGGATAAAATTTATTTACCTTATCTTCAAGCTTATATTTATTAGATTTATAGTTTGCTTCCAGCATTTTTAGCTTTGTAACTTCGTTATCTAAATCCATTTTTTCTTTAATTAGAGGATTGCCAGTGGCTAAAGCCTTAATTTCTGAATAAGATAGACTTGCTTCATCAACATCTTCTGCAACTCTTACTGGAGTTTTTGAAGTCATAATTTGAGAAATGAATTTTTGCTTATTCTCTATCGTCTGCCACAAATAAGAATCAAAGGTATTTTCTGTTACATATCTAAAGATATTGACTTTATCATTTTCATTACCTTGACGAACAATTCTACCACTTCTTTGCTCTAGGTCAGACGGTCTCCATGGGACGTCTAAATCGTGTAAGGCTATTAGTTTATTTTGTACATTTGTACCTGCTCCCATTTTTTGAGTAGAACCTAATAAGACTCTTACTTCTCCTCTTCTTACCTTAGAGAACAATTCATCTTTTTGTTTGTCTGTATCTGCTTCGTGGATAAAGGCTATTTCTTCTTTAGGTATTCCCATATTCACTAGCTTATTTCTAATATCATCATAGATATTAAATTCTCCATCTCCTTTTGGTGTAGACATATCTGAAAATACTAATTGGGTCGATGAATTTTCTTTTGTCTTATCCCAGATTGAAAAGATATTTTTTACACATACATTTACCTTCGAATTAGGATCATCTGGAAGTAGTGGGTTTATTAATCTTTGGTCAAGGGCAAGTTTTTTACCATCATTTGTAATCTTTAGCATGTTATCTTCTGTAGGCTCGACTTGGTTATTTCTAACCGCATCAGCTCTTTCTGAAATAGCTTCTAATATTTCTTTTTGTTCCTCAGTAGGTTTTGTTTTAATAACTTCGAAGTTTGCTTCTGGTACTGGCAAATTTAACATATCTGAAGTCTTTATATCTGCTACTTCTTTAAACATGCTCATCAACTCTGGCAAGTTATAAAACTTTGAAAATCTTGTCTTTTGCCTATAACCAGTGCCTTCTGGAGATAATTCAAAGGTGTTTTCTGTTTCTCCAAAAGTAGAAGCCCAAGCGTCAAAATGTTCTAATCCTCTTGCCTTTAAATCGTCATACTGAAGGTATCTTTGCATGGTATAAAGCTCTGTCATTGAATTTGATATTGGTGTACCAGTAGCAAAAACAACTCCCTTGCCATCTGTCATTTCATCCATATACCTACATTTCATATACATATCCGAAGACTTAAAGGCTTCACTCTGACCGATACCCGCAACATTTCTCATCTTGGTATGCAAAAATAAGTTTTTGTAATTATGAGCTTCGTCTATAAATAACTTATCTACTCCTAGTTCTTCAAAGGTTATTACATCATCTTTTTTAAAGTCATCATTTAGTTTTTCAAGTCTTACCAAGAGTTTCTTCTTTGTCTTTTCCAGTTGTTTTACTGTGAAATTTTCTCCTCTATTTCTTTTGTTCTCATCAATAAAGGAAACTATATCATCTATTTGATCTTGTATATGCCTTACCTGGTATTCCTTAGACATTGGTATTTTTTCAAATTGAGAGTGTCCTATAATAACTGCATCATATTCTCCCGTTGCAATCCTGCCAATAAATCTTTTTCTATTTTTAGGTTGGAAGTCTTTTTTATCGGCCACCATAATATTTGCTGACGGATATAATTGCATAAACTCCCTACCAATTTGAGTAGTTAGATGGTTAGGAACTACAAATAACGATTTACTTGCAAGTCCTAACTTTTTAGATTCCATAGCAGAAGCTACCATTTCAAAAGTTTTTCCTGCTCCTACTACATGGGCAAGTAGTGTATTTCCACCATAAAGAGTCCTAGCTATTGCATTTTTTTGATGTTCTCGAAGTCTAATTTCAGTATTCATTCCATCAAAAGTTAAGTTAGAACCATCAAATTCTCTATTTCTAATTGAATTGAATTTTTCATTATAAATCTTCTCTAGCCTATATCTTCTATCAGGATCTTCAAATATCCAATTCTTAAATTCTTCTTTTATCAGTTCTTGCTTTTGACTTGCTAGCATAGTTTCTTTTTTGTTTAATACAGAAGTCTTAGACCCATCATCATTTATTATTTGGTCAAATACTTTTGTATCTTTTAGATTAAGAGCATTTTCAATCAGCTTATAGGCATTTACTCTACTTGTACCATAAGTCATGTTAGCAAGGTCATTAGTCGAGTCAACACTTTTACCCTCAATATTCCATTCACTTGAGTGTGGCGAGAACCTAACATTTATATTCCACCTATCATAACCTGGTGTTTTTAAAAGGTTAAAAGTAAAGTCTTCTATATCTTTTTGAGGTATCCAGGTTGCTCCTAACCTTACATTTATATCAGAAGCAGTAAGTTCTTCAGGCATAACTTCTTGTAATTTTTCTCTTTGATATTTGAGTTTGCCTAACTCGTTTAATAGTGTATCTTTCTTTTCAGAAGGTGCTAAATCTATTACATTTTCAATTTCTCCGATATATGAATTGAGGTAGCCAATCTTTTCTCTGATATTACCACTTAAATATTCATCAGCCGATACATATGAAAAATGAAATGGATCGTCATTGTCAAAGTTCTCAAAGGGCATTCTGTTATTTATTAGGTCTGTATCCTTAATATCTAAAAATATCTCGCCCTCAAGCTCACCAATTAAGGTGTTCCTATCTTTACTTGTTATAGATTCCATATATTCAAAGTCTACATATCCTTTTTGTGAAACTGATAAGACTAAGGCTTCAAGGGAAGTATCTACATGATCTACTACCTTTGCCTTTGTTATTGTTCTTTTTGAGAATATATCACTCTTAGCTTTGAAATTATCCTCATCATCAAGTATTTCTATTGATGAAACCAAAGGAAAGTTTGAGTCTTCCTTTAAGGCTCTAGTATTTGATAAGGAGTTAATAAAGCCATGTTTCTTTGAAAAGTTATCATAGACTTCATTTAACTTTGCTTGTGACTCTTTTATTTCATCGTCTGAAAAATAGTCCTTTTGTTTTTCTATTACATCTTTTAAAGCATTCATTACATCAAGATAATCTTTTATCTTTTCTTTATTTTTATCTGATATATTCTGCTTGATTAAGACTGAGTTTTCTCTTAGGTAGACCTCTTCATCAATAATAGTGTAAGAAAAATTCTTAACATCATCTGTTGCTGGAAGACTTAATTCTTCATCTTCCAATAGTTCGACCTCTTCATATTTTGAATTTGAAGATATTTCCTTACTTGCAATATCCATTAAGTCTTTTAACTTTTCATCTTCTTTTTCATCACAAGTAATAGTATTGCCAAATCTGCCAGATACTTCTTTCATATTCCCTAATACCATCTGAGGATTATCTACAAAGTATTTATTATAAGTCAAACCCTTTTTATCAGTTGCTAGATGGATCCAATCATCATCTCTTTCTATAACTGAATCTCTCTTTTTCAAGAAAATAATATCTGAAGTAACTTCTGTACCAGCAAGTCCTTTAAATATTGTATTAGGAAGCCTCATAGCTCCTAAAAACTCACATCTTGCATTAATATATTTTCTAACAGATTCATCTTTTTTATCCATAGTTCCAGATGAAGTTATGAAGGCAATAATTCCTCCATTCCTAACCTTATCTATTGACTTTGCAAAAAAATAATCGTGAATCAGAAAGTTATTTCTGTTATATTCACGATCGTTAACTTTAAAATCTCCAAAGGGAACATTTCCTATTACCAAGTCAAAGAAATTATTTGAGAAGTTTGTTTCTTCAAAACCTTTAATTTGAATATTAGCTTCAGGATAAAGTTCTCTTGCTATTCTTCCGCTTAGACTATCTTTTTCTACTCCATAGACTTTAGAGCTTTGTATTTCACTTGGCATACTTCCAATAAAATTACCGACTCCTGCAGATGGTTCAAGGATATTCCCAGTCTTAAAACCCATATCTGTTATGGTCTTATATATTCCATCCATTACCTCTCTAGGTGTATAAAATGATGTTAGAGTAGACTCTTTAGCATTCAAATACTCATCATTTGTTAGATTTTCTTTTAAAATATTTCTTGCTTCAAGCCATTGTCCTCCCTTTTCTTCATCAAAGACATCGGCAAGACCACCCCATCCTAGATAATCAGCAAGATAGGCTTGTTCATACTCTCTTGGACTCCTATTTTCATTTTCAAGTCTTTTGAGCATCTTAATAGCTTTTATATTTTTATCTAGCTTTTCTGATGGTGTTAGGTATTCTGAGTAGATATGATTTTTCAAGTCATAATTTCTAGCAAAACTTAGCCTTTCCTTATTAGGTTCATAGCCTAGATTTTTTAAATCCTCTTTACCCCTCAATAAGTTTTCGGCTGCTTCTCTTGGAACATTGTATCTATCCATCATTTGGTCAATTTCAAGATTGTGGTTATCTATAAAGCTTTCTTGCTCTACTTGTCTTTCAATTTGTTTTTCATGGTCAGATAATTTGTATATCTCATAATTTCCACTATCTAAAAGGTCATCAATCTTTCTACTTTCTTCAAATGTTTCACCTTTATATAAAGGGAATTCTTCCCCATTAACTTCTACCTTAGTTCCAGCTTCAATTAAGTTAATTCCATCAAAGGTATTCTTATCTTCTAAAATAAATTCTTTTCCAACCTTTACTGCTAATTTTTCTGATGTTTGAGTTAGATTTTCAAAGATTTCTTCAAGGTATGAATCGTTTCTATATGGAATTACTTCCGAACCCCTAATCATACCTCCCATATATTCCATATTATCTCTGATAGTGACAGTTTTAAGTCCTCCACTTAGTTCATCAAAATCTGTAATAGTAAAGTCCTTATCTTTATATCTAACCTGATCGCCTATCTTAAATTTAGACTCTATCTTCTCTTTAACTTCTTCTTGTAAAGATTTTTCCTCGCTTATTGCAATTTGTTCTTCTAAATATGAAAATTCACGCTCATTTACTTCTTCACCATCACCAAGGTCAATCCTATAATGCTCGACAACTTCTCCGTCTACATAGTGGTCAAAATAGAATTTGAAATATCCGATATAATCATCTGTCATTTCTCCAAATTCATTTTCTCCAAGATTTTGATTATGGTCTTTAACATCAATATCCTTTTGTCTTAGGACATTTATTAAGTCTTTGGTTACTATCTGCCCACTATAATCGGGAACTAATTCGTGGTTTTCATTAAATTCTACAATCCAGTAATCTTTTCTATTTTCAGTGTTTTTGCCCTCAAAAAAAGAAGCTTCATCAGCTTCCTTTTCTTGGCTTATTTCATTTTCTAAGCTTCCACGTATTCCTTGATTGCCATTCTCTTCACTGTTGCCATTAAGTTGTTCATCTGTCCTTGGTATTCCTCTGGATTCTCTCTCATCATCTTCTCTGTCAATCCTTGTGCTTTCATCATCTTGACTTTCTCTCTCTTGATAAAGTCCACTGCCTGATTCTGAATTTCCTTCAGGTGGTTCAAAAGTGTTTTCTCCTTGTACATTTTCTGAAGTTTCTTCCAGTTCTCCATGTCCTCGCTCCCTACCAGGTAAGACAGTCTTAGAACTGCGTATGTTGGATTCGGAAATCTCTCCATAAATTCCAGATCCTTCTCCATCATGTCCAAGGTTTTCTCTTCGATCTTCATCGCTATTTCCTCTGTCGCTTCCATCTGTGAAAACTCGTCCATCTCTACTTCTTGACCTATCATCTCGTCTATATAAATCATCTTGACCTCCTTTATCTTCATTTATATTTTCTATATCTCTATTATAGTCGGCACCGGCCCTTTCTGTCAGCAGCCTAGTACGATCCATTTCCTTAGATTTTTCTATTGTGCTATCTATAATATCTTCACTAATCCTTGATATTACAAGACCTATCTGTTCTAAAGAAATTGTATTAATCCTAGAAAAATTATTTTTTAAATTTTCCATATCCATAGGATAGACTGTATTAAGCCTATTAGCTACCGCATAGGATATTGAGTCTCTCATAAACTTTTCAAAACTAAGTCTATCCTCTATATCTATCCTCAAATCAGCAAGAGCCAAGTTAATATATTCATCTCCATAAATTCGACTAAGAGAAAATATATTTTCATTGAGTGAATCACTAGCTTCAAATGAAGAATCTCTTATTATTTCTTTTAAAGCCTCATTATGGTTTTCGTGATCAAACTGCCATAAGCTAACCTCATTGATATTCCTATCCATTGATGTGGTCTGACTAATATCGAAAATGTATGAAATTTTTTTGTTTACATCACTTCCAACTAAAATTGGAATACCCTTTTGACCTCTCATAACAACTCGACCAAAATATTTCTTCCACATATCAAAGGTCGCACAAGCTCTAGCTTCAGGTTCCTTATTATATATACTTAGTTGGCTAGAAAAATCATATTTCTGATTATTGCCTATAACTTTTAAGAGTTTTAAATATTCTTTTTCATCTTGTAACACTTCATACTTTATTGCTTCTTGTATATTATTAAAATCATTTACTTGCATTTCCTACCTCCTTTTTAGAGCAAAAAAAGACGATAGATTTTAATTTTCTACCGTCCTTAAATATCCAAGTATTTTTTTATTTATGGTTTTCTTTTAAGAAAGCATCAATAGTTTTTCTTGATTCACTTTCTGCTTTATCATTGCTTTCAGTTGTCCCACCTGTTGCAATTCTAATTTTTCCTAAATTTAAAACACCATTGCTAGCAAATATATGCCCTGCTTCTTTATATGAATAAATCTTTGCCTTAGGGTTTTGTTCTTTTATTTTATCTGCCATAGCAAGGCTATCCCACATCAAATCATCCTCGCCTACAATCATCAATATATTTGCCTTAACATCTTTGACTGGTATTAGTTTTTCTTGACTTGATGAGTCTTTTTCTATTGCACTATTATAAGTTTCTTTATAGCTAATAGGACTTTTAATAATATTCGGAACAATAATATTTTTTAAAAATGAGTTAAATGATGATTTTTTTATATCTATATATGGAAGTTCCTTTCCTTTATATGCCCATGATGAACCATAATCTTTAAAATCTAGACCGGCGAAATTATAAGATGAAGGTGCTATTAAAATCAGATTATCTATTTCAGAATATTTGCTAGCTAAATTAAGGGCATATTCTGCACCTTTTGACGCTCCCAAAACACTTATTGGCTTATTGTCTTTTATATTTTTATTTATATAACTTAAAACATCTTCAAATTGTTCTAAAGGGATTTTTCTCAAAGTTTGTTCTTGGTTTTTCATGCCGAACATAAATAGTGCAAAGGTTTCATATCCCTCTTCAGCCAATCTTTTAGCAGTTTCAAAATTTGGACTTCCCTCAGAACCTCCAAAACAAATTACAAGACCCTTATGTGATTTTTCCTTAGGTATAAATCTAAAGCCTTGCATCCTACCCTCATCTACATAAGTTACATCAACTCCGTCAATATCTGTAGGATATAAACTTATATTAGTAACATCATTATAATATTCAGGAAATTTCAAAGCATTGGTATCTTTATACTTATAGTCATTATATATTCTAAGAATAAAAACTAAAACTACTAAAATAATAACTATTAAAAAGATTCTAAAAAATATTTTCTTCATTTTATTCCCTTCCTTTAAAATAGCATACAGATTCTATTAGTATTTAAAAAATCTGCTTGTAGTTATTATATCATCTTTAGTATATTAATTACACTAACCTACATTAACACTTTAATGATTTCCATTAAAATATTAACCACAATAGAATTACCGGCCTGCTTATATAGCTTGCTTGAAGTACAATTTTTTCTTCTTGGATGTGCTTCTTCTAGTTTGTTAATATCAATGTCATCAAAACCCATGAGTCTTAAACATTCTCTTTCTGTTAAATACCTATATTTACCATTTCCAATATCTATTATTCCAGAATTAGGTACTCTCATCTGTTTTGTAGAAATAGTATAAGAAAAATCTTTAATCACTTTGAGTCGCCCTCTAAAACTATTATCTATGCATTTATTTAAAAATTTCAGCATATAAGGTTGGGTCATTGTATAAAGTTCACTTACATAATTTTCTAAAAATTCACTCAGTGGTCTAGTTTCTTTTATCTCCAATTTATCAAAAGAAAAGTTATTTACTCCAAGACATGAAACAACAAATATCCTCTCCCTTTTTTGAGGTATTCCAAAGTCCATTGCATTTAAGATTTCATACTTACTCTCATATCCAAGGTTATCTAGCTCTTTTAGATAAATAAAAAAGGAGTCCCTCATATTTCTATCAAGGACTCCCTTTACATTTTCCCAAATTATCCATTTAGGTTTATCTTTCATTTCTTTAATTATTCTAATTGTTTCAAATAGTAGGCTTGATCTAGTTCCTGAGTTTTTAACTCCTCCTTGCTTTTTTCCTATTCTTGAAAAGTCTTGGCAAGGACTTCCATGCATAATTAAGTCTATCTTTTCATTAGGAGCTTTATATCCTACTACTGATTTTGGCTTATAACTCTCTCCATAAAGTGCATTGTATGATTTAACACAAGCCTTATCTATTTCTACATAATCAACAACTTCATAAGGTATCTTTAAATTAATAAAAGCCTTTCTAATAGCACCTATGCCACCGAAAAGCTCTAATATTTTTACCTTATTCATTTAGATTATTCTTGTACCTATCTACAAGCTCCCTTATACTAACTTCGATCTCTCTTAAAAAGTCTTCTTTATCAACTTCGCCAGAGCTAATCTTTGCAAGTTTCATTTCCCATTCAGATGTTGTTTCTGCTGATTTAAACTTATCCTCTACAATTGATACAAGTCTATTGCCTTTTGCTGTTACAAGTAGATTTTTCTTATCTCTTCTTATGAGATCCTTATAGATAAGATTTTCAATAATTCCCGCTCTTGTAGCTGGTGTTCCTAAGCCTTTTCTCTCCACTTCTATATCTTTATCCAGTGATTCAATCCCTGAATTCTCCATAGCCTTTAAAAGCGTATTTTCATTATAATGACTTGGAGCTTTTGTAAATTTCTCCGATATGTTTTTAGAAGTTAGCTTAATTTTATCTCCAGTCTTTATATCTGGTAATTCATTTTCTTGTTTTTCTTTTCCATAACTCTTTAGATACTTGGTATAACCTTCATCTATTACAGTCTTGCCACTTGCATTAAAGTTAAACTTGTCGTATTCATATCTGATTTTTCTACTAGATTCCTTTAAGTTATCCGAACATGAAGCAAGTAGTTTATCCTTAATTAGATTATAAATTTTGCTTTCTTTGTCTGATAAATCTTTGGCTTTTCCAATACCTGATATAGTAGGAATAATTGCATAGTGGTCTGTAACCTTAGATGAGTTAAAAATAGACTTAAAATTTGACTCATTAACCTTAAAGTCTTCTTCAAGTCCTTCTAATAGTTCTTTTATAGTATTAACCATATCTTCAGTTAAACACCTGCTATCTGTTCTTGGATATGTGATTAGCTTTTTTTCATACAGACCTTGTGCCATATTTAAAGTGTCATTTGCTGAATATCCAAAATATTTATTTGCTTCTCTCTGTAAGGTAGTGAGATCATAAGGCTTATCTGGTTTTGTGCTTATTTCTTTATCCTCTACCTCTGTAATAACTATTTCATCTTCTAGCAAGTTTAATAGTTGTTCTGCAACTTCAATTCTATCAATCCTATCTGATACAAGTTTCAATCCTTTATAAGATAGGTCAACTGTATAATATTTTTGCTTCTTAAATAGGTTTATTTCACTATCCCTCTTAGCTATTAAATATAGAGTTGGAGTTTGTACTCTACCAACTGAATATGTTTCCTTATAAATGCAAGAATAAAGCCTACTTAAATTCATTCCAACTAACCAATCCGCAATTGCTCTTGCACTTGCCGATTTATATAAGTCTTCAAAGTTTTCTCCGTTTTTAAGATTTCTAAAGCCATCTTCAATAGCCTTGTTTTCCATTGAAGATATCCAAAGTCTTTGAATTTTCTTCTTACATTTAGCTTGATTATATACAAGCCTAAAAATAAGTTCTCCTTCTCTACCAGCATCACAAGCATTTATTACTGTGTCGATGTTCTTATCGTTTAAAAGTTTCTTTAAAACTCCATATTGTTTTTTAGTACTTTTAGATACTTCATAAATATATTCTTCTGGAATTATAGGAAGAGTGTCTATTGTCCATTTCTTCCATTTTTCGTCTATCTTATCGGGACTTGCCATTTGAATTAAATGACCTACACACCATGAAACAATGTATCCATTCCCCTCATAATATCCGTTTTTTCTTGTTCTTGCTCCAATTACTTTTGCAATTGTAACTGCTACACTTGGTTTTTCTGCTATTACTAATTTCATTCATACCTCCATAAATAAAAAAAAGAGCGAAAGATTTCTCTCTCGCTCAAAGTTTTTCTCCCGAATAATATATTATTTTCGGGAGAATTCGATTTACTTATTAATTTCTTTTTCTAGTTCTTGAAGAACTTTTATAATCTCTTCAAAGTTTGGATATTCTCCATATATCATTTCTGACATAGCCTTATAATCTTTTTCTATTTCAGAAAATCGGTACTCTCTTGGGACTAATTTTAATCTACCATCTAATGCTTCTTCATACTTTGCCCACTTTCTAGGGTAGAATTTCATTTTAAATTCAGTCACTTTCTTTAATAACTCTTTATCCTCTAAGGCTTTGTTTTTAAAATCTGAATTTGCTATTTTATATAAGTCATAAAAGTGTCTTGCATATCTGTGGGGCATAGGAGAAGCTTCTGGTCTATTTGCTTCATGATGAAGTATAGTTGCCTTTTCCCAAAAAGTTCTCTCTGCTGATACTGTTCTTATGCTTGTTTTTTCTTTAAATACATTTGGGTAGGCTTCGCTAATTATCGGCAAAATTTCCACTTCAATTGCAGGTGTCCATGCTGCAAGGCTTCCTATTTCAAGTCTTATATTTTGTGTTAAATAATTGGATTCAAAAATTTTAGGATATTTACATAGGATTGTTTGTGGATCAAGAGTATCAACCCAAAATTCAAAGTCCATGTCATTTAAATCTTCTTCTAAAACTTTTAAAAATTCATCTCTTAAAAATATTTCTGTCTTTTCATTAACTACCTTGTTGAATTTATCTTGCTTGGTATTTGACCTTTTTAACCATGGTTCTTTTTCTTTATATCCTAATACTCTCCAGTCCAAGATTAAATCTATATCTTCAGAAAATCTTTCTATAAGTCCAAAACACTTTGAAAGTGATGTGCCACCCTTAAAGGTAAAATATTCTTTCCATTTATTGTCATTAAATAGATAATCTAAGATAAAAGTAACCCAATAGTCTTTTTCAATTACTGCTTCAGATATATTCCTTTTTCTTGCAGTATTGACTATTAAAACTCTTAAGTCTTCTTTGTTTTCTATATAAAACTTATTCATTTTGACCCTCACAAATTTCCCTTATCACTTCATATATCCATGATGGAACTGATTTTGACTCATTCATTAAGTCTGTTCTTTCTTTTTCAGTTAAGTTTTCTCTTATCTTTTGTATAACTTCGCTGGTTATATCTTCTTTGCCTAATGACTTAATTGCTTGAATAACTGTTGCAGTCTTTAAGGACATATTGGCAATTTCTCCTGGATTTACTTTTTTAAATTCTAAAATTGTATCTCCAATTTTATATTCCTTATATCTGCCACTAGATATATATTTATAGTGCGTTGGTACTTGTGTTGAAAGTCCTAATAAGTTTAAGGCTGTGCTATTATATGGTGCAATATTCCAATTGTATTTTCTTGCTATGGCAAGTGCTAACTCGTGAATTGATACTGCTTCGTACTCACCAATTAATTCACTGTATATCGGATTGTAATAAAAGCCATCAATGACACGCTTAATTTTTCTTTCATTAACCATTCTATTCAATGTCTTTCTAGCAGTTTCATAAGAAGCAATATCTAAAAAGTCATTAGCAAAAAATACTTTATTTGAGTCAAAATCATTGATTTTATCTGATATTTTTTCTGTATATGAACTCATTGCAATTCTCCTTTGTCCCAAATATCATATCATATCTGGGACAAAAGTTCAATTGTACTTAAATTTAATATTCTTATAATAGTTCATCATCTTCATCGTCTTCATCTAAAGGCTCTTCATGACTTTCTTCGTTGTCAGACTCATCTTCTGACTCACTAATATAATCCTCATCATCTTCTTCAAAGTCTTCCAACATTCTATCTTCTTTTGCTTTAACTCCCTTAAAATAGTATCCTGCTCCTACTACTCCTCCGATTACAAGTGCAACAATTAGAAATGAACCTATTCCACTTTTCTTTTCTTCTTTTACTGGAACAGTCTTAGGTTCTTCTTTTTTTACTTCTTCTTTCTTAGGCTCTTCAACCTTTATAGTATTTTTATCTTCTGATTCAATCATATTAAGTAGGTCTTGCTCTCCTACTTCTGTCAATAGCCTTACATTATCTTGGTTTGATGAGTGATCCACTATTAGGTGCATAGTTTTTCCACTTTTAGTTTGAAATGTTAAAAATTGTCTTACATCAACTGGATTTTCTTTATCTTTTTCTGTATCTCCACTTGGTGTAATATCTTTTCCATTCCTATCTACATTTTCAATTACTGAACCTCTTGCCTTATTTTCTTGTGTTGCAAGATTATTTACCGCCTTTGTATTACCACCTTTTACAAGCGGTGTTTTCTTTGGAGGATTATTTAAAGGCTTATTTGCCTCACTTGTAGTTCCTGGGATTCTTGGAACATCTTGATAAGGAATCTCTTCTTTTGATGGTGTAAAAACATCATCTTTCAACATTTTTTCAAATTCTTCTTTTTGTGGTTCATATATTGACTCACTTTGATTCTCTATTTGCCCTTCATTTGTCATTGCAAATGTAGTTGCTGGTACTGTAAATGTAAAAAGGAGTAACGCTATGGCTACTCCTCGTTTAATACTCTTATTCATTTTTCTATCCTTTCTTATTTTACATTTTTAAATACATAGACTGCTTTTCTAGCATTGTCCCATTCTATTGTTTGGTTTTTACCATCTTTAATATCTCCATGACTAGCTCCGAAAGCTTTGGCAATATTTGAAATTGAAGCATGAATTCTTCCATTTATAATCACTGGCTTAACATCTGAATTGTAGACTTTTCCATCTGAATCTCTCATAACACCAGTATCAATATTTAGTCTTAATGTCTTTTTAGCTAGGATATTATTCTCCTTATTTGAGAAAATAGCTTCACGAGTAGAGTTGTCATACTCAACATTAAAACCTAGAGTATAAGCAATATATCTTACTGGAATCATAGTTCTTCCTTGGTCTACATAAGTTTTTACATCCATATAGACTGTTGTCTTACCATCTTTATTGATAATGTTATAGAAGTTTTTGTCTACTTGGAAAACTGCAAATTCTTTTTCATCTTTAACTTGTTTTTTGCCTTGTTGTTCCTCCTGTTTTTTCATCTTGTTAAGATCAAATTGATTTAGGATATTCTTGTCATCAGCTTTCAAAATTTCGTCCCACTTCTTATCTTGAGATTTCTTATCTTCTTTCTTCTCTTTGTTTTCTTTTTGAAGTTTTAGAAGTTCATCTAATTTCTTAGATAAGTCTTGGTTTAGGTTTTTGTCTTTTTCATCTTTAGCTTGTTTTTCAAGTTCTTCTTTCGATTTTTTATTTGCTTCCTCGATTAACTTCTTTGCTTCTTCGATTTTCTTATCTAATTCTTCTTTTAGCTTTTTAATTTCTTCTTCAGAAGCTTTTTGTTTTTCTTCTAGTCCTTTAATCTTATCTTCTAATTCTTTTTTTGTATTTTCAGAAGATTCTTTTAAACTATCAATAGTCTTTTGAAGCTCTTCAATTTTTTTACAGCATTCTGACTTAGAATTTTCTGTCTCTTTCTTTTTAGACTCTAAGTCTTTTATCTTAGTATCTTTTTCATCAAGAACTTTTTCTAAGTCCTTAATTCTATTATCTTTATCCTCAATTTCTTTAGTCTTTTTTGCAAGTTCTCCTTCTAAAGACTTGAGCTTTTCTTGCATTTCTTTGATTTTATTTTCGTTTTTATCGGTCTTTTCTTTCTCAGCTTCTAACTCCCATTTTGTAGATGAATAATCTTCTTTTAGCTTTGCATTTTCATCTTCTAATCTTTTTAATTCATCTTTAAGCTGAGTAATTTCTGCTATTAGTTCATCATTATTAGAGTTTTTAAGATTCTCAATTTCTTTATTCAATTGAGCAATCTTATTATCTTTATCTCTAATTTCTTCTTCTAGCTTAGCTTTTTCTTGTTTTAGTTTCTCTCCATTATCTTTGCAAGATTCTAACTTTTCCTTTAATTCATCTATCTTTGATTGGTATTCTTGTTTCTTATCATTTAAGTCTTTAATCTGATTTTCTAAGTCCTTAATGTTTTTAGTTAAATCATCAATCTTATTGTCCTTTTCATCAATATCTTGCCCTGTTAAATCTGTTTGAGTATCAATGGAATATTTATTTGGATTGTAAATCTTGATAGTTCCTGAATAGTAGTATTTTGGAACTGAAAAGTCCAATTCTACCATGTCTACATCTTTTGGAAATGTTAGTCCTCCATCTTCATCTTTGATTAGATTTTTGTAATTAGAAATTCCGAGTTCTCCATTATATCCTAGATTATTAAGATAGAAAGGATTTTGTTTTGGTCTATATTCTACAACTTGATTCCCTATTAATTTAGCTCCAGTATTATTAAGTTTAGGATTGCTTGGTGCATTAATTCTCCTCAATGCATTCTTATAAAAAGCTCCACCTTCAATAACTTCAACACTATCTGGTATTTCAATTTCTTCTAGTTCGTTTTCAAAGAATAATCCATCTTTTATAACCTTTAAACCTTTTGGAAGTCTAGCTCTTTTTATCTTATTTTCTCTAAAAGCAGCACCACCAAGGTTTGTTACTGAATCAGGAATATAGATTTCTTCTAAATTTGTATTGTTAAATGCCCAACTTTCAATTGTTTTTAAATTGCTTGGCAATTTAATTTCTCTTATTGGGCAATATACAAAAGAGTTGCTCTTAATTGTTTCTAGGGATTCTGGTAAAGTAATCTTCAAATCTTTTAACTTTGATATTCTTGGAATATCAAACATATTTTGTGAGTAACCAGAACTATTTATATATCCAATAGTTTTAGTACCTTCTAAAAACTTAATTTCTTGAGTTTTCTCTGCTTTTTCCCATCCTGTTTTACTTAGTCCTGCTACATGAGTCTTATCTCCTTGATGGTAAATAAAATCATCTTCCGTCCAAGTAACATCAGACTTTGCAAATGCACTTGTATGCACAGTTGATGTCAAAATTAATAAAAGAGCCATAAAAAAGGCTCTTAGTTTGTTCGTATTAAATTTCTTCATTATGAATGTTCTCCTTTTCTTTTAATTTTTCTTCTCTTTTTCTATCATTGATTTTCTCCATTAATTCTTCCAAGCTGATATTGTTCCTCCTAAGAGTTACAATTATTTCTTCATTTTCAACTTGTATTTCTTCATCGCAAATTTCCTTGTATTTTGCATTTAGATCTTTTAATTTCTCTTCTATTTTTTTCTTTTTGTTTCTAATACTTATAAGCTTCCTGTTCACATAATATCTCCCTTCTATCTTGGTCTTCCAAAACCATAAAAGTGTGATTTCCAATATTTTGAATTTATTGATGTGTATTGAATTGGATCTCCTGCGTGAATCATCATTCCGTTACCTGCGTATATTCCTACGTGAGATATTGGAGTTCCACTGTTATATGTTGAGTGGAAAAATATAATATCTCCAGGTTGAGCTTCACTTGGACTTACTGGATTACAATAGTCTTTGTATATTCTCCATGCAGTTGTTCTTGGCATTCTCTTTACACCAGACTTTGTAAATGACCAACATACAAAACCTGAACAGTCAAAGTTAGATGGTCCACTTGCTCCAAACACATATCTTTTGCCTATATGTTTTTCTGCTTCATTAAAAAGAGCCTTTGCAGTAGCTGAATCAAAAGCAAGACCAGGATTTCCAAAGTTTGGATTATCTACTATTTCTCCTAAGTCCCCATTACCTGATCCAAAAACATCTCCCATATTTCCCTTAGCTTCAAGAAGAGCTTCATAATGAACTACATTGTCTGGATAATCTTTAAATATTTCCCTAACAACTTCATCCATTTCTTTTTTCTTTAAAGTTACAATTAACTTTTTATATTCGTACTCTTCTTTTTCATAGCTAGTATAAGGATTGCCACGACTATCATATCTAGTTCTTGCTACTGTTCTTGTTCTAATTTCAATTTCTTCTTTAAAAACAAGTTTATACATCTTATCGAAAAGTTCTTTTAAAATTCCTTTTACTTCAGACGCTGATTTTACCTCTCCACATCTTGAAGTTATATAGGATAAAAGCTCATGGGTATTATGACCAATTTCTCCTTCTTTGTTTATAATATATTCGTCATATCCAGGATGACTTGTTTTTACACTTTCGATTTGTGATTGTAGGTCATACTCCATTGATGAAAATTCTTGATTAACTTCACTTAGAACTGTATCTTGTGATAGATATGTTGTTGTCATTACTGAGTTCACTGAGTTACTCAGTCCACTCATCCCAACACTTCCGCCACCAACCATGATTGATAGCATAAGACCTAGTCCTATTACCACAAATAAAACCATCTTACTTTTTCTTACGATTAGCTCTTTAGAAGCTTTACCTAAACTTAAAATAGCTTTTTTAACTCTATCTACCAGTCTTGTTTCGTGCTTTTTAGCTATCATGCTCTTCATTTGTTTTCTCTGGTAAAACTTCTTAAATCTATTTTTCTTTATATAGGCATCTGACTTTTTTAAATCTTCTAATCCATTTTTAAACTCCAACTTGCTTTTTCTCTTTCTTATTTTTTTATCAAGTTTAGATAGCTTTTTTAAGGACTTTTTCTTTTTGTCTAGCTTATACTTCCTTATTCCATGCTGGAGTTTAGAGCTTACATTAGCGGCCTTTTCTCCAGATTCCACACCAGTATTGTCAGATCCTGAACTTAGATAATCTCTCACTAACTCTGATGACTTAGCTCCAGATAATAAAACCCCAGAAGATAGACTTCCTTTAGTTTTATTCTTTAAGATATTATCCTTTAGCTTACTTTTAGACTTTTCAAGCTCTCCAATCTTTTTATCTGAGATAAAGTCTTTAACATCTTGTGCTTTCTTAGAATATTTCGTTGTAACTTTCTTAGATTCATTTTTTAAGTCATCGATTTTCTTGCGAGTGAATTTATCACTTTCATAATTTTTTCTCTTGTAGTAAGTCTTCTTTTTATTAACTTTCTTTTGTTCTGAAGGTTTAAGGCTTGTTTCCTTTTCATCTTTTATAAATTCAGGATTATTGTCTTTATTCTCAGGATTATCAAAAGTCTTATCTGTATCAACTTCGCTTAGCTTATTTTCTTTATCTATCTCTTTAGAAATTTTTTCCTTATCTCTAAACTTCTTTTCTTGATAAAGCTTCTGCTTTTGTTTTTTATCGATATTAGTATTAGTCTCGTTCTTACTTACTTCATTTTTAACAAGCTTATCTTTTCTATATATCCTCTTACTATTCTTTGCTTCAATAGGTTTATCTTCACTTGTGTGGATTCGCTTAGACTCTTTCTCGTTGATTTTGTCTTGGAATTTATCCTTACTATGGATAAGTTTATCCTCATAATTTTTAAGAACTTGTCTTTTACTTGATGCCTTCTTATTGCTTATTGGTTGAGCATTAGCTGAAATATCATCTGTTGTTAGTTTATTAGAATTAATATTTCTACTGTTTTCACTATCAAAATTTACTTTTTTAAAGTCTACATCTAAGTCTTCATCAAGTTTAAAGCTTTCATCTGTCCTTATTTCAAGATTGGCTTGTTTTGTTTCTTCAGCCTTAGCTTTATTATCTAAAACTTCTTTTTTAATTCTTTCCTTGTTTTTAGACTTCTGAAAATCTTTTAGTTTATCTTGTTTTTGATCTTTAGCTAATACATTCTCATGGATTAATTTAGATTCTTTTTCTGAAATTTTATCTCCGAACCTATCCTTAGTCTTAATAATCTTATTGGTATAATCATCTGAATGAACAAGTTTACTATCCATATTTTTTTCAGGAGCGTCCCTATTTCGTATAATTTTCTTTTGAAAATCTTTTTTTAGTTTTTTATCCATATCACACCTACTTAGCTTCTTCTGGTTTAGTTGTCATTAGCTTATATAGCATAGTGTCTTTAGGGAATTTATCTATAAAGGGAACAATAGTATTTCCAAAGAATAATAGTCCCTCACCTGCGTTTGAATTAGTAATATAGTTTAACTGATAAGGCGATATTTTTAATTTCTTAGCAAGAATATCCCTATCTCCAGATGCTTGATTTAACATTAGAACAAAGTCTGTATTATCAAAGATATTTTCAATTTCCTGACTTGTTAAAAGATCTTTTACGTTTTGAGTTATACCTGTTGGAATACCGCCCCATTTTCTAAATCTTTTCCAGATTTCTACTGAATATGAAGCAGTTTGTGGGTCTTTTAATAAAAGGTGGAACTCATCTATATAGTATCTTGTAGACTTGCTTCCTCTATTTAGGGAAACCTTGTTCCAAACTTGGTCTTGAATTACAAGCATACCTATTTTTTTAAGTTGTGTTCCTAGCTCTTTTATATCAAAGCAAAGCAGTTGCCTATTTAGGTCAACATTTGACCTATTATTAAATACATTAAGACTTCCCTTAACATAAATTTCCATTTCTGTTGCGAGCTTCCTACCAACTCCCTCTTCTTGAGATAGAAGCATATCGTATAAATCTCCTAATATAGGCATATTTTCTGGTTTGGGGTCTTCAAAATACTTTTGATATATCTTTGGTAAGCACCTATCTATAACAGATTTTTCTGCAGCAGTAAGACCAGATCCTCCTACTACAAGTTCAAGCATAGACATTATGAAGTTTGCCTTATCCTTTAAAGGTGCGTCCCCATCTCCATAGTTCATATTTATATCTAGTGGATTTAGGTAGTCCTTTGACTTTGCCGAAACTTTAATAACTTCTCCATTAAATTGTTTTACAAGGTTTGAATACTCGCCCTCAGGATCACAAATAATTACATCATCGTCTGTTACAAGAATTGCATTTGCCATCTCTCTCTTTGCCGAGAAAGATTTACCAGAACCTGGTGTTCCTAATATTAGTCCGTTAGGGTTCTTTAGTTTCTTCCTATCTGCCATAATCAAATTTTGACTAAGGGCATTTAAGCCATAATACAAAGAATTTGCCGAATCAATAAATAGCTCTTCTGTTGTAAAAGGCATAAATACTGCCGTTGATGATGAAGTTAAAAATCTTTTTATTTCGACTTGATTAACTCCTAAAGGTAAGGCAGAAACAAGTCCTTGCTCTTGTTGGTGAGATAATCTTTTCACTTGACAATTATGTCTATTTGCAATTGATGAAATTTGAGCAATGGTGTTTTCTAGTTTTTGATTAGTCCTAGCAAAATTCATCATTACTATGGTAACTACAAAGAGCCTTTCATCTCTATTTTGTAAGTCAGATAACATGGACTTAACATCAGCCCCAAAAGTATTTATATCTGAAGGAATAATATCCATATCATATCCAGCACGAACTGCTTTTTTTTGTTCTTCAATTTTCATTCTATCCAGGTCTGTATTTTTTCTCTTAATGAGTTTAATGGCTTCTGCTTGTTCAACTACATCTATATGAAAAGCTACATAAATATTGTCATCAATATCTAAAAACTCAGATAACATTCTGTCTGATAACTCACTTGCAAGTATTTGAAAATGGCTTACTGCTCCAATATATTTACCAAATTTAAAATTATTTACTGGTGCAAAATTAAAGATATTGGGAGTTATATGTGACTTTGTAGACTCTTTCTTCTTCAAATCTTTATATGAAAAATAAAAGTTTTTGTCTGGATTTAACATATCGTGAACAAGTCTTAGCCTTTCTTCACCATCAAGGCTTTCTGCTCTTACTCCCATAGATTTAAAGTTAGATAAAATATCTACTTCAAGTCTATTTAACTTTGCTCTTGCTTGCTCTAGGTTATCGGCTTCTGTTGTAAAGGTTATATACTTCATCTTTTTAAGTCCGTTATTGCCCTTTGCAAGTTGAAGCTTTAACATCTCCCTAAACTCTTTTCTTACATCGTCATAGAAGTCTCCCTTATCAGCAATTTTAATTGCATCTTGTAGGTCTTTATTTCTTCCTAATTGATTTACATACGAAAGTTCAATGTGGACACTTGGATCAAAAGAATTTAAAAAGTTGGCAAATTGGTTAAAGATTAAATCTCTATCTTCTTCCAATGCCAACTGGTAATTTATATCTTGAAATGAAATTGTCCTTGAATAATTTTTTTCATCTAACTGGCAAATGCCCTCTGGTAACATTCTTATATAGGGAATTGTATCTTCAACAGTAAATCTCTTTTTCTCTTTCTTTAAAAGTACACTTAGAAGACTATTTGTTGGATCTTTCTTTGTTTTTAGCCTTCTTACTTCCTTTCGGTCTTTTTTTAATTGTTTTTCCCTTAGATTTAAGTCGCTGATTTGCTTTTTTCTTTGCTTCAATGTATGCCTCCTTTCTTATTCTCTTAGTTGGTTGATAAAACTTATGAAGATAGAAAAATTTAAAATATTTTTCAAAAGTTAAGGTATCTTTTTCATATAAGGTTATAAAAAAGATTGGCAGGGTTACTATTAGCATTACAATGATAGAAACATCATTAGGTAGATATTTCTTCATAAATAAATAGGTTGGTATACCAATTAGTCCTGCCACAGAAAAACCTATAAGTTGTCTTTTGGTTAAGTTAAAGGCAACCTTTGTTTTAATCTTGTCCAAATCTTTTGGTATTGGTACATATGCCATTTTAATCTCCCTCTACTTCTTCTTTGGAAAGTTCAAGTATATGGTCATAATTAGATGTTGTTTCCTCTTCCAGGTAGCTAATTCTTTCTTCTAATTCTTCTTGTTTTTCTTCATTTCTGTCATTGTATTCGCCTTGATACATAACAAATTCATTGTGACATCTTCCGAGTCTATTTATTCTCCTCTTTAAGTTTCTAATCTCTTCATTTCTTTTCTTCTCTTTTAAGATTTCATAAGTTCCTCCTAATAAAATTCCAAGTCCCAATAAAGCACAATTTTTCTTTTTTAACATTTATTCCTCCTAGTGCGTATTCATAATACTTTTTGCAACTGTTCCACTCTTAAACATCATAAGTCCAAGTAGTAGAGCATATCCTAATATACTAAACAAGCTTGCGTGAATATCTGTAATCTGTACCGTTCTTATTAAAACGGTGTAGATACCTAAACATACCATCAAAAACAAACCTTGTAGTCCCAAGGCAAAAAGTCCCTTGATATAATTTGTTCCAATCTGACCCCATTCTTTATTTCCCATAGTCGCAAATGGTATGGATGATACTGATGAGTAGACATATATTTCAAACATACGCCCATATACTATTAAGGTAATAGTTAAAGATATACATTGAATTGCAATCCTTACAAGGCTTGTTTCAACTAATATCATTAAAAGCTCACCTATTTCTTTTTCTTTTAATGTATCAACCATTGCAACTATCTGATCTCCTGAAACAGTGGCAGAAGTAGTGATTACCCCTGCCGCTTTGTTTACAAGATTTTGTGCCACATCAAAGACTGCCATTGAAAATTCAAAGGCATGGCTTGCAAGGTAGACTGCTATAAACATCTTTATAATGTATTTGAAAAACTCAAAAGTATCTGTATCGTGCATATTATTCTTTTGCATAACCATATTTATGAGTTCAATACATAAAACTGCTGTTATGATAAGACCTGCTATTGGAACGATCACATTATCATTAATGTTTTTTATGAAGTTATACACTTCTCCATTCCAACCCATTGGTGTCTTCCCAACATCAGTTGCAATAACTCCTACCTTGTCATTTATATCTAAGAACATGGACTCAAGATTTGCTTTGATACCTCCGAGTAGCATATCCTTAAAAAATTCAGTTAGCTTGTCAAAGATACCAAACATAGACTTTCTCCTATTTTAAAGCATTTGCAAGTAGTGGAATTAATTTAATACCGATTAGTACAATTCCCCCACCAGCCATAAGCTGCTTAATACCTTGAGATTTAGCACCAGGGTTATCATTACCATAACCTTCCATTAAGTTAATAACTCCCCATGCTCCTAAACCTGCACCAATTGCAGTTACAAGTGTCTTTAAAACTCCAACTCCAGCTGTAAAAAATTCCATATTATTCCTCCTCGTTTTCTTTCTTATTTTCTATTTTATTTAGTGATTTAACTATAAAATTCTTGTAGACCTTATCTCCTTTTTTGTTTTCTTTGAAATATCCAAAGACATGGATTAGATCTCCTTTATCTAATTCTTTTGCACGTTCGCTTTTTTCTCCGTAGACTGAACAATTTATATATTCTTTTCCTTTACCATATTTTTTAATGAGAGTA
The DNA here is from genome assembly GCF_023614525.1 of Peptoniphilus genitalis. Classification (GTDB taxonomy): domain Bacteria; phylum Bacillota; class Clostridia; order Tissierellales; family Peptoniphilaceae; genus Peptoniphilus_A; species Peptoniphilus_A genitalis. The sequence continues at coordinate 460,731 of NZ_CP097885.1, forward strand.
AAATTTGCTACATCTACTTTTTCTCCATCTCTTTCAAATTCTGATAATTCCACTTCTTTAACTAAATTTGCATTAATATTTATCATTTCTCTATCCATTAATTTCTTCTCCTTAATCTATAAATTTCAATTAAAAAAGCGACTGGATCTATTTATTTCCAATCGCTATACATTATTCCTTATTAAATTGTTCTAAGTAGGAGCTCTTATCCTTAACATCTTAACCTCCTAATTTTGAGTATAAAAAAAGCAGTAAACTTTATAATTACTGCTTTAATAAAATATCCTATATTATTAATCATTAAATGAACAATCTCGACAAATACCACCTACATCTTCTCGCCTATCCTTAAATCCCTTTCCACATTTAGAGCAAATAAATGCATAATCATTATTGTAATTCTCCTCTTCTAAATAAGAGTCATCGTAGTCTTCTTCATTTTTGTTTATAGAATCTTGATCTATCTGAATTTCAATTATTTCAATATCTGTATATTCTTTATCATTATTAATATAAAAAGAATCTTCTTCGATATCATCTTTATTAATTAATCTTGTGACATTAACTATGACACTTCCACTAAATTCTTGTTCTATTGGTGGTGATTGTATGACTTCTTTTGTATCATCATCACGTCCCCAATAATCAAAGGATACACAACTTAAATTTATTAAATATTCTAGCTCATAAGTTATACTAACAATCTCGTCTGTAAACTCTTCATAAGTATCTAATATCTCATTGAATTCACAATTATTTATATCTAATTCTTCAATACCCTCACTTCCAATAACATACGATTCTAGATAATAATAGTTGTTATTATAAATACTGTCAACTATATCATTAGAAATATCTTGTTTTACTCTTTCTACATATGACACATCTTTTCTATTTAAATCTACATAAACATTAAAATCATATCTATCATATACTTTTGAAGCGAAATTCTGAAACATTCCTGTTGTTAAAAATTCAATATTTACATTTGGATTTTTTTCTTTAAATTCACTTAATAATTTATCGTGAACTACTAAATTATCTTGACTATCCTTACTCCACCAGTCTTCTTTTATATCATTCGTAATAAAAATAATATCTTTTACTGATTTTTCAACTGGTAAATCTAATATCTCTTTCCAAACAAATAAATCTCCAAATTTTTCAACTCCATCTTTATTAATGTCCTCATATCCAGGCGGAATTTTATATTTATACCTAAGTTCACCCTCTCTAATAATTTTTAATTGTTCACTAAACCTTATCCTATTACCTATCCTATTATTTTTTTCTAAATATGAAATAAGATTATCTATATCTTTAATTATTTCAGGAGAATCTGTTGTTATTTCATCATATTCAATACCAACACTATTTTTATAAGATTTGATTATTTGTTTTAATTCAACTAACTTGTTATTTAAATCATTCTCCAAATTTTTTCTTCCAAAATAATTATATTTAGATGATTTAATCAAGACACTCTCTAAATTTTTTTGACTCCTTTCAATTACTCTTAGTAAATCTTTTTCAAAATTTTGATACTTTTTTTTCAATTGTCCGAATACGCTATATTTATTTTTATTAAATTCTTTATACACTTGATTCGGAATCCATATTAAATCCTTACACTCCTTGAAAATTTCTAATATGTTTTTGCTACTGTATAATGAATATCGAGCTAAGTCAAGTATTACATTTGTATCTAATACTATTATAGAGGTTTTTCTATTTATTATTTTTTTAAATTTTTCATAATTCAATTAAAGCACCAACCTTATTATTTAATTACATTCACAAAATTATTAAGTTTTTTCCATTTTCTAATCTTAGTCCTAAATATTCCAAATGGTGCTACTGTATTTACATGGATAAATTTATATACTTCCCAAGTTGCAGTTTTTGTTGCTTCATCTGCCCATTTTCTCATATGTGGTTTAAATAATTCTTCCTCTGTAAGATTATCTATCAAAGAGTAAATATCTTCTATATTCTGTGATAGTTGTTCTTTTAATTCCTTTAACGATTTATGAGCATAGGTATCTGTAAACCATTGATACAATTCTCCAAGTTGATTCCACTTAAATTTGTCAGATGGCGTTTTAACCTCAATTCCCTTTTTTTCATCTTCTTCCCATTTCAAAACTAAAGTTGTCCAACCTACTTGATAGGCAAGATTTTCAGCTGGTGTCCTATCAACTTGATCTACTCTTTTATCTTTTAATTCTTCTGGGATATTATCAAACTCTGAAATATATTTTCCAAAAGTTTTCTTTATCTCATTTTTTAATTCTTCCTTACTTTCATAAGACCTCATATGCCTACCTCCATGGTTTATATAGATATTATACCAAAAATATTTTTATCCTAGGCTTAATTCATAATCTTGTAATCAAACTGTTCCTGTTTATTTTTATTTTATCTCTATTTGTTAAATACTCTTCCACATCAAACAAGTTTTTCTTATCATAATCTTCCAACAACTTGTAATTCTTATGCTTTGTAATATCGAATTTATCAGATAGAAAAGGTCTTACTCCTCTTAACTGATAAATACACTTACCGCCATCCATTACAGTTATTTCATCTTGACTCATAAGTTCCTTGCCAGTTTTTTGGTAATTTAGACCAAAAGATTTTTGATTGGATCTTGTTTCTGATGTGTTATATAGGTCTATGGTTTCTTTTCCTAAGGTTTCAGATAATTCTTTTACTGTTGTTTTTTCTTTTCCTCCTAAAAAGAGTGTAGAGTCGCAGTTACCAACTATTGTATCTGCATGGTCTTTATAGATTGCTTTTAATTGAGATTGTGCTTGCAGTATTATGCTTGCCGATATTTCTCTTGAACGAATTGTTGCAATCAATTTTTCAAATTTAGGAATTAATCCTATATTTGCAAACTCATCAAGTAGACACCTAACATGAACTGGAAGTCTTCCACCATACACATCATCTGCCTTATCACATAGAAGATTAAATAGTTGAGAATACATTATTGAAACTACAAAGTTAAAGGTATCATCTGTATCTGATATTATTACGAATAAAGCAGTTTTTCTATCTCCAATTTTATCAAGCTCTAATTCATCTTCGCTCATTAGTTCTCTAAGCTCTCTTATATCAAAAGGTGCAAGTCTTGCTCCACAAGATATTAGAATTGACTTGGCAGTTTTTCCTGCTGCCAGCTTATATTTCTTGTATTGCTTAACTGCAAAATGACTTGGATCTTTCTTTTCAAGAGCTTCAAAAAGCCTATCAATTGGGTTCATATAGGTTTCGTCATCTTCTCTAACCTCACTTGCGTCAATCATATCTAAGAGTGTTTTAAAATTCTTTTCTTCTTCAGGTGCTTCATAATAAATATACCCAATAAGAGCAGTGTAATATAACTTTTCAGCCTTTACCCAAAAATCTTCTCCTGCCTTTTCTCCATCTCCCTTGGTGTTAGCAATTATGGTTTGGACAAGCTTTAAAATATCTTTTTCACTTCTCAAGTATGCAAAGGGATTGTATTTCATAGATTTTTTAAAGTTTATTGTGTTTAATATCTTTATGTCGTAACCATTTTCATAAAGCATTTTTCCACATTCTAACACAAGTGTGCCTTTAGGGTCTGTTACTACATAGGAAGAATGCATTTGCATTAGATTTGGCTTTACATAAAATCTCGTTTTACCTGATCCAGAACCACCTATTACTAATACATTTTTATTTCTGGCATATTTAGGGTTTTTAGGTCTTGAGTTCATTGTTAGTCTTTCGGTATTAGTTATGAGAACATTGTTTTCAAACTTAGGGTCAATATATGGAGCAATATCCTTACTTTCTCCCCATCTTGCAGATCCATATTCCTTGCCTTGCCTATATTTCTTTTTGTTTTTACCTTTGCTGTAAACAATTAACTTAACAAGACCAGCAACTGAAATACCTACTAACAAGTCCCTTGGATTAAGGCTTGGTATATAAGATAAAGTTCCTATATCAGAAATTCCCACCATTATTTTATCAATAATATCTCCTCCTACATAAGAATTGATGTGCTTAGAAAAGATATTTCCAATGTAGAAGAATGATAGATAGGGAATGTTTGATAATATAAATTTCTTTGGGTCGTCTATTTTAATTATGTTTTTAATATCAGAAAGAATGGCTTCTAATATCTTATTCATCGTAGAAACCTTCACTATCTAATAAAATTAGTAGGTAGTGCCTTCCCTTTGGTGTTATAAATGTTTGTATTCCTACAAGTGTACCTAGTGGATCAACCCATTCTTTAACTTCAAAATATCCCTTGTTCTTATCTGCATAAGGTAAGAGTTTCTTTTTCTTATCTCTATAAATTAATCCCTTATCCATTAAAAAGCCTATAAATTGATTTTGTGGTATTCCTAACTCTTTGGCAGTATTTCTAAAGTTTGTAAGTAGGTTGTAATCTACTAATTTGTCATAATAGTCTGCCTTTGGTCTTAATTCTTCAATTTCTTCTTCTCTTTCAGCAATAATTCTATTGGCTACAAGAATTGCATCTGCAAGTAGCTCTTCGTTAGTTTTCTTTTCTTGACCAGCTATATATCCTCCATTTTTTCTAATACTTGGTAAGACTTCTCTCGTTACCCAAGCTTTGAACATTTTTGCTTGTGGTAGTTTTGATGAAAGGATAAGTGAATACAATCCTGATTCGTTAATTATTGAAATATTCTGTATTCCTCCAGGGGTGTTCCATTTCGTTACACCCTTATCTTCTTCGTCTACATGGTCATAAATAGCTTTTCTGGGATTGACATATCCTAGCATAGTTGCTACTTCATTTGCTATAAAGAAAAACTCACCATCTTTTTCAATAACAGTGAGTTTCCCAAAATTCTTATTTTCAAATGTTTTTAAATTACTTATCATAAGCTTTGCTCCTTATGTTTATTTTTAACTTTATCTTTGCTAATGGTGTCCTTAGCCATATTTTTAAACTTATTTATAGTCTTCGTTATTGAATCTTTTCTATCGGCCTTTCTTTCAGAAGCCTTAACTGCTTTTTTAAAAGCATGTTCCATTACTTTTATATCCTTAGATTGAAAAAACACAGAGTGGTTACCAGTTTCCTTATCTTTCATAACAGAAAACTTCACTCCGTGTTTATTTAAAATTTTCTTTAGTTCTTTTAACTCAGGATCTTTTAGATTAATTTCTTCTAACTGTCCCTTTTTAACCATATCTTTTAGTTTTACTTCTTCTCCGTTATTTTTTATTACATTTTTCAAGCCGCCTTGTTCCTCTATTTGCTTGTGTACTTTCTTTAAGGCATCAAGAATTGCTTTACTTGTTGCTTTTGCAAGTCTTACTTCAAGATTAAGACTTGACCTAGATACTTCTTCATTAATCATCTATTCCACCTCCATATAAAAGTAACTCTTTGTATTTTCTTAACTTCTCTTGATGGATTTTTCTTCTAAAATCTTCTCCTGTAACTTTAACTGGTATTGTCATTTCAAGTATTCTTGAATATATCCTCTGATACTCAAGGTCAATATTAGGATTTTGAATAATTTCCAATGATAAGTTTGTAGTGAAAATTGTCGGCCTGCCTTTTAAGTATCTTGAGTTTATAATGTTATATACTTGTTCTCTTGCATAAGATGTATCCCTTTCAATTCCAAGGTCATCTAAGATTAACAAAGGAATATTAGAGAGGTTACTTATTATTTCATTTGAATCAACCTTAAATACAGATTTTTGTATTTGATTTATTACCTGAGATAAATTCAAAATCTTAACTCTAACTTGTGTTCTTTCGATTAATTCATTTGCTATTGCACAAGCAAGGTAAGTTTTCCCACTACCAACATCTCCATAAAATAAAAGTCCAACATTGTCTTCCTTCATTTGTTCAAAACTTTTAGCATAATTATAGGCAACCTTATAGGCTTGACCTTTTTCATTTAAGAATTTCTCAAAAGTATATTGGTGTTGGAGCGGCGATGAGAAGCAATCTCTTTTCAATGTCGATATTCTCATCAGTCTTTCTCTTTCTTCGTTTTCCTTATCTCTTTTTATTTCACATTCACATTTAATTCTAGGAATAAACTTTGTAAATCCAAGGTCAAGTAATTCTCCATCTACTCTTGTACCACATACTTTGCAATAGATATGTCCATTTCTTTCAATATCATTTTCTCTTAATACAAAATCTTTTAAGTTTTTCATAAACTCTCTCCTATATCGTAATTCATCTTTTTTGTTGAATTTTCATTAATATTTTTTGCCTGATCATTAAGATACCAATTAATTATTGTTGCCTTGTGATCTTGATACACTCTGTTATTTGCTTTCATATATGACGACAACCTATCAATGTACTCATTAATTCTGTTTCCTAACTCATTTGTTAAGTCCTTGTATTCTTCATCAGTCAAAAATATGTTTTTATATATTCCATAAGGCTTTTGTCCCTTACTAAAATCATTCTTTCTTAACTCATTATTACTAATATTGTTATAGTTACCTTCCGATTTTCGAAAATCTTGACTTTCGATATTCGAATCTCTTGAATTTCGATTATCGAACTTCTGGAATTTTGTTTTTCGAACTTCTTGATTTTTTAATTCCATATTATTAAATATGCTCATAAAGTCTTTAACATAAATTCTATTAGGCTTTCCAAGTCCTTGTCTTTTCTTTTCAATAAGTCCTATCCCTGATTTAATATCAAGCTCAGCTATTAATTTATTTGCTTTTTCACTTGCACAATTAAATTGATCTTTTATACTTTCAATTGTGTAATAAATAAAGACTTTTCCATCTTCATCTATCCAGCCATTTTTATATGAAAGACCCATTCTATTAAGCATATATGAGTACAAAACTTTAGCTTCAATAGAAATGCTCTCAAAAACCTCATCTTCCATTAATACCATAGGAAACCTAATGAAGTTATACATCTCAGATTGCCTACTATAAAAATAATCAAAATTCATTCCTACCTCCTTTCTTTGAAATAAAAAAGACGACAGAATTATTATCTTCTATCGTCTACGATTGTCTAATATTTATTTTTCTTTAAATTGATTTTATTGTATAGTTTAATAATTCTAATAATCCAATAACATATATACCTAATTTAGGTAATCCAAATGGACTAAATAAAAATGCTAATATTAGTGCTTCAATTACAATTTGCTTGTCTCCTTGAAAAATGCTAGCTAATCCAATTATAAAAATTAAAGTAGAAACTAAGCTTAACAACGCAGTGCTCAAACTTAATATGAAGGTTAGAAAAGCTATGAGCAAACTCAACACTAATCTTATCGGTAATAAAATTATTCTAATTATCCATCTCATACATACCCCTAAAAATTAAACTGGGATTCATAACAAACCCCAGTTTCATAATTAGCGTGTTCTTTAATATAATTTTGATCCTGCTGGAATATTATCATCCAACATTATTAAGTTAAGTTTTTCTTTTCCGTCGTACTCACAAATTGCAGATATAATCATACCTTCTGAGTCGATTCCCATCATCTTACGAGGAGGAAGATTACAAATCGCAAGTAGTGTCTTTCCAATTAAAGACTCTGCGCTGTAATATTCCTTAATACCAGATAAAATAACTCTTTCTTTTTCAGAACCATCATCTAATGTAAATTTCAAAAGTTTTTTTGACTTTGGAACTTCTTCACAGTTCTTAACTTTTACAACTCTAAAGTCAGATTTTGAGAAAGTATCAAAGTCTACCATGTCTTCAAATAGAGGTTCAACCTTTACCTTTGACATGTCAAGCTTTACACTTGCCTTTTCATCTGCAGCCTTGTTAGCTTTTATTTCAGCAACTTCAGCTCCAAGTGGTTTCATTGTTGGGAATAATAATACGTCCCTAATGCTTGGTTGGTCTGTTAGAAGGACAATCATCCTGTCAACACCAATACCAAGTCCACCTGTTGGAGGTAGACCAACTTCAATTGCATTGATGAAGTCTGAATCCATTGGGTGAGCTTCATCATCTCCTGCTGCCTTTTCTGCAACTTGTGCTTCAAATCTTTGTCTTTGATCTATTGGGTCATTAAGTTCTGAGAAGGCATTGGCAAATTCCCAAGTGTTAATGAAGGCTTCAAATCTTTGTGTAAGTCTTGGGTCCTTTGGATTTCTCTTTGCAAGTGGAGAAACATCTACTGGGTGACCAATTACAAAAGTTGGTTCAACAAGGTGCTCTTCACAGAATTCTTCAAACATTTCTGAAAGAAGCTTGCCCCATGTGTCATTTTCATGAACTTCGATGCCCTTTTCTCTTGCAATTTCTCTTGCCTTTTCGTCTGTATCAATTTCATTAAAGTCAACGTCAGCATATTTTTTAACTGCGTCTATCATTGTGATTCTCTTCCAAGGTGCCTTTAAGCAAATTTCTGTTCCTTGGTAGTTAATTGTATCTGTTCCAAGAACTTCAAGAGCTACGTATTCAAATAGATCTTCAGTAATTCTCATCATTTCTTCGTAGTCAACATAGGCTTGGTAAAGTTCAATGTTTGTAAATTCAGGATTGTGTCTAGTGTCCATTCCTTCGTTTCTAAACATCTTGCCCATTTCATAAACCTTGTCGAAGCCACCAACAATTAGTCTCTTTAGGAATAATTCATTTGCAATTCTTAGTTGCATATCAATGTCAAGAGTGTTGTGGTGAGTGTAGAAAGGTCTTGCGTTTGCTCCACCTGCTACGGTACCAAGGATTGGTGTTTCAACTTCTAGGAAGTCCTTATTGTCTAGGAACTCTCTTATCTTCTTGATAATTTTATTTCTCTTAATAAATACATCCTTAACTTCAGGATTTACAATTAAGTCAACATATCTTTGTCTGTATCTTAGGTCTGGGTCCTTAAGTCCGTGGAATTTTTCTGGAAGAATTTGTAGGGACTTTGAAAGTAGAGTTATATCAGTTGCACGAACTGTGATTTCTCCAGCTTCTGTCTTAAATACAATTCCCTTAACGCCGACAATATCTCCAATGTCAATGCCCTTAACGTCTTCGTATTTATCTTCAAGGACATCCTTTCTTGCAAAAACTTGGATGTTGCCTTCTGAGTCTCTAAGGTCTAGGAAGCAAATTTTTCCGTGACGTCTCTTGCTCATAATACGTCCAGCAATAGAAACTTCTCTTTCATCTGCTTCGTTGAATTCTTCTTTAATTCCCACTGAATGTGCAGTTACATCATAAGTTTCGTTGACAAAGGGGTCTTTGCCTTCCTTTTTTAATTCATCAAGCTTTTGTCTCTTTAACAAAAGCATTTCATTTAGATTTGCATCTTCTGTTTTCTTCACAAACTGCCTCCTAAATAGTTATTCCACAAATTTCGTACTTGATAATTCCGTCTGGAACTTCAACTTCAACTACATCGCCAACACGGTTGCCAATAAGTTTTGAACCAACTGGTGATTCGTTAGAAATTTTTCCTTCAAGTGGGTCTGCTTCTGCTGAACCAACAATTGTGTACTCGTCTTCTTCCATTGTGTCAAGTTCTCTAACTTTTACGTTGGATCCTATGTTGACAACATCTGTATTTAAATCTTTTTCATCAATAATTTTAGCATTACGAACCATCATTTCAAGCTTAGCGATTCTCTCTTCAACTTGTGCTTGTTCGTTTTTAGCTTCGTCATACTCAGAGTTTTCAGAAAGGTCACCATAGCCAAGAGCTACCTTAATTCTTTCAGAAACTTCTTTTCTTCTAACTGTTTTTAAATACTCAATTTCATTTTCGATTTTTTCTAAACCTTCCGGTGTAAAAAATATATCTTTTTCCAAAACTCTCTCTCCCTCAATTATATAAAAAATAAGGCGTCAGCCGCCTTTCACAAAACCTTTTAATCTAAGCCATTATAATTTATAGGCTTCTAAATGTCAAGAAGATTAAGCGACTAGAGGACTTTCATCAACTTTTTTAATTTTATAAAAAAATAAACTCTGCAAAGATTACAGAGTTTGAAAATTTAAATTTTATCTATATAGTCACTTATTGTTTTTAAAATTTCTTCCTTGTCCTTTAAGTTGTTTAGCTTGTTCCTAACTTCTTTGGAGTCCTTCATTCCCTTAAAATATTCTGCATAGACCTTTCTCATTTCAAGTATGCCAAGCTTCTCTCCCTTGTAAGAAATTTTTCTTTCAAGCTCATCAATCATTAAAAGTAATTTTTCCTTGTCACTTGGCTTGTAGTAGTCGCCAGTTTTTATAAGTTCTTCTATTTGATTAAAGATGTAAGGGTTACCTATTGCCCCACGACCTATTGCTAGACCATCAACCTTGGAATAATTTATTTTTTCTATTGCATCTTCTGGACTGTCAACATCTCCATTTCCTATGACAGGAATTTTAACATTTGCCTTCACTTCTTTTATGAAGTCCCAGTCAGCCTTACCTGTGTAGTATTCTTCCCTCGTTCTTCCGTGAACTGTGACAAAGGTCGCACCTGCCACCTCAATGTTTTTTATAGCCTTCATGGAAGATAGACCACCGATTCCCTTACGGACCTTTGCAGTTACAGGCTTGTTAGAATTTTTTACAACAGCCTTTATAATGTCGTAGACCAGGGACGGGTCACTTAAGAGATGGGACCCCGAATTATTTTTTACAATCTTTGGTGCAGGGCAGCCCATGTTTATGTCAACATAAGAAAAGTCGTAATCATTTAAAATTCTTGCAGCCTCGCCCATGACATCTGGGTCGCTGCCAAAGATTTGGACTGCAACTTTCTTCTCCTTAGGAGATATGTCCAAGAGATCTATAGTTTTTTTGTTTTCATATACAAGTGCCATGGCCGACACCATTTCAGTTACAGTTATGTCTGCGCCCTTTTCAGTAGCCACTTCCCTAAAAGCTATATCTGTGTAGCCTGCCATGGGTGCTAAAATCTTTAACAAAAAATCACTCTCAATCTATTCCCTCAAGTTTGTTGTTCTTTTCATAAATAATTTTTAAACCTTCAAGTGTTAAGAACTTGTTAATAATAAAATTATATTTTGAATCCTTAGTTAACATTGTGGAGAAGCCACCAGTTGAAATAATATTAGTGTCTTCTTCCTTCCAATTTAATTCCTTAAGTAGCTTTGCAACAATCCCATCAATCATTTCAGTGTAGCCGTAGTAAAGTCCTGCTTGCATTGCACCAACTGTGTCAGCTTGAATAACTTTTTTCGGTGCAATTAGTTCTATCTTTGGAAGCTTTGAAGTCATCATGAAAAGAGCTTCAGCAGAAATTCCAATTCCTGGCATAATAAGTCCACCAAGATAATTTCTTTCCTTATCGACAACGCAAAAAGTCATAGCAGTTCCAATGTCAACTATAATTGATTGCTCGCCATAAAGTTCTATAGCCCCAACGGCGTTGACAATTCTATCTGCCCCAACTTGCTTTGGATTGTCGTATTTAATATTAAGTCCAAGTTCAAGGTCTGTGCTCACAACCATTGGGCTCTTGTTAAAGTATTTTATAATCATAGAAGGAAGTGTGTGCATAAGGTTTGGCACAACTGAAGAAATAATTACGTCTTCGATATCTTGTGGGTCTATGTTGGCATGAAGAAGAGTATTTATAAAGATAAGACCATACTCATCAGATGTCCTAGTCTTCACAGTAGAAGTCCTAAAGTCATTGACCAGCTCTCCTCCCTTAAAGACACCCCAAGTTATGGAAGTATTTCCTACATCTATTACTAATAACATTTTTACACCTCTATTTTACAAATTGTATTCATTATATATTTAATGTGGAAGTCTTTCAACTAATTATTTTCTTTAGATTGATAAATAAAGTCTTGCCAAAAATATTTAGGTTAACCATGTTGACAATAAGGTAAACATTATGTAAGATATCTCTGGAGGTTGAAAATGAAAATTCAAACAAAAGACATAACAAAAATTGCACTTTTAGTAGCACTTATAGCAGTGGGAGCTTTTATTTCTATTCCCATTGGACCAGTTCCCTTTACACTACAAAACTTTTTTGTATTTATGACTGGACTTTTACTTACACCCTTTTACGCAGGACTTACAGTTTTTATTTACGTCCTACTTGGTCTAATTGGTATTCCAATTTTTGCCGGCTTCACTGGAGGCATCCAATCAGTATTAAAACCAAGCTTTGGTTTTCTAATTGCCTTTATAATTGGAGCAGCATTTATATCCAAGTTTGCTCACGGTGAAAAAAACTTTGGAAAAATTATGGTAGTCTTAGTTCTTGCAGAAGTTATCTTCTATGCACTTGGACTTCCTTACATGTACTACATCTTAAATGTAGTCATGGGCAACCCAATGGACATATCAAAGGTCTTCACTGTTGGAATGATTCCTTTTATTATTCCTGACATGGCAAAGGCTCTAGTAGCTGCTATTATTGCTCCAAGAATTTTAAAGGCCATGAAATAATTTAGCTCATAATTAATAGAATAATTTTTGAAAGATCCTCGCTTCATGGCGAGGTTTTTTCATTTATATTTATAGTTATATGCTTAAAATTCTGATATAATAACAAAATAGGAGGTTGTTATGAAAGACAATAGAAACAATAAACCTCGTGGAATGATAAAACTTTCAAGCGTAATAAAAATACTTCTCTTAATTGTTGCGGCTGCAATTATTATTTTAGGCTCGCTTGTCACATCAATTGTGTTAGGTATTTTTAAAAAAGCTCCTGTAATAGATCCATCAGAATATAGATCTCAACTTTCTGAAACTTCAAGGATCTATTCAAGTGATGGAAAGCTAATTGAATCACTTATATCTGATCAGTTTAGTGAGTTCGTTCCCTACGAGGACATACCTAAGAACTTAGTAAATGCCATTGTGGCAATAGAAGACGAAAGGTTTTTTGAACACAGCGGAGTTGACTACAAGAGAGTGGCTGGCGCTATAGTTCACGACCTAAAAACTAGGTCTTTTGAACAAGGTGCATCAACTATAACTATGCAGCTTGCCAAAAACTTGTACACTTCCTTCTCAAAAAGTGTAGTGAGAAAAATAACTGACGTCTACTATTCCTATCAAATAGAAGAAAAACTTTCTAAGGAGCAAATCCTTGAAGCTTACTTAAACTCTGCAGGCTTCTCCAAGGGAACTGTGGGAGTCCAAGCTGCTGCAAAAACTTTCTTTAACAAGGACGTATCAGAGCTTGACCTTGCTGAGTGTGCCCTTATAGCTGGTGTAACAAACCTTCCAGAAAAGTACACTCCCTACAATACTCAAGAGATAGAAGACTCAGATGACTTAGGAAATATTGAAGTCGTTCTTCTTCCAAAGAATGAAAACTCTGAGCCAAACTCTGAGAGAATTATAGAAATTGCCAAGAACTTAAATGAGCTTGGACAAATTGATAATTTTGATTTAATTCAAATTCAAAACAACATGCTAGTTCCTGTTAAGGCTGTCTTTAATGAAACTTCTCAAGAAAGACAAAGACTTGTGTTAAAGAGGATGCTTGCTCAAGGACTAATCAGTAAAGAAGATCACGACAAGGCTTTAAACGAAAAAATTGAAATCAACATTGGCTCTCGTAAGGAAAGTGGAATTTCTTCTTTCTATACAGATGTTGTTCAAAAGAATGCTATAAAAATTTTAACAGAATCAGGTTATTCAAAGGAAGAAGCTGCAAACAAACTCTTTAATGGTGGCCTAAAGATTTATACTCCAATGGATATAAATATGCAAAGGACACTTGAAGAAGTTGTTTCCAATCCAAAATATTATTATGGCGGCTTCACAGACAAAAATGGAATCATCCAACCACAAGTTGCATCTGTCATCATCGACCAAAAGACTCACGAAGTTAAGGCCCTTGTTGGTGGTAGAAATGTAAGTGGTGGTAGACTTTTAAACAGGGCTCTTGTTCCAAGACAACCTGGATCATCAATTAAGCCTATTTCAGTTTACCTTACAGCCCTTAACAACGGAGCAACTGCTGGCGATGTTTACCTAGACCAAAAGATGCCAGAAAAATTATTTGGCCACTCACCTAAGAACGATGGTAACTATTATCAAGGTTGGACAACTATAAGAAACCTTCTTCGTCAATCATCAAACGTTGGTGCTTACCAAGTTGCCAGAGATATTTCTGCTGACAAGGATGCTAAAGTTAACAAGAATTCAACTTATTCTAAGGCCTACAACGACGAAGAGTCTCTTAATAAAATGGTGGATACTTTAAAATCAATTGGAGTTTCTACAATAGTTGAGAAAAAGGACAACCCTACATGGAATGACATAGGCTATGCCCCTCTTACACTTGGCGGCATGAGTTATGGAATAAGTCCTTTTGAGATGGCTGGAGCCTTCACTGCAATTGCCAACGAAGGAAAGTATGCCAACCCTTATGTAATTACAAAAATCGAATCAAACACTGGTGATGTAATTTACCAAGTTGACCCTAAAGAGAAAGAAGTTACTACACCACAAAATGCTTACATCTTGACAGATATGCTAAAGGATGTTGTAAGACGTGGTACAGGTAGAAATGCTTCCTTCCCTGGTCAAGAAGTTGCTGGTAAAACTGGTACAACTACTGACAAGAAGGACGTTTGGTTTGTTGGCTACACTCCTTACTACACTTGCTCAGTTTGGATAGGAAATGACAAACATCAAAAGCTTGCCTTTGGTTCAACTCAATCAGCTTATCTTTGGAAACAAATTATGAAGGCTGTTCACGAAGACTTAGACAAAAAAGAATTTGAAGAACCAGATGGAATCTTCACTAAATATGTAAATGGAAGACGTGAACTCCTAGCTGACGGAACTAAGCCACACTACACAAATAAGTACGGCTTCTACAGTGCTTCTGGAGAAAAGAAAAAGGAAGAAAAGAAGAAGGACAATAATAACAATAATAATAACAACAATAATAGTGACAAGAAGAAGAGAAAAAAGAAATCATCAGACAACGAAAACAACAGCAACAAATCAAGTAAAAAGAAAAAAAAATCTTCTAAGTCAATTCTTAATAATGAGGACTAAAAAACTGGAGCATGACTCCAGTTTTTTTAATGCAAATTTTTAACTACATATTTTATTAAAAATTTTAATTTTTAATCATATTTTATTCGCGAACAATCTCTATAAAATATTTTTAACTTTAAATCCTCTATTTATTTCTTATTAACTTTTCTTAAATACCTTCCTAAGTTTTCATTATTTGTTATTAAATTTCAAAGTTTATGTTTTAAAATTTCAACTTTAGATTCTCACTTATAAGGTTGACTTAGATTAAAATAAATTATTTTGCCTACTTAATCAAATAATAATTTTAAAATTTAAAATCTATTACACATAATTCAAACTCTCTAATGCCATCACTATTAAAAATAGACAAAACAAAAAAGCCCCTCTCGGAGCTTTTTTATATGCTTATAAACTTTTATCGTCTTCTGAATTTTTCTTATCTGTTTCATCCAACTTATCATTCTTATGGATAAGTTCCTTTGCTTCATCAGATAAGTCTTCTTCATTTATTGTATCTTCAAGGTCAATTGATTCTTCATCAAGCTTTTCGCCATTAAAGATTTTTTCAAAGTCCTTGGAGTAAATTGTTTCCTTTTCTAAAAGGGCATCAGAAAGGGCAAGCAACTTGTCTAAGTTATCGCTTAAAAGTTCCTTACACTTTGTATAAGCCTCGTTTATAATTCTTGTAACTTCATCATCAATTTCTGCTGCAGTTCTTTCGGAATAATCTCTTGAACGTCCAAGGTCCCTTCCTATGAAGACTTCATTTTCTGATGAGTCGTAATTAATTGTTCCGAGCTTCTCACTCATTCCATAGTGGGTTACCATGGAACGAGCAATCTTTGTAGCTCTCTCAATGTCATTGGATGCACCAGTTGAAATGTCGTCAAGCACAAGAGACTCGGCAACTCTTCCTCCAAGAAGAGAAACAATAGAAGCTTCCATCTTCTTCTTTGTCATGAAAGAAACATCATCTTCAGGAAGGTAGGCAGTGAATCCACCAGCCATTCCTCTTGGAATAATTGTAATCATGTGAACAGGATCTTCTTCTGGAAGAAGTCTTGATACAATTGCGTGTCCAGATTCGTGAACTGCTGTAAGTTTTCTTTCCTTTTCTGAAACAATGCGAGACTTCTTTGCAGGACCTGCTTGGACCTTTATTGATGCTTCATCAACGTCTTCCATAGAAATTGCATTTTCGCCACGTCTTGCAGCAAGTAGGGCTGATTCGTTCATTAGGTTTTCAAGATCTGCTGGAGTAAAGCCTGGAGTTCTCTTTGCAATTACTTCAAGGTTTACATCATCTGCAAGCTTCTTTCCCCTAGAATGAATTTCAAGGATTGCCTTTCTTGCACGAACGTCTGGCTTGCCAACATAAACTGTCCTGTCAAATCTACCTGGCCTTAGGATTGCTGGGTCAAGTATGTCTGCCCTATTTGTTGCAGCCATAACTATAACGCCTTCGTTAGTTCCAAAACCATCCATCTCTACAAGAAGTTGGTTAAGAGTTTGCTCTCTTTCGTCATGGCCACCGCCAAGACCTGCTCCTCTTTTTCTTCCCACTGCATCAATTTCGTCAATAAAAATTATACAAGGTGCGTTTTTCTTTGCAGATTCAAAAAGGTCTCTTACTCTTGAAGCACCAACACCAACAAACATTTCAACGAAGTCAGATCCACTCATTATAAAGAAAGGAACTCCTGCTTCGCCGGCAACAGCCTTTGAAAGATAAGTTTTACCAGTTCCTGGAGGACCTACAAGTAGGACTCCCTTAGGGATTCTAGCTCCCATATTTATAAATTTCTTAGGATCTTTTAAGAAGTCAACAATTTCTTCAAGCTCTTCCTTTTCTTCTTCCAAGCCAGCAACATCCTTAAACTTAACTAGGTTTTTGCCATCTTCTTTGTTAATTAGTTTTGCCTTGCTCTTACCGAAGGAGTTCATCTTTCCTCCGCCACCAGCTTGTTGCATCATCTTGTACCAGAAGAAAACAATAAAGGCAAACATAAGAAGGGTTGGAATCCACTCAACTAAGAAAGAAGTTTGCTTAGTTGGGCTTGAAACTACGTTGATAGATCCTGTATCAGATTTTTCCTTTAAGTAGTCCCTATAGAAGGTATCTGCTGCCTCTTGTGGGATTACAGTCCTAAAAGTGTCGCCATTTTTTAGTTTAACGCTGGCAATGGAGTCAATTCCATTTTGCAAGTTTACAGACTTTACATTGTCCTTTTCAAGTTCCGTCACAAACTCTGTAAAAGATTTTTCTTCCACAACATTTGCTGGTGGTCCAAAAAATCTAATAGACAGTATTAATACAAGAATCAGGACAATATAAAATCCTGCTCCCCCAAATTTTTTATTCAATAATATCACTCCTCACTATTAGAATAGACAGACTCATCTAGTATTCCAATGTAAGGAAGTCCTCTGAATCTCTCGTTGTAGTCCATTCCATAACCAATTACAAAGTGGTCATCTATTTCATATCCATTGTATTTAACAGGCAGTTCAACCTTTCTTCTAGATGGTTTTGAAAGCATAGTTACAATTTCTATAGACCTTGCTCCCCTTGACTTTAAAATTTTAGTCAAATAAGAAAGAGTTACACCTGTATCAATTATGTCTTCGACGATTAAAATATCCTTATCAACTATTGATGTTGAAATATCCTTTAGGATCCTAACTTCACCCATGGACCTTGTGTCTTGGTAGCTGGAAACATCCATAAAGTCGTACTCAAGCTCTAAGTCAATACTTCTCATAATATCTGCCATAAAGGGAACACATCCCTTTAAGATTCCAAGCAAGAATAAATTCTTATCCTTGTAGTCCTCTGTTATTCTTTCCCCAAGTTCTTTAACTTTATCTCTGATTTCTTCTTCAGAATAAAGAACTTCTTTAATATCTGACATTCCTAACCTCCAAAATGAGTTTGTTTTTTGTGTTTTTATCAATCTTAACATCTTCTGAGATATCCATCCCAAGTATGTAGATGATTTTTTCATTATCACATACAAGTCCTATTTCATCTCTTAAAAGCCTGTCAACTTTTCTATCAATAAAATAATCCTTTAGCTTTTTATTATTTTTCATACCCAGTGGCTTAAATCTATCTCCTGGGGCTCTCTTCCTTATGTAAAGACTTCCTTTTATTTTATCACAGTCTATTACTTTTATAAAGGAATCCTCATGACTTTCTTTTTCATCTCTTGAGATGAAAATTTCTCCAAAGTCAGTTGCGTTTCTTCCAAGCACTAAATCCTTGCTTGTCTTCTCATCTTGGTCAATAACTTCTTCGATATAAATCTTGTCATAGGACCTTCTTGCAGAAATATTTTTGCCAAGATCAATTTGTCTTCCAGAGTCGCCAAGGCATAGATCATAGATAGCAAGTATGTTGGACCTACTTAAAATATTTTCACTATAAAAATTTTCTTCTAAGTATTTTTTTATTACTTCTTGACCTATAAACTTTTTTAATTTTTTTATTTCAGATGGAATTAAAAAATTATCTCCTAGGCAATTATAATAATTTTCTTCTAGAATTTCTCCTATAAAGTCATTAGCTTCTTCTGCGTTTTCAGAAAGTCTAAGAAGAGAATTTATTATATCTGGATTGAATTTTTTAAGTTGTGGAATAAGTCCCAGCCTAATTTTATTTCTAGTGTAGATTTCTTTAAAGTTTGTCTCGTCATCAAAGTATGGGAGCTTATTCTTGTGAAGATAGTCTTCAATCTCTTCCCTCTTAATATTTATAAGAGGTCTATAAACGTCTTTATTGACATGAGAGATGCCAGAAAGACCCTTTAGGCCTGTCCCCCTCATAATATTAAAAAGGACTGTCTCTGCCCTGTCATTGGCATTGTGGGCTGTTAAAATCTTCCTACCTTGAGAGTTTTCTCTAAAGAATTCATACCTTAAAATTCTTCCAGCCTCTTCAGATGAAATTTTTTCTTTTCTTGCAAATTCATCCATGTTCACTGTCTTACTTATAAATTTTATTCCATAAGCTTGGCAAGATTTTTTTACAAATTCCTCATCTCTCTTGGCAGTCTCTCTTATGCCATGGTTTAGGTGACAAACTATTATATCAAGGTCCCAATCTTCTTTTAAATCCATAAAATTATAAAAGAGATACATGGAGTCTGCCCCACCAGATACACCAAGACTTAGCTTGTCAGATTTTTTTATTATATTTAGTTTTTTTAAGTTCTCGTAAAATATCTTATCCATAGTTAAAATAAAAAAAGTGGCAAACTATCAAAAGATAGTTACCACTACTAATTTCTAGAATTCTTCTTCTTTGTCTTTTGATTGTATCTTGCTCTAGCTTCGTCAAGCTTTGTATTGCTTTCCTTGAGGAACTTGCTCAAGATGTCTTCGAATCTTTGGTCTACTTTTTCATCCTTAGGCTCTTCTTTTTTCTCAATGGCATCCTTAATTGAAAGAGCAATCTTTCCCTTTTCATCAATGCTAAGAACCTTGACCTTAACCTCATCACCTTCAGAAATGTGATTATTTATATCCTTAACAAAAGTGTCTGCAATTTCAGAAATATGTACTAGACCACTTTTGCCATCTTCTAAATCTACAAAGGCTCCAAACTTAGCAACCTTAGTAACTACACCTTCAACTATATCGCCTGGCGATAAATCCATAACTTCCTCCTAAATTTTATTTTAAATACCCTTATCAGTATTTGTAGCCTTATCCTTGTTCTTGTCAACATAGATAACTTCTCTTGGTTTAACCATGCCCAAATCTTCTCTCGCTACCTTTTCAATAAAATCAGTAGAGGAAGAATTTTCTAGTTCAGAATTCAGATTATCTATTTCAAGTTTTAAATTAGAAATTTCTCTATTGTTGGCAGAAATAATCTCAAGTTTTTGATTTCTTAGAGATATTGACTTGCCAATTTTTACTGAGCCAAAAAGTACAGACCCTATAATTATAATGGCAAGAGCCAAGGGAAATCTTCTTCTTTTTACCTTCATAAGTCTCTCCCACCTATATACAATTAGATTATTATCCTCAATTAATCTATCCTATCATAAAGAGTCTCTGCATCCTTCTTGGAATTCACATCAGAGATGTCCTTAACCTTGACCCTAATTTTTCTCTCGCCAAGTTGGAGTGAAATAATGTCATCAATGTTAACAGAATCTGATGGTTTGGCAAGCTTGTTGTTAATTTCTACAAGGCTCTTTTCACAAGCTTCCTTTGCTAGAGTTCTTCTTTTTATAAGTCTTGAGTTTTTTAAAAATTTATCTAATCTCATAATCCTCTCCATTAATGAATATATCAAATAGAGAAGAAAATATCAATACTTAGACAAAATTTGAGCATAAAAAAAGAAGGCCTTGCCTTCTCTTTTCTTACTTATTAACAGCTTCTTTAAGAGCTTTACCTGATCTGAAAACTGGAGCTTTAGATGCAGGAATCTTAATAACTTCTTCTGGATTTCTAGGGTTTCTTCCTTCTCTAGCTTTTCTTTGTCTAACTTCGAAAGTTCCAAATCCAACTAATTGAACTTTTTCTCCGTCTGCAAGAGCTTCTTGAACTGAAGAAATAAATCCGTTTAAAGCTTGTTCAGCGTCTTTTTTAGTAAGACCTGATTTTTCTGCAATGCTTGCTACTAATTCTGATTTGTTCATTTTATATCCTCCTTGAAGAATTTTCTATAGTCTTTCCTTAGTTACAAAACCTTGTAAGTCTTTGATATGCAAGACTTCTTAGGGCTTCATTGCTAAGACTGTTACAATTATAACCTAAGTTCACTTTATTTTCTACATTTATTTTAAAAAAATCGCTATTTTATCCAATTTTTTATAGATCTCATCAAATATTTCACGGAAATCCACTAAACCTTCTCTTTCCTTTAAGAAAAGCATTAATAAAGACAGGATTAAAGTGTCAATCTCCTCTTCATAGTCCATGGAAATCCCCTTAGATTTTTCTATTAAAAGCTTTTTAATCTTATCAAAATTTTCATCATCTAAGTAAAGGTCCTTGTCTTCTAAAATATTTTCCATCTCTTCCATAATTATTTGAAAGTTTTTTCCACTTGTCCTTGGAATGTAGATGCAGGACTGGTGATTGTAGTCATCAATTCTTGGAAGTTTATAAATTTCCACCTTCCTTACGATCTCATCATCAAGACCTGCGTCGGTAATTACATAGGCCATGTCCTCTTCGCTATAGACTTCTTGAAGAAGAAGTGATAGGTCTGATGCAATTCTCTTGTTATAGACTTGAGTTATTAGGGTGTCACGCCTTGTGTCAAAGTCAAACTTCTTTGCATCAGAATCTAAAAATAAAAGTCCATCAACGGCATCTCGTCCAACTCCGGCAAGAACTGGTTCGATAAAGGAAATTCCATTTACAATATTTATTTCTTCTTTCTTATCTATTAAGAGCCTCACAGTTTTTTCTGCAACTAGGGGAGTACCTGGAACAAAATAATTTATGTCTTTATCCTTAGCTTCTTCTATTAGTATTTCTACAATTTTATTATAAACTTGGTCGAAGCTTTCCATCTCATCGTACAAGTAGTCAAAGGACTGGTAAGCTATTTTATTTTCCTCAAAAAAAGAAAGGGCTTCATGCCTGTCAGTCCTCAAAAAATTTTTATTTCCGTTTTTCATAATTTTTACTGCTTCAAGGGTAAGGTCTCTTGAAGAAGTGGATCCAAGTCCAACAACATTTATCATTCTAATCACCTGCTAACATTATACACATAAAGTCTACTTGTTTATAAAAAATTTTAATTATATCTTTGCTTTGTTAATAAAAAAAATTTTTTCCCATGCAATAGAAAAATATTCTAAGCTAATTAACAATTTTAATTTCCTCAAGTCGTGAATTTTTAATTTCTTCATAAAAAAAAGAGGGGTTACCCCCTCCTCATAAGGATTAATCAAATCCAAATTTATCTCTCATTATTTTAAGTTCTTCATCTGTTAGGTCGTTTTCATCAACTGGCTCTTGATTTTCTTCTTCAGCCATTTTCTTTTTGTGTTCTTCCACGATCTTATCGTGCTCAGCTATAACTGCTAGAGCCAC
Source organism: Peptoniphilus genitalis (assembly GCF_023614525.1). Taxonomy (GTDB): domain Bacteria; phylum Bacillota; class Clostridia; order Tissierellales; family Peptoniphilaceae; genus Peptoniphilus_A; species Peptoniphilus_A genitalis. The sequence goes on from NZ_CP097885.1 coordinate 482,758, forward strand.
GTCTTGTGGAATCTCAATAGATTTCTTTTCTACTTCAGAAAGTTCAACCTTGCCACCAACGCAGAATTTTTTACCGTCTTCAAATTCATAAACAAAAACTTCAAGTTCTCCTGCCGGGTTCTTAATTGCAATCTTGTAATCTTCATCAAGCTTATCAATGTCGCTTTCAAGATAATTAACTACAGCTACAGTGCCTGATCCACAAGAGCCTTCTCTAAATAAAGTTTCAGAACCTTCTACATAAACGTAAGGAATCATTTCAAGCTTTTCCTTGTTGAAGAAAAGAACTCCATAGGCATCATCCTTGTAATCCTTTTTAAGGACTTCAAGAGCCTTATCTACAAATTCTCTGTCTTCTTCAGCTTCAACAACTAAGTGACTAATTCCATGAAGTTTAATAAGAGTGCAGTCCTTGCCAGCTATTGTCAAGTTTTCTCTTTCAATAGGACCATCAAGGGCAACATAGGCCTTTTGATTTTTAACATCTGCAATTACATCAGTTGTTCCTTTATGACCACTTACATAAACTTCAATATCAACAAGTCCATCAGTGTCATAGAAGCCTGCAGAGTAAAGTCCATAAGCTCTTGTTGCGTTGGCACAAAATTCTCCACCCATCATGTCCATCCTAAGAGGTGCACCTTCATAGGCTGGAGAAATAAATCCAACTTGTTCAACATCCTTATCTATTTGTTCAATAATACAGTCTGTATAAGCCTTTCTATATCCTGGATAAACAGGAGCTACAACAAAGCCTGTTATATTTCCACATGGGTTCGCTCTAAAATAATTAAAAGTTTTCTTCATAACCATCCTCTTCTTGACTCTAAAAATAAATTTACTCTTTAATTATAGCATACTAAGTTAGTATTTTTTAACAACTAATCCTATCTTACCCGAAATTTAATTTTTAACGCAGGCTTATTTTAGATACTTCTTTAAATCTTCTACCCTATCTGTTCTTTCCCAAGGAAGGTCTAAGTCATTTCTACCAAAGTGACCATAGGATGCAGTTTGTCTATAAATTGGTCTTAGTAAGTCAAGGTCACGAATAATTGCAGCTGGTCTCATGTCGAAGTTTTCCATAATAATTTTTTCGATTTCTTCATGAGAAAGTTTACCAGTTCCAAAAGTTTCTACATAAACTGAAGTTGGTCTTGCAATACCAATTGCATAGGCAAGTCCAATTTCAACTTTATCTGCAAGTCCTGCTGCAACAAGATTTTTTGCAATGTATCTTGCGTAGTAGGCACCAGACCTGTCAACCTTTGTTGGATCCTTTCCAGAGAAAGCTCCACCGCCATGTCTTCCAAAGCCGCCGTAGGTATCAACAATTATTTTTCTACCAGTAAGTCCAGCGTCAGCCATTGGTCCACCAATAACAAATCTGCCAGTTGGATTGATGAAAAATTCTGTGTCCTTGTCGATAAATTCTGCTGGCACAACTTTTTCAACAACTTCTCTAATGATGTCTTCTCTAATTTGTTCCATAGAAACATTTGGAGCGTGTTGAGATGATACTACAACATTCTTAAGTCTTACAGGCTTGTCTTCTTCATACTCAACTGTAACTTGAGTCTTGCCATCTGGTCTTAGGTAGTCAAGAGTTCCATCTTTTCTTACTTCAGTTAATCTTCTTGATAACTTATGAGCAAGTGAAATTGGAAGTGGCATCAACTCTTCAGTTTCGTTGCAAGCAAAGCCAAACATAATACCTTGGTCCCCTGCTCCAAAGGAGTCAAGTTCATCTACTCCATCTTCCTTGAACCTGTCGACACCCATGGCTATGTCAGAAGATTGTTCCTTGATTGCAGATAGGACTGCACAAGTTCTTCCATCGAAACCAAATTTTGCCCTGTTGTATCCAATATCTTCTAGGACTTCTCTTGCAGTTTTTTCAAAATCCACATAAGTTTCTGTTGAGATTTCTCCAGTTATAACTATCATTCCTGTGGATGCCATAGTTTCGCATGCCACTCTCGCATTTTTATCTTCCGCCAAAATCTTATCTAAGATGGCATCTGATATTTGGTCACAAACTTTGTCAGGATGTCCTTCTGTAACGGACTCTGAACTAAATTGCCATTTTTTCATTTTGTTTCTTTCCTCCATTTTAAATACCTTGATTTAATGTATGAATTTATTTTTTCTTTTCTATTTGGTCAAATTTATAAAGTCATATAAAATTTTAATCCATAAAAAAATCCCCACGCAAAAAGTGAGGACCATTAAACCTCATCTTCCAGATAAAAATCTGTGGGATTTAGCACCAACTAGGTTGCCGGGTTTCACAGTGCCCATTCACTCCACCACTCTCAATAAGGTATTATTTATATTTTGTAGATTAGATTATAGCACTTAAAATTTTTTAGTGCAACAAATTAAAATAGTTCATTAGGGATATGCCTACAGGATAAGTAATAATACTCATGATAAAAGAAAGAGTTATTACCTTTGAAGCAAATTCATGATCTGACTTCATCTGCTTTGTAAAGATAAAGCAGTTGGCTGCGCATGGAGTTGCCCAAAACACATAGGCTATTCCCAGCTCCATATTTGTAAATCCTAGCTTAACTCCCACTGGTATAAGAATAAGCGGAGCTAAAACTGTCTTTATAAAGGCTGATGTGAACATGATCTTAAAGTCTGACCTTGATGATTCAAAGTTTAGACTTGCCCCAATTAATATAAGGGACATTGGTGTTGAAATCTTTGCCACCATTTCTATCGCCTTATCCACTCCTTGATAGACTGGTAGGTTTAAGAAGTTAAATATTGCACCAAAGACTACACCAGCAATCATTGGGTTCTTAATAATTTTTATAAGAATATTAGAAATAGAAATTGACTTGTCTTCTGACTCAGAATAATAAGTCAAGAGGACTATAGCAGCTATGTTATAAAGAGTAAGTCCAAAGGCAATTATTACTATCATGTGTTCCATTGAAGGAGCTCCATTATAAATTATGTCTAAAATGGGAAAGCCAACGTAAACGAAGTTGGACCTATAGGCACAGTGAACGAAGGCAGATAATTTTCTCCTGTCTTTGATACTCATAGACTTACCTATTATAAGAGAAATAAAAATAACAAAAATAACTCCCAAAAGAATATAGGCAACATATTTTGGATGAAGGGACTCAATCCTTGCATTCTTTATGTCATAAAATAATTTAAAGGGCAAGGCCATGTAAAAGACTATCCATGTTCCCTTGTCTACGAAATTGTTGTCAATGTATCCTTTTTGTTTTGCAAAGTATCCAAGTAGCAAAACTATAAACACGGGCGATACAATATTAAAACCCATAAGTAAGTTACTCATAAAATCACCATATTAAATTATAGGGTAAATATTTAGGCTTGTCGAGGGCAATCTTTTAAAATACAATAGACCTAGGAGGTCATGTTATGAAAAAAATATTATCTATAGGGCTTACGTCCCTTGTTTTAATTACAAATGTTTTTGCTGGCGCAAAAGTTTCTAGTCAAAGCGTCTACGTAGATGGAAAAGACACTGGCGTTAAGGGCTACAACATTAACGACAACAACTACTTTAAGTTAAGAGACATTGCAGCACTACTTGATGGAAAGGACGCTGAGTTTAATGTTTCTTACGACAATGACAGAGAAGCTGTTATGATTACGAGCAAGTCTGACTACAAGAAAACTGAAAATGATCTAGTAGCTTTAAAGGACAGCGACAGTGAAATAAAAAAATCAACTCACAAGGTTTTTGTAAATGGAGTTAGACATTCCTTTAGCGTCTACACAATTGACGGCTACAATTATTTTCAATTGAGACAACTTGGCAAGACAATTGGTTTTGACGTCAACTTTGACGAAAAAAATAATTCTGTCCTAATTGATTCAAAAGCAATTCCTGGTCGATCCCTTGTCAACCACCAAGTCGATGTAAAAATTGTTGACTACGCAACTGACTACGAAGAAAAGAACTTAGACATTTTAAAGGACCCTCTTCTTGACATTTCAAAATTTCTTGCTAATATTAAAAACGAAGTACTTGCAACAGCTGAAGAAGGCAAGCTTAGTGGCGAATCAATTTATGTTAAGTCAGAAAATATTGTAGAAGTCCTACCAACTTCTGCTAAGTACAATGGCAAGCTAACTTACACTCCTTATATTAAGATTGACCAAGGAGATAAGTCTGAAGTCTTTCCTTATGAAAAGGAATTCGAAGTTGCAAAAACTTTGACATCAAAGGGCTTTGACTCCACAAGCGAATTTGAAATTAGCCTTGGAGCAAAGAGCAAGGATCATTTTGTTAAGTACTCATCTTTTAAGTATAAATAATTTTGGGTATATTAAATATGGAGGTGTTAGTAAATGGAAATTAAAAAAGATATGTTAATCGGACAAATTCTTGCAGAAAAACCTGAATCAATTGGTACCCTAATGAGTTTTGGAATGGGATGTATCATGTGCCCATCTTCTCAAATGGAAAGTCTTGAAGAAGCAGCAATGGTTCATGGTATAGATCCCAATATGCTTGTAGCTGCTCTTAACGAAGATAGCAAAGAAGAAGCAGAAGCTTAATCTAAGCTTAAACTTGAAGAGGCAGGAGCCTCTTCTTTTTTTACATAAACACTTTAATGATTTAATAAGGAGATAATTATGAAAAAGAAATTAATTTATGCCCTCTCCCTAGCCCTTCTTGTGGGTCCTGTTATGGCTTCAGTTGAAAAGGCTAACTACAATCCAACAGATGAGGCAGTGTCAGTTGACATAACAAAGAAAGAAAAAGAAAAAGTTGAGGATATAAAAGAAAAATTTAATATCACAGAGGCCTATGAAGATTTTAATTTAATTAAGGAACCAATAAATTCTGACAAAGTGTCTACTTATTATTTGAATAAAAAAGCAAAGAACAAAACCATTGACTCCTACCAATGGTCTGACGAAAAATTAGGAAACTTACAAGTTGCCTACACAAGTGATGGCGACTTCTACTCTTATTCAAAATGGAGCAAGGATCAAGATGCCGATAAAAATTCTGAAAAAATTTCAAAAGATCAAGCTCAAAAAATCGTAAAAGATAGGTTAGCAAAACTTATTCCAGACTTTGACAAAAAATATAAATTAAAAGATTTCTCTCTACAAGATGATGGAAAAGAATTAAATTTTTACTATGAGAGACTAATCCATGGAATACCCCTTGCATCAGACTCTCTTTATGTAAATATTTCCCTAACTTCTAAGGAAATAAGAGATATTGAAATTAACTCCGACTTTGGACCTGCTACATCCTTCTTAAGTGATAAGGACTTTACAGACAAGGCCAAGTTAAGTCAAGAGAATGCAGAAAAAATATTTAGAGAAAAATTTCCACTTAGGCTTTCCTACAAGATTTCCAATGATGGCAAGTCTGTAGAGAAGGTCTATCATTCAGAAATTCTTGATATAGATGCAGAAGATGGGAAGCTTGTAAAAAATAATAATTTGGGATTTATGCCCTATGAGATGGATAAAGCTGCTGATGCTGCAGGTCTAACTGATGTAGAAATTAAAAAGATTGACGGCCTAAAGGACTTAAAGAAAAAATCTCAAGCCAAGAAAAGAGCCTATGAAATTGCTGGCGATGGCTATCAAGTTACATCAATCTCTTTAAACTCTGACAAGGACAATTACTATTACAATATAAATTTAGAAAAAGATAAAAATTATGGCAACATCACTCTTAATGCCAAGAACTTAAATCTTGTTTCCCTAGATTTATGGTCTGATAGAAAAGTTTACAATAATAAAATCAAAGAAGAAGATGCCAAGAAACTTGCCCTAGGCTTCTTAGAAAAATATGGAGACAAGACTGAACTCAAACTAGATAAAATTTCAATTGACTCTTCTAAGATGGGGACTTCTATCTACATCCCAAGATATGTAAATAATCTTCCAGTCCTAAAAGAAGGTGTAAATATCTTTGTAGACCAAGATAAGAAAATTTCTTCCTACGAGAGAACTTTTACAAAAGTTGATTTCTCTAAGGCAAGTGAAAATACTTTGACACAAGAAGAGGCCAACAAGATTTTCTTATCCTCTAAGAACTTTGGCTTAAAATATGTGATTACTGACAAGGGACCTAAACTTTTCTACGGAAATATAAAGGACTTCGACCCAGTCATTGGTCAAGATAAAATTCTTAGAGACTATAATGGCGAGATTATTAACTTTAAGGAACAAATCTCCTATTCTGACCTTAATAAGGCAAGGGATAAGAATGCCATCCTCTTCTTAAAAGATATGGAAATTGGTTTAATAGGAAGAAATCTTTCAGACAAGATAACTTACCAAGATTTTGTTAAACTTTTAAATGGTCCTAATGGAATGAACTCCTCCTACATGGATAATTTTGGACTTGACCTTGAAAAATTAAAGGACAAAAATATTTTAGAAAAGGATGTCGTTAAGACTCTTGTGACAAAAAATAATCTTGAAAAATTTACAAAAGCCAAGGGAATTTTTAAAGAGGACATCTTTAAAAATCAAAAATCCTTGGGCGACTACGAATCTTATTATATAATTGCCAAGGGCTTCGGCTATATTGATGGCGACATAGATCCTAACAAGGAAATGACCCTTGAAGAAATCCTATATTTAATCTATAACTCAATGAAGTAATTGTAATTCTTTTGTAATTGCATCTTACCTCCCACTGATGTATATTATCAATGGGAGGTTTTTTATGACCCAAACAAGCTACGAAAGAAAAAAAAGATTAAGAAGACAAAAGGCTAGAAGAAAGAAGAGAATTAGACAAACTATTTCAATTTCAATTTTTGTCTTAGTACTTATTTTTATATTTTCAAAAATCTTTTCTGGAATAAAACATTCAAAAGACACAGAAGTTTCACCTGCCCTAATGTGGTACTACACAAATGAAATTTACAAGGACAGGCCAAGGCCAATCTTTTATGAAAAAGAATACATCTCCAATGTTGCCTTGGACAAATTAAGTAAAATGGAAGATGAATTTATAGTCAAGGGATCCAACCACCTAAAGAAGGTTGATAAGTATGCCTATGACGCAAAAAAAATTCGTGACTTCACAGTCCACCAAAACTACAAAGGAGAAAAGAAAATTGTATTCTTGACCTTTGACGATGGACCTAATAACGAAATCACTCCACAAGTTCTAAACATTTTAAAGAAGGAAAATGCTCGTGCAACCTTCTTCCTTGTTGGCAAGTCTATTGGCGACAAGACTGCAGGACGTGTAAGAGAAATTCTAGCAAATGGTAATGCCATTGCCACTCACTCCTTCACCCACGACTACGACTACCTCTACCCAGGAAGAACTGTAAATGTTGAAAGAGTTTATGATGAAATAGAAAAGACTAATGAAAGACTTCAAAATATTTTAGGCGATGATTTTCATTCTAAGGTCTTTAGGTATCCAGGCGGCGAAATGTCATGGAACAACACAGAGGCTTGCAATTCTTATCTAGCATCAAAAGATATAAATTGGATTGATTGGAACTGCCTTGTTGGTGATGCAGAGAAAAAATCTGTGAGACCAACAACAATCCAAGGTCAAATAGAATATCTTGACAAGTCACTTAACGAAAATAAGAACACAAAAATTGCAGTTGTTCTTTCCCACGATGCAATGAACAAACAACTAACAGCCGACTCCCTATCAGAAGTTATAAAATACTTCAGAGACAGGGACTATGAATTTGGACTTTTAAAATAATTCCAAATTTCTACAAGAAGTTCATAAAAAAAAAGAGGACTGATTTTATTTTCAGTCCTCTTTTTATTTGCCATAAATTCTTATTAATTAAAGCAAGATTATTTATTTTTAAATTAAACTAAGCCCCTTTTTATCAAGTAGATTAAAACAAATAGGCTGACAAAGGCCAGTATATAAGAAAATAATATATACACAATAAATAAAGACTTTCCACTTTTCTCATCTAGACTTCCAAGGATAAATAGGCTGGGTAAAAAAGATAAAAAACTAAGATAGGTATAGATAATAAGAAGAACTTCAATAAAAATAGTATTTATATTATCAATAAAAATATAAGCCCAACCCAAGCTTAAAAAAATTATAAAGGCATGAATTAAAATCCTATAAATTATATTAGATCTTTTAGGATACTGCCAAAGAATTATTTGTAAAAATTTTTTTATATTTTTTGTCAACTATAACCCCACCTAGAAATTATTTGTAAAAATATTATAGTATATTAAATAAAAAATTATCTACCATTAAAATATTTAAAATTATTTTCTTAAAGGATTTTGTCTTGAGTTTAAAATAAAAATAGGACTAATCTCTATGACTAGTCCTATTTTTTTATTAAAGTGAATTTTTTATTTTTTCTGCTCTTTCAATAAGTTTGTCTTTTCCTAATAGGTAAAGAATATTTTGCATTTCTGGTCCGTGAACATTTCCAGATATTGCAGCTCTTACTGGCATGTAAAGTTGCTTGCCCTTTACTCCAGAGTCCTTTTGAACTTCCTTCATTAGTCCCTTAGCAGTTTCCATGTCAATTTCATCGTGTGATTTTACAATCTTTATAAAGGAATCAAGAAGTCCTGGCACGTGTTCTTGTGCTAATTCTTCTTTTGCGGCATCTTCTGTGATTTCAATGTCGCCAAATAAGAACTTAATGTGTCCTGGAATATCTTCTAACTTGTCACAAGCTTCTCTCACTGTGTCTATTAAGATCTTGTACCATTCAAAGTTGTCCCTAATTTCTTCTTCACTTAAAAGACCTGACTCAGTTACAAATGGAATTGCAAGTTCAGCAAGTTTTTCTAGGTCATAGGACTTCATGTAGTGAGAGTTAACCCAGTTTAACTTGTCAGTGTCAAAGATTCCTCCAGACTTTCCTACCCTGTCAAAGGAGAATTTTTCTACTAACTCATCTAGGGACATAATTTCTTCTCCATCTTCTGGAGACCAGCCAACAAGTGCAAGATAGTTTACAATTCCTTCTGGTAGGTAGCCCCTCTTCTTAAAGTCTTCTACGGAAACATCTCCCTGTCTCTTAGAAAGTTTTTTTCTGTCCTTATTTAAAACTGTTGGAAGGTGAACAAATTCTGGTGCCTCCCAACCAAGACATTCATAAAGATAAACGTGCTTTGGAGTTGATGGAAGCCATTCTTCTCCTCTAACAATGTGAGTGATTCCCATTAGGTGGTCATCAACAATTACAGCCATGTGGTAAGTTGGGAAACCATCTGACTTCATTAATACTTGGTCGTCAATTTCATCAGTGTTAATTGTAACTTTTCCACGAACTGCATCGTTAAATGTGATGTCTTTGTTCTTTGGAAGTTTAAGTCTTACAACATAATCTTCGCCAGCTGCAATTCTCTTCTTAGCTTCTTCAAGAGGAATGCCACGGCAAAGTCCATCATACTTTGGCACCTTACCCTTAATTCTTTGTTCTTCTCTAAGATGATCTAATCTGTCCTTGGAGCAGAAGCAGTAGTAAGCGTGGCCATCTTCAATTAATTTATCAACATATTTTTTGTAGATGTCTAATCTTTCTGATTGGATGTAAGGTCCGCAGTCGCCAACTTCTGCTAGCTTGCCGTCCTTAACTACGACACCCTCGTCATGAGTTATACCTGCCCATTCAAGGGATTCAATTAGGTTTTCTATAGCACCTTCTACATATCTTGTCCTATCTGTATCTTCTATTCTCAAAACAAATTTGCCGCCATTTTTCTTTGCGAATAAGTAATTGTAAAGTGCTGTTCTCAAACCTCCAATGTGAAGGTAACCTGTTGGTGATGGTGCAAATCTTAATTTAATATCTGACATTTTTTATTCCTTTCTATTTACTTTGCTGTAATTTCTATAACTTGATAATAAGCCCAGTGATTTCTATTTAAATCTTTAAATGGGTTCTTTGAATATTTATCTAAGAAAGACTTGTTAATCTTCCTATCTAAAATCTTGTTAAAAATTGTGGCAGCTTCTGCCCTTGTGATCTTATCATTTGGTTTGAATTCATTTTTTGATTTTCCAACCATAATTCCGTGACTTGACAAGGCATTTATAGCCTCACTTGCCCAATAATTTTCCTTTACGTCCTTGAAATCAATTGGGTGCTTGCCCACATTTAATTTCAAATAATTTGCCATCATGCTGGCAAACTGTACCCTAGTCATTGGCTCATTTGGTTTAAAAGTTCCATCTTCATAACCAGAAATTAGGCCTCGTTTTTCTATAAAGACAATATTGTCGTAGAACCATTGACCCTCCTTCAAGTCGCTAAAGGAAGACTCGCCATTGGCCTTGGCTTTGTCGTCAATTAATCTCTTTAAAACTGAGGCAGCCTCTGCCCTTGTTATTTTCTCGTTTGGAGCGAACTTATCACTAGATATACCTGACATATATGGAAGTCTAATAAGGTCTATAGACTTTTGAAGTTCTGCAAGTGACTTATTTATTTCATCAGTTGAAACTTCACTTTTAACTACAATATACTCAGCTGAGGCAATAGCTGCACGAATTCTTCTTTCATTTTGGATGCCTGCCTTAGCAGTTGAAAGACTTTTTGCAAAGTCCACATAGTCTGTTAACTTTTCAAGAGTTTTTATTGTGCTATAAGTTTCCAGTTCATCGTTATTTTCGTTAACAAGTTCTGTTGATTTTTTAGCCTCAAGCTTAGCCTTTACCATGTAATCAAGGCTTGCTTCCTTGTCCTTTGTAGTCGCAACTATCCTAAGTAAAGATCCTTCTTTTAAATCAAGACCTTGAAAGATAAAGTTTCCCTTTTCATCAGCCTTAGTAGTGGCAACAAGTTTTTTATCAATGGCAAGTCTTAAGTCAGCATTTTTTTCTGTTGTGCCTTGGATTTCACTTGATCCATCATAAAGGTCCTTGATAGTCAAAACGCCATTTTGAGTTTTTGTTGATGACTCAAGATTTTTTTGGTCACTCTTAGTAGCTCCTTCCTTGTCCACATAGGATAAGACAAAGGAGTTTTTTAAGTTAGAACTTGATCCAACGTCACTCTTTACCCTAGTAGAGATTTCTAGGTTTAGCCTGTCGCCCTTGATAACAGAAAGGTCGTTGGCATTAATTGTAACAATGCTTTGGTCCTTTCCCTTAATGGAAGTTTCCCTAATGTCTAGCTTGCCTGCCACTTCCTTCTCGTCAATTAGCCTTGCTTCCTTGACTTCAAGTGCCTTATCAAACAAGAGAGTTACAGAAAAAGATGAATACTTTTCCTTGTAGTCTCTTGGCAAATTTACAATTAAATTATACTTTAGATTATCGCCACTCTTAGCCTGAGATAAACCAGGTTGTTCTAGGACAACTTGGATGTCTTCAGCTGCAAATACATTTACAAAAAGAGTGAAAGTCATAAGAATGTATAAAAACAATTTTTTCATAAGAACGCCCCCTTAATATATTTATAATTATACTAAAGGGGCCTTAACAATTCAATAAATGAGTATTTTTAAGTTTTATCTCTATTAGTCTCCTTTGAATTAATGAAATAAATCATAAATATTGAAACTAATGTCGAATTCAAAAATGCCATTGGCAAGGTGTAAATTTTAAGACTATAAATATATCTTTTTAAGGCAATCCAAATTATAAAAATTATTATTGTAAAAAATATATTTAGTTTACTTCTAAAGAATCTTTTTATTATCTCTATAACTTTATATTGTAGTGCTAAGATACAAAAACTTGTACAATTTACAAAAAGTCTAACAAAAGCAGATATGTCTAAAAGTATAAAATCTTTATTTGAATTTTTATCCATAAATTCTATAACCCTGCTCTTATCATAGGGTTGAATAGTTTGTTTTGGTAAATCCAAAATATCGCTATGATAAAATAAAATAAAAATAAAAAATAAAAAGAATATCAAATAGACTATATTTCCAAATTTTCTATATTTCATTATTTAAACTCAGTATAATTTACATCTGAAGCGTTTTGTGGAATTATAATATTATATCTATTGCACCATCCTGTAACAACTGACGCAGTCGTACCATCTATTCTACTGTATGTATTAATAATTTTAGCATGACGACCGCAATTATTAATGTTCGTAATTGACATTCCCTTTGAAATACTTTCTAAATTAAATAAAAAAGAAGAAACGCCTCCTGTTCTAGGCAAATACCCCAATGTAGCTTTGACTATATCTCCCATTGAAAAAGATGTCCATTCAAATACAAAATCTATTGTTTTTGGTTTATCAAGATAAGTCACTATCGCTTCAGTTGATTCATATCCATTTACTGTATTAAGGTATGATACTACACCTCCCTTAGGTGCTATATAACTTTGTGAATATGGCTTTATATACTTAACTCCATATTTTATTGCATATTTAGTTCTAATTGAGTCTTCAATTTCTGGATAAATTATCTCCTCATATACATCCAACATTTCTACTGCATCTTGCTCTTCTAGTTGTTTTAATATATTCTCTCTTTCTTTCTCCTTTTCAATTTCTATCTCATCTATCATTTGTTTTTCATAATCCGCATTATCTTGATTACTTGCAAATACATGGACAGGCATTAAAAACAATATGGCTATAACTATCATCTTAAATTTAACTTTCATTATTTTTCACTCCTTGATAATATCAAAATATTACTTAACTATATTGCACTAACAAATTCACCTTGCAATCATTTTATACCCAAAATAATATATTTTAATAAAAACTAAAAAAGACTTTAGCAAATTATAAATCACTAAAGTCCTAAAAATACTTTTTATTAAAATGGCAATATTGGTCTTAAATATCTTAGTGTAAAGATAAGCGCCAATAAATACATTACAGGTGAAACTTCTTTTCCACGTCCTGTTGCTACTTTTAAGATTACATAAGAGATCATTCCCACAGAAATACCTTCTGCAATTGAATATGCAAAGGGCATTGTAACCATTGTCAAAAAGGCTGGAACTGATTCTGTGTAGTCATCTAATTTTATTTGATTAATTGGACTAATCATAAAAAGTCCTACCATAACAAGAGCAGCTGATGTTGCTTGTGCTGGCACAATTGAAAAAATCGGGAATAAAAATAGGGATACAAAGAAGAAGAAGGCACAAGATAGTGATGTAAGTCCAGTTCTTCCTCCGTCAGCTACACCTGATGCAGATTCAACAAAAGTTGTAACTGTAGATGTACCTAGTAGGGCACCCACCACTGTACCAATGGCATCAGATAAAAGGGCACGACCAACACCTGGTAGGTTTCCATCTTTATCGATTAAGCCTGCCTTAGTTGCAACTCCAGTTAAGGTTCCCACTGTATCAAATAAGTCTACAAACAAAAATGTAAACATTACTGAAAACATATCAAAGGTAAATAAATCTCCCCAGTGAAGTTTAAAGGCAACAGGGCTAAGTGATGGTGGAAGTGAGAATAACATTCCTCCAGGTAAGTGACTAACTCCCAAGATAAGAGCAAGTACAGTTCCTGTTATAATTCCATATAAAAGTGCTCCCTTGACATTTTTTGCTGTCAAAAGTGCCATGACCATAAGTGATACTATAAAAACAAGAGATGGTCTTGATGCAATTTCTCCAAGAGAAATTAAAGTTGCGTCATTATTTACAATAATTCCTGCTGAAATAAGTCCAACTAGGGTTATAAATAATCCTATACCAACAGATACTGCATTCTTAAGTGACATTGGTATTGAAGTAAATATTGCTTCACGAATGTTAAAGAAGCTCATCACTATAAAGATGATACCTTCTAAGAATACTGCCGTTAAGGCGTAGGACCAATCGTGACCCATACTTAATACAACTGTGTAAGTGAAGAAAGCATTAAGTCCCATTCCTGCTGAAAGTGCAAAGGGCAAGTTTGCAAATAGTCCCATAAAGAGCATTGCAATTATTGAAGCAACTATGGTCGCAGTGAAAACTCCACCCTTGTCCATTCCAGTTTCAGATAACATGTTTGGATTTACAACAAGAATATATGACATTGTCATAAAAGTTGTAAGTCCTGCCAAGAATTCTGTCTTGGCATTAGTCTTTCTCTCATTGAGAGAAAATGTTCTTTCTAAAAAACTTGAATTTGTTTCCATTTTTTCCTCCTCGTATAAAATACATTTTTTATTCTATCACATTGGACGACAAATGAAAGTGTGATGATAATATTTTTTTATTCTCTTTTATTTAATTTTAAGTAAGAAAAAAAGACTCTTGAAGTGGGACTTCAAAAGTCTTTCTCTATTAATAATCTTTTCTCTCTCCTAGTAGTCGAGAGATTATATAAATTGTTATTACAAAGGCAAGTAAGAATAAAGTCAATTTAAGAGAACTTGTTCTTTTTATTATGCCAAGGAAAAATCCTGCAGGATTCCTTCCAAGCCTATCTAAGAGGGGAAGTAAGGCAGGTGAACTTGTAAATATTGTTCCCACACCACTTGTTTGACCAAAGTAAAGATAGATGGGGATACTTATAAGATAATATGCCATCACATAAATTGTAATGAAAAGTCCAACCTTAAATTCAAAACCATTTAATTCAACATTTTGTAAGATAAAGGTCATTAAAAGTCCATCTATTATAAATATACTTAATACCTTCAAGAACTTTACATTTATTATGTCAGCCCTTGATGCACCAAGAGTCAAAATGTAGGGCTTGCTCTTATCAATTATCATACCTTCACTAGATATTACGTATAAGATATAGTGTAATAGGATAGCTACTAGAAAAAGTAGGGCAAAGGGTTTTTCTCCAAAGAAACTTAATTCTTTTGTATATAATCCTAGGCTCTTAATGACAAAAATCATTGCAATAAATATGAGATAAACAATAATAAATTTTTTCCTAATTTTAAAATCATTTTTTAAAAGAATTTTCATACTATCCCCCTCTCCCTCAAGTATTTTGTAGAATATTTATAGTCCAAGCTAAAAGACAAGATACAAATTATTATTGAGACTCCTATACATATTGGTCTGTAAATAGTAAAGCTTTCATAGAAACCGAAATAAATAAAAGATAAGCCTGCTCCAAAAATGATCCAAAATAATGCGCAAAGGAAAACTACGGATCCCCTTTTATATCTTGTGAAAACAATGTGGGTAAGGCTAAGGGCCATAAAGTCTAGGGCTATAAATAGGCTCATATAAATGTCTATGATAATGTTTTTATCTTCCTCATTACTAAGAATTAATCCCATTAGCAAAACAAGAGAAGTAATTACAAAGATAATTAGGTTTTTTATTATCTTGGCAAGAGAATAGTCCTCAATAGATATTGGCATAGTCATGAACTTTTGAAAATCTTTGAAGTTATCTCCAAAAACACTTTGTGCCCTAATGATAAAGATCATTGTAAGAGTCCATTGGCTAAAAAACTTGTTGAAGGCTTGTCCTGTTATCAAAAAACCTATAAAAAGTATGGCAGTAATAAATATAACAATTGGTAGGACAATATTCTTTACAAGTTTAAAGTCATTATATAAAACTGCTTTCATACTATCTCCTTCTCCCTTAAAAATTTTGTAGAATATTTGTAGTCTAAGCTAAAAGACAAGATGCAAATTATTATTGATCCTACAATAAATATTGGTCTGTAGTTAATTAAAGTTTCATAATTGGTCATGTAAATCATTCCAAAAATAAAACCGAAACCAACAATCAATAAGCCGTATAGTAATGACACTAAGCTCTTTTTATATTTTGTAAAAATTAGGTGACTAAAGCTAAGGGACAAAAAGTCCAAGGCTATTAGGATGTTGACATACATATTTAAAATAAGTCTGTCTTCGTCATGGCTAGTAATTAATCCAATTAAGAATACAAGACTAGTAAGAAGAAACACTATTAAATTTTTTATAATCTTGGCAAGAGAATAGTTTTCAATAGATACTGGCATAGTCATGAACTTTTGTAAATCTTTGAACTTATCTCCAAAGGCAATCTGTGTCCTCAAGGTAAAAATCATAATAAATGCCCATTGCAAAAAAAACTGCTCAGAAAATTTTCCCCTAACCACAAAACTCAAAGCTAGGATTGCTCCAATAAAAAACACAAGTGGAAAGGCAGTATCCTTTGCTAGTTTGATGTCGTTATATAAAACTGCTTTCATTGGCCACCTCTTGATAAAAATATCATTATGTCCTCCACATTTGCCCTGTCAACAACTTCATTTGGATAAAATTCTTTGAAAACTTGGACATTTTTTATCAAGGCTTCTGTTGAGTATTTATTTTTTCTTGTCTTTAAGATAAAGTCTCCATAATTTTTTAAATTTTCTTCAGAAGTTTTTAAAATTCCATATTTTTCTATTAGGGAGTCTTTTTCATCGTATAAGATAACTCTTCCCTCGTGGATATAAATTATATAGTCGGCAATTTTTTCTATGTCAGACAAGATGTGGGACGAAAATAAGATTGTTTTGTCCCCGTCCTTGATGTAGTCAAATAAAAATCCTATAATTTCGTCACGAATCACTGGGTCGAGGCCCGATGTTGGCTCATCAAGGATCAAGAGATCAGGGTCGTGACAAATTGCAGAAATAATTTTCAGCTTCATTAGGTTACCGGTAGAGAGTTCATTTAACTTTTTGTCCCTTGGCATCTTAAATTTATCTGCACAATCATAAAACATTTCTTCATCAAAATTTTTGTAGGCAACCTTTAAAATATCCACAACATCTTTTATCTTAAAAGTATCGTTGAAGAAAGAGTCAGGTATCACTGCCCCAATTTTCTCGAAGGACTCCTTGTGGATTTTTTCTCCAAAAACTTTTATGTCTCCATCATACCTATAGAGGTCCAAGATGCATTTTAAAAGTGTTGTCTTGCCTGCACCGTTCTCCCCAATTAGTCCAAGGACTGCCCCTTCTGGAATTTCTAAATTTTCTATATCAAGGTCAAAGTCCTTAAATTCTTTTCTCAAATTTTTTATTTCGATTGCTTTCATACTTCACCCACCTCATCTAATGTCTTTAAAATTTCTTGTAATTCTTCTATTTCAATTCCTGCAGCCTTTGCAACAGTCATTGCGTCAGTAAAATATTTTTCTATCTCTGAAAGAGCATTCTCTCTTACAACTTCTTCATTTAATTTTTTTACAAAGGAACCCTTGCCTGGCATGGAGTAAATATATCCCTCTTGCTCCAAGTCATTGTAGGCACGCTTTGTTGTAATGACAGAGACCTTTAAGTCGCTGGCAAGAGTCCTCATGCCAGGAAGATCTTCGTCAGCTTTTAATTCTCCAGCAACAATTTGAGCCTTGATTTGATTTTTTATCTGCTCATAAATTGGAAGGCCAGAGTCATTGGAAATAATAATTTTCATATCACACCACCTTTAAGCCTATATACTTTATATTTTTGCTTTTACACAGTACTTGTATTAAATACTGTAATAATTCTAGAAAGCACAAAACAATTAAGACTCCTTAATTTTCTCATATACAGATTTTTCCCAAAGTTCTTCATCCTTTATATACTTTGAAAATATGAAAATTCCAAATAATATTATTGAACTTACTATTGAAAATAAAGTTTCTTTTAAATCATAATGTTGTCCAGAAAATATATCTTTAGATAAATCTGTGACAAATAGTAGGGCAAGATTATTGTTTAAATAATGAATCATAACAGGAGCCCAGATTGACTTTGTCTTGTTGTAAGAATAAGTTAAAAATATCCCTATAAATATACAAAATACAAGTTGTACAAGTATGGAATAAATTTGTGATGTCAAAACTCCATCTGAATAATAAAATAAGTTAAGAGGCAAGTGCCAAATTCCCCAAATAAAACCTGTCATTAAAATAGATTTTTTAATGCCATAAATTTCTTTTAGCCTTGGTGCTAGGTATGCCCTCCAACCGTATTCTTCTCCTATGAATGGCATAATATTTAAAAAAGAAAAAATAAAAATTGAAATGAAAATTTTTAAACTCTTTAGATTTAAAATTTTAAAAAATTCATTTGTTTCCCCTTGCAATACATAACCTAAAAAAGTTCTCAAAAAATATATAATTATAAAAAGTAAGCACATAAGTAAAGTTGATTTTTTATTTGGATTATTTAGAGATAATTTCTTTTTAAGATCTTTGTCCATAGTTGAAATAGCTATTATCATTGCAATAGCAGACATTAAAATTATGGTATCTGAAAAATTATCAAAGTTTGGATAAAAAATATTTACTATAGCAAATACAAACATAACAATACTTGTAAATATATAAATTTTAAATGGAAAAACCTTTATAATGCTTTTGTCTTCTTTGTATAACAAGGCTATTACAGCTAGAAATGGCATAAACGTTTGAAATAAGGGATAAATACTTGTGCTTATCTCGTGTAACTTGCAGTAATAAATGGCAAATCCCATTAGGTATGGAATAATAAATGATATTCCAATAAAAATTTTTAGATCTTTTTTCATAATCTATTCAACTCCTTAATTTAATTTTAAGTGTATATACTTTATATCTACACTATAAGCCCATTAAATAAATTTGTCAAGATTTTATAAAATTTTCCAATAAAAAAAGACTAAATTTAATTAGTCTCTTCTTCAAATTTTAATTTTTAATTTTTATTCTTCGCTCGTTACTTGTCATTTACAAAAAATAAATTAATGTCATGTAGATACCTGTCCCAAGAAAGATTGAGAGCAAGAAATTTTTCAAAAACTTAAAGGACAAGATTATCCCTGCGAAGGCAAGTCCTAATGGCAAGACTTCGCTTGAATTTGTATAGTCCACTCCTCTTATGCAAAAGATTAGAAGGAGTCCCATTAGTGAGTAGGGAAGCTTTTCTCCAAGATAGGCTATGAAGCCTGGGAGTTCTCTCTTCCTAAAAATAATTCTTGGAAGGAACCTTGCAAGAATTGTTATTCCACCAGCGAGAAAAATATATTTCATTTCAGTCATTTCTTTCCCTCCTGTAAGCTAGATAAAGGACAAGCAAGATAATAATCATGGCAGGAAGAATGAAGTTCTCTCCAAAGATTATCAAAGCTAAGATCGAAGCCACAAGCCCAAGAAGGGCTGGGAAGTGATCTTCCACTTGCTTCCATTGGCTCAAAAATATTACAAGGAAGAGGGCTGTCAAGATAAAATCTATTCCTTGGATTTCGAAATTTATAAAGTTGCCAAGGATGCCCCCAAGGATTGTGCCTATAAACCAATAGGACTGGAGCAAGATTAAAATTGAAAGATAAAAATCTTCCTTCTCCATATCATCTGGCACTTTTGTTCCCATTATCATGGAATAGGCTTCGTCGCAAAGGGCATAGTAGGCATAAGTTTTTCTCTTCCCACTTAGACCTTTAAACTTGCCAAGACATGTTAGGGCATAGAAAAAGTGCCTTATGTTCATCATGGCAATTATTAAGATGTAGGACAAAATGTCCATGCCTGAGTGCATGGCTTCAACGACTACAAATTGAATTGAGCCCGAGAAGATTACCACTGATGTCAATGGTGGCATCCAAAAATCATATCCAAAGGAAGATGTATATATCCCAAAGCTAAGTCCAATAAATAAAAAGGAAATTAAAATTGGAATTGTAATTGGAAAAACCTTTTTTTAATTTTTTATCATCTCTTCCCTCCTTAAAATTAATTAGTAAATATTATAACATGTTAAAAATTTTTTATTCAGTTTTATTTCTTTATATTTTTCACAAGCTTCTTATAATTTTTTAACTTCATCGCCTATAAAATTTTCCAATAAAAAACTGACCCCTGTAGGTCAGTCTTTTAAAGTTTATTTTTTCTTAAATCTTACTTTCTTTTGGATTTCTCCTGCAACTAGTGGGATAAGTGATGAGCCAATTACTACTGCGATTTCTTTTGGTCCTAAGTCCATAAGTCCAAAAGCATCGTTTAATACTGGTACATAAATTACTACTAGCATTAGTAAGAAGGAGAATAAAGTTGCAAACACTAACTTCTTATTTGTGAAGACTCCAATTTCGAATACAGTCTTGTCAATTGATCTTGATGTGTAAGCTCTTAGAAGTTCACAAATAATTAATGCTGAGAATGCCATTGTCCTTGCGTGTCCAAGCCCTTCAGCTTGTCCATACCACTTAAGTCCAACAAAATATGCTAGAAGTGTGGCAACTGTTATTGCAATAGATTGAATTGCAACAGTGATTTTTATTTCTGTGTCAAGGATTGGCTCGTCTGGATCACGTGGCGGCTCATTCATTATGTCTGCCTCTCCTCTTTCAACTCCAAGTGCAAGAGCTGGGAAGGAGTCTGTAACAAGGTTAAGCCACAACAATTGAATTGGAATTAGTGGCACTGGAAGGTTCATTAGGATTGAAATCAATACTATTAAAACTTCCCCAAGGTTACATGAAAGTAAATAAGCAACGAACTTCTTGATGTTGGAATAGATAATTCTTCCTTCTTCAACTGCGTTTACAATTGTTGCAAAGTTGTCGTCTGTCAAAATTACTTCTGCAGTATTTTTTGCAACGTCAGTACCTGTTATACCCATGGCAATACCAATGTCTGCCTTTTTAATTGCTGGGGCGTCGTTAACACCATCACCAGTCATGGCTGTTATGTGACCATTTTGTTTTAGGGCTGTAACGATTTGAACCTTGTTTTCTGGAGAGACTCTCGTGAAGACAGATTTTTCTTTTACAACTTCTCTAAGTTCTTCCTCAGACATTTCGTTAAGTTCCCTGCCCATGATTGCTTGGTCATCTGATGTGGCAATGCCAAGGTCCTTTGCTATGGCAAGACCTGTTTCAAGATAGTCACCTGTGATCATAATTGGTCTTATGCCTGCAGTCCTACATTCTTTTATTGCTGCCTTTGCTTCTGGTCTTGAAGGGTCAATCATGCCTGTTAGTCCAACAAAAACCATATCCTTTTCAATATTTTCTGATGTGATTTCATTTGGCATGTCCTTGTGTTTTCTATAAGCGTAACCTAGACATCTTAGGGCAGATCTTGCGAACTCACTGTTCTTTGATAAAATTTCTTCTCTTAATTTATCATCAAGGTCTACTTCTTTTCCATCAATTAAGATTTTGCTACATCTATCAAGAACAACGTCTGGTGCTCCCTTTGTAAAGGATGTTATGTCATCTAAAATCTTGTCGTGGAAGGTTGTCATCATCTTCCTATCAGAGTCAAAAGGAATTTCTTCAATTCTATCAAAGTTGTTGTAAAGTTCCTTAAGTCCATTTCCTGCTTTTTCTGCAAAAGTAAGAAGGGCACCTTCAGTTGGGTCGCCAATAATTGATGCTTCCCCACCCTTAACTTGTAGTTTTGCATCATTAGTTAAGGCTGCAATAGAAGATAAGATTTTAAGGTTTTCGTCTTCTTCAATTGTAACTTTTGCATCTTTTCTTGTTACGTCACCTTCTGGAGAGTAACCAGTTCCTGAAACATCGTAAACATGTCCGTCAGTAAATACTTTTACAACTGTCATTTCATTTTGTGTAAGAGTACCAGTCTTGTCAGAACAAATTACTGTAGTTGTTCCAAGAGTTTCTACTGCCAAAAGTTTTTTAACAATGGCATTTTTTTCTGCCATCTTGCCCATGCCAATTGAAAGTACAATTGTTACAATTGCTGGAAGTCCTTCTGGCACTGCTGCTACTGCAAGGGAAATTGCAGTCATAAACATTTCTCTTGGGTCGTGCTTATAAAGTACGCCAACTCCAAGAACCACGGCACAAATAACAAGAACTAAAATACCAAGAGTCTTGGATAACTTTGCAAGTTTTCTTTGAAGGGGAGTTTGCTCATCTCCAACTGTGGCAATTGAAGTTGCAATCTTTCCAATTTCTGTTTCGTGACCAGTTTCTATAACAAGTCCCATTCCCCTACCGTAAGTTACAATAGTTGAGGAGTAAGCCAAGTTTTCTCTGTCGCCAATTTCCATCTTGCCATCATAGACTACAGAAGCTTCCTTTTCTACTGGAACTGATTCACCAGTTAGGGATGACTCATCAATCTTTAAGTTTGATGACTCAATTAGTCTTAAATCAGCTGGGACAATGTCACCTGTTTCAAGGATGATAATATCTCCTGGCACAAGTGTGTTGGAGTCAACCTCTATATGGTCACCATCTCTTATGACCTTGGCTTTTGGTGATGACATCTTTTGTAGGGCTGCAATAGCTTCTTCTGCCTTACCTTCTTGATAGATTGATAGAAAGGCGTTGACAACTACAATGGCAATAATTATTCCTGCATCAAGGGCTTCGCCATTGAAGGCTGATACAAGAGCTGCTGCCATTAGGATGATAATCATTGGATCAAGGATTTGTTCTTTTAACTTTTCTCCAAAGGATTTTTTCTTTTCTGCTGCAAGAGCATTTTCCCCATATTTTTCAAGTCTAGCTTTGGCTTCATCTTGACTTAGTCCCTTGTCTTTAGTTGTTGAAAGATTTTTTAGGGCTTCGTCGGGGGATTGATTATACCAATTTTTTTCCATACTTCCTCCTTTATAATACAAAAAAGAGACCGACTGTTACATCGGTCTCACATACTTACATAATAAGCTTTCCAGCCGGGCAATGCCGTAATGACGACTGAAAATTTAAAAGTTACTCCCCTAAGTGAATAAATTATATCAAATTACTTTCTTTAAAACAATGAATAAGACTTAATAAATTATTTTTATTTCTTTGGAGTTAGCTTTGTCATTCCACCCATATACATTTGTAGTGGTTCAGGAATTCTTACGCTGCCATCTTCTTGAAGTAGGTTTTCTAAGAAGGCAATTAACATTCTTGGCGGTGCAACAACTGTGTTGTTTAATGTGTGGGCAAAGTATGTGCCATCCTTGCCACGAAGTTTGATGTTAAGTCTTCTTGCTTGAGCATCGCCAAGGTTTGAACATGATCCAACTTCAAAATATTTATTTTGTCTTGGTGAGAAGGCTTCAACGTCAAGAGACTTAACCTTTAAGTCTGCCAAGTCACCAGAACAACATTCAAGAGTTCTTACAGGGATGTCTAGTGAACGGAAGAAGTCCACTGTGTTTTGCCATAATTTTACATACCAGTCCTTAGATTCTTCTGGCTTGCAAATTACAACCATTTCTTGTTTTTCAAATTGGTGAATCCTATAAACTCCTCTTTCTTCAATACCGTGAGCTCCAACTTCTTTTCTAAAGCAAGGAGAATAAGAAGTAAGTGCAAGAGGCATATCTTCTTCTGGAGTAATTGTATTTATATATTTACCAATCATTGAGTGTTCGGAAGTACCAATTAGATAAAGATCTTCGCCTTCAATCTTGTACATCATGTTTTCCATTTCTGCGAAACTCATAACGCCAGTAACTACATCTGATCTAATCATAAATGGTGGGATGTGGTATTCAAATCCACGATCAATCATAAAGTCTCTTGCATAAGCTAGGATTGCAGAGTGAAGTCTTGCAATGTCTCCCTTTAGGTAGTAGAAACCTGCACCTGATGTATTTCTTGCAGAGTCAAGGTCAATTCCGTTAAAGCTTTCCATGATGTCAATGTGGTAAGGAATTTCAAAGTCAGGAATTACTGGTTCGCCAAATCTTTCAAGCTCAACATTTTCGCTGTCGTCCTTTCCTATTGGCACTGTTTCATCCATCATTTGTGGAATAACTTGCATCCTCTTCTTAAGTTCTTCAGCAAGTTCTCTTTCAGCAGCTTCAAGATTTGCTATCTCTTCATTGATTTCAGCAACTTTTTTCTTTGCTTCTTCTGCCTTATCCCTTTCTCCCTTTTGCATGAAGCCACCAATTTCTTTTGAAGTTTGATTTTTTTCTGCACGAAGATTGTCGCCCTTAGTCTTTGCAGCTCTTAGGTCCTCGTCAATTTTTATAACTTCATCAACTAGTGGAAGTTTATCATCTTGGAATTTCTTTTTGATGTTTTCCTTAACTGCTTCTGGGTTTTCTCTTACAAATTTAATGTCTAACATAAATCCTCCCTTAAAATAAAAAAAGCCCCTCAATCCCTAAAGGGACGAGAGACCCGCGTTGCCACCCTAATTAACCAAATGGTTCACTTAAAATTTCATAGACTATGAGGTGGATTCATCTTAAAAATTTTACAGGTTCTCACCAGCCACCTGCTCTCTTAAAAACTTTTTAAAATTACTATTCTCAATTATCGCCTTTTTTAGTTTTTTTTATTATAACATAAGTAAAAATAAGTTCAAGCTTTTTGTACTTTAAAGTAATTTTATTATTATGAATTGATGGAGTTTTAAAAAATATGTATAATGTAGACGAGGACATACAGATGGTTACCCTTCCAAAGGGAGGGGGTGGTGCTATGAGTATATTTGAGACCTTGTCTTTAATGATTGCTTTTGGCACACTTATAGCCCTTATCATTAGAAAAGATAAGTAAGAAATGAGAAAGCCACCTGTATCACTACTACAGATGGCTTAATTAAAATTTAGTCATTGAGGGTGACCATCTACATGGTGTCCTCTTTATCTATATTATAACATAAGATTTTTATTTTTAAAGGCTGCAAGGCCTTTTCTTTATTTATGACTTAGTCTTACCAATTTATTAATTGATGGAGTTTTATAAAATATGTATAATGTAGTCGAGGACATGCAGATGGTGGTCGCCCAATTTAACTATTGGGAGGTGCAATTATGAGTGACTATGATATTCTAAGTATTATGCTTAAAATTTTAACACTTATAATCGCCATCCTAACACTTTATAAAAAAGATTAGGAAATAAAAATACCACCTGTATCGCAACTACTGGTGGTATAGAAATATAACCTTGTAGGGCGACCGCTTTTAACGGTGTCCTCTTTATCTACATTATAACACAAGATTTTTATTTTTAAAGGCTGCTAGGCTTTTTTTTATTTTTTAAGATACTTTATAAGGGCAAGGATTGCCAAGATTATAAGTACAAAAATTCCTATGTAAACTCCAAAACCTAAAATTAAAGCAATAAGTGATTTAGAAGTAAAAGCCATAATAAATCCTCCTTTATACTTTCTTACATTACAACACAAGATTTTTATTTTTTAAGATACTTTATGAGGGCAAGGATTGCCAAGATTATAAGTACAAAAATTCCTATGTAAACTCCAAAACCTAAAATTAAAGCAATAAGTGATTTAGAAGTAAAAGCCATAATAAATCCTCCTTTATACTTTCTTACATTATAACAATAAAACAATCTTTTTCAAAATTTATTTCCCACACATAATTTTACTTTTTGTTATAATAGGCAAGAGGTGATGAAATGAGAGAGTTTTTACTTTCACAAGGCGTTTCAAAGGATCTACTTGACGGAGTAGATGAATTTATAGAAAAACATGATTTGAATAAAGATTTTGAATATAGAATTCCAAATATAAAATACAAATATTACGGCAAAAAAACTTGGGAGAAGGCTATCGCTGCAATTTTATCTGGCGATAACATCCTCCTATCTGGACCAAAGGCAACGGGCAAAAATGTTTTGGCAGAAAACTTGGCCTATCTATTTAAGAGACCCCTCTGGACAGTTTCACTTAACATTGCATCAGACCCATCAAGCTTAATTGGATCTGATACCTTTAAGAACAACGAGGTAACTCTTAAGAAGGGACCAGTTTATGAAGCAGCAGAAGAAGGCGGCTTTGCAGTCTTTGACGAAATTAATATGGCAAAGAACGAAGCCCTTTCTGTTGTTCACTCCACTCTTGACTACAGAAGAGTTCTTGATATTTCTGGCTACGACAGACTTATGCTAAACGACGCAACAAGATTTATTGCCACAATGAACTACGGCTACATTGGTACTCGTGACCTTAACGAAGCCTTGGTCTCAAGATTTTTGGTAATCGACATGCCAACTATTGCTGAAGAGGACCTTGCCAAGTTATTTAAAGAAAACACAAGACTAAACAAGGATGCCATAAAAATTTTCACAAGATTATTTTTAGACCTTCAAGATAAATCTCTTAACTCAGAAATTTCTTCCAAGGCCATTGACCTTCGTGGACTTATGTCAAGTATTGAGCTCATGAATCGTGGGCTTGGCATAAGAGAGTCCCTTGACCTTGGCATTGTCGACAAGACCTTCGACTCCTACGAAAAGGAAATTGTCAACGACGTCATCGACACTCTTTTTGTAAAAAATATTGAAAGAGCTGATCTCTTTGAAGGATGAAAATAGGCTAAAAAATATTTTTTGGACCCTATCAGACTTCTATGACTTTGATATTTTTAATTTTTCGCTTAAACCTGAAGATTCCTACGAGGCTGCCCTTCTTGGTCATGCCTCTAGGTATTTCGATTTTTATGTACTTGATGACTTCTTCAAGAAGTATGTAAATTTATTAAACAACAAAAAGGACTTGTGGGAAATTTCAAAATTAGTTTTGGAAAATATTTTTTCTAAAGAAATGATTTTAGAAAGACCAGGGACCTTGGATTTTAAAAATGACCACGATGAAAAAATCTTAAAAAATCCTAACAGACGAAAAATTATTATGACCACAGAACTTAAAATTGGCTACATTAGAAAAGAAAGAGGCCAATATCCCAAGGTTCAAAGAGTTTTAGAGGAGATGCTAGGAGAAATTTATAATTTTAAGAAAAGAGACACCTTTAAGTATCTCGACTTCTTAAGATATATTTTCAAAAAATATTTTCACATTAACAAGGACCTTCCCCATGACACAGAAGAGTCCTACGAAGAATTTAAAAAAGAAGCTAAGTCTAATTCCACTTCTAAAAAGAATTCTCCTTATCAAAGAAAAAATTTGTTGGACAACACTTTTCTTGAGAGATACAACATTGAATCAGCAGAGTTTACCTTCTTTAACGACGACTACAGGGATATAAATGTTGAAGAAGATGCCTTGGTAAGTAAGCCTGGTGACAAAAATATTTACAAGGCCCTAGTCAAACGCTACGGGATAGAAAAAATAAAAAGGCACACTGCTGATAGGATTACCCAAGAAATTTCAACTGGCATCCACGAGGAAATAAAATTTTTCTTCCCTGTGGGAGAATTTGAAAACAAATCTTCCTACTATGCTCAAGAAGAAATGGGAAATTACTCTGACAACTTAAACTTTTATGAAAGAAACAAGTTGCAGAACTCTCGTGCCATAAGAGAACTTGCTGGTGTCATAAAAAATTCCCTCTTGAAGGAATCTGAAGATGAAATATTAAAATCCACTTCTGGAAAAATTATTCCGTCAGAAATTTGGAAGACCAGAGAGTTGAATGAAGATAGAATTTTCGAAAAAATTAACAGGAAGGACTCCAATGAGATTTTTGTAGACATCCTCTTGGACTCCTCTGCTTCACAAAATGAGAGAAAGGAAATTCTTGCAACAGAAACCTTTATCATTGCAGAGGCACTAGCTTCTTTGAATATAAAAACTAGGGTCTTCTCATACAACAACTTTTACAATTATCTAGTTATAAAAAAATACAGGGACTACAATGACCCAAGGATAAAAAATAAGGACATCTTCAAGTACTCCCCTTCGGGCTCCAACAGAGATGGCCTTGCAATAAAATTTATGCGACACTTGGTTTCAAAAAATAGAGACGCAAGAAGATTTTTAATTGTCTTGACTGATGGCCTTCCCTTTGACGAAATTGACATTGGAATAGTTGGCGCATCAAAGACGCCAGGAGAAAATTACAAGGACGAAGAAGCTGTCATGGACACCTCAAAGGAAGTCCTCTTGACAAGGCTTAAGGGAATTAACACCTTTGGAGTTTTCACTGGCGAAGAAGCAGAAAGCATGAACATCAAAAAGATTTACGGAAATGACTACGCATATATAACTGACATCGCCCGCTTCCACAAGGTAGTTGGGATATTTTTAAAAACTTATGCAAATAAAATAGAGTAGGTTCAATGAGAAACCTACTCTTTTTTTAATGCCTTTTCTATATTAAAGCCTGCCTTTACTAGGGTTATTGAATAAAATAATTTTAACATCAAATCTCCACTTTTTTGAGAGCTTGGAAGTAATATTGACGCTAATGCAAAAACAAGGACATTTAATATAATTACTAAAAATTTTTTCATTCTTTCACCTGATTATAAAATCAAGATAGCTTACTTATTTAAAAAATGCTTACAAGCTTTCTCCATCCTGTTTAGACCTTCAACTATATCTTCGTAAGAAGATGCGTAGGAAAATCTAACAAAGCCTTCTCCTGCACTTCCGAAAACTGTTCCTGGAACAATTGCAACACATTCTTCATCAAGAAGGTAGTTACAAAATTCTTCTGAAGAAACTCCTAGTCCCTTAATATTAATGAAGGCATAAAAGGCACCATCAGGAGCGTTTAAGCTAAGTCCTTCAATGGAGTTAACTTTTTCAACAATATAGTCACGTCTTCTCTTGTATTCCTTCACCATTTCTTCAGAAGCATCTCCACCTTCTTTAAGAGCAGTGATACCTCCATGTTGAACAAAGGAAGTTGCACAAGAAGTGTTGTGTTGGTGGATGATATTTAGAACTCTAATAAATTTTTCTGGCGCTGCAACATAAGCAAGACGAAAACCTGTCATGGAATAAGTTTTTGAGAAGCCATTGATAGTAATAGTTCTTTCCTTCATTCCATCAAGAGATGCAATAGAGATATGCTTCTTGTTTCCGTAGATAATCTTTTCGTAAATTTCATCAGAAATTACTAGGATATCTTTTTTCTTTGCAAAGTCAGCAAGCTTTTCCAAAGTTTCTAGTGTGAACATGGATCCAATTGGGTTTGATGGGTTAATAATTACAATTGCCTTAGTCTTTTCTGTAACAAGACCTTCAAGCTCATCAAAATCAATTTGGAAGTCATTTTCTTCTGCAAGGCTATATCTTACAGGCACTGCTCCCATAATGTGAGCTGCGTTAACATAATTTGGCCAGCATGGGTTTGGTAAAAGAATCTCGTCATCTTCTTCAAGGATTAGCGAATAAGAATCATAAATAGATTCACTAGCACCTGCTGTTATCAAGACTTCCTTTGCAGTATAGTCTAAATTATTTTCATTTCTAAGTTTCTCAGCCACAGCTTCTCTTAGAGGCATAATTCCATAATTTGAAGTGTAAAAAACATCTCCATTTTCAATACTCTTTATAGTTGCATCTTTTATTATCTTTGGAGTATCAAAATCTGGTCTGCCTACTTCAAAGTGGTAGATTTTTTTGCCGGCTCTTTCCATCTCAAGGGTTTTTTCATTAATCTTTCTAATTCCAGATGGTCCCACCTTGTTAAACTTACTACAAATAAAATCTCTCATGATTTCCTCCCTAAGAATTTATAATTTCTTCAATTGCTCTGCCTTCTACATTACCGCCTGTGATAATGAGAACAAGCTTGTCATTGTCATCATATTTTATTTTGCCTTCAAGAATTGCACCAAGGCCTATGGCAGAAGATGGCTCAACAATTAATTTCTCTTTATTATACAATAAATCTAAAGCTTTTTTAATATTTTTATCTTGGCAAGTTACAACATCGTCAACAAGATCTCTTACAAGAGGAAATACATGATCTCCTGGCTTAACAGAAAGAAGTCCGTCAGCAAGAGTTGCTCCCCTCTTAACTTGACTTGGCTCACCTTCTTTGAGTGATAAAGTATACCTTGCAACATTTTCTGGTTCAACTCCAATTACCTCGGATCCTTTTGAAACTCCCTTAGTATACATGGCAATGCCAGAGATTAGTCCGCCACCACCAATGGGAACAATCATCTTCAAGTTGTCCATCTTGTTTAAGACTTCAACTGCAATAGTCCCTTGTCCTTCAGAGACATCTAAGTCGTCATAAGGATGGATGAAGGTCATGCCTTCCTTCTCAGAAATTTCCTTTGCAACTTCAAATCTTGTTTCAACGCTTGTGATTACAATTTCTGCACCAAGGTCTCTTATCATTTGTCTCTTGGCTTCAGTAGAAGTATCTGACAAGACAATCTTTGCTGGTATGCCTAACATTTTTGCACAAGTTGCAATCCCCTTGCCGTGATTTCCACTAGAAGCTGTGACAACACCCTTTTTTAATTCTTCATCAGAAAGCTTTCTAATTTTATTTAAGGCACCTCTAATCTTGAAGGAATTTGTCTTTTGCATATTTTCCAGTTTTGCATAGACAGATGTGCCAAGCATTTCAGAAATATAATTAAGTCTTATTAGGGGAGTTTCATAAATAAAATCCCCTATTCTTTCTCTAGCCTTTATGGTTTCCTTGTATCCGTTTTTATAATCCATTTTGACTCCTTTATAAAATAAAAAATATAGTCTAGCCTTTTTTGATATTATAATATGCTAAAGTGAATTTGTAAAATGATATTGCCTCTTAAGATAAATAAAAGAATTTATTGAAGAAAAAATTTTTGAACATCAAATCAAAATAAAAAAGGCCTCCGTAGAGACCTAAAAAATATTTTTATTAACTTACATTCTTGGTCTTGCTCCATCAGGTAGTGGTGAGATGAATTTTTCTCCACGCACCTTTATAAATTCTTCGTGAGCCTTCTTAGCAAGTTCAGGATTTTCTATAAAGCTTCTTGCAGCTCTTGACATAACATTAGATGCCTTTAGCATTCCCTTCATCGCCATGGAAGACTTACCTTGAGCAACTTCTTGCCAAGAGTGAGCTGTTGTTCCAATTGCAAAGCAAGCTGTAATAATTTGTGCGGTTGGCACAACATTAGAGCAGTCACCAACATCAGATGACCCCATTCCCAACTCATCGGAATGCTTGTAGTCCAAAATCTTATCATAAAGGATGTGATCCTTTAGGTAGGCTAACTCATCAACTTTATCTACTGCATAGACAAGAGTCTGTTCACTTTCAATATTTTCTTCTGGGAAGGTAGCCATAAAATCCTCTGCATATTTTAATTCTTCTTCTGTAAATTCAATTGGTCCCTCTTCCAAGAAGGCCTTGTAGAGCTCTTCTTCAATTACAGGATTTGGAATTACATTAGAACAAGCCTTATCAAAAATTATTTCTGGTTCAGTTTCAGTCATTAGTCCTGCACCCTCAACAATTTTTTCAAATCTCTTGTAAAGTCTATTGACGTGTTCTGTATCCTTTGACCTAAGTAGATAAAGTCCTTCTGCATAAGGTTGAACAACGTTAGGTGATGCTGATCCTGGGTCTATGATTGAGTAGTGAATCCTTTCAAAATCTTGCATGTGTTCTCTTAAAAATTGAACTCCAATATTAACAAGCTCAAGTCCATCAAGGGCAGATCTTCCTAGGTGAGGAGATGCTGCAGCATGAGCTCCCTTACCCCTAAACCTAACATAAACTTGCTTGTTAGCTTGTAGGGATCCTGTGAAAATTGCATTTCCATTGAAAGGGTGCCATGCTATGACAATATCAGCTACATCGAAGCAGCCTGCCTTTGCCATAAAGGCTTTACCACTTCCACCTTCTTCTGCTGGACAGCCAAAGTAAACTACCTTGCCCTCCAAGTTGTTTTCATCCATGTAGTCCTTTAGCTTCAAAGCTGCACCTATTGATGCGGTTCCTAATAGGTGGTGACCACAACCATGACCACAAGCTCCATCAACTTTTTCCTTTCTTTCAGCCAAGTCTTCAACTTGTGAAAGTCCAGATAAGGCATCAAACTCGCCTAAAAATCCAACAGTAACTCCACTGCCTCTTTCATACTCTGCAGAAAAAGCTGTTGGCAAGTCAGCCAAGTTGTCATTTATTTTAAAACCATATTTTTTTAAAATTTCTTTTTGAGCTTCAATGGACCTAAATTCTTTCCACTTAATTTCAGCATATTCCCAAATGTTTTTCGCAAGCTCTGTAAGCTCTTTATCGTATCTATCCATTTCTTTCTCCTTAAAATTTTATCTATGAATTCATTAATATTTCTTCTATATGAATTTATAAACTCTTAAACTTTTTAAACAAACTAAACTTGTAAAATTTAATAGAAGTTTAAGTCTAACTCCTTAGAAATTTTTTCTAGCATCTTTACTCCTGCAACAGAATTTCCAAAGGAATCTAGGCCTGGGCAAAATGTACAAATTCCAAATCCCTTGTTAGTTGTTGCCATGATGCCTCCACCTACTCCACTCTTAGCAGGAAGTCCAATGTCTATTGCAAAGTCACCAGAGTAGTTATAAGTTCCGCAAATTGCCATTAGTGTTCTAAGGATTCTTGCGTTCTCCTTCTTAATTATTTGATCTCCTTCTAAATTTTTTCCATCTTTAGAAATCATAGAAGCAAAAACTGCAAGGTCTCTAGTGTTAACCATAATACTGCAAGCAAGATTGTATAAATTTATAACATCCTCTACAGAAGTATACCTATCAATTGTTCCATGTTTTTTTAGAATCCAAGCAAGAGCTAAGTTGTTTTCTCCACCAGTTCTTGCTGTATCAAGTAGGGTTTGACTGTAGTCTAAGCTGTCATCATCCATTACCAGTCTCGCTCTATTCATTAAGATTTCAACGGACTTTTCCTTAAACTTTTTATAAATTAAGTAAGCCGATGTAATTGCTCCTGAATTTATAAAAGGATTAACTGGTTTCCCAGCTTCTGCTTCCAAATCAAGTATGGAGTTGTAAGCTTTAGATGAGCCTTCCATCCTCATGTATTCCTTGATTTCAGAAAGTTCATAATTTTCTAGAACTATTTCAAAGAGCAGTACCTTTACAATTGACATAATTGCAAATTCTTCACGAGACTTTCCTGCTTCATAAACCTTTCCATCCTTGTCGATTATGCAGGCACCAAGGTTATTTTTGTCTGCGTCTTTTAAAATTTCTATATAGTCTACAAGTTTTCCTTGGCTTGTAAAATTTTTTCCATATTCAATAACTGAATCTAAAAATTTGTCCATATTCATAATTAATCCTTCTTTTCTAACTTAACTATGCCTGACTTGTAGTAAAGGTAAGCAATTAATAAAGTTACTCCAAGCATAATAAGCATAGCGTAGCCTTCTTTACCTGCAATTGGCATTACTAGGAAGTTAAAGGCATAAACTATAAGGATAGATGTTATAGCTATAAGAGGCTTTCTTGGTGCCTTGTATTTTGAACCAGCACCCTTTGATATAAAGGCAGAAATCCCCATTGAGCCGTATAGAGCTGGAAGGATATAGTTAGTTGCAATAGCAACACTTTCTGTTTGAAGGATTGGTTTAAGTGGTGCTAAAAGAATTACACCAAGAACTACTGTTATCATAGAAACCATTCCTGAAACTGTGACTGCTATCATTCCCATAACGTCAGCTTCTTCTGTGCCAGGAGTTGCATCAACTGTAGCAATTGCTGATAAGTAGCAAGGGAATTTGATATTCATAACATTACCAAGAATTGAATTTAAATAACAAGTTGTACCACCAATTGGAATCATAGAAAGTTGTTCTGCCAAAGCTGTTGGTACAAAAAGTGCCATCAAGGGACCTGCTACAGATGCTATAAGAGACCACTGTGGCCACATTCCATAAATTGTACACATTACTGCAGGAATACCCAACATAAGACCCATTGCTATTAGGGTTGCAATGATTCCATATCTATAAGTATTTTTCATATAATTTGACATCATAATAATTAACCTCCTATTCCCATATTAGTAAAAATAACTGATGCTGCCATTGCTCCAACAAGGGCAAAGGACATTGTAAAGTCGTTTAACCAAGTGACCTTGTATTTTGTAGCAATCTTTGAACAAATTACTGTAATAAGCATACTAACTATAATTGTAAGTAAATGAATATTTGACTTAACTGATTGAACTGGTACAAACACTGACATCATACCAACTACAAGAACTGATAAGGCAAGGTCAACAAAAGGAGTATCTTTTTCTCCAGCCTTAAGTACACCTGTATGAACTCTTTTTAGTGCAACAATGTTAAAGATCATACCTGCCATAATAGCAATACTCATTACAAACATAATTGCTCCAATAACTTCTGGAGTTCCATGAGATAAGAAATCCTCAAAGCCTTCAAAGCCTGCTCCCTTAACTGATAAGTCAGCTGCCATAAGTTCGTAAGGAAGTGATCCTACTACTGAAAGTCTAAACCATGGCCAAGGCACTCCAAGGATTGGTGCTAATGTAATAAGACCAATAATGATAGAAACTGATGGAACAATTGAGAATATTATTGAAGTTCTTATTACTGATTTTATTTTGTCTTTACCAATATTAAGCTCTCCTGCTCTTTTTATTGCCCTCTTGCAAAAAAAGATACACATTCCAAAAATAATTGCAAGTGATATACCCACTAATAAGTATAGGGGTTTTGAATTTAGAATACTTAATAAATCCATAAACTCATCTCCTTTAAAAAATTTTTATTAAATCAGTAAGTCTCCATATATGTAAGAAGTTTATACTGAATTAATATACTCTTATTATATCCAACTTCGTGCTTAAAGTTAAACTATATTTTAGTAAAATAATTTATTGCACCAATAAGGTGTAATTGTAAAAACTTTGTTTAATTAAATCATATAAATTTAGATTTTTTTTAAAGTTTGTCACCCAAAAATTATTTTTAAGATTTTAAACAACAAAAAAGAACTCCCTACTCAGGAGTCCTGAAATTAAAATTTATAATCTTTAAACTAATTTTTTTATAAAGTCATTTACATTTTTATTTTTTTCTTCCAAATATCTTTCAAGATCTGAGATAATTTCTGCTCCTCCATTTGGATTCATAAAGTTATAAGTTCCAACTTCTACTGCAGTTGCTCCTGCCATTAAGAATTCAAGGACGTCTCTGTAGTTTGAAATTCCTCCCATGCCAATTATTGGAATATCTACATTTTTTGCAACTTGATGAAGAATCCTTAAGGCAATTGGCTTTACTGCTGGACCTGATAGACCTGCGTAAGTGTTGTCAAAGGGAATTTCTTCTCTATCTAAATCAATTGCCATGCCAAGAATTGTATTTATAAGAGAAAGACCTGTTGCACCTTCAGCTTCCACTGCCTTGGCTATGCCAACAATATCGCCAGCATTAGGAGAAAGTTTTACAAAAACTTTTTTGTTTGTAACCTTCATAACTTCTCTAACAACTTTTGCGGCAGAGTCCTTGTCCATGCCAAAGGCCATGCCACCTTCCTTGACGTTGGGGCAAGAAATATTTAATTCAATGGCTGCAAAGTCATAGTCATTTAAAATTTCTGCTGACTCAATATATTCTTCAATGGTATTCCCACCAAGGTTGACGAAGACTTCTGTCCCAAGTTTATTCATGTCATGGATTTTTGACTTAACAAATTCTTCAACTCCTGGGTTTTCAAGTCCTATTGAGTTTAAAATTCCTGAAGGAGTTTCCCAAATTCTTATGCCATCATTTCCCTTCTTGGGATGCCTTGTGATTCCCTTAGAAGAAATTCCCCCTAAAATTTTTGGATCGTAAAAGTCTTTAAACTCTTCTCCAAATCCATAGGTACCACTTGCCATTATTATTGGATTTTTTAATTTTATTCCTGCTAAATCTATTTCAGTCCTAGAAGTCAATTAAATCACTCCCCTTAAATATTGGTCCTTCCTTGCATGATCTTCTTCTGCCCTTTTTTGTTTCACAAGAACATGATAGGCAGGCACCCACTCCACATCCCATTCTCTTTTCAAGAGACACATAGGTCCTTATGTCATGAGCTTTTGCAAGTTCGACAACTTTTTTCATCATAATTTCTGGCCCACATGTGTAAATCAAATCGTGGTTTTCAAAATCAATTATATCTGTTATGAAGCCGCCTTTTTTTATCTTTATGTCGCAACTAATATCCTTAAAGGCATTTTCAAGTTCCAGCTCTTCTCTTTCTCCAATGTAAAGAGTAATTTTTGAATTTGGTTTAAGTTTTTGAATTTCCTTAATTAGATAGTGGAAGGGAGCGACTCCAACTCCACCACCAACTAGGGCAACTTCATCTACGTTGGCGTAGAAGGCATTGCCAAAGGGACCAAACAATTTTATCTCGTCGCCTGCTTGCAATTTTTCAAGTATCCTTGTCCCCTCTCCTCTCTTTTCGATGAGAAAGTCAACTCCCTCTGTGACATCATAAACTGAAATCGGTCTTGAAAGAGTTGGGTAAGAATCCCAGGCCCTTAGCATAAAAAATTGTCCTGGATAAACTTTTACATCTAGGTCTGTCCTCAGTATGAAGTAGTCCTTGCACACGTTAATATTTTCTATTATCTTTGCCATATCATTCTCCATATGTGGTTACTGTATCACAATATTCGCACTTGTATTCCTTCTTGTCTCTGTTGTATAGGAAGAACTTGTGGCCTGGTATTTCTCTTTCAGAGTTTGTGATACATCTTGGATTCTTGCAAGTTAAGACATCCTCAACAACCTCTGGCAATTCCATGCGAATTTTTTTCACCCTTTCCCCATCTTCAATAAAGTTTACTGTTGTGTGAGGAGCAATTAGTCCTAGAACTGTGAAGTCCAAGTTGTAATCTGTTTCTATTTTTATTAGGTCCTTCTTGCCCATGGAAGTTGAGAAAATATTTTGCATAAGTACAACTGCATCAGTAACCTTGTCAAGTTCAAGAGCCTTATAAAGAACGTGCGCCCTGCCTGCTTCTATGTGGTCAAGTACAATTCCCTTTTTTATTTTTGAAACATTTATCATTTTGTAGCCTCCAAAAGTTTCATGATAAGCGCCATCCTACCATACATTCCAAATTTTGTTTGCTCAAAGTAAACTGCGCGAGGGTCCTTATCCACTTCAGGAGCAATTTCATTTACCCTTGGTAGAGGATGAAGGATAATCATGTCTTCTTTCGCATTTTTTAATTTTTCTTCAGTTAAGATGTAGTAGTCCTTTAATCTTTCATACTCGTCTGAAGAAACAAATCTTTCCTTTTGAACCCTTGACATGTAGAGGACGTCTAAGTCATCAATCACGCTTACAAGGTCCCTAGTCTCAGTGTAGTTTTCTTCGTCTATAAAGTTCTTAAAAGGATCTGGCATCTTGAGTTCCTCTGGCGAAATAAAAATAAATTTCACATTTTTATATCGATTAAGGGCTCTGACAAGAGAGTGAATTGTCCTTCCAAATTTTAAGTCACCACAAAGTCCCACAGTCAAATTGTCAAAGGACTTTTTGTAATGCCTAATTGTTATTAAGTCTGCAAGAGTTTGAGTTGGGTGGAAGTGTCCCCCATCTCCTGCGTTAATAATTGGCATGGTCTTCACAGCTTTTGATGCCATAAGGGCTGCCCCTTCCTTTGGGTGTCGCATAGCACAAATGTCCGCATAATTTTCTATAACCCTAATTGTGTCAAGTAGGGTCTCTCCCTTTGTCGATGAGCTTACACCTGCGTCAGAAAAACCAATTACTTGTCCTCCCAGTCTTAGCATGGCAGTCTCAAAGGATAGTCTCGTCCTAGTGGAAGGCTCAAAAAAAAGACTAGCCAATAACTTATTGTCGCAAACGTGAGAATAATCACCTGGATTTGCGATAATGTTATCAACTAGTCTAAAAATTTCTTCGTATTCTTCAGTTGTAAAATCTAGTGGCTCAATTAAATGTTTCATCCTAACCTCCATCTAATATTTTATCTTTTCCATATTACTTCAAATTTTTATAATTGTAAAGTATAATAGAAAAAATATGTTATACTTTAATAAATTAAAATTTAAGGAGCAATTATGATTTATTTAATACTAGGACACTCTGGCTCAGGCAAGTCTACTATAAGAAATGCCTTGACTTCACACGGAATCGAAAAAATTATTACTTACACTACAAGAAAACCAAGAATCTCTGAAGTTGATGGGATGGATTATAACTTCATTGACTCAGAGCTTTTTAAGAAGATGGACAAGGACAATTTATTTATTGGGACAACTTGCTACGTAGGCAACTACTACTCAACTTTAAAGGAAGACCTTGAAAAGAATAACAACAAGGACAAGGACTGTGTAATTGTTGTCGACAAGGAAGGCGTCATATCTATAAAAAAAGAATTTGAAAATGCCAAATCAATTTATCTAAAGTGCTCAAGGGATACTTTGAGGGACAGGATGATAAAGAGGCACGACAATGAAAATGATATAGAAAAGAGGCTTGATGTCTTAGAAGACCTTGACCCCTACGCTGACTACATCATTGATGCCGACAGGGACATAGACTCTGTCTTTGAAGATGTCATTAGCCTAATGAAAAATATCAAGGAAGGAAAATGATTTACTTTTTCTTGACAATTTAATTTCTAGTGTTATTATAAATTTATAAGTTAATAAAACTCTTCAGGGCGAGGTGCAATTCCTCACCGGCGGTAAAAGTCCGCGAGCGAAAGCTGAATTGGTGCAATTCCAATACCGACAGTATAGTCTGGATGAAAGAAGATAATTTTTTGAATTTTTTGAGCCCTGCATGGGCTCTTTTTTTATAGGTGATTTAATGTATTTAGAAGATTTTAACGATATCTTTTACATGGAACGTGCCCTTGAAATTGCAAGAGAGGGAACTGGCAAGACAAAGACCAACCCCCTTGTTGGCTGCGTAATTGTAAAAGATGACAAGATAATTGGCCAAGGCGCCCACCTAAAGTTTGGCGAAAACCATGCAGAAGTAAATGCCATCCTAGATGCCAAATCTCGTGGCGAAGACATAAGAGGTGCAACCCTTTATGTAAACCTTGAGCCCTGCTCCCACTATGGGAAGACTCCTCCCTGCGCTGAGAGAATTGTAAAGGAAGGAATAAGAAGAGTTGTCATTGGAACAGCCGACCCCTTTGAAAAAGTTTCTGGCAGGGGAATAAAAATTTTGGAAGATGCAGGCATCTCTGTTACAGAAGGCCTTTGCGAAGAAGAATGTTTAAACCTAAATGAAAGATTCTTCACTTACTTAAAAAATAAGAGACCCTTTGTGGTCCTAAAGGCTGGCATGTCCCTTGATGGAAAAATTGCAACAGAGACTGGCGAGTCCCAGTGGATCACATCAGAATTTTCACGATCCCACGGTCATGAACTTAGGGGTCAACTTGATGCAATAATGGTTGGGATTGGAACAGTCCTTGCAGATAATCCTAGTCTTAACACCCGTCATGGCAAATATAAAAATAATCCCATAAGGATTATCACAGATTCAAGTTTGAGGATTCCCCTTGATGCAAAGGTCCTAAGAGATGACTTAGATTCAATCGCAATAATAGCAACAACAGAATCCTGCGACAAGGATAAGTTAGAAAAATTAAAGTCTATGAAAAATGTTGAAGTCATAATTTGTAAGGACAAAGACAAGAAGGTTGACCTCAAAGACCTTATGGAAAAATTAAAGGACTACGACATCTCTTCTATCCTACTTGAAGGTGGAAGAACATTGAATGCAGAAATGCTAAAAAATAACTTAGTTGATAAATTTTACTTCTTCATAGCCCCAATCCTCCTTGGGTCCAAGGGAATACCTGCCATAGGTGATCTTGAAATAGACCAGCTTAAGGATGCAATTAGGATTAAGGACATGAAGTGCGAAAAATTATTTGATGACATACTAGTCACTGGAAGGTGTGATTAAAATTTTCACAGGAATTATAGAAGAAATTGGCAGCCTATCTGATATTAAAAAAGAAAGCGACCTTTTCAGCTTGAGAGTTTCCTGCAAAAAAGTTTTGGAGGGAACAAAGAAAGGCGATTCTATTGCAACAAATGGCGTTTGCCTCACAGTCACAGACTTAGGCGAGGACTTTTACAAGGCTGATGTAATGGTAGAGACAATAAAGTCCACAACTTTTAAAAATTTAAAAAGAGGAGAAAAGCTAAATCTTGAAAGAGCCCTGAGTCCTTCAAAGAGACTTGACGGCCACATAGTCCAAGGCCATGTTGACGGACTTGGCGAAATAATTTCTATCCTCAACCATGGAAATGAAATTGTCTACAGGATAAAGTTTGACTCTGATAATTTTAAATATATTGCCCCCAAGGGGTCCATTTCCCTTGACGGAATAAGTCTTACTGTCTCAAGGGTTGGAGAAAAATATTTTGAAGTTTCAATTATTCCAACAACTATTAGGGACACCAATCTTATAAATAAAAAAGTTGGAGACATGATTAATATTGAGACCGACATCATTGGTCGCTATGTCTACAATTTTGTAAATGCAAAAAGTGAAAGCAAAATTACTGAATCATTTTTATTAGAAAATGGTTTTTAAATTGAGAGGAGATAAAATGAAAGTTAATTCTATTGAAGAAGTTGTTGAAGCTCTTAAAAAGGGCGAAATCATTATAGTAACTGACGAGCCAGACAGAGAAAACGAAGGTGACATGATTCAGGCAGCAGAGTTTGCCACTGGCGAAAGTCTAAATACCATGGCTTCCCTTGCCAAGGGCCTAATCTGTATGCCAATGTCTAGGGAATACGCAGAAAAGTTAAAATTAAATCAAATGGTGGCAGACAATACTGATAACCACGAAACTGCCTTTACAGTTTCCGTTGACCACGTAGATACAACTACAGGAATCTCAGCTTGGGAGAGAGCCCTAACTGCCAACAAACTTGCAGAAGATGATGCAAAGCCAGAAGACTTTAGAAGACCTGGTCACATGTTCCCCCTTGTTGCAAAAAAAGATGGAATTTTTGTGAGACGTGGCCACACTGAAGCAACTGTTGACCTTTTGAAGATTGCTGGACTCAAAGAAGTTGGCCTCTGCTGTGAAATCATGCAAGATGATGGTCACATGATGCGTGGCGAAGACCTCTTTAAACTTGCCCAAGAGCTTAACATGAAGATAACAACAACTGAAGAGCTCCTTCTTTATAGGAAGAGACACGAAAAAATCGTAGAAAAAGTTGCTGAGGCAAAACTTCCAACAAGGTTTGGAGACTTTAGGGCCCACGCCTACATCGACAAGGTAACTGGCGAACACCACATTGCCCTTGTCAAGGGAGAAATTGGTGACGGCATGGACGTCCTAACAAGAGTCCACTCTGAATGTCTAACTGGCGATTGCTTCGGATCTTCAAGATGCGACTGTGGCAACCAACTCCACCTTGCCATGAACCAAATTGACAAGGAAGGCAGAGGCATCCTCCTCTACATGCGTCAGGAAGGTCGTGGAATTGGGCTTGTAAATAAGATCAGAGCCTATGCCCTTCAAGACCAAGGCATGGATACAGTTGAGGCAAACTTGGCTCTAGGTTTCCCAGAAGATGCAAGAGATTATGCAACTGGTGCTCAAATTCTTCAGGACCTTGGTGTTAAAGAGTTAAGGCTTCTTACAAACAATCCAGACAAGGTCTATTCACTTCAAGAGTTTGGCATGATTATAAAGGAAAGAGTTCCAATAGAAGTTCACTCAACAAAACACGACGAGTTCTATTTGAGGACTAAGGCAGAAAAGATGAACCACATCTTATCAGAATTTAATACAAACAAATAATTAGTAAATTAAAAATAAAATTTAAAATAAAATTGGAGGAATTATGAAAGTTTACAGTGCAAATTTACAATCACAAGGAAAGAAATACGCAATAGTTTTAGCAAGATTTAACGAATTTATAGTTTCAAAGTTATTGGATGGCTGTCTCGATGGACTAAAGAGGCATGGAGTTAAGGAGGAAGAAATCGAAGTGATTTGGGTACCAGGATCCTTTGAAATTCCACTAGCTTCAAAGGCCCTTGCTCAAAGCAAAAAATACGACGCAGTTATTGCCCTAGGCGCAGTTATAAGAGGAGCAACTACCCACTACGAACTTGTATCAGCTGAAGTTGCCAAGGGAATCGCATCATCTTCACTTGATACTGGAGTGCCAATTATCTTTGGAGTTATAACAACAGAAAATATAGAACAAGCTATTGAAAGAGCAGGTACAAAGGCTGGCAACAAGGGCTTCGATGCTGCAACAGCTGCTATTGAAATGGCAAACCTTCTTGGTGAGATTCGTGGATAAGAATTCTATAAGGGAAGATTTGAAAAATGTCAAAAGCATAATTTTTGACTTTGACGGAACCCTCCACAACACCATAAAAATTTACTATCCTGCCTTTTCGGAAGGAGTAAAAATTTTAAAGGACCATGGATATGCAAAGGACTTTGAACTTTCTGAAGAAAATGTAAAAAGATTTTTGGGAGAGAAGCCAAACTTTGCCTATGATCTTTTAGCAAAAGATGCTGATGAAGACTTTAAATTAAAAGTCATGACCCATGTTGGTCAAAAGATGGACGAAAATATAAAAAATAGGGTTGGCAAGCTCTATGACGGAACAGAGGAAGTCTTGGAAAAACTTTCAAAGACCTACGACCTCTACATCCTCTCCAATTGTCGTGAGTCCTACCTGGACCAAGCCCTTGATATCTATGGAATAAAAAAATATTTCAAAAGATATTACGCAGCAGAAATTTTTAACTTCATCCCAAAGGACGAAATCATAAGACAGGAGATAAAAAATCTTAGAGAAGAAATTATCTTTGTTGGCGACAGACACCACGACATGGACGCAGCCCACAAAAATAATATTAAGAGCATTTTTTGCACCTATGGCTTTGGCCCAGCAGATGAAGGCAAGGATGCAACTTATAAAATTGATTCCATTAAAGAAATTTTAGAAATCCTATAATTCATTAAAAATGAAATCGTGAAAACTTATTTTATAGCAAGAAAAAATTTTAAAACAAATTCCGAAAAAATAAGATGATAAAGTAAAACACAATTAAAAATATTATTAACCTAACAAAAAGGAGGACTGCGACGTCCTCCTTTTTAATCCGTTAAATAAAGCTTCTGATAAACAAACCAAAATATATTTTTTATCTACATACAACATACATTTTATAATCGTTTTAAGATTTATTAATACATTAGAACCTTTTTTTCAATTTAATTCCCTAATTTAATAAATATATTAAACTTTTAATTTGATTTTAATAAGATAAATTGAAGAAAGTATCAATATAATAGAAAAAATTAGACTTCTCGAATGTATATCATTGAATTCTTGAATTAATACTAAACTAAAAGTATAAACAGCACCAGCTATAATAAAGAAAACTTCATTATTTGAAAACTTAATATTATCTTTAAACATAGCTTTAAATATTTTTACAAAACCAACAACTATAAATACATAATATACAATATCCATTACAGCCATCAATGCTTTATTTCCAGAATATAAGTATAATTTAGTTCCCAAATAACTGAATAGTAAAGCAATTAAAGAAATTAAAAGTATATTCTTTATATCTAATTCTTTCTTCATATTAATCCTCCTATAATATAAAATTATTTTAATTGTATCATACAACAAATTATTTTTAAGTCAATGAATATAAAATATTTTATGATATCGTTATCATCTTATTATACCAAATCGAGTAGGAGGTAGATGATTAATTCATCTACCTCCTCTCACACCACCGTACGTACGATTCCGTATACAGCGGTTCTACAGCTTAATATGAAGTTTATTGTAATAGCTGACTAGATATATATAGCCCCTTTCAACTATTCTTTTATTATTTAAAAGACTCTGCCTTTTCTCTTGAAGCTTTCCAAAGCTCGTTAGCTTTCTTATTCCAATTCATTGCATAAGGCGTAGTCTTTTCTTGTAATTCTTCAGGGCTTTCTGGCTCAATCATGTCAGTATTTTTTGCACCAGAATCATTAACTATCTTAGTAAGCCTTCCAGGGTTTTCAAGCATAGGGCATGGCTTTAATAAGTTTTTATTAAAAGGTTGATTGTCGTGGAAGCCCATAAATAGAGGACTCATTAGACATTCTTTAATAGTTTTTTCCCTGATGTTTGAGTCAGAAT
Organism: Peptoniphilus genitalis; assembly: GCF_023614525.1. Lineage (GTDB taxonomy): Bacteria > Bacillota > Clostridia > Tissierellales > Peptoniphilaceae > Peptoniphilus_A > Peptoniphilus_A genitalis. The sequence goes on from NZ_CP097885.1 coordinate 526,419, forward strand.
AGTGGATGAAAACGCAAGGCTCCATGTCACCTAAAGAGTTAATGTGGAAGTAGTTTTTACCACCAGCTATACAACCATTGATGAATTCCCCATCATTTTGAAAATCAATTGTAAAAATATTTTGAGGATATTCAGCTGATCTTATTTCCCTAACCTTGTGGTAAACATATTCTCTTTGGTCTGGGTCAAGAAGAAGACTTGTGTCTGCTACCTTTCCAACAGGCATGTAGTGGAAGTACCAAGCAAGTCTACATCCATGATCTACAAGCATTTTTATAAATTCGTCGTCTGTCACATACTCGTAGTTCTTACTTGTGTAACAAATAGAAGCTCCGTAAAGAAGTTTGTTTTCCTTCATTAGGTCCATGGCCTTCATGACTTTTTTGAAGACTCCGTCTCCTCTTCTAAAGTCTGTTGACTCTTCAGTTCCTTCAATACTTAGGGCAAAGGAAATATTTCCAGCTTCCTTAACTTCCTTACAAAAATCTTCATCAATTAAAGTTCCATTTGTAAAAACGTGGAAGGCAGAATCATTAAACTCTTTTGCAAGCTTAATTACATCATCTTTTCTCACAAGTGGTTCTCCACCAGTTAAGATAAAGAAATAAGTTCCCAGTTCGTTTCCTTGTCTTACAATGCTTGCCATTTCTTCATAAGTTAAGTTGTTTTTGTGACCATATTCAGCAGCCCAGCAGCCAGTACATTTTAAGTTGCAGGCAGAAGTTGGGTCAAATAAAATTGTCCAAGGAATGTTACAATTGTATTCTTTTTGAAGTTTGTTCCTCAAAGAATTTCCCTTGTAAGCTGCATTGTAGCCAATATTTTTAACAGAAGTCTTTACAATATTTTCGTCTATTCCATTTACAATATCGCTACCAAAGGAAACCCACTTTGAATTTTCATCCTTTAATTCATTTCTGACTTTCTCAAGTCCAGCTTTTGCAGAGTTTTCATCTTTTGATGATGGCATCATAAATTGGTCAAAGACATTTACAACTTCTAGCATTCCCTTTTGAGTATCCTTCTTTACCCTCTTGTAGGCAAGGTTAAGAGCAGATGTAAATATTTTTTCATCCCTTTTGTCCTTTAAATTTTCTCTAAAAAATTTCTTTTCACTTGTATTTTCCTCAGGTGGAATCAATAAGCTTTCATTAGTTTTTTCTTTATAATCAACTTTCATAATTAACCTCCTAGGTGTTTTTAAGTAAAATATTTCTGAACAACGTTCAACTTATCTATATTTTACTACAAAATCATATAAATTTAAAGATGTTAATATTAAATTATTAGAATTTATTCAAGTTTTTTATTCTTTTTCTTATTAACTCAATTCAATTCCTTTTTGGAATAAAAATAATTATTTTCATAAAGAAATTATATCTAAGAACTTTTTTATTATTATTCATTCCTATTTGTTTAAAAATTTGAATAAAAAAAGAAGGCCTAAGCCTTCTTTAAAGTTTAAAAAATTAATATTTATAGAATCCTTCGCCAGTTTTTCTTCCAAGTAGTCCAGCCCTAACCATCTTCTTAAGAAGTGTGTGAGGTCTGTATTTTGGATCGCCGAATTCATTGTAAAGAACTTCCATAATTGCAAGTACAACGTCAAGTCCTACAAGGTCTCCTAGTGCAAGAGGTCCCATTGGGTGGTTTGCACCAAGTTGCATTGCTGTGTCAATGTCTTCAACAGATGCAATGCCTTCTGCGTAAATACCAATTGCTTCGTTGATCATTGGAATTAAAATTCTATTTACAACGAAACCAGGAGCTTCGTCAACTTCTACTGGTGTCTTGCCAATTTCTTTAGAAAGTTCAATAATCATATCCTTAACTTTAGGATCAGTTTTCTTTCCAGAGATTACTTCAACAAGTTTCATTGCTGGAACTGGGTTGAAGAAGTGCATTCCAATTACTTTTTCAGGTCTTTTTGTAGCTGCGCCAATGTCAGTTATTGAAAGAGATGAAGTATTTGATGCGAGAACAGTTTTTGCTTCGCATTTTTCACATAATTCTGTAAAGATAGCTTTTTTAATTTTTGGATTTTCTGTAGCTGCTTCGATGATAAGGTCACAGTCAACTACATCTTCAATATCGCTTGAATATTTAAGATTTGCTAGAGCCTTATCCATTTCTTCTTTTGTCATTCTTTCTTTAGAAACATTTTTTTCGTAACCCTTTACGATTTTATTTTCAGCATTCTTTAATGCTTCTGGTGCAATGTCTCTAACTATTACTTCATGATGAGTTGCAAGTACTTGAGCAATTCCTGCTCCCATAGTACCTGATCCAATTACTGCTATTTTCATTGTTATCCCCTCTTTTATTCCCCTGTAAATTCTGATTTTCTCTTATTTAAAAATGCATCCATGCCTTCTTTTTGGTCATTAGTTGCAAAACATAGGCCAAAGTGAGTTTTTTCAATTTGCATAGCTGTATCAATATCTGTTTGGGATCCATTGATAATAGATTGCTTAGCGTATTCAACAGCCTTAGGAGCGTGAGATGCAATTTTATTTGCCATTTCAACAGCCTTATCTATAAGATCTTCTGGTTCGTAAACGTGGTTTACAAGTCCAATTTGGTAAGCCTTGTCAGCACCAATCATTTCTGTTGTATAAATAAGTTCCTTTGCGTATCCTGGTCCTATTACTCTAGAAAGTCTTTGTGTTCCACCAAATCCTGGTGTGATTCCGAGACCAACTTCTGGTTGACCAAATTTTGCCTTAGTAGATGCTAGTCTTATGTCACAAGCTATAGAAATTTCACATCCACCACCAAGGGCAAAGCCATTAACTGCAGCAATAACTGGTGTTCTACATTTTTCAATTTCCATGAAAGTATCCATACCAAGTTTTGCAAAGTCGTAGGCTTCACTAGCTGTGAAGTTTGCCATTTCTGCAATATCGGCACCAGCAACAAAGGATTTACCTGCACCTGTTATTATAATACATCTTACATCTTCATCAACATTTGAGAAGAAGTGGTGAATTTCTTTTAACATAGCAGAGTTAAGAGCGTTTAGGCTCTTTTCTCTACTAAGTGTTATAAGAACAACTCCATTAGGTTTTTCTTCTACTATTAGATATTTATAGTCCATCTAGCTTAGTCCCTTCCTACGATAAGAGCTGTTCCCATTCCTCCACCGATACAAAGTGTAGCAAGTCCTTTCTTAGCATCTCTCTTCTTCATTTCGAATAATAGAGTTGTTAAGATTCTAGCACCACTTGCTCCAATTGGGTGACCTATTGCAATAGCTCCACCATTTACGTTAACTTTGTTAATGTCAAAGCCCATTTCCTTGTTAACTGCAGCAGCTTGAGCAGCAAAAGCTTCGTTAGCTTCGATTAGGTCAAGGTCATCTGCCTTTAGTCCAGCAATTTCAAGTGCCTTAGTTGATGAAGGAATAGGTCCTGTACCCATAATCTTAGGGTCAACACCTGCTGTTGCATAAGAAATAATGTATGCAAGAGGTTCTACTCCAAGTTCTTTTGCCTTAGATTCTTTCATTAGTACAAGCATTGCTGCACCGTCGTTGATTCCTGATGCGTTACCTGCTGTAACTGTACCGTCTTTTTTGAAAGCTGGTCTAAGTTTTGCAAGTCCTTCAGCTGTTACACCGTCTCTAATAAATTCGTCAGTGTCACAAACTGTTACATTGCCTTTTCTATCTTTAATTTCTACTGGAACGATTTCGTCTTTAAATCTTCCTTCTTTTTTAGCTCTTTCTGCATTGTTTTGAGATCTTGCAGCAAGTTCGTCTTGCATTTCTCTTGTAATGCCATATTTTTCAGCTACGTTTTCAGCTGTAATACCCATGTGGTAGTCGTTGAAAGCATCCCAAAGTCCGTCGTTAATCATTGTATCAACAACTTTTTTGTCGCCCATTCTTGCTCCCCATCTTTCGTTTGTAAGAGCGTAAGGTGCCATTGACATCGATTCAGTACCACCAGCTAGTACGATTTCAGCATCTCCTGCCTTGATAACTTGAGCTGCTAAACTTACTGCACGAAGTCCTGATCCACAAACGATATTAAGTGTAACTGCTGGAGTCTTAATATCAATTCCTGCTCCAAGTACAACTTGTCTTGCAACGTTTTGTCCTTGTGCTGCTTGAAGAACATTACCGATATAAGCTTCGTCTACCATATCAGCCTTAACATTTGCTCTCTTAAGAGCTTCTTTTGCTGCAATTGAACCAAGTTCTACTGCTGAAGTGTTTTTAAATTGTCCTCCAAAACTACCTACAGCTGTTCTCGCAGCTGATGCTATAACAATTCTATCTTCCATGTTTTCCTCCTTATTACTTCCCTGTGGCAATTGCCACTAGTAAAACAATCTCTCCCTTTGATTTGTACAAGTTGTGCGAGTAAAAATATTATTTCTCTCTTATTTCAACTTTTGCTAAAAGCTATGCCAATTTATACTGCTAGCTAAATAGATTTAATATCCTAAAATCAAATCATACCTTCTAGTACATCAACAATTTTTTTTGCAGCATGACCGTCACCATAAGGGTTAACAGCCCTTGCCATCTCGTCATATAGGTCCTTATCTTCAAGTAAGGCAACTATAGAATCATAAACATCTTGTTCCTTTGTACCAACAAGCTTTGCAGTCTTAGCCTCTACTCCCTCCATTCTCTCTGTCTCATTTCTAAGAACTAGAACAGGTTTCCCTAGAGCAGGTGCTTCTTCCTGTACCCCTCCTGAATCTGTAACGACAAATTTTACCCTTGCCATTAAGTTTGAAAAAGGAAGGTAGGAAAGTGGTTCAATTAAATGAACCCTATCTAAATCAGCAAAATACTTTTCAGCAGCTTCCCTTACTATAGGATTTAAATGTCTTGGGAATACTATTTCAAGATTTTCTTTTTCCAAGACTACACGCCTTATAGCCTTGAAAATATCTTCCATTGGCTTGCCCCAATTCTCTCTCCTATGTGCAGTAAGTAACACTACATCTCTATTATAATCTATATCGTTTAAAATTTCATCGTCAAAAACAAAATCTTCTCTTACAGAATATTTGAGTGCATCTATAACAGTATTTCCAGTTATGAAAATATTTTTTTCGTCATAACCTTCCCTAATTAAATTTTGCCTGTTTGATTCAGTTGGAGCAAAATGATAATTTGAAATTACACCTGTTAGCTTCCTGTTGGCCTCTTCTGGATAAGGTGAATAAAGGTTGCCTGACCTTAAGCCTGCTTCTACGTGACCAATTTTTATTTTTTTATAAAAGGCTGCAAGGGCTGCAGCAAATACTGTAGTTGTATCTCCTTGAACAAGCAAGATGTCTGGCTTTAATTCATCTAAAATTTCTTCTAGACCTAGAAGAGTTTTTGTAGTTACATCTGTAAGGGATTGACCCTTTTTAAAAATGTTTAAATCATAGTCTGGTTTTATATCAAAAATTTCTAGCACTTGGTCCAGCATTTCTCTGTGTTGACCTGTTACACAAGTATAGCACTCAAGGTTCTTTCTCTTTTGGATTTCCTTTATTATTGGTGCCATCTTTATGCCCTCAGGCCTTGTACCAAATACAAATAATACCTTCAATTTATTCCTCCTTGTTTTTTAACATACCTGCTGCCACTCCCGTTGCAATTATAATGAGTAAAACTCCTATTGAAATTACAAGGGCAATGGATGAATGGAATCTTGAAATTAAGTTTGCAAGAACTCCAAAGATTGCAGATATAGAATAGAGAATTACAACAGTCTGCCTTTGATTTAGTCCCATCTTCAAAAGTCTGTGGTGAAGGTGACCCTTATCGGCTTCCACCATGGACTTGCCTGATAATTTTCTTCTAACCATGGCAAAGGCTGTGTCAAATACTGGCACTCCCAGGATTAAAACTGGCACAAATATCATTAAGATGGCAGCTTGTTTTAAAAATCCAGAAATACTTATACATGAGAGCATGAATCCAAGGTAAAGGGCTCCCGTATCTCCCATAAAGATCTTTGCCGGATTGAAGTTGAAGGGCAAAAATCCTAGACATGCACCTGCTACTAATGCGCAGACAAGACTCACATCGTACCTTCCCATCTTGTAAGTTATAAAGAACATGGAGATGGCACATATCATTGAGACACCTGATGCCAATCCATCTAGTCCATCAATTAAGTTAATTGTGTTTGTTATTCCACAAACCCAAAAAATCGTTACTGGTATAGACAGGATATTTAAAATAAGTAGGGCATCATGGGAGTCAAAGGGATTTGTAAAAAATTCAATTTTCATACCGCCAATAATTAATATTACCGCAGCTAAAATTTGAAAAAGAAATTTTAACTTGGGACTTAGTCCTTCCTTGTCATCATAAAGGCCAGATATAGCAATGATAAGAGAAGCAATAAGTGTCATTATTAAATTTTTATTTATTGGCAGATAGTATACCATGAGGATGGATACGGATATTACCATGGCTATGCCACCACCTACTGGTATAGGCTTTTTGTGGACACGTCTCTCATCCTTAGGCACATCTAAAAAACCCTTCTTTTTAGCAATCTTTATAGTAAAGGGCATTTGAATAAATGTCAGTATAAAAGCAGCCAAAAAAGGAATTATATATTTATGCATATTAACCTCTTACTTAGTTCCAAATAATCTGTCTCCTGCATCTCCTAGGCCAGGTACAATATATTTATCATCGTTTAATCTTTCGTCAATAGCTGCAAGATAGATTTCCACATCAGGGTGGGCTTCTTGAACTGCCTTAACTCCTTCTGGTGCTGCTAATAAGTTTATTGACTTAATGTTTTTTGCACCATTTCTCTTAAGTTCGTCTATAGCTTCTATTAAGGATCCACCAGTTGCAAGCATTGGGTCAACAACAAGCATAAGTCTTGATGAAACGTCCTTAGGAAGCTTTGAATAATAAGTTACTGGTTTGTGAGTTTCTGGATCACGATACATTCCTATGTGACCAACTCTTGCTGCAGGGATAATTGTAAGTAGCCCTTCTACCATGCCAAGTCCTGCTCTTAGGATTGGAACAATTCCAACCTTCTTACCAGAGATAACTCTTCCTGTTGTCTTGCAAATAGGAGTTTCTATTTCAATTTCTTCAGTTTCAAGGTCTCTTGTAACTTCATAGCCCATAAGAGTTGCTATTTCATTGGCAACTTGTCTGAATTCCATGGAGCTTGTTTCTTTTTTTCTTAAGATTGTCATCTTGTGATCAATTAGTGGGTGTTTTATTAAAGTGTATCCCATTTTAGTCCTCCTCGATTTTATTTACTCTATTAATGTGTCTTCCGCCTTCAAATTCTTCATCTAAGAAGGCATCTAGTATTTCTATTGCCATGTCATGACCTATAAGTCTTGCTCCAAGGGCCAATACATTGGCGTCGTTGTGACGTCTTGCAAGCCTTGCAGAGTAGGGTTCAGAGCAAAGTGCTGCCCTTATTCCCTTAACCTTATTTGCAGAAATTGAAATTCCAATTCCAGATCCACAAATTACTATTCCAAAGTCTAGTCCCTCATCTATTACAGCATGACCAACTGCATGACCATAGTCTGGATAGTCTACCCTTGAATCATCAAAGGGTCCCAGGTCCTTAACTTCAATATTTTTTTCTTCAAGATATTGGATTAGGTCTTTTTTTAAATAAAAACCTGCGTGATCTGAACCAATTCCTATTTTCATATTTCCTCCTAAATTCTCATGACTACCTTGCCACCGCAAGCCTTCAAGAGTCTATTCATTATACTAAGGCCCATTCCCCTAAGTTCAAAGCCTTCAGCAAAAATTATGTCAATATCTTCTTCGTCACATCTTCTTAGTGCATCAAAAAGATTTGTAGCAACCTCTTCCAAATGCTCCCTTGATCCAAGGTTTATAAGTAATTCTACACCCGTATTTTCATACTCGTCATAGGTTTCCTCAGTTGCAAGGACTGCGATTTTCTTGCCCTTGTTCTCTTCTATATTCTTCTTGATTTCATTTACAAGTTTATCAAGCCTACCGCCAAAGCAAATTGCCTCTGCCCTTGGGGCATAGTGCCTGTACTTTTGTCCCGGTGATTTTGGAACTTCGTGGGACTTGGAATCAATAGTTGCTGAATCAATAGTGATTCTTTCATCAACTTCTTGTAGGTCCTCAAGAGTAATCTTACCAGGCCTTAAAATCATTGGTGGGTCAACTGTAACATCTAGAACTGTTGATTCTATTCCAACAACAGAGTGGCCACCATCTACAATTATATCAACTCGACCATCAAGGTCTTCTATTACGTGTTCCACCTTAGTTGGTGAAGGTCTGCCAGATAAGTTTGCTGAAGGAGCAGCTACTGGAAAATCCACTGACTTTAAAATGTCGTGAGCAATCTTGTTGCTTGGCTCTCTTATGGCAACTGTGTCAAGACCTCCTGTCGCTTCATCAGGTACCTTGTCTGACCTCTTGAAAATTATTGTTAAGGGACCTGGCCAAAACTTTTTAATACATTTTTTTGCCACTTCTGGTACTTCTGCAACTAAATCGTCAAGTTGAGAGTTATCTGCTATGTGAAGTATTAGTGGGTTGTCGCTAGGCCTTCCCTTGGCTTCATATATTTTTTTACAAGTCCTCTTGTTAAGTCCATTGCCACCTAGTCCGTAGACAGTTTCTGTTGGCAGGACAACGAGGCCTCCATCTCTTAGGGTCTGGCTTATTTTTTTTAGATAAACTTTATCTTTGCCATTTCCCTTAAATTTAAATATGTCTGTTTTCACAAAAAAACACCTCTATCCTTAATATTATACCAAGAAGAGAGGCGTTTTTTAATACCTTATAGCTATTTAATTCTTGTGAGGGATAATTTTACCAGTTTTTACACTTTCTTTAAACTCACTAATAATTTTTTCATAAACTTCATCATTTTGTAAAACTTCTATTCCAACTTCAACAATGGCTGCAATAGTTTTTTTCATTTGGTCAAAGGCATAGTCAGTCATAGTTGCGTCCCTAAACTCAACTGTGTGAGATGGTGTTCCTTCTTCAGCAATTTTAAAATAGCCGTGAAGTGTTGGGACTTCGTGAGAAATATCTCCTGCATCAGTGGATCCTGAGTTTAATTCTATGTCCTTAACTTCTTCATCAAGATATTTTTTCATCTTTTCCATTAGGACTTCATTAAAGGCAAGATTTCTAACTGTGTTATCATTTCCCTTTTCGTATTCAGAAATTTTAACTTGGCATCCTGTTGCAAGGGCAGCACCCTTGGCACAAGCTTCAAGTTTTTCTAAAAGTTCTAAGAGATATTTTTTCTCTGGACTTCTTGCATAAAATCTTGAATCAGTGTAGTCAGGAATAATGTTGGCAGCCTTGCCACCATCTTTTATGATTCCATGGATTCTTGAGCCGTCCTTTGTCTGTTGTCTTAGGGCATTGATGGCTGAGAATAAAACTATTTGTGCATCAAGGGCATTGATACCCTCATGAGGTGTGTCTGCAGCGTGGGCAGTCTTTCCAAAGAACTCGAACCTTCTTGTTGCAAGGGCCAAGGAGTTTGGTGTAACTGAGTTAATGTCTCCTGGGTGCATCTCAATGGCAACATCAACATCCTTTAGTTCATCTGACCTTGAAAGTTCGATTTTTGTTCCGCCAACTTCTTCTGCAGCAGTTCCAAAGACAATAACTCTTCCGCCAATATCATCAATTAACTTTGACAAAACTATTCCTGCTCCTGTGGCAGTAGCTCCTAGGATGTTGTGACCACATCCATGACCAATGCCTGGTAGGGCATCATATTCTGACAAATATGAAATTGTCCTCCCAGGTTTTTTTGAATCGTAAACTGCCTTAAAGGAAGTCTCACATCCAAGATAAGGGCACTCCACATCAAATCCATGCTTTTTTAACAAATCTATGTGGGCCTTTGAAGACTTGTATTCTTCAAAGCCAATTTCTGGGTTATCATAAATAAATTTTCTAAGGGAATCGAGTTCACCAGATATTTCTTCAACTATATTTAAAATATTTTCCATTTAATCACCTACTTGTTAATCCTGTAATATTGGTATCTCCTGTAGTCGTCATAATAATCCTTAGCCTTACCCTTTACTTCTTGTCTTGGATAAGCTTCCTTGCCATCAAATACATAATTTCTTGAAATAATTGGGAGCTTCTTCCTCAAATCTGAGTTGTAGATAAAGAAGTTATCCACCTTGTTGAATCCCAACATATCAAGCACAGTTGATGAAAGGTAGCATGCAGCAATTGGCTGACCATCTTTTACTTCAACCTTATTCTTATCCATAAGGGCCTTGGCTTTTTCATTAGCAACTACTATATAAGGAGTGGAGTAAAATTCTACTTCCTTGTCAATATTGTCATTGGAAAGATGCTTTCCAATTTCATCAAAACCTGACTGATTTGTGCCAAGTCCTGGCAAGTGGTCACCGTAGAAGATCATAATAGTTGGCTCGTCAAGTTCTTCCATCATGTTGTACATTTCTCCCAACATTGTATCCATGGCCTTTACCCCCAAGAAGTAAGAACCAATACTATTCTTTACATCTTCAGTAAGTTGTGACTTACAAGTGAAGGGCAAAATTTCTCCATACTTACCAAGATCATAAGGTCCGTGGTTTTGGATATCAACTGCGTAAGATAAAACTGGTTCCTTAGATTCCTTTACAGCCTTTAAAAATCTTTCTTTATAAATTTCTGTAAATTGTTTTTCATCTACATATCCGCCCTTCATAAGAGGTTCCTTTATATCTTCTAGGAAGATATTGTCATCAAGTCCAATCTTTGGATAGACATCTTTTCTTCCATAGAACCAGGCAAAGCCAGGGTGAAAACCATAGGTCTTGTAGCCAATAGTTTTTAAAAGATTTGGAAGAGATCCAACATCTCTTTTTATGGCATTAAAGGCGTAGTTGTTGTCTGGTGCACAATTAATAGTCATTGCTCCTGTCAAGACATCAAACTCTGTGTCGCCTGTTCCACCAATATATGCAGGGACAACAACCCTTCCGTGTAGGACAGATTCTTTTTGTAATTTTTTAAAGTTTTCGTTAGGATCATTGCCCTTTTCAAAAGTAAATTGTGGATCTTGCGACAAGTCTGTAAAGGCCTCTCCCATTATCCAAATTATGTTTGGCCTTTCCATCTTCTTTATTGCTTCGATGTTTTTACTTTGGTCTTTGGAGTCACGTTCTGCAATTTCTTTTTCATTGTAACCTTCTGGTGGCCTTATGAAAGAATTTTTCAGATTGTATAAAAAGGAATAATTAAAGCCCTTTGAGTTACACTGATCAATTGAATTGTAAATATTTCCCTTAACTGGAAGCTTGTAGTATAGACCGTCCTTAGAGTAGACAAAAGTAATAAGCAAGGCTGATGAAATTAAAACTACAAGGACTGAAATTATTCTGTCCTTTAATCTAATTTTTTTACTTTTAAACATAAATGCTATGACAAGCAAGACAACTAAGCCAGCAAGAGCTGTAAGACTACCCCTTAGGTCAGGATAATAAGAATTCTTTGTCATATTAAGAGCTTCGCCAGCAAGCCTTATGTCCGAAATTTTAAGGGGCGCATTCCTATAAAAAACCTTATTCCTGTTGACAACAAAAATCACTAAGTAAAAAATGGAATTTAAAATTAAGGCAGGTCTTCTTCTACCAAGAAGTCCCTGAAATAAAATTCCCGTAAGTAGTATTGGAATAAAATTTAAAATCAAGACTAGGGGAGTCCTTATTAATTTATCAGGCAGCCCTCCGCCTGGTGCCAATACAAGCATAGCAAGACCAATAATTAATCCAAAAAGTCCATGAATCAAAATATCATAGACATTAAAGGCCTTGACCTCCTTTGATTTATTTTTATTAAACATCTAATCACCTTCTAATTTTTAATTATACAATATTTTAAAATTTTGGGGAGTTTTTGTAAAGTTTATGTAAATATATTTTATGGATTTAAAGGATTTTAGCTTGAGTTTTTAAATTTATAAAGCTAGGTCTATCTTTTAATTTTAAACTACAAAAATTTACAAACTTAGAAGTTTTTCAATATTTTTATTTAATATCTATAAAATTTTTATAGAGTTAAGCTAAATATTACATTCATAAATTAAATTTCCCATAAATTGTATATGCTTACAAGGAAGCCACAACTTTCCCATAAGTTAATATAAGCCTAAGCATCTTAAATTATTTAATATATTATTTTAATTTATTTAAAAAATTCATTTTCCCGCAAAAAAAAGACTGCCGAAGCAGTCTTAATTTCTCTTTTCAGAGTGAAGATTGGTATAATTTTATTATTAATCTTAGGAGTTATGGGGTTCCCAAAATCAAAGTAATTTTTGTTAAATGACATTAGCTATCATTAACTGTGTTTATTATAGTATAGGTAATTTATTTTGTAAAGGGTTTTTGATAAAATTTATCAAAATTATTTTATCGTAATTTTTTTAAAAATTTTAGATTTATATTTAAGAAATTATGGGATCTTTATAAGTAAGAAATTTTTATAAACTTGTATCATCATAGGAGTTCGCAATTTTTTATAAACTTCTAATGTCTAATAAGCTTTTAAATATTAATTAAGTCCCCAAGTCTTGCAACTTTACAAATTTTTAGAAAGTCAAAGTTATTTGCAACTTTTTACAAATTTTTAGAAAGTTAAAGTTATTTGCAACTTTTTACATATTTATGAATTCAAAGTTATTTACAAGATTATAAATCTTTATTAAGTCATAGTTACTTACAAGTTTTCAAAGCTTTATAGAGTCATGCTCTCCTATAAGTTCACAAGCTTTTAATTTTAAAATCTCCTAAACTTAAATTTTTGTAAAAAAAAAGCACCCAAGGAGGTGGGTGCAAGGGGATTCCGGTAATTGTGATATTAAGGAAAAAAAGCTGGTAAACTATAAGGGATTCTTAATATTTTATTTCACAATTAACATACACATAGTATATAATAAAAGTACGACAAAATAAATTAATAAATATTTGTATAAATGACAAATTATTTTTGATAGGAGGAAATATGAATTTTGAAAGTATCTACTACTTTACAGAACTTGCGAAGACTTTAAATATGAATGAAACTGGAGAAAAACTTTACATTTCACAACAAACCCTCTCCAACCACATTAAAAGACTTGAAGACTATTACGGGACTAAATTCTTTTTTAGAAAGCCAAAGCTAATGCTAACACCAATTGGCGAGGAGTATCTTGCCTATGCCGAGAGACTCCTAACGAATGAGTCCGACATGATAAATAAAATAAGAGACCTTGAGAGCGAAAGTATTGGTAAGCTCATCCTAGGTGCATCTTCCCCTCGTGCAGATATGTTTATCCCTTCGATTATAGAAAAATTTACTGAAGAGTTTCCCCAAGTTGGGCTTGTCCTCCACGAGAAGCAGTCCAAAGACTTGGAAGCCATGTGTCTTGAAAATAAATTAGACCTTGCCATCTCCATTGACGAGAACTACCAAAATGAAAATTTAAAATCTCACCTCCTCCTAGACGAAAAACTTTACCTATGTGTCAGCGATAGGCTACTTAAAAAACATGTTAGAAATCTTAAGACCTTAAAGAAAAAATCTATTGAGAAAGTTGATCTCAAGGACTTCAGCAAGCTTCCCTTTCTTTTATATACACAAGACAACAGGATAAGAAGCCTTATCAACGAGAGCTTCAAGGCGGCTGATGTAAGACCCAATGACTACATTGAAACAGGCTACTCCAGGATTGCCCTATCTATTTGCAACAAGGCAATAGCTGCAGTTTTCATTTCTCAAATGAATATCAAGAGGTGGATTGACGAGTTTGATGACGACGTCAACATCTTCCCTCTTTATTCTGGAGATGAGCCTGTGACTCTTGGCATCTATGCCATAAAAAATAAGGATCGCTACATCACCAAGTACGCCAAGAGGTTCGTTGAGCTCTTGGAAGAATATTTTAATTCCTTCCACGCAGATAAATTAGAAAGAATCGCAAAAAAATAAAGCAAGAGTGGCACCATGAGGTGTCACTTTTACTTTATAAAAATCTTTTTTAACTTCTATCTCTTCTTTAAAAATTGTTTCCAAATTCTTGTCTAAACCTATTGAAGAACTCTTCTTGTCTTCTTGCTCTTGCTTCTTCTTCAGCAGATTTTTCTCTATTTTGTGCTCTTAAGTCCTTTTGAGCTTCCTTGTCATTTTCTATTGAGTAGTCAGTGAAGCTTACTTCAGTAGTCATCTTCTTGCCATTTCTTACATATTCGATTTCTACCTTGTCACCAACTTGGTACTTGTAAAGAATTGACTTTAAGGCATTGTTATCAGATACTTGGTCTTTGCCAATTCTTGTAACAATGTCTCCTGCTTCAAGACCAGCTGCAGCTGCAGGTGATCCATCGTAAACCTTGTAGACAAAAATTCCCTTGTCAAGATCTGGCTTTTCATTTAAGACTTGGGCTGCTACATCAACATTCATAGTTAGCATTCCCATGGACATTTCCTTGTATTTTCCAGTTTCAATAACTTGTTTAATGATTGGTTTTATGAAGTTTATTGGAATTGAAAATCCAAGGCCTTCTGCTGATTGAACCTTAACTGTGTTGATGCCGATGACTTCTCCCTCAGCATTTAATAAGGCTCCACCAGAGTTACCTCCGTTTATTGATGCATCTGTTTGGATAAGTCCAGTCATGTAACCCCCACCACTAACTGCTCCAACATACCTGTCAAGTCCAGAGATGATACCTTGAGTTACTGTTTGAGAAAATTGTAAGGAGATTGGGTTACCAATTGCTATTGCAGTGTCTCCAATGGAAAGAGCATCAGAGTCTCCAAGACTTGCTGCATTTAATTTTTCATCAGTGTTAATCTTTACAATGGCTAGGTCAATCATTTCATCTGCCCAAATTGTCTTGCCTTGGATGTCCTTTTCATTGTTAAGTCTAACTGTTACGTCTTTTACAACTTGGTTATTTAGTTTAACAACGTGAGCATTAGTAAGGATGTAACCCTTTGGGTCAACAATTACACCTGATCCAACCCCTTGGACCTCAACTTGTCCAAATAAGGATTGTTGGACTCCCTTAGTTGTTATTCCAACTACAGAAGACATAGCCTTCTTGGCAACGGCTGATGCCACTGAGACATTGTCCTTTGCAGAAATAGTAATATTGGAATCACTATTTGATGTCTTACTTTCTCCCTGTGGCAAGAGCTTGTAAGTTGTAATTGCTGAACCAATTATTCCCCCAATAAGGGAAAAAACTAGGGCGATAATGATTACAATCTTTCCCATGCCAGGGTTTTTATTTAAATTGTCATTCTTCTTCATATTCTTCCTCCTCTAATAATTTATGACTTTATCTTAGTATGGATTTGTGAAAGATAAATGAATTTATAATAAAAGCTTTTTGAAATGATTTTTATTTTTTTCTCTTTGGTTTTCAAAAGTAAATTAACTTTAGATGGCATAAAAAAGAGACCCTCTAGGATCTCTTTAAAATTTTTAGTTTTCAAAAGCTGGTATAACTGCTCCCTTGAATTTTTCTTCTATAAACTTCTTAGCTTCTTCAGAGTTAAGAACCTTTAAGAATTTTTTGAATTTTTCCTTATCAGCATCTTCTTTTCTAATTGCAACTAAGTTTGCATATGGTGAATCTGTTGGTTCTAAGAAGATTGAGTCCTTAGTTGGGTCAAGTCCTTGTCCAATTGCAAAGTTTGAGTTAATAACTGCAGCACCTGCATCCTTATAAACTTGTGCAATTGAAGGCGCATCCATTGCTGTGAACTTTAAGTTCTTTGGATTTTCTGCAATATCTTTTTCTGTTGAGTTAAGATTTGTCTTGTCTTTTAACTTAATTAGGCCAGCATCTTCTAGTAAGATTAGGGCTCTTGCACCGTTACTTGGATCGTTAGGGATGATGATTTCTGCACCATCTTCGATTTCATCAACTGACTTATACTTTTCAGAGTATATAGCCATTGGTTCGATGTGAACGTAACCTAGGACGTCAAGATCATCGATGTTTCTTTCTTCTGTAAAGCTGTCAAGATATGGTTTGTGTTGGAAGTAGTTGGCATCAAGGTCACCAGCTTCTAGTTGAAGATTTGGTTGGATGTAGTCATCAAAGTTAACAACTTCTACATCAAGACCTTCTTTTTCAAATTCTGGCTTTAAACCTTCAATGATTTCTCCATGAGGTGTTGGTGATACACCAATAACAATCTTGTTGTCTCCATCTGCTGGAGCTTCTGCCTTAGCATCTTCTTTCTTTGCACCGCCACATCCTGTTAGGGCAAGTGATAGGACCACTGATCCTAGTAAAAATAATTTTTTAAAATTTTTCATATATATCCTCCTCTAAAAAATTTATTAACTAATTAATATTAAAATGTTGGAAGCACTGCTCCCTTGAAAGTATCTTCGATGTACTTTCTGCTTGCTTCTGATTGTAAAACTTTTACAACTTTTTTATAAACTTCATTATTTTCTTCGCCAGATCTTGCTGCCACTATGTTTGCATAAGGTGAATCCTTAGCTTCTGTAATTATTGCATCCTTTGGATCAAGTCCATTGGAGATTGCAAAGTTTGGATTTATAAAGGCAAGGTCTGCATCTTGATAAACTCTTGGAATATTTTGGGCATCAACTGCAGTGAATTTTAAGTTTTTTGGATTTTCCACTATGTCCACTTCAGTTGAGTTTAAGTTGTTTCTATCCTTTAATTTTATAAGGCCTTCCTTGTCAAGAATTAGTAGGGCTCTTGCTCCATTTGTTGGGTCGTTAGGAATTATAATTTCTGCCCCATCTTCAAGGTCCTTGATGTCCTTTATCTTTGATGAAAATCCAAGAAGTGGTGTTATAAATATTTTTGAATTTTCTAGGGAAACTATATTTGTCTTCCTATCCTTGTTAAAGCTATCAAGATAGGGTTGGTGTTGGTAAAAGTTTAGGTCTAAGTCCCCTGATTCAAGTTGTAGGTTTGGTTGAACATAGTCTGAGAAAACTACAAGATCAAGATCAATGCCTTCCTTTTTAAATTCTGGTTCAAGGGCCTTTATAAGTTCTCCATGAGGTGTCTCTGATGCACCTATTGTCACCTTAGTTAGTTCTCCTGACTTTGCCTCCTTTACTTCTTGCTTGTTGTCTTTTCCACATGCTGTTAAAACTGCAATAAGTCCAATTAGTGTAAACAAAATTTTCGTCTTCTTCATCTTTTTTCTCCTTGTTGTCATTTCTTTTTTCTTTTTTTCTTCCGCTTTTTCTTCTCTATTTTTTCTTGTCAATCTTCTTAGTCAAAAAGTTTCCAACAAATTGGACTATTTGAACCAAGATTATAATAACAAGAACTGCTGACCATAGGATTAGAGGCTCATTTCTTTGGTAACCATACCTGTTTGCCACATCTCCTAGGCCGCCACCTCCCATGACACCAGCCATAGCAGAGTAACCAATAACATTTATTACTGTCATTGTGATACCTGTCACTATCATTGGCATTGCCTCTGGTATCAAGACCTTAAAGATTATCTCCCTCTTAGATGATCCCATAGACTTAGCTGCTTCGATGATTCCTGAGTCAACTTGGATAAGGTAACCTTCCATTAGTCTTGCAACAAAGGGTGCTGCTGAAACTGAAAGTGGAATTATCATCGCTGCAGTTCCGTAGGACTTTCCAACAATTAATCTTGATAGGGGGAATACAACTATCATCAAGATTACAAAAGGAAAGGATCTTAGGATGTTTATGATTCCATCTAGGACTGAATAAACTTTTAAGGATTCAGTAAGTCCTCCAGGTCTTGTTGTTGTTAAAATTATTCCCAAGGGAAGACCTATTAAAAGGGCAATTATTGTCGAAGCAATTACCATTATTAAAGTTTGTGGAATTGCCGGTAAAACTATATCAATTATTCTATCCATTTAAAGCACCTCCACAATTACGCTGTTTTCTTTTAAGAATTCAATGGCCCTTGCTCTTTCTTCATCCTTACCTAGGATTTGAACTGTAAGGTAACCAACATTTGCCGCATTTAGCTTGTTTATATTTCCAGATAAGATGGAAAAATCTATGTCAAACTTCTTGACGCATTGGGAAAGAATTGGCTTGTCATAGTTGTTGTCTGCATAGGATAGTCTAAGGACATCTCCCTTGTAGTCGCTAGCTCTTACATAGCCTTCTTCCACATCGTCTTCAAGATTTTTTATAAAGGATCTTGTTACAGCAGTCTTTGGATTAGTGAAGAGTTCCTTTGTGTTATTTTCTTCAATAATTTTTCCAGCCTCCATAACTGCAATCCTGTCACAAATTTCTTTAGCAACTTCCATTTGATGGGTGATCATTATAACAGTCATGTCAAATTCATCTACGATTTTCTTTAAAAGACTAAGGACTGACTTTGTGTTTGCCGGGTCAAGGGCTGATGTCCCTTCATCTGAAAGTAGGATCGATGGGTTAGTTGCAATGGCTCTTGCTATTGCCACCCTTTGCTTTTGTCCACCAGACAATTCTGCTGGATAAGAGTTCTTCTTATCTTCTAGGTCAATAAAGTTTAGAAGTTCATCTACCCTCTTATTTATCTTTTCCCTAGACACCCCAGAGATTTCTAGGGGATAGGCAATATTTTCTGCCACAGTCTTTTGCATGAATAAATTGAAATATTGGAAGATCATTCCAATATCCTTTCTTGCAGCCCTGAGTTCCTTTTCATTTAGGCCAATGATAGATTTGCCATTGACTAGGATTTCACCTGAGCTTGGCTCTTCTAGTCTATTGATACATCTAACAAGAGTTGACTTGCCGGCACCAGATAAACCTATTACACCGTAAATCTCTCCCCGATTGACCTTGAAAGAAACATCATTTATGGCTCTAAAACTTCTTCCATCAGTTTTAAATTCTTTAACCAAATTTTTTACTTCAATCATTTTTCCTCCAAAACAATAAAAAAGAGCTTCCATCCCATAAGGACGAAAGCTCGTGTTACCACCTTAATTTATCGCTTCCTCACGAAAGCGACCTCTTCAAGTACTATCATACTCTACTTCTGTAACGGGAAGACCCGTAAATACCTAATATCAGTATTTCCTAGAGAAGGCCATGTTCACAAAAAATTCATCTACTTCTTTCACCACAGCGAAGCTCTCTTTAATCAAAATTTTAAGTTACTCTTCTTCTCAAAAGTTTATTTTTGAATTACTTATGATTATATTAGCTTAGATTTTAAATGTCAAGCATAATATTTATTTTATTTTTAATATTTTCATATCCTCTTCAACACTAGTAATACCAGCGATTCCAAAGTTTTCTACTAAAACATCTACTACATTTTTTGATAAAAAGGCAGGAAGACTTGGTCCAAGATGGATATTTTTAACTCCAAGTGACAAGAGGGCAAGTAAAACTATTACAGCCTTTTGTTCGTACCAGGCAATGTTATAGGCTATTGGAAGATCATTTACAGATTCCACCCCAAAGGCATCAACAAGGGCAAGGGCAATTTGAATTAGTGAGTAGGAGTCATTACATTGGCCTGCATCGAGAACTCTTGGGATTCCATTAATGTCGCCAAGGTTTAGCTTGTTGTATCTATACTTAGCACAACCAGCAGTTAAAATTACAGTTGACTTAGGAAGTTCCTTGGCAAAATCTTCATAATAATTTCTATCAGTCATTCTTCCATCGCAACCTGCCATGACAACAAATTTTGTTATGTCGCCATTTTTTACAGCTTCAATTACCTTGTCAGCAAGTTCCATAACTTGACTGTGAGCGAAACCTCCCACAATTTTTCCTTTTTCAATTTCCACTGGTGGCTCACAAGACTTAGCAAGCTCAATTATTTTTGAGAAGTCCTTGTGACCATCTTTGTCCTCTTCAATGTAAGTGCATCCAGGATAGCCTGCAGCTCCTGTTGTAAACAACTTATCCTTGTAAGAATCTTTTGGAGGAACAATACAGTTAGTTGTCATTAGGATTGGACCATTAAAGGACTCAAACTCTTCCCTTTGCTTCCACCAAGCATTCCCATAATTGCCAACAAAGTTTTCGTATTTTTTAAACTTTGGATAATAATTTGCTGGTAACATTTCTGAGTGAGTGTAAATATCCACACCAGAATCTTTTGCTTGTTCAAGGAGCATTTCAAAGTCTTTTAAGTCATGACCAGATACTAGGATACCAGGATTTTTTCTTGCTCCAATGTTTACTTCAGAAATTTCTGGATTTCCGTAAGTCTTTGTGTTGGCGCCATCAAGTGTGGCCATTGCTTTATAACCCATCTCTCCAGTCTTAAGAGTCAAGGCAATTAATTCATCAAGGCTTTTTTCTTCTAAGAGATCAGCCATGGTTCTTAAAATAAATTTATTTACTTCTTGGTCTTCATATCCCAAGACCTTAGCATGTCTTGCGTAGGCAGCCATTCCCTTAAGGCCATAAGTTATTAGCTCTTTTAAACTTCTTAGGTCTTCATTTTCTTCTCTAAGAATAGAAACTTCGTGACTTGCAATTTTTTTATCGATTTCAGAAAAATCTACAGATGACCAAGCTCCTGCATCGCTATAAGTTTTTTCTTCTCTCAAAGAATTCATAAGCTCAATAGTATCTATGATTCTGTTTTTTATTTGCGCATCGTCAAAGTTTGCATTAGTGATAGTAGTAAAGAGATTTAAAATAACTCTGTCTATTACCTCTTTATCTTCCTTCCCGCTTTTCACAGCGATTTCAGAAAGTCCCTTAGATATCCAAATTAAAAAATCTTGGTAGTTGGCAACAGTTGCTGTCTTTCCGCAAACTCCCCTCTTTGTACATCCCTTATTCTTTAAAGTTTCTTGGCATTGGTAACAAAACATATCCATAATCTTCATCCCTTCTATTTATATAATTCATAAATTTCTTAACTTCTAAAAACATTTTAATAGAGAGATAAAAACTTTTCTGTTGCAAATGCAACAAGAAGTTAAAAAAAAAAAAAAAAGAGACCCCTTTCAGGGTCTCCATAGGTGTATATTAATGAGGATTTATATAGTGATTGCAATTTTAAAAATTACTTTTTGTCATTAGCTATAGCTTCGTCAATTTTCTTGTAAAGTTCAGCTTTCTTTTCTTTGTCATCAACTGAACCCACACTTGCATCGCCTATGATCTTGCCTTGTCTATCAATTAATAAAGTTGTTGGGAAGGCAGTTAGGTTTTTAAGGTAAGCATCAATTTCTTCAGAAGGTTTAACAGCAAGGTTAGTATATTTTACTCCCTTAGCTTCTAATATTTTTTCTGCTTCTTCCTTAATTTCTTTATTTTCATAAGTGTCTAGGCAAATTGACATAACCTTCACATTCTTATCTTTTAACTCTTCGCTAATTTGTTGTAGAGCTGGCATTTCATCAATGCAACCCTTACAGCCTGTGAACCAAATGCTTAAAATTGTCACCGGATGGTCTTTAAAGACATCACTGCTTACTGGGTTGCCCTTAAAGTCTACTGCATCAAACTTTGGGAAAGAATCTCCCCCTGAAATATCACTTGCTTCTGGTGCCTTACTTGTGCAGGCAGTCATAGATACCAATAGAATCATAAGGACAAATAACTTACTTATCTTATTAAAAACTTTATTCATAACTTACTCCTTCGTCAACTTTATTTTTATTAATAGAGGTGGAAATTGCAGAAGTCGGACAAGCCCTTAGGCAGTCCCCACACCTTATACATTCTAGAGCGTTTTGGTTCTTTGACATGTCTACATCCATCTTACAAACTCTCTTACACTTGCCACAGGAAATACAAGAATCATCCACATGGTACTTGTAAAATGAAAACTTATTAGTTATGGCATAAAAAGCACCTAGAGGGCAAAGGTATTTGCAGAAAGGCCTGTAGAAAAATATTGAAAGCAAAGTTATTAGTGTGAGAATTGCAAACTTTAACTTAAATAAATTTCCCAAGGCTCCTCTTATAGATTTGTTGGCAATAGAAAGAGGTATTCCTCCTTCCAGTATACCTTGTGGGCAAATATACTGACAGAAGTATGGAGAAGCTCCTCCAAGTTCGTCAGTTAAGAATATTCCAAAAAGAAAGACTACAAAAATTAAAATCAAATACTTCAGGTATTTTAAAAATGAAAATTTTCTTGTAGAGAACTTTTTTGTAGGAATCTTATACAAGAGATCCTGAAAAAAACCAAAGGGACACATGAAACCACAGATAAGCCTTCCAAATAGAGTTCCAAAGAAAAGCATTAGTCCCGTCACATAGTAGGCAAAATTAAATTTAGACGAGCCAACTAGTGCTTGAAAGGATCCTATTGGACAAGAGAAGGCAGCTCCCGGACAAGAATAACAATTAAGTCCTGGAACACAAAGGCTCTTAGTCTTACCTGTGTAGATAGTTCCCTTGATGAAGTTTGGAATATGTAAGTTTGTAAGAAGGGCAAATGTTCCTTGAAATAAATTTCGTTTTTTACCAATATTTTTTAGAAGATTTATTAAATTAGCCAATTCCAACGCACTCCAAACAAATTCTTATTGCCTTAGAAAGCACTGTATCCACTTCATGTCTATAAGCTCCATAGATAACAAAGGCAATAGACAAGAGTAACATAAGATATGATAACTTTTTTTCTGCAAAATCCTTCATGTTTTCACCTCACAAGTAGTATAGCATTAAGGGTGTAAAGATAAGGTTAAGAAATCTTAATTATCTTAATTTTTAAAAAATTTTTAGAGTGAAATAATAAGTTTTAGCTCAAATAAATTTAAAATAAAATAATAAGCTCTAGCTCGAATAAGAAACAACTTCAAGAATAGTATCTCCCTATTTCTCTAGAATCTATTAATAAAACCCAAAAAATTTTTACTTAAATTCATACAAGCTATTTAAGAAAGTTTTTTGATTTTTAATTTCTAATACCCTTGCAAACAGAATAAAATTTACTATTTTAATTAAATCTTATTCTAAAATCTAAAAAATTATAATAAAAAAGCTGTGACAAATTCACAGCTAACTTGGTGACCCATGCGCGATTCGAACGCGCGACACCTTGATTAAAAGTCAAGTGCTCTACCGACTGAGCTAATGGGTCTTATTAAGTTTCAATAAAAAATCTGTGTCAACCACAGATTAAAAATGGCGGAGAGGAAGGGATTCGAACCCTTGTGGGCTTGCACCCTAACGGTTTTCAAGACCGCCCCGTTATGACCACTTCGGTACCTCTCCACAAATATTAAATTAAAAAATGGTGACCCATGCGCGATTCGAACGCGCGACACCTTGATTAAAAGTCAAGTGCTCTACCGACTGAGCTAATGGGTCTCACTTGGCTGGGGTGGCAGGACTCGAACCTACGCATGCCAGAGTCAAAGTCTGGTGCCTTACCGACTTGGCTACACCCCAATATTTATTTGGCGCACCTAGGAGGATTCGAACCCCCGGCACACGGATTAGAAGTCCGTTGCTCTATCCAACTGAGCTATAGGTGCTTAATATGGAGCGGGTGAAGGGAATCGAACCCTCGCAACCAGCTTGGAAGGCTGGGGCTCTACCACTGAGCTACACCCGCATGAATAAAACTTATATAAAATTTTTGGTGGAGGAGAGTGGATTTGAACCACTGAAAGTTAAACTAACGGATTTACAGTCCGTCCCCTTTGGCCAACTCGGGAACTCCTCCATGTAAGTCCCTAATAAGATTTTTTGGAGCTGGTGGGAGGACTTGAACCCCTAACCTACTGATTACAAGTCAGTTGCTCTACCAATTGAGCTACACCAGCATCTCTTATTAAAAATAAAATTACAATATTTTAATTGGCGACCTGGATCGGGCTCGAACCGACGACCTCCAGCGTGACAGGCTGGCATTCTAACCAACTGAACTACCAGGCCCAATTTTGGTGGACACAATAGGGCTCGAACCTATGACCCCCTGCTTGTAAGGCAGATGCTCTCCCAACTGAGCTATGCGTCCATCTTGGTGACCCTGCCGGGAATCGAACCCGGGATACCACCGTGAAAGGGTGGTGTCTTAACCGCTTGACCACAGGGCCTAATATGGTGGCGGTTTATAAATCACAAACCGTTATTTTGAAAATGGTAGCGGCGAAGAGATTTGAACTCCTGACACTACGGGTATGAACCGTATGCTCTAGCCAACTGAGCTACGCCGCCATATATTTTTATGGTAGCGGGAGAAGGATTTGAACCTCCGACCTTCGGGTTATGAGCCCGACGAGCTACCATGCTGCTCCATCCCGCGTCATTTTTACCCGGCTACTATTTCTTTTTGGTGCCGAGAATCGGAATCGAACCGATACGGTGTTTAACCACCGCAGGATTTTAAGTCCTGTGCGTCTGCCATTTCCGCCACCCCGGCTTATCTTTTTTAATGGCTCTCAGGGTGGGACTCGAACCCACAGCCTACCGGTTAACAGCCGGTTGCTCCACCATTGAGCTACCTAAGACTATTGGGGACTTTTGTCCCTTTCTGGCGATAACTTACTCTCCCAGGTCGTTGCCAACCAAGTACCATCAGCGGACTAATGCTTAACTTCTGTGTTCGGTATGGGTACAGGTGTGTCCATTGTCCTATTCTCACCAGATTAACTTAAAAACTAATCTCACCCTTAACTCTTTGGTCAAGTCTTCGACCTATTAGTACTCGCTAGCTGAATGTATTGCTACACTTACACCTTGAGCCTATCTACCTAATTTTCTTCTAGGGGTCTTATCTTTCGAGGGAAATCTCATCTCGAGGGGGGCTTCGGGCTTAGATGCCTTCAGCTCTTATCCCTTCCAAACTTAGCTTCCCAGCTATGCACTTGGCAGTACAACTGGTGCACCAGAGGTTTGTCCATCCCGGTCCTCTCGTACTAAGGACAGCTCCTCTCAAATTTCCTACGCCCACGACGGATAGGGACCGAACTGTCTCGCGACGTTCTGAACCCAGCTCGCGTGCCTCTTTAATGGGCGAACAGCCCAACCCTTGGGACCTACTTCAGCCCCAGGATGAGACGAGCCGACATCGAGGTGCCAAACCTCCCCGTCGATGTGGACTCTTGGGGGAGATAAGCCTGTTATCCCCGGGGTAGCTTTTATCCGTTGAGCGATGGCCCTTCCACTCGGTACCACCGGATCACTAAGTCCTGCTTTCGCATCTGCTCGACTTGTTGGTCTCGCAGTTAAGCTCCCTTCTGCCTTTATACTCTGCGCACGATTTCCATCCGTGCTGAGGGAACCTTTGAACGCCTCCGTTACTCTTTCGGAGGCGACCGCCCCAGTCAAACTGTCCAACTGAGAGTGTCCCTTCCCCAGATTCATGGGGTTAGGTTAGAATTCTAGCATTAAAAGAGTGGTATCCCAACGGTGGCTCCTTAGATACTGGCGTACCTAATTCTTTGCCTCCCACCTATTCTGTACATTTAATCCCAAAATTCAATCTCAGCCTACAGTAAAGCTCCACGGGGTCTTTCCGTCCTGTCGTGGGTAAGCGGCATCTTTACCGCTACTACAATTTCACCGGATCCTTTGTTGAGACAGTGCCCAAATCGTTACACCTTTCGTGCGGGTCGGAACTTACCCGACAAGGAATTTCGCTACCTTAGGACCGTTATAGTTACGGCCGCCGTTTACTGGGGCTTCAGTTCTAAGCTTCGCTTGCGCTAACTTTTTCCCTTAACCTTCCAGCACCGGGCAGGTGTCAGCTCCTATACTTCGTCTTTCGACTTAGCAGAAACTTGTGTTTTTGGTAAACAGTCGCTTGGGCCTTTTCACTGCGGCCCCCTGTTACAGGGGCTCCCCTTCTCCCGAAGTTACGGGGTCATTTTGCCGAGTTCCTTAACAAAGGTTTTTCCGCTCGTCTTAGGATTCTCTCCTCACCTACCTGTGTCGGTTTACGGTACGGGCGATACTTCTCTTGTAGTGGCTTTTCTTGGCAGTGTGGAGTCATAAGCTTCTCTACTTGTTTTCGATCCGCATTACGCTTCATCCTTTTCGGAGAGCGGATTTGCCTACTCTCCAGACTTTGCGCTTGCACGCCTCACCAACTGGGCGCTCTTATTATCCTCCTGCGTCCCCACTTCCTTTAACGATTGTATCGGTACAGGAATTTCAACCTGTTGTCCATCGACTACGCTTTTCAGCCTCGCCTTAGGTCCCGACTTACCCTGAGTGGACGAGCCTTGCTCAGGAATCCTTGGGTTTTCGACGGGTGAGATTCTCACTCACCTCTCGCTACTCATGCCAGCATTCTCTCTTGTATGATGTCCACACTGCCTTACGGCTTATGCTTCGTCCTTCATACATTGCTCCTCTACCAACGTTTAACGTTCCATAGCTTCGGTATATAGTTTAGCCCCGGTTATCTTCGGCGCAGAGTCACTTGACTAGTGAGCTATTACGCACTCTTTAAATGAGTGGCTGCTTCTAAGCCAACATCCTAGTTGTCTCAGTAACTCCACATCCTTTCCCACTTAACTATAATTTTGGGACCTTAGCTGATGGTCTGGGCTCTTTCCCTTTCGACTATGAAGCTCATCCCACATAGTCTGACTCCCTAGTGCATGATATGGTATTCGGAGTTTGATAGGTTTTGGTAACATATGCATGCCCCGCAACCAATCAGTGCTCTACCCCCTTTTCATGTCTTACTAGAGGCTAGCCCTAAAGCTATTTCGAGGAGAACCAGCTATCTCCGTGTTCGTTTGGCTTTTCACCCCTATCCACAAGTCATCCGATAACTTTTAAACGTTACCCGGTTCGAGCCTCCATTGAATTTTACTTCAACTTCACTCTGCTCATGGATAGATCACACGGTTTCGGGTCTACAACCACTAACTTTCGCCCTATTTAGACTCGCTTTCGCTTCGGCTCCGCATCTGTAATGCTTAACCTTGCTAGTAATCGTAACTCGCTGGCCCGTTCTACAAAAAGTACACGATCGTGGCGTATGCCACTTTCGCTGCTTGTAAACACTAGGTTTCAGATTCTATTTCACTCCCCTCTCGGGGTTCTTTTCACCTTTCCCTCACGGTACTTGTTCGCTATCGGTCACCAAGTAGTATTTAGCCTTAGGGGGTGGTCCCCCCATGTTCCCACTGAATTTCTCGTGTTCCGTGGTACTCTTTTGTGTCGGATATCTTCGCTTTCGCCTACAGGACTCTTACCTTCTTTGGTTAATCTTCCCAGATTATTTGGCTGGCTATTGTCTCTTTTTACACTTTGGGCTCTTCCCCGTTCGCTCGCCGCTACTCAGGGAATCGAGTTTTCTTTCTTTTCCTCAGGTTACTTAGATGTTTCAGTTCACCTGGTTCGCTTCCTATAGTTATGAATTGGCTATAGGATACCTTGCGGTGGGTTTCCCCATTCGGATATCTACGGGTCAATGGATATTTGCTCCTCTCCGTAGCTTTTCGCAGCTTGTCACGTCCTTCGTCGCCTCTTGGTGCCTAGGCATTCACCTAGTGCTCTTTTTAACTTGACCTTTGTTAATAAACATTTCTGTTTATTTCCAGTTTAATTGTTTTGTTTAAGAAATTTTGATTAGTTTTTAAGTTGTTATGGTTCTCTTCTTTTTCAAGAAGCTTTTGACCACTTATGTGATCTTGGTGGAGATAAGGAGATTCGAACTCCTGACCTCCTGCTTGCAAGGCAGGCGCTCTCCCAACTGAGCTATACCCCCATATATATAATTAAAATAGTGTGAAGATTTATTTTCCTTAGAAAGGAGGTGATCCAGCCGCACCTTCCGATACGGCTACCTTGTTACGACTTCACCCCAGTCACCTATCCTACCTTCGACTGCTGCTTCCTTACGGTTTGCTCGCAGGCTTCGGGTATTACAAGCTTCCATGGTGTGACGGGCGGTGTGTACAAGACCCGGGAACGCATTCACCGCAGCATTCTGATCTGCGATTACTAGCAACTCCATCTTCATGTACTCGAGTTGCAGAGTACAATCCGAACTGGGAAAGACTTTTTGAGGTTTGCTTAATATCACTATTTCGCTTCCCTTTGTATCTTCCATTGTAGCACGTGTGTAGCCCAGGGCATATAGGGCATGATGATTTGACGTCATCCCCACCTTCCTCCGATTTATCATCGGCAGTCTCTTTAGAGTCCCCATCCGAAATGCTGGTAACTAAAGATAGGGGTTGCGCTCGTTGCCAGACTTAACTGAACATCTCACGACACGAGCTGACGACAACCATGCACCACCTGTATTGAGGCTTCCGAAGAAGAGGGTATATCTCTATACCGGTCCTCAGTATGTCAAGCCCTGGTAAGGTTCTTCGCGTTGCTTCGAATTAAACCACATGCTCCGCTGCTTGTGCGGGTCCCCGTCAATTCCTTTGAGTTTCATGCTTGCGCACGTACTCCCCAGGCGGAGTGCTTAATGTGTTAACTGCGGCACCGAATTATTCCGATACCTAGCACTCATCGTTTACAGCGTGGACTACCAGGGTATCTAATCCTGTTTGCTACCCACGCTTTCGTTCCTCAGCGTCAGAATGAGCCCAGTAAGTCGCCTTCGCCACCGGTATTCTTTTTAATATCTACGCATTTCACCGCTACACTAAAAATTCCACTTACCTCTACTCTTCTCAAGATATGCAGTTTCAAATGCTTACAGTAGTTAAGCTACTGCCTTTTACACCTGACTTGCATTTCCGCCTGCGAACCCTTTACGCCCAGTGATTCCGGACAACGCTAGCCCCCTACGTATTACCGCGGCTGCTGGCACGTAGTTAGCCGGGGCTTTTTCTTATGGTACCGTCATTATCTTCCCATATAAAAGAACTTTACGACTCGAAAGCCTTCTTCGTTCACGCGGCGTCGCTGCATCAGAGTTCCCTCCATTGTGCAATATTCCCCACTGCTGCCTCCCGTAGGAGTTTGGACCGTTTCTCAGTTCCAATGTGGCCGTTCACCCTCTCAGGCCGGCTACCCATCGTCGCCTTGGTGGGCCGTTACCTCACCAACTAGCTAATGGGACGCGAGTCCATCTTAGACCGCCGGAGCTTTGATCATTTATGCATGTGCATATGTGATTTCATTTGGTATTAATCCCGGTTTCCCGAGGCTATCCCAATGTCTAAGGCAGGTTACTCACGTGTTACTCACCCGTCCGCCGCTAATCCATTTCATCTTCACCCCGAAGGGATCTGTCGAAATTTCATCGCTCGACTTGCATGTGTTAAGCGCGCCGCCAGCGTTCGTCCTGAGCCAGGATCAAACTCTCAATTAAAAATTTGTATGACTCATTAGTTTTCTCAAAACTAAACGAATATCTGGTTTGCTTTTTGATTCTTTGACAAGAATCTGTGATTCTATCACGAATTTGTTTATCTTCACACTATTTAATTATCATGTTTCATTTGCTACCTTTTTGAAGTAGCTTGTTTATTATACTACCGTGTTTTTTCTTTGTCAAGTAATTTTTACAAAGTTTTTATTTTGTTTTTACTTAACTAACCAGTAGCTTTTTTTTGCTGTCTTTAAGTGACAACTTCTATATACTAGCATCTAGAAAATCATCTGTCAACTGTTTTTTATTCTTTTTTTAATCTTTTTTATAAAAGAAAACAGCTGCATTTCTTACAGCTGTTTTATATTACTATTAATATTTTTCTTTGTCAAGTATTTTGTAAAAAGTTAATTAAATATTTTACACTGCCTTTACTTGGTAGTTTAATTCTTTGATTCTCCTCATATCGTCTTCTATGCTTATGCCCTTTGTTGTTAGAAGTACTCCTGATATCGCTGCATTGGCTCCTGACTTGAATGCTGATGCGCCAAACTCTTCCATAAGAGATCTTCCTCCAGCTAATCTTATAAGGGCCTTTGGCATTATAAATCTAAAAGTTGCGCAAGTTCTATTTACTTCTTCCATTGTTAGGGGTTCGTTGTTTTCAAGCGGTGTGTTCTTTATAGGATTTAGTAGGTTAATTGGTACTGAGTGAACATCTAGGTCTCTTAGTTCTAGTGCCATGTCAATCCTATCTGTGAAATCTTCTCCTAGTCCTATTAGTCCACCTGAACAGATTTCCATTCCAGCTTCTTGTGCTGCTTTTATTGTATTAATCTTTTGATCATAAGTATGTGTTGTACATATTTCTGGAAAGAAGTTTCTTGATGTTTCAAGATTGTTGTGAATTCTTGTTATACCAGCTTCCTTTAATTTCTCAAAGGATTCTTCTGATATTATTCCACCTGATATACATACTTTTATATCTGGTGCTTCTTCGTATATCTTTTTTGTGATGCTGCAAATCTTATCTATATCTTTAGGTGTAAGTCCCTTACCACTTGCTACCATTGAGTATCTAGGGATCCCTCTATTGTATTTGTCTAAAGCATCTTTTACTATTATCTCTTCGTCTAAGAGGTCGTATTCTTTTACATTTGTGTGATAGTGGGCAGATTGAGCACAGAATTTACAATTTTCTGAACACTTACCACTTTTTGCATTTATAATAGTGCAAACATCAAAGTCATTGCCGCAAAAGTATTCTCTAAGTTCATCTGCTGCTGCAGTTAAACTTTCATAGTCACCATTGTAGACTTCTATTGCTTCTTCTCTCTTTATAACGTATCCATTTTTTATTTTCTCTTTTAAGTTATTTATATCCATCTCTTCAACTCCTGAAAAATATTATATATTTCAGGAGTTTTATTGTCAATCAGTTTTAATTTTTAGTTAACGTAATGCTCAAAGACTCCAAATTTGATTTTTTCTCCCAGACCTCTAAATTTGCTTTCGTATTCTGTCACAATATTTTGGGGGTAATCTTCAAGCTTCATGTCAAAGTCTTCTATAAGAGTTGAGAAGCCTTCGTCTTTAAAATAATCTAGGCTCTCTTCAAAGAGTTCAAGGTCGTCTGTCTTGAAGTAAATTTGTGATTTTGGTTTTAAGATAATTTTATATTTTTCTAAGTATCTTGGATAAGTTAACCTTCTCTTCTTATGTCTTAACTTTGGCCAAGGGTTACAAAAGTTTATATAGATCCTATCTAGTTCATCCTTGTCAAAGTAGTCTAAGATGTTTTCTGCGTTGATTGGCATAGCTCTTACATTGGTAAGTTCTTCATCTATTATTTTTCTTGTTGCATAAATTAGTGCATTAGTTTCTATATCTACCATTATATAATTTATATTTTTATTTCTTTTAGCTGACTCAATGGTAAAAGTTCCCTTGCCGGCACCGATTTCTAAGTAAATTGGATTGTCGTCGCCAAAGACTTCTTTCCATTTGCCCTTGTTCTCTTGTCCATTAAAAAAAACATAAGGGTTCTCAGCCATTTCAGGTATTGCAAAATGTTTTTTTCTAAGTCTCATTTTCATTCTCCTTTTTGTTCTATGGAATTATAACACAAGCTAACTTAGTGTCAACATGATTTATATTTTCTTTTAATAAATTTAATTTTTTGCAAAAGAAAAAGCCATCCCTACATAGGTTTGGCTTTTAAAATTTATCTTCTTGCTCTTTATTAATTTTTAATATCTCACTTATTCTTTGTCAGTCTGGTCCTTCCAGTTTTGTAATCTATGTCTACTCCCTTTTCTATATTCTTGGCGAAGACCCTAAAGTTAATTTTTTTGCCAGCATCTTCTATGCTATAAGCTTCAATAATAACTCCTCTTGCAACAAGTTCATCATCTTTGAAAACTGGTGTCACCCTGTACCTAACTTTCTTACCTGTATCTTTTATATAAGAAGCAACAGCTTCTTCAAAGGGCAGCATACCCTTTGTGTTAAAGGACCTAGTCCCTGTCATAAGATTTTTCCAGTTGTCATTCTCCCCAGTTAACTGGTAGGCGATAAGGTGGCATCTATTATAAACTGCACCACCTTCAACAAAGTCATAAAACTTTTGATGCCAACCTGAAGGATACACTTTTGAGATGTCACCCCTTGGCTTCTTGGGCATTGAGTCAGGACTCAAAAGTGCATTGGCAGGTCCAACTCTGTTTAAATAATCTAAGTTTGAATAGTGGGCGAAGTCAGGCCCCATCTTTAAATCTTCTTCAGTAAATTGAGGAGGGTTTTTATCTATCTCATAATAAATACTTGATTCCGTAAGCTCATAGGGATTATAAAAAATTGATAAGAAGTTTTCTATTTTGTCTAAGGGCGAAGCCTTGTAATTGTTGTCAAAATCTTGAAGGCTTTCGTATCCAAATAAAACTCCAACTAGGGTAAGAACAAGGACACCTATAACTTTTAAATTTTTATTTTTCTTCAATTCTTCTTCCCTCTACTTTACTTACAAATTTAGTATAAGATTTTCAATATTTTCTATTATATAGGATTCTATAAATTAAAAAAAGTTTATGGCTTAGCTTTTATTTTTCAACTTTTAAAGATTTTTAAAATAGAGCTTAGGACTTCACAAAAGAATTTATTAATAATATAATAGCCTTGTTTAATTTATATGAATTATGTAGTTTACATAAAATCTTAGGAGGAAAAATGGAAAATCAAAATCATAAGCCTAGTCCATCTGGGGCTGCACTTCTTCCCTTCCTTGTCTTTGTCATAGTCTACATGGCAACAGGGATCATTTTAAATTCACTGGGAGTTGAAATGGCATTCTACCAAGTGCCAGCACCAGTTTGCATCTTACCGGCAATTATACTCGCCTTTCTTATGTTTAAGGGTAGCGTCGACGACAAGTTCACAGACTTCGTAAGAGGCTGTGGCAATGAAAATATTATTATCATGTGCCTCATCTATATCTTGGCTGGAGCCTTTGCAACAGTTTCCAAGGAATCAGGTGGTGTTGACTCAGTTGTAAACTTTGCCCTATCAATAATTCCCCTTCAATTTATAACAGGTGGAATTTTCTTAATAGGCTGCTTCATTTCGATATCGACAGGAACTTCTGTAGGAACTATCTCAACAGTTGGACCCATAGCAGTTGGACTTGCTCAAAAAGGAAACCTCCCAATGGCCTTAGTCTTGGGATCACTCGTTGGTGGTGCAATGTTTGGCGACAACCTTTCAGTTATTTCTGATACAACAATAGCTGCCACAAGAACTCAAAATGTAGATATGAAGGACAAGTTTAGAGCCAACATAAAGATGGCCCTACCTGCAGCAATAATAACTTTTGTAATTTTGTTAATCGTTGGAAAGCCAGAAGTTCTACCTGCACTAGAAGATCGTCCCTACAACCCAATCTTAATTATCCCCTACCTATTTGTACTTATTTCAGCAATTGCAGGTATGAATGTGTTCTTAGTTCTAACAAGTGGAATAATTTTATCGGGAATAATCGGAATAGCAATAGGAGGACTTGACCTCATGACCTTTGCTCAAAACATCTTCACAGGTTTTTCGGGCATGTTTGAAATATTTTTATTGTCAATGCTTACAGGTGGACTTTCTTATATGGTTTCCAAAAATGGTGGAATAGAATGGCTAGTTCAAAAGATAAGAGGTTTTGCAAAAGGACAAAAATCTGCAGAAGTTTCTATTGCCCTCCTAACCCTATTGACTGACTCTGCAACTGCCAACAACACAGTTGCAATAATAATCGATGGACCAGTGGCAAAGGAAATTTCAAATGACTTTAAGATTGACCCAAGAAGATCGGCTGCCCTCTTAGATACCTTCTCATGTGTCATGCAAGGGATAATACCTTACGGAGCACAAATCCTAATTGCAGCAGGACTCACTAAAGAGCTCGGCGCCAACGCTGTTTCGCCAATGGAACTAATCCCCTTCTTGTGGTATCAAGGCATCCTCGCCCTCTTTGCCATAGCATCTATCTTTGTTAGGTACGCAGACATAAGCGGTGAATGGGATTTCGAAAAAGACAAGTTGAAAGAAGAAAATTAAATCGCAAAATAAGATGAGAAAACCCCAGACCTAAGTCTGGGGTTCTTTTAAAATAATTTTTCTCTTTTTATTTCATTATAATCAATCCTCATCGGGTGCGTAAAAGACAATACTTCTTCCTTCTTCTTTTGCCTTCTCAGCTTCATCTCTATACCATTCAATAGCTTTTTTGTCTTCTGGAGTTAGGACAATATTATTTGCCTCAGCACTTGTGTCTCCACATGCAATTCTAATTAAAAGATATTCCCTATTCATTTTTTACCAATCCTTCCCTTAATAAGTCTCTAGCCTTCTTGTACTTTTCCAACCTCTCCAAATCTTTTTCCGTAACTATCTTAAGTCTGTTTAAATTCATGTTTTGATCAAGATCAGCAAGTTTGACCCTGCTTGCAATTTTATTTTTCTTGATGAACTCAATGTACGTCATGTAGGGCGTTTCTTTATCATGAGTTAAAAGCAAAAGAGCCTCTTTCTGGTCTTTTGTCAAAAATTTCAAATCATCAATAGTATAGGATGTGTCTTCAATTACGTCGTGAAGAAGGGCGACAATCTTTTCGTCTTTTCCCTTAACATTCAAGGAAACATTTATAGGATGAAAAATGTAGGATTTGCCACCTTTATCTTTTTGACCCTTGTGAGCTCTTGCTGCGATAAATAATGCCCTTAGTAAATCAATCATCACTTGTACCCCTTAACTTTCCTCCTGCTTTTTTCTAAGGCTTCATTAAAGTCTTCTTCACTTATTTCTATGGCATAGATATCACCAAAGTCGATATCAATATATGGTTGATGCTGCTCAACTTCACCTTCATTAATCCAAAAATATCCATGGCCAATTTTTGCATACCTATTATCATCTGGTAAATAATAGAATTTGTCTTTAAACGCATTCTCCAAAATGCTTTTTAAATCTTTTTTCAAAATTAAAACTCCTTAAATATTCATAAGTTATTTGTTTTAAGATGTTTCTTTATTAAGTTAAAAATGAACTTAAAAATAAATAATTTTTTGTAGCTAACTACAGATAAATATCTCTTACCTATAAAAATAAAGACAAGTATCCAAAATTAAAATAAATGAAAAATTTGCGAAACCGCAAGAAAAGTTTTAGACGAGCTTAAAAGCTTAAGCCCTCATTGAGAAAGAATCATGAATAGACTGTTGACTCTATTTATATTATAACTCAATAAATTAAATTTTTCGATATCTAGCTTATAAAAGCAAATAAAAAAGCTGTGGTGACACAGCTCCTTTATAATTCATATTCAATTTTTAATAATTTATTTTATCCAGAATCCCCTTGAAATATGCTATAACTATTCCGTAGTTTGTTATTGGGATGCTTTTTCCTTTTGCGTCTTCTATTCTACTTCTAATATTTTTTGCATTTAGCATGCAGCCGCCGCATTGAATTATGAGGTCGTAGTCCGAAATGTTTTCTGGGAAGACTGATCCTGAGCTCACGTCAACTTGCAAGCCTTGGCCAACCTTCTTTCTTATCATGTTGGGAATTTTTATCCTTCCAATGTCTTCTTCTGCTGGGGCATGGGTGCAGCACTCTGCTATTAATATTTTTGAATTTTCATTTATTTTTTTAAGAGCTTCTACTCCCCTAACATATTCATCAATGTCGCCCTTTAGTTTTGCAAACAAGACTGAAAAAGATGTAAGCTTAACGTCTCTTGGGATTTTTTCATAAACTTCTAAGAAGACAGATGAGTCTGCAACTATTAGGTCTGGTTTTTTATTTAAAAGTCCTAGGATGTCAGTAAGTTCTTCAAGCTTAACCATGGAAACTAGGGCATTCCTATCGAGGAGTTCACGAATTGCTTGAACTTGTGGAAGGATGAGCCTATTTTTTGGTGCAGCAATATCTTGTGGTATTACTAATAAAACTAGGTCTTTTCCTTCCACCATTCCATCAAAAAGTCTTTCTTCTTTCTTTGGTGTGAACTTCAAAAGTTCTTCTAAGAGTTTATCAAAACCAATTTTTTCTAAGGCAGAAACTTCTATTACTTTATAAGAAGAAAAGTCCTCTCTTATTTTTTTAATTTCATCTTCTGACAAGATATCAATTTTATTTATTAAAACAAGAATGGGAGTGTCCTTAAATTTTTTTAACATTTCCCTTTCAGGCTCTGTGTTAGTATCTGATACAACTAGGACTCCGATGTCAGTTTTCGAAATTACTTCATCGGTCCTCTTCATCCTCTTTTGTCCAAGAACTGTTTCGTCGCCTATGCCTGGCGTGTCCATTAAAAGGCAAGGTCCCAAGCTTTTTATCTCCATGGACTTGTAAACTGGGTCTGTTGTAGTCCCCTCTTGATTTGAAACAATGGAGATGTCTCGGCCTGAAAATTCATTTATTATTG
Source organism: Peptoniphilus genitalis (assembly GCF_023614525.1). Lineage (GTDB taxonomy): Bacteria > Bacillota > Clostridia > Tissierellales > Peptoniphilaceae > Peptoniphilus_A > Peptoniphilus_A genitalis. The sequence goes on from NZ_CP097885.1 coordinate 562,575, forward strand.
AGCTCTTGCCCGAATTCACCTTGCCAAAAAATCCAATGTGTATCCTGTTACCAGAATTCGTTTTGTTAAGTTCCATTAAAATCTAAAATCTCTCTTTCCAACTTTTTCCATTTCGTAGATATATTCTTTTGCCTTCTTCTTTACAATTTCATTGGGAATTTTTTCAAGCTCTCTTGCAATTAAATCTTCGCTAAGTTCTCTTGTCTTTTCATTCCCATAATCTAACATGTACTCCTTCAAAGTCATAAGGGCATTGGGTTGACAACAATTTAAAATTTGTCCTGACTTGCAAAGTTGCATGAACCTGTCGCCAGTCCTTCCTTCCCTATAACACGCTGTGCAAAAACTTGGGATGTAACCTAGTTCTATTAGCCAGTCAATAACTTCTTCAAGAGTCCTGTGGTCTGCGACATCAAATTGGGCAGAGTTGTCTTCTTCCTTTTCTTCTTCAACGTAACCACCAACAGAAGTTCTTGAACCACCAGAAATTTGACTTACACCAAGCTCTAAGGCACGTTCCCTAACTTTTTGTGACTCTCTTGTTGAAATAATCATGCCAGTGTAAGGTACTGAAACCCTAATTAGGGCAATAAGTTTTTCAAAAATATCATCAGCAAGTTCATTTTTAAAGTCGCCTGGATCAATATCATCTGCAGGTTGGATCCTAGGAACAGAAATTGTGTGAGGTCCAACTCCAAATCTTGCTTCCAAATGTTCTGCGTGCATTAAGAGTCCAACTAATTCATACTTATAAGTTTCAAGTCCAAACAAAACTCCAATCCCAACATCGTCGATGCCTGCTTCCATTGCCCTGTCCATAGCTTCAGTATGGTAGGCGTAATTGTGCTTTGGTCCTGTTGGGTGCAGTTCTTCATAGGACTTCTTGTTGTAGGTTTCTTGGAAGAGGATGTAGGTCCCAATTTCTGCATCCTTTAATTTTTTATAATTTTCCACTGTTGTTGCGGCAATGTTAATGTTGACCCTTCTTATTTGTCCATTTTCATGCTTAATAGAATAAATTGTCTTAATTGATTCTAAGATATACTCCATTGTATTGTTTACTGGGTCTTCTCCCAGTTCAAGAGCAAGTCTCTTGTGGCCCATGTCTTGAAGGGCAATTACTTCATTCCTAATTTCTTCTTGAGTTAATTTTTTCCTTCTTATGGATTTATTCTTTGCATGATAAGGGCAATAAACACAACCATTTATGCAGTAGTTAGAAAGATAAAGTGGTGCAAATAAAACTATCCTATTGCCATAGTGGTCTTCTTTGATTTTCTTTGCAAGCTTATAAATTTCTTCTTGGTAATGCTTATCTTCAGCTAACAAAAGTAGGGCAGCCTCCCTGTGGCCTAGTCCCTTTTCCTTCTTTGCCTTTTCAAGAACATCGTCTAAGAGTTCCTTGTTATTTTTATTTTCTTCTGCATAGTCAAGAGTATCTAAAATCTCTTGATGGTTTATAAATTCTTCTGCAATTTTTGAATCTACCTTGTACATTTTCTTCCTTCTTCCTTTATCCTTACTTATAATCTCCTCTAGATCTGGAAATCTTATATCCAATCTTCTCTAGTTTTTTCTCTAGTCCCATAAAGTCGTCCGAGTTTTGTAACTCTGTACCGATTTTATTGTCGTAAAGCTTATAGTTCTTTCTAAGTTTCTCTGCACCAACATTAGGCATAAGCACATTGGCCCCTGCCAAGATCCCCTTTTCTCGTCCAAAGTCATCAATACTCCCAAGAGCCGTCGTTGATGGCAAGAGAAGTTTCTCGTCTGCAATCCTTACAATAGATAAAATATTCAGAACATCTCTTAGCTTACCAGCTTCAAAGTCCCTAAAGGGAGTGTCATGCTGAGGTATAAAGGGACCAATCCCCACCATCTCAGGCTTTAACTTTAAGATAAATTTTAAATCTTCATATAAATTTTCAAGTTCTTGATAGGGAGAGCCCACCATCATGCCACAACCAGTTTGAAAACCAAGCTCTTTTAATTTTAAAATTGAATCTATCCTGTGTTGAAAACTCATCGAGCTTGGATGAAGTCTTTCATAGTGAGACTTAGAATAAGTTTCATGACGCAAGAGATACCTGTCAGCCCCCATATTTTTCAGAACTTCAAAATCCTTAAAATCTCTTTCACCAAGAGAGAGTGTTATGGCGACATCAGAAAATTTTTCTTTGATTTCGCCAATAATCTCCTTCAGGTATTCAAGGCTATAGAAATCATCTTCGCCACCCTGCATAACAATAGTTTTTATTCCCAGGTCTACTGAGTGCTTTGCAAGGTCCAAGATTTCTTCCTTGCTAAGCCTAACTCGTTTGGCATTATTATTGGCAAACCTAAGTCCACAATAATAGCAATTATTTTTACAATAAGTGGAGACCTCGATTAAGCCCCTGATGTAAATCTCCTTACCAAAATTTTTCACAGCCAGGTCCCTGGCAAAAGCATGGAGGACTTCAGCCTCTTCGCCATCTAATTTCATCAGGTAAGAAAAATCTTCAAAGGAAATCTCCTTAGTCTTATAAAATTGTTCACAAATATTTAAAGTTTTATTCATATAATCACATCTTAGTTAAAAAGTTCACAATCTATTATAATACTTACAGTTAATATATCAAGCTTAAAAATTTTGACAGACTTGCGAAAAATTTTATTTTTCTATCCCATTACTTATCATTTTTTATTTTGCTTATAAATATTACATATAAAATTATAATTCTTTTCTCCATTTTAATCCAATTTTGTAATTTCTTCCTATATAAAGTACAATATTATTTATTAATGAACTTATAACTATAAAGAAAATTAATTGGGATGATTTAAAATTGAAAAGTAAATCAATATCAAATGTTGAAAAAAATTTAATGACTTCGGGATCTATTTGGAGGACCATCTTGCTCTTCGCCCTTCCCCTAATTCTTGGAAATATTCTCCAACAAACCTACAACACCATTGACTCAATGATTGTTGGTAATTACCTTGGAAGGTATGCCTTAGCAGCAGTTGGATCTAGCACCCCTCTTATTAATCTTTTGATTTCTTTTAGTCAGGGGATTGCTGTGGGCTGTGGAATTTTAGTTTCTCAATCTATGGGTGGAGCCAATCAAAAGGAAATGAAGCTTGCCGTACACACTTCTCTTGCTATAGCAATAATCCTTGGACTTTTAATTTCTCTTATGGGATACGTCTTTGCCCCTTGGCTCTTGGAGCAAATGGATACGCCAGCAGAAGTTATGGAAGAATCCATTACTTATCTTAGAATTTTTTCCTTTGGACTTGTCTTCAATATTATTTACAATATGGAAGCTGGAATCTTAAACGCTGTAGGAAATTCAAAGAGGTCCCTCTTGTATCTCGGTATTGCCTCTGCAACTAATGTGGTCTTGGACTTTTTATTTATTAAAGAATTTGGACTTGGTGTTGAGGGAGCTGCCATTGCGACAAATATTAGTCAGGCCCTTTCAGCCCTACTTGCCCTCTTATTTTTAATTAGGGTTCCAGAGATTTACAGGGTCCGTCTTTCAAAATTAAAAATTCACAAAGACATGGCGATGAGGATTTTAAAAGTTGGAATTCCAACTGCTATTCAAAACACAGTTATTTCTCTTTCCAACGTAATCATGCAGTCCTCTGTCAATGTCTTTGGCGCCCTACCCATGGCAGGCTTTGGTGCCTTTATAAAAATCGACGGCTTTAACATCTTGCCTGTCTTAAGTCTTAGCATGGCAATTACAACTTTTGTTGGACAAAATTATGGAGGAGGACAAATGGAAAGGATTAAGAAGGGCATGTGGACTACACTTATAATGACAGTCCTCTACACTCTCATAAGCGGCAGCCTTCTTTACCATTTTGCACCAAAACTAATTGGCCTCTTCACAAAGGATTTAAAAGTAATAGAAGCTGGTGTTCTTGCAAGTAGATTCTTGTGTCCCTTCTACTTCCTTCTTGCCATCTTGCATTCACTTGCTGGCACAGTGAGGGGGACTGGCAAAACTGTTCCACCAATGATAATTCTTTTGTTGTCACTTTGTTTATTTAGGATAATGGCAGCAAAGTTTGTCATCCCACATTATCACACTATAGAAAATGTCTACAGACTTTACCCCATCTCCTGGCTTATTGGTGTCGTCTTAATGGTTGGCTACACCATAAAGGTTGACTGGATTGGAGAAAATAAAATTTCATAAAATAAAAGCATTGATTGAACTTTCTCAACCAATGCTTTTTTATTGCATGATAATTTTTAGTTTTCTTTAAAACCTTCGTAAAGATTTCCTTCAACTTCGTCAATATATTTTTGAGCATTCATTGCTGCAACTGCACCATCGCCTGCTGCGTTAACAACTTGACGAACACTTTTCTTCCTAATGTCTCCAGCTGCAAAAACGCCTGGTACATTAGTCCTCATTTCATCATCAGTCTTAATGTATTTATCCTCTGTAAGTTCAACCTTACCTTCAAACATTTCAGTGCTTGGGATATAACCAATGAATACAAAAATTCCAAAAGGTTCATCAGATTTAATTGACCTATCTTCACCTGTCTTAGTATCATGAAGGATCATTTCATTGACAATCTTGTCTCCCTTGATTTCCTTAACAGTTGTGTTCCAGATGAAATCAATTTTGTCGTTGTTAAAGGCTTGCTCTTGAAGAACCTTTGATGCCCTTAGCTCGTCTCTTCTGTGGATAATGTAAACTTTCTTTGCAAAGTTTGTAATGAAAAGTGCTTCTTGAACAGCAGAGTCGCCGCCGCCAACTACATAAACAGTTTCATCTTCATAAAAAGCTGCATCACAAGTTGAACAATAGCTTACGCCACGTCCCTTGTATTCCTTTTCTCCAGGTGCACCAATCTCTCTTGGAGATGCACCAGTTGCAATAATGACAGCCTTGGCTTCATAAGAATCAACATAGCCCTTGATCTTTTTCACTTCTCCATCAAGTTCCATATCTTCAACTTGGTCCATGATGATTTCTGCACCAAACTTCTTAGCTTGGTCTGCCATTCTCTTGCCAAGTTCAACACCATCTATGGAATCAATGCCTGGATAGTTTTCCACCTGAGTAGTTTCGGCGATTTGGCCGCCTTCAATGCCCTTTTCTATGATTAAAGTTTTCTTTTTACTTCTTGCTGCATAAAGACCTGCAGTTAAACCTGCTGGACCTCCACCAATTATTATAATATCGTACATTCTATCCCTCCAATTCTTATTATACCCAAAAATATATTTTTGTATATAATAGAGATAGGTGATTAAATGGAATTAAAAATGAACTTCTCAACTACATACTTTTTTATTATAAATGTTTTGATTTTTGTCCTATCCTTCTTTATGTTTTACCTACTCAATAAGAAAAAAACATATGAGAATGATAAAGACGTCGATTTAAATTATTATGAAAAGGCCTACCTTTACAAGGGCCCAAACTTTATCTACAACCCCATCATTGCTATGATTCTAAAGGCCAAGGCTCATGGGGATATTGAAATGGAAAAAAATATTTACACGAACAAAATAGGAGAGGATAAAGTCGAATATATATTAAAAAACTTAAATTCATCAAGACTTGATAATGGAGAAAGAAAACTTTTTGAAACTCTTTTTTCTCTTGGAGATGGAGATTCAATTTCCACAAGACAAATGGATAAGCTGAGAAGGACTGAAGCAGATAACTACAACAAGAAGTTCAATGACTTTATCTACTTCCTAGAAGATGAAATGGTGAAGAAAAAACTTTTCACAATAGAAAAAAATACCCTAAAGATTTTTATATCCTTTGTGATTTTTTCAATTTTATTTTTTGTGGGGATCGTAACAGTTTATAACGAAAAATTTTTTGGAATTGCAAGCATAGTCTTCTCACTATTCTTTTACGCATCCTTAATAAAATCCTTCTCCAAGATGACAGACCTTGGAAACAAAAAATTTAGAGAATTAGAAAAAGTTGAAGAAGGATTAAGGGCTGGAAGAAGATTAAATGAAGAAGACTTCCTGCTAGCTCTTGGCTTTGGACTTAAATATGAAAATGTAAAAAGCATTTGTCAAAAACTTGATGACAAGACATACGAAATCTACCTCGACGAGGACTTTTACAAGACTTTTAGGACTGCCTTAGTAGGCGACCACTTACTAGTAAGAAACTAAATAAAAATTTGCATTAAAAAAACTGTGATTTTACTCACAGTTTCTTTTTTTCTAAATTTTTAAAATTCGCAAATTATTATTCTTCCCTTGCCTTCTATATTTATTTTTTCTTCTTCAAGATAGATGGCTGAGAATTTTTCAAAGTTCTTGTCTTGAACTTTAAGTTCTGAATCGTAATTAAAGATTACTGCCCTCTTGTCTGCCTTAAAATCAAAGTTATTTATATTTAAGGAAAACATCTTGGCTTCTTGTCCCTTTTTATAAATTAAGTTGAAGTCTCTCACATCGCCTGATGATTTTGTGGAGTGGTCTCCGTCAAAAAATAAAACTTCAAAGGGATCTAATGTGAATTTATTCCCATCACTTTCAATATTCATCACATTGTCAATTGGTGTGATATATCTGTAAAAACCTGTGTAGGGTGTGTAAACTGATTCCTTATCCTTGCAAGTTGCTGTAGAAATCCTAAAGTCAAAGTTCTTTTCGCCAACACTTGCTCCTTCTGGGTAGATAAAAACTTCTGTAGTAACTCCTGCAGACCAATTTGAATCTTTAAATTCTTCTTTTTTTATAAATTTCATTTAGTCCTCCAATAATTCTCTTAGTTTTCCAGTCACCTTGTAGTCAACTTTTTGAAGTTCAGAAATATTTTTTGCTCCATTTAACATCATTAGCATCTTTGTCTTTTCCATTAGTCCGTCAATGTATCTTAAGGTGTATTCATATCCACCACGAACGATGTAGGAAAGAATTTCGCCGCTAATAGCAGTCATGTCTGCTCCTATGCAAAGGCTCTTTACTATGTCAACAGAAGTTTTTATTCCGCCTGATGCTATTATATGCATGTCATCGTAGGCAAGCTTCTTTGCTTCAATAAGACTTAAGGCTGTTGGAATTCCCCAAGAAAATAAATCTGAGATGTCGGCATTGGGTTCTCTTAGGTTTTCAATTTCAAAAAAGTTTGAACCACCGAAGCCTGATATGTCTACATACTTAACTCCAACATCGTGAAGCTTCTTCACAGTTTTTTGTGACATTCCAAAGCCAACTTCTTTTACTATTACAGGCACTTCAGAAGTATTTACAATTTTTTCTATATTATTTAAGATGCCACAAAAGTTTCTTTCGCCTTCAACTTGAACAAGTTCTTGGGCTGGGTTTAAGTGGATTTGAATTGCATCTGCCCTCAAGAGGTCAACTGCTAACTTTGCATCTTCAGTGCTAGCAAATCCAGATAGGTTCGAGATTACAATTCCATCTTTTATTATTTCTCTTACAATTTCAAAGGACTTTCTTGAGTCCTTGTCTTCTAGGGCAATGGTTTGTGATCCAACTGCCATGGGTAGGTCATATTCTGCTGCTACATTTGCAAGAGACCTATTTATTTCCTCTGAAAGATCAGATCCACCAGTCATGGCGTTAATCATCAATGGAAACTTTACTTTTTTATTTAAAAAATTAAGACTTGTATCAATTTCATCATAATTTATCTCTGGAAGAGAGTCATTATACAAAAAGATATTAGAGAAAAGCGGGTCGCCAACATAGGTTGAGCGAAGGAAGTTTTCTATATGTTCTGTCTTTCTATATTTCCTCATTTCATACTCCTTTATAACAAATAAATAATATCATCTTTAAATTTTTTTTACAAGAAAGGACTTCTAAAAATGCTGGCCCCTATCTTGTCACCGTCATGTCTTATAAAGCCGTCCTTAATTTCTATAAACTCGCCCTCTGTGAGCAGGACATTTTTTTCTTTAAAATATTTTTTATCTTCTTCAGTGGCAAAGATTGGTGTGGATTCATCCTTGTTGTAGTAGTACTTATAAATTTCATCTGTTGCCCTAAGGTCATTGGCTATGACTTCATCAATAAACTCATAGTTGGAGTGTCTTAAGATCGCCTCAAAGTGGTCCTTCAAGGAATAATTTTTTGTCTCGCCCTTTTGTGTCATGGCATTGGCAATGTAAATTACTCTAGCCTTAGTATCTCTTAAGGCTTCATTAACTCCCCCAACTAAAAAGTTTGGAATAATAGAAGTGTATAAAGAGCCTGGTCCAATTATAACCACGTCAGATGATAGGATTGCTTCAAGAGCATCTTCATTTGCTCTCGGATAGTGAGGAATCATAGACATCTTCTCAATTTTTGTATTTAACCTGTAGCACATTTTTGGAATGTAGGACTCTCCCACAACCTTGTCCTTGGACTCGAACTCTGCAACAAGATGAGTTTCATCGAGAGTCACTGGAATTACCTTGCCCGTTACATTAAAGACACTAGACATTTCAAGAAGGGCCTTGTCAAAGGACCCAAAAATATCAGTGAGGGCTGCAATCAAAATATTTCCCACATTTTGATCCTTTAAGGATCCTGACTTAAACCTGTAGCTCAACAAGTCCCTCATAGTCTTGTCGGTGTTGGAAAGGGCAATGAGGCACCTTCTCACATCACCTGGTGGAAGAATATTTAGTTCTTCTCTTAGGATTCCACTTCCACCACCATCATCAGACATGGAGACAACAGCAGAAATGTTTGTAGTAAAATCTTTTAGTCCACGCAAAATAGTGGAGATGCCTGTACCTCCACCTAGGACTGCTATCTTTTTTTCCATAAATTTTTCTCCATATCCCTGTGGGTTACATAGGTGGACTTGTACTCTTCCTTAAGTATCCTTCCTATCTCTTCAGCTATTGCAACAGACCTGTGGAAGCCTCCAGTGCAACCTATCCCAATTGTAAGGACTCTCTTTTGCTCTGCCATGTAGTTGGGAATCAAAAACTTCAAGAGGTCTACAGTCTTATCTATAAATTCTCTTGTGACATCCCACTTCATTACAAAGGACTTTACTTCCTCGGTATTTCCATTTAAATCTTTAAGTTCCTTAATATAAAAAGGATTTGGCAAAAACCTCACATCAAAGACAAGATCAGCGTCCTTTAAAATTCCAGACTTAAAACCAAAACTTGTGACCTCAATGGCAAAGTTGTCCTTCTCGTCATAAGAAACAAAGGCCATGAGTTGCTTCCTCAAATTTTTTGTGGAAAGCCCAGTGGTGTCAATGACGAAGTCGGCACTCTCCTTAATCTTTGAAAGAGTTGCTTCCTCAAAATTATAACCATCAACAATGGACCTATTCATAGGGTGGGGCCTTCTAAGTTCCTTGTATCTTGCAATAATAGTTTCCATATCAGCATAGAGGAACAAGAGCCTGATCTTTAAATTCATCCCCTTTAGTTCTTCGTAGGCAGAATAAAAGTCATTAAAGAGCTCACCACTCCTCATGTCTACAACAGCAGCTACCTTTTCAAAATTTTTACTCTTAGCATCAAGGGCAATGTTACAAAACTTCGGCAAAAGGGCTGGTGCAAGATTATCCATGGCATAGTAGCCAAGGTCCTCAAAGACATCAAGGGCGTAAGACTTACCCGATCCACTCATTCCAGTAATAATTATAATTTCCATTTCATCACCAACTTAAAGAAACTTAGTCACCAATAATTTTAACTTCTCTCTCCAAAGTCACGTCAAACTTATCGTGAACAACTTTTTGAACTATTTCAATAGTTTCAAGTACATCTTGGGCTGAAGCCTTGTTCTTGTTTACAACGAAGCCACAGTGTTTTTCGCTAATGCCTGCTCCCTTGTGAGTAAAGCCTCTTAGTCCAGAATCATCAATTAACTTCCCTGCAAAATAACCTGTAGGTCTCTTAAAAGTGGATCCAGCAGAAGGCATATCAAGAGGTTGCTTGTCAGCCCTTCTTTGGTCAAAGTCCTCGTACTTTTCTCTTATTTCATTCTTATCTCCATCTTCAAGAGAGAAGGTAGCTCCAAGTACAATTAAGTCCCTCTCTTGGACAAGAGAATGCCTGTAAGAAAAATTCATCTCATCGCCAGGAACTTCAATGACACTTAGATTTTCATCAAGAAGTCTGACGCTCTTTACAACATTTTTTATTTCCCCATCGTAGGCGCCAGCATTCATAACAATTGCACCACCGAGAGAACCTGGAATGCCGTGAGCAAACTCAAGACCAGTAAGAGAGTTTTCCATGGCGAACTCGCTGATTTTTTTCATGCTTGCCCCAGTACCTGCATAAATTTCCTTGTTAGAAACTTTTTTAACATCATTTAACTTGTTTTTAAGCTTGATGATAATACCGTCAAAGCCCTTGTCCCTTACGATGATGTTAGTGCAGTTACCAAGAATATAATACTTGTAATTATTTTTTCTAATAGATTTTAAAATTTCCACAAGAGCCTCTTCATCCCTAGGCTTAATGAGAAGCTTAGCAGGACCACCAACACAAAAAGAAGTGTGGTTCTTCATAGGCTCATCGTAGAAAAAATCTCCCAAATTTTCATTTATATCAAATAACATAGAACACCTCAATTAAATACTAAGTTAATTATATCATTGAAAGATGGGAAAAGAAAAAGAGAATTGATATCCTCTTTTAGATCTTCAATAGAGGATTAAAAAGTTTTTGTCTTTAGTTAGTTTTTGTAAAGCTATGCTTTACTATTCTTTATCCGGAGGGGGTTAGGACCTTTCGATTGGTCCTTCCCCCTCCGGGCCTCCCCCAACACCTTCAACGACCTGGCAGGGGCCTTTGCCAACAACCCCGAGCGGCAGACAGCCTAAAATTCAAAACTCGTTAAGCTACACTTTTAAAATTTAAAAAATTATTAACCCAATAAAATCACGTCTTAATTACTCATGCACTCAATCGCTTAACTCAAACAGTTGAATTTCTTAACGGCTGTCTTGCCTTACGGGGTTTTTCAACCTTAGTCTACGATTTTACCTCTACAGAATTTCAAACTTATGTTAGTTTACTTAATAATACCTAACAACAAATTAAAACTTTTACATCAAAAAAACTTAATTAGTGAAGATTAAGCTTTTTCTTTTTAAAAGTTTCTATTTATTTGTGAACTTGTAACTTTTCATAGCTTCATAAGGAACTACAACTTCATACTTAGTTTCGAGGTTATAAGATGCAATCACTTCATAAAGAATTACAACTTATTCCATAAGCCGTGAGCTAATCGAGTGCATCTAATGAGCAAAAAAATCGGTTATGCGTTAAAAATTTTCAACTGTTTGAATTCGCGAAGCGAATGAGTTTTGAAAATTTAGCATGACCGATTTTTTTGGACTCAACGTACGTGGGGTGAAGGGGTGGTTTGGAGGGGCAAGGGGCCTCACGATGCCCCTAAGCCCCTCCAATATCGTTTCGTAAAGCTCTGCTTTACAAAAGCTAATCTAAAAATAAAACTTTATCAAAAAATATAAAATTATAAAAACCTTTTTATAATAATTTTCATGAAAAAAGCAGCCCTTCTCTCGGCTGCTTTAATTTCTTAATAAGTTTTATTTTTCTTTTAAAATCTCTAGGGCTTTTTGAAGTTGTGTGTCTGTTTTGAGATAGTCCACTCCAATCCCCTTCACATTTTCTGAAAGGTCTACTTCTACGTCGGGTTTTATTCCCAATTTATTTATTGAGTCGCCACTTGGTGTGAAGTATTCTGACGTTGTGAGTTTTAATCCGTCTCCTTCTGGCAAGGCTATTACATTTTGAACTACTCCCTTGCCATAGGTTTTCTTGCCAACAATTTTTGCCCTGTGAAGGTCGCTTATTGCTCCTGCCAAAATTTCTGATGCTGAAGCTGACCCTTCATTAACGAGGACTACCATCTTGATGTCGTTGTACTTGTCGTCAGTTTTGTAGTCTTCTATGACTTCTCCCTTGTTGTTCTTCAAGGTTACAAAGCTTGCCTTTGGAAGGATTTCATCTCCAATCTCATAAGAGGAGTCTACAACTCCACCAGGGTTTCCCCTCATGTCTAGGACTATTCCCTTAACTCCTTCATCGGTGAGTTCTCTTAAAACTTTTTTGAAGTCCTTACCTGTCTCTTCGTCAAACATTGTTATGCCAATGTAGCCATAGTCTCCAATTTTATTTTTTAAGACAGAATCGATTTTTATCTCTTCTCTTTTAATCTCAACTTCTTTTGTCTTTAGATTTTTCTTTTTTAAAATTAAAATCTTTACACTTGTTCCTGATTCTCCACGCATCTCCTTTGATGCTTGGTCAATTTTATCTGCAGAGAAGTCCTTACCATTGATTTTTAAAATCTTGTCGCCAGACTCAATGCCAGCCCTATCAGCTGGTGAACCCTTTATTGGAGATACTACAGTTACAGTTCCATCTTCTGCAGGAGAAATTATAACTCCAATACCTTGGAACTTGCCTGTGGTTTGCTCTGACAATTTTTTCATCTCATCTTTTGTGAGATATTGCGAATAAGGATCTTCAAGTCCTGCAACTAAACCCTTTAGGATTCCTTCTTCAAGTTTTTCTTCTTTTATGTCCTTATTGTAGAGATAGTTTTCTTTTAAATACTTTTCAAGTAAGACTACCTTACCAAAATTTTCATTTGTAGCTAAAATACTTTTTACTGTGTATATTCTCGTAACAACAGCAGTTGTCAATATTAAGATAACAACTGCTGCTACTTTTAATAATTTATTATTTTTCATTATACATATCCCAATGGATTTACTGGTGATCCATTAACCCTAACTTCAAAGTGAAGGTGCGGTCCTGTTGATAAACCTGTTGTACCAATAAAGGCTACAACATCTCCTGCTGATACGGAGTCGCCTACTGACTTGTTAAGTGCTGAACAGTGAGCGTAAACTGTTACTGTATCGCCGTGATCTATCATTATTACATTTCCATAACCACTCATAAGTCTTGATAAAATTACTGTACCTGACTTAGCTGCAACTATAGGTGTTCCACTTGGTGCTGGTATATCAATACCTGAGTGGAACTTAGAATAACCTAGGATTGGGTGAGTCCTGTATCCAAAAGGTGAAGATATTGAATAGTGACCTGGCACTGGCCAAGTGTAAGCTTGTCCATCTCTTGGCCTTGATGCAACACTTATGTTGCTATTAACCCTATTTGTCCTATTAGCTGAAGCCCTTTGAGCTCTTGCCTTTGCTTCTTCTTCCTTTTTCTTTTGAACTTCAATTTCCTTTTGAAGTTTTAAAATTTCTATATCTAGGTTTTGCCAATCTGATTGAGCTTTTTCAAACTCTATTTTATAGGCATCAATATTTTTTTCAAGAACTTTCATGTACTCATTCTTTGCATTAACTGCATCTTGATATCCTTGTCTTTCAGACTCAACAGCAGCCTTGCTAACAGAAAGTCTTTCCCTATCTATCTTTAATTTTTCTTCTGTCTTTTTTATTGTGTCGATTTGTGTTTTGATGTACTCAATTAATTCCCTATCAGCCCTTGCGATAGAAGAAATAATTGCGTTATTTCTAAGTAATTCTTCAATATCCTTAGAATTTAACAAAACTTCAATGTAGGTGATATTACCTCTCTTATACATTTCCCTTAGTCTTGATCTTAGGGACTTTGTATTGGCCTCAAGATTTTCCTGAGCTTCTTGCAACTTTCTTTGATTCTCTGCAATATCTTGGTTTAGTTTATTTATTTCTTTTTCAAGAGATTGAATCTTGTTAGACTTCTCTAGAATCTTGGCATCTAGAGTTTCTATTTCATCAGAAACAGATTTCTTCTCTGTTTCTGTATTAGAAATATTAGTCTTTTGCTCCTTCATTTTTGAATTGATTTGTTTTTTTTGTTGAATTTTTTTATTTTTTTCAATAGTTAGAGTCTTAGAAGACTTTGCAAAACTTGCACTTGGAGCAGCCATTATGGCAGCCAGGCAAATTGCAAGAATCTTTTTCTTACTATACATTCTTTCACCTACACATCTAAAAACTTCTTAGTTGAGAATAGGGATCCAAAAAATCCAATTCCAACACCAATGCATAAAAACACAATATATAAGTCTGTCCTAACAGATGCTGCAGTTAACATATCCACTCCTGTGATCTCATGGAGTTGTGGATTTAACCTATCAAAAATTATTCCATAAAGTCTCAGCGTCAAGAAACCTGATATGGCTGAACCAAGAATTCCAAAAATAATTCCATTTATTAAGAAGGGTCCCCTTATATAAGTATTAGTTGCTCCAACATACTTCATTATGTTTATTTCCTTTTCCTTGTTTGAAATGGCAATCTTAATTGTGTTGTGAATAATTAAAACAGAAATCAAAACTAAGATTAAAACAATTGCGGCTCCCACATACTTAACTCCATTTTGAATTTTCATCATTTGAGTTACAAAGTCATAGTAATAATTGTGGTCCTCAACAATTGGAAGATCCTTGTACTTGTCTTCAATTTCCTTTCCATAGGAAAGTTCTTTCATTTCAACAGTTATAGAAGCTGGAAGTGGATTTCCACCAGGAATATTATCTAGGATTGAGGAGTTTTCTCCAAAACCTTCTTTGAATTCCTCTAGGGCTTCTTCCTTAGAAACATAGGCAACTTTTTTTACCTTTTTGTTTTCATCAAGCTCATCAATAAAGGCGTTTACATCCTTAGGCTTTGCATCGTCCTTTAAGAAAAATACAACCTTGTCTAACTTCTCTCCAGTTTGAAATACCATTCCGTTTAAATTCAAAACCATAAGCATAACTACACCAAAAAGTGTAAGCATAGCTGTAATGGAAATTACAGAAGTAAAGGACATGGTCTTGTTTCTCCACAAGCTTGAGAAGGCTTCTCTCACAAGATTAGAGAGCTGTCTTATTACCTTCATAGTAACCTCCTTCTCTTATATCTGAAACAATGGAACCATTGTCTAGGGTAACTACCCTTTTGTTAAACTTGTCTACAATATTAACTGCGTGAGTTGCCATTATAATTGTCTTGCCTGCATCGTTAATATTTTTTAGGGCAGACATAATGTCCCAAGCAGTAGACTCGTCAAGATTACCTGTTGGCTCATCACAAACTAGATAAGGAGCATCATTTACAATTGCCCTTGCAATGGCAACCCTTTGTGACTCTCCACCAGATAGCTCTGAAGGATAGTCCTTTACCTTGTCACTTAAGTTAACAAGGTCGAGAGCATACTCAACTTTTTTATTTATTTCTTTTTTTGATTCTCCAAGAATTTCTAGGGCAAATGCCACATTCTCGAAGACAGTCTTTTTTTCTAAAAGTCTAAAGTCTTGGAAGACAACAGATATATTTCTCCTAAGTTTAGGAATCATATATTTTGAAATTTTAGTTATTTCATCATCGCCGATAAAAATCTTACCACGATTAGCCCTCTCTTCTCTTATTAGAAGCTTAATCATTGTAGACTTACCAGCCCCAGATGGGCCAACTAAGAAAACAAAATCGCCGCGAGGCACTTCAATATTTATATTTGAAAGTGCAGCTACGCCATTGTTGTATTCTTTATAAACATTTTCAAATTTTATCATAAAAACACCTTTCTATAATCTTAATCAATTATATTACAAAGTGGTTACAAATGTACAGTGAATTTATTAATTTTCCCAATAAACCCTTGATATAGTAATATTTTTAAAGGCTAATTACAAATTTGTAAAATTTTTTAAAAAAATAATTTACATTTTTATAGCCTTCGTGTATAATTTTGAAGTAAAAAAGTAATTTATTTAAATGTAGGAGGAATTATGCAAAGATACATTGGTACAGTAGTACGTGGAATCCGTACACCTATTGTAAAAAGTGGAGACAATCTAGTTGATATTGTCGTTGATTCCCTAGGTAAGGCTCTCGAATCAGAAAATATTTCTGTGAGGGACAAGGATATTGTTGCAGTAACAGAATCTTTAGTTGCAAGAGCTCAAAACAACTATGTTACTATTGATGACATAGCAGAAGACATTAACAAAAAGTTCGACAAGGAAATTGGAATAGTATTCCCAATTCTTAGCCGTAACAGATTTTCAACAATCCTAAGGGGTATTGCAAAATCAGGAAAGAAAATACATTTTCTCTTCTCCTACCCATCTGATGAAGTTGGAAATTCACTAATGGATCCAAGCCTTCTTTACGAAGCAAAAATAAATCCATTTGCAGATGTCCTAGAAGAAAAAGATTATAGAAGAATCTTTGGCGAAGAAGTTAAGCATGAATTCACAGGAATTGATTATGTAACTCTTTACAAAGAAATTTGTGGTGGCAATTGTGAAATCCACTTCTCAAATGATCCTAAGACTATTCTAAATTACACAGACGAAGTTCTTATTGGATCAACTCACACAAGATTTTCAATAAAAAGACTTTTAAAAGACGAAGGAGCAAAAGTTGTTCTTGGTCTTGACGATATATTAAACGAATCCATTAATGGAAGTGGCTACAACGAAGAATTCGGTCTACTTGGATCAAACTTCGCATCTGACACTAGATTAAAACTTTTCCCTAGAGATGGAGAAGTTTTTGTAAAGGAAGTTCAAAAGAAACTAATTGAAAAATACAACAAGCAAGTTGAAGTTATGATTTATGGCGATGGTGCCTTCAAAGATCCAGTTGGAAAAATTTGGGAACTTGCAGACCCAGTTGTATCACCTGCTCACACAGATGGACTTGCTGGTCAACCAAGCGAACTTAAAATCAAATACATTGCAGACACTGACCTAAAGGATATGGACACTGAACACGCAACTGCTGCAATGAAAGAAAAAATTTCTCACAAGCAAAAAGACCTTGTTGGAAAAGACGAAACACTAGGAACTACTCCTAGAAGAATCACTGACTTACTTGGAAGTCTTTGCGACCTTACAAGTGGATCAGGTGACAAGGGTACTCCAGTCATCTTTATCCAAGGTTACTTCGACAACTTTGCAACTGAATAATATATAAAAATTTTGCCACCCTTAGGGGTGGCTTCTTTTATGTTTATTCACTTCTTACATATTTAATATCTAATTCAAACTTATAACTTTGTTTTTTATAAATTTAGTTTAACAAATTCTACTTTTATTTCATCTTAGTTAAATAAAATTTTTATCCTCTTAAAATTCAAAAATTTTTTTTAAATCTATTTTATAATTTCTTTTCTACAATTTTCATTTTTCTACAAATTAATAAATGCTTACTACTTTATAAAAATCTATAGAGTTACAAGCCTTTATTACTTTATAAAAAATCCTAACTTCACAAAGATTTATATCTTAATAGAAAATTATAAAGTCATAAAAATTTACGACTTTATGAGACCTATTAAGCTAAAAATTATAATCCTTTTTATAATTACTTAGCATTAATTAAATTTCTACAATAAAAAAACAGGTGTCTTAACACCTGCCACAAATCTAAGTATATAAAAAAGATTTTATGATATCATCTTTGCATCTTTATATGTCACATCTTCATCTAAAACTGTAACTTGAACTGTTGATGTCAATACGTCAGAATAAGTGTAGCTTGCAGTCACTAATTCTTCTCCATTAAAAACCTCAAGTACGAATAGACTTGGGTAAGTTGCCTTTAGGATTCCCTTCCTAGTTACAATTTTTTTCCTGCCCTTGTTGGCCCTTACAATAACTTTCTTTCCAATGTGGTTCTCAAGTTCTCTCTTGATAATTTGCATTTGATTCATTCGACACCCATTCCTTCCAGAGCTTTAATATTAACTTATTATACATTAAAAAGCTATATCTGTCAAATAAATCTATAATTTTACTCCATAGTAAAAACTTTGTCAATAAAATTTCTCCATTATTTTTAAATTTTCTCCAAAAGATTTTTAATAAAAATTTACAAAGAGGACAAGAATTTTTATAGACTAAATTTTTACAAGAAATATTTTTTATTTTCTCTTCAAAAGTCTTACAAACTCGTATTTTCTTAAATAAAGGTGGATTTTTCCAAACAACTATTGTATAATTATGTATTGTTATTGAGTGGATTGGAGGTATTGATGCAAGAAAAGAAAAAAGTCATTCTTGGAATGAGTGGCGGTGTGGATTCATCTGTTTCCGCAATTCTCTTAAAGGAAGCTGGCTACGATGTTACAGCAGTCTTTATGAGGAACTGGGCAGAAGATGATGGCATGTGCACTGCTAGAGAAGATTATATAGATGTTGTCTCTGTATGCTCTCAACTTGGCATTAAATATTTTACTGTCAACTTTGAAAAAGAGTATAGAGATAGGGTTTTTTCTTATTTTCTAAGTGAATATAAAAAAGGCAGAACTCCAAATCCAGATGTTATGTGCAATACTGAAATAAAATTCAAGGCCTTCCTTGACTACGCAATGGATTTTGATGCTGATTATATTGCTATGGGTCACTACGCCAGGACTAAAAAAGTCCACGGCAAGACTTACCTCTTAAAGGGTTTAGATAATAATAAGGACCAGTCCTACTTTTTATCAAGAGTTAAGTCGGAAGCACTTGAAAAAACTCTCTTCCCTGTTGGTGATTTAACTAAGGATGAAGTAAGGCGCATCGCAGAAAAATATGAACTCTCAACTGCTTCTAAGAAGGATTCTACTGGAATCTGTTTCATTGGCGAAAGAGATTTCAATGAGTTTTTAGATCAATTCCTATTTACTAAGCCTGGTAAAATTGTGGACGAAAAGGGCAAGGTATTGGGAGAACACTCTGGCCTTATGCACTACACTATTGGTCAAAGGCGTGGAATTGGCATTGGTGGCGTTGGAAGTGGAGAACCCTTCTTCGTTGCCGATAAGGATTTAAAAAACAATCTTTTAATTGTGGCTCAAGGGATTAACAACCCAGTTCTTTACAAGGATGAATTTGAAGTTGAAGATATTTTCTGGATTACAGAAAATCCTTCTCTTCCAGTGGATTTATCTGTTAAAATAAGATACAGGGCCAGTGATCAGGCTGCCACATTGGAAAAACAAAATGATAAATATGTTGTTAAACTGAAAAAACCACTTAAGGGTGTCACACCTGGTCAAGTGTGTGTTTTTTATCAAGGCGATGTTTGTCTTGGTTCAGGTATTATAAAATAATTTTTGGAGGTATATATGAAATTAGTTTTAAACAAAAGAGATGCTAAGGGTAAAAACAAGGTTGATAAACTAAGAGCTAATGGTGAAATCCCAGGAGTTCTTTACTCAAAGGGTAAGGAAGCAAGAATGGTAAGCGGTCTTGAAAAAGATCTTTTAAAGGCTTATAGCCAAGAAGGTTATTCAAACATTTTCGATATCGACATCGATGGAGAAACTACTTCTGTTCTTTTCAAAGAAGTTCAAATGCACCACATTAAAAATGCTATGGTTCACTTTGACCTATATGAAATCGACATGAACACAGAAATTTCTGTTGAAGTACCTATCGTTCTTGAAGGTAGAGACGAAGTTAAGGTTCAACCATCTTCATTAATCCAAGTACTAAACGAAGTTACTGTAACTTGTCTTCCAAAATATCTTCCATCAGAAGCTATTGTAAATGTTGTTGAAATGCAAATTGGTGAAACTAAAACAATTGCTGACCTTGACATTTTCGGTGACGAAAACATTAAGATTGAACACCTTGAAGCTGATGAAGCTGTTGCAACTCTTGTTGAACCAACAGAAGAAAAAGAACCAGAAGAAGAAGCAGAAGAAGTTTCTGCAGAAGTTCCTACTGTTTCTGAAACTGAAGAAAAAGAAGAAGAATAATTATTTAATAAATTTAAATATTATAAAAGGGCTCTTGGAGCCCTTCTTTTTTTGCCCAAATTCCTTGAGCTTTTTTAATTTTAATTTTTTAAGATAGAAATGTTTTACAAGCTTATAATAATTTCAAAACTTGGCTTGGATCATCTATTATATTTTCTGTGTACTTGGAGAGCATTTCTCTTGATCCAGTCCCACATAGGACACCAACCTTTACTGTGTCCTCACCAAAAACCATATCAACTCTTGAGTCCCCGACAATAATTATTTCTTGGTCCTCAAGTGAATATTTCTTTTTAAAAACTTCTAGGCTCTCCTTGTTTGGCTTCTTCTTATAAATATCTGCAGCTGCATAAAAATCTATAAAGGAGTCAAGACCTAAGTATTCCATAGAATACTTGGCCTGTCTATAATTATCCGACGTGAAAATCCCTATTAGGATCCCTCTATCTCTTAAAGCTTCAAAAAGTTTCCTCAAGTCGCAGGTCTCCCTAATAAATTTATTATTTTCTTTTAAATACCTTAATAAGTGGTCGTCTAAATCCCTATAAATTTCATCTAGGTCCTCATCAAGATACTTGGAAAAAATTATTGCCAGGTCCATAGCAGTCTCCGATGAGAGAATAGAATTTTCTTCCACTCCACCATCTTCCCTTATACCAATTTCCCTAAAGGCTTCCCTCTTCTTATTATCATCTAAAATTTTATCTTCTAAAAATCCCACAATGGAATCAACCCAGCCTTCAGTAAACTGGAGGAGGGTTCCATCCTTGTCAAATAATATTGCCCTTATCATCTTTATTCCTTTCCAATTGTTATAAGTAAATTATAGCTTAAAATTCTCCAAAAGAAAAAGCCCTGAAACCAGGGCAAAATTTTATTTATTCTCAAACCATTCCTTCATAGTCCTCATTACTTTTCTAAGTTCCTCTTCACTAATTACATAGGGAACCATAGAGTAAATGTATTTCACAAAGGGCCTTGCAAAGACTCCCCTTTCGTAGGCGAACTCTTGGAAGCCTTCTATGTCCTTGCCATCCTTTACTTCAATGCAGACGCAAGCTCCCATGATCCTAACTTCCTCAATCTTGTCATGAGTGAAGCCTTCCATTTCTTCTCTTTCAATTTCTTCAATCCTCTTTATCTTACTCATGAAGTCCTCTTCTTGGAAGATTTCAAGACACTTCGATGCAACGGTACAGGCTAGGGGATTTCCCATAAAGGTTGGTCCATGCATGAGGGCATGCCTTGGGTTATCATCGTAAAAGGCATCAAAGACCTTCTTGTTTGCAACTGTGGCAGCATGGCCAAGGTAACCCCCTGTAAGGGCCTTTCCCAAGCATATTATGTCTGGTAGGACTAAGTCTGCTACAAACCTGTTACCAGTTCTTCCAAATCCTGTTGCGACTTCGTCAAAGATAAGTAGGACATTATGCTCATCGCAAAGTTCCCTTGCTCTTTCTAAAAAAGAAATGTCATACATCCTCATTCCACCAGCACCTTGTAAAAGTGGCTCAACTATAAAGGAGTTTAACTTGTCCCCATATTTTTCAAAGGCATCTTCAAGGGCCTGTATTTCAGTTGGAATATTTACAACATACTTGCTCTTGCCATAGGCTTCTAGGACAAAATGGTAGTCTTCATCGTCGCCAACTTCCATAGTCTTGAAGGTGTCCCCATGGTAGGCATGAGTTAAGGCAAGTATCATGGTCCTGCCAGCTTCTCCCTTGTTCATGTAGTATTGAAGGGCCATCTTTAGAGCAACTTCCACTGCCACAGATCCCGAGTCAGAGAAGAAGGGATAGTCCAAGTCCCCTGGCAAGAAGTCCTTTAATTGGTTGGAAAGTCTTTCTACTGGCTCGTGAGTTAAACCTCCCAACATTACATGAGAAAACTTCTTCACTTGACCTATAAGGGCTTCATTTATTTTTTCATTTTTGTAGCCGTAAATTGTAGACCACCAAGATGAAACTGAGTCAATCATTTCCTTGTCCTCAGTGTAAAGATAAACTCCCTTTGCATCTACGACCTTGTAGGGTGGCTTCATGGTCTTTAACTGTTCGTATGGATACCAAATCATTTTATATAGTAACTCCTATTCATAAATCTCTTTCAGCTTATCAATATCTATATCCAAATCCTTGTCCCCCTTCTTTACGCAGGCTAGGACTTTAAGACCTGACATGTGCTGGCACATTTTTATGTTGTCCTCTTGCATCACATCTCCTGGGATAAAGTTGTTAAAAATTATTCCCTTGATCTTCATTCCCTTTTCCTTCATGTAAAAGGCCGTCAAGACAAGATTATTTATAGTTCCAAGGCCTGCATCGGCAACAATGATAGAAGAAAGCTTTGCCTTCTTTACAAAGTCCTCTAAATAAATTTCTTCATCATCAAATCTTAGTGGACAAAGAATCCCGCCAGAGCCTTCAAGAGTAATGTAGTCGTACTTTTTCTCTAAGTCCCTAAGCTTTTCCACTACATAGTCAAGATTCACAGGATTGCCCTCGATTTGAGCTGCCAAGTGAGGAGAGTAGGCCCTCTCATAAATGTAGGGACACATCTCATTAAGATTTTGGTCTATACCTGCTAGTTCTTTTACAAATTTTGCATCACCAGGTATGAGATTTCCATCAGCATCCTTGTCGTTTCCACTCATGGCAGCCTTGTAGTAGGCTGATTTTTCTCCTGCCTCGTGAAGCTTCTTCACAAGAAGTCCTGCCACGTAGGTCTTTCCAATTTCAGTTCCTGTTCCTGTTACAAAAATATTCTTACTCATTTCTTCTCCTTTAATTATAGGACTTGTTAAAAATTGGAATTAATCTCTTACCAAGGAAGGCACCTAAGAAGCACAAAACTATGTCCCCTGGGATTGCAAGTAAGAAGCAATAAATTATAATTGCCTTAACTCCAATAGGTGATTCAAGATAAAAATTGCTGATTAAATAGTAATAAATCATGCCAAGACTATAAACTACGGCAAGGCCAGCAAAATTTGCCTTAAGAAGTCTCTTCATGTCAGGTCTCTTATCCTTGTTTGCAATCTTTCCTGTGACATAAGCGCCAACGGCAAAGCCTATTATGTAACCAAAGGATGGCTTAAATATATAGGCAAGACCACCGCCTTCAGTAAAGACTGGTAGACCCATAAGACCCAAAATTATGTAAACAACAACTGCTGTTGCACCAAGCTCTGGTCCCAACAAAAGCCCTGCCAACATGGTAAATAAAAGTTGCAGGGTAAAGGGTAAGACTGGAATGGGCACCCTAATAAAAGTTCCCACAACAATAAGGGCAACAAAAAGCGAACACATAACTAGGTCTCTCGCTTTTAAATTTTTCACATTAACCTCCAAAAATTTTATTAGTAAATAAATTACTTTAAATAAGTTAACATTTTGCTTTTCGTTTGTCAACTATATATTTTTTATAGTTAACCTTATTTCTGTGCCCTTATTTTTTTCTCCTTTGCCCTAGAATTCAAGCCAAAATCTAAAAATCTTATTTGCTGATAATTTAAATTTTTATAAAAAAAAAAAAAAAGATACCCCTAAGGGTATCTCTTAAAATAAATTTTAAATTATCTTCTTCCAAGTTCTGCGTCGAAGATATAAAGTCCAGACCAGCTTTCGTTAATTCTTTCAAGTCTTTCGATAAGTCCTCTGAAGTGATCTTCTTCTTCAACTTGTTCGTCAACATACCATTGTAGAAGTGAAGTAACTCTGTGGTCATTTTCCTTTACTGAAAGATCGTAAAGATTGTTAATTCTCTTTGTAACTTCTTTTTCGTGTTCTAATGCAGTCTTGAATGTTTCTGTAAATGTACCAAATTCAGTTTCTGGTTTTTTAATACCTTCAAGATCAGGTCTTACATCAATTGCAAATAAGAATTGTCTTAATTTTTCAGCGTGTTCAAATTCTTCTTCAGCTTGTTTGTCAAAGAAGTGAGCGAAACCGTCCATGCCCTTATCTTTAACATAGTTTGCCATAGAATAATAAATATATCCTGATTCTACTTCAAAATTGTATTGATCAATTAGTCCTTTTATTAGTTTACTTTCCATAATTAAAAACCTCCCAGCTTTTTATTTTCTTTATATGCTCATCGCTCTTAACTTTAAGTTACCCCACAAATAGATTCCTAAACAATTTATTTTAAAATTCCTAGGTTGTCTATAGAAATTTTTATATTATCCTTGAATTTAAATTCGATCTTGTTTATCTCGTCTAAATTCAAATTATTATTTTGATTTTTAAAGTCCTCTAATGGAATTATAAGGGTTTGAGGTCCAAACCTCTTGTAGTAATCATCCTCAAGATAATCAATTTTATAGAGGTAGGACTTTGTCATTGGTATAAGCTTTTTATAATCACTAAGGCTTAGGGTAGAAGCATTACCCCAAGTGTCTTGGATCTCTAAATCTATATCTCCTTCAATGTCTTCGAAGTTTAAATTTTCTATATCAAATTGTAAAAATCTGCCACTAGGAATTTTTTCTGTGAACCTCAAAGAATAATTTGAATTTTCATTGGCATCAATAAAAACTCCTGTGGTCTTAGAATTTTTTTCTCCATATTCGTGACTGTCTTCATAAATTTTTGCCAAGTTAGAAAAGTTTACGATTCCACCAGGAATTGATGTTGTAGTTATGTCGTAGTCCTCTTCAAAGTCTGCAAGCTTTATGAAATTGGAATCCATGTATCTTGTGTAGTAGTTTGTCTCTGGAAGGTCTCCATAATTATAAGGTCCTTCCTTAAAGATTTCTCTGTTGTAGGTTCTGCCAAATACATTTTCCAAGAAGTTAAAGCTGTAAGCTGAAAGAATTTCTCTTTGCTTCTTACCATCGAGTAGCTCCTTCCTATTTAAGAAAAATCCTTCGCCTGGGTCGGAGTCAAAGTCTCCCCAAAGCTTGTTGAAGTTGCCATGGTTGGCATAGCCAACATAAACTCCAGCCTTGAAATTGTCCTTTTCGCCAGAAAAGATTACATTGTCATAAAGGAGCATGCCCTCGAAGCCATCTACGTCGGCATCATTTGTTCCCCCAATGGTCAAATAATTTACATCTCTTAAAATTAAATTCTTACCACCTGGTTGGTATTGGTTGTAGGTTGGTGCAACAGTAATTATCCCCTTGATGTCAAAGTCATACTTGTGAGTGAGCTTGCCATTGTCTGGGTGAAGTTTAAGTTCGTTAAAGTTGTAGGCAATGGCTGCTGCCTCGCCACCTCTTGAGTGACCCATGAGGGCAATATTATCCTTGTCAAACCTATTGTAAAGGACGCTGTCCTTAGTCCTATTCCTCTTAAAGATATTTTCCATATTCTCAAGTAGGAGGACTGCTCTTGCATCATTTTCATTGCCAAGTCCAAAATTCATAAATCCATTTAACATATTCATGTCAACAGAGACCATGGCTATTCCCCTCTTTGCAAGATAATGACCTAGGTAGTCGTAGCCAAGATAGTTTTTTGTTGTGAACCTGTGGTTGCCATGGACCACAAATAAAACTGGAGCCTTTTCTAAGTCCTTAGGTGCGTAGATCCTTCCCTTGACTTCTGTTTTGTTAAGCCCCTTGCCAAAGAACTTGTCCCTGACTTTTTTTGTACTACCAGAATAGGATACAAAGTCTCTTAAGTCTACTGGCTTGGCTTCATAGTCAATTACTTCAACCTTATACTTTTCACTTCTTCCAGCAATTTTATTTTTTTCACCATCAAATTTATAAATTTCTCCAGAATTAAAACCTGGGAAGACCATAAAATAAATTGCAGCGGCCAAAATTATTCCACTTGGAAGTAAAAATAAAAGTGCCAACTTTTTCTTGTTCCTTGTAAAAGAAATTAAGGACTTTGAAAAAGTTACAAGAACTATAAAAGCTGTGGCAATAAAAATTATTTCAAAATAATCCATGTCCACATAGTAGAGGCACTGGTCATAAAAATACTTCAAGCCCCAAAGTAGTATGGAGTAGATGGCAAGGTTCTTTGCCCTCACTCTCTTTATAAGTAAGAATCCAATTTTTAAAAGTTGCCAAAGAATGAAATAGGCAAGATAAAATAGGACTGAAAGACCTAAGAAGGCCAAGCTCTTTGGAATATTAAAATCGGATATATAGTAATAAAAAAAGGTGGCAGAAAACAAAGATATTATTGCCACCATTATAAAAGCAAAGCCATTGGCCCTGCCAAAATGTCTCTTAAAAAAACTATTTATTTTATTTGAAATTTTAACTAAAAAATTATTTATTTTCATAACAAAGGGGATAAGACCTTATCCTATCCCTAATCCCTCTCTAATTCTACTAATTCTCTTTCGTCGTACTCTTCAACATTAAGTGATCTTGATCCATCTATAAAGGACCTGTTAAACTCACGAGTCCTCTTGACTTCAGAAAGTTCCATATAGACAGTTTCCTTCTCATCATCAACTTCAAACATAACCTTTACAAGTTCTTGTATTGTATAAGTTGAGACAACTGTACCCTTTCCTCTTTCTGTCTTGACAATTTCTCCAAGTCTTGGCATCCTCTTGTTAATACATTCGTAGCCATCTTGTTCATATTTTAGGCAACACATAAGCCTGCCGCAAATTCCAGAAATTTTTGTTGGGTTAAGACTTAAATTTTGGTCCTTTGCCATCTTAATTGAAACTGGCGAGAACTCACTTAAGAAAGTTGAACAGCAAGTTGGTCTGCCACAACATCCAAGACCGCCAACAAATTTAGCCTCATCACGAACTCCAATTTGTCTAAGTTCTATTCTTGTCTTAAAGATTGCCGCAAGGTCTCTAACAAGGTCCCTAAAGTCAACCCTTCCATCAGCTGTGAAATAAAATAATAATTTGGACCTGTCGAAGGTATATTCACAGGATATTAACTTCATGTCAAGTCCATGTTCTTCCACCTTTTGATCGCAGATTATTATTGCTTCCTTGGCCTTATTTCTATTTTCCACATTGATATTTTTATCTTCTTCACTTGCAAGACGAAGCACAGGTTTAAGCTCTCCCTTAATGCTTTCCTCTTCTACTTCTTTTATAAGTTCAACTGCTCCAAACTCAAGGCCCCTCACAGTTTCAACAATTACATAATCTCCAATTTTTAAATCTATATCAATGGGATCGAAGTAATAGATTTTTCCAGTTCTCTTGAACCTTACTCCAGCTATTTCTATCATCTAACTCCCCCTAAATCTATTAAAAGCTTTTCTATATTTAAATCGAAATTCACATTTTTTTCCTTACGTCCCAGGGCATTTATAAGTGCATCATAAGAATGAATTGCCCTATCAATGGAAAGGTCTTGTAGCTTCAAGAGGTCTAACTTATCTATGTTCACAACAAAATCCTCTCTGCCACTTTTCATATAAACTAAGTCAAGATACCAAATTATCATGAAATTTAAAATATCCTTGAAGTCATCCTTCTTGTCTTTAAAAAACTTCATTTCATCAAAAATAAATTCTGTCTTCCTAATAATCCTATCAGTCATATTAATTATATCTTCTCTCTTTGATAGGAGTTCAGGATCTTCAGAATATTTTATGGCAAGACTCACATCTCCATTAGAAAGCCTAGAGAAAAGTTTGGCATTCCTAGGAGAAAGCTTCCTTGAAAGTAAAAATTCCTCAAGCCTATCTTGTGTCAGATCTTGAAATTTTAAAATCCTGCACCTTGAAATAATTGTTGGAAGAATATTTCTCATGTTGCTTGAAATTAAAATTAAAATTAAGTAGTCCATGGGCTCTTCCAAAGTCTTTAAGAGAGCATTCTGTCCCTCAGCTGTAACCCTGTCGAAGTCATCAATAATAACAATCTTGTGGCTTCCAGAAAAGGGTTTTGAAAATGAATTTTCGATTATCTCTTCTATATCTTGTTTCTTAATTGTGTCCTTTTTTTGCACCACAAAGAGGTCTGCATCTTCAAAGTCATCAATCCCACTAAAAAATCTTATTCCTTCAGGTGTCTCCTTTAGGATGGATCTGGCAAAATTTTTGGCGTGGGAAAATTTACCTATACCCTTGCTGCCAGAGAAAAGATAGGCGTGACTATAGGATTTGTTGATAAGGTCTCCCTCTAGGCTATTTATTACGGACTTA
This sequence comes from Peptoniphilus genitalis, assembly GCF_023614525.1. Taxonomy (GTDB): domain Bacteria; phylum Bacillota; class Clostridia; order Tissierellales; family Peptoniphilaceae; genus Peptoniphilus_A; species Peptoniphilus_A genitalis. The sequence continues at coordinate 590,375 of NZ_CP097885.1, forward strand.
TTTTCTAAAAACATTAAATTCTCTTTGAGTCTTCCAAATCAACTACAAAAATTGTAGCTCCAGAAACCTTGAAGTCCCCTTCTTCCATGTGAACATCTTCGGCTTCTGTTTCTTCTTTAAAGATTTCATAAATCTGGTCAATTTCACTTTCTTTACATCCTAAAAGAAGAGTTGTGTTACCAGCTTTAAAAAATCCACCAGTTGAAGAAAGTCTAGTTACATAAATATCTTCATCTAAAAATCTATCTATAAGTGCATCAGTGTATTTTTCTTGCACTATTGCAATCATCATTTTCATATTATCACCTAAAACCTTTTGAAATCCACTACATCAGTTACAAAAATTGTCGCTCCCCCAACCTTAACTGTGATTGGCACTGGGATCATAGCTTGACCAGGAATATTTACTGGTTGGATAGTCCTCTTAACTTCTCTTGTCTTGGAGTTCTCTTCTAGGATTACCATAAACTTGTCAAGCTCTTCATCTTCTATACCTGAAAGGATAGTGACATTTCCAGCCTTTAGAAATCCACCAGTGGAACTAATCTTAGTAACCTTAAAATTATTTTCATTGAGACTTCTTATTAGATTTTCGCTGTCCTCATCTTGGACAATTGCGATTACAAGTTTCACAAAATCTTCCTTTCTTTAAGAATCTTCATACAGTCGCCGAAGACTTCTTCTATAGTCTGATTTACATCTATAAAATAATAATTTTCTTCTTTTTCTAAATTGTTATAGTAGTCCCTGACCTTCTTGTGGAAGTCATCTCCCTCACATTCTAACCTGTCGTAGCATGCTTGGTCCTTCCTTGTCAAAGTAGAATTATTAGTCCTAAATATAAAGACAATGTCTGGCTTTTTGCCACCAGTTGCAAAGTCGTTTATTGCCCTAATGTCTTCAAGGTCTTGCCCTCTTGCATGACCTTGATAGGCAAGGGATGAAAGGACATACCTTTCACATAGGACAGTCACTCCATCCTCTAGGGCAGGAATAATTTTTTCGTAAGTATGTTGGGCTCTTGAAGCAGAATAAAGTAGGGCTTCTGTCCTCATGTCCATTTCCTTTAAGTCCTTATCCAGAATTATGTCTCTAATTTTTTCTGAAATCCTAGTTCCACCTGGCTCCCTAGTCTTTATAGTTTTTATATTATTTTTTATTAGTTCGTCATACACTAGGTTGCAAATTGTAGATTTACCAGATCCGTCTGGACCTTCAAAAGTTATAAAAGCGCTCATTTAACTACCTCAATCTCATCTTCTAAAAGTCCAATGACTTCTATTCCTTCTGCTAAAAATTCATCTATTTTATTAATTATTTCTTCACTTATGACTTCCCCAAAGGACACCAAGGGTACTCCCGGTGGGTAGGCTCCAATAATTTCTTTGGAAATCCTGCCTTTTGCATCCTTATAAGAAATTCTCTCTCCATGGCTTAAGAAGGCCTCTCTTGGCAAGAGTTTCTTATCTGGGATAGGAAAATCTTGTGGGATAATTTTTTTATACTCCCCATCTTCATAGGACAAAATTGCTTCCTTAAGCTCTTCTATCTCCCTACTTGTGTTAATGGGAGAAATAATTCCAAGGGCATAATAAAGGTCACCCATCTCAAGCCTTATGTCCTTATTTATAATAAAGTCCTCAACCACTTCTTCTCCAGTCATGCCAGGTATCCTAAATAAAAACTTCATGGGATCATTGGCAACAATGGACTCATGGCTTAGGTCTAGGTCATAATTTATTGCGTCTTTAAGACCTTCCATATCTTTACATCTCTTTATTAATTCGCTTCTTCCTTCCCTATCCATATAGTCGAGGCCTGCTTCAATTGAAAGCATGACCAAGTAGGATGGCGAAGTTGTGTTATAAATATTTACATACTTCAAGAGGTCTTCATGAGAAAACCTATCTGTCCCCCTGTGGATAAGGGCAGCCTGAGTAAGAGATGGAATCATCTTGTGGGTTGAATTTATTACAAGGTCTGCACCTGCATCAAGGGCAGAATATTTTTTCAAGTCTGAAAAATAGAGGTGGGCACCGTGGGCCTCATCAACAATTACTGGAATATCTTTCTCATGTAAGATTTCAATTATTTCCCTCAGCCTCAAAATTCCACCAAAATAGTTTGGAGAAACCAAGACGCAGGCAGCAATATTATTTTCCTCTATTTTTTCCCTAAGTTCATCTAAGTCAATGCCAAAATACATGGCACGGCCTTTGTCGTAAATTGTATTTAGATAAATTGGGTCCAAGTCGTTAAGAAGAAGACCATTGTAGATAGACTTGTGAGTGTTTCTTTGAATCAAAACCTTGTCCCCTGGTCTAGTTGCCATTGCCATGGCAATGTGAAGGGCTCCTGTTGACCCATTAGTAGTAATAAAGGATTCCTTTGAGCCAAAGAGCTTGCTAATTTCTCTGTGGAGGTCTTCAATGACTCCCGATGGATTGAGCAAGTTATCTGTTCCATAAATTTCTGTTAAGTCTCTTTTTACATCCAAGTCAAAAAAATCTTTTCCCTTATGACCTGGCATACCAAAGGATATTTTGTTTTTTACTTCATCTATCTTCTTACTTAAAGGCCTCTTCATCTCTTCTCCTAACTTCTCTTAATTATACTATAATTACAAAGACTTTAAAAGTTAGGACCTATTTATAAAAGTTTCCCTTTATAGAAACTTCTCCACTGGAAAGAGTGATTTTTTCCTCTCCTGTATCCACAATTAGGTTGCCCTTTTCATTGATGTCATAGCCCACAGCAGAATATTTTTTGCCGTTGAGTTCAAAGGTCAAATCCCTGCCAATGACAAGTGAATGGTCTTTATAGTATTTTATAATTTCTTCGTCGGACTTATTATAATTATTTTCATAAAAGGCATTTAAAATTGCTGAAAGAATTTCATTTCTTATTACATCAGTTCCAATGTAGCCAGCAATATTTTTTAAGTCCTTAAAGCTATCGTCCTTTGGCTCATTTACATTTATTCCAATTCCAACAATAACAGATTTTACACTTCTTGATTCAAAGTCCGCATCAAGTTCTGATAGGATTCCACAAATTTTTTTGCCATCAATAAAAAGATCATTGACCCATTTTATTTCCGCTTGCTTGCCTGTGGCTTCTTTGATTCCCTGAGCAACAGAAACTGCAGCCTTAACTGTAATTAAATCGAAGTAGGAAAAGTCAAAAAAGTCTCTTGGATGAAGAACTATACTAAAGTAAACTCCACTTCTCCTTGGAGATGCAAAGGACTTACCTGTTCTTCCTCTTCCGCCCTTTTGCATATCGGAAACTATTACTGTGAAGTCCTTGACATCTGAGGAGTAAAGCCTTCTTTTGGCTTCTGTGTTTGTAGAATCTATTTCGTCAAATACAATAATGTCAATGTCCTTTAATTCTTCTCTAAGTCCCTTTCTTATTCCCTCATCAGAAAGTTTGTCGTCACTTTTTATTAACTTGTAACCCAGCTTTGTCTGTGATTCTATTTGAAATCCCTCTTCCTTTAAATTGTTAATAGCCTTCCAAATTGCAGTCCTTGAAATATTTAGTTTTTCTGCTAATTCTTGACCTGAAATATAGGATGCCCTATTTCTTTCTAATTCTTTTAATACAATATCCTTAGTTTTCAATTTATCACCTTATTCTTGACATTATTAATTTTCTACTGTACAATAAATTTCTAGACCGTGGAGAGATGTCCGAGAGGTTGAAGGAGCCCGCCTGGAAAGCGAGTATACACGAAAGTGTATCGGGGGTTCGAATCCCCCTCTCTCCGCCATCGCCATGCTAAGCGGGAAATTAGCGATGTCCTGTACCTGCGATTCGCTACAGCAGGGCTGAATTCCCATTAGAGGATTTTAATTTTGCAGTCTGCCCCTTATAAGTGGTGTTGACGATTGGGTCCTGCGCAACAGAAACTTGTGAACCGTGTCAGATCTTGATCGAAGCAGCACTAAGCAAGATCTTTTGTGTGCCGCAAGGGTCGCCTAATCTGAGCTAACTGTAAGGGTAACGTGTGAGGTTAACTTTCGACTTTGGGTGCATGGCTACATATTTAGTCCCAGTGATGGGACTTTTTTTATTGCCCTTTTTTAAAAAGTCTCGAAACATTTAAGAATTCTCTCTCTTTAAGAAGTCCTCTTTCCCTGAGATACTTCTCTGCCCTTGAGTAAAAGCCACTCTTAGAGCCTGTCACATAAAAATAATCCCTAATATAATTTTCCTTCTTATAAGTATAATCTTCCAAAATTCCATCGACATTGGAATAAATTTCTATCTCCAAGACCTTCTTTGCAAAATAATTTATGAAAAAGTTTTTCTTCAAGTGGAGCCCACTTGAGGCAAGAAAAATCATCTGGTATTTTGAAAAGTCAAAGTCTTTAAAGTACTCATCAGAAATCATCATCATGATGTCATCAGCAACTCCGTCGTTGGCACCATTAATCAAAAGTGGAACATCACGATACTCTACTGGTGAATCTGTAAAAATTTTTAAAGTCTCTTCCTGGCAAGTTAACTTTGATCCAAGGCAGAGAATTTTTTTATCCTTTAAATTTTTCTTTAAGGCTTCCTCTCCATAAAAGGCTCTTGTAGAATTTTTAAAGTAGTCAATGGCATCGAAGTCCATGACTATTATTTTTTTTGCCTTTTTAAAGGACTTTTCTAAAAATTCTATCCTTTCATTAACTGCTTCTCGTCTATAAAGTCCATAGTATTCAAATTTATCATCGACATAATAATTTAAGTAGTCCCTATGAACTTCGTAAAGTCCAACTATGCCTGGACCTGTATCAAAAACTGCCAAATTTCTCACCCACTTTCAGCTTAAAGGTCTTGTCATAAGTTTTTTTGAAATGCCTGTAGGCATCTTCTAAGTCATTTTTATTTTCAAAAATTCCAAAAATTGTTGCCCCACTTCCACTCATGAGGGAGGCAGAATTAAATTCTCTCATCTTGTTTTTTATCTCTAAGAGATCCCTGTGTTTTTCAAAAACCACATTTTCCATCTTGTTTTCTAAAAATTTATTTAATCTTTTTATGTCTAAATCATAGAGAGCTTGTAGAACTTCATCAAAGTCTATTCTCTTTTCCTCTATCTTAATACTTTCGTAGACTTCCTTAGTGGAGACTCCGTAGCCAGGATTGACTACTAGGACATTGTCAAGTTCAATTGGCCTTACTTCTTCTAAAATTTCTCCTATACCAGAGGCAAGCTTAGTACCTCCAGTCATCATATATGTAAAGTCTGCCCCAAGACTTGATGATAGTTTTATTAAATCTTTCTTTGGAATTTTTAAATCGTACAAATCATTTAAGGCGTAAAAAGTCCCAGCTCCGTTAGAAGTTCCTCCAGCAAGTCCCCCTGCCATGGGAATATTTTTTTCTATTTCAACTTTAAAGGGAAGGTCCTTAGCAACGTAGTCTCTTAGTGCAAGGTAGGCCTTGTAGATAAAATTTTCCTTCATATCAAAATCAAAGTCTCCAAGAATTTCAAGCTTGTCGCTCTTAGAAAATTTCATCTCGTCATAAAGGTCTGTCATCACCATTAAAGTTTTGATGTCGTGGTAGCCATTTTCTCTCTTGCCTGTTACGTCGAGAGACAAGTTTAACTTAGCGTGGGCTTTCTTCGTAATCATAAAACACCTCTAAATAATTATAATTCATTGAGAATATTTTTTCATCTAATTAGAAGTTAATTATGCCTTAATGAAAAATAAATTTTTAGATTCTGTTTTTAAAAAAATAAAAACTTTATCGTAATAAAAAAAGGCCCGTGGGAAGCCCACGAACCATTTTCTTTAACTTACTGAAATCCTCTTCTTATGCATATAATAAACTCCAGCGAATAAGGCTATTGTTTCTAAAATCATTGGGATTAGTATTCCTATTCCCATCCCCCTCATGAACACATCTCCATTGTTTAGGAAGAGTTCTATATTTGTAAACAAGTCAAATTTATCTAATACATAGATAACTGCTCCTTCTATCATTCCTAGTCCTATATATACAAGGACCGGTCCGCCTAGTCCAAATCTTCTAAGTTTTTTGCCACCACCAAGGGTAACTGCAAAGATTATGCTAATTATATTGTTAAATAAAGCAATTAGAACCCAAGCAACACCTATTAATATATTTCTTACTCCAACTTCATTTATTAGCTCATTTATATCTGCCCAAGATATATTTATTACTCCACCATCAACAGAAGGTGCAGTCATAAATAGGAAACAAATTAATGCCACATAAAGTGAATAGATTGTAAACATTATAAGATAATATAAAAATCTTGAAAAAGTTTTTGCTGATGGACTTATTGGTGTTGATTCATAAAATAGGGCGCTGTCGCCAAAGAACATATTGTAGTCGCCAACTATTACTGTTATAGCTGCTGCAAAGTAGCCAAACATTAGCGCCATCATGCCTATTGCAACTGCACTGACACCAATTTTATTATTAACATTTGAAAATAGCACTCCAAAGAGAATTAGAGCAACTGGTAAAACTGGTATAAACCAATTATTTCTAAAGTGATTTCTTATTTGATGTCCAAGTAATTTTCCCATTAAAATACCTCCGTAAAGTAGTCTTCTATACTCATATTTTTTTCACTTCTTATTTCATCTACTGTCTTGTTAAGACTAATCTTGCCTTCTGAAAGGAAGAGGACCCTGTCAAGTAGTGGCTCGATTTGATTTATCAAATGAGTCGATACGATAATTAGAGAATCTTCTTCAAAATTATTTAAAATAGTTTGGATGATTGCCTTTCTAGCTGAAGGGTCAACTCCAGAAATTGGTTCGTCTAAGAGGAAGATCTCTGCCTTTCTTGAAAGACTAAGAGCAATTTGCATTTTTTCTCTCATACCCTTACTCATTTCTTTGACCTTGGCTCCTTGTGGAAGTTTAAATTCTTCATAAATCCTATAAAACTTTTCTTCGTCAAAGTCCTTGAAGAATTTTTTGTAAGTTCTAACAACTTCCTTTACAGAAAGTTTATCGCTAAGAGCAAACTTGTCTGGTTGATAAGATAAAATTTCTGCTGTCTTATAAGAAATTTCTTCTCCATCAATTACCACACTTCCCTTGTAAGTTTTTTCTAATCCTGCAAGGATCCTAAGTAGGGTTGACTTACCTGCACCATTGGGTCCAACTAGGCCAACAATTTGTCCCTTATCGAGTTCTAGGTTTAGGTCGTCAAGGACCTTGTTCTTATAGCCCATATTTAAATTTTTTATCTCTAGCTTGCTCATACTTCCCTCCAATATTTGTCTAAAAGTTCCAGTGATTTTTCCTTTGTCATCTTGAGTTCTCCTGCAACTCCAATTAAGTCGTCGCAGGACCTATAAAAGGCACCCTTTGCAATTTCTTCTATTAGCTCTTCGTCATCTGTTATAAATCTGCCGCTAGTCCTATTTGACTTGGCAAGACCCTCTCTCTCAAGTTCTTGCAAGGCCCTTTGGACTGTGTTGGGATTAACTCCATAACTTTGGGCAAGATTTCTAACAGTTTCCATTTTTTCTCCACTCTTCCACTCTCCACTTGAAATTTTTAATTTAAAATCTTCTAGGAGCTGGATGTAGATGGGTCTGTTGTTATCAAATTCCATGTTTACCTCCTCCTGGGATTGGCTTATTAATAATTTTTAATCGACCTATCCATTTTATATTAAGTAAAATTTTATTAATATTTTAATCTTAAACTCTTGTCTCTTGTCTCTTGTCTTTTGTCTTTTGTCTTTTGTCTTAATTAGTTTTTTACCAATACAAGAGATTTGTTTTTTTGTATTGTTGTATCAACTCCTTAATACACTAGTTATTATATACAAGCCCTTTTATTTTTGCAAGACTTTTTATTAAATTAATAAATAAAAATTTTTATCTTGGGTATCACTTTTTTTATCTTCTTCCTTAGATAGTTTATGATAATATTTTTTTAATTTTCTTAAAACAGATTTTATCTCTATTAGCTTACTTTACATTGAATTTTCAGAGCCTTATCAAGGGAAGAATATAAGGAGGTATTATATGAAGGAATTATTAATTATATTTTTGATCATGGTCTTGGGATATGCCCTTGGTCATATTAACTTTTTCGGATTAAAGTTTGGTGCATCAGCAATTTTAATTGTGGCACTCTTCTTTGGTCACTTTGGATTTGAAGTCCCAAAGTTTTTAGCAAGCCTAGGCCTTGTACTTTTCCTTGCACCTATTGGCCTCATGGCTGGTCCAAGCTTTATGGCTAATATAAAGAAAAACGGTCTTTCCTTTTTGGCAATTTCATTTATAACTGTTGCCATTGGAGGAGTTTTAATTGTCCTAGTCTCTAAGTTCTTTGACATTGATCTCGCCCTATCCATGGGACTTGCAACTGGAGCTATGACTTCAACATCAATGCTTGGAACTGTAAAGAGCCTTACTACATCAAACTTGCCTGGCGTTGGCTACGGGATTGCCTATGCCTTTGGTGTTGTTGGAGTTGTACTTATTGTTCAACTTATACCACGATTATTAAAGGTTGACGTGGAAGAAGAAAATAAAAAATTAATTCTTCCAAAAGATAATGCAAATACTGTAAAAAAAGATTTTGGAAACTTAATTGATTTTGAAAAGAATGGACTTTTTGCAATAGCCTTAGCTTCCACACTAGGAATTCTACTTGGTTCTATAAAAATTCCCATAGGAAATGTTAGCATTTCACTTGGTGCTGGTGGCGGCTCTCTTATCGCAGGACTCGTCCTTGGTCATTATGGAAGACTTGGCAGGATTAACTTAGTTGTTTCTAACGACAGACTTGCCTTTGTTCGTGACCTAGGTCTTGCCTTCTTCTTGTTGGAATCAGGAGTAAGTGCTGGAACAGGTTTTGTAGAAGTTGTAAGTCAGTATGGAATAAAATTATTTTTTGCAGGAGTTATCCTAACACTTGTGCCTGCTTTAATTTCACTTTTTATTTCCTACAAGGTCTTCAAGCTTCCACTCTTTGCAGCTCTTGGTGCTACTACAGGATCAATGACCTCTGCCCCATCTCTTGGAGCCCTACTCCAAGTTACTAATGGGGACGACAAGGTTTCATCTTTCTATGCGGCTACACAACCAACTGCTACTGTGATGATGGTTTTCTTGCCACAGATAATTAATATTTTCTTTCCAATGAGTTAAGAGTGAGAGATTTATAAAAATTTTCAAAAAATTAGGATGCCCTTGAGGCATCCACTTTTTTCAAGTCATACAAAAAACCCAAGCTGAATTTATTTTCAACTTGGGTCTTTTTATTTGTTCTCTTTATTATCTTTATTTTTTTTATTCTTTTTATTCTTTTTATTCTTTACCTTCTTAAGTCTAAAGAAGTCTTCCCTTTCCTTTTCTGCCAAGATATCTTCAATCTCCCTAATGATATGCTTGTACCTAGGGATTTGAATCTTGTCAAGGGCGTTGGCCCTCTTAGCAGTCTTCTTGATTTCATTGGCAAGCCTAAAGACAGAAGTTTCTATCTCTGCAAGCTCATAGATAACAGGAAGAATTTCTGCAATATTTATCTTTGCCCTGTCAAAGGCTGCGTTAGATTGGTGGAGGGAATAGTCTGCCCTAGCGCTAGGCTTTTCATATTTTATTTTTGGAAGCTCAAGCCCCATGACCGAACGAGAAATAATTTCATAGTCATTTTCAAGGGGAGCTGACTCTCCCATGTCCTTGAGGGATAATGCCCCCATGGATATAGTTGCCATTACAAGTTCAGAGTAAGACTTTTCAAACTTTTCTTCTATCTCGTCTTGCAAGACCTTGGCATTTTTATTTAAGTCCATCATTTCCTTAATAAGGACTGTCCTCTTCTTGTCAAGAAGGTCGTAACCCTTCTCAGCAAGAACAAGGGCATTCTTTGATGCAATTAAATTTGCCTTAGTAGGAGTTACCTTAATCGCCATTATTATCACCTAGATATTTTTCTTTTAACTTAGGATCAATTCTATCAATCATTTGAGCTGGAAGAATCTTTAGTAGTTCCCAACCTAAATCTAGGGTTTCTTTAATATCTCTGTTTTCATTTTGATCTTGACTTAAAAATCTCTTTTCAAACTCGTCGCCAAATTTTAAAATTAATTTTTCGTCCTCAGATATATCATCTTCACCAATAATTTGAGCAAGGGCTCTAGTCTCTTGTACCTTTGAATAGGATGCAAAAAGTTGTGAAGATAGGTCTGGATGGTCCTCCCTTGTGTAACCTTCACCAATGCCGTCCTTCATAAGTCTTGATAGGGATGGAAGAACATTAATTGGTGGATAAACTCCCTTGGAGAAGAGGTCACGACTTACTACAATTTGACCTTCGGTGATGTAACCTGTAAGGTCAGGGATTGGGTGGGTGATATCATCGTTAGGCATTGTTAGTATTGGGATAAGAGTCACAGATCCTTCGCTGTCCTTAATCATACCTGCTCTTTCATAAAGAGCTGCCAAATCAGAATAAAGGTGACCTGGATAGCCCTTTCTTGATGGAACTTCTTCTCTTGAAGATGAAACTTCTCTTAGGGCTTCTGCATAAGAAGTGATGTCTGTCATTATTACAAGAACTTGCATATTCTTTTCAAAGGCAAGGTATTCTGCAGCAGTAAGGGCACACTTAGGTGCAATAAGTCTTTCCATGATTGGGTCGTCGGCATAGTTGATATACATTACAACCTTGTCGATTACACCAGAGTTTTTAAAACTTTCTCTAAAGAAGTCAGCTTCGTCATGCTTTACACCAATTGCTGCAAAGACAATGGCAAAGTTATCCTTTCCACCCTCATCTGCTATCTTAGCTTGTCTTACAATTTGAGCAGCAACTTCGTTGTGAGGAAGTCCTGATCCAGAAAAGATTGGAAGTTTTTGTCCCCTAATTAGGGTCATAAGTCCATCAATAGAAGAGATACCTGTTTGGATAAAGTTTCTTGGGTACTCTCTTGCTGATGGGTTAATTGGTCTACCATTTATGTTGTAAACATCCTTTGAATAAATGGCACCGCCCTTGTCAATTGGGACTGCTGTACCATTAAATACCCTTCCTAAGATGTCTGATGAAAGAGGTATTTCAAAAGGATGGGCTGAAAATTCTACCTTTGTATTTTTTGTTGATACACCAAGGTTGTTGCCAAATACTTGGACAACTGCCCTGTCTTCATCTATTTTTATAACTTGACCAATTTCAGATCTCTTGCCGTCTTTTGAAATAATTTTTACAACTTCACCGTAGCTAACTCTGTGAAGATTTGAAAGTTCTAGTAGGGATCCTTCAATTCTATCAAGTGTTAAATATTCTTTTTTCATTCTACATCACCATAAGTTGAGGCAAGCTCTCCATAGAAGTCGTTAATTTCATTGTTCAAGCTTACAAATTTCTTTAAGTTTTCGTTTTCTATATCGTACTTCATGTTGATTACTTTTCCATAAAGTTTGTCGTTCTTGATTACAGAAATAGGAATCCTTAGCTTTAGGGCTTCCTTTCCCTTTTCATATAAGTTGTCTATAGTCTTTAACATTTCAAATTGCTTTTCAAGTGGCACAAAGGTGTCAATTGGGTTAAAGGCATTTTGTTGTAGGAATCCAACCTTAACAACACGACAAATTTCTAGGACAAGTCTTTCTTCGTCAGGAAGAACATCTTCACCAACAAGCATTACAATTTCATTTAACTTGGCTTCCTTGTGAAGGAGGTCAAGGTATTTGATTCTTAAATCTGGTAAGTCACCATCAAGTCTCATGTCGTAGTAATTTTTAAGAAGTGGAATGTAACCTGAGTAAGAGTTCATCCAGTTAATAGCTGGATAGTGTCTTGAGTAGGCTAGTTCCTTGTCAAGTGCCAAGAATACATTTACGAACCTCTTAGTGTTTTCTGTAACTGGTTCAGAGAAGTCACCACCTGCTGGTGAAACTGCACCAATAAGTGTTACTGACCCTTCAGTTCCTGATAGGGTATTTACATAACCAGCTCTTTCATAAAAGCCTGCAATTCTTGAAGGAAGATAAGCAGGGTAACCTTCTTCAGCTGGCATTTCTTCAAGACGACCAGAGATTTCACGAAGGGCTTCTGCCCAACGAGAAGTGGAGTCCCCCATGAGTGCAACGTGATAGCCCATGTCTCTAAAGTATTCTGCCATAGTTACACCCGTATAAATTGATGCTTCACGAGCAGCTACTGGCATGTTTGATGTGTTGGCTATAAGGATTGTCCTGTCCATAAGAGCCTTGCCAGTGTTAGGGTCAATTAGCTTTGGAAAGTCTTCCAAAACCTCTGTCATTTCATTACCACGTTCACCACAACCAATGTAGATAATGATATCGGCATCGCAATACTTTGCAATTTGGTGTTGAGTCATTGTCTTACCAGTACCAAATCCTCCTGGGACAGCAGTAGTTCCTCCCTTTGCAATTGGGAAGAATACGTCGAAGACCCTTTGACCTGTTACAAGTAACTTGTCAATGGGAAGTCTTTCCTTAACTGGTCTTGGAATTCTTACTGGCCAGTTTTGATACATTTTTACTTCATTAATCTTTCCAAATTCGTCCTTAACTTTTAAAAGAACTGTTTCAATATTGTATTTGCCATCTTCAAGGATCTCTACAACTTCACCAGATACTTCTGGTGGAATCATGACCTTGTGAGTTATGATATCAGTTTCAGGAACTTCTGCAAATATTTGTCCTCCATGGACCTTGTCGTGAAGTTTAACCTTAAAGCTTACATCCCAAAGTTTTTCTTCATCAAGGGAAATAAGTCCAATACCTTCTGGCATAAAGGAACCGTGTTTTTCTTTTATAACTTCAAGAGGTCTCTCAATACCGTCAAAGATACCTCTTATCATACCAGGTCCAAGCTTAACAGAAAGTGGTGCTCCAGTGGAAATAATATCTTCATCACGTTTTAAACCTTCAGTTTCTTCATAAACTTGAACTGTTCCAAGGTCTCCATCAATAGAAATAACTTCGCCAATTAATTTCTTTTCGCCAACTAGGACCATTTCTCTAATCTTGTAGTCAGCCATGTTCTTACCAATTACAACAGGTCCGTCAACTGATTTAATTGTTGCTCTTTCCAATGACTTCACCCCTTTCCTTTAATTTTTCATGTAGTGTTGATCCAATTTCATATTTCATGTCATCAAGTTTATTCTTTAGAGAAAGGTTGATGTTGTAAGTTCGATTGATATCAGACACAATGAAGCCACCTAAGTGGTATTCAAATAGCTGGTCTAACTTAAGTTCAACTCCCTTTTCCTTTGCAATTTCTTTAAACTTGTCTACTAGTTCTTTTTTCTCATCGTCCTTAACATAAAGGTAGATGGCCTTTTCGTCTATTTCATCTAAAATATTTCTAAAGCATTCAGCTTCTTTTTCTACATATTCATCTGTCTTTGTAAATTCTAAGAGTCTTTCTGAAAGAGTTTCTAGAAGTTCATTTAAAAGTTTTTCATCTTCTTCAAGGAAGAGAACCCTTTTTTGCTCTTCGACAGAGGCAATAAGTTCATAGCCCCTTCTCTTAGCAAGGTTAACTCTTCTATCAACATAGGCCTTTTCATCTTCTTCAAGAGATTTTATCTTGTCTTCAAGAATCTTAGCTGCCTTTTCTTTTTCTTCCTTAATTCTCTTTTCACACTCTTCTTTTTGCTTTAGAAAAACAATTTTGTTGAATATGGCAATTTTGTTTTCAAGTAAAATCATTTAATCACCTACAGCTTTCACACCAACAGATTCTCTGACATATTTTAAAATAAAGTCATCTTCCATCTTGCCATCAAGGTCTGGGATAGTTACCACTAGGGGAAGGGCTCCAGATAATTTAAAGTCTAGGACTTCCTCTTTTATTTCCTTAAAGGAAGAATAAGTTAAGATAATTATTCCTATACCCTCTTCTTTGGTGTAAGATTTAAAATTTTTTAAAAGTTCAGATCTGTTATTACATTTAACAGACCTTACGCCAGCTAGGCGAAGGCCGTTAATAATATCGTCGTTTGATGTTAAAAGAATTGATCTCATTATAGTCTTCCAAGAATCATAATTGAAATGATAAGACCATAAATAGCGATACCTTCTGCAAGTCCTAGATAAATCATTGATTTACCAAGAATGTTAGGGTCTTCTGATACAGCTCCAATTGCTGCAGAACCTACATTAGAAACGGCAACACCAGCACCTAGTGAAGCAAGACCAGTTGAAAGACCTGCTGCTAAGAATCCAAGTCCGTTACCACCTGTTGGAGCAGCTGCAGCTGATGCCATTTGTGGAACTAGAGATATAAGACCAAATACGAAAACTGGTGCGAAAACAAAGAGGTTTAATTTCATAAAGGCACGAGCAAACTTTCTGTTCTTGTCTGTCCCCTTATATATAAAATAAAAACCTGAAACTACCATTGAAAATACAGTTAAAACTCCTAAAATAATAATTTTTTCCATAATTAAACTCCTTATTAATAAATTTTGTCGGCTTTAAATAATACGCCATCCCCACTATAATACTTACTAAACATTTCATAATACTCAAGTCTAAGCGATTGAATAAATACAATAAGACCTTCTAGGGCAAGAATTAAGATATTGCCAAAAATTAAGACTGCAATATTTCCTCCCCTTGATCCAAGCATTTCTCCAAGAGTTTTAAAAGCCAAGAATAAACCAACGTGGTTAATAGCAAAGGCCCCAACCCTTATAAAAGAAATAATTGAAGACATAGTTGAAAGAAGGGCTTCCAAGAGTCCAAAGGAGGACTCAATATAATAATCTGCGGCAGATTCTTCTGGCTCCTTCTTAAATAAAATCTTAAGAATAGGCCTCTTTAATAGCATGATCACAAGAGATCCAAATAAAATTCCCATAGAAATATTCTTAGGAAGAGGAGATGAACCCCCCATTACGGAAATACCTATGTTAATCATGGCTATAAAAATTAGAACTCCCAAGAATCCTTCCTTTGCGAAGAAGGCTTCATCAGGTCTGCCACTTTTTAATCTATTGTAAATACCAATGCCATAGGCTATGGCAAGTAAAATAATGCCGAAGTAAATGGCTGTTACAAGTGTGCCATTGATGTCTTCAAAGGGCCTAAACCAAAGGGCAGGAATAATTTCTTCTATCCCAAAGACTGACCCGTACATTAAACCAAAGAACATTGAGGATGCTCCCATTCTCAAGAGGAGGCCTCCAAAGTCCTTGTTCTTCTTAGCTAACATTAGTCCAGCAACTGCAAATACTGCCCCTTGACCTAAGTCGCCAAACATTGCACCAAAAAGAATCATGTAGGTAATTCCAAAAATCACTGTTGGGTCAAACTCACCGTAACTAGGAGTGCCATACATGTTAATTAATAGTTCAAAGGGCTTGAAAAAATTTGCGTTTTTAAGCTTTGTAGGTGTCTTCTTACTTCCCTTCTTAGGGTCAAAATATTCAATATCAATATCTTTGTACTTGGAGAGCTTTTCTTCTAGTTTTTTTGTATCGCTAAGACCAATCCAACCAGAAAGATAAAAATACTTATTTGACCTAAGCATATATTTCTTTGCCTTTTCAATTTCTTCATAGGAAAGCATATGGGCAAGGCTTATCCTTAGCTCTTCATTCATTGATTCCAAAAGATTTTTCTTATACTCTTCGATTTCAAAAATCTTTCTCTTTATATTTTCTTCCTCTTCTTCAAGATTTTTAAAAATTAAACCTGCTGTACCTTCGACATTTTCGCCAAGAAGGTCAACTTCTGTAAAGTTCAGACTATTTAAAACCCTATCAATATCCTTTTCTGTTTCCTTTGGATAGATAACGAGGAAGAGTTCCCTATTGTCCACTGTGCCTGTGTGATAAATCATAGCAAGGATATTTCCATAATTTTTCTTTAACCTAAGCCTTGCATCCTTGTCCAAGAAACCAAACCTAGTGTTAAAGTATTTTAAGTCAGCAATATCCTTTAGGTCTATATCAACATTTTTGAAAAGTTCATAATTTTCCTTTAGGGTATCTAAAATCTTTAGACTTTCCTTTGTGTTTTCATATTCATTCATCTTTTCGCTAATATTTTTGACAAAGGAATCCACATCTTCATTTATATCTATTCTTTCGAAGTACTTGTCCTCAATCTTGTCAATGCCCAAGAACTTCATAATTTCTTCAGCCTTTTTTGCACTGACCTTGTGAGACTCATCTTCTTCAATAGGTTCAATATAATTAAGTTCAAGATTTCTTTCTAGGTTCTTATCTAGATTCTTTTCATCATCTAGGCTGAAAACAAACTTGTTTTCTGCAATGTTTGTTTCAGCAGACATAAATTGCATACATTTTAAATTTAAAATATCCAAAATGATGGAATCCATATCTTGAATCTCGCCCATTATATTAGCGACCTTCATTCTTTCAACGGCCAACTTCTTCACTTTCCTTTCTATCAACGATCATGTATCTCAATTTTTCTTCTTTACTTAGGCCAAACCTAGTAGCCTCTAAGATTCTTTCTATATTTGCAATTTCTGAATCCAGAAGAATTAGAAAACTCATGAATTTTCCTATGCCATCAGTCTTCCTAAAGTTCCTATTTGCTATGGAGTAGAGGAGCTTTTTGGAAGTCCTTCCAGTTCTTATAACTCTGCCATCCGCAAAGAGAATAGAATATTTTGAATTTTTAATTTCCTCTTCAAATTCTTCTTCCTCTAAGTAGGATAGGTGGAGGAGCTTTTCAGAATTATAATTTCCACCAAAGATTGTAAAGTTAAAAATTTCTTCGGGAGAAATGTCATAATATTTTTTTGCCCTATAAATCCAAATGATATTTAATAAGTCTATCTTGACCCCGAAAATATTTTTGAACTCAGCATGGTCCTTCTTAGATAGGGACTTCACAGATTCAGTTAAGTTCCTATAATAAAACTTGTCAAGATTCATCTCAATGGAGAAGAGAGCCTCCTCATCTGTGGATGACTTGTAGTTTTTCATATATTCGTAATAGGGAGTGTCCCTCAAATTATCTATGAAGGATTCAAAGCTTTCTTCCTTAAAGGGAATTGACTTAGGCCCAATAATTAGCTTGTCAACCCTTGGCTCCTTATTCATCCTAAGAGCCCTAAGAATTTTTACAATTTTTTCTATCTTTTCTCTTTGCACGTAGGCCTTAATAAAGTCTGAATACTTTCCTGGCAAGAAGGCCTGAAGCTTTTTTATCTGTCTTCTTCTGTAGTCTTCTAAAAATTCTTCAATCTCATATATATCTGAAAAGGAATCAATGGTCGGGAACTTCTTTTCCTTTAAATAGTTAAGACAAAATCTTACGCTGTCTCCCTCTGCCATATTCACAAAGTCATCGTAGACTAAAAAGTCCGAATGCATTTTTAAAATCTTAGCATTTAAAGCCTTTAGACCTTCAAACATTGGAGTCCCTTCCAATCAATTTGTCGAAGACAACTTTAATTAAGTCCTCAGAAGTTTTTTCATAATAAGCTTCAATTTCTTCTAGGTTCTTTTGATTTTCTTTTCTTAAGTCATCAGCCTTATTTTCAAAGTCTGATAAGATTTCATCGCTTTTCTCTTTACCAAGTAGCTTTGACTTTTCTATTGATTCATTTTCAAGATCTGTTAACTTTTCTCTCAAATCTTTTTTTATTTGTTCAATTTCTTTATCAGTATTTTCGACAAGTTCTCTAGTCTTTCGATCTATTGCCAAAATACTATCTATGCTTTCTTTCAAAAATATCACCACTCTTCTTTTATTCCTTGCGTAACTTTCATTATATTACTTTCAATTTCTAATTCAAGGGATTTACGCTTGCTTTAAAAATTTCACATTCTTTTCACATTCCATATAATGATTTGTAATTTCATATACAAAAATTTTTTTCATAAGTTTTTTCTAATAATACTATTGTTAAAACTTTTATAAAAAAATGAATTTATTATTTTATTTTTTTAATTATTAGTAACTAATTGAAAATATTTTACATCAAATAATTTTGTTTAGATTTTCGAAAATATTTTTTACTAAAGTCTTGGGAGATTATTTTTATTTTTTATTTACAAAACTTCAATCCTTATTCTATAGACTACTCCTTAATAATAAGTTACAAACTAGCAAATTTTTTAATCTTATTCTCATAAGTATTAGAATTAAATAAAAAGGCTCTATAATATCTGTTGGAAAGTAAAATCTCTAGATGGTTCCAAGCACTCTATAATTGATATTTTGCCTACTAGAGATAAGAACTTTTTATTTAACTATTTAAAAAAAGTTCCCAACAAGGAGAGACAAGGTGTTAAGTTTTTTGTAAGTGATATGTCCAATACCTTTAAGTCTGTCAAGAATAGGTTCTTTAAAACTTCTATTCATATAGTTGATAGGTATCATTTCATAAGGCAAGTTTCTTGAGCTTTAGAGAATGTTAGAAATAGAATTCAAAAGGATATTTCTTCTAAGCTAAGAAAGTATTTTAAGAAAAGTAGGAGCCTATTTATAAAACCTGCTTCTAAGCTAACAACTGACCAAGCTAAAGATGTTTCTTTAATGCTTGGTTTTGTGAAGATTTAAAATTAGCATATAGGTTAAAAGAATTATTTTACTGTATCCCCTGTGGGTACCAATATGTTCTTACTCAGCCCAATAGAGTTAGAGCAACTAAATCTTTAAGGGAATGGATAAGAAGAGCAGAAGAATCTAATTTAAAAGAATTTAAATCTTGTACCACTGCTTTTAATAAATGGTTTGATGAAATATGTAACTCTTTTGATTATCCTTGGTCTAATGATCCCCTTGAAGTTACTCATACTAAGATAAAGACTTTAAAGAGAAATTGTTTTGGTATGAAAAATTTCAATTTGTTTAGAAAAAGAATTATGTTTGCTTGTAAGTAGTGATAGGAAAACAGAAAAATTCCGTAAAACCCCTAGTGGTTTTATTTGCTATGTTTATTTTTAATAGTTTTTACTTATTTTAGTTTTGATATTCTATTAGCGCCTAAGTATTTATTTTTAAATGAAAAGAGAGACTCGAATTAACGAGTCTCCCCAATATTTGACATAGAGCCTATTTTAATCATTATCCCTTTGCATCAATAATAATTCTACTTTATTTATTTTATTAATAGCAATAATTGAAGATATTGGTCCTAACAAGGTTCCCAAAATTATTACTATTATTAACATTAAAATCATAAGGAATATATTCGGTCTTAAAAAAGGCATATTCAAAAGTGATGAAAATACATTATTGAAAGTTATACTTAAAACAAAGGAAAGCACAGAACCTATGACTGCACCTGTACCATTAATTAGCATAGATTCAATAAGAACTACTTCACTGAGTTTTTTCTTTGTTGCTCCTAATATCCTTATGGTTGCAAATTCTCTTTTTCTTTCCTTAACTGATAAGGTATTTACAAGACTTAAAATAAAGAAAGCTAGTATCCAAATCAAAGCTATCAAAATATACACATATACAAGCATGTTTTTTGCTGAATCTGAAACTTGTGTCATTATTTTTCTTGGCAATAAAGGATACACTTTTTCTTTTTTAAATTCTTCTTTAATAAGTTTTTGAATTGTTTTTGGATCTTTGTTTTTTTCAACTTTTACTAAAATAGAAGATATATCATCTTTTTTTGCCACCGGATGATTAATTATCTTTTCATATTCCTTGGCTAATCTATGAGTTTCTTCTATTGTCATAAAAACTGAATTATCAAAACCCATGCCAGTTTTTGCAAGCCTACCTCTTATCTCAAATTCTTGATTAAAAAATTTAACCTTATGATTAATAGTCCCCACAATGTTAGCACCTACAACAACTTGCCCAGCTTTAATTGGAGTTTTAATCTGTTTTTCAAGCCAAGGTTTAACGCTAAAGTCATCAGAAAAGTCAATTCCTATAACTTGAATGGGAAAAGAACAGCATCCAGCAGAAAGTGTAGCTAGATAAACTTGACCACAGGCTTTTTCAACTCCTGGTATTTTTTTTACTCTATTTAATATATCCTTGTCAAAAAAGAATGTATTAGGTTCTCCCCTTAATATTGCACCTGTAATTTTGGAATCATAACCTTCTGGGACTACTATAATGTCTGCTCCCATTCTATCTGATAGAGAATTCATGCCGTTTTTAAGAGAAAAAATTATAAATGATGACATGAATAATATAAAAGTTAAAATTCCTACAAGTAAAATCAAGGTAATTGACCTTGCCTTTTTATTTTCTATATTCTTTTTTGCTAAATTAACTGTGTATAAATCTTTCATTATTTTGCATCAGCAAGAGCATTATTACAAGCTTCAATAAATTGCTTGTAGGTTTGTGTTGCCCCCGAAATAACGTCCACTCCTTCAGGACTTCCTTTTTCCACTAATCTATCTGGGTATGACTTTGCAAGATTTATAGCTTGTTGGGCAATCTTATATAGTCCTTCATTTTGGCTTTGACCATAAGATTCATCCTTTTCTTTTCCATCTCCATCAATGTTTTGCATTGTGCAAGATTCAATCTTATTGTCTTTAACAGTTATATCCACCTTTACAAGTCCGCCTCTTTCATCTTTGGCAGATTCTCCATGATATGTGCCGTCTTTATAGCTTACGCTTGGAGCTTCTTCTTTTTTATCTCCTCCACAAGCAACTAGGACAAGCCCCAAAGAAAAAATTATTAATACATTTAAAATTTTTCTCATATAAACTCCTTAAGTTTTTCATCTTTTATTGTAGAATCAAGAACAGGTCTTTTTCTTTTCATTTTTTCTTCTTTTGTAATCTTACCATGTTCAAGAGTTATCATTCTTTCAGATTCTTCACCGACTTCAGGGTCGTGAGTTACAACAATAATTGTTGAACCTGCATTGTGAAGTTTTTCAAATATGTCAAGAACTATATATTCATTCTTTTCATCCAAATTTCCTGTGGGTTCATCAGCTAAAAGTATAGCAGGATGATTGATAAGAGCTCTAGCTATACATACTCTTTGTTGTTCCCCACCTGATAATTGGTTAGGTAAGTGCTTTGCTCTATCAGCAAGACCTACTGCAGCCAAAGCTTCCATTGCTTCTTGTGCATCTGGCATAGAATGATAATATTGTGACATCATTACATTTTCCAAAGCACTTAAATAATTAACTAAATGAAATTGTTGGAAAATAAGTCCTATCTTATCCCTTCTAATAACTGTTAGTTCCTTGGGTGATTTTTTTGCTATATCTTCACCATCCAAAATAACTTCGCCAAGTGAAGGTTTATCCATGGCACCAATAATATTCATCATTGTTGTTTTACCAGAACCTGATGGACCCATTATAGAAATCCATTCGCCCTTTTCTACACTTAAATTGATTTTGTCAAGGGCTTTAAGTTCACCATAAATTTTTGAAACATCTACGAGTTTTAATATATCCATAAAATTCCTTTCTATTCTCCACGAAGCACTAAAGCTGGATCAATATCAACAGTTTTAGATACTGGTATTAAAGATGCAACTATAGTTATTACTATACAGACAATAATTGTCATAGGTACTAAAAGAGGCAAGAAACTTACCTTTCTAGCAAATACCGAAATACTTACTCTATTGGCAAATATATATCCTAATGCAACACCTAAAAGTCCACCAAAAACCCCCAAAAATGCTCCTTCACCTAAAAAGTCAACAATTACTGACGAATTTGTGGCGCCCAAAGCTTTCTTAAGACCTATTTCTTTACGCCTTTCAGTTACAACAGCCATCATTGTTGTGGATACACATATCATCATTATGAATAATACTATTATCGTTACAATGAAGACAAGAGCTTGTAATTTATTCAAAACTATATCTTGTGAGGCGGTAACTCTTTTTACCATTTGTGGAGTTAGAGATCCATCCTTTTGTGAAATATTTGATACTATTTTTGAAAGTTCATTTTGTTCAGCTTCTACTGAATATTCTACGACATCATAATTTTTGTCTTTAACAAGCTGTGAAATATCATCAATACCCATAAAAATAAGTTCTTCTTCTTTACCGCCTGTTGTTACAACTCCTGAAACAACAAAATTAGTATCTATAGAACCTTCTCCATTAACTTTGGGAGTATTTATAATAATTTTATCTCCCTCTTTTAATCCCAAAGCCTTTGAAACTTCATTACCTATTAAAACTTCTCTTGGTTTTTCAGGCCATGAACCATCAATAAGCCAGTATGGAGAATTTTTTTTCGCTCCCTTTAAATCTGTACCTGCAAGCATATAAGGTTGTTCATTAATTTTTGCATTTGTATAAATATAGGGTGCCTGACCGACAAGCTTTCCCGATGGAATTAACGATTTAATTTCATCTAACTGTTCATTGGTAATTTTTTTATCAGGGTTAGTGGGAATTACCAACATATTTGCACCATAAGACCTAAACTCCTTACCCATTTGTCTAGGAATATCATAGTAAATAGTAACAAGTCCTGAAATAATTGTTGCTCCCATAGCTATAGCAAGTAGTGCTGTTAACATTCTTGCACGTCTCCTTGCCAAGGAAGTCATTATCATTTTTAAGTAAAATTTATTTTTACTTTGTTTATCTGCCATGTAGTACCTCCGTTGGATTTAAATTCAAAAGGTATCTTATAGCTGGTATTGAACCCAATATTGTAACAAGAATAATAAGTATTGCTACAATAGGAACTACCATAGCTGTTGGAGCTATTGCTGAGCCAAAAACTGTTAGACCAATAATCTGAGTAAGTAGCAGACCAACACCGTAACCTATAACTGTTCCAAATATCGCTGTCAAAATTATTTCCACAAGAATTACACCAATTATTCTTCCATTTGACGCCCCTATAGCTTTTTGAAGTCCAATTTCATTAGATCTTTCCATTACAGATGCTGTAATAAGATTAGAAATACCAAAGCCTGAACCAATCAAAGTTAATACTGTAATTAAAACCATAAGAAGAGTAGTCTTATTTAAAATATCTCCTTCACTTTCTGCAACTTGGCGAATTGGCTTAGCTACAGAATCAGTCATTACTTCTGTTATTTGATAACAAATAGCAGAAACATAAGCTGTACAATACCATACTTCCCGTTCCTTAATAGTTAAAGATAGTGGGTTTTTGGCAGCCTTTCTTGCTAAGTCATTGTCCGGTGTAGTAAGAGCTGATACTTCAACTTTATTTACAACTCCAGTAACTCCAGCAAATTCTTGTGCTGTTTTTAAAGTAGCATATATAAATGCATCTTCATCAGAACCTGATGAGAAAATACCCTTAACTTTTAATTTTTTGTCTAAATTATTGCTTTTTAGTTGGATTTCATCACCAACTTTAAATCCATTTCTGTCTGCAAAAATCTTTCCAAGCATAACTGAATCGCTATCATTTTCTGATAACCACTCGCCTTGAACTTCCCACCAGTTTTTAAGTCTAATCATACCAGTATCAATTGATTCTCCAGTAGGCAAATCCATATGATTATTAAACCATGTTCCTACCATCTTAGTATGTTTAGAATCATTATTACAAGAAACCCAAGTGTTAAGATATGGCGTATAGTCTACAATATTGTAAGCCCAAAAAATAGTTTTAATGTTAGGAAGTTCTGATTCCTTTAAATATTTTTGAACCTGCCCCTCTTTTTCTTGCATGCCATACAAATCATCAAGAAGGGAAGCTTCCTTAGGCAATACATTAATATTTGCTCCATAGGTCTTTAATTCTTGATTAACTTTATCTCCAACACCGAGCATGGTATTTAACATTGAAGTGGCAAGAGAAGCTCCAAGGGCAACTGTAAATGCTATAAGAGCCATCTTTCCTTTTTGTCTAAAAAGTGCTCCTTTAACTATTCTCCAAAACATAAGCCCTCCTACTTAAATACATAAGACAATGCGTCAAGATCTTTTGGCGCAATCTTTATCTTTTCATCATGGACAATGTATGGGAAAGGTATCGGGTTACATCCACCCTTAAAACCTATTGTACCCCTATTCATTACAACGTCGCACAACTTACAAATAACATCATCGCCTCTTTCAAAATATCCAGATGGACCACATATCTCGCAAGCATCAAGTACAACTCCATAAGAACCTTCTGATTTTTTAATACAGAAAAATCTCATTTGTGCACCATCCTTTGCCTTATACAAATATCTGTGCAAATGCATATCCTCTAAGCTGCTTAAAGGAATAACAATCATTCCATTTTCAGTTTGATAATCTTCTGGTGGTGAAAGAGCCTGTTCCTTATTAGCATATGCCTTTCCAGCCGTTAATGAAAAAGTATTAATAAATAAAACGACAAGGAAAAAAATTGCCCAACGTCTTTTATTCTTCATTCTATACTTTATTTTTCTTAACTGAGCTCTATTGCTATATTCTTCATTAACTTTAATATTTTGCTTATATAAAATTACTGGAATAGCAATCATAATTAACATTGTTGCAAATAAAAACACATTTTCGTGATTAGCTATAAATGCAATAACTCTAAAAAAGTTAACATTTCTAGGAATAATCCCTTTAGAATAAAACCTTTGAATTATGATATTAAATTGGCTGATACCCGAACATATCAAGCTCAAAAAAACAATAATCTTTAAGTTTTTACCTTCAAGTTTAACTGAAGACTTATATATGGCAAGCCCTGATAAAATCATCATGATTATCCCAAAAACAAAGCCTAAAATCCTAAAAAGTACAATAGTTGAAACAGCACTTTCGCCATAATATACAAATTTGTTTGATTGGTTAAATACATACGGTAAATAATAAAAACAAATTCCTACAAGATAAACAACAACCGATGCTGAAATGAAATTATCATAAATTTTAGCATTTATCTTATCTTCAAATATCATAAAAATTAATATTAAAAATACCGAGATAACTATGGGTACCATAGACCAGAAATTCAATTCTGTTCTATTAATAAAATTAGGTATATTTCTTATAATTATTGAAACAATTGCTGCAATTACCCCTAAAACTAAAGAAATTATAATAACATACTTTTTATATTTGCTCTCTTTAGTTGTATAATAGGCAAGTATTAAAGAAATCATTAGAGAAAAGGCTATTCCCGCCTCCATAACTTTAATAAAAATTTTTAAAATAATTTCACCCCCCATAAATGCATATAAGGGGAACATGAATTCCCCTTCAAAATATTAAAAACTTTCAAAATTTTACCATTGTGGTCCGTTCCATTCGAAGTCAGTCCATTCTGCAACAAGTGGTTCTGTCCAGAATCTACCTGTTACACCAGTTTCTTTATCTACGTGTAGTAAGTAGTCATTGCCTGGTGCAGATACTTCGAATTTTACGTCATAAACGCCAACACCTTCGTCAAATTTAACATTTGCACCATAGTGTGGACCATCAGATGCGTTCATTGGCATAAAAGCTACTTCTTGAACATGATCTGAACCTTTCTTTTGTAAATAAGCTTTTACTTTTAACCATGGAACAAAATCACCAACACCATAACCTAATGTTGAACCTTCTTGTGATGCTGTAATGTCAGCTTCAATATGGCAGTCAGCTTCTTCTTTAGGAATTGAGTTTCCTGCTGGTTCCATATCAACTGGTTGGAAATATACACCAGAGATTACTAAAGGTCCTTTAGTTTGGTCATCGCCAATTGGAAATTCTTCAAATCCTGCATCTTCTCCTGGAGCTGCAGCTTTTGCATCTCCTGCTTCTTTCTTGTTTCCTTCAGCTGGTGTTTTTTCTTCTGTAGAAGTTTTAGCTGTATTATTAGCTTTTGTATCTTCTTTTTTACCACAAGCTGTAAACATTAATGCACACACAAGCGTCATAACAACAAGAAATAAACTCTTCTTTTTTAACATAATACCCTCCTATTTTTTTTCTTGGCTGGCTTCAAGCTCAGCTCTAATTTTTTTGTTTCTATTATTTTGATAGATAACAGAAACAATGGTTACTACTAATAGAATAATTTGTGGAATAAGATTTTCATACCTATCGTATATACCTATAGCTTCAGCAGACCATCCATTCATCCAAGGAACTACAGTTCTGCCAATTACATCTGCTTCTTGTAATTCTCCTATGCCCTTTCCTAAGAAAGACAAGCAAAGTATAAACATTAGCCAAGAAGTAAATGTAAAGAATGGTTTTAATGGTAGCCTTACAGAAACTTTAGCAATCAAATAATATACAATTGCAAGTATTATGGCGGCAACTAAAAGTCCAATCCACATATGCATTGGATTTTCAGAAATACCTGTTCTCATACCTTGGAAAAACAAAATAAGTTCTGCACCCTCTCTTGCTACTGCTAAGAATGAAGTGAAAGATAAGGCAAAATAATTACCCTTGGAAACAGATTGCTCAACTTTGTTTTTAATGTATCTATTCCAAACTTCAACTTCAGATTTAGAAAGCATCCAATTGGATACATAGAATAGTACGATAACAGCAAGAAACATCGCAATTCCTTCGAATATTTCTTGTCCCATTCCAGACTCAACTTCTCCCACTGTATTGGCGATGATATTAAATACTCCAGCTAGGACTGCTGAAAAAACAATACCTAGCAAGGCTCCAATATATACACCTTTTAAATAAATTCTATTATTAGTCTTTGATAAATATGCAGCAATGGCAGCTACAACTAAAATGGCTTCAAGTCCTTCACGAAGTGTAAGTCCAAGAACTGCAAAAAATGTGCCATATCTTTTTAGAAGCTCTCCCAACAATTGACCTGTTGAAAGGCTGTTTGCATCTTCTTGACTTTGATCACTGGACTTAGAATCTCCAGAGGTTCCATCAAGAGTATGAGCATCTTCATGAAGATAAGTTATTAGTGCATCAATTTCATCTTTAACTTCTTTTGGGTCTGCATCTTCTTTGATAGAATTTTTTGCTCTGTAAAATTGATGTTCAACCATTGAACCCCTTTGGCCTGAGATTGCAGACATAGTTGTTTTTTCAAATCCAATTTTTTCATAGAATTTAAAGTAAGCAACATTAATTGCATCTGTGGCTGCTTTTTTAGCATCCTTATCTCCAGGCTTGTAAACTTCCACAGCTTTTTGTAAATGTTCTGACATAGCATCAGCTACTTCAACCCAGTTACTATAATTTGTTTCTGCTGCAAAAGCAGGCATGAAAGTGAGGCTAATCATGATTACTATCATTGCAAAAATGCTAGTCCTTTTCTTTAATAAATTCATCTCTATCCCTCTTTTTTTATTAAACTTCCATCTTCCATTTGGCAAAGTGTATTGCCATATTTTAAAATATCAAGCTCATGAGTAACTATGATAAGTGCAGTACCTTTAGAATTTATTTTTTTTAATAAATCCATTATCTCCATAGTAGTGTTTTTATCCAAATCACTTGTAGGCTCATCTAAAATCAAAAGTTCCGGCGAATTAATCATAGATCTGGCTATCAGCACTCTTTTTAGCTCTCCTCCAGATAAATTTTTAGGAAAATCATCTTTCAAATGCAAAATTCCCATCTCATCAAGAAGCATAGCTGCTTTTTCATAAGCAGAGTCATCTCTTTTAAATAGATAATAAGGAAGAGACACATTCTCTAAAACATTTAAATTTGGAAGTGTTCCTAGACTTTGTGGCACAAAACCTATGACTTCATTCCTATATTTGCTAATTTCTCTATCAGAAAAATCACTCATATCTTTGCCCTTAGCAAAAATTTTACCTTCAGTCGGTTTTAATAAACCAGACAAAAGATTTAAAAAAGTTGACTTCCCTGAACCACTTCTGCCAATTATATTGACAAAATCTCCCTCTTCCAAGGTAAAGTTTACATTTTTAACTGCAAAAAGTGTATTAGAACCTCTCTTAAAACTCTTGCTTAAATTTTCAGTTTTAATTATTGATTCCATTATGAATTTCTTTCTTTTATACAATAATAAATATTAACTAAAACCAATATGCCTGACAACAATGTGCAAAATGGAATGGTTTTTGCTCTGCAAGCCATATCAGCTTTCATGCATCCACCAATAAGTACATGAGCGTTTAGTATCTCTAAAATTCCAATTGCTATAATTGAAATAGATAATCCTAAAGATATTTTTGAATCTTTAACTACAATAAGAATGATTGCTAATACTAAAATGACTGCGCCAATACCCATAGTCATATTTCCCATCCAATGGCATTTCATGAACATCCCATTTTCCATAGGAGGACAAACTGGTATTATAAATTTTGGTGCAAGCACTAACAAGAGACCTATAATAGCAGAAATATATCCTAAAATCTTTTTTCTACTCATTTTAATTATCCTTTCTACTTCTCTTTATTGATGACATTGTAATATAAAAACGTGTTTATATTTTTTTGAAAATTACATCAATTAAATATAAATTTGTAATTAATATTACTTAATCATTATTTTTAATTATAGTATGTAATTCCGCCAAATTTTTACAAGATTTTTCCGAAATATATTTAATAAATATTTAAAAGAATTTAGATCTTGTGTCACTTCTTTTAATAAGTGGTTTGATGAAATATGCAATTCTTTTGACTATCCTTGGTCTAATGGTCTTCTTGAAGGCACACATACTAAGATAAAAAACTTTAAAGAGAAATTGCTTTAGTATGAAAATTTTTAATTTATTTAAAAAAAGAAATATGTTTGCATTTAAGTGGCGATAGGAAAAAGGGAAAATTCGCAAAACCCTTAGGGGTTTTGTTGCTATGCTTATTTTTAATGGTTTTTTAATTATTTTGGATTTGATAGTTTATTAGTGTCTAAGATTTGATTTTTACACAAAGAAAGAGACTCGAGTTAACAAGTCTCCCCAATATTTGACATAGAGCCTAAAAAAAAGGAATACCTCCTAAGAGATATTCCTTTAATAATTTTATTTGTGTAAGTGATCTGTTGAGCATGATCCATGACAAGCGTCACAACCACAATCACAAGATCCCTTGCTTTTAATAACTTTTTTAACTGCAAAAGCAATTAAAACTAAAACTACAGCTCCAACTATTATGTTAGCCATATTTTCACCCTCTTAAATTAATTAAATTCCATACTCACTTTTTTTATAAGCACCATACTCATTTTCCTTTACCATATCTGGTCTAAAGATAAAGTATAGGTAAACAAGTAGGATTGCAATAGCAACTCCTGTTCCTAGGTTAAAGGCTTCTTTTAATACTAGGACTCTACCAAATTGATAAATCATAAGAGATACTGTGTATGAGAATACTAGTTGATAGGTAGTTGCTACAATGAAGCCCTTATATGATCCCATTTCAGACTTAATTGCCCCCATTGTTGCGAAGCAAGGTATAGTTAATTGGTTGAAGAATACAAAGGAGAATACTGTAACAACATTAAATTGTGTGTGTAGCAATTGTACAAGTGGTGCTACGTTATCTTCTACATCTCCAAGACCTGCAACAACTCCGTAAGTTCCTACAACTACTTCCTTTGCTACTAGACCAAGGATAGTTGACACAGCTGCCATCCAGTTACCAAATCCAAGTGGTGCAAAGATAAAGGCAAGTTTCTTTCCAATGAAGGCAAGAATTGAATCTGTTGATGCTTCATCAAAGTTTACGAAGTGTCCTTCTACTGAAATGTTCTTTGCGAACCAAATTAAAACTGTCATTAGAAGAATTATTGTACCAGCCTTAACAACGAAGGCCTTTCCTCTATAATAAGTTGCTCTAAATACATTGTATGCTGAAGGTACGTGATATTCTGGAAGTTCCATTACGAATGGTGCTGGATCTCCACGGAATAAGTTAGTTTTCTTTAACATAACACCTGACACAATTACCGCTAAGATACCACCAAAGTACCAAATTGGTCCGTACCACCATACATCACCAAAGAAAGCTGCAAAAAGTGCAATAATAGCTGTCTTTGCTCCACATGGCATGAAGGATGAAACCATAATTGTCATCTTCCTGTCATTGTCATTTTCAATAGTTCTTGTTCCCATAATTGCTGGTACTGAACAACCTGTACCAATTAAGATTGGGATAAAGGATTTACCAGATAGACCAAATCTTCTAAAGATTCTATCTAGGATAAAGGCAATTCTTGACATATAACCACAGTCTTCAAGGATTGCGATACATAGGAATAGGGAAACAATTACTGGTAAGAAACCAAGAACAGCACCAACACCGCCTATGATACCATCAACTATTAGTGAAGTTAACCATTCAGCTACTCCTGCTCCTTCTAAGAAGCTTTGAACACTGCCGCCAACTATATCACTAAAGAAGGTGTCGTTAACCCAGTCAGTGACAGGTCCTCCAACAACCTTTACAGCGAACCAATAAACCACTATCATTATTGCTGCAAAAATTGGAAGAGCCAAAAATCTATTTGTAACAATTTTATCGATTTTATCAGAAGGAGTTAGTCCCCTGTTATTCTTCTTAACAGATTCTTTAACAACTCCAGTTACGAATTCATATCTAGCATCTGTTATGATACCTTCTGCATCATCATCGTATTTTTCTTCAAGGCTAGTTCTTATTTCTTCAAGTCTATTTTTTTCTTGATCATTTAACTTGTAGGCCTTAACAACTTTTTCGTCATCTTCGAAAAGTTTAATAGCAAGCCATCTTTTTGAACTAAGATCTTTAATTTGACTGAAGTTTTCAATTTCTTGAAGAGCTGCTTCTATGTCATCTGTAAAAGTTTTTATTTCATTATTTTGCTTTCCAGCGATGCTCTTCGCTTCAGTAATTAATTCATCAATGTTTCTGTTCTTTAAAGCAGAAATTTCTACAACCTTACATTGTAAAATTTCTGATAATTTATCAGCATCAATAAAGTCCTTGTTCTTTTCCACAACGTCCATCATGTTAAGAGCAGCAATAAGTGGAATACCTATTTCTCTTAATTGTGTTGCAAGATACAAGTTTCTTTCTATATTTGATGCGTCAATAACATCAATAATTACATCAGGTTTTTCATTTAATAAATAATCCCTGGAAACAACTTCTTCTAATGTGTAAGGTGAAAGAGAATAAATTCCCGGTAAATCTGTAAAACTTACGTCTTTATCTTTTTTATACTTACCAGTCTTTTTTTCAACAGTTACCCCTGGCCAGTTGCCAACATATTGATTTGAACCAGTTAAGTTGTTGAAAAGAGTGGACTTACCACTGTTGGGGTTTCCGGCAAGTGCAATAGTAATAGCCATCTTAGTCCTCCTTCTTTTCTGTTTCTTCAATTGTAATTAACTCAGCATCTGCTTTTCTAATGCTAAGTTCATAATTCCTAATATTAATTTGCACAGGATCGCCTAGTGGCGCTACCTTCCTTATGTAAATTTCTGAATTTTTTGTAATACCCATGTCCATTATCCTTCTTTTTAAAGGACCAGAACCATTGATTTTTTTAACGATGTAGTATTTTCCTACAACTGCATCCTTTAGTGTAATCAATTCTTACAACTCCTCTACCAATATTTTTTTTGCAATATCCTTACCTAATGCAACTCTGGAATCTTTAACATATACAATTAAGTTTCCATCGTTCTCATTAACAACCTTTATAACTGCATCTTTGACAAAACCAAGATTAGCCAGGTGAGACTCAGTTATATTACTATCTCCTAAAGACTTAATCCTTAAAATCTTATAATTAACATTTAAGGGCGCCATTACTAAGCTAAGCATTTAACCACTCGTTTCTTGTTTTTATTTTATTAAAATAAATTAATATTTGAATTTGATTATCGTTTGCTTAAACATTATACCATAGTTAACATAAAATTCAATTTAATACGATTGATTTTTTAAACATGAGCAGATACTTAATATTATTAATATTTTAAAAATTTTTCTTTTTTTTAATTGTTTGATTAATAACTGATTTTTACTTATAAATAAAAATATAGTTCTTACTTCTTTATTAAAATATAACTCTCGCTTCTTTATTAAAAAATAACTCTCACTTATTTATTAAAAAATAGTTCTGACTTCACAACTTACATTTATTTACATCTTCTTAAATAAAAATTTTATATTTTAAAATAAAATTCTTTCTATTTATAAAGAGCTTATAAAAGAGCATAAAAAAAGACAGCCTCTCGACTGTCTAATTTTTATTATTTTGCTTCGCCGTTTAATGTCCTGTAACTTATCCATCCGTTACCAACGTTACACCAAGTTCTTCCATCAGATCTTTTAGTGTCGTAAACGTAAACTGGATCGCCTCTGTGAAGAACGTAAGAGATGCTGTAGGCAAATCCTGGTCCACTTCTTACATTTGCCTTACCTGAAGTTACAAATTGATAAGTGCCAACTAAGCTTGATACTTCACGATTTTGAAGTCTTTGTATTTGAGCTTCTAACTCATCAGCTCTTGCCTTTTGCTTTGTAGCTTCACTTTCTTCTTGAGCCTTCTTTTCGTTGTCTGTCCTTTCAAGATTTATATCTTCTAGCATCTTTTTAAAGTCTGCATTGTCAGGATCAAGAGCAAGGTATTCATTTAACCTGTTGATGGCTCCATCATAATTTCTGCTAGACTTAAGTTGCATTATTTCAGACTTCATTCCAGCGTAGTTCTTCTCAATGAGTCCATCAACCTTTTCTTGCAATTCATCGTCGTCTTCAACTTGAATTTCCTTTAGGTTGGCAAGTGAAGCTTCATAGTCTCTAGCTTCATATTTTTTATTGGCCTTAGTTAAAAGGTCCTTTGTTTCTAAAATTTTATCAATGTTATTGATTTCATCTAAGTACTTTTGATTAGAGGACTTTTCATAAAGTTGGCTAAACTTTTCTCTAGCTTCCTTATAATTTTTTGCCTCAAGATTAGCCTTTGCAGATGTCTCTAGTTTTGAGTACCTGTATTTGCTAAATCCAAAATTAAATATTAGGGAGAAAGCTAATAATCCAACAACAACTAATCCAAAGATTAGGCCCTTTTGTTTTAAGCCCATGGAGTCATCTTTAAAGGAATTATTCTTTACTATGTTATCATCATCTTCTTCATAATAATTGCGGTCCTTATTTATTATTTCTGTTTTTGAAAAATCTCTATCTTCCCTTAAGTCGTGACCACAGTCCATACAAAATAAAGCATCTTCTTTATTTTCTTTTCCACAATTTCTGCACTTCATATTAAACCTCCTAACTATTTTTCTTTGACATATCGTGCTTTAATTTTCTTAGTTTATGAATTATATCTTCATCAAGGGCTGTAACCCTTTCTTCCTTTAGTCTTTTGGCAACATAATTCACCTTGTTTTTGGAATTATTTACTTCAGCCTCAAGCTCTCTTGCAGAGATCCTAGTCCCGCCACGAGATAAAATTATTTGCTGCTCCACATTGTCACTTGTAGCTACACGAACATTGGTGAGCCTTCCTATTTCATCTAGCTGCCTTTCAATATAATGGTCTGCTGTCTCAAACTCCTTGGTAAAGATCACATCAATCCCATCTTTCTTGTAGGTCTTGCCTCCAGATTTTTTCACCAAGTAGGCATCAAAGACTAGGATTATGTGTTCCCTTCTTGTGTGAGAAAATTCAATCATAATATCGATTAACTCATTCCTCGCATCTTCAAGGGACACATTTTTTAATTCTATTAGGGGTTGCCAAGAATTTATTATATTGTATCCGTCTACAAAGAGATAGTTTACATCTCTTTTGTACCTACTTGCTCGCCTTCTCATTTTTATTCTCTGTTATCTTCTAATCTCATACATTACAATTGCTGCTGCAACTGAGGCATTAAGGGAATCAAAATCAGAAAAGTTTGGAATAGTTATAGTCTTGTCTGAGTTCTTCAAAATATTTTTTGAAACTCCCTTGCCTTCGTTGCCTATAACCACAGCTGCCTTGCCAGAGAAGTCACATTCTCTTATGTCTTCTCCCTCAAGATCTGTTGCGTAAATCCAAAAGCCTGCTTCCTTTAACTTTTCAATGGACTGAGAAATATTTGAAACCTTGCATACATCAATGTCATAGATTGCACCTGCAGAAGATTTTACTACAGTGTCGTTTACTGTTGCAGCCCTCCTGTTTGGGAAGATTATGGCATCAATTCCAAAGAAGTTACAGCTTCTTGCTATAGCCCCAAAGTTGTGAGGATCTTCTATCTTATCAAGGATGAAAATCCTCGCGTCTTCCTTGTCTTCTAACTTTCTTATTAGGTCTTCAAGCTCAATATATTCAAAGTCACTTACAAGAGCAACCACTGCTTGGTGGTTTTTTGTGCCAGCAAGTTCTTCTAGCTTTTCATTGTCACTTGTAACTGTAGGGACCTTTGCATCTCTTGCCATGCCAATAATTTTTTTAATAGACCCACTAGCATTTTTCCCTACATAAATTTTTTCTACTTCTTCATTTTTTATGGCCTCCATAACGGGGCCTCTTCCGTATATATATTTCATTTTAAATTCTTAAACTTCTCTCTCATTTCCTTAGACTTTCCACAAGTCATCTTACCTTCAGGGCATGGTCCACTTACGCAAGCTGGTCCTTCATCCCTAAATAGGAGTGGTGCTACTTCCTTAACTTCTCTTAGCATTTCTGTTGCAAGTTCTCTGATTTCCCATTGGGCTCTTTCGCAACATCTAACTGTGAAGAAGTGCCTTAGAGTTCTAACATTCATTGTGACAACAATTTTTGTTTCACAAGCATTAGGGAAGACATATCTAGCATCTTCTATGGACATTTTTTCTACAGACTTTCTTGCCTTGGCCTCATCCATACCCTCTGCTATTAGTGGTCTTGCATTTTCTTCAACTAAGATTTCAACTAGTTTGTCGTAGTCCTCTTGGTCCCTCTTCATAGCTTCTATAAAAACTTTTTTTGCTTCCTCATTTCTTTCAATTTGAGGTGGAATAATGTATTCAAAGGAATCAAGTTTTACATACCTTTGGGATTGTTGTGAATAGGATGCAAGTCTGTGTCTTACAAGTTGATGGGTGAGAGTCCTTGAAACCCCTTCAATGGCAAAGGTAAAGCTAACATGTTCAAGTGGTGATAAGTGAGAAAAGGACATAAGTCTATTTAAAAACTTTTCTGTAGATTCCTCTGTCAAGTTTTCCGTAATTTCTTCAACACCAACTCTTGAATAGCAAAGTTTAGCAGCCGCAGCAATTGTCTTATCTGGATCAATTGTGTGGGAAATAATTTTTACCTTCATCCTATCATCTCCTTAAATAAGTCTCTAATCCTATCGTATCTCTTTAAGAGGTAGAGGTAGCCGTAAAGGGCCTCCACTCCAGTTGCAATCCTATAATCTATGGGGTCTGCATTTTTGGGTACTGTGTGGGACTTGGCATTTCTTCCCCTCTTAAAAATCCTCATTTCATCTTCTGTTAAGATGTCTTCTATTTTTTCAAAAAGTTCTCTTTGGCCCTTGGCCCTTACATACCTTATACTTTCCCTGTGAAGCTTGTTGGGGTTCTTTCTTATATCCAAGATTTCACTCCTAACTAAGATTTCAAAACAAGCATCACCTATATAGGCTAGGGCAAGGGGACTTAGCTCCCTTACCTCAGCTTCACTGTAATTTTTGACTTCTAAAAAATTTAAATTCTCTTCCAAGTTGTTCCACTTCTCGTATCTTCTATTTCAATTCCCATATTCTTTAACTCATCACGAATTTCATCTGCCCTAGCAAAGTCCTTGTTATTCCTAGCTTCATTTCTTTCCTTGATAAGTTCTTCGATATCGTCTGAGATTTCTTCTCTTTCTTCTTCCATAATTCCAAGAACCTTAGTGAGTTTCTTAAGAAGTTCTAGTGATTTTTCTAGGACTTCCCTTGAAGAGTTTTCATCAAGATTTAAGTTGATGTCCTTAACTAGATCAAAGATTGCTGTAATTGCATCAGCTGTGTTTAAGTCATCTTCCATAGCTGTTTCAAACTTTTCAATGTGCTTGTCATAGCCCTTTAATAAATTTTCTTCCTCTTCTGTCATCTTTTCTACAGAAGTTTTTTCTATGGCATCTTCAAGCTTGTACTTTGCATTGTAAAGTCTCTTGCTTGAATTTTTTGTTTGTTCCATTACTTCTCTTGAGAAGTTAATTGGCGAACGGTATTGAGTTGTCAAAAGGAAAAATCTCAAAACTTCTAGGTCAAATTCCTCAGAAATTTCTCTAACTGTGAAGAAGTTGCCCTTAGATTTTGACATCTTTTCGTTGTCAACAGTTATCATTCCGTTGTGAAGCCAGTAGTTGGCAAAAGGTACCCCGTTGCAAGTTTCTGATTGGGCAATTTCATTTTCATGGTGAGGGAACTGTAGGTCCTCGCCACCAGTATGGATGTCAATGTTGTCTCCAATAATAGTCTTTGCCATTACAGAACACTCAATGTGCCAGCCAGGTCTTCCTTCTCCCCAAGGTGCTTGCCAGAAAGGTTCTCCTTCTTTTTTATTCTTCCAAAGGGCAAAATCTTGTGGGTTTTTCTTGTTGTCATTGACATCGACCCTGTGGCCAGAAATTAGGTCTTCAAGATTTTTCTTTGAAAGCTTGCCATAGTCCTTGGCATGGCTAATGTCAAAGTAAACATCTCCATTGGAAACATAAGCTGCACCCTTGTCTATTAGGGTTTGGATGAAGTCGATTATTTCATCAATGTGTTCAGTTGCCCTAGGATTTATAGTTTCGTAGTCATAAAGGTGGAGGCCACCAGCATCCTTTTTAAATTCTTTTATATATCTTTCAGCAATGTCAGAAACCTTAACGCCTTCATCATTTGCCTTGTTAATCATCTTGTCGTCAATATCTGTAAAGTTAACTACAAATTTAACCTTCATCCTCTTGTAGTCAAAGTACCTTCTCAAGGTATCAAAGACAACTAGAGGCCTTGCGTTACCAACGTGGATAAAGTTGTAAACAGTTGGCCCACAATTGTAGATTCCAACTTCGCCTTCCTTAATGGGAACAAAGTCTTCCTTTTTCCTCGTTAGAGTATTGTATAATTTCATAAATCCTCCTATAAAAAAACGCCTCAATTGAGACGATTATATACCTCTGAAAAATTTTTCGTAGTAATCAAGTCCAATAAAAGTTTTGTCTTCAATCATTTGTTGAATCTTTTCCACGCTGGCTATGTCTACATCCATAACCTCTTCCTCCTGCATGACTATTTCATCAAGAGAAACATTTTTACGCACTAGAAAAATATAAAATATTGTGTTTTTTTCAGTGATTATCCTCTTGAGCTTGAGCTCATCTTCCCTTATGTCGATGCCAAGCTCTTCCTTGAACTCACGAACCATGCCCTCCTTTGGAGTCTCTCTCGATATAACAGACCCACCTGCAGAGCAGTACCACATGCCAGCAAAGGATTTTTTATTAAGAGACCTTCTTTGGATAATAAAATTTCCATCATCTCTTAGGATCCAACCCTCCACAATAATGTGGTAATCACTATTCTTAAGACGCTCGCCCTTTCTTATGACTCGCCTCTTCCATTTTCCTTTTTTATCATATACATCCCAATATTCCACGACAAAACTCCTTATAGTTATTTTACACTATTTAGGGTATTTTTTAAAGAGATATGTACCCTCTTTACTGGACAAACCAGTAAGGAGGGTGTTTTTTATCTACCCAAAAGGTATATCTCTACTCAAAATGATGAAAACCTTTTTCAGTTAATTTATAAAAACTTAATAAATCATATTTGTATTATACAAAAAAATAATAAAAATTTTTAAAAAATAGAAAATAGCAGTCTTTTAGGTATTTTAACTACTTATTTTAGACTTTATTGTAATGTATAGATAAATTTTAAAAAATGTTTTCCCTTATCTCCTTGACAAAACTCCCCTTTTTTTTTTACAATGTTCATATAAGATTTCATGAAATTTTAGCAAGATTATAGTTTTAGAAAAAAAAGGAGATGTAAAAATGAAGAAAATATATAGTTTAATAATAATTTCTTTATCAATTTTAATACTTTCAACAAATGTTTTTGCTTTTAATAATTACGATAATCAAAAGGCAGACTCTGATAAGTACCTTAAGGAATACAATGATTATATAGAATTTTTAGAAATCGAGAAAAATGAGGTTTTGAAAAATGTAAAAGAGCAATTAAAAGGTCATGAAAATACAGTTTTTATAATTCTGTGCTAAGTGATATACAAAAAATGTATGAAGAAAAATTAGGCGAATCTATTGTATTTTACTCAAATAGAAGATATTATGTACCTAATGGGGCTGTTTTTAAAAGAGAAGACAAATACATGTCAGCCATTGACACCTATGTTCCTAATAAAAGTATCGATAGATTTATGAACAATAGAGTGACATATAAAGATATAATTGCCTTTATTATTGGAGCCCAAAAAATGGAAAATTATTTTGGGTCTGTGGGTTTAGCTTACAGTCTAATTGACTTTTTTGGTGGAAGTGTCTACCAAAACAATGCCATCAGAGCCAGAGATAATGGTTATGGAATACAAGTTACAACTTATAAAAACAAACAAGAAGGTGGTGGAACTTCATTTGTAGTAGCTTGGCCAAGTGAACCATATGTAACAACAGACGGTCAACGTATTTAGATAATATTAAATAGGCTAGCAAATTTGCTAGCCTTTATATTTATAAAGGAGTGATTATTTTTGAATCCAGAACTAACTACATTATTAATATTTATTCTCGGATTTATTGTATTCAATTTTTTTCCAGAAGGAGAAAAAAGCGATTTCAACTATAGATTTAAAATATTAAGAAATATAGCTTTTGTAATGTTTACCTTCGCATTTTGTTTTGATAAAACCTACTTATTGCTTTTATCAACTATATTAATTATAATTTTTTATTATTTTTATGATGAGAAAAAAAAGAGCGACAAGGGGATCTTTCTATACATGATATCTTCCATTGTATTAACTCCTATAGTATTTTTAATTCCAGATAAATATCACTTGGAATTTGCAAATTTATTTTCTCCAAACATTTATATGTATTTAATTCTTCTAACAAGCCTAATTTTCTTTGTTATGAATGTATATAATTTTAAACAAATTGCAACTTATTCAAAAAACAAGTTATACACATTTATATTTTTACAATCAATAATTTATATTGAATATTTTTATTTAGTGTATTTCTTTATTTTTAGATAAAATTTTAATATTTCAATTAAATATACTTCTATAAAAGAAAGACAGCTTCCATAATGAAACTGTCTTTCTTTTTATATTAGAGATGAATATTTTTTAGCGACCGCCACCGCCACCACCACCGAAGGATCCTCCTCCGCCACCGACAGAAGTTGCTCCTCCCACACCAGGGCTGGCAAAACCAGTTCCAGATTGGTAGGACCTGTTTAACTTGCTGGAGAAGTTTCTTGTTGCAATAAGGTGAGCGTTGTAAACAGAATATTCACTGCAATAGGCTGGGTAAGCCTTGGCTCCCTTGACAAATTCCTTGTCCAAGAAGAAGATTGATGAATAGATTAAATACTCTTCCCACTTCTTGAAGTCAACTTCTTCTGTGACCTCATCAAGACAGTCCTTTAAATAATTTTTAAACTTAATTAGATTTTCGTAAAGAACTTTTCCCTTTTCAGTAACCCTTAGTTCCTTGCCAGTCCTTCTTGAGAAGAGGAATTTCTTTTCATATACATAATCTTCAAGGTAGCCTGCCTCTCTTAGCTTTCTAATAGATGAAGTTTGGAATTCTTCGTAGTAATTTTCCATTTCCTTCTTGTGGTCCTTGACATATCTCTTAAAGGCCTTGGCTGTGATGAAGTCCTCTTGGCTTTCTTCATTGGCAGCATCAATCATGTCAAAGAGTTCTTCTTCCATAGGCCCCATGTCTTCTGGCCTTTTTATAATTTTTATTTTATTGTCGGCAAAGCCCTTGCCCTCTTCTATAAATTCAATAGCTCCTTCAAGGCTCCACTTCAAGATAAAGGAGTTTATATAATTTCCAACTAAGTCACTTGTAACAAGGTAGGCTTGGCCGATAAAGTAAGACAAGTCTTCCATTGGTCCATCATAAGGTAGTTTTTTATAATATTCTCCCTTTAGGTCCTTAATTGTTGGAAGAGATTTTTTATTTTCAATTTTTCTCTTGTTAAAGGATAGGCTTGCAGCTCTTGCCACAAAATAAACTACTCCAAGTACAAGAGCCCCAACAAGACCTAGGATTGATTTTTCTGTATTTGACATTGGCTCTTGATAGGCCTGGCCTTCTCTGTTTTCCCAGTCTGAACCCTTAGCTGCCATATTGGCATAGTCGTCGAAGTTTTTGTCAATCTTGTAGGCAGTGTTGAAGTAGCCCTTTGGAAACTTCAGCATCACTGTTGCATAGTCAACATAATCTGTTGATTTCATTTGGATTACTCCGTCCACATTATGGATTTCACCCTTAAGACCAAAGCCCCACATTTCTACATCCTTAAAGGCTTCATAGCCCTTGATGTTTATCTCAACATTTTCTGGTTTTGGATTAAAGTTTTCTCCAACGAAATTAAAGAAGACCATGTCAGCGTCCTTTAGTCCCACTACAAGGGGATTTATTGTGTAGGACAAGTTGTAGATGTTGTCCTTAAATTCACTTATCCCCCAAGTTAGTTCAACTTGGTCCTCCTTATCAATCCTTCCATAGTGGTAGGCCTTGTCTTCAAAAGATGCATCAATGTCCCAAGGCATCTTTTCAGTGAAGTCCCTTCCAAGAGCATTGACAGAAAAATTTTCAATCTTTATGCCTTGCAAGTTTTCTATCCTCTTGTATCTCTCTGTGAAGTCCTTATTGTCTTCGTCGATTTGCCAAACTTCCTTTACCTTGGCAACTCCATTCCTATCTATGTCTGCATCAATTTTTATAGACTTAAAATCTTCTGCAAAGACGAGAACAGGCAGTAAGACAAATAAAATTGTAAGTTTAATTAAATTTTTTAATTTCATGTCGCAGCTCCTTTATACTTTATAGGTTTAGCATATAACTTTTATAAGAAGATTTCAATTTTTTATTTATAGTTCCCGTCCTCTTATTAAATTTATTTTTTAATTTATAATCCCCATCCTCTTGTTAAATTTATTTTTTAATTTATAATTCCCATACTCTTGTTAAATTTATTTTTTAATTTATAATCCCCAGATTCTTGTTATTTTTTATTTTGTAATTTCATCCCACTTTATAATTTGCTCTTAACTTATAATTTTCTTTTAAGTACAGAAATTTTAATTTTAATTCAAAAGTCACAAGCTCATAAGCAAAGACAAGATTATAATTTCTTTCTACTCAATAAAAAATATTCTTTATCTTAATAGGCAAGGCAATTTAAAATTCCATAAAAAAAGAAGCTACCAAAAATGGTAACTTCTAAAAAATTTATAGTTCTTCAAGATATTTCTTTAATAATTTGTATGAAGCTTCTTCATCCACAGTAGAAATTAGTCCAGCTGATGACAGGATATACTCCTTATCTAAATAACATTTTACGTCCCTGTTAATTAGATATTTTTCATCTAAGTCCCTAATGGCTGATAGGATCTTCTTTGGATCATCAGAGTTGATGAGAGATCCACCAGTTCCAATAAACATTTCTGCCGGTCTCAAATCTTTTCCATACTGTTCATAAATAGTTCTAGTAGGTGTCTTAATTTTTTTTATGTGGCCAACGTGTCTCATTAGTGAAGTATGAGTTGCTATATAACACAAGACATTGTCAAAGAATAGGTCTTCATCATTGTCCGGAATGTAGTTAGTATGGTTAAAGCGAAATTCAGTTTTTTCCTTCGCATCTTTTATTCCAAACTTAAGGAAGGGTTCTTCACCAACTGACTCGTAAAGAGCAGTGGCAGAATACCTCATACCCATATCGCCTTCCACAGTCCTCTTTTCATAGGGCTCATCAATGGGAGGTGAGATGACATTTTCTTCTCCATAATAAGTTTTTCCTATGGAATGGATATCTGTAGTTGCCCCGCCAATATCAACAGATAAAATAACCTTATCCAAATATTTGGCGTAAACTGACATGGCCTTTTGAACTGCAACTGGAGTTGGCAATAATATTTCAAAATCTTTACTTAGTAGATCAATTCCCTTGGCATGGGCGATAGTCTTTATGAAAAGATCTCCAATTGTCTGCCTAAGAGGCCTATAATTTATTGTGTTTGTTGTTGGCATGACATTTTCTGTGAAGTCACAAGGGACATCAGCTTTATTAAAGATGTCCCTTATTTCTTCATGAGTGTCAATGTTTCCTGCCACAACTACAGGAGTTTTAACAAATCCCTTTGCAAGTTTCTTTGCATTATAGATTATGTTATCCCTGTTGCCGTGATCAGTTCCTCCACATAAGACTATGATATCGGCACCAGCAGATTTTATTTCTTCTACTTGCTCATCCTTGAGTTCGTAGGAATAAACATTCAAAATCCTGGCACCACTTGATAGTGACGCAAGTCTTGCAGCGTCAGTAGTAAGGCTTTTTGAAAAACCTATAGCTATGACCTTTAGTCCTCCTGATGCCGAAGAACAACCTAATATTTTATCGTATTTAACATCAGAGATTTCCCTTAGCTTTTTGTAAGCCTTATTAAAGCCCTCTCTAACATCGGTCTCCACAGTAGTATAACTTGAAGCTCCAGCCAAAATTACATTTTTATTTGTATCCACTAAATGCAACTTTGTATAAGTTGATCCAACATCGACTAAAAGATAAATCATGCTAATTTTTCATCTACCACTTTCATAATTTCTGCGTGATTCTTTTCAACAATCTTTCTTGTAGCAGCCATTTTTTCTTCAAGTTCGTGTCTGTAATCTTGGTCCTTAAGTGAGTTAAGGTTGATGATTACATTTAGGAAAGCTCCGTGAACTGCAGCTTCAATGTTTAATAGAGCCACTGCTACGTCAGTGAT
Source organism: Peptoniphilus genitalis (assembly GCF_023614525.1). Lineage (GTDB taxonomy): Bacteria > Bacillota > Clostridia > Tissierellales > Peptoniphilaceae > Peptoniphilus_A > Peptoniphilus_A genitalis. Next base: position 633,143 of record NZ_CP097885.1, read on the forward strand.
TGCATTTGAATTACCTTTTTCAGCAAGTTCTCTTGCGTAATCGTATAATTCAGTAACTTTCATTCCAAGTCCAAGAGGTACTTCAATTGCATTTCTGTATCCTTCTTGAATTTTTTCTGATCTTAGAGCTTTTTCTTCTTCAGTTTCCTTAGGAAGTTTCATAGCGTCCATAACACCATTAAAAGAGCTAGCGTCTTTGTCGATTCCATCAACAAATTCGTCCTTGTATTTTAAAAGTTTTGCTTGAAGTTCTTCCATTCTTTCAGAAACGTCCATATATTTTTTCTTGCCAACAGTTAGTCCTGCAACCATTGCAAGAAGTGAAGCAGCCATTGATGCATTTAGAGCAGCAATAGATCCACCACCAGGTGCTGGTGAATCTGAAGCTGTTTCATTAGCAAATTCTACTATATTTAAATCTTTAAGCATTTTTCCTCCCGAGAATTAGAATAATCCAGTAATAACTCCGTTGTTATCAATATCCATCTTGTTAGCAGCTGGAACTTTTGGAAGTCCTGGCATTACCATGATGTTTGAAGTTTGAACAACGATGAAGCCTGCTCCTGCAGATACTCTTACATCTTGAATTTCAATGTCAAAATCTGTAGGTGCGCCCATTATCTTTTGATCATCTGTAAATGAGAATTGTGTCTTAGCTACACAGATTGGAAGCTTGTCAAGACCAATTTCTTCAAGCTTTTTAACTTGGTTCATTGCAGCCTTAGTAAATTTAGCTTCTCTACCTCTGTAGATTTCTTTAACAATTGTGTTTACCTTGTCAACGATAGATGCATTTACATCGTAAAGTGGTTTGAAGTCAGCTTTTCCTTCGTCGATTAGTTCAACAACTTGTTTAGCAAGGTCTTCTGCACCTTCGCCACCCTTTGCGAAACATTCACAAAGTGAAATTCTTACTCCAAGTTCTTTACAAAGTTCTTCTAATTTAGCAATTTCAGCTTCAGTATCATCAGCAAATCTGTTGATTGCAATAATAGCTGGAACGCCAAACTTCTTAATATTTTCAACGTGACGTCTTAAGTTAGCAAATCCTTTTTCAAGAGCTTCAACATTTTCAGTCTTAAGTTCTTTTTTATCTACTCCACCGTGCATCTTAAGAGCCTTAATTGTAGCAACAATTACAACTGCATCTGGAGAAAGACCTGCCATTCTACATTTAATGTCCATGAATTTTTCAGCACCAAGGTCAGCACCGAATCCAGCTTCTGTAACTGCGTAATCACTTGTTGCAAGTGCAAGTTTAGTAGCTAGGATTGAGTTACATCCATGAGCAATGTTAGCGAAAGGTCCACCGTGAATAAATGCTGGTGTATTTTCAAGAGTTTGTACCATATTTGGTTTTAGTGCATCCTTAAGAAGCATTGCAACAGCACCTTGGATTTCAAGATCAGCAACTGTTACAGGTTCGTTGTCTAGGTTGTAGCCAATAATCATCTTAGCTAGTCTGTTCTTTAAGTCTTCAATGTTTTCTGATAGACAAAGAACTGCCATGATTTCAGATGCAACTGTAATCATGAAGTGGTCTTCTCTAGGGAAACCATCAGCTTTTTTACCAAGAGATATAACAACATTTCTAAGAGATCTATCATTCATGTCGATAACTCTCTTCCAAGTGATTTGTCTACAGTCAATTCTTAGAGCATTTCCTTGGTGGATGTGGTTATCGATACAAGCTGAAATAAGGTTATTTGCAGCTGTCATTGCGTGAAGATCTCCTGTGAAGTGAAGGTTAATGTCTTCCATAGGAACTACTTGTGAGTATCCACCACCTGCAGCTCCACCCTTAACACCAAATACAGGTCCAAGAGATGGTTCACGAAGAGCTACTGCTGATTTCTTTCCGATTCTGTTAAGTCCTTGAGTAAGACCAATAGAAACTGTTGATTTACCTTCACCTGCTGGTGTTGGAGAAATAGCAGAAACTAGAATAAGTTTACCATTTTCACTGTTTTCTTCGATTCTCTTAATTGCATCCCAAGAAATCTTAGTCTTATATTTACCATATTGTTCAAGATCGTCTTTTTCAAATCCAATCTTTGCAGCTACTTCTTCAATTGGAAGCATTTTTGCTTCATCAGCTATTTGTATATCTGTTTTAAATCCCATTTTACTTAATTACTCCTCTATTAAAAGTGTTTCAAGAACTTGTTCTTGCTTAAATCCATCAATTTGCATGTAGTAAGCTGCTGAATCAACAAGAGCTTGTAGAGGAAGAAGTCCAATAAGTTCAGTGTTAACAACAGTTACTCCGTATCTCTTAGCTTCTGATTTTACCATTTCAAGAGCTTGGTAAATTGCAGTTTTTTCGAAGTTAACAAGGTTCATAGATACTTGTGTTTGACCCTTTTCTTCTAGTTCAAGACCGATAGCCTTACAGAATCTAAGTCCTCCACCAATGTGACGAACTGTTTTTGCAATTTTATCAGCAATAGCTAAGTCGCTTGTATTTAAGTTTACGTTAAATGCGATAAGGTGGAATCTTGCAGCAACAGCTGTAGCTCCTGATTTAACGTTCATTTCTTGTGGACCGAAGTCTGGTTTCCATTCAGGTTCTTTGATTTTGTCGAAGAATCCTTCGTATTGTCCCTTTCTAACCTTAGCAAGGTTCTTTCTGTCTGGACTTGTTGCAGCATCTTCATATAGGTAAACAGGAATTCCCATTTCTCCTATTGCCTTACCAACTTTGTTAGCATATTCAACGCATTCTTCAGTTGTACATTCAGTTACTGGAACAAAAGGTATAACATCAACTGCGCCCATTCTTGGGTGAGCACCTTCATGTTTAGACATATCGATTATTTCAGTAGCAACCTTTACAGATTCAAGAACTGCAGCTATAACAGCTTCTGGTTCACCAATTACTTCAACAACAAGTCTGTTGTGGTCAGCATCTGGTTGGTAGTCGATTAGTTTTACATTTTCCTTTGCTCTAAAACATTCAGTAATTTTTTCAACTTTCTCAAGGTCTCTACCTTCAGAATAGTTTGGAATACACATTACTCTTTTCAATTAATTTTCCTCCTATTAATTTGAATTATTTAATACTTTTTTCTTACTTCTATATTATAAGTTAACTATCTTACTATTTATTAAAATTTTACTACTTTTTCTACTTCTTCAAGAAGTTTTCCAGTGTTAATAAGTTCTTGAGCTTTTTCAAGTTCTTCATAGATTTCGATAGACTTGTCATCTTCGATTAATGCAACTTGTTTTCTAATTACATCGTGAGCAACTTTTGTTCCCTTACCAAGTTGATATTTGTTGTCTTCCATTTCCATTCTGAAATCAAGAGCTTGAGCAGCTATCATAAGTTCAGTAGTAAGGATTCTAGCTGTGTTCTTAATAACTTCTCTTGCTTTTCTTGATGCCCAGTTACCCATAGAAACGAAGTCTTCTTGGTTTTCACAAGATGTTATTGAGTCAACACTTGCTGGGTGAGATAAAGTTTTGTTTTCAGATGCTAAAGCAGCTGCTGCGTATTGCGTGATCATGAAACCAGAGTTTAGACCAGGGTGTTTTACTAAGAATGAAGGCATTCCAGAAAGTGTAGTGTTTACCATTCTTTCAATTCTTCTTTCAGAAACATTACCTAGTTCAGAAACTGCAATTGCTAAGAAGTCAAATGGTTGTGCCATAAGTTCTCCGTGGAAGTTACCACCAGAAATTACCTTACCATCATGAGTGATGATTGGGTTATCAGTTGCAGAGTTAAGTTCGATTTCAACTTTTTCTTTAACATATTCAAGAGTGTCTTTAGAAGCACCGTGAATTTGTGGCATACATCTAAATGTATAAGCATCTTGTACTCTAAGTTCAGCTGTGTGAGTGATATAAGTTGAACCTTCAAGAATATTTCTTAAGTTTTCAGCAGTCTTAAGTGATCCTGCGTGTGGTCTAATTGTGTGAAGTTCTTCCCAGAATGCGTCGATGATTCCTCTAGCAGATTCACAAGCCATAGCTCCAGCGATATCAGCAATCTTAGAAAGTTTAAGTGCATCGTAAGTTGCAAGTGCTCCAGTTGCTGTAAGAACTGTTGTACCGTTAATTAGTGCAAGACCTTCTTTAGCTGCAAGTGCGATTGGTTTTAAGCCAGCTTTTTCCATAGCTTCTTTACCTGGAAGAAGTTCGCCTTCATAGTAAGCTTTTCCTAGTCCAAGCATTGGAAGAACCATGTGTGCAAGTGGTGCTAAGTCACCAGAAGCTCCAAGAGATCCCTTTTCTGGAATAAATGGAACTACGTTTCTATTTAACATTTCAAGAAGTAATTCGATAGTAGAAAGTCTGATACCAGAAACACCCTTTAGAAGTGAGTTGATTCTAATAAGCATAACTCCTCTTACTTCATCTTCAGGAAGTGGGTTGCCAAATCCAGAAGCGTGAGTTCTAATAATGTTTTCTTGAAGTTGAACTGAATCTTCTTTAGAGATACTTACTCTTGATAGAGAACCAAAACCTGTGTTGATTCCATAAACAACTCTTTCTTCTTCAACAATTTCTTCAACGTATTCTCTTGATTTGTTTACATCAGCAATTGCCTTTTCATCAATTTCTACCTTAACGTGATCTCTACATACGGCTACTAATTGTTCAAGATCAAGATCGTTACCTGTTAATACTACTTTGTTCATAATTGTACTCCCTTTCTTTTAATACATTGCATCTTACTTACTAATTCAAAAGAAAATATTAAAGATGAAATATTAAGTCATCTTTTGAAAAAGTAGTTGCCAAAATTTCTTCATCTGCATGGTGAGTCCTTGCAAATGTTTTCTAAGTAGATTCTATTCTAAATATAAATCATTGTCAATAATTTTTGAGGAAATAAAACTCTATTCACTTAAAAAGTACAATCTTTTAATACGTTTTCTCAATAGTATGTTTCTCAGATTGCATGTTATAATGTAACTTGTTATCTTTTTCCTGCAAAATTTATTTTTAAATATTTTTTATTCAGAAATACTTTAAATAAAATATGTTATTAGTTTTAATCTATATTTAAATTCTCATTAATAAAATCAAGAATAAAGTTTACATAAAAAATGACTTAGTCGCCTAAGTCATAAATTTCATATTAATCTTTCTTTATTAGTCCATAGATAATAAGTCCTATGGAAAGTATAAAGGCAATTTTTAATGTAAGGTCATCTTTAAGATAATTAATTAAATTATTTTGATAAGACGATGTCATCTTCAAGTCCAAAAGTGGCATGAAGTGCAAAAATACTATTAATAAAACAGTCAATACCACGCCTGTAATTATATACTTGTCTTTAGATTTCATTTATTGGCTCCCTTCTTACTATTAAATAGGCTCCCACAACTTTCTTTGCAGTCCCTTTTGATACTCCCCTTCCATTTTTATGTACTTCAAAGTCATAGTGATTTATCTCAGGGAAAAGACTCAGGCTTGCAAAAGATTTTCCTTCAACTTTTACTTCAATATCCAAATTAATTTTAATTTTCTTCTCCACATCAAAACCTAGGGAATTAGAAATTATTTTTGGGTCCATGGGAAAGTCTACCATATAATCATTTCTTAAAATTCTTTCTCCAATTTTAATCTCAGCATCTTCTTCCTTTTCATTTTTACATATTGATTGGTAAAGATCACGTCCACTAAATTCTATTACATTTTTAACTTCTGAAATATTTTCAATTGTATAGCCTTCTCTATTCTTCACTTCTTCTTCGGTGTAATCATCCTTATCAAGAAGTTTAATGTATTTTATTTCTGCAATTTCATAGCCAAGACTTTCTTCCATTTGCTTCTTCTTTTCACTTGACACTTCTAAGATTTCAAAATTTTTATTGCCCTTGTCTTGATTTAAGTTTACTTCTTCTTGCTTATGAACTTTCGGGTCTTCAGTATAGGACCTGTAGATAGTCCTTCCAAGAAAGACTAAGCTTAGGAATAAAAGAGCAAAAAGAATTATTAAATTTTTCATTAAGCACTTCATTGCACTCGCTCCTTAAAAGAATTATATCATAAAAAATATTTTCCCTTATTAGATTGCAATAAAAAATGACCTAGCCTCAACTAAGTCATTTGCTTTAAATTTATAAAAGTTATTAAAGAACTTTTCCTAAGAAGTCTTTGGTCCTATCGTTTTGTGGATTGCCAAAAATTTCTTCTGGACTACCTTCTTCTACGACGTAGCCGCCATCCATAAAGATAATTCTGTCGCCAACTTCTCTTGCAAAGCCCATCTCGTGAGTAACAACTACCATGGTCATTCCTTCCCTTGCAAGGTCCTTCATTATGTCAAGAACTTCTCCAACCATTTCTGGGTCAAGGGCTGATGTTGGTTCATCAAAGAGCATTACCTTTGGATTCATTGCAAGGGCTCTTGCAATTGCAATCCTTTGTTTTTGCCCGCCTGATAAAGACTTTGGAAAGGCCTCTGCCTTGTCAGGAAGTCCAACTCTCGCAAGTAGTTCTCTTGCCTTTTCTTCTGCCTTAGTCTTTTCCATTTTCTTTACAAGTGTAGGAGCAAGAGTAATGTTGTCCAAGATGTTTAAGTTGTTAAAAAGATTAAAGGATTGGAATACCATTCCCATATCTTCACGAACCTTATTTATGTCTACCTTCTTTGAAGTAATTTCTTCATTGTCTACAAAGATCTTGCCACTTGTTGGGCTTTCTAAAAGATTTAAGCATCTCAAGAAAGTTGACTTACCTGAACCTGATGGTCCAATAACAACTACAACTTCTCCATCTTTTATCTCTTGGTTTATTCCCTTTAGGACCTCAAGTTCTCCAAAGGATTTTGTAAGATTTTCTACCTTAATCATTTGCAAGTCTCCTTTCTAGACGTCCCATTGCCTTTGAAAGGCTGAAGGTCATAATGAAGTAGATGCAGGCTGTGAATATAAAGGGCCTTACTAGTTCAAAAGTTCCCGATGAAATACTTTTACCTGCGTACATTAACTCTCCAACGCCAACTGTGTAAGTAATTGATGATTCCTTGATAAGTGTTATAAATTCATTGACTAGGGCTGGCAAAATATTTTTTATTGCCTGTGGCATGATGATTTTTCTCATGGCTTGCTTTTCATTAAGTCCAAGAGACCTTGCAGCTTCCATTTGACCATAGTCAACTGAGCTAATTCCTGATCTTATAATTTCTGCTATGTAGGCAGCAGAGTTTAGTGATATAGAAAGGGCACACAAGAACATTGGCGCAGTCAAAAGTGTAAATTGTTCTGGAATAATTTTTTTAAGTCCAAAGTACACAATCATTATTTGCACAAGCATTGGTGTTCCTCTTACGATTTCTATATAAACACTTGATAAGATATTTAATATTTTTAATTTCGATATTTTCATTAGAGCAAGAATTACCCCAAGTGTGAAACCTAAAATGACGCCGATTATTGAAAGTTCAATAGTGGTTATGGCACCATTTAAGTAGGTCGGTAAGTACCTCTCTATGAAAGATATTTGATTCATAATTCCCATTTTATCCCCTTATTTTTTTAAAAATAAAAATTCCCCACATTTAATGTAGGGAATATTTAATTATTTCATTGCCTCTTTATTAGATAGTTCAATATACTCATCAAACCATTTGTCTACTTGGCCTGAATCTTTTAATCCTTTAACAACTTCGTTAACAGCTCCTGTTAAGTCGTCGTTGCCTTTTTTAACTGCTACTGCAAATCCACTGTCATCTGGAATTCCTAGGTCTTTTATAATAACTAGTCCGTCAGTGATTGAAGCAAATTGCTTAGCTGGTAGTTCTGATAAGAAAGCTGCATCAATGGACTTGTTCTTTAATTGTTCAATGATGACATTGTTAAGATCAAATCCCTTGCAATTGTTTCCAAATTTTTCTGTCGCAAACTTGTGTTGAAGTGTACCAAGTTGTGTACCAACAATTTTTCCTTTTAGGTCATCAAAAGCTTTATACTTGTCTTTGTTTTCTTCAGTTACAAGTAAAACTTGTTGTCCCTTTGAATATTCTTCAGAGAAGTCAACTTGTTTCTTTCTCTCTTCGTCAGCACCCATGCCTGCTATAACCATGTCAACATCGCCTGAGTTTAGAGAAGCAAGAAGTCCTTCAAAAGCCATATTCTTAACTTCAAGCTCAACTCCAAGTGAATCTGCAATGGACTGTGCAATTGCAATGTCAACACCTGTAAATTCTTCTTTACCAGATTGGAAGGATGTCCATTCCATTGGCGGGAAGTCTGCTGAAGTTCCAAGAACTATTTTTCCCTTTTTCTTAATAGCGTCAACTGTTGGTCCAGTAGTTGTTATTTCAAACTTCACTGCTTCCTTAGCTTCTTCCTTAGCTTCCTCTTTTTTTCCACAACCGAATAATAAGAGGGCTGTCATTGCAACAAGTGCAATATTAAAAATTTTCTTTTTCATGATTTCCTCCCAATATAATTTAAAATAGCCTTCTAAAGCTTGTGCTTTAATTTTAAAAAACATTATAACGTAAAGGCTTATGATTTTCAATGGCTTAAGACTACTTTATTAAATTAAAATTCTAATAGGTCACCTGCCGGCACTTCTTCTATTGGGTTCCTATTTTCTTCTATAGGTTTTTGCTTTTCTACTGGTTTTGCCTCTGCCTTCTTAGGTCTTGAGAATTGGTAAACTCCCCAGGATTCTAACTCTGCATCTGTTCCCAACCAAACTGGTGCTCCGACCTTCATCTTTGGAAAAATTTCATTTTCTATATCGTAGTTAAACATCCTTATGCAACCATTGGAATAGTAGCCACCAATTTGGAGGGGTTTAATGTTGCCATGAATTCCATAACCACTTTTACCAGGTATACTTAAGCCCATCCACCTTTCTCCAAGTGGATTCTTTGGATCATTGGATGCAACTGGAGTGTACTTGCCTCCCATTCCACCCCAAGCTGGGTTCTTGTGCATGTTGTGAATCCTTGCCTTTGCTGATGGCGTTGGAGTAGATCCTGTCCCAAGAGTTACAGGGAACTTTCCAAGAGCTTGTCCACCCTTATAAAGAGTAAGAGTCCTCCTAGACTTATTAACCACTATCCAGTTGCCACTTGTTGGTGGATTAGTTACCATGTCATAAACTTCGTAATTTTCTGTATAAAGAGCCTGCTTTGTCTTAGCATTAATCCCACCAGTTACAGGAAGGTTCATCCTTGCCTGCCACTTCTTTAGGGAATGAGTCCTCTCACTTCCAGACTTATTCATGAAGTCATTTTGTCTCACAAATCCCTTTGCTGAAACAAAACTTGGCAAGAGACTTAATGCCAAGATAAGGGCTCCCATTCTTTTAATTTTTTTCAAATTAATCCTCCAATTTATTCTTCAAGAATTCTCCTGTGTAAGAATCCTTGCACTTAATAATTTCTTCAGGCCTTCCAGTGAAGATAACTTGACCCCCACCTTCTCCGCCTTCTGGTCCAAGGTCGATTATGTGGTCGGCGCACTTTATAACATCAAGATTATGCTCAATTGTTATCACGGTGTTGCCCCTGTCCACAAGTTCTTCCAAGACCTTAATTAATTTATTTACGTCTTCTGAGTGAAGACCAGTTGTTGGCTCGTCCAAGATGTAAAGAGTTCTTCCCGTTGCCCTCTTAGATAATTCTGTTGCAAGTTTTATCCTTTGGGCCTCACCACCTGATAGGAGTGTAGAGGACTGTCCCAATTTTATATAAGAAAGTCCAACATCTCTTAGGGTTTCAAGCTTTCTCAAGACCCTCTCGTGGTTTTGGAAGAAGTCGATGGCCTCTTCAACTGTCATGTCAAGGACATCGTAAATATTTTTGCCCTTGTATTTTACCTCAAGAGTTTCACGGTTGTACCTCTTTCCATGGCAAACTTCGCAAGGAACATAAACATCAGACAAGAAGTGCATCTCAACTTTTAAAATTCCGTCGCCCTTGCAGGCCTCGCATCTTCCACCCTTGACGTTAAAGGAAAATCTTCCCTTCTTGTAGCCACGCATTTTCGCCTCGTTTGTATTGGCGAATACATCTCTTATTATATCAAAAGCGCCTGTATAAGTGGCAGGATTTGACCTTGGTGTTCTACCAATTGGCGACTGATCTATGTCAACAATCTTATCAATATTATCGAGACCTTCAATGGACTTGTGCTTGCCAGGTTTTATCCTAGACTTGTTTATCTTTTGGGCAAGGCTCTTGTAGAGAATTTCGTTTACAAGAGAAGACTTGCCTGATCCAGAAACTCCTGTCACGCAGACAAATTGTCCCAGTGGGAATTCAACATCAATATTTTTTAAGTTGTTTTCCTCTGCACCCTTTACCATGATGGACTTGCCTGTGTATTCCCTTCTTTTCTTGGGAACTTCAATCTTCTTTCTCCCACTTAGGTAGGCTCCAGTTATAGACTCTTGAACTTCCATAATTTCTTCTGCAGTTCCTTGGGCAACAATCCTTCCCCCGTTAATGCCTGCAAGGGGTCCAATATCTACAATCTCATCTGCAGCAAACATGGTGTCCTCATCGTGCTCAACTACAATTAAGGTGTTGCCAATATCTGTTAAGTTCCTAAGAGACTCAAGAAGCTTTGCATTGTCCCTTTGGTGGAGTCCAATACTTGGCTCGTCAAGAACATAGATTACTCCAACAAGTTGGGAACCAATTTGCGTTGCCAACCTAATTCTCTGTGCCTCGCCACCAGAAAGAGTTCCTGCCATCCTGGATAAGGATAAATATTCAAGACCAACATTTACCAAAAATTCTAGCCTTGACTTAATTTCTTTTAAGAGCTCCTCAGCAATTATCATTTCATTTTTTGTAAACTCTAAATTTTCAAAAAATTCTAGGGACTTATCAATGGACAATTCTGTTAGTTCATGAATATTTAGACCTCCAACCCTTATTGCAAGAGATGAATCTTTTAATCTTGTTCCATGACACTTAGGACATGGGACTTCTTCCATAAACTCGTCAATTTTATCCAGCATCCTATCAGAACTTGACTCAGTATATCTTCTCTTTAGATTTTTTAAAATTCCCTCAAAGCCTCCAGAGTATTTTTTCTCTCCAGAGAAGTAGGAATTAAAAGTAAAGCTAAGTTTTCCCTTGTAGCCTTCAAAAATTGCCTCGATAAATTCCTTTGGAGCATTTTTTATTGGTTCCTTAGTAGAAAAATCAAACTTCTTAGCAATTTGTGAAATTATTTCATAATAATAAGTTCCCTTAGAGTTAGAGTAGCAAGCAATTGCCCCCTCATCTATGGAAAGGTCTTTGTTGGGAATAACCAAATCTCTTGAAACTTCTTTTGAAAATCCAAGTCCCTTACACTCGTCACAGGCTCCCATAGGAGAGTTAAAAGAGAAGGATCTTGGAGTAACTTCTTCTATTATAATGTTGCAGTGAGGACAGGCAAACTTTGTGGAGAAAATCATATCATCTCCATCTATTACATTTATCTTTGCTATGCCATCACTTAGGTTTGTTGCAATTTCTAGCGAATCTGCAAGTCTTGATTCAATTTTTTCCTTTATTATTATCCTATCAATGACAATGTCTATGTCGTGATTTTTATTTTTTTCAAGTTCTATTTCTTCTCCAATATCGTGCATTTCTCCGTCAACTAGAACTCTTAAAAAGCCTTCTTTTTTAATTTTTTCAAAAACTTTTTTGTGTTGACCCTTTCTGTGTCTAACAACTGGTGAAAGAATTTGAATCCTAGTCCTCTCATCTAGTTTCATTATTTCGTCTACCATTTGGTCTATAGTATAGGAAGAAATTTCTCTTCCACACTCTGGACAAAAGGCATGACCAACCCTTGCATACAAGAGCCTTAGGTAGTCGTAGATTTCTGTAACTGTACCTACTGTTGACCTTGGGTTCTTTGACGTAGTCTTTTGGTCAATGGAAATTGATGGACTCATGCCTTCGATGTAGTCAACCTCTGGCTTGTCCATTTGTCCCAAGAACTGTCTTGCATAGGAAGATAGAGATTCCACATACCTTCTTTGACCTTCTGCATAAATTGTATCAAAAGCAAGGGATGACTTGCCCGATCCAGAAAGTCCTGTGAAAACTACAAATTTATTTCTAGGAATTTTAAGGTCAACATTTTTTAGATTGTTGACCCTGGCTCCCTTTACTATTATTTCGTCTTTCAATATAACACCTCTTTAAAGGATGGCAGATTTTTTCTTCTCCCTTAAATCCTTTATCTTGTCCCTAATTTCAGTAGCCTTTTCAAAGTCAAGTTCTTCGGCTGCCCTGTACATTTCAGGTTTTAGGGCATCTATCATTTCATTTATTTCATCCTTAGTAAATTCATTTTCTTCATCTTTAATATCTTTAAAGTCAATAGACTCTTCTGCAGCAATGGCAGTATTTATGACTTCACGAACACTCTTGACTATGGTCTTTGGAGTGATTCCATGTTCTTCATTGTATTCTTCTTGAATTTTTCTTCTTCTAGAAGTTTCATCAATAGTAACCTTCATGGAAGGAGTTATAGTATCTGCATACATAATAACTTTTCCACCAGCATTTCTCGCTGCACGACCAGCAGTTTGGATAAGTGATGTGACAGAACGAAGGAAACCTTCCTTGTCTGCATCAAGTATACAAACCCTTGAAACCTCTGGCAGGTCAAGACCCTCTCTTAAGAGGTTGATCCCAACAAGGACGTCAACCTTGCCAAGCCTTAAGTCTCTTATTATCTTCATCCTCTCCAAGGTATCCACATCAGAGTGCATGTAAGTAACCTTATACCCAATTTCCTTTAAATGTCTTGATAAATCTTCAGACATCCTCTTAGTTAGGGTTGTGATAAGGACTCTTTCTTCCCTCTCAATGGCTCCATTCACTTCATTTATTATGTCATCAATTTGATTTTTAATTGGCCTCACTTCTATTATTGGATCAAGAAGACCTGTTGGCCTAATAATTTGTTCAACCTCTTGCTCAGTGTGTTCAAGTTCATAGGGTCCTGGAGTTGCAGAAACATAAACACATTGGTTCATCATTTCTTCAAACTCATTAAATCTCAAGGGCCTGTTGTCTAAAGCCGAAGGAAGTCTAAAACCATATTCAACAAGGGTTTCCTTACGTGCCCTGTCCCCATTGTACATACCCCTAATTTGTGGAATAGTTTGGTGAGACTCATCAATTATTGTCAAGAAGTCCTTTGGAAAATAATCTATTAATGTATAGGGTCTTGAGCCTGGAGCCCTACCTGATAGGTGCCTTGAATAGTTTTCTATACCAGAGCAAAAGCCCATCTCAGACAACATTTCCAAGTCGTACCTTGTCCTTTGCTCCAACCTTTGAGCCTCTAAAAGTTTTTCTTGGTCCTTTAAGACCTTAAGTCTTTCCTCAAGTTCTTCTTCTATTGTTACTATGGCACGCTTTACCTTTTCTTCCGAAGTTGCAAAGTGAGATGCTGGAGTAATGTAGGCATGGTTAAGATAGTGGAGGACTTGGCCTGTCAAGGCATTTACTTCTGTTATCCTATCAATCTCGTCTCCAAAAAATTCGACCCTAATAGAATTTTCTGATGATGAGGCTGGGAAGATTTCCAAAATATCCCCACGAACCCTAAAAGTCCCACGCTTAAATTCATAATCATTTCTAACATATTGGATGTCAACAAGCTTACTCATGACTTCGTTCCTGTCCCTTATCATGCCAGGTCTTAGAGAAATCGCCAACTTTTCATAATCAATTGGGTCCCCTAAGCCATAGATGCAGGAAACTGACGCAACAATAATTACGTCCTTTCTTTCGAAAAGAGCCATAGTTGCAGAGTGACGAAGTTTATCTATCTCATCATTAATAGAGGAGTCCTTCTCAATGAAGGTATCAGTCCCTGGCACGTAGGCCTCTGGTTGATAGTAATCGTAATAAGAAACAAAGAATTCTACAGCATTCTCTGGGAAAAATTCCTTTAACTCAGAGCAAAGTTGGTAGGCAAGAGTCTTGTTGTGGGCAATTACCAGAGTTGGCTTTTGGACCCTCTCTATTACATTTGCCATGGTAAAGGTCTTGCCCGAACCTGTTACCCCAAGTAGATTTTGGTGCTTGTAGCCCTTTTTGATCCCCTCAGTTAATTTGTCAATTGCTTGAGGTTGATCCCCTGTAGGCTTGTATTCAGAATGAATTTTAAATTCCATTTAATCACCTTCTAGTAAGAAAAAATATTGGAGTCAGTCCTCTTTTCTGTTCCACCAATATAAACGTCTTTATCTTTTAAAATAATCTGGCCCCTACCCATGTTCTTGAAGTCACTTACAACTTCAACTTCGTGGCCGAGATTTTTTAGTTCATCTATTATTTCAGGTCTAAAGTCCTTTTCCACCTGAATCTTTTTGTCATAAATCCACATAATCCTTGGCGCATCAAGGGCAGCTTGTGGATTTAAATTAAAATCTATCATATTCATGAGGACTTGGACATGGGCTTGAGGTTGCATAAAGGCTCCCATTATCCCAAAGGCTCCAAGTGCCTCCTTATTTTTTGTCATAAATCCAGGAATTATTGTGTGATAAGGAAGCTTTCCTCCCTCAAGGGAGTTGGCAAGTCCTTCTTCAAAATAAAAGTTTTCAATCCTATTGTTTAAACTTATCCCAGTTCCAGGAACAACAATGCCTGATCCAAAGCCAGCGTAGTTTGATTGAATCATGGAAACCATGTTGCCATCCTTGTCAGCAGTTACAAAATAAACTGTGTCAGAAGAATTAATTTTAAAAGCCTCAGGACTTTTTGCCCTGTCACTTATTTTTGACCTCCTGTCATCAGCATAGTCCTTAGACAAGAGCCTTTCTATTTCAATTTTCATCTTAGCAGGGTCAGCCACATAGGTCTTGGCATCAGTAAGGGATAATTTTATGGCCTCAATAATCTTGTGAAGGGTCTTAGGGTCATCGCGGTCTTTAATTTCCATTTCACTTAAAATGTTCAGAGCCATTAAGACAGATATGCCGTGGCCATTAGGAGGAATTTCCCAAATATCAATTCCCTTGTAGTTGGTAGAGATTGGATCAACGTAGCTTGCTTCAAATTCTCTTAAGTCATTAAGACTTAAAAAACCTCCAAGCCTTTCAACTTCACTTGCAATTTTTTCTGCAAGCCCTCCTCTGTAAAAGGATTCTCCCTTGGTATCACGAATTTCTCTAAGGGTCCTTGCCAAGTCAGGAGACTTGAAGACTTCTCCAGCCCTTGGAACCCTTCCATTTATAGTAAAGGATTTGAAAAATTCCTCAAACTCATCTCTATTTAAATTTTTATATTTTTCCACGCTCTCTCCCCAAAGTTTTGCAATCTGAGGAGTAACTGGATAGCCCTCTTCTGCATAAGATATTGCAGGCTCAAAAATTTTATCCAGGCTGAGGCTGGCAAAGTCTTCATAAACTTTCATTACTCCACCAATAAGTCCCGGTGTATTAATTACATTTACCCCACATGAAGGCATTTTATCGTAGCCCTTTTCTCTTAGCTTTTCAATAGAAATATTTTTAGGACTTCTGCCACTGGCATTCATTCCATAGAGCTTGCCTTCAAAATAAATCAAGGCAAACATGTCTGATCCCAGTCCATTGCCTGTAGGTTCAACTACTGGCAAGGTCATTGATGCCGCAAGGGCAGCATCAACGGCATTTCCTCCTTCAAGAAGAATTTTTGCCCCAGCACTTGTTGCATAGGGTGACGATGTGGCAACCATTCCGTTTTTTCCAAAAATTGTCCTCCTTGTTGAAGGATAGGGATAGGAGTTGTAATCAAATTTCATTTTATCATCCTTTAAAATATTTCCATGAGCTTATCTTCTATAAAACTTAAACAAAAGCATATTAACCTATTTAAGTTAATTTGTTTTTATAAATTTATATTTAAATTCATATGACTAACTTTCTAAATAAGTGTCTACTAACAAAGTTTATTCTATAATTAAAGAGTAAATAATTCAACTTCTAGGAGCTTATAAAGTCTTATTAAGTTCTTGCATTTTATAAAGCCATAAAAATCTATGGAGTCACTTCCTTTCGCAGAGTTAAAATTTTTTACGAGTCTGTAGCTTTCTATAACTTCGCAAATTTTCCATAACTAATCTTCCTTTATAATTTCAAACAACAAAAAAGAGACCTCTCACTTGAAGTCTCTCAAAAATTTAATTTACTATTTCTTTTTTTTAGATTTTTTCATACTTTCTTTAAATCTCTTTAAATTTTGCTTATATTCATAGGCATCGTAAATTTTTATTTTTTTGTTATGGCTTTTTGCCACTTCAAAGACCCTATCTTGATCATTTTCGTCGAAGAAGAATCTCTTTGTGACATCACCCTTAGTAAAATATAAAAGAATCTTACCCTTTTGATTAGGCACTTTTTCATAAGTTATAGCATCGATCTCTGACCACTCCCAAAGCTTGTAGGTCTTAGTGATTTTCATATCAGTGTACATCTCAAGGCCTTTGGAGCTTGCTGCCACATATCTTTTTGTAATTAGGGAAAGCAAGAGGAGTAGGGCAAGGACTACTGTCAACTTATACTTTGTGAATATGCCCAGTATAATCAAAAGAGAAGTGATCATGTAGGCATACTTTTCAGAAAATTTATTTCTAGGATTTACATATACGTATTTAATTGCTTCGCTGTCGTCATCCCAAGGTAATTTTATATCTGACACATAATCACTTCTTTCTATTATTTACATTTTAAATTTTAATTTTTTATTAGCACTTAATATTTAATTAAGCGTTAACCTTTGGAGCCTTACCTTCTGCTCTTAATTTTTCAAGTTGAGCAAGAGCATATTTGTGTGCTTCTTCAGGAGCCTTAGCTACTTTTCTCATAGTAGTTTTGCCAAATACATTTGTGTAAGATCCATCAGCCCAGAAGATATTTCTACCCATGAATGCAGTTAAACAAGCATAGATTGGATTTAGTAAGTTAACAAAGGCAAATGGGAAATATACAAATGGGTTCATTCCTAGTATACCTGATTGGTAAGCACCACAGGCAGTCCATGGGAACATACATGCCCAAAGTGTACCAGCATCTTCAAGTGTTCTTGAAAGCATATTTCTTGCAAGACCAAGTTCATCATACTTGTTGTCGTATAAAGGAGCTGGAACACCGATTCCTAGGAATTGGTCACACATTGCTGCGTCACAGAAGATTGATGTAAGCATTGTTGCGAATACAAGTCCACCAACAGTGTGAATTTTATGTTTAACATTGCCAAAAATTCTTTCAACAGAACCACATTTTTCAAGAGCACCACCAAAGGATACTGCAAGTAAAATTAAGTTAACTGTCCACATTTGATGGTCCATACCACCTTTTGCAAGAGCCTTATCTACAAATTCATTTCCAGTTTCAACAGATGGTCCATAGTGTAGCACGCTAAAAATTTCCGCTACATTGTGATGACCTTGGAAGATAACTGCAAATAATACACCAGTCACTACAGAAATAATAACGCCTGGAAGTCCAGGAACTCTTAAGATACATACTGCAACGATAACTGCTATAGGTAAAAGTACTAGTGGGTTAAGGTTAAAGTTTGCTGCAAGTGAATCTTCAATACCTTGTGCAATTGATGGATCATAATTTACAACATCAATTCTTGATCCAAGAATTGTATAAAGGATTAGGGAAATTATAAATACAGGACCTGTTGTAGAAACCATTGCTGTTACGTGGTCAAATAATCCTGTTCCAGAAACACCTGATGCAAGGTTTGTAGTATCAGATAGTGGAGAGAATTTATCTCCAACATAGGCACCAGAAATTACCATACCTGCTGTTAGTGCAGGGCTGATTCCAAGACCAACACCTATTGTCATAAAGGCAATACCTATTGTACCTGTTGCTGTCCAAGATGAACCACAAGCAAGAGATACGACTGCGATAAGCATACAACCTACTGGTAAGAATAATTGTGGTGTAAGTAATTTCAAACCGTAGTAAATAACTGCTGGAATAGTTCCTGATATCATGAAAGATGATATTAATAGACCTACTGTAAGTAGAATTAAAATTGCTTCAAGAGTAGCTGTAAGTCTTTCGATTATACCTTCTAACATGTCAGAAAAACTGTGTCCACAAATTCCACCTACTATGCATGCAATACAAATTGCAATTACTAGTGGCATGTGAGCTGCGTCGTAACCGCCATCAGAAAAGTTGAAAACATATACCATCAAACATACCATTGTAATGATTGGCAAGAACGCTTCAACAATACTTGGTAGTCTAACAGTTTTTTGACCGTCGTTCTTCATAAAATAACCTCCTTAAAACATATTGTAAGGCACGCTATAAAGTATTTAGTGTGTCTGCGATACAGTATATGAAATTTTTGTATCGCTGCAAATGTTTTCTAGCTTCATATTACTCCTGCACGAAGTATAAGTCAACCATAATTTATAAAGATTTTTTTATTGTATTTTATTTAATACAATAACTTTCCTTGTTTTTATGCTAATTTATTAAACTTAGCTTAGCCTTTATATATGTAAGATAGTATTTTTAAAGATTTACAGCTTCTTAGTTAAAAGTATTAAATCATTGTATTTTCGAGTTTTACAATTTCATTATTATTAATTCTATTTTAAGTATTATATGTTTTATTTATTGATTAATGGATTGTCTATAGTTTTGTATAATCTTTTTAAGGATAAAGTTTTCATTTAGACTTTTTTTTAACTAAGACATAATTAGGATTACTTATTTAATAACAGATAAAAAAACAGGCACTTAAGTGTGCCTGTCTTAATGACTAAAGTCAAATTTAAAATTATTCTATTAAGATAATAATACTGATCCGATTACACCACCGATTACTAGGAATACGTCAAATGCGATAAATGTAGGTACGCAAGTATCCATTATGTGATCGTGTTGTCCGTCAGCGTTAAGACCAGATGTAGGTCCCATTGTTGAGTCAGATGCTGGTGATCCTGCATCTCCAAGAGCTGCTGCTATACCAATTAAAAGTATAATAGCTGATTTAGAGAAGCCTAATTGTTGAGCTAGTGGAACGTAGATTGCTGCTACTACTGGGATTGTACCGAAAGATGTACCGATACCCATTGTAATAACAAGACCAATTGCTAATAGAACAATTGCTGATACTACAAGTGAAGCGCCTTCCATCATAGCTGCTGTGTCATTAACTAGGTGAACTACTGCACCTGAAGTGTTAAGAACATTAGCATAGCCACCTGCAACTAACATAACGAATGCGATAAATGCCATTAGGTCAAGTCCACCATTAACCATTTCATCAATTTCCTTCCATTTAATTGAACGAGTAATTAGTAGGAAGATAATTCCAATTAATGCTGAGAATGGAAGGTTAGTTGTAATGATTTGAACTATAAGCATTGCTAGAGCTGAAATTAATGCTCCCCAAGCTTGTCCAGTCATATGAACTTCTTGATCAAGAGAAATAACTCCTGGGATTTCAACGTCATCATATTCTCTGTCTTTTCCGTAAAGAACAAATACTACAAAGATTAAACCAATTAACATTGAAAGTCCACCGATCCACATTACTTTTTGAGTATCTGCAACTGTTGTTGGCATACCTGCATCTGTCATGTTTGATGCGATAATGTTGTGGAAAATAAGTCCAAATCCTGCTGGAATTGAAATATAAGGTGCCTTTAATCCAAAGCAAAGAGCTGATGCAACTGCACGTCTGTCAATCTTTAACTTATTCATAAGTCCTAGTAGAGGTGGAATTAGAATAGGTATAAAGGAAATGTGAACTGGTAAAAGGTTTTGTGAAAAGATTGATATAAATGCTATAAGGAAAATTAAATAAAATTTATTGTTTCCTACTAACTTAGAAATCTTTTTAGCAAGTATAGTAATAAGTCCTGATTTACCAATTGAGTATGCGAACATACCGATTAGGATATAAGCAAGAGCTGTCTCTGCCATTGTTCCCATACCGCCAATGATTGTTCCAATAATTGCATCGCCTTCAGTTCCAAATCCTGGAAGCTTTCCAACTGTATTAGCTTGCCAAGAGTCTGGGTTAAATACGTATAGTGGCATGCCTGCAGTTAATCCTGCAACAACACCTGCTACTAAAAGTGAAAGTAGTACGTTAAGCTTTAACATACATAAAACTACGAGTAATAGTACCGATACTACTACGGGGTTAAATAATAACATATTATTCCTCCTTTGAAAATGTTTTCTTTATTTTCTCATATTATTGTACTTTTGTCAATAAACTAATTCTCTATTATGATAAATTATACAATCCTTTAGTCAAAATATTCTATTAATTTATTAAAGTAAGCATTGCCAACTTTTACTATTTTACTTGATTTTATGAGGTCTCATATCTTTCTATTTCCTCTCTCTTATGCAAAATTCAGAATAATGTTTTATAATATAAACTATTGTATTTTTTATTTTTAAAAATAAACATTATTTTGTGCAAAAAATAAAGGAGCCGAAGCTCCCTTATTTTAAAATCCTATATTGTTTTCCTGCTTAATTATTTTACAAGCTTTCTATCTTCAACAACTAATTCTCCATCAATATAAACTTGTTTACATAGGTTTGTTGCGAAGAAGTAAAGTGTGTAATCAATGTTGTGTGCATCAAAGATTGCAATGTTTGCCCTCTTGCCCTTGTCAAAGGATCCAATAGTCTTTGCCCTGTCAACAGAGTAAGCAGCGTTAATAGTTACTGCATTATAAACTTCAATTGGTGTAAGTTTCATTTCTAGGCAACCAAGTTGCATGATGAATTGAAGGTTTGCTGTTGGACATGATCCTGGGTTAGAGTCTGTACATAGTGTAATTGCCATTCCCTTATCAAGCATTCTTCTTGCTGGAGCATAAGTGTCTAGCATAAGTGAGAAAGTTGTTCCTGGAAGAAGGTTGCCAATTACATTTGCCTTTGCAAGTGTTTCAATTTCCTCATCATCAACTACCATTAAGTGTTCTGCAGAAACTGCTCCAACCTTAGCAGCAACATCTACCCCACCAACATTTTCAATTTCATCTGAATGGATTCTTAATTTAAAGCCATGTTTCTTTGCAGCTTCAAGAATTCTTTCAGATTCTTCTGCAGTGAATACTCCTTTTTCACAGAATACGTCACAGAATTCTGCAAGATTTCTCTTTGCAACTTCTGGCATCATGTCGATTACGATGTCAACATACTCGTCTGGGTTATCCTTATATTTTTCGTGAATAACGTGAGCTGCCATAAATGTTGTGATAAGTTCTGTTGGGAAATCTTCATTTAATTTTTTAAGAACTTCAAGTTCCTTTAATTCTGTTTCAAGAGTGATTCCGTAACCACTTTTTGCTTCAACAGAAGTTACACCATGAACTAGCATATGTTCAAGAAGGTTTCTTGTTTTATCATAAAGTTCATCAAAGCTTGCTGCATCTGTTGCCTTTAGTGTAGAAAGAATTCCTCCACCAGCTTCAAGAATTTCAAGATATTCCATTCCATTAAGCTTCATGGCAAATTCATTTTCACGACTTCCACCATAAACAAGGTGAGTGTGAGCATCAATAAGACCTGGAGTTGCAGTCTTGCCTGTAAGGTCAACTATTTCAGTCTTGTCATCTTTTAATTTTTCGTAGCCATTACCTTCGCCAACTTCTAAAATCTTACCATCCTTAATAGCAATGTAAGCATTTTCTAAGATGTCAGCTTGGTTCATTTCTTCTCCCCTAAGTGGTCTACCAATATCCCTTGGTGAGAAAACCTGTTCAAGATTAACTAATATTTTATCCGCTTTCATAAATTCCTCCTTTTTTCTGTCAATATCTTAACACATATTATATACCCAATAAATATGAAAATATTTTTATTTAGATTTTTAAAATATTTTTGGCCTTTTATACTTGTATTTTTTCTAATTATTTTATAGATAAAAATTTCAATATTATATTTTTAGAAAAATATTTTCTTACTATTTTAAGTTTTAATTTTTATTTCTTAGGAACTCATCAAGTGTAATGACTTTATAAATCTTTATGACTTTATAGACTTCTTTAACTCCTAGGTATTTGCGACTTTAAAATTATCTGCGACTCTATAAGAAGTCACAGATTAATATTAAACCATGACTTTATGAAGATTTACAAGTTTATATTTATTTACAAGTTTATATTTATTTGCAAGTTTATAAATATTTTAGACTTCATAATCCCTTGCCAATCTACAATCCTTCACAAGTTCATAATTTTTTGTATCAATTTTTGTATCAATTATAGATGATATTATAGAAGAGAATTTTTCATGTCCTTGTAAACTCCTTTCTATAAAATTTGAAAACGATTCATTTCTTCAATTTATCACGGTAAATTAATTGGGTTTTTTAGGGAATTATGTCCTTGACACTTGAGTTTTCAAGGCAATTTAAGAAAATTAATCACTTTTTTGAGATATTTTTAAAAATTTGGGAAATTAATTTCCCTTTGTATTTACTTTTCAATTTTTTTATTTTATAATGACTAATAAATGGAGGTTGATAAAAGTGATAAATAATCATAACGCAGAAGTTCAAAAGATTATGAAGGTAGAAATTTCAAACCTTCCAGAAAAAAAATCTTTTGAACAAGGAATTAGAAGAGCTCCTGATAGAGGATTTAGACTTTCAAAGGATCAAACTAAGATTGCTCTTAGAAATGCTCTAAGATATATCCCAGAAGAATATCACGAAGAACTAATTCCTGAATTTTTAGAAGAACTTACTACTAGAGGAAGAATCTACGGATACAGATTCAGACCAGAAGGAAGAATTTACGGTAAGCCAATTGACGAATACAAGGGAAATTGTTTAGCTGGTAAAGCTTTCCAAGTAATGATCGACAATAACTTAGATTTTGATGTTGCTTTATATCCATATGAACTTGTAACTTATGGAGAAACTGGTTCAGTTTGTCACGACTGGATGCAATACAACCTAATCAAACAATATCTTGAAATCATGCACGACGATGAAACTCTTGTAATGGAATCTGGTCACCCACTTGGACTATTTAAATCAAGAAAAAATTCTCCAAGAGTTATTATCACTAACGGTCTAATGGTTGGTCTTTATGACAATCTTGACGATTGGGAAATTGCTGAAGAAATGGGCGTTGCTAACTACGGACAAATGACTGCTGGTGGTTGGATGTACATTGGACCACAAGGTATTGTTCACGGAACTTACAACACTATTCTTAATGCCGGTAGATTAAAACTTGGTCTTGGAAATGAAGATAACTTAGCAGGTAAATTATTCGTTTCATCTGGACTTGGTGGAATGTCTGGTGCTCAAGGTAAGGCTGGAGATATCGCTGGTGCTGTTTCTATCATAGCTGAAGTTGATATTTCAAGAATCGAAACTAGACTTGAACAAGGCTGGATTAAGAAACTTGCTGAAACTCCTGAAGAAGCTGTTAAACTTGCTCAAGACGCTCTTGAAAAGAAAGAAGCTCTTTCTATTGCCTTCCACGGTAATATCGTTGATCTTCTTCACTATATGGACGAAAACAATGTTCATATTGACCTACTTTCTGACCAAACATCTTGCCACAACGTTTACGATGGTGGATACTGCCCAGTAGGAATTACTTTCGAAGAAAGAACTGAATTATTAAGAACTGATAAAAAGAAATTCCACGAACTTGCTGACAAGACTCTTAGACAACACTTTGACGTTATTAAGAACCTTACTTCTAAGGGAACTTACTTCTTCGACTATGGTAACTCTTTCTTAAAAGCTATCTACGATGCTGGAGTTAAAGAAGTTTCTAAGAATGGTAAAGACGACAAAGACGGATTCATTTGGCCTTCTTATGTAGAAGACATCATGGGACCACTTCTATTTGACTATGGATATGGACCATTTAGATGGGTTTGCCTAAGTGGTAAACACGAAGACTTAATTGCAACTGACCACGCTGCAATGGAATGTATTGATAAAGACAGAAGATACCAAGATATGGATAACTATATCTGGATTAGAGATGCTGATAAGAACCAATTAGTTGTTGGTACTCAAGCTAGAATCCTTTACCAAGACGCTAAGGGTAGAGTTGCAATAGCTCATAAATTTAACGAACTTGTTAGAGAAGGAAAAATCGGTCCTGTTATGATGGGACGTGACCACCACGACGTATCTGGTACAGACTCCCCATTTAGAGAAACATCTAACATTAAAGATGGCTCTAATGTAATGGCTGACATGGCTACTCAATGTTTCGCAGGAAACTGTGCTAGAGGTATGTCACTAGTTGCTCTTCACAATGGTGGTGGAGTTGGTATTGGTAAATCAATTAACGGTGGATTCGGTCTAGTTCTTGACGGATCTGAAATGGTTGATGAAATCATCGATCTTTCACTTACTTGGGACGTTATGAGTGGTGTTGCTAGACGTAACTGGGCTAGAAACGAACACGCTATCGAAGTTTCAAAAGAATTTAACGAAGATAATGAATTCGGACACATTACACTTCCTTACTTTGTTAAGGATGAATTAATTGATAATGCTGTTGATTCACTAAATCTTGACTAATATCAAAATATTTAAACCCCGCAGGACCCTGTGGGGTTTTTTTATTGTAATTGACTTCATAAACTTATAAAATCAACTTAAGATATAACTTTTGCTAAAGGAGGAGTCATGAAAAATTATTATTTTAAAGAAAATCTTTTTAAGATCACAGACCACTACCCCATCCTCGATGATGATGTAAGAGAAGTTTATTATGTAGACCAAGATTTTACACTCATTGGCTATGATGTGAAAATTTCTGATATAGATGGAAATGAGATTTTAAAAATTGAAAAGGAAGTCTTCTCCCTCCTCCAAAAGTTTAATGTTAATTTTTCTGACGGCAAGTTTATGAGAGTTGAATCGAAAATTAGCTTTCTGGTTAGGAGGATTCAGGTAGACTATGATGGCGAGTCCCTGAGCTTGGAAGGTCAATTTCCCTTTTTTAATTTTGAAATCTATAAAGGAGAGAAAGTAATTGGAGAAATCGAAGAAACCTTCATTTCCTTGGCTGATGCCTACAAGCTAAGTGTTTATGACGAAAAATACACTGAAGCCCTACTTGCCCTCACCCTTTGCGTAAATAATATTAAGGACACAGCGGAAAGAAATAATTAAAATAAAAATTTTGCAAAGAAAAACATCTGTAAGAATTTATCTCACAGATGTTTTTTAATATATGCATTTAACTATTCAACTTACTTATTATTTCCCTTACATTTTTCTCTACTTCATTCTCATCAAGAGAAAAAATTCCACTAGACATACAAAGGCCAGGGATGTCCACTCCCTTAAATAAGTCTAGGTTGTCCTTGTTTATACCACCTATGGGGAAGGCTGGTATTAAAATACTATCTCTTATATCCTTGTATATTTCCAAGTTAATCATTGATGCATCTTTCTTGGTTTCTGTTTCAAAAAAAGCTCCAGAACCAATATAAGATGCTCCCATATTTTCTGCCTCTATTGCAAGCTCAGTGGTTTTTGCTGTAGCACCAATTATTGGGTCCCTGCCCAAAATTTTTCTTGCAAGATAAATTTCTTCATCATCTTGTCCTAGGTGAAGAGACGTTTCATATTCTTTGGCAAGTTTTAAATTATCGTTAAGGATGAAGAGACAAGTTTCTTGAATTTCTTTTTTTATCTTTAATATTTTTTCTCCAAGCAAGGCTTCGTCTGATGCCTTATCCCTTAGCTGATAAATTTTCATACCAGCTCTTGTTGCACTTTTTATTTTTAACAAATCATTGCCATCAGAAATTCCATATAAGCTTGGTCTCGCAAATTTATAAGTTGGCGATAAAACTTCAATATCTCCACTTATTTCCTCAAGCCTTTGAATTTTACTTATTATATCTTGAGAATTTATACTTCCATCAACTATGACTTCTCTTGCAAGCTGCCTAAAAAATATTGCCGAAATAGCACAAGCCTTTAGGTTTGACATGGGCGCAGCCAAAAGTGAACCTATCATTGCTGATTCCATATCCCCAAGCCCACTTATTTTTCTCAAGCTATCGTGACCACCTGGTATAGATATAAGCATGTGAGAGTTAGCTATTACTTCATACTTGCCACTTACGACAAGTGTTGCCCCAGTTTTTTCATTCACCTTTAGTGCAAGTTCTATAAAGTCCTCTTCAGATAAATTTTTATCTCTTGAGTCTATACCAGCAGAGGCTTTGCCCCCAGATAAATAATTTATTTCATTAAAATTTCCCCTAATGACGTTAAATTTAAAATTATCTAGAAGATATTTTGCCAAATCTCTTCTTATCTTGCTAGATCCAACTCCAACGGGATCAAGGACAGTGGGGATATTATTTTCTTTTGCTGTTTTTGCTGCAAGTTTAATTGCCTCAATTTTATCTTCATTTAACATTCCCATATTCAAAACAAGAGCTGAAGATTTTTTTGTAATTTCAGATACTTCTTTTGAGTATTCTGCCATCATTGGACTTGCACCTATAGAGAGGGCAAAGTCAGCTACCCTTCCCCTAGTAACCCCATTGGAAATAATATGTACCAAGGGAGCCTTGTCCCTTAGTTTTTTTAGATTGCATTTAATTTTCATCTTTATCACTCAAGTTGTACATATGATAGAGAGGACCTCTGCCCTTTCCTATATCAAAGCCAAAGGCTATTGCTCCACTTAAATATTTTTTTGCAGACCTAACTGCATCAAAGAGATTTTTTCCCTTGCTAAGCTCACATGCTATTGCACTGGAAAGAGTGCAGCCAGTTCCATGTGTATTTTTATTTTCAATATTTTTTCCTTCAATAAGAAAGATGCCATTCTCATCACAGAGAAGGTCATTTTTTGACTCCTCAAGATGTCCACCCTTAATTAAGAAGGCTGTCCCATATTTTTCAAATAAAAATTTGCCTGCTTCCTTCATACCATCGTGATTTTCAATTTCTTTCCCAAAAATAATCCCAGCTTCAATAAGATTTGGAGTAATTAAGCTAACTTTATCAAAAAGAACTTCCCTCATCTTCTCAACCGTATCATCAGGTACAAGGGTAAATCCACTTGTAGATGTAATAACTGGGTCTAAGACAATGGGAATATCCTTCAAATATCTATCAATTACTTCCCCTATAACTTCTACCTGACCCGGGCTTGCAATCATTCCAATTTTTACAGCATCAGGAAGGATGTCATCACAAATAGATTCAAGTTGTGCCTTGAGCATTCCCTCATCAATAGGCAGTGAATCTTGAACCCCCAAAGTGTTTTGAGCTGTTATTGCAGTAATTGCACTCATCCCATAATACTTGTAGGCACTTATAGTCTTTAAGTCTGCCTGTATGCCTGCACCACCACTTGAGTCAGATCCCGCTATAGTGAGGATTTTTTTAATTTCCATTTCTACTTCCTTATAAATTAAAATATTTGTTAAGCTCTGTGTTTTTAATGCTTAAAATAATTATTATGGCAATTATTGAGCCGCCAAGGGTACTTACAGAAAAAGGAATAACCATTCCAAATAATGCCATTTCTTTTCCTAGCACAAACTTAGCAATAGGATAAGCTAAGAGTGCACCAATAAGACCTGTGCCAATTACTTCCCCTAAAAAGGCAAGAGAAAGTTTTTTTGTCTTGTAAAATAAAATTCCTGCAAAAAATGCCCCAATCATTGAACCAGGAAAGGCCATTAAGGATCCTGTTCCAGACATATTCCTAATAAGTGATGTACAAAAGGCAACAAGCACTGAGTAAAGTGGTCCCAATAGGACAGCTGATAAAACATTAACCATGTGTTGAATTGGATAGCATTTGGCAAGACCCACAGGTATATTTACAAAGGAAAAAACAACAGCAATGGCAACAAAAAAAGCTGCCATAGTCAACTTCTTAGTATTAGATTTCATATTAACCTCCCGAGAAATGTTGACAGAGCAGCAAAAGTCCTTATATCCCTACGTTGGCATTATCCAAATCAGGTAACGGTCGAAATTAACAATTTCCTCTCAGCCTGTCAACAAGCTCCCTATTTCTATTTTTATTTTTTATTTTCTAATTAAATTATCTTTCATTAATTTGTTTTTATTAAATTATTTTTTATTTAGCAAGAAACTCTTATGAATAAATAGTCCTGCATTAGCATTCTATTTTTATATCTTTACCTTCAAGTATTAGGTTCATATTCTTTGCAGAACACATTGATCCGCACATTGTACATGTATTTTCTTCTTCAGGCATTGATGAATTTCTGTACTCTCTTGGCTTTTCCTTATCAAGGGCAATCTCAAACATGCCTTCCCAATCAATTTTTTGTCGTCTCTTACTCATTTCAAGATCCCAAGCTCTTGCATCCTTTAACTTATTAATGTCCCCTGCATGAGCTGCAATCTTACAAGCCACAATACCTTCACGAACATCATTGACATCTGGTAGTCTTAAATGTTCAGCAGGTGTTACATAACAAAGGAAATCTGCGCCATAAGCTGCTGCAATTGCACCACCAATTGCAGATGTTATATGGTCATAACCTGGTGCAACATCTGTAACAAGAGGTCCCAATACATAGAAAGGAGCCTTGTGACAAAGCTTCTTTTGAAGTTTTATATTCATCTCAATGTCACCAATTGGCACGTGACCCGGCCCTTCAATTATTACCTGTACATCTTTTTCCCAGGCTCTTTTTGTAAGTTCTCCAAGTGTAATAAGTTCTGCTATTTGAGATGGGTCAGTTGCATCGTGAATCCCACCTGGTCTTAATGAATCTCCTAGAGAAAGGGTTACGTCATATTCACGGCAGATATCCAAGAGTTCATCATAGTATTCATAAAAGGGATTCTCTTGATCATTCATCTTCATCCAACCAAAGAGAAGAGAACCACCACGAGATACAATTTCATTAACACGTCTATTTCTCATGAAGATTTCTGCATTGGCCCTATTTATCCCTGCGTGAATTGTAACAAAGTCAACTCCATTTTCAGCATGATTTCTAACTACGTCTAAAAATTCTTCTGCCTTAATAAAGGAAAGACCCTTGTCTAAGAATCCAACTGCATCATACATGGGAACAGTTCCTATCATGGCTGTGGATTTTTCAATTAGCTTTTTTCTAAACTCCTGAGTCTTGCCATAGTTTGAAAGATCCATTATGGCTTCTGCACCCATAGATAGTGCCATGTCTACCTTTTTCATTTCCATGTCAATGTCATTTAAGTCCTTAGAAATTCCAAGGTTAACATTGATCTTAGTCCTAAGCCCAGTCCCAATACCCTCAGGAGAAATTGATTTGTGGTTTTTGTTTTTTGGAATTACAATTTCACCACATGCCATCTTCTCTAGCAAGTATTCACAAGAGACATTTTCCTTCTTTGCTACAATTTTCATTTCTTCTGTAACAAATCCATTTTTTGCTGCTTCCATTTGAGTAGCATACTTCATAAATAAAAAAACCTCCTATAAAATTATAGGAGTAATAATACTTTTCCTTGTCAAGGCATTATCCTAACAAGTAAAATGGTCGAGTCTTAACTCCTCTCAGCATATTGCTCCCATAAGTTTATTTATTTAATTATTATATTATTCTTAAAAAAATAATATGCGTACTTGATACAGTTTAAATCAATTGAAATATATTTACAAGAAATTTTAAAATTTTAAATTAATACTTTATTACAGAAAGAACTTTTTCGCCCTTTAATACATCTCTTCCCTTAAGTCCTTCAAGCTCTGCTAAGAAAAGTAGTGAAGAGACTTCTCCTCCTAGACTCCTAACAAGTTTTAAACAAGCCTTTGATGTTCCACCAGTTGCAAGTAGGTCGTCTACTATTACAACTTTTTCTCCTGCCTCAAGGGCATCCTTGTGGATCTCAATGGAGTCTTGTCCGTACTCAAGGTCATAGGACTCGCTTAACTTGTCCCAAGGAAGTTTGCCAGGTTTTCTAACAGGTATAAAGCCCTTGTTTAACTTGTAAGCTAAAGCTGCTCCAAAGATAAAACCTCTTGCTTCAATCCCAATTATTTTATCAACGTCTTCATCTATTTTTGCTGCCATTTCATCAACAGATTTTTTGAACGCATCTTTGTCCTTTAAAAGAGTTGTTATATCTCTAAAGATAACTCCCTCTTTTGGATAATTTTCAATTGCACGAATTGTGTCTTTTAATTCCATAATTTCCCCCAATCTCTTATAGTATATCATCTTTGCGACCCAATAAAAACTTTAAATAAGGACTTTATAATGATATAATGAGTTAAATTTTTGAATTTTATAAGAGGTGTTTTATGAGCCAAAAAAATATAAATAAATATGAAAAAAAAGTGAGGAAGGCAAACTTTGCTGAAGCCCTCTTCACCTTTGTCTCTCTTACAATAATTATGTTTATAAGCATAATTAAGTATGAAGAGAGCCCACACATCCCTATGCTCATTGGAGTTTTAATCGCCTCCCTTGTTGCCCTAAAGATTGGCTACTCTTGGAAGTTTATAGAAAACTCAATGATCAAAGGAATTTCACAAGCCATGCAGTCCATAATAATCCTTGCCATAATTGGTGTTTTAATTGGTATATGGATCTTGTCTGGCGTTGTCCCCACAATGATTTACTATGGGCTTATGATTTTAAAACCCTCAATTTTTCTTGTTGCAACAGTTTTGATTACTTCAATCACTTCTCTTGCCACAGGCACAAGCTGGGGGACAGCTGGCACCATGGGGATTGCCCTTATGGGGATAGCAAGTGGACTTGGCATACCTGCTCCTGTAACTGCTGGTGCAGTTTTGTCCGGCGCCTACTTCGGCGACAAGATGAGTCCTCTTTCTGATACAACAAACCTTGCCCCAGCAATGGCAGGCACAGATGTCTTCACCCACATCAAGGCAATGTTTAAGCCAACTCTTATTGCCTATGGCTTGACACTTTTAATTTTTGGATTTTTATCTCTCAAGTACAAGGGAGCTAGCGCAGACTTATCAAATGTGGACGTCATAGCCAAGGGACTAAAAGATTCTTTTACAATTTCACCTATCCTCTTATTGGCACCCTTAGTCGTAATAATTTCCATTGCCAAGAAGCTACCAGCAGTTCCCGGCATAAGTATTGGAATTATTATAGCTGCAATCTTGGGACCAATCTATCAAGGCGTAAACTTTGGAGACATTTTATCAGCAGGACTCAATGGCTATGTTTCAAACACTGGCCTCGAAGCAGTGGATAAACTTTTAACCACTGGTGGCTTAAACAACATGATGTCTTCCATTTCTCTAACTATTATCGCCATGATGTTTGGTGGAATTGCAGAAGAAACTGGAATACTCGAAGCCATAGTTAAAAAATTCCTCCACAGGGTTCAGTCTGTGGTTGGACTTGTGATTTCTACAATTTTAACTTGCTTCTTTACCAACGCAACTATGCCTGAGCAATACATCTCCATAGTTGTACCTGGACGAATGTTTAAAAATGAATACATGGATAGGAAGATAGATCCCAGACTCTTATCATCAACTCTTGAGTCAGGTGGAACTGTTACATCAGCCATGATTCCTTGGAACACTTGCGGAACTTATATGTCAACAGTCCTTGGTGTTTCCACAGTTCACTATCTACCATTTTTATTTTTCAACCTATTGATGCCTCTTGTTCAAGTAATAATAGTGGCAATAGATTCAAAAAAGTACAGAATAGACTAATATAAAAGGACTTTCATCAATTGAAAAACTGCTTCTTTTTGATATAATAGTTATTAAAGTAAAAAAAGAGGTGTGATATGTATAAGGATATAATTGGTGGACTTACAAATTCTGCAAACACTAAGAAAAATTTACTTGAAAATTCTCTTTTTAAGTACATGGTCGCTTCAGTTCTTGCAGGATTTTTTATTGGAATGGGAATGTTAATCATGACCCTATCTGCAAGTGTTTTTTCAGGACTTGAAATTCCCGCTGTTAAATTTATAAATGGCTTTGTCTTTTCCCTCGCCCTTTCCTTTGTAATCTTTGCTGGTGGCGAACTTTTCACAGGTAATGTCCTTGTGACAAGTATTGGAAGATTAAACAAAAAAATTGAAACTTCCACACTTTTAAAGATTTTAGTTTTTTCCTACATAGGAAATCTTTTGGGATCAATTTTAATTTCTTTCTTATTTAAAATGACAGGAATTTCCCCTGAATATAACGAAGCCCTCTTAAAACTAGCAACAACAAAGTCAAGTTTTGACTTCACTGCACTTTTATTTAAGGGAATAATGTGTAACATTCTAGTATGTCTTGCAGTTTTAATTTGCTCTAGACCCATATCTGATTCATCAAAGTTGATTTTAATCTTCTGGTGTATCTTGGCTTTTGTAAGCCTTGGTTTTGAGCATAGCGTCGCAAATATGACTTGCTTTGCTCTTACTAAGTTTTTAAATCCAGAATTTACTTTTAGACTAATATTAAAAAATTTAATACCCGTCACTATTGGAAATATTATTGGGGGCCTCTTAGTTGCCATAACCTATAATATTCTAGGTAGCGAAAACTAAAATAAGACGAGGTTCTCTTACCTCGTCTTATTTTTTTTATTCTAAAAATTTTTTATTTTAAAAAGTCAAGGGCCTGGAGTTTAATCCAAGCTCTTGGCTTTATTTTTTAATTTATAAAATTTTATTTTTCTACAAAGTAAGTGTTATCTTCTATTTGTCTAAATATTTCGTCGTAATTTTCTTTTTCAAAACCTACCACACACTTGCTAATCTTTTTGCCATCTTTTTCTAGAGTCATTATATGAGTTGGATAATAAACCCTGTCATTAAATTCTGGAAATTCTCCATAAAATTCTTTGAAGACTTCATCCTTCTTACCCTCACAATCTCTAATGTCCCTTGAAAGATATTTAATTCCCTTGCCGTCTAAGTAGGCTTTTAGTTTTTGACAATAAGGACATTCATCAAAACCGTAAATTAAAAAGCTAATATTTTCTTCTCCACCTTTAGTTTTTATTTTATTTACAGGTGGCGTGAAGTAACCTTCTTCAAAAACATCTGCTAATTTAGGATTACCTGAACTTAGAAGGACTTTTTGATCCTTAAAGTCGTAGGCTACTCCAAAGCCCAAAACTTTACCCAGGTCTCTTAGGCGAAAATAGTTGTAGCCATCTATGAAATAACCCTTAAGTTCAATTTCTTGTCCCTTATCATCTACAATTTTTTGCCTTGTCTCCTTGGCAATTCTTTCTTCTTTTAACTTGCTTTCCTTATAAATAAAGCTATCACTGTAATTTTTTCCCTTGCTTATTATCACACTTTGCTTTTCATTATCATAAGCTAGGTCAAACTTGGCAGGAGTGTCCTTTAGTAAGGCAGCTACATCCCTAATTTTTACATAGTTGGACCTATTTATTAGGTAAGCATTTATTTCTAGGTCCCTTCCATCGAAGCTGACATTTTCGCCTGAAACAAATGCCATCTTTTCATCTGAAGACAAATCTACTTCTTTTACTTTAGCTTCTGATCTTTTACTGCTTGCACTTACTGCCAAGGGACTTAAGAGAATTAGAAGTCCCAATAAGATAATTGATTTTTTCATGTAACTCCCTCCTAATTTATATAGTATATTTTATCACATCATTTAGTAAAAGTTACCAGCATATTTCAAAGGTATTTTTAATTTTTAAAAATTATTCCTCTGTAGTTTCTAGTAAAAAACCTAAGCTAAAATTACTTTAACTTAGGTAACTGATCTTTTTTTAATTTTGAAATTATCTTATAAATAAAAAATGTGAGGACCATTACAAAGACTGTCACTATAAAAAGTCCCACCACGTAGTTGGGAAAGACATCCTTTATAGTTGCAAGGGCTGATCCCTCATAGGGCTCTTCTATAAAATAATAGTTTGCATCAAGCTTTTTGTTTAAAACTTTTATTATTGGAAGAGTCACAAGAATAAAAATTATTGGATATATTATATCTCTTATCTTTGGCAGGTACTCCTTTGAAATCACAAGATAGATTGGATAAAAGGCATTAATCCCATGAATGATCCAAGAAATAATTGCCACATAAGAATATTTATTTACTTGATCCCAGCCTGGTGTAAAGAGACTTAGGATTGCTGCTGGCATAAAGAGATAATAGAGGCAAGCTTTTATAAACTTCCTATCCACAAAGGCATCTACTGCCATGAACTGGGCCCCAATTAGGCAGAGGTGGAAGGGCAAGTAAGAAGAATCGTAATGACCACTTATTAAGACTCCAACAAGCCTAATCATTTCCAAGCTAATTGGTGTTAGGGCAAGAAAGATTCTAAAGTTTCTACTTGCTCTCCAGGGTTTGTATAAAATTATTGCAAATATAAAAATAATAGCTAGACAAGCGTAGTGGTAGGTCCCATAAAATTTAAAGCCAACCTCTCCGTAGTCTAAGTCCCAAAAATTTCTCATAATTAAATTCCTTTTATTTTATTCCTTGAATATTTTAGCATAAAATTTCAAAAAAAGATTTATTTTTTTATCTATTAAAGAAAGAAAGTTGTCTTATGTTTAAGTCTACCAAGTTGGACACTGTTATACCAATGAGTCTAAGCTTGTCGCCCTCATAGGCTTCTTCAAAAATTTCCATGGACTTGTTAAAGATATCCTCTTCTTCATAGATAGCATTCTCATAAGTCCTTGACCTAGTCTTGACCTTGAAATTCTCGTCCTTCATCTTTAGGGTCAAGGTGTAGCCAGAAATTTCTTTTACAATTAAGTCTTCTGAAACTTCTTTAGAAAAATCTCTAAGGTAAGAAATCAATTCTTCCCTCTTACTTGTTACCTCAAAGGTGGACTCTGTCCCAAGACTCTTTCTTACAGTGTTGGGAGTGACCTCCCTATTGTCAATCCCCCTGATCCTCTTATAGATTTCTTCCCCACTCTTCTTGAACATGGTTACTAAAAAATCATAGGAGAGGGAATATAAGTCCTCAACAGTATTTATACCTATGTTTCTCAGTCTATTCTCCGTCTTATTTCCAATACCGTGGACCTTTCTTATATCTAGGGGAAATAAAATATCTGGTATGTCTGACTTCCTAATAATTTTTACTCCCTTGGGCTTGTTCCAATCGCTGGCAAGTTTTGCCAAAAATTTATTGTAACTCAAGCCGCAGCTGACATTTAAGCCAGTCTTTTCAAAAACTTTTTTCTGCAAATCATATACAATGTCTTCATCATACCCTAGTCCACTTATGTCAAGATAGGACTCGTCGATGGAGACTTTTTCAATCTTATCTGTGTAGGTCCTTAAGACTTCGAAAACTTCTCTGGATTTCTCCAGATACCTCTCTCTTCTCATGGGTTTTATTATCAAATGGTCGCAGAGATTCTTTGCCATATACATGGGCATGGCAGAGTGGATCCCATACTTTCTTGCAACATAATTAGCCGTAGTTACAACTCCATGATTGGACCTGCCACCTACGACTACTGGTTTACCTATTATAGATTTGTCGTCAAGCTCTTCTACCGATGCGTAGAAGGCATCTATGTCTACATGTATAATAATTCCCATAAATATCACGGCTTTAGTATATCATAAAACTTTTTATAATGAAGTCTATTTGATATAATTCTATTGAGGTGAGATTTTGAAAAGAAAGCTTGCGCTCTATGATTTTGACAAAACTGTAGTTGATTGCGAATCAATAGTAGAGCTTTATAAGTATGGATTTAAAAATAAAAAAATAAAATTTGCGAGGACCATGGGAGGTCTTGCTTCTGCCTACATAAGGTCTAAGCTGGCATCTGACTTTAACATCATGAAAAACCAAATGGTCTCTATTATAAAATATTTTACCGAAGAGGACCTAAAGGAATTTGTAACTGATTACCTCTTCCCCAAATTTTTCTTTGTGGAGTTTGAAGACGAATTTTATTCTCACGACGAGGACACAATAAAAATTCTTTGCTCAGCGTCTGCAACTCCCTACCTAAAGTATGTAAAGGACCTCTATCCCTTTGACTACATAATTGGTACTGATCTTGGAATTGACTACAAGCTCACAAGAGGCAACAACAAGAAGGGCGTAAAGGTCAAAAACATTAGAGACCTCTTGGCGCAAGAGGGGATTGAAATTGACTACGAAAACTCCTCTGCCTACTCTGACTCCTATGATGATGACAAGTATATGCTTAGGATGACAAAAAATAGATTTTTAATAAACTCTAAAGTTAAGAAGAAGGGCTACGAAAATTTATCTTGGCACACAGAAGAAACTAAATAAACTTTAAATATAATTTAATATGTAAAGCATAAAAATAAACTGGGACGTAATCCCAGTTTTTTTATTTCTCAATTTAATTCTAAAAGATATTCTTCTATTAGGCCGGCAATTTCGTCATAGGATTTTTCTCCCATGAACTCGTAAACTTTTTCTCCATCCTTGTAGAAGGAAACTCTAGGAAGTTGAAAAATTTCATGTTCTTCTGCAAAGGACTTGTTCTTGTCAAGGTCCATATAGAAGCAAGATACGTCTTTGAACTCTTCTTCCAAGAGGACTTCCATAACTTCCATAAGTGGCTCGCAGTGAGAACATCTCTCTGCCCCATAAATTAGTATCGCCATCTTGTTCTCTCTAATTGTCTCGTCAAAATGATTTGCCGCAATGTATTTAACTACAGATTCATTTCTCTTTATTACTTTCTTATTTTCCACAAGGTCTCTTACTGACTCTGACTCTTGAGAAAGTGGGTCAATGTCAATTGATAGCCTACTCCTATTTACATTTGTAATCTCAACTGACTTGAAGTCTCCTGCCCCAGGAAGTTTGAAATATGATGCGTCCTCTATCTCTTGAATTTCATTTTCTTCTTCATCAATGTCTAGGTAGTCGTAAGGATACCTATAAACCCTGTAAATCATATTGTTCTTCAAGAGATTTTCAGTTGTTGTCCTATAAGGGCAGGTCCACTGCCAGACAATTTCTTTCGATGGGGTAACTTCAATTACAAGTCCCTCTGTTGCAAGAGTTATCAAGGTGTTTCCATTAGGAAGTCTTTGAAGGTTGCCCCCATAAGGAGAATAAAACTTGTAGCCATTCATTGGAATTGAAAAGCCAAAGTCCCTTGGGTCCACAGACCAATTCACTGCAAGGGTAACTGGATTGATCTCAAGAATTCTGGAATAATTCCTCACAAAAGGCAACAATCCCGAAGGGGATGTAAGAGTTGGCGAACCGTAGCCACACCTTCCCCCGTTGTCAAAAATTAAGAGGTTGCCTTCTCCTGGCAGACCCTTTGGTACAATACTTGCAAAGGCAGATCCAACAACTGGGTCCACCTTAGTGAAATCAGAGAAGTTTGGTCCCAACTTGTAGCAAATTCTTGACCTCTTCTTGTCAATTATCCCAATAATATTTGCAGCCCTTGCTGTAAATAAAATGTTGTCGGGATGAAAGCGTGGGTCTCCCTGGTCGTACCACTTGTTTTCTCCAATTGTCGAAATTGAAGTTATGTCAAGATAATTGCCCAAAGGTCTCTCTGTAATCCTCAAGTTTGGATTTCTATAAATTACGTTTTTTGCTTCTTCAGAAAATCCCAACTGGTCAAAGTGTTCGCTAAAGGAAAACTTCCAAATTATATTTCCATCTTCATCAACTTCCAAGATAACGTCATCGAGCAGGGCCTTGTCAGAAATCCTAGTATCAACAATGGCATCGTGAACAAGAAGGAGGGTCTTCCCATCTTCCACAATTTTTTGTTCTGGATAATAATAGCCAACAGAGTTGCCTTCTCTTTGAAAGTCAGAGTGGGCCCTTGCCATCCACTTAGGTCTGTAGCCCCTGTCCTCTGTGAACTTAAACTTGTTAAAGTCAAAGACAACTTTGCCGTCCTTATCAAATTCCAATAGGTCAATCCCATCACTGACACCAAAGTCTGATGACCTAAAGGAAGAAACACTCATTATATTTTTATTTGGCAGCATCTTAGCCGGCATGGGGTTGACAGAATACCTCTTAAGCTCTGTCCCATCCATTTTTGTTATAAGGGCCCCGTCCTTGGCAGTGGAAATTAAATTTATCCCATTGTAGGCCTTATCTCTCTTGTAAACTACTGTCCCTCTTGGATAGACTCTCATAAGACACCCCTCTTCCTAATGTACCTTTCTGCATAAACTGTTGCCACTGCACCGTCATTGGCTGCAGTTACAATTTGTCTAAGGGCCTTGTTCCTAATGTCTCCTGCTGCAAAAATTCCTTCTACAGAAGTTCTCATAGCTTCGTCAGTTTTTATAAATCCAAAGTCATCAACCTCCACGAGATTTTTGACGAAGTTGGAGTTGGGACTCATGCCTGCAAAGATAAAAATCCCATCAGAAGTTACCCTAGTCTTTGTCTCGTCAGATAAATCTAAAATGTCAAGGCTGTTGACTCTTTCATTTCCATTTATGCCCTCAAGTTTTGAATTCCAAGTGTAAGAAATTTTTGGATTCTTCATTATTTTTTCCACTTCCAACTTGTTGCCATCAAACTCACCTTCTTCGTGGATAATTATCATGTTAATAGAGTTGGCAAAGTTGGAAAGATAGTCAGCCTCTTCAAGAGCCAAGTCACCAGAACCTAAAATATGTATGTCCTTGTCCTTAAAATAATCTGCATCACAAGTGGAACAATAGGAAACTCCACGCCCTGCAAATTCAGTTTCACCAGGCACATTTAACATCTTGGCATAGGTTCCAGTTGCAATAATCACAGACTTGGCAGTATATTCTCTCCTTCTCAAAGTCCTTAAGACAAAACCATCTTCCGTTTTTTCAATTTCCTTAACAGTTCCAAAGGCAAATTCATTTGTAGGAAAGCTCTCTGCCTGCTTCCTAAATTCATTAATAAGGTCTCTGCCAGAAATTTCCTTAAAGCCAGGATAATTTATAATCTTGGGAGTGTCGTTGACCCTGCCACCATAGGAAAATTTTTCAATGACAAGAGTTTTTAAAAGAGCCCTGCCTGCATATATTGCTGAGCTAAGACCAGCTGCTCCTCCACCAATAATTATTAAATCGTAAGTAGTCATATTATCACCTCAAATTGAATCCACTGGATTCTTAGGAGCCTTCTTAATAATTTTAAAACTCCCATCTTCGTAGTCCGCTATATTAAACTCGCCATTTCGTCTCACCCTGTTGGACCAAAAGTCTTCAATAGGTATCCCCTCAATTAGAGAATAAATGGCAACAATAGTAACGCCGTGAGTCACAAGAAGGATATTTTCATCTTCATTGGGATAAATTGCCTTCTCAAAAAATTTCTCCACCCTCTTTCTAAGGTCATGGATACTTTCTCCATCAGGTCTTTCATAATTTTTTGGATCTTCAAAATATTTTTTATAAAGGACTTCATCATCTACTTTGACGTCCTTGATATTTTTTCCTGACCAAGACCCAACATCAATTTCTCGAAGAAGGGGCGTCTTAATAATTTCCCTGTCAGGGCAAATTAAGCTCGCAGTGTCGTAGGCACGACCAAGGTCAGATGAATAGATCTTATCAAAGTGAAGGTCCTTTGACATCTCTCTAAGTCTCTTTCCCATCTCAATGCCCTCAGAAGTTAATGCCGAGTCCAATTGTCCCTGGATAATACCAAGCTTGTTCCACTCAGTCTCCCCATGTCTAGTAAAATAAATTCTCATCTTTCCCCCACAGTCATAAAAACATTTTCTCACTTATTAATAGTATAAAGGATAAAAATCAAGTATTAAAGGCAAAAAAATTACTTAGGTAAAATTTTACCTAAGTATGGTCATAAAATTTATTTTTCTTCCATCTCTCTCGAAAGTTTTTTTGCTTCTTCTATTATATCTCTTGGATAATTTAGGCTATCCAAGATTGCAATGGCGTTACGACTTCTTGCTGGTCCATCTTTTAAAAGATAGTCAAACTTTATGTCACCATTTTCTATCTTTTCTTCAAAGTGTTTGTTAACGAATGAATCTTTTAAAAGAATTGTAAGTTCTATGTCGTGGGTCGCTGCTATGACGTGATTATTCTTTGCCAAGTATTTTAAGGTTGCTGTTGCCGATGCAATCCTGTCAATGGTGTTAGTTCCCCTAAAAATTTCGTCTAGCAAAATTATTTTTTCGTTCTCGTCTTCTATCATGTCATCAATTGCCTTGGACTCTGCCATGAAGTAAGAGAGGTTTTTCATTATTGAGTCGCTGATG
Source organism: Peptoniphilus genitalis (assembly GCF_023614525.1). Lineage (GTDB taxonomy): Bacteria > Bacillota > Clostridia > Tissierellales > Peptoniphilaceae > Peptoniphilus_A > Peptoniphilus_A genitalis. Next base: position 673,246 of record NZ_CP097885.1, read on the forward strand.
TCTATGGCTGAAGTGATTTTTATTGGTTTGATTTCAAATTCTTCCCCAAAGAAGATTCCAAAACTAAGGGCAAAAATTGTATTTATTCCCACAGTTCTAAGGTAAGTTGACTTACCCGATGCGTTAGACCCCGTCAAGATAATTGACTTATCCAAGTCAAGGTCATTGGAAACAGGATTCCTTATCAAAGGGTTGTAGAGATTTTTTCCAAGAATTTTATTTCCAAAACTTGCTTCTCCAGTCTTGTAGGCCTTTGACAAAGATATTATTCCAATTTCGCAGTCGATTTTACCCAAGAGGTAATAAAGTCTAAAGATTTCATCCTTGTAGACTTTAAAATATTTTTGAGTTTTTGAAAAGCTCCTTGCCTCTGACAAAAACAAAATATTCTTGTAAGTTTCTGCGAAGTCCATCTCCATGTTGCCTGTCAAAAATCCAAAGGACCTCAAGCTCCTCTTTAAGGGACCAAGCTCTGTTAAAATATTTTCTATTTCTTCAATTTCATCTTTGAAAATTTGGCTTTTATTTTTAAGCAAGCCTTCTGATACATTGAGAAGACTTTTGAGCCTAACTAGGACCTCTAATTTCCCAAAAGTCATCTCGTTAAATTTTTTGTAGATGAAGGTATTTGCTGCCAAGAGGGCAAAGATAAATAAAATTGCCTGAGCTCTTAAACTTATAAATAAAATCAAGATGTAAAGAGCCGTAAAGGAAAAAACTTTTGCAGCAAGGTCGAGCTCTCTTTGGATTTTAATTTCTTCTTCAACTAATTCAAGGACATCTTCCTTAAAGTAACCAAGCTTTCCAAGTTGAAATTGCAAATCCTCAAGGTCATCTTCTCTTTCTTCAAAAATTTTTCTCTTCTCTTGGAGGCTTGTGAGTTCATCCTTATCTAAAATTAAATCCCTAAGTCTATAGTAAAAATATTCTAGTCCCATTTTTGACATAGAGTGGTTCATCTTCTCTAAAATTTCGTCAAGGTTTAAGTCATTGGCTGTGATGTCACTAACATTTCCTCCAATCCTCTTATGTAGTCCATTGATTTTTCCCTTGAACTTCTTAGAATGAACTTTTCCAAAATTCTTTATTATCTCTTGTCTTAAAATTTTTTCATTTCTCTGCTTCACATAGTAGTTATAGAGTAGTATAAGTCCAATTAAGACAAAAAATAAAATCACAAGTGAATAGTAGTCCTTCATGCAGCCTCCTTTTGGTATCAACAAATTAGCTTCATAAGCTCATATGATTTACTTAAATAAACTTTATCCTTAATTATTTTTCCTGTCAACAAAACTATTTGTTTGCAAGAAAAAAAGACTGCTTACCTAAGCAAGCAGCCTTTAAAATTTAAATTTTATTTATTCTTATTTTCCGAAAAGTTCATCAAAGTTTCTTAGGATTACATTTCCGATATCATCTTGAGCATCAATTGTTGATCCACCAATGTGTGGAGTTACATAAAGTCTGTCAAGTTCGAATAATTTACTTTCTACTGGAACATCTTGAGTGTCAAGTCCGCCAGAGCCAAGTTCGTTAGAAAGTGTATCTAAGTTTGCTCCACCTAGTTTGCCATTCTTGATGTAGTCGTATAGGTCATCTTCGTTAACAATTCCACCACGTGCAGCGTTGATAATGCAAGCGCCGTCTTTCATCTTTTCGAATTCTTTTGCTCCAAAAAGATCCTTAGTGTCTGGAGTTAGTGGCATGTGAAGAGTGATAATGTCAGAGTTTTTAACGATTTCGTCGAAATCAACAAGTTTAACATAATCAACTTTAATGTCTTCTGGTTTTAGGAATGGGTCATAAGCAAGAACGTCCATATGGAATACATTAGCGATTTCAGCAACTCTTCTTCCGATTGCACCAAAACCACAAATTCCTAGAGTTTTATTTCTAAGTTCTCTACCAATCCATCTATATTTGTTCCAGATTCCACCCTTAACTTCATTTTGAGCTTGTACAGAGTTTCTGTATAGGTCAAGAGCCTTAGCAAATACTAGTTCAGCAACTGCGTTTGCGTTTTGTCCTGGAGAGTTTTTAACTGGAATATTTTTTTCCTTAGCATATTCAAGGTCAATGTGGTTAGTTCCTGTTGAACCAACAAAAATTGCCTTTAAGTTTTTAGCAGCATCAAGAACTTCCTTGTTGATGAATGGGTCAACTCTCATGAATAAGAAATCATATGGTTCAATAATTTCTGCTAATTTTTCTGAAGTTGGAAGCATAACCTTATCAAGTTCAATACCTCTTTCTTCAAGTCCCTTGTCAATTACGTCTGACATGTAATCTACCATTAACGCTTTCATTTACATCCTCCTTAAAATTTTATGTACTTCGTTACATTTCTATTTTAGATGAAATCATTATCTTTTTCAAGGTCATTTATAAGCTTAGGCCAATTAGCACTTTTCTTTCAAAAAGCCCTTGGAAAACCCTTGGATATTTACTTAAAGTTAAAAGATTTTGAGATCACTTTCTTCTATATTATATGACAATTCTTTATGGTCTTTTTAAATTGCTTACACAAATAAAAATAAAAAAAAAAGAGGCAAGCCTGCCTCCTTAAATATTAAAATAAAATCTCAAGAGTCCAAGTATAAAAAGATGGACTGGATAAAATAAATAATTAAAAATTTTATTCTGTTTTCCCTTCTCTCCGTTATATAAAATCGTAAGGCCAAATCCTAAGATGGACCAAACTTCTTTTACTATTGTAAGGTAGGCACAGATTGCTCCAGCCACTGGTCTCTCATAAAGTAGATAGAAGACAAAGGCTGTCATGATTGCATGAAAGTCGTAGTCGCCTGATACAAAGTTGGACACGAAAAACATAATAATTAAAATCGGAATAGAAATAAGAATCCAAAACTTTCCAAGTTTATCCTCGTATCTTTTTCTAAACTCATCTAGTATCCAAATGCTAATTAGGGATAGAGCGAGAGAAAACAAGACGTTGTTAAGTCTAAACTCTAATATGACTTTCGACGAAAACATGTCGTAGGGAATTTCTGATATCACCGCAAAGAATAATAAGTTAAGAAGGTATTTCTTTTTGTCATGTGTCCTAAAAAATCCTTCTACTATAAAGAATGAAAAGAGAGGAAAGGCAATTCGTCCTATTACATCAAAGATAGAACTTATAAATTGCAAAGCTCCTCCACCATCTAAGTTGGGCCAGATTAGTGCCTTGTTTATGTGATCAATTAACATGGAAGCAAAGGCAATATATTTAAGCTGAGCTCCATTTAAAATTTGAAATTTTTGTAAATTTTTGTGCTTAAATCTTTCCACAATCTTCCCCCTTATTTTTTGTTAGAGAATTATTTTACAATAGACTCCTACACTTGTAAAGTTTAATTACTCTTAAAAGGTATTTTTTAGCTTTCATTTAACCTATAGTCAAAAATTTTTGAATTATCTGTTACACAAGTGATAATTTCCACTTCACTTATCATAAGCATTTTATTTAATTTCTTAATTTCTCTATGAATCATTACAAAGTTGACGTCAAAAAGATTGTCTATAATCTTTTTTATTATTCTTTCTTAATTTCATCTCTCACCTGGTCTGGAGCAAAGATATCTGTGAAAATCATCCTAAGTCCAAAAGTATTTGAAATTGGGTATGCTGGATATGATGTAGAAATATTTGTCAAAACTCCACGAAAAATTTTATACTAAATATTAAAAACTTTGTGGGCTTTCTAAAAACCGCAAGATTTTAACTCCTTATAATTACAAATTCATAAAATATATGATGATAATAATTAATTACCCGAATACAACAATTTTGTCATTATCTATAAAGAATGAATAACTTTTTAATTCAAGTTAAAATTCAATTATACTTTTTATTTAATAAAAATGGAGTATATACAAGTATAGCTGTTATTACAGATACAAGTAAAAATTCTTTTGTAAAAATAAAATCTTGATTGTAATCTGTACTAGTAACATTAGCCATAAACATATTGTGCAAAAGATGGATGAAAGTTACCATAATAACGCTTCTACTCTCCATGTAGATGAGTCCAAGCACTATCCCAATGGCGATACAAAATACAGTAATATCTATGCTTGCATAAACACCTTCTATTCCAGAATAAAATACAAAAAAATATAAGGGCAAGTGAGACAAGCCCCACATAAGACCAGTTAACAAAACTCCTATTCTATTACCATACAATGATTGAAGTCTTGTTTGTGAAAAATATCTCCAACCATATTCTTCACCCATAGTAAATATTAAATTAATGATTGCACTAAATAATCCTATGGTAAATGTACCTATTACTCTCGTAAAAAGATCAGTAAAATCTACATCTGATTGAAAGTAGAAATTTAGTATTCCCATTCTAAATATATCTAGTAAAATTACAATAAAAGCCCATTTAACCAATATTCCAAAATTAAATTTTCCTTTTAATATTTTATCATCTATTGTAAGTGCATAAACACTAATTGCCCAGCCTAAATATACGACATAATTCATATTATTTAAAACTTTTCTGGAAAATAATGCTAATATATAAGAACATATAAATAATATAAAGTATAGTGAGTATATCAAGTTGAATTTTTCCTTAGATAAATCTTTTAACTTAAAATCTTTATCTAATAGTATAGCAATAAAAGCAGGAACTAAACTCGTAATAGGGGTTATAACCCCTGTATTATCTACTTTATAAAAATATTTGCATGTAATTCCTATCAAAAAATCTAGAAAAAAAACTATAAATAAAAAGTATTTTATTTCTTTTTTTGTACTCATATTAACTCCTCTCTTACTATATTTATTAACTCACTCATTTATTTATATTCACGAAAATATTTTTATTAACAAAAGAACATTTCTTTAATGCATACAGTTTTCCCTGACTTTCAAATATAAATAACAAGCAGCTTTTATAGATTCAAAAAAGACCACAAAGTCTAACTTCGTGGTCTTAAATAATTTACTATTATCTTAATGTTTGAGCAACATTTAAGAATACTGTTATAAAGAATGAGTTAATGATATCAATTGCAAAAGCTCCTACCATTGGTAGTATAAAGTATGCTTTTGGAGATGGACCAAATCTTTCAGTAATTGAGTCCATGTTTGCAAGTGCGTTGTAAGTAGCGCCCATACCAAATCCACAAATACCACCTGATAAAACAGCTGCATCATAATCTCTACCCATAACCCAATAGTTAATGAAGTAAGCATAGAATGCCATGAATATAGTTTGTGCAAATAGAATTACAAGCATTGGTCCTGCAACTTCCTTTAGGTCTAGTAGGTTGATGTCTATAAGTGCCATTACTAAGAATACATTAAGTCCAACATCACCACAGATAGAGTTTGCTCTATCATCAACTGCCCATTTTGAGCCTTTCTTACCAATTGTATTTACAAAAATACCTGCAAGAATCATGGCAGTTACATAAGCTGGTAAGCTTAATGGGTTACCCATAATAGAAACATGTTCTTTGATGAACACTTGAAGAATAGCGCCAAGTCCAACTGATACAAAGATAAGTCCTAAAACTTTGATAAAATCTAATGCTTCTAGTGGAACAACTTTCTTATAGCTTTCTCCAGCATTGTTCTTTTCTAAGTTTTCAAGAACGTCAATATTAGAACCGTTTTTGTCAAGTGGACTAGCTAATTTATGCTTTCTAATAAGTGTAGAACCAATAGGTCCACCAATTAATGATCCCATGATTACACCGAATGTAGCTGCCGCCATACCAAATGTTGACGCGTTAACAAGACCTTGTTCTTCAAAAGTTGTACCCCAAGCTCCTGCTGAACCGTGTCCACCTACCATTGTAACTGAACCACAAATTAAACCAAGTAGTGAATCTACTCCTGTAACTTGTGAAAGTACAAGTCCAATGGCGTCTTGGAATATAACTAATACAGTTGAAACTAATACAAAAAGGATAAAACCTTTTCCTCCTTTTTTAAGTGTTTCAAGGTCTGCTCCTACACCAATTGATGTGAAGAATACCATCATGAATGGATCTTTTAGTGTTTGGTCAAATTCGAAAGTACAAATTCCACCAAGTTGTAATAAGAATCTAATTATTGCAAAAAGGAATCCTCCTATTACTGGTGCAGGTACACAAAATGTTTGAAAAAATTTGACTTTGCTTCTAATAAGTTTACCTATGTAAAAAACTATTATTGCAAATCCAACAGTTTGCATGACATTAAATGAAATATTCATTTAATCTCCCTCCTTTATAAAAATATTTGTCTTTATCTGACACATATATTATAATAAAACCTTTTCATATTTGCAATAGGATTTTTTTTATGTTTTTTAGTTTAATATCGCTTTTCTGTTAGAAAGTAATAGATTTTATAATCAATAATTTTTCATAAAAAAACCAGAGTTTTTATTTACTCTGGCATGTATCCTATTAATTTTCAATTTATAATATATTATTATATTTTACTTCCTGTATTCCCCGTGACCAAAGATCACATACTTGTAGCTCACAAGTTCATCAAGTCCCACTGGTCCTCTTGCGTGAAGTTTTTGTGTTGAGATTCCAAGTTCTGCACCCTTGCCAAACTCTCCTCCATCTGTAAATCTTGTTGAAGCATTTACATAAACGCAGGCTGAGTCAACTTCTTCTAGGAACTTCATAGCCCTCTCATAGGACTCTGTCAAGATTGACTCTGAGTGGCCTGTTGAATACTTTGTAATGTGGCCTATTGCCTCATCTACATCATCAACTGTCTTAACAGAAATTTCGTAGTCCAAGTATTCTCTGCCGTAGTCATCTTCCTCTGCCTTCACTGCATTTTTAAGCTTAGGAAGAGCTGCTTCATCAGCATGAACTTTTATCTTGTGTTTTTCTATGACTTCATTTAATAAGTCAAAGAACTTGTCTGGTAAATTTTTATTTAAGACAAGAGATTCCACTGCATTGCAAACTCCAATTCTTTGAGTCTTTGCATTTTCAATAATCTTTACAGCATTTTCAATGTCGCACTCATCGTCAACATAGATGTGGCAATTGCCCACTCCCGTTTCAATTACAGGAACCTTGGCATTTTCAACTACTGAGTTAATAAGTGAAGCTGATCCTCTTGGAAGTAGCAAGTCAACATAACCCTTTAGTTGCATCAATTCCTTTGAAGATTCTCTTGATGTGTCCTTTACAATTTGAACAAAGTTCTCGTCATAGCCAGCATTTTTTATCCCAAGTCTAATGACATCTGCAATGGCGATGTTGGACTTGATAGACTCCTTGCCTCCACGAAGGATAATGGCACTTGAAGCCTTTAGAGATAAAATTGCCGCATCAAGAGTTACGTTAGGTCTTGATTCATAAATTATGGCAATAACTCCCATTGGGACAGTCTTCTTGCCAATTAAAAGCCCAGCATAGTTTTCTTCCATTGATAGGACCTTGCCCACTGGGTCTTTAAAGTCAATTACCTCGTCAATGGACTTTGCCATGGCTTCGATTCTCTCATAAGTTAAGAGAAGTCTGTCGATTAGGCCTTCTGGCATATTATTTTCTCTACCCTTCTTGATATCCTCTTCATTGGCTCTTAAGATATTTTCCTTTTGGCTTAAGAGGGCCTTCTTGATTTCAAGAAGCATGGCATTTTTTTCCTTAGTTTTTAATTTTTTTAACTTGTAGGAAGCTTCCTTTGCAATCTTCCCCATTTCCTTAACACTTAAAGTATGTTCCAATTTCTTCTCCTTTAACTATATCTCTTATTATCTTCATCTTTTCTCCAGATCCAATAACAACTTCTATGTCCTTTTCTATGGCAAGCTTGGCAGCCTTTATCTTGGTGTACATGCCACCTGTTCCAACATTGGATTCAGTTTCCTTTGCCATGCCTTCAACCTCATTTATATCTGCAACCTCGTGGATAATTTTTGCATCAGGATTCTTCCTTGGGTCGTCTGTATAAAGTCCCTCAATATCTGTAAGCATAATAAGTAGGTCTGCCTTAATCATCCTGGCAATTACTGCTGAAAGAGTATCATTGTCCCCAAATTTAATTTCATAAGTTGAAATTGTGTCGTTCTCGTTTATTATTGGTATTACATTCATACCTAAGAGTTTCTCAAAGGTGTTCTCTGCATTGACCCTCATCTCTTGGTCAACTTCTATAGTTCTTGTTAGAAGGACTTGGGCAGAATTGTAGCCATAGGACACAAGAGATCTGTCGTAAATATTTGTAAGGGCAACTTGACCCACAGCTGCAGCAGCTTGCTTGTCAGAAGTTTCTTTGGGTCTTTCCTTTAGATTTAATTTTGCACGGCCTGCTGCAATGGCACCTGAAGAAACAAGGACAACATCATAACCTTGATTCTTTAAGTTTGCTATCTCAAAGCAGAGCTCATCAATTTTTTGTAAATTTATTTTTCCATTGTCGTGGGTTATGGAAGATGATCCAACCTTTATCACGACTTTCTTTATTTCTTTTGAAAATTTTCTCATTTCAACCACCTTACCTATAATATACTTGAATTTTACACATTAGTAAATATTTTTCTCCCTTGCTAGCAAAATTCAATTAAATAAATAATCATACTATATTAAATTTTTCTCGCCTACAATTGCCCTTATGCTATAATAAGCTTGGGAGTGTGATTATTTTGCCTAAAATTTTAAGAAAAAAAGAACTTGCGCCAAATATATTTTTATTCGACATATATGCGCCTAAAATTGCAGCCTCTGCAAAACCAGGCCAATTTATTATTTTAATTGCCGACAAGTATTCTGAGAGAATTCCCCTAACTATTTCTGATTACGACATAGATAGAGGCAGCGTTCAAATAGTTGTCCAAGCTTCTGGTGAATCTACAAAGAAAATTGCAGCCTTTGAAGAAGGCGAAAGCTTTAAGGACTTTGTTGGACCTCTTGGCCACGCATCAGATTTTTATGATATGGACCTAGAGGACTTAAGGGACAAGAGATACCTATTCGTAGCAGGTGGAGTTGGTACTGCACCAGTTTATCCCCAAGCTAAGTTTTTCAAAGATAAGGGCCTTCACTGCGACATAATTATTGGAGCAAAGTCCAAGGAATTTGTAATCCTTGAAGATGAATTAAAGTCTGTTTGCGACAACCTATACATAGCAACTGATGATGGATCCTATGGATTCAAGGGTCTTGTAACTGACAAAATCGTGGATCTTGTGGAAAATGAAAAGAAGCACTACGACCAAGTAGTTTCCATTGGACCTATGATAATGATGAAGTTTGTCTGCCTAACTACTAAGAAGTTCGACCTTCCAACAACTGTTTCCCTAAACCCAATTATGGTTGATGGAACTGGTATGTGTGGTGCCTGTCGTGTTTCTATAGGTGGGAAAACTAAGTTTGCCTGCGTTGATGGACCAGAATTTGACGGCCACCTAGTGGACTTCGATTCTGCCATAAAGAGGCAAAGACAATATATAGACAACAAGAAGACTCACACAATAGCTGACCATCACTGCACAATGGACCTTGCAGTCTCTGACCACCTAGCTGAGACTTCTGCCCAAGATAATCAAGGTCTTGTAATAAAAAAAGCTGAAGACAGGTTTAAAAAAGTTCCAATTGCTGAACAAGCACCTGATGAGAGAAATAAAAATTTCAAGGAAGTTTGTCTTGGCTACACTGCAGAAGAAGCAGCCACAGAAGCTTCAAGATGCCTAAACTGTAAGAAACCTGGCTGCGTTGAAGGCTGCCCAGTTTCCATTGATATCCCTGGCTTCATAAAGGAAATTGCAAGTGGCAACTTCGAACAAGCCTACAAGGTTCTTTCCCTTTACACTTCCCTTCCAGCAGTTTGTGGTAGGGTTTGTCCACAAGAATCTCAATGTGAAGAAAGATGTGTCCTCTTAAATAGGGGCGACGCAGTTTCCATTGGTAAGCTTGAAAGATTTGCAGCTGACTATGCAAGACGTCACCAAGTCCAAGAAAATTCTGACATCAGAAAGATTGACAAGAAGGTTGCAGTGGTTGGAGCAGGTCCAGCTGGTCTTACTTGTGCAGGCGAACTTGCAAAAATGGGCTACGACGTAACAGTTTTTGAAGCCCTTCAACAATCTGGTGGAGTTTTAATTTACGGTATTCCAGAATTTAGACTTCCAGACGAAGTCGTTGAGTACGAAGTTGAAAATATTAAAAAGCTTGGAGTTAAATTTGAAAATAACTTTGTAATAGGAAGGACTGAGACCATAGACGACCTTATCAAGGATGGTTTTGAAGCAGTCTTTATTGGATCAGGCGCCGGCCTACCTAAGTTTATGAATATTCCTGGTGAAAATCTAAATGGAGTTTATTCAGCCAACGAATTCTTGACAAGGAACAACCTCATGAGGTCCTTTGATGAAGAGTACGACACTCCAGTTAATGTAGGAGAAAAAGTTGCAGTTATTGGTGGCGGCAATGTTGCCATGGATGCTGCAAGAGTTGCAAAAAGACTTGGGGCTGATGTTTCAATTGTCTATAGACGTACTGAAAAGGAACTTCCTGCAAGGACTGAAGAAGTCCACCACGCTAAGGAAGAGGGCATTAAGTTTGAAATGCTAACTGCTCCTGTTGAAATCCTTGGAGACGACCAAGGCTGGGTTAAGGGAATGAAGTGCGTGAGAAATGAACTTGGAGAACCCGATGCATCTGGCAGGAGAAGACCTGTTGCCGTAGAAGGTAGCAACTATGAAGAGGACTTCCAAACAGTTATCATGGCTCTTGGAACAAATCCAAACCCACTAATTTCTTCAACTACAAAGAATCTTGACATAGAAAAATGGGGCGGCATCATTGTAAATGAAGAGTCTCAAACATCTCGCCAAGAAATCTTTGCCGGTGGCGATGCAGTTACAGGCTCTGCAACAGTAATCCTTGCCATGGGTGCTGGTAAAAATGCCGCAAAGTCTATCGATGAATTTTTGAGAAATAAATAAGATAAAAATAAATAAATTAAGGGAAGAGTTTTACCTCTTCCCTATTTTTGTGATTAGAATACCCTTGGTTGGAATGGTTATTATAATTAAAAAAGCCACCATATAGGTGGCTAAAATATGTATACCAATTGCTTATGAGTGACGATAACACATATCGCTTACCTAGATAATGGCACTTGAATAAGACTTACTGTTGGTATGATTATGATACTTTAAAAATAGAAAAAAGTCAAGTTTTATAGGGGGAATTCAAAAATACATTTTAAGATTCCATTGTCTCTTAAAATTTTAAACTCATCTGCGTAATTACCTGTTTTTAGATGAGAATACAAGATATTTGAGAAAACATCAGCGATTTGAATATTTGAGTTATTGGCAGAGTCAAAATATGAAACTGCAAAATTCCCTTGATTAATCCCAGTTATGCAAAGCTCAGTGTTTAAATAGTCCTCAAGAAAGAATCTCGATTCGGTTCTTTCATTCCTTTCATCAAGTTGTAAAAAATGATTATCACTTGGTATGTAATTATTTCTTATGAAGTAATCCAGTGCTATTTTTAATAGGTAATTGAAAACTCTAGATGTATTTGAACAAAAAGTATCTTTGAGTCTTGAATTGTCAACTTTTATGTAGAAAATACTGAAGTTGCTTTTCCTTGCAAAGAAGTTTACAAATTCCTGTTTCATAGGTTTATCAAAAGCAGAACCTTTTAACTCATGAAATGTTCCATTTAAAAACATTTTTTGCCTATTATCTATTCTTTTAAGTTCTTTAAGATTAGAGGCTACAAACCGTTTATAGGATCTTTTTAGAGTATTAGAATTATCTGGAATTATTAACGTTATAATAAAGTATTCATTTTTAAACTGATTATTAATTGTTCCTGATTCATCGATATATATGTTCATAGTTTGTCCTTCCAGTAAATATATTAATATTATATCATAAATGATTAAAATTTTAGGAACTGATAATATAGCCATTGTAAATTTAATATTTACCCATAAGGGCACAAGCAAGTCAATAAACAAGTCTAAAGACGAATATAGAATATCTTCATCTTATTTTTTATTTGGGAGAACAACAGCTGAGAGGAGAGTAAGCTAATTTACTGTCATGCAAATGATGGCAGATTATTCATTTGCCATGGTTCTTGCTAAAACTTTAGCAGGACTTCCTCTTCATTTAAATAAAATAGGCGGTTCATGCTCGAAAAATTGTCATATATAATGCGATAAATGTAGAATTAAAAAAATAATGTTTTTAAAGTGCAAATAATCTAAAATTAACAAGTTTTTATAAGTTTAGAAATTTTTCCCACTTTCCAATAAAGTCCTACTTCTTAAAAATACAAAGCCAGACTGCCTCTTTCTGCCATGAAACCTTGTGGATCTCGTGGGGTCTTATTACCAAGCTGTCCCCTTCTCCTAAGTCAAGTCTCCTTCCATCTTCATATTCTATTTGGGCCTTGCCCCTTAATAAGAATACTATCTCAAGTTCATCTTGGTCATAAAAGCCTGTGACTTGGTCAAGGGACATTGTCCTAATAACTTTTATCCCATCGTCTTCATAAATTTTTTCTTCAATTTCTTCTTCACTAGAAAATCTTATATTTTTAAAAATATTGTATAATTTATTCATAGCTTAATTATAGCATTACTTTAAATCTCAATATATAAGACCAAAGTAATTTGCTATAATTATAAGAGAGGTGGAAAATGTTTAGAGAAATGAGAAGAATAAAGCAAGAGCTTCCCCTTGAAGAAGCTAAGAGCTTGCTTATGAAAAATAAAAGAGGAGTCCTATCCTTTAATGGCGAAGATGACTACCCCTATGCCATTCCCATAAATTTTTTATATGACGAGGAAGAAAATAAAATTTATTTTCACGGAGCTAAGACTGGCTACAAGCTTGACTGTATCAAGAAAAATAATAAGGCCTGCTTCGTGACCTATGGTGACCAAGAGCTTTCAGAAAATGGCTGGTCCTACTATCTAAAGAGCCTAGTTGCCTTTGGAGAAATTGAAATCATAAAGGACAGAGACCTAGCAGCCCAAAAATTAATAAGACTTGCTTCAAGATATTTCCCATCAATGGAAGAAATAAATGAAGTCATGGAGAGAAGTTTTAAAAACGCCCTAGTATATTCACTTAACATCCAGCACATGACTTGCAAGAGAGTCCACGAAAAATAAAAAATCGCAAGCAAAAAACCAAGGTCTTAGTATTACCTAAAACCTTGGTTTTATTTTTATATATTTAATTCAATTTCTTCTAATTTCTTTTCCCTTTGACTTTCCCTGTAGTGGGCAAAAATTGAACCAATTAGGTTTTGAACTACTGAGAAAATTGCTCCTGGTAGTGCTGCAAGTGGGTTCATGGCAAAGTTTGTGTTTGCAAGAACTACTGCAAGACCAGAGTTTTGTGTGCCAACTTCAATTGAAAGAGTTGACTGCTTGTCGTAGTCAAGTCCCATTAATTTCCCAAGGCCAAGTCCAAGGCCAAGTCCCAAAATGTTGTGGATGATAACTACTCCAAAGACTAAAAGTCCTGAAGTCATAATTTTTTCTGCATTAAGTCCCACAATAGCTGCGATAATTAGGGCAATCGCCATAGAAGAAATAAGTGGGAAGACAAAGTCCACCTTCTTAATTCTTTCTCTTAATAGTGCCTTGGCAATAATTCCAAGACCAACTGGCAATACAATTACCTTCACAATAGACATAAACATTGCCACAAAGGAAACTTCAACAAGGGATCCCGCCATCATGTAGACAAGAAGTGGCGTCATAATTGGCGCAAGCAAAGTTGAAGCAACTGTCAATAAAACAGAATAAGCAAGATCGCCTTCTGCAATGTGACTCAATACATTGGAAGCAGTTCCACCAGGGCAAGTCCCAACAAGGATTACGCCAAGGCTTATGTCCTTTGGCAATTTAAAAATCACTGATAAGAGAAGTGCCAAGAGGGGCATAATTGTGTACTGACAAAGAGCTCCCAAAAATATAAGTTTTGGTGCCTTTAAAAGATTTTTAAAGTCCTCAACTTCTATGTTAGTTCCCATACCAAACATGGCTGCTGCCAAGAATAGGGCTGTGTAGTTTGTCATTCCCTTAAAGGCATCTGGATACCTCAAGGCAGTAGCAGATAGTAGCAGGATAATTAGGATCAAGTATTTTTCTATATAAAGTGAAATTTTTCTAAACAATTTACACCTCGAAGAAAAAGTTGTCAATAAGTCTAGTTGTGCCAAACCTAACAGCAAGAGCAACAAGGCAGTCCCTGTCAATGACATCCATGTCTTTAATCTCTTCTGTGTCAACAACTTGAACATACTCAATATCGGCAAGTTCTTCAGTTTTTATTTCATCTTCAATAATCTTAATTAAATCTTCAGCCTTCATGCCCTTTGTCATGGCAGCCCTACCCTTTTCTAGGGCCCTATGAAGAACTGGTGCAGCCTTTCTCTCTTCTTCAGACAAGTAAACATTCCTTGATGAAATTGCAAGGCCGTCCTCTTCCCTCTTAATTGGGCAAGGAACAATTTCGATTCCAAAATTCAAATCCTTAACAGCCTTTTTAACAATTAAAAATTGTTGGGCGTCCTTCCTGCCAAAGTAGGCTCTAGTAGGTCTAAAGATGTTAAATAACTTTGTTAAGACAGTTAAAACTCCCCTAAAGTGAATTGGGCGAGTCTTGCCACATAAGTTGTCCTTTAAATCTTCGATAGTTACATAAGTTTTGTGATTTTGATAAAACTCCTTTGGGTCTGGTGTGAACACTGCGTCAACTCCAGCCTCTTCACAGAGTTTAAAATCTCTTTCTTCATCTCTTGGGTAAGATTCATAGTCTTCGCCAGGTCCAAATTGAGTTGGATTTACAAAAATAGACACGACAACAATATCGTTGTTCTTTCTCGCTTCATCAATAAGTGACTTGTGACCTGCGTGCAAAAATCCCATAGTAGGAACCAAACCCACAGACTTTTGGTAATTTCCCTTGGTAAATTCCAAAGCTTCTTGTACATTTCTTAGTACCTTCATCATTCTCTCCTTAAAAATTTATTTTGGAGAAATATTTAATTATAAATATTTAAGTACGGTTTATAAAAATAATACCGTCTCCGGCAATATTATAACAAAAATAATAATTTTTTGCAGAAAAAAAGGCACTAAATTAGTGCCTTGTCTACAAATTTTAAATTATCTTTACTATTTCAAAGGAATTTATTTTCTCTATCCTAACTTTCCCTCCTCTTATAAGGTCTTCTAAGATTTTTTCTCCTCCAAAGACTATCTTAATTTCATCTTTTAAGACTAAGTCGTAGGACCTTATGTAGTCCATAATTTTTTCTTCATCGCTTAAGTTTTCTTTTCTCTCTTCTAGGTCTAGGTTCTCTAAGAAAAATTCTTCTACTCTTGAGAAGTCCATTATATTTTGCAAGACTCTAGAATTTTTTGTTATTAAGAAGCCTGGAAGTTTTTTTATCCTGTAGTCAAAGGCCTCCATCCTATCTTGTAAAAATAAATCATGAGAGTTTTCATAATTAAATAAAAATTCATCGTAGTCCAAGCCAAAACCCTCTAAGATTTCTTTTTGAACTTCTAGCTTAAATATATTTTTCTGAAAGACTATGGCTTCTTCCAAAATTTTTCTCATGTAGTCCCTGGCTAGGTCCTTATTCATTTCTTCAACTGATATGAAGTACTTGTCCAAGGGATAGGACGACTTGTAGTCCTCTGTGAAGAGGTCTGGCGAAGCTTCAAAGCCTGGCATGTGAGTTATGGTTCCACTCGCCCTATACATGTCAAAGAGGATTTGGTTCCCAAGACCTACTGAGTTTTTGTCTCTGAAGTTCTTTGGCAAAAACTCTTCGTAGTTACCAATTAGTCCTCCCATGACAAATTCATAGGAAAAGTTTTTATATTTTCTTTCAAATTTTCTAATTATTGGAAAAAGTCCCCACAAGAAGGGATCTAGTACGTCTGTAAAAATTTTTAACATAGGTCCTCCTAATCTAGGTCGATTATACCAAAGAGAAAAAATTTTTTCAGCAAATTCTTCTACAAAGGTCTTGACTTTTAAATATTTTACAATATTTACCACAATATATGTTTTCCTTGTGGTTTTCATATACTATATGTAGTATAATTATATCTGCGTTATAAATGGAATTATTATTTTAATATAAAAGGAGAGATGGAAAAAAATGCCAGAAGTTATTAAGAGAAATGGCGAGAAGGTTGCCTTCGACAGGGACAAAATTGTAATCGCTATTGAAAAAGCTATGCACTCAAGTTCCGGTGTCTACATAGAGGACCAAGCTCTTGAAATTGCCAAGGAAATTGAAGAACTTGCTAACTCAAAGGACCTTCCCCTATCAATCTATGACATCGAGGGAGAAGTTTATTATCGTTTAATTCAAAACGACAACCCAGCTACTGCTAGGGCTTACGAATCTTACAAGTCAGTTCAACAATACAAGCGTGAACAAAATACTACTGACGAGGACATACTTGGCCTACTAAACGAAACTAACGAAGACCTAATGGATGAAAACTCCAATAAGAACGCTGTTATTGCCTCTACTCAAAGAGACCTAATAGCTGGTGAAGTTTCGAAGGATATCGCCAAGAGAAAAATGATCCCAGCTGACTTAGTTGAAGCTCACGAATCTGGCGCCATCCACATCCACGACATGGACTACTTCATCCAACCAATTTTCAACTGCTGCCTAGTTAACATGAAGGACATGCTTGACAATGGAACTGTAGTTAATGGCAAGATGATTGAAACTCCTAAGTCCTTCCAAGTTGCCTGCAATGTTATGACACAAATCATTGCTCAAATTGCCTCAAACCAATACGGTGGCCAAAGTATTAATATTTCCTGCCTTGGCAAGTACCTAAGAAGATCTTACGAAAAGAATCTTTCTCTTGCCCTTGATACTCTTGGAGATATTGAACTTGCTGAAAAAATGGCAAATCAAATGACTAAAAAGGACCTTGAAAGCGGAATCCAAACTATCCAATATCAAATAAATACTTTGATGACTTCTAACGGTCAAGCACCTTTCGTTACTTTATTTATGTGGCTTGAAGATGACGACCAATATGTTGATGAAGTTGCAATGATAATCGAAGAGATCTTAAAGCAAAGAATTCAAGGCATTAAAAACGACGCAGGTGTTTATGTTACACCAGCCTTTCCTAAGTTAATTTACGTTCTTGATGAAAACAACATCAACAAGGACTCAAAATATTATTATTTAACTTCTCTTGCAATTAGATGTACTGCTAAGAGGATGTACCCTGATTACATTTCTGCCAAGAAGATGCGTGCCAACTACGAAGGCAACGTATTTTCTCCAATGGGATGCAGGGCCTTCCTTCCACCTTATAAAGACCAAAAGGGCAACTACAAGTTTGAAGGAAGATTTAATATGGGAGCTTGCTCCATCAACCTTCCTCAAATAGGAATCCTTGCAGGAGGAAGCGAAGAAAAATTCTTTGAAATCCTAGAAAAGAGACTAGACCTAGTTAAGAGGGTTGGATTATTGCGTTACGAACACCTAAAGAAGGTAACAAGTGATTCATCTCCTATCCACTGGCAACACGGTGCTATAGCAAGACTTGGCAAACACGAATCTATTGCTCCTCTTCTTTTAAATGGTTATTCAACAGTTTCCCTTGGCTACATTGGAATCTACGAAGCAACTATGCTTATTAAGGGAGTAAGCCACACTGACAAGAAGGGCTACGACTTTGCCATGAGGATCATGGATACACTTAACAATGCTGTTAATAAGTGGACTGAAGAATATGGAATTAAGTTTACACTATATGCAACACCAGCTGAGTCACTTACACAAAGATTTGCCAACATCGACAGAGAAAGATTTGGCATCATAGAAAATGTAACTGACAAGGGTTACTACATCAACTCCTTCCACGTTGATGTTCGCGAAGAAATTTCTGCCTTTGAAAAGTTCAACTTTGAAGCTAAGTTCCAAGACAAGTCAACTGGTGGCTGTATCTCTTATGTAGAAATTCCAAACATGGGTCACAACCTAGAAGCCCTAGAGACAATTGTAAGATATATTTACGACAACATCCAATATGCAGAATTTAATACAAAGTCAGACTATTGTGCAGAGTGTGGCTTTGACGGCGAAATTAAACTAAATGACCATGGCGACTGGGAATGCCCACAATGCCACAACACTGACAGGTCAAGCCTTACTGTAGTAAGACGTACTTGTGGTTACCTTGGTGAAAACTTCTGGAATGAAGGCCGTACTAAGGAAATTAACGCAAGGGTTCTTCACATCTAATGAACTTTGCCCAAATAAGAAAGTATGATGTTGCCAATGGTCCTGGCATAAGGACCACAATTTTTGTGACAGGCTGCACCCACAAGTGCCCCAATTGTTTTAATGAAGAGTACCAAGACTTTAACTTTGGTAACCCTTGGACTCGCAAAGAAACAGATGAAGTTATAGAAGATTTAAAGTTAGATGAAGTTAAGGGCCTCACCGTCTTAGGTGGTGAGCCCTTCCAAAATGAAGTGGACCTCTTACAAGTTCTTCGTGACATAAAAAAAGAAGTCCAAAAGGAAATTTGGATCTTCTCCGGCTATACTTATGAAGAAATTTTAAAAGATGAGGACAAAAAGAAACTCCTAGAAGAGTGTGACGTCCTAGTTGATGGAAGATTTGTAGAAGCCTTAAAAGACTTGAGTCTTAGATTTCGAGGATCCTCCAACCAAAGAATAATAGATATAAAAAAATCTTTAGAAGTCAATAAAGTAGTTTTATTTGACCTGTAAAATTTAATTACGAAAATATTTTTCTAATCTCTCAAGATATAACTGCTTAGATAAAAATAATAAAAACCCCAGTATTAATAAAGTGAACCTTAAAGTTGGTCTAAATCCAACAAAAGTAGGTCTCCTTTAGGTTTAATCTGGGGTTTTATAATTATGTTTTTATTAATCTGCTTTTTTTATTATAACATTAAAGAAACCACTGCCACTTGTTCTATCGGCAAAATCAATATCAACTGATAACATTACCGTTATCTCTTCTAAAGGTGGAGTAATTACAGCCTTTTTTATATCCTCTAATTTATTTTTATCTACTTTTATTTCTTTTATTTCAGGTAAATTAGGCGTTGATATTGCATTTTTAATCATTTCTAAAGTAACTTCTTCTCCTTGTTTTATAGAAATATCCCTAAATTCAATATCATGGTCCTCTGTTTTATCAACTTCTATTGACACTTCTAATTCACCAATTCTACCATCATTAAATATAACTTCAGCATTTAATTTTATTTCCCTTTCTTGTGATAAACCATCTAGTACATCTTGTACTTTCTGTATTTTATCTTCATCTACTATAATGTCTTTTATATTTTCGACGTTATCCATTTCAAGGTGTTCTTTTATTGTTTCTTTATTGAAAGTTGTATCATCCATATCTAATTGAATGAAAGTTTTCATTGGAATTTTTGTATAAACTAAATCACCATTTTCAAAGTAAATATTATCAGCATATTTTAAATAAATGATAGGCTTCAAGATTTTTACATCTTCTGGCAATTCATCATTTATAGTAACTGTTATTGTTCCTTCTTTTTCTTCAACACTATATAGATCTTTATTTAACTCTTGTTTTTTATATTTTGGTGTAGATTTAGAAATTGCATCAACACTATCATAGTCCTTTTTAGAAATATAATTTAATTTAATATATCTCTCCTCAGATTCTCCTATTTTTTTAACATCACTAAGAGATGTTTTAATTTTTATTTGATTATTCTTTAATGATGTATAATTCTTATCATTGTTTTTATTTCTGGCATCTCTTTCACCCAATACCTCGAAATCAACTAAAATATTCTTTGCAATTTTTCTAAAGGATCCTCTATACTTTTTACCTTCAAATTTTGTTAATTCTTCAAGTTTTTTAATCTCATCTGAAGATAAGTCTTTTTTATTTAACAAAATCTTAGCTTCTTCCATAAGAGCTTTTAAATCAGCAATTGATTTTTCATTTGTTGGAGTCTTCACTCCTTCTAGTTCTAATAAATCATCGTTTCTTGAATCAATAATTGACTTTAAAATTTTCTTCAATTCAATAACATGTTGATTCTCTGAACTATTCTCACTTACTAATGTATTATTACTTTTTTTATTATTTTTCTTATTTTCATAATAGTTATAATTATATCTTGGCTCTTTAGTTTCTTTTGTAATTATAGGCTCATTTTTAGATTTTTTGCTTTCAGATTTATAATTTTCTGAATTGGAATAAATTGTATTATATAAAAACTGAAAGGCATCTTTTCTAAGTGCGAATGAATTTGGATTAATATTTTTTCCACATATGTTTTCTTCTTCAGCCCATTTAATCCAATCATAAGGCCACTTAGCATTATTTATTGCAGTCGTGCTTAAATTCTTTTTTTGGCAAACAAGAATCTTTAGAAGCTCCGCATTAGTAATATTGTTCTCGCCTTTAAATGTTCCGTCTGGATACCCACTTATTAAGTTCATGTTATTCTTTGCATAGGAAATTACACCGTTAGCCCAGTAATCTTTTCCTACATCGCTAAAAGGTATTTCTTTTCCTTGTAATTCAATTGCCTTATTTTTATCAGCAAGTGAATAAACTAAAATTTTTGTTATCTCACTTCTTTTTAAATTTTTTTCAAGACCTAAACTACCATCTGGATAACCATCTATTATCCCTTTTTCTTTTAAAAATCTTACTTTCTCAAGTCCATTATCCTTAGAAGCGAATACACTTATATTAAATATAGACAAAAAAATTAAAATAACTAATAAATTAGCAAATCTTTTTAACATAAATCCTCCTTATTTTACTGTATTCATACAATATTTAAACAATATTAATTGTATCAAAGCTAAAATTTTAAAATAATTTATATTATTGTAATGATTTTAATCCAGTAAATTTCAAAAATCAGTTTTGTAATTATAAACAAAAATACCCTCCTTACTGGATTATCCAATTGAGAGGGTAAATATTACTTTTAAGGTTATTTTGTATTATTTTATTCTTCTGGAGGGATTGGCTCTTCTAATTTTTCATTATCAAAGAAGTTAGTCCCATCATTGGCATTATCTTGGAAGGTACCAAAGGTAGAAACATAGTCCACGCCATCAATTGTGTAGTAAATTTCAACTCTTAGGTATCCAATAAAATATTTTTCAAATTGAGTCCTATACCTCTTAGTTTCAAAAAAATATCTGCCGTCGTCAAGCCTATCTAACTCGCCTTCTATTACTCTTTGCTTTTCTTTGTCATCATAATGAGAAGCAGAGGCAAATATTTTAATCTTTGGGATCTCAGGAGTATAAACTTCTCCTGCTCTTTCAAAGGTAAAATAAATTTTATTATCTTTATTTAAATGAATTGAAGGAATGTCACCTTCTATCCTTCCATCAATCTTATCTCTTAATTTCACTATTTCTTTTTCAGAAAGATTTTCAAATTTCTCTTTCTCGAAGGTTCTTACAATTGGTTTCCTTTCATCATTAGATACCTTTATATTTACCTTAACCCCATGGACAGAATTATTTCTTTTAAAATCTGGAGTTGGAGAAAAATATACTTGGACTGCTGCAAATAAAATTGCTACAAGAAGAATTACAATAGCAAAAACTTTTGCGACTTTACTTTTCATAATATCACCTACCTATAGTTTACCCTAAAAATAATTCAATATCATTAACTTTTATAGCTAGGCAGATTATTTATAATGACTTCAAAAACTACCATACTGTATAAATTTTTCCAATAAAAAAATCTCCCAAGAGGTCTTGGAAGATCTTCTTATCTTTAATATGTAATGAGATTACTCATTGTGGAATAATTAAAGCAAAATATTTTACTAATTTTAAAAGGAGTATTTAAAATAAAAAGTCTATTGACAAAGGAAACCTTACATCAATAGACCTTTTAACTGGCGATAACTTACTCTCCCAGGTCGTTGCCAACCAAGTACCATCAGCGGACTAATGCTTAACTTCTGTGTTCGGTATGGGTACAGGTGTGTCCATTGTCCTATTCTCACCAGATTAACTTAAAAACTAATCTCTTCCTTTAACTCTTTGGTCAAGTCTTCGACCTATTAGTACTCGCTAGCTGAATGTATTGCTACACTTACACCTTGAGCCTATCTACCTAATTTTCTTCTAGGGGTCTTATCTTTCGAGGGAAATCTCATCTCGAGGGGGGCTTCGGGCTTAGATGCCTTCAGCTCTTATCCCTTCCAAACTTAGCTTCCCAGCTATGCACTTGGCAGTACAACTGGTGCACCAGAGGTTTGTCCATCCCGGTCCTCTCGTACTAAGGACAGCTCCTCTCAAATTTCCTACGCCCACGACGGATAGGGACCGAACTGTCTCGCGACGTTCTGAACCCAGCTCGCGTGCCTCTTTAATGGGCGAACAGCCCAACCCTTGGGACCTACTTCAGCCCCAGGATGAGACGAGCCGACATCGAGGTGCCAAACCTCCCCGTCGATGTGGACTCTTGGGGGAGATAAGCCTGTTATCCCCGGGGTAGCTTTTATCCGTTGAGCGATGGCCCTTCCACTCGGTACCACCGGATCACTAAGTCCTGCTTTCGCATCTGCTCGACTTGTTGGTCTCGCAGTTAAGCTCCCTTCTGCCTTTATACTCTGCGCACGATTTCCATCCGTGCTGAGGGAACCTTTGAACGCCTCCGTTACTCTTTCGGAGGCGACCGCCCCAGTCAAACTGTCCAACTGAGAGTGTCCCTTCCCCAGATTCATGGGGTTAGGTTAGAATTCTAGCATTAAAAGAGTGGTATCCCAACGGTGGCTCCTTAGATACTGGCGTACCTAATTCTTTGCCTCCCACCTATTCTGTACATTTAATCCCAAAATTCAATCTCAGCCTACAGTAAAGCTCCACGGGGTCTTTCCGTCCTGTCGTGGGTAAGCGGCATCTTTACCGCTACTACAATTTCACCGGATCCTTTGTTGAGACAGTGCCCAAATCGTTACACCTTTCGTGCGGGTCGGAACTTACCCGACAAGGAATTTCGCTACCTTAGGACCGTTATAGTTACGGCCGCCGTTTACTGGGGCTTCAGTTCTAAGCTTCGCTTGCGCTAACTTTTTCCCTTAACCTTCCAGCACCGGGCAGGTGTCAGCTCCTATACTTCGTCTTTCGACTTAGCAGAAACTTGTGTTTTTGGTAAACAGTCGCTTGGGCCTTTTCACTGCGGCCCCCTGTTACAGGGGCTCCCCTTCTCCCGAAGTTACGGGGTCATTTTGCCGAGTTCCTTAACAAAGGTTTTTCCGCTCGTCTTAGGATTCTCTCCTCACCTACCTGTGTCGGTTTACGGTACGGGCGATACTTCTCTTGTAGTGGCTTTTCTTGGCAGTGTGGAGTCATAAGCTTCTCTACTTGTTTTCGATCCGCATTACGCTTCATCCTTTTCGGAGAGCGGATTTGCCTACTCTCCAGACTTTGCGCTTGCACGCCTCACCAACTGGGCGCTCTTATTATCCTCCTGCGTCCCCACTTCCTTTAACGATTGTATCGGTACAGGAATTTCAACCTGTTGTCCATCGACTACGCTTTTCAGCCTCGCCTTAGGTCCCGACTTACCCTGAGTGGACGAGCCTTGCTCAGGAATCCTTGGGTTTTCGACGGGTGAGATTCTCACTCACCTCTCGCTACTCATGCCAGCATTCTCTCTTGTATGATGTCCACACTGCCTTACGGCTTATGCTTCGTCCTTCATACATTGCTCCTCTACCAACGTTTAACGTTCCATAGCTTCGGTATATAGTTTAGCCCCGGTTATCTTCGGCGCAGAGTCACTTGACTAGTGAGCTATTACGCACTCTTTAAATGAGTGGCTGCTTCTAAGCCAACATCCTAGTTGTCTCAGTAACTCCACATCCTTTCCCACTTAACTATAATTTTGGGACCTTAGCTGATGGTCTGGGCTCTTTCCCTTTCGACTATGAAGCTCATCCCACATAGTCTGACTCCCTAGTGCATGATATGGTATTCGGAGTTTGATAGGTTTTGGTAACATATGCATGCCCCGCAACCAATCAGTGCTCTACCCCCTTTTCATGTCTTACTAGAGGCTAGCCCTAAAGCTATTTCGAGGAGAACCAGCTATCTCCGTGTTCGTTTGGCTTTTCACCCCTATCCACAAGTCATCCGATAACTTTTAAACGTTACCCGGTTCGAGCCTCCATTGAATTTTACTTCAACTTCACTCTGCTCATGGATAGATCACACGGTTTCGGGTCTACAACCACTAACTTTCGCCCTATTTAGACTCGCTTTCGCTTCGGCTCCGCATCTGTAATGCTTAACCTTGCTAGTAATCGTAACTCGCTGGCCCGTTCTACAAAAAGTACACGATCGTGGCGTATGCCACTTTCGCTGCTTGTAAACACTAGGTTTCAGATTCTATTTCACTCCCCTCTCGGGGTTCTTTTCACCTTTCCCTCACGGTACTTGTTCGCTATCGGTCACCAAGTAGTATTTAGCCTTAGGGGGTGGTCCCCCCATGTTCCCACTGAATTTCTCGTGTTCCGTGGTACTCTTTTGTGTCGGATATCTTCGCTTTCGCCTACAGGACTCTTACCTTCTTTGGTTAATCTTCCCAGATTATTTGGCTGGCTATTGTCTCTTTTTACACTTTGGGCTCTTCCCCGTTCGCTCGCCGCTACTCAGGGAATCGAGTTTTCTTTCTTTTCCTCAGGTTACTTAGATGTTTCAGTTCACCTGGTTCGCTTCCTATAGTTATGAATTGGCTATAGGATACCTTGCGGTGGGTTTCCCCATTCGGATATCTACGGGTCAATGGATATTTGCTCCTCTCCGTAGCTTTTCGCAGCTTGTCACGTCCTTCGTCGCCTCTTGGTGCCTAGGCATTCACCTAGTGCTCTTTTTAACTTGACCTTTGTTAATAAACATTTCTGTTTATTTCCAGTTTAATTGTTTTGTTTAAGAAATTTTGATTAGTTTTTAAGTTGTTATGGTTCTCTTCTTTTTCAAGAAGCTTTTGACCACTTATGTGATCTTGGTGGAGATAAGGAGATTCGAACTCCTGACCTCCTGCTTGCAAGGCAGGCGCTCTCCCAACTGAGCTATACCCCCATATATATAATTAAAATAGTGTGAAGATTTATTTTCCTTAGAAAGGAGGTGATCCAGCCGCACCTTCCGATACGGCTACCTTGTTACGACTTCACCCCAGTCACCTATCCTACCTTCGACTGCTGCTTCCTTACGGTTTGCTCGCAGGCTTCGGGTATTACAAGCTTCCATGGTGTGACGGGCGGTGTGTACAAGACCCGGGAACGCATTCACCGCAGCATTCTGATCTGCGATTACTAGCAACTCCATCTTCATGTACTCGAGTTGCAGAGTACAATCCGAACTGGGAAAGACTTTTTGAGGTTTGCTTAATATCACTATTTCGCTTCCCTTTGTATCTTCCATTGTAGCACGTGTGTAGCCCAGGGCATATAGGGCATGATGATTTGACGTCATCCCCACCTTCCTCCGATTTATCATCGGCAGTCTCTTTAGAGTCCCCATCCGAAATGCTGGTAACTAAAGATAGGGGTTGCGCTCGTTGCCAGACTTAACTGAACATCTCACGACACGAGCTGACGACAACCATGCACCACCTGTATTGAGGCTTCCGAAGAAGAGGGTATATCTCTATACCGGTCCTCAGTATGTCAAGCCCTGGTAAGGTTCTTCGCGTTGCTTCGAATTAAACCACATGCTCCGCTGCTTGTGCGGGTCCCCGTCAATTCCTTTGAGTTTCATGCTTGCGCACGTACTCCCCAGGCGGAGTGCTTAATGTGTTAACTGCGGCACCGAATTATTCCGATACCTAGCACTCATCGTTTACAGCGTGGACTACCAGGGTATCTAATCCTGTTTGCTACCCACGCTTTCGTTCCTCAGCGTCAGAATGAGCCCAGTAAGTCGCCTTCGCCACCGGTATTCTTTTTAATATCTACGCATTTCACCGCTACACTAAAAATTCCACTTACCTCTACTCTTCTCAAGATATGCAGTTTCAAATGCTTACAGTAGTTAAGCTACTGCCTTTTACACCTGACTTGCATTTCCGCCTGCGAACCCTTTACGCCCAGTGATTCCGGACAACGCTAGCCCCCTACGTATTACCGCGGCTGCTGGCACGTAGTTAGCCGGGGCTTTTTCTTATGGTACCGTCATTATCTTCCCATATAAAAGAACTTTACGACTCGAAAGCCTTCTTCGTTCACGCGGCGTCGCTGCATCAGAGTTCCCTCCATTGTGCAATATTCCCCACTGCTGCCTCCCGTAGGAGTTTGGACCGTTTCTCAGTTCCAATGTGGCCGTTCACCCTCTCAGGCCGGCTACCCATCGTCGCCTTGGTGGGCCGTTACCTCACCAACTAGCTAATGGGACGCGAGTCCATCTTAGACCGCCGGAGCTTTGATCATTTATGCATGTGCATATGTGATTTCATTTGGTATTAATCCCGGTTTCCCGAGGCTATCCCAATGTCTAAGGCAGGTTACTCACGTGTTACTCACCCGTCCGCCGCTAATCCATCTTATCTTCGCCCCGAAGGGTTCTGTTAAGGTTTCATCGCTCGACTTGCATGTGTTAAGCGCGCCGCCAGCGTTCGTCCTGAGCCAGGATCAAACTCTCAATTAAAAATTTGTATGACTCATTAGTTTTCTCAAAACTAAACGAATATCTGGTTTGCTTTTTGATTCTTTGACAAGAATCTGTGATTCTATCACGAATTTGTTTATCTTCACACTATTTAATTATCATGTTTCATTTGCTACCTTTTTGAAGCAGCTTGTTTATTATACTACTGTGCTTTTTCTTTGTCAAGTAATTTTTACAATTTTTTTATTTTGTTTTTACTTAACTAACCAGTAGTTTTTTTTGCTGTCTTTAAGTGACAACTTCTATATATTAGCATCTAGAAAATCATCTGTCAACTGTTTTTTTATTTTTTTTGTAAAAAAAATATATAGCAGCTGTTTTTTTGACAACTGCTATATATTACTATTTTCTTTTTTATCTGTCAATGACTTTTTTAAAAGTTTTTTATTTTTTTACTCTTAGTCTCTTGAGTATTGATCTCTTATCCTCTCTCTTAACTCTTCTATCTCTCTTTGTCTTTCTCCTAGTCTCTTACTTAAGTTAGGGAAGGATTTTAATATTCTCTTTTCTTCTAATTGAGCTTTTCTTTCTTTTAAATCTTTGATCCTGTTTTCAATTTCTATAAACTCTGGCTTCTTCTTTAGTTCTTCTTGTCTACTTTCAATTTTGACTGTCTTGTCGTAAACTCTTACTCCAATCTTATCGGATACTTTTTTAATGTCTCTACTAATCTTATCTATGGATTTAAATTCTTTATTCAATCCAATAAGTGTAACAATAGTAGCAATTAGATCTAGGGTCATAATTATTACTAAACCAATCCCCAGATATTTTATAAAAGCATCTGGCACAAAGCCCACAAGTTTTCTTATTAGTGGATGGACTGCTTCGTATAATAGGAAGCAAAACATCCCCCATATTACTGAAAATTCTAAGCAGACGTAGCCTCCTATGTTTAATTTTCTATCGGAGTAGTCCCACCATCTCTCGTGAAATATTTTTTCAAGCAAGAAGCCTGCCACGAATTCTATTAGGGTCGCTATTAACATTGAGCCAAGGAACAAGACCAGTTTGTTCTTCTCTGCTATGTCTGTCAAAAAGTATATTACTGATATGGCACCAAAACCATATATGGGACAGTAGGGTCCTGACAAGAAGCCACGGTTAATAAACTTCCCCTTTGTGACTGTGTGGTAGGATACTTCTACTACCCAACCTATGAAGGCGTAGATAAAAAAATAAATTAAGTAGTCTCTCATGTCTTCCTCTTTCTAATTTCATGTAAAAAAAAATATGTTAGTCTTACTAACATATTATAAACTATTAATATTTAATTTGGCTGTAATTTTTTATTATTTCTTTTCTTCCACTGACTCCTAATTTTTTGTAGACAGAAGTTAAGTTGTTCTTTATTGTCTTCTCACTAATAAATATTTCTCTTGAGATCTCCTTGTTGGTCTTGCCCAAAATTATTTCTTCTAAAAGCTTTTTCTCTCTTCTGTTAAGAGTTTTTAGTTTTTCAAACTTATAGCTCCTATTAGTCTTAGCTTCTTTTAAACTTTCTTCTATATAGATGTAGCCTCTTAGGGTCTTATCTATTCCTTCTCTTACTTCATCAGCTGAAGCCCAATAGCTAAGTAGTGAATAGTCTATTACAAGGGGAATATTTTTCTCGTCTATTAATCTGATCTTATCAACTTCAAGCTTCTCTAAATTCTTGTCTTCAAAGATTAGGATGTCAAAGTCTTCTCCTGCGTCCTCATAAAAATCAAGGACTTCATATCCTTCTAGGATATTTTGAAGTCCCTTCATTATAATTTCACTTTTGGTCTCAATAGAAACTCTTGTCATCTCAATTCCTTTACACTTTCTCTTTCAAGAATTTGTGATGGAAGTACAAGATTTTCTGATAGGTCGCTTTCCTTCTTGTCAATTTTCTTTAGGATCTTCCTAATGGAAACTGCACCGATGTCGTAGTAAGGAATCTTTACAGTTGTAAGTTTTGGTCTATAGATATCTGAAATATAAGATCCTCCAAATCCTGTTACGGAAATATCATCTGGAGTCTTGTAGCCATTGTCTAACAGCATGTTCATTAGGTGGATGGCAATTGTGTCATAGGATGTGAAGAAAGCTGTAACTCCTTCCTTCTTAACTGTGTCAAGAATTTTTCCTTCTTCATCTTCTATGTCCTTTGCATCACGACCTTCAACAAAAAGATTTATCTTCTTTAAGCCAGCTTCTTCCATGGCCCTGTTGTAACCTTCAACTTTTTTCTTTTCAAAAGTCCTGTCATAGTCCTTTCTTACAGCAAGGGAAGCAATATTCTTGTGTCCTTTTTCTATTAAAAGCTTAACCATTTCATAGGATGCTTTTTCATAGTCTATTTCTGTTGAGAACTTTTCAATTTCATAGAAGTTTGAAATAATTACATAAGGTATCTTGCTTTCTTCAAGTTTGTATTCAAGTTTAGGATTGTGTAGGTTTGAAATTACAATAATGCCTTCAACTTGTTTTTGTGCCAATAGGTTGGCAAACTTCATTTCAGATTCTGCGTCACCATAGGAGCTTGATAAAAGTATGTCGTATTTGTACATTCTTCCAACTTCTTCAACCCCTCTTAGGATTTGTGAAATAAAATTGGATCCAATGTCTTCTACAATTACACCAATTAAATTTGATTTCTTTGTAACTAAACTTCTCGCAACTTCGTTTGGTTTATAATCCAAAACGTCAATAGCGTGTAGGACTCTTCTTCGTGCCTCAGGGCTAACAGGTTTTGAGTCATTTATTACCCTTGATACTGTAGATATGGATACATCTGCCATTTTTGCTACATCTTTAATTGTAGATGCCATAGTTTCCTCCTTATGGTACTATTATTTTTAATTTATTTTCCAAAACTTTAAAAGTCATAGGAAGTGTTGAAGCTTTCTCTCCATCAACATCAATTGTTAGATTTTCATCACTAGATATTTTTATATTTTTAGTCTTTAAGTACATTACCTTGTTATGGTCAACATGTCGTCCACCCATTAGAGAGGCAAAAAGTTCAGGAACATCAGAAATCCTGATTTCCTTAAAAATAAGTACATCCAGAAATCCATCTGAAATATCTGCCAAGGGAGCCATTTTTTTAAAGCCTCCAACTGAAGTCGAGTTTGTTATTAGAAACAAAAGTCCTTCAATAGTTCCAGTAAACTCTTCACTTTCTATATAAAAGTTTAAACTCTTTTTATATTTAAAAATTTTTTCTTCTAAAAGGACCCTTGCACCTTCAAGATAATAAGCCATGTCACCTAAAGTTGCTTTTTTCTCAGCTGAAACAGTGTAAGCAATCTCTGTAAGCATACCACCTGCTGCAACATTAATAAAGGCTCTTTCACCAGCAAGTCCCAGGTCAATGGTCTTAGTCTTATAATTTTTTATCATTTTATAGAAGGCATTGGGGGATGTTGGTAGTCCTTGTGCGTTGGCAAAATCATTTACCGTACCACTTTGAAGGATTCCCAAGGGAATATCCCTACCTGATAGGTACATTCCATTTACAACTTCATTTACTGTACCATCTCCACCGCTACAAATTATAAAGTCCTCTCCAGAGTAATCGTAGGCAAACCTAGTGCCGTCGCCCTCTTCGTGAGTAAATAGGAGTTCAATCTCATACCTGTCCTCACTCATCAACTCTATAAGTTCTAATATTTTGCCTAACGCTGCCCCTCTGCCTGAGTTTGGGTTGGCAATAATTTTAACTCTCTTCATTTTTTCCTCTTGTCTACTTATAAAAATAAAAGGAGACGAAGAATAACTCCGTCCCTAGTTTATCTTAGAAAGACTTCTTTAACAGTCTTTGCAACTTCTCTTAAAATATAAAAATAGTCGATGGCGTTATTTGAACTAAGTGAAATAGTTTTAGCTGTATCAGAAATAACATCTGATATATTCATAACTGTATTTGACACTCTAAAAGAAGTATCATCGACTTGTCTAGTAATACCGTTAACTGTATCTGAAACAGAACCTACAGTTGACATAAGTCTTTCGACTTCTGGTTTTACATCATTTACAAGCTTTGTAGCATCAGTTGAAATTGCATTCACATTATCAGAAATATCCTTGGCATTATCCATAATGGAAGGAACAGTCTTTATTGTGTGATCAATTTCTCCTTGGTTTCTCTCAACAATTTCATTAACATTCTTTAAAATTTTAAATACATTAATAAGCACTAAGAATAGTGCAACAAGTGCAGCTATACCAGCTACATAAAGTAGGAAACTAAGTAGGCCACCTATAGTAAATGCTTGATCTAACATCCTATATACCCCCTATCTTATTTTCTTGCTTCTTTTTCTACCTTGTCTTTTGTTTCTTCAACAGATTCTTTTACATTTTCAGCTGATTTTTTTGCTTCTTTTTTAACTTCTTTAGCGCCTTCTTTTAGGTCTTCTTTAACGTCTTTAGCTGTATCTTTAACTTCTTCTGTTGTATTTTTTACATCATGTTTAATGTCTTCAGCTCCAGCTCTTACAACTTCGCCAATTGCTTTAGCTTTAGCCTTAGCTACTTCAACATCTTCATCAAATTCATATTTTTTTTGTGCAGCTCTTTCTCTTAAGTCAGCATAAGTCTTCTTAGCTTGTTCGCCAGCTTGGTAAGCCTTGAATTCAAGAGTGTCCTTAGCATCATTAGCTGCGTTTAAAGCTTGGTTAGCTGCTTCTTTAGATTTGTTTGCTATATCTTCACGAGTCTTTTTACCTTCTTGAGGTGCAAAAAGAATTCCACCAAGTGCTCCTAGTGCAAGACCAGTACCAATTTTTGAAATTTCTTTAAGTCTTCTTCTTCTAACTGCTTGATTTCTTTTTTCTTCTAAATAATCGAATAATCCCATAATAACTCTCCTTTATATTGTTTGTTTGTTATACTTGTTAATATTTTACCCTTTAACATTTAAATTAATCACATTAACTCAAGATTATTCAAAACAAGAATAAAATTCATATAAATAAACATTTAAAATAATAGTAAAAACCGCAATGCCGATACCTAGTTAATTCACACCCGCCAATAATTATGGTGGGTAAAAAACTTGATAGCGTATTCTGACTTCCGCTCAAAGACGGCTTGTCATAGGACGCTCATACACAGTTTCCCGTGTTTAATTTGTCGGTTGAATTAAATAGGCATTCTTCGTACATCGCAGAATTTACTTAAGTAAATTATAACGCAATGAAAGTGTTTTTTCAATAAGAGCAGGGAAAAAAGGAAAAATCTTTGGGAAGCTTTGCATAAACTTCCATCTCCTTATTATTCCTTGGGAGTTTAAATTTTAATGAATAGGAGTGAAGGGCCTGCCTGTTAATAAAATCTGACTTCTTACCATAAAGACTATCGCCTAGGATAGGGTGACCTATGTGGGCCATGTGAACTCTTATCTGATGAGTCCTTCCTGTGTGAAGGGTCAAGAGGACTAGGCTCATGTCCTTGTACTCATCTAGGACTTCATAAGAAGTTAGAGATCTTTTTCCAATCACATAGTTGACTTCACGTCTTATACCGTCTTCACTTGTGGCAATTGGTCCGTCAATAAGTCCTTCCTTCTCTTCAAGAATTCCCTCAACTACAGCCAGATATTTTTTCTCCACATCTTCTTTAAAGTCGCTAGAAATTTTATCTTGAGCAAAGGAATTTTTTGCTGCAACTACAAGACCTGATGTGTCCCTGTCAAGTCTATTGACAAACCTGACCTTCCTCTTTAAAACTTCTTCTTCAAAATATCCCAAGAGATAATTCAAGAGAGTCCCATCAGCATCGTCCTTGGCAGTGTGAGTTACCATAAAGGGTTCTTTATTCACTATGACAAGGTCATCGTCCTCGTAGATGATGTCAAGGTCCCTATGTTCTACTCCTCCATTGGGTTCTTCATCTTCAAACCTAAGTGATACAAGGTCGCCCTTCTTTAAAAATTTATTTTTCCTATTTACTCTGGAGTTCAAATAAATATTTCCACTCTTAACTGACTTTCTTATTAGTCTTGAGGAAAGTCCTCTCTCCTTTAAGAAGTCATTTACCTTTATTTTATTTCCCGAATTTCCGTTGAACTTAAAATTTATAAAATCTTTGGAATTTAATCTATACATTATACACCTCTAGTCAAGGGAACTTTATTCGTTTATAATATAAATAATGATAAAAAAAATCAAGGGGGTTTAGTCTTGTCAAAAATTATAAATATACTTACCAACGCAAATTACGAGTCAAAAAAAACTGCTACAAATTTGCACAAGGTTTTAACAAAATATGGATATGAACCCTTTAACGGTTTCAAAAAAAATGCTGAGCTTTCTATATGTATAGGGGGCGACGGCTCTTTCATAAAGGCCATCCACAAGAACGACTTTCCAGAAATGCCCTTCGTGGGAATAAACACTGGCCACCTAGGTTTTTATCAAGAGATAAAACCTGAAGAAGTTGAAAAATTTGTAAAGGACTACAAGGATGGCAACTACCAAGTTGACGACATCAAACTAATCAGGTCTGATATCTACACAAAGAACAAGACCTACAAGTTTTACTCCGTCAACGAAGTTGTCTTAAAGGCTGCTCACTCAAAGACTATTCACATGAATGTCTTTATAGATAGGAACCACGTGGAAAAATTTTCTGGCGACGGCGTCCTAGTTTCAACTCCATCAGGATCAACTGCCTACAACTTTTCTTCTGGAGGCGCCATAGTCTATCCAAGTCTTCACGTCTTGCAGATGACTCCCATCTCCCCAATGAACTCAGCTGCATATAGGTCTCTTGGCTCATCAGTTATTGTACCAGGAGCTCACACAATTTCACTTGTTGTTGAAAAAAGATACAAGGACTCCAACTTACTCTTAGTCGATGGGTCAGAGTATTTCTTCAACAACTTGCACAGGGTCAACATAAGACTCTCAAACAAGACAATAAAAAAACTTGTCTTTTCAAATAATTCCTACTGGGATAATTTAAAAGACAAGTTCCTATAAGAAAATCCTGGTCAAAAACCAGGACTTTTTTTATTTTAACTAATAAGTTTAAAGATAAAAATTACAATTTAAAAATTAAAATTTAAAAATTAAAAATTAAAATTTATTTTAAACACAAAAAATCTCACCCACACAAGATGGATGAGATTTTATTTTTTATATTTTTATTTATTTTTCTTTTGGATTACTGCTTTCACAAAGCCGTTAAATAATGGGTGAACCTTTGTTGGTCTTGACTTAAATTCTGGATGGAATTGGCAAGCAACGAAGAAGTCTTCATCTTTTAGTTCAATTATTTCAACTAGGTCCTTGTCTTCGTTGATACCAGAGAAGACTACGCCAGCTGACCTAATCTTGCCCCTGAAGTCGTTGTTAAATTCGTATCTGTGTCTGTGTCTTTCCTTAATTTTTTCTTGACCGTAAAGAGAGTAAACTAAGGAGTCTTTTTCAATTGTGCAGTCATAATTGCCAAGTCTTAAAGTTCCTCCAACATTTTTAATGTCCTTTTGGTTTTCTAAAAGATCAATGATTGGATAGTTTGTATCTGGATTTATCTCTGTAGAGTTAGCATCCTTAAATCCAAGCTTGTTTCTTGCAATGTCAATAAGTGCGATTTGCATTCCGTAACAAATTCCAAAGTAAGGGATGTGGTTGTCACGAGCGTACTTAGAAGCCATGATCATTCCTTCAGTTCCACGTGATCCAAATCCACCTGGTACAATTATCCCATCAAGTCCATCGAGTATGCTTGCATCTTTTTCAATATCTTCTGCGTCTATCCACTTTATGTTTACCTTGTAGCCATTTTCGCAACCTGCATCAGTTAAAGCTTGAGTCACAGAAAGATAAGCGTCGTGAAGGCTTACATATTTTCCAACAAGTCCAATAGTAACGTCGCCCTTGACGTCCTTAAATCTTTTAACCATATCTCTCCACTTGCCCTTGGAAGCTGGTCTGTCTTCTAGGTCAAGTTCCTTTAAGATGTAGTCGTCAAGGTGTTGTTCGTGGAAAACTAGGGGAACTTCATAAATAAGTTCAACATTTGTTGATTGGATAACTGCTTCCACTGGCACGTCACAGAACAATGAGATCTTTTCTCTCAAGTCATCTGTAACTAGACCATTAGACCTTACAATTATTACATCAGTTTTAATTCCATTAGACATAAGCTCCTTGAAGGAGTGTTGGGTTGGCTTTGTCTTTAATTCATCTGAACCAGGAATGTTTGGCACAAGAACTGTGTGAACAAATAGGACGTCAGATTTTTTATTTTCTGAGTGAATTTGTCTTATAGCTTCTAAAAATGGAAGGGATTCAATGTCGCCTACTGTACCACCAATTTCTGTTATTACAACATCAGCCTTGGATTCTTTGGCAGCCTTGTAAACTGCGTTTTTAATTTCGTTAGTGATGTGAGGGATTACTTGGACAGTTGCTCCGTCGTAGTCTCCCCTTCTCTCCTTGGCAATAACTGTAGAATAAACCTTGCCAGTTGTAATTGATGCACCCTTAGTCAACTCTTCATCAATAAATCTTTCATAGTGACCAAGATCTAAGTCAGTTTCTGCTCCATCCTTAGTTACAAAAACTTCCCCATGTTGGTAGGGACTCATAGTTCCTGGGTCAACATTTAGATAGGGATCAAATTTTTGCATAAAGACAGAAAGTCCCCTGTCCTTTAAAAGTCTACCAATACTTGCTGCAGAAATTCCCTTTCCAATTCCTGAAACAACTCCACCTGTAACAAATATAAATTTCGTCATACTTCCTCCTAGCTTAATGAATTAAAAATATCTTCGTAAGATGGCAAAGTCATATTCTTTCTTGAGATTAATCTTTCCATTTGGTCTGCTATCCTTCTCGTTGTAAGGAGCTTAGTGGCAATATTTCTCTCAACATACTCTGCCTTTTTGTATATGTCATATATATTATTTGAATGTTCAAGGAGAAGATTGATTTCATCTCCACATTCAAGTAAGTCCGTAATCATCTTGTCTATTCTATCATACTTGATCCTTAGTTTTTCATTGTTTTTGAATTTTAAAATTTGAGATAGGTCATTTAATTCAGACATCCCCATAGGAACTAGGTCCTTGTGAATCATTGAGACCATAGTCTTGGCCTCAAGACTGTGATAAATTACAACTTCTTCAAGGTTTACCTCATAGGAAGCCTTGATTTCCTTTTCTGTATAAATTCCCCTCTTGATGAAAATGTCGTGGAAGTCAAAGTCTCTTAAAGAAACTAGGGCATCAAAATAAGTCTTGTGGTTGGCAAGTCCCCTTCTCTTGGCTTCTTCCTTCCAATCATCAGAATAATTATCGCCGTCGCAAATTATCCTGTCGTGATTTTCCATAATTTCTCTTACAATTTCAAGAGTTTTTTCCCTTAACTTATTAGGATCATCTTGGAAGTCCTTTAACTTTTCATAAATATTTGCAAGAGAGTCTGCCATGGCACAATTTAATGAAATGTTTAAGTCAGACCCAGTCTTAGATGATCCAAGCATCCTAAACTCAAACTTATTACCAGTAAAGGCAACAGCAGCTGTCCTGTTTCTGTCGCTTGAGTCCCTAGGAACACTTAAGAGGTTGTAGCCCCTAAAGCTATTGTCAGAATCTTTTTTGTATTCAATATCTTCCTTAATGTCCTTAAATAATTCTTCTAAGTCAGATCCAAGGAAGAGGGAAATAATTGCCGGTGGCGCTTCATCTGCTCCCAGCCTAAAGTCGTTGGAAGTTGATGATGCACTTACCCTCAAAAGACTTTGGTACTTGTCTGTAGCTTCGATAATCGCTGCAGTAAATAATAAAAATACATTGTTGTTATAAGGATCATCGCCTGGGTCAAAGACATTTAGTCCATAGTTTGTGACAATGGAATAATTGTTGTGCTTGCCAGATCCATTTACGCTATTAAAGGGTTTTTCATGGAAGAGGCAGACCAAATTATTTTCTAGGGCAGTTTCCTTTAAGATATTCATCAAAAGTTGATTGTCATCTATTGCCACATTTACATTTTCGAATAGGATTGCCATTTCAAATTGATTTGGGGCAACTTCGTTGTGCTCAGCTTCAGAATAAATT
The DNA here is from genome assembly GCF_023614525.1 of Peptoniphilus genitalis. Taxonomy (GTDB): domain Bacteria; phylum Bacillota; class Clostridia; order Tissierellales; family Peptoniphilaceae; genus Peptoniphilus_A; species Peptoniphilus_A genitalis. The sequence continues at coordinate 709,977 of NZ_CP097885.1, forward strand.
CCAAGCTCGTAAAGTTTTTTGTCTACGTCCTTATAAAATTTTTCTACCCTTGCAGGGATTTGACCAAAGTAATGGTCTGATAGCTCTTGCCCCTTTGGAGATGGAGCACCAACGATGGTCCTTCCAATGTTTTTAAGGTCGCTTCTCTTCTTGTAGACTTCCTTGTCAAGTAAGAAAAATTCTTGTTCAAGTCCAACCTTGACCCTCATCCTGTAGGCGTACTCATCTTTCTCGAATAAATTTACGACCCTTGTTCCTTCTTCGCTTAAGATTTTTGTGGAGTCAATGAGTGGACCCCTCTTATCAAGTTTTTCTCCCTTGTAGGACATAAAAATAGTTGGGATGTATAAGACACTTCCAATAACAAAGGAATTTGCTGTTAGGTCCCAATAAGTATAACCTCTTGCTTCAAAGGTTGACCTCATGCCTCCAGATGGGAAGGATGATGCGTCAGGCTCTCCCTTGACAAGCTCCTTGCCAGAGAACCTATTTATTGGTTCATTGTCAGAGGTCCTAGATATAAAGGCCTCGTGCTTCTTTGCAGTGTGACCAGAGAGTGGCAAGAACCAGTGGGCAAAGTGCGTTGCACCATTTTTTAAAGCCCAGTCCTTCATGGCGTGGGCAATGGCATCTGCTGTCTCCCTGTCTAGGTCTTTTTCGTTTCTTAGTGCATCCTTCCACTTTAAGTAGATTGGATAGGGTAGTGATTCCTTCATCTTCTTCTTGTTAAAACTTTTTATCCCAAATTCTTCTATCATACTTCCCCCTATTAAAAATAAAAACAAAAAAATGGCAATTAATTAAAATTGCCATTATGAAAAACCTGTGGTTTCTTTTTATTTTATTTCAATTTAAAAACTTTGTCAATAAAATATAGTCAATCAGAATCCCTTAAGAGGAGGACGTGGACCTCGAACCACTGACCGTGGATTGACACCTTGACTTCTCCACCGAGAAGCTCTGCCAAGTTCTTCACTATGTTAAGACCAAGTCCTGATCCTTCAGAGTGTCGTGACCTGTCAGCCTTTAAGAGTTCTTCAAAAAGTTCATCAGAATTCATATTTAGTTTTTCATCTACAATGTTCTTCACATAAAATTCTATGGTTGACTCTCTTTCTATTACACCAGCAAGGACTCTTGTGCCAGGTCTTGCGTGCTTAGCAGCATTGGAAAATAAATTTTCAACAATTCTCACAAAGAGATTTACGTCAGTGTAAATTAAAATTTCATCGCTTGCTGACTTGTAAGAAAATTCCAAGTCCCTCTTCTCGAAGAGGGAGTCGTAATCTCCATAGATTTGTAAAATCATCTCGTTTAATTCAACTAAGGACTTCTCAATAGATAGGTTACCCGTGCTTGTCTTGGAAGCAAAGACCAAGTCAACGATTAAGTCCTTTAACCTAGTTGAGTTCCTCTTGAGTATTGCAACAAAATTCTTCGCCTCGTCATCAAGGACTTCCTTCTTGGACAAGAGGTCGGCGTAATTTATTATAGAAGTGAGAGGAGTCTTTAAGTCGTGAGAAATATTTGTAATCAAATCAACCTTAAACCTCTCGGACCTAAAGTTTTCTTCCAGCCTTAACCTGTCACGGACCTTAAAGTCTTCCATTAAGACAGTGATTTTGTCCAGGTATTCATTCTCAAAGGGGCTGGGGATTTCAAATTCATAGCCATAGAGGATGGATTCTATGAGCTCAATGGAAAGAGCATTTTGAGCAAACTGAACTTCCACAATAATAACCGCCCTTAAAATCATAAAGAGTAGGACGTTTAAAAGGACTATATCACTTTTTATCAAGCTGTAAAAAATTATGTACATAATTATTAGGGTAACATTTAAGGTCCCAAAGAGTCTGAAATTTTTAAAACGCCTATACTTGTAGAGGTTGTAGGTAAAAATTGTATCCAAGAGTTTCTTTCTCTTGATCTTTAAGAGGGCAAAAATTAAAGTTACAGTCCAAGCTAGGATAAAGTGCTTGTTGATGTTAAAGAGTTCAAAAATAATTACAGAGGACACAAAAATATTTTCAAGAAAGACCCTATCTATTAAATCGAGGAATAGGTCTCTCATAAAAACTTTAAAATCAGATAACATTACTTGACCTCAATCTTATAGCCCATCCCATAAACAGATTTAATTAGGTCAGGCTTCCTTGGATTGATTTCAATCTTGTCACGCAAGTGGGAGATGTGAACAGAAATTATTTTTCTAACATCAATAGCTTCTTCTTCCCAGACCCTTTCATAAATCTCATTAGAAGAAAAAACTCTTCCAGGATTTTTTGCAAGCAAGTAAAGAATCTTGTATTCATAAGGAGTTAGGTTAGCAAGTTCATCTTCAACACGAACTTCCTTGGAGTCGTCAAAAATTGAAACTCTGCCAATTTTTAAGTCTCCAGTCTTTATGTCTGATGCACCAAGAGAAAAATACCTTCTTATAAGAGAGTTGACTCTCGCTGTAAGCTCAACTGCATTAAAGGGCTTAGTGATGTAATCGTCGGCTCCAACATTTAGGCCCACAATCTTATCTGTGACTTCACCCTTAGCCGATAAAACAATTATTGGAATATTTGTCTTCTCCCTCATCTTCATTATGAGGGTAATTCCATCCATAACAGGCATCATTATGTCAATGATTGCAAGGTGAATTTCATTCTCCTTAATAATTTCAAGAGCTCTAGCCCCATCTTCTGCTGTGAAGACCTTGTAGCCCTCGGCTTTCAAATAAATTTTTATTGCGTCTAAGATATCTTTCTCGTCGTCGCAAACTAATATATTGTAGTTCATAGTATCACCTAATCCTATTTTATCATTTAATGATTTGTTATCATATGACATTTACTATATAATACTCAAGAGGTGTTAAAGAAAATATGAATAATTTTATAGATAAGGTCAAAGACAAAAAGGCCTTTACTTTTTTTGATAAACTAATTTACAGGGTCTTGGACCACGACACCCTATCCTATGGAGGAAGTCTAACATATTTTTTAATATTATCCATCTTCCCCTTCTTAATCTCATTAATCAATGCTATTAATTTTTCAGGGATTCTTGATCCAGAATATATTTACGGACTTCTCGATGTCCTTCCTGGTGAAATCCAAGAAATTATAAGAAACTTTTTAAATGAGCTTCACATGTCATCATCGGGATCCTTTTTAACAATCTCCTTCGTGGCAGGTCTTTTCACTGCATCAACTGCAGTCTTTAAGCTCATGAAGATAATAAATCAATCCTATGGCTTCGTTGAGTCAAGAGGCTTCCTAGCTCAAAGGCTAATGGCCCTCTTCTTTACCCTAGCCCTAATCCTCATGATTTTTCTTCTTGTCCTTACACAAATCTTTGGACAAATTATTTATGTAAAGGTCATGTCCTACCTGGGGATTGAGAATGCATCCTTCGACAAGATTTGGTCCATTGCAAAAAATGCAATTCCCCTTGCCTACATGCTCATTACCTTTATCCTCTTGTACAAATTTTCTCCATCAAAGTCCAGAGAAAATATGATTACAATAAAGTCCGTCTTGCCAGGTTCAATCTTCGCAACCCTTGGCCTAATTATTGCCTCATCAGGATTTAACTTTTATGTATCTAGCTTCGGCAAGTATTCCATAACTTATGGATCTCTTGGAGGTATCATAGTCTTTTTGATTTGGCTCTACCTCCTATCAACTATAACTTTAGTTGGGGCAGAGATAAACTCCACTCTCTACTCCATGAGGAATTTTAAGAGTCTTAACAACTGGCCAAGACATGATTCAATCTTTAAAAATTTACAAGGCTAAGCAATTTCTGTGGCTGCAATTAGTGCAGTCACTTTTTTTATGCCTGCCTTCTTGGCAATCTTTGTCAGCTCAGAGATTGTTGCCCCAGTTGTTATTACGTCGTCAACGATAATTATCTCTTCAGCATAATTTTTCACTTCAAAGGCATCTCGTAGGTTCTCTTCACGGTCAAACTTCTTTAAACCAACTTGAAATTTGGTATCTATAACTTTTTCAAAGACATCTTGGCAGGGCAGGTCCAAGTTCCTTGCAATTTTCTCTGCCAAAATCTTGGACTGGTTGTAGCCTCTTTCCCCTTCCTTCTTCCTGTGCATGGGGACATAGGTTATGACTTGGTCCTTTAAGTTTTTCTCCAAAATCTTTTCCGTCATGATTTCAGAAATTATTTCTCCATAAGAAAGCTTTCCCTTAAATTTAAAATCAATAATGAGTCTCCTCATAATGCCCGAGTAAGTGGAGGAAACTATTAAGTCATCAAGGCCTTCTATGTCATAATAGTAGGCTGAATCCTTATTAATTAGACTTATGCACTCGTGACAAAGGCCATAGTCTTCAACCATTCTCCCACATAAGGGGCACTTATCCTCTTTTAATTTCATCTTGGTCCCTCAACTTTTTCTCAAGCTTGGAATACCTCTTGCGATTCCTATTGTTTTCAATCATCTTCATGAGATAGTCGCTTATGCCCACAAGGACAACTGCCTTTGATGCTCTCGTTATAGCTGTGTAAATCAAATTTCTTGTTAAGAGCATGGGAGCAGCCCTGTAAATTGGAATTACAACTACAGGGAACTCACTTCCCTGAGACTTGTGGATGGTCATGGCATAGGCAAGGGCGAGCTCGTCAAGATTATCAGAAGAGTACTCGACACTTCTCACGTCATCAAAGACAACTGTTAGCTTTTTATTTTCCTTGTCAATTTTTGAAATATAACCAAGGTCTCCGTTAAAAACTCCCTTTTGCTTGTCCTCGTAAAATTCATTTTCTATTTTTGATTCCAACTCATAATTATTTTTTGTCTGTAGGACCCTGTCCCCCAACTTAAATTTTTTGCCAAGGACTTCAATAAATTCGTCGCTGTCATTTAGGTGGTCTTGGAGGGCAAGGTTCAAGTTTTCTGTCCCATGGACCCCCTTCTTGGTTGGAGTTAGGACTTGGACATCAGCCTGGCTCACATTAAAATAATTTGGCAACCTAGTCTTCACAAGGTCCTTGATAATTTCAAGCCCCTTGGTCTCTCCTCTTTCAGAAATCATAAAGAAGTCGCCACGATTTAAGATTGGGGTCTCCCCCTTGTTGATCAAGTGGGCATTTTTAACGATCATTGACTCTTCAGACTGCCTAAAAATTTCTTCAAGGTTCACTGACTCAATGACTCCTGATTCCAAAATATCTGCCAAGACATTACCAGGGCCAACAGATGGAAGTTGGTCCTTATCGCCAACTAAGATCAAGCGAGTTGGGGACTCAATGGACTTTAAGAGGGTTTCCATTAAGAGGATGTCCACCATAGAAACCTCATCAAGAATTAAGACATCACATTCAAGCTCTTCCACATTGGCAAAGTCGCCGCCAAAACCAATCTCAAGGAGCTTGTGGATGGTGAAGGCATCTCTTCCGGTTTGTTCCTTCATCCTCTTGGCAGCCCTTCCCGTTGGAGCAGCCAACTTTATCTCCTTATCCATGGACTCAAAAATATCTATTAAGACCTTTAGGGTTGTTGTCTTACCGGTTCCCGGTCCCCCAGTTATGACAAAGACACCCTTGTTGATCGCATCCTTAACTGCCCTTCTCTGAGTTTTGGAAAGCTCAATATTTCTAAATTTTTCAGTATTTTTAATTTTTTCATCAATATCAAAATTTTCATCAAAGGAATTATTTAATTCAATTAACTTGCCTGCAACATAATTTTCTGCTGCCAAGTACCTGGCTATGTAGCAGTTGTAATCTTCTCCGTCCCTCTCAACAAAAAAGTTTTTCTCAAGAGTTAGAGTCCTTGCAATCTCATCTGGGTCCTCAAAGCTTGTCCCAAGAATTTTTTCTCCTGCCTTGATTAACTTGTCAAGGGGCAAGTAGGTGTGACCATCCCTATTGGCAAGCATGAGAGCGTACTTAAGTCCAGCCAAGCTCCTAAAGTCAGAGTCCTTTTCAATTCCAATGGACTCAGCAATTTCATCCGCCTTCTTAAAGCCCAGCCCCCTCACTCTTCCAATCAAGTCGTAGGGATTTTTCATTACGATTTCTATGGACTCGTCCCCATACTCCTTGTAAATTTTTAAAATCACAGAAGCTGGAAGGTTGTACTTAGAGAAGTGAAGGAAGATCTTCCTCATGGCATACTGCTTGTCGAGAGCTTCCTTGATGTCCCTGTACTTTTTCTTCCCAATGCCCTTAATAGACAAGAGTCTTTCAGGATGATTTTCTATAACATCAAGGGTCTGGTCCTTAAACTCATCAACAATTCTTTCAGCCATTTTTTCTCCAACGTGGGGGATCATGGCAGAAGAAAGATAGGAAACAATGGCAGCTTCTCCCTCAGGCATGACTTCCTCAAGGTCTGTAAAGGCAAACTGGTCTCCATACTTATTATGGTAGGTGAAGTCCCCAGTAAATTTGTATTTTAAATTTTCTTTAAAAATTGTGGCTGAGCCAACAACTACAAGGTCGCCATCACTGGAAATTATTTTTGCAACAGTGTAGCCGTTGTCTTCATTTCTAAAAATTATTTTCTCCACAAGACCTTCAAGACTAATCAATTAAAACACCTCGACAATATTGTATCAAGTAATGGAGAGATTATACAGAAATATTTGCCGGCTTATGAGCATTAAAAAAGAGGTCCCCTTGGACCTCCCTCTCAATAAAAATCTTCGTCATTCTTCTTTTGTCTTTCGTACTCATCCCTATAATTTCCGTAGCTATCTTTGAAGGGATCAGAAAACTTTTCTCCATAGGACTCATCTATTCTCCCGATTGGTTCGCTTGGAATAATAATAGCAAGAGCAATGTAGACCCAAATGCTAAGTCCTCCTGGCACGATTAACAGAAAAGTTATAAGTCTCACAAGTGTGGAGTCAATGCCAAGATACTTTGCTATCCCGCCACAAACTCCTGCAAAAAACCTATCATTTCTCGACCTGTATAACTTTTTCATTTCACACTTCCTTTATAAATTTCATAAGCTAATAATAAATTACCCCAGAGAAAATTTTTTATTCAAAGCACAATAATAGCTGACCACTTTCCACCATGTCGCCTTCTCTTACCCTGATGTCTTTAACTTTTCCATCAATGTTTGCGACAATATTGGTTTCCATCTTCATGGCTTCAGCAACAAAAAGACTGTCTCCCTTTTTAACTCCGTCGCCTTCAGCAACAAGAACTTTTACAATCTTACCTGGTATTGACGAACCAACTTCCCTTTCATTCTTTGGATCGGCATAAATTTTTTCTTCTCCAAGACTTTCTCCTGCCTTTACAGTTTCGTCCTTGATCTTAATAGTCCTTCTTGAGCCATTTATTTCAAAAGTTAAGTTTCTTGTTCCATCTTCTAATAATTTTCCAACTTCAATTAAAGTTACAATTAAAGTCTTACCTTCTTCAAGAGAAATTTCTGTTGACTCGCCTTCCATTAGTCCATGGAAGAATACGTCTGACCCAATTCTTGTCACTTCCCCATTTTCTTTTATATAGTCAAGGTAGTCATCAAAGACCTTTGGATATAGGGCTGAAGAAATTATATCTTCTTCACTTGGACTTATTCCCTTATCTTCCAAATGCCTTTTAACTTTATCAAAGTCCTCATCTTCTAAGAGTTCACCAGGTCTTTTTGTAATTGGACTTTCTCCCTTAAGAATCATTTCTTGTAGGTCCTTAGGGAAGCCTCCATAAGGTTGACCCATCATTCCCCTAAAGTAAGTCATGACAGAGTCGGGATAGTCTAAGTTCTTGCCCTTTTCCAAAATATTTTCTGGAGTGAGTTCATTTTGCACCATAAAAATTGCAAAGTCTCCAACCATTTTTGATGAAGGAGTTACTTTGACAATGTCACCCACCATTTCGTTGACACGCTTGTACATTTCCTTAACATCCTTAAACTTGTGGCCAAGTCCAAAGGACTCAACTTGTGGCTTTAGGTTTGAATATTGGCCTCCAGGAATTTCATACTTATAAATTTCTGTAGTACCTGACTTCAAATCAGATTCAAAATTTGCATAAACCGGTCTAACTGCAGCCCAATATTTTGAAATATCCTCTGCCTTATCTAAATCTATTTCTGTATCCCTTTCAGTATTCTTAAGGGCAGCGACAACTGAGTTAAGGGCAGGTTGGGAAGTTAGTCCACTCATGGAGTTAACTGCTGTGTCAACAATATCAACCCCAGCTTCAGTTGCCTGCAAGATTGTGGCAACCCCATTGCCAGTTGTGTCGTGAGTGTGAAGGTGGATCGGGAGGCCAACTTCTTCCTTTAAGTTCTTGATTAACTTCTTAGCTGCATAAGGTTTTAATAGACCTGACATATCCTTGATGCCAAGAATTTGTGCCCCAGTCCTTTCAAGTTCCTTGGCAAAGTCAACATAATACTTAATGGAATACTTGTCCCTTTTCTCGTCAAGTATGTCTCCAGTGTAGCACATAGTCGCCTCTGCAATTTTTCCATTTTCAAGGACTTGATCAATGGAAAGTTTCATTCCATCAAGCCAGTTTAATGAATCAAAAACCCTAAATAGGTCAACACCATTTTTTGCAGACTCCTTTATGAACTTTACAACCACATTATCTGGATAATTTTTGTAACCCACAGTGTTGTTGCCACGAATTAACATTTGCAAAAGCATATTTGGCATCCTTTCACGAAGGAGCCTCAACCTTTCCCATGGATCTTCGTGGAGGAATCTGTAAGCAACATCAAAGGTTGCCCCGCCCCACATTTCTACAGAAAATAGCTTGTCCATGTTGTAGTTCATAGCCTCAGCAATCTTCACAAGGTCAATAGTCCTCATCCTTGTAGCCATAAGAGATTGGTGGGCATCACGCATAGTGGTATCAGTTAAGAGAAGCTTCTTTTCCCTTAAGATGTGATCCATAATTCCATCAGGTCCAAGCTCGTCAAAAATTTGCTTGTAACCCCTGAAGTCCTTTCTTTCAAAGCTTGGAACTTGCGGAACATCAAAATTTTTCTCAAGAGTCTTAGTGTCATTGACAACCCTCTCTCCAATAATTTTCATGAGCCTTAGTTCCTTGTCCTTAGAAGATTTTATTTCAAATAGCTCTGGATGCTCTTCAATAAAACCTGTGTCGCAAGTTCCCTCTTCAAAGTCTTTGGTGTTTAAAACATTTAACAAGAAGCCAATGTTAGTCTTAACTCCACCAATCTTTAATTCAGAAAGAGACCTCTTTGCCTTTCTTATGGCATCCTTCCAAGTCCTTGCTTCAGTAATTACCTTTACAAGAAGTGAGTCGTAATAAGGCGAAATCACTGCACCAGTAAAGCCGTTGCCACCGTCAAGTCTTATCCCAAAACCAGAAGATGACCTATATAAATTAATTTGCCCAGTGTCTGGCATAAAGTTGTTGAGAGGATCTTCTGTTGTAACACGACATTGGATAGAAAACCCCCTGTGGTCAATAGCATCTTGACCCCTGATTCCAATTTCATCACTGTCAAGCCTGTAGCCCATGGCAACGAGAATTTGCGACTGAACAATATCAATATCAGTGCACATCTCTGTTACAGTGTGCTCAACTTGGACCCTTGGGTTAACCTCTATAAAATAGTGGTCCCCCTTAGAGTCAACTAAAAATTCAACAGTCCCTGCGTTAGAATAGCCAATAGACCTTGCAATCTTTAGGGCATCTTGGCAAATTTCTTCTCTTAATTCAACTGGAAGAGAAAAGGCTGGAGTGTATTCAATAACCTTTTGGTGACGTCTTTGGATAGAGCAGTCCCTTTCATAAAGGTGGACAATATTTCCATACTCGTCTCCCAAAATTTGCACCTCAATATGCTTTGGCTTGTGAAGATACTTTTCAATAAACATTGAGTCATCGCCAAAGGCTTTTTTCGCTTCGTTCTTAGCAGATTGAAACTTATCTAAAAGCTCCTCTTGGCTCTGGGCAATTCTCATGCCCCTACCGCCGCCACCAGCAGCAGCCTTGATCATAACAGGATAGCCACAAGACCTTGCAAAGAGAAGAGCCTCTTCCTCATTGCGAATAGGTTTTTCAATTCCAGGAATAGTTGCAACACCAGCTTCCTTTGCAACAATCTTTGAAGTGATCTTGTCCCCAAGCTTTTCCATAACCTCTGGGCTTGGTCCAATAAAAGTAATTCCCTCTTCTCTACACTTCCTTGCGAACTCAGGATTTTCTGACAAAAATCCGTAGCCAGGGTGGATGGCATCAACACCCTTCTTCTTTGCAAGACTAATTATCTCGTCAATGTCTAGGTAGGCATCAAGAGGTGACTTGCCCTTGCCAATCTCATAAGACTCGTCAGCCTTAGTCCTAAAGAGTGCCAGCCTATCTTCTTCAGAATAAATGGCAACAGAGCGAATCCCCATTTCTCTTGCTGCCCTGAAAATTCTAATGGCAATCTCTCCACGATTAGCAACTAAAATTCTTTTGAACTTCTTCATAATTTCCTCCCTTTTAGTTTTAGATATTATACAACAAATACAAGGTAATTTGTAGAAGTAATGTATAGAGAATTGGTCAAGAGCAAACATGCTTGATCTGCCATCAATCACTTTGCAAGTCGATTAGGTCAAGCAAAATAATAGAGCCCTCTTGCGAGGGCTCTTGTAAAATGATATAAAATTATCTCTTTGAGAATTGAGGAGATTTTCTAGCCTTTTTAAGACCGTATTTCTTTCTTTCCTTCATTCTTGGATCTCTTGTTAGATATCCTGCTTTTTTAAGAACTGATCTGTATTCAGGATCTACTTCTAGTAGGGCTCTAGCAACGCCGTGTCTAACAGCTCCTGCTTGTCCTGAATATCCTCCACCGATTACTTTTACGATTACATCGAATGATGCTTCTGTTTCTGTAAGTTCTAGTGGTTCTTTTGCAACTATTCTTAGTGTTTCAAAGTTAAAGTATTCTTCGATATCTTTACCGTTGATAATAAATTTTCCATTGCCAGGTAGAAGTCTAACTTGGGCGATGGATTTTTTTCTTCTTCCAGTACCTCTGTATTGTATAGTTTCCATTCTTACCTCCAATTAAAATTCATAAACTTCAGGTGCTTGTGCTGTGTGTGGGTGTTCGCTACCAGTGTAAACTTTAAGTTTTTTAATCATCTTTCTGCCTAGTCTGTTCTTAGGAAGCATTCCCTTAACTGCTAGTTCGATAACTTTTTCTGGTCTCTTTTCCATCATTTCAGCGTATACAACTTCTCTTCTTCCACCTGGGTATCCAGTGTGATATGCGTGAATTTTTTGGTTTAGTTTGTTGCCTGTCAATACAACCTTGTCTGCATTGATTACAATAACAAAGTCTCCACAGTCCACATGTGGTGTAAAGATAGGTTTTCTCTTTCCTCTTAAAACACTTGCAATTTCTGATGCTAATCTACCAAGGACTTTACCTTCGGCGTCGATAACATACCATTTTCTTTCAATTTCATTTGCTTTAGCCATGTAGCTTTTCAATGAATTTTCCTCCTAAATAGTTTAAAAATTATTCCGGGGCTTTTTAAACATGACACATATTTTAGACTATAAAGTCTATCTTGTCAATATTTATGGGGATTTTTCTTAAATACTTTCTCTTTCTTTTTCGATGTGGACATTTTCAAGTGGTGTTGGATAAGCTGAGTCCTTCTTGAATTTTTCAATTTGCTTCTTAACTCTGTTTACTGAAGCTATTGTTCCCACACCTGCAACACATCCACCAGGGCATGCCATACCTTCTAGTAGGTAGCCGTTAAGCTTGCCTGCCTTGGCGATTTTTAACATCTTCTTACATTCTGCTAGGGTGTGTGCTCCTTGGATGTGGATGTCTTTTTCTGGTGCAAGTTTTTCTGCCACTACCTTTACTGACTCGGCAACGCCACCTGCTATTGGGTAACCTCTACCAAGGGCTGATCCGTCGTCTACTACTTTTTCTACTTTTATTTCTGATGGTTCTATGTTCTTTGCTACGAACATTCCCATTAGTTCTTCAAAAGTTATTACGAAGTCTACGTCTGATTTTACTTTTGTATCTATGGCTTCAAGCTTCTTTGATGTACAAGGTCCTATGAATACTACTACTGCTTCTGGGTCCTGTGCCTTTATGTGGTTGGCTGTGTATCTCATTGGTGAGCCTGAGTCTGATACTTGTTCAAAGAATTCTGGGAATTCATTTCTTATCATGAGTGTCCATGAGAAGCAACAGCTTGTACCCATGAATGGGATCTCTTCTGGCACTCTTTCTAGGTATTCTTTTGCTTCGTGGAGTGTTGTTAAGTCGGCTCCAAGGGCAACTTCAAGTACGTCTTCAAAGCCAAGTTGTTTTATTGCTTCTATTATTTGTTCTGCACTTACGTTGGCACCAAATTGTCCTATGTAGGATGGTGCTATGGCTCCATATACTCTCTTGCCTGATTTTATTGCTTTTATTAGTTGGAAGATTTGTGTCTTGTCAGAGATTGCTCCGAAAGGACATTCTGCTATACATCTTCCACAAGCTACGCACTTGTCATGATCTATTTCTGCTCTGCCAAATTCGTCTGATGAAATGGCATCTACCCCACAAGCAGCTGCACATGGCCTTTCGTACTTCACTATTGCAGAATATGGACAAGCGTCATGGCATCTTCCACATCTTACACATTTATCTTTGTCGATAATTGTTCTATCTTTACCCATTGAAATGGCATTTACAGGACAAACATTTATACAAGGGTGTGCAAGACATTTCCTGCAGTTATCTGTTGTATAATAAGCCTTAGTTGGACAAGCTTCGCAACCAAACTTTATAACATTTATTAGTGGTTTCTCGTAAGCATTTGTATCAATATCAACCTTGTCAAAACCGTCAGTCACATTTTTAAATACGCCAATCTCTCTAACATCTAGCCCCATTGCTAGTCTAAGTCTTTCGTCGACAACTGCCCTTTCTCTAAAGATATCAGATCTATATCTTGCCACTTCGCCAGGTACTATCTTGTAACTGGACTCTTCTAGGGCAGAGATATCTAAATCATTGTAGGCAATTCTTGCAACTTCAGCAAAAACTTTTCTTCTGATGTCGACAAGTGTTCCATAAATTTCTTTCATCGTTTCCCCTTATTACTTATATTCTTAATTTATCAATTATTTTTGCACTAACTTCTTGTGCAGTAGCCTTTAGCATTATCTCGTCGTCTACGATGACAACAGGTGATGCTTCGTTGTTGTGAATCTTGCAATAGTTTAGACAATGTGCAAATTCAACTTCTAAGTTTTCAGCAGAACATAGTTCGGACTCTGGTCCGCACAAATGATCTTGTAAGTACTCTACTGCATCATAAATAGCATTAGCTCCCATAAGAGTGCATCTAGCACCCATACAAATAGTAACTTTCATATATCCTCCTCATCACTCTATAAGGATAGTTTAACATTTAACAATCATTTCTTCAATCATTATAATTAATTTATGATAATTATATTAAAAATGCTAAAATATAGGAGAGGTGTGACATGAAAGACATTGAAACTTTAAAAAATCTGGCCCTCTTTAAGGGTCTTGATGATGAAGAATTAATAGAAATAGAAAAATATTTGTCAGATGTGAAAACTTATGAGGCTAAAGAAATTATTTTTACTATTGGGGATGAGATAAATTATTTCGGAATACTTTTAAGGGGTAAAGTGGACTTGTCTCTTGAAGACGTCTTTGGCAACAAGGCAATCTTGTCAAAGTTAACTGGTCCAGCCCTCTTTGCCGAGTCAGTCCTAATTAAAGATGTGGGAGAGATCCCTTTGTCTGTTGTGGCAGCTTGTGACTCTGAAGTTGTTTTCTTTGACTACAAGACCTACAAGTCATCAGACTCAAGGTCTCTTATCAAGGTCCAAGACAATCTCATAAAAATCTTGGCTGGGAAAAATTTATTTATGCGTGACAAGTTAAACCTACTTAGTCTGCCTTCATCTCGTGCCAAAATTTTATATTTTCTTTCTAGTGAGGCACGCAAGAGGAAGTCAAAATATTTTACAATTGATTTTAACATTAGCGAGCTGGCACAGTTTATGAACTTAAATCGCTCTTCCCTATCTCGTGAACTTTCCAAACTAAAAAAAGAAGGCCTCATTGATTATGACAAGAAGACCTTCCGCATTTTATAAGTTTATTTTATTTTCTTTGCAATTTAAAATTTTGATTTGCAAATTTATTCTTTATTTTGATGGGCTACTCTTGCGCAGGCTGCTGCAGCTATGGCTGCCACCAAGTCGTCGGCAAAAGTAGTCACTCTTTCTACTTTTTTCTTTTCATCTAAGTCTTTGATTATGCCAATTTTTTTCTTGTCCAGATAACCAAAGTTTGTCAGACCAATTGTCCCATACATATTTACAATTCCAAGGGTAAGAATTTCATCTATTCCATAAAGACCCTCGTCATCTCTTATAATTGATTGGAGGGGTTCTGGTAACTTGCCTTCATTTGCCAAGTCGTCTAGGGCAAGTCCCGTTAGGATTGCGTGGATAGACTCCCTCTTCCTAACAACACTTTCCACACTCTCAAGGCATCTTTCCAGGCTCAAGTCATCAATATAATCTCCTTGCAACTTTTGCACAAGCTTTGCAATTTCTATTAACTCTATCCCAAAGTCCTCTAACCTCTTAACAGTAAGCTGGTAGAGTTCTTCCATGTCATATTTATATAATTTATCCTTCATAGGTCCTCCTATCTTCTTCTCATTTTTGCCCTATTCCTTCTTATCATCTTTGCTCTTGAAATCTTAATGGAAATCCCATAGATAAAACCAGGTATAAGACTTGCCACAAAAAGGCTTATGGGGTTGTAGGATATTCCCAAAATCTTAATAGCATAGACCTGAGGCATCAAAAAGAATTCCAATGGAAACTTCCAATAGGAGCCTCCCACTGACCTAGAGAAGACTTCTCTTCCCAGACCCACAAAGGCAAAGGCAAATAAAACTAGTCCAATTAGCCAGATTAAATTGCCTGCAAAAAAGTCCAAGCTCCTTGCATTTTTCTTTGATAGTCCCTTGCCAAAATTAAAATAGAGGATTAGGATTAGTCCCACTAAGATAACTTTAAAGGCAAGGTTGCCATAGACAAGGTTCCTCACCTGGCTAGACAAGTTAATTAAGCTAGCAACAGCGAAGGTTATAAAAACTATTAAGATGTGAAAAATTAATGCTCGAGTGTTATTTCTCATCTCAGGTCCTACTTATCTAAAAACTTGCTTGCGTTTTCTGTGGACTTAACATTCATGTCCTTGTCTACCCACACAATTCCTGCTCCAGTTTTATCTGACAATTCTTTTATTTCATCGTCAGTGGAATTAAAGGCAGCAGTTGATAAGAAGTCACAAAGTCCAGAGTCCTCCTTGATTACAGTTACAGATTTAATTTCGTGGGCTGGCTTCAAAGTATCAGGATCAATGATGTGACAGTATCTCACACCATCAAGATCAAAATATCTTTGGTAGTCGCCACTTGTAACAATAGAAGTGTTGGCAACATTTAAAGATGCTAAAACTTGGTTAGGGCTTTCAAGGTCTGGATTTTGGATTCCAATCTTAAAGTTGTCCCTGCCATCTGTTGGCTTGCCAATAATTCTAACATTGCCGCCAGCAGAAATTACGCAGGACTTAACTCCCCTATCTTCAAGTTCCTTTGCAACAAGTTCAGTTGCAAAACCCTTGGCAGTTGCCCCAAGGTCAAGTTCCATTCCCTTTTCAAGAGAAACTGTATGTTTCTCATCATCTAACTTAATCTTATCAATGTTTACAAGAGGACGTAACTTTTCAAGTTCTGCATCGCTTGGAAGTGCCTCACCCTTTAGGGCAATAACTTCTTCCTTAGTCTTGCCTCCCTCGTAAAGTTCCCTGTACTCATTCCAAAGCTTAGTCACAGGTCCCAAGGCAATGTTTGTATTGTGAGAAATGTTATTGTAGTCGTCAATGGAAGACTTTATAAGTTGGAACAAGGTGTCATCAACAGTCACTGGCTTGATGCCCGCATTATCGTTAATTGTCTTGACGTTTACAAGGTCTGGATAAGTCTTGTAGTTGTCAAAAAGTTTGTGAAGTTCTTCGTATCTTTCCTTAGCATAAACCAAGTTTTCCTTGGCAAAGCTATCGTCATCAGTGTAGATGGCAATGTGGACTACTGTGTCAAAAGTATCGTAAAATTCAATCTCTTGCTTGTCGCCATCCTTGTTGACTTCGACAGAAGCCACATTTTTGTTTGTATTTAAGTTTTCATTTTTTATGTTTCCGGCATTCTTGTCCTTGCAGCCAGATAAAATTAAAAGACCGCTAAGGCTTAGTGCCAATAAAGTTTTTTTCATAATATCACCTTTCTCTATAATACCATTTAAGTCGCCGTTTTTTCAACAACTTTAAGCTGGGGAGGTATGTGGCTTATCTCAATTTTCTTTACATAATATAATTTTTTTCTTCTATAGAATGAATGATTTATGCTTAACGATTTTTAATTAATTTATGGAAATTAAATTTTATATGTCGAGGAAGTCATTATCAAAATTTTTTCTCTTATTTATTGGTAGTTTATAAAAATTTATAAGTCTATAATCCTTCATAATGCCATAAGAACTTATAAGTCTATCTCCAACCATTAGCTTGTGAAAATTTATTGACTTGTCTACTCTTATAAGTTTATAAAAATTTGTAAAGCTCTTATTTCTCACTAAGTCCTAAATATTTATCATGTCACAAGCTCTTATGACTTTTTAATTTTTCATCAAATACTTTTCTTTGATTTAGTCCCACTTTCTTATAAGGTCATAAAAAAAGACAGCCCCAGGGACTGTCTCAAAAAATTATTTTTTATTCTTCATCTTCTTTTTTTCTCTTAAATCTACCTAATAGAAGTAATAGACCTGATGCAAGACCTGCTGATGCAGTTTCAAGTGCAAGACCAGCGTCGCCTGTCTTAGGAGCCTTGTCATCGCCAGCAAGATTAGCTTTGCCAACTTCGTTACCTACACGACTTGCTTCCTCATCTTCTTCTTTTTTAACTTGATTAAGAACTTTAGCTTCTTCAGTTTCTATTTCTTCATCAGCTTCTTTTACATTTTCAGCTTCCTTTACCTTTTCAGTTTCAGAAAGCTTAGGCTCATTTTCTTTTTCAAGCTTTGGTTTTTCAGGAGATTCTTGCGGTGGATTCTTTGAATCATCACTTGGATTTTCTCCTGGCTTATTAGGTGTGTTTTTACTTGGTTTTTCTGGATCTTCTTTACCTGGCTTTTGTGGATCTTCTTTGCCTGGCTTTTGTGGATCTTCTTTGCCTGGTTTTTGTGGATCTTCTTTGCCTGGCTTTTGTGGATCTTCTTTGCCTGGCTTTTGTGGATCTTCTTTGCCTGGCTTTTGTGGATCTTCTTTGCCTGGCTTTTGTGGATCTTCTTTGCCTGGCTTTTGTGGATCTTCTTTGCCTGGTTTTTGTGGATCTTCTTTGCCTGGTTTTTGTGGATCTTCTTTGCCTGGCTTTTGTGGATCTTCTTTGCCTGGTTTTTGTGGATCTTCTTTGCCTGGCTTTTGTGGATCTTCTTTGCCTGGTTTTTGTGGATCTTCTTTACCTGGCTTATTTGGATCTTCTGGAATTGGACATGTAGCTGGTTTTGTACCTACTACTATAATCTTATCCTTAGCTTCTTTAGTAATTTCTTCACTTCTGGATTCTTCTTCACTATTTTTAATCTTAATAGTAGTTATTTTTTCGCCAACTTCTCCCTCTTGTTCAACCTTATAAGTTCCAGCATCCATAGTCTTGTCTTCTTTTATTATAACTTTATAAGGAAGATCAGATTTAACTTTAATACTTCCATTAGTAACTTCTTTTTCAGTCTTAGTACCATATTCCCACACTTCATTAGTAGGCTCTTTAGTTTTTACAACTTTTGTTTCAAGCATTTTTGTTTCTTTGTTGAAAGTAGTTGTAATTGTATACTCGCCTGGAGTACCATCTTTGATTTTCTTTTTTGTACCAGCTTCAAGTTCAGGATTGTGATTAAATTCTGTATTATGTGGAATAGACTCTTTCTCAACTATTGGTTTTATACCAACCCTTATTACTCTATTTGTTGAATCTGTTTTTTCTTCTTTTGTTACAAGTTTCTTTTGGTCTTTGTCATAAGATGTTGTGATAGTTGTCTTTCCATTCTTACCTGGTGTCTTTTCTTCCATCTTTCCAGCTTCAAGGGTATCATCATATTCATACTCTGTATCGTACCCATTTTCAACTTCTGTAACAATTGGCTTTACACCAATTTTTATAACCTTATCTACAGGGTCTTTAGTTGTCTTGAATTCGCCCTCTTTAGTTTCAGTTACTTTACCATCTTTGATTACAAGAGTGTTTGTTCGTTCTTGTTCTCCTGGACTACCTTCAGTTACTACCTCTTTACCTGCTTCTATACTTTCATCGTACTCAATTCTAGTTTCGAATGGTAATTCTTTCTTTTCTTTTATTTCGTGGTTACCGTCATTAGTACCTTCGCCAACTAGGATAACCGCCTTCTTTGGTTGTTTAGTTACTGTTGGATCAGATGTTTCTGTTACCTTTGAATTAACGATAGTAAGAGTCTTTTCTTGTTCTCCCTTTTCACCCTTTAATTCATTTCCTTCATCATCTTTGGCATATTTCCATTCGCCCTTCTTAAGTGATGGGTCCTTTCTAACTTCTACTTCAAATGAAATTTCTTCCTTAACTTTTTCAGTTCCATTTGTTTTACCACCGATTTTAACAACTCTGTTTTGACCTGCTTCTTCAGTTTCAGAAGTTACAACCTTCTTTTGGTCCTTGTCATAAGATGTTGTGATAGTTACCTTTCCGTTCTTACCTGGAGTTACTTCTTCAGTCTTTCCAGCTTCAAGATTTTCGTCATATTGATATTCTGTGTTGAATGGTTTTTCTACTACTTTTGTAACTGGTTTTGTACCGATTTTTACAACTCTATCAGTAGCTTCCTTAGTTGTTTTGAATTCGCCTTCTTTAGTTTCAGTTACTTGGCCATCCTTGATTACAAGTGTATTTGTTCTTTCTTGTTCTCCTGGATTTCCTTCTTTGACAACTTCTTGTTGGCCAGCATCAAGGTTTTCATCGTATTTGATTACGGTTTTGTAATCTACAGCTTTCTTTTCAGTTACTTCGTGAGTTCCTTCAACAGTTCCCTTACCTACTTGGATTAGGGCATCTTCTGCGGCAACTTCTGTTACAGTTGGCTCTCCATCGACTTTAGAATTTTTAATTGTCCAAGTTGTTGTTTTTGTTCCAACCTTACCTGGTTTTACAATCTTGTATTCGCCTTTTTTAAGTGTATCTACTTCTTCAACCTTATATTTGAATGGTAGTTCTTCCTTGTGTTCTACCTTGCCTTCGGTATTTCTACCTACTTTGATTATTCTCTTTTTAGGAGCCTTAGTTTCAGTAAACTCACCTGTTTCAGTCTTTGTTACATTGCCATCTTCAATTGTAAGAGTGATGTCTCTCTTCTTTTCTCCAGCTTCACCTTTTTGAATTTCTTTGGTTTCGCCTGGAGCAAGGCTATCGTCAAATTGGATTTCAGTTTCAAATCCTACTTCAACCTTTTCTTCAATCTTGTGAGTACCATCATTTACACCTTCGCCAACGTGGATTAGACGTTCTTGTGGTTTTTCTATTTCTTGTTCTTCTTCTTTTGTAATTTTTGAATCTTCGATTGTATAAGTTACTTTCTTAGATCCTTTTTTACCTTCAGTGATGACTTTGATTTCGCCTTTTTTAAGCTTTGGATCTTTTTCTACTATTGTTTCAAAAGGAATCTCTTCAGTTTTTTCAACTTTTCCGTTAGTACCATAAGCCACGAATTGGACTTCTGTCTTCTTTGTACCTACTTCAAATTTTTCACCCTTGTCATCTTCTTCATAATAATGAGCTGTAACTGGTACGTTTAATAAGGCTCCGTCAATCTTCTTGCCTTCTTCTGCATTTGGCACTGTAGCTGTAACTTTACCTGTATCTTCATCTATAGAGACATTCCAAGTATTGCCCTTATCATCTGTGTATGTTGGAGAATCTAGGGTGTACTTGCCTGGTCTTCTGTTGTATTTATCTTCTGTATTTAGGATTACATCTGAAGAAAGCTTATCTCCTGACTTACCTGCCTGAGCATTATAACGAGCAGTCATGTTGGCTTTTTCTTTTATAACGAAGTAGGCATTGGCTTCTTCGGTGATGTCTTCATTTGGTTTTTGTTCATCTTCATAGTGGGCTATTACTGGTACAGTTAGCTTTTCTCCACCATCAAAGGCTAGTGGGTCTACTGGCTTAGCAGTAACTTGTCCTGATTCTTCATCAATTTTAACAGTCCACTTATTTCCATTATCATCTTTAGCGATTTTATTACCTGCTTGGTCAGTTTCTAGAGTATCTGGAAGAGAATATCTCTTTGGAGTTAGTCTCTTGCCATCTTCTGTTACCTTTGCAGGAGATGTTTGTTCTCTGGATGGAAAGTTAACTTGGGCATCGTATTCTGGCTTGATGTGTTCTGATTCTTGGACAACAAAGTGGAACCAGTGTACATCTTTTGAGCCGTTTGTGTAGGTGTACTCAACAGGAATTGCTACAAAGTCACCGGCCTTGGCTGATTTTGGTGGAGTGATAGTGAAATTTGCAATATCTCCATCCTTTAGTTCTACCTTCCATTGGTCTTCTTTTGCCTTGCCTTTATTCTCTTTTTCGATAAAGTCCATGATAAGCTTACCAGAAGCTTCTCCCCTGTCTTCAGCAGCATTCATTTCATCAGCTGACTTACCAGTACCACCTGGTTTTTCCGGATCTACAATTCCCACCTTAAATGGCTCGCCTGGTTTTACTGCTGATGATGTTACCTTAGATGTATCATCACCATTGCCATCTTCAAATTTTTGATCGTAGTATCTTGTATCGTCTAGGTTTAGCTTAAATCCACCTACAAGATTGTAGTGGTCATAGCGGTCTATGCCTTGCTTGTCGATTGTGACATTAGTTCCCTTATGGTTGATGTCGGCAGTACCAGCTCCTGAGCCTGTGTATGTTCCTGTTTCGCCAAATTCGTCTGGTGTTTCTGCTATTTTTTTAAATTCTTCTGCTGTTCTTGGACGGGCGAAGAATTTAACGTCTAGGTTTTGAAGAGCCTTGTAGTCAGGTGTGTTGAAGATTGACTTTTCATTAATGATAGTCTTACCATTTTTTTCTTTTTTAAGGGCGCCTTCCGGCATCTTAATGTGGATATTTCCATTATCTCCAATATAGGCACTTGCCCCCGGAACAATATCCCCTGTAATAGGGTTATAAACTTGGCCTACCAATCTTTTTTTGGCGTTGTCATCGATATTATCCACCTTAATGCCTGTATCGATATCTTGGCCTTGCACAAAGACTTTTTTATCATATTGGCCGTTTAATTTCATTAGCTCAACCTTGTCATTTTCATTTGGCCATGGGTTGACTTTGTAACCTAAGAGGAAGCTATCACCAAAAAACTTAACTCCTGGATTTTCTTTTGTGTAATTATCCTTCATACCAAAGGAAGTAGAGTCGTTGTCCTTGTTGTTGATATGCTCAAGGGTTTCTTTGCTAGCTCCATAGTTCAAGTTCCTTTGTGTTCTAGCAGCATCTATTATAGTGTTTTCATCTGGTTTGTAGGTTACATCAGGAGATCCAGGTGTTAACTTTTCACCCTTACCCATCATAGATTTTTCGCCTGGATCAACCGGTATATTACCTGAATCCGTAACATAAATCTTAGTATAGGTTCTTTGACCGGTCTTCTTGTCTATGGTGATTTGGTAACCATATTCAGTCTTGCTTGGTGATGTGTTTGATGGGTTTTTGAGTTCAAATTTAAAACCGTCTTTTTCTACCTTTTCATCAGTTTTACCGAGCGCCTGATTTGTATCTCCCGGTTGGAGGTCGGTTTCCTTATAACGGTTGCTTCCATCATAGTCTTTGATTTTCTTTTCATCTTCGCCATAATTCGGGTCATCTGCTTTTTGGATATGTTTATCTTCTTCTTTAGCAGCTTCACGTTCCCCAGCTTGTTGAGCTTGTGGTGTTTTTTCTTCACTCACTTCTAATTTGTCAGTTTCAGCTTGAGTAGCTTGTTCTTCTGCTGATCTCACAGCTCCAGCTTCATTAGCTTTTGAAACTTCAAGTGCAGTGGCATCTGTCTTTGCTGCAGAATTATCTCCTACTTCAGGGCTTCCTGGGTCTGTAGCTTTGTTGTCTTCTAAAAGATCTTCTTTTTTAGTATCTTCAAGGCTTGCTCTATCTTCCTTAGCTGCAATAGTTTCTTCAACCTTATTTGCACTAGGTGCATTATCCACGTTTTCTACTACAGCATGTGCAGCACTTGCTGCAGCTGTATCTATTTTAGATTCAGCCCCTGATGCTGCATCTACTTTTACAGACATGGATATTGACATTACTGTCGCCATAGAAAGTACGGCAAAGACCTCTTTACCATTCTTTATTGGGTTCTTCATTCTAATAAAATCTCCTTTTTAAAATATCTTTATAAAACTTATAAATAATAAGTAATTCAAACAATAAAAAAATCCGTATAATTTAAGACTTCAAATTTACGGTTATAGTTTACCTCTATTGTCTCGTATTTTATATTATACCAATTGAATCCCTAATCTAAGCATTTTTACGAAAATTTAATATGATTTCTTTAATTAATTCTGGTTTTTTATAAGTTTATTGTATCTTCTTCTTTTATAAGCCCCGTTATATTAATAAATAATTGTTTTTATTTCTTCTTTTTTGAACTTTTATTTTTTCTTCTTTCCCTATTTTATCGGATTTTATTTTCTCTGTTAACTTTATTATATCCTATTAAACTATACTTTATTAAACCTAAGATTGTATTTTTATTTTTTATTTACTTTTCGAAAATCTTTTTAATTTTGTCTCTAGACTGCTTGAATTAATAATTTTTTGTAATACTATTTTAATTTTGTAGATAAAAGTCAGTGTAAAATTGTTCAAGCTAATTCCACATCAAATATTTATTTTTATTTTGTATTGTCATATTACAAGATTTTTTCTTACAAATTTTAAGCAATAAAAAAAGTCAGTGGACTGATCCACTGACTCATATCTTATAAGATTTAAAATCTATTTTTCGTAAACTGGTCTCAAGGAATCCATGTATTTTGGATTTCTACCATGTGTTAGGTCTGCGAAAAGTTTTTTAAGTTCTAGACATACCTTGCCTGGCTTGCCATCAGAAACTTTGATGTCGTCAACTTCAACTACTGGGGCAACTTCCATAGCTGTTCCTGAGAAGAATACTTCATCTGCGTTGTAAAGTTCTGTTCTTGCAACAGATTTTTCCACACATTCGATTCCAAGTTCTTCTTTTGCAAGTTTCATTACAAGATCTCTTGTGATTCCTTCTAGGATGTCATCTGATGCTGGAGGAGTCATTAATTTTCCTTTCTTGTATAGGAAGATATTTTCTCCAGGTCCTTCACATACAAAGCCATTTCTGTTTAGTAGGACTGCTTCGTCGTAACCATTTTTTGTTGCTTCAAAGGATGCTAGGGCTGAGTTTAGGTAGCCTGCTGTAGCCTTTGTTCTAGGTGGCAACATGTTATCTGCTATTCTAACCCAAGATGATACCTTTACTTTGAAGGCTTCTTTGTCTATATATTTTCCCATAGGTTGTAAGTAAATAACTACGCAGTCATCTTCGTGTCCGTGTAGACTAATTCCAACTGTTTTTCCGTCTTTGTAGGCAATTGGTCTGATGTAAGTTGTTTCTCTAAATCCATTTTTTCTTAGAAGTTCGATTGTGTAGTCTGCTAGTTCTTCTGCTGTGTAGCCCACTTCTAGGTTGGCAACCTTAGCTGATTGTAAAAATCTTTCATAGTGTTCTACAAGTTTAAAGGCGTAAAGTTGTTCTTCTTCTTCGTTCCAGTAGGCACGAATTCCTTCGAAGACTCCTAGTCCGTAGTTAACAACCTTGGATCTAATGCTTATAGACACCTTTTCTTCTTCTACTATTTCCCCATTATAAAATACATATGATTGGTTCATCTTTCTTCCCTCTCTTTAATTTTTATTTATTTTTAAGTTGATTTTCTTTATCACGCTACTTAAAAATATTAAAATGTATTTTACCACTTTTAAGTGCAAAATTCTAGTATTATAAAAAAACTTTATTTGTCTTTTTTCTTTTTTAAATTATTTCTTTGATACAAATTTTTTTGATACTATGGATGCATTTGGACCCAGTAATTTTTTTTTTAATTTTTACTAAGTTCTATTAGCTTATGAGTCAAAATTTTTTTACTTCCCTATAATTTTTTATAAAGTCATAAACTTTCACTCCTTCATAGTTTTTTATAAAGTCATAATTTTTTTACTACTTAATAGTTTTTTATAACTTTATAGTCCCTTCCTACTTAATAAATTTACATAGCTTCCTCATTTTTAAATTTTCACATCTTATAACTATGTATTTATTAATAAGTTATTAAAGACCTCTTATCTCTTAAGTTCTACAAAAGCCATAATTCTTTGCAGCAAAAAAGAGACTACAAGTTTGTAGTCTCTTCTTATAATTAAAATTTAATTTAGATTAAATTTCTGCTTTAATTCTTTGTTCTCTTTCAATAGCTTCGATTAGTTTTGGAACAACTGCGTTGATGTCTCCAACTACTCCAAGGTCAGCAACTTCAAAGATTGCTGCTTCTGGGTCCTTGTTAACAGCTATGATAAGGTCTGAGTCTTCCATACCTGCAACGTGTTGGATTGCTCCAGAGATACCCATTGCGAAGTAAAGTTCTGGTCTAACTGTCTTACCAGTTTGTCCAACTTGGTGATCTTTTGTGATCCAACCAGAGTCTACTGATGCTCTTGATGCAGAGATTTCTGCTTCTAGCTTGTCAGCAAGTTCTTGAAGTGGTTTGAATCCTTCTGGTCCACCGATTCCACGTCCACCAGATACAAGGATCTTAGCTTCTGTGATATCTTTCTTGTGAGATTCTTCTTTTGCAATGTCAAGAATTTTAACATTCATGTCAGCATCTGTGAAGTCAACTTTGAATTCTTCAACTTCGCCTTTTCTTGATGTGTCGTTATCAAGTGCTTGCATTACGCCTGGTCTTACTGTAGCCATTTGTGGTCTGAAGTTTTCACAAACGATAGTAGCCATTAGGTTACCACCAAAGGCAGGTCTTGTCATCATAAGGTTTTTAGAATCTGGATCTATTTCTAGTTTTGTACAGTCAGCTGTAAGTCCTGTGTGAATTCTTGCTGCTAGTCTTGGAGCAAGGTCACGGCCTATTGATGATGCACCGTAGATTACGATTTCTGGTTCTTTGTCCTTGATAATTTTTGTTATTGCCTTTGCGTAAGGTTCAGTAACATATTCTTTTAGCATAGGATCTTCTACTACGATAACCTTGTCTGCACCGTGTCTAATAAGAACGTCTGCGTGATCTTTTACTTTTTCGCCTAGTAAAACACCAACAACATCTTGTCCTAGGTCGTCAGCAAGTTCTCTTGCTTTTCCTAGAAGTTCTATTCCAACTTTTTCAAGTTTATTGTCTCTTTGTTCTATAAATACAAATACATCTTTACTCATTTTTAAACCCCCAATTAGATAATATACTTTTCTTGAAGTTTAGCAACGATAGCTTGAGCTGCTTCGTCAGCAGTTAAGTCAGTTAAAAGTACGCCCTTACCTTTACCTTGTTTAGGGAAAGATTTTCTAACTTTTGTAGGTGAACCCTTAAGTCCTATGTTTGCCATGTCAAGTTTGTCTTTAATATCTTCTAGACCCCAAACTCTGATTTCTTTTTGGTAAGCTTCAAATACTTTACCAATTGTCATATATCTAGGTTCTGCTAATTCTGCGATTGCAGTAATTAGGCATGGGAATTTAATATTAATTGTGTGGTATCTGTCTTCGAATTGTCTCTTAACTGTGATACCTTTTTTGTCATCGTCAAGTTCAAGTTCTTCTACATAAGATACTTGTGGAACTCCAATGTGTTCTGCGATTTGTGGTCCAACTTGTGCTGTATCACCGTCGATTGCTTGTCTACCACAAATGATTAGGTCAAAATCTAGGTGTTCAAGTGCTGCAGTGATTGTACAAGATGTTGCCCATGTATCAGCTCCACCAAAAGCTCTATCAGATACTAAGATTCCATCGTCAGCGCCCATTGCAAGTGCTTCTCTTAGTGCTTCTTGAGCTTGTGGAGGTCCCATTGATAATACTGTTACGTGGATATCTGGATTTTCATCTTTAAGTCTAAGTGCAACTTCTAGACCTGATTTATCATCAGGGTTTATAATACTTGGCACACCGTCTCTAATAAGTGTATTAGTAACAGGGTCAAGTCTAACTTCATTAGTATCAGGTACTTGTTTAATACATACTACTATATTCATTTATATTACTCCTTCCGATTATTTAACGCCCATCCAGCTAGATACAACCATCTTCATTACTTCAGATGTACCTTCGTAAATTTCTGTGATCTTAGCATCTCTCATCATTCTTTCTATTGGATAGTCACGAGTGTATCCGTATCCACCGAATAATTGTAGACATCTTCTAGTAATATCACTAGCTGCATTAGCTGCAAATAATTTAGCCATTGCTGCAAAGTGTCCGTAAGGAAGGCCTGCTCCCTTAGCATCTGCTGCTCTATAAACTAATAGTTGAGCTGCTTCTGCAGTTGTCTTCATATCTGCAAGTTCAAATTGAGTGTTTTGGAATTGAGAAATTCTTCTGCCGAATTGTTTTCTTTCAGTAGTGTATTTTACAGTTTCATCAATTGCACCTTCAGCAATTCCTAGTGCTTGAGATGCGATTCCAATTCTACCACCATCAAGTGTCTTCATAGCGATAGCGAATCCCTTACCTTCTCTTCCAAGAAGATTTTCTTTTGGTATTCTACAGTCTTCAAAAATAAGTTCGCAAGTAGAAGATCCTCTGATACCCATCTTGTCTTCTGGTTCACCAACAGTGAATCCTGGAGTTCCTCTTTCAACTATGAAAGCTGAAATTCCGTGGTTACCCTTAGATCTGTCTGTCATTGCAATAACGATAAATACATCAGCAAATCCAGCGTTTGTTATAAATATTTTTGAACCGTTAAGTACATATTCGTCTCCATCAAGTACAGCAGTTGTTCTTTGACCACTTGCGTCAGTACCAGCACCTGGTTCAGTAAGTCCGAAAGCACCAAATTTTTTACCTGCTAGTAAGTCTGGTAAGTATTTTTTCTTTTGTTCTTCTGTTCCGTTTTCATAGATTGGAGCACAGCAAAGTGAAGTGTGAGCTGAAACAATTACACCAGTAGTAGCACATTTCTTAGAAAGTTCTTCTACTGCCATAGCGTAAGCTAGGTAGTCAGCACCTTGTCCACCGTATTCTTTAGGAAATGGTATTCCGAAGAAACCATATCTGGCCATTTTTTTAACATTTTCCATAGGAACTTCTTCAGTTGCATCTACATCAGCAGCAACTGGTTCTACTTCATTTTCAGCAAAAGCGCGATACATTTGTTGTAATAATAGATGTTCCTTATCCAATTTTAAATCCATTTAAAATCCCCCTAACAATAATTTAAAGAATGTTATTTAATTAACATACGTTATTTCTATTATAACATTCTGTCTTCGTTTTTCAAGACTTTCTTTATTTAAAAACTTTTATTTAAAAACAATTTCCTATTTGATAAAAAATAAACTATTAGTAAATAATTTATGGTTTTTTTGTAATTTTTAATAAATTTTGAAATCTTTTTTACCTTGTCTTATCTTCTAACTTCACTTCTTTAAAAATTTTTAAGTCCTTGTGACAAGGTTTCTATAAAACTTAGTCTAAGCCACTCAAAAATTTTACAAATAAAAATCAGGGACAAGCCCTGACTCTATTTATTTGCCCAAAAATAAAAGGACGGAAAACCCGTCCTTAATTTTAAATATCTGCCTTAACAACAAGAACAGATTTCTTTGAATGGTTAATTACCTTATTTGAAACTGAGCCAAGGAGTGTTCTTGAGAAAGCACCAAGTCCCCTGTTGCCCATGATAATAAAGTCTACATCTTTTTCTTCGGCAAACTTACAAATTTGTTCACCAGGATTGCCTGAAGTGTAAAAAGTTTCTACTCCGTGTGGATAACCATTTAAATCACTTTCAGCATCCTTAAGTATCATTTCAGCTCTTTCAACATTTGCCTTATCAATTTCAAGTGTGAAGTTGAAGTTAGCTGGGTATTGCTCAAAAATAGAAGTTTCTGGTGTCACTGTGAGGATAAGTAGTTCAGCGCCTAGCTTTTCTCCCATGTCTCTTGCAACGTCAACTGATTTTTTTGAACTCTTTGATCCATCAATAGGTACTAATATTTTCATCTCTTGCCTCCTATTTATTTTATATATTTCTTTCTAATTTTATTATACCCTAAGAAGGGAAGATTTAACATAACAAATTACTTCTTTATAAAAGTAAAGTGATGAGTCTTTGTTTAATATAAAATTATTTTTAAAACTTACAAAATTTTTGACTTAAAAACTTTTCTAAAAAAGTTTGACAAATATTTTAAATAGATTTACTATTAAGTCAAGTGACATGGTGTCACTTTAGGAGGTAATATGTCAAAGAATACTTTTAATAACTTAGATGAAGAGAGAAAAGAAGAAATTTATAAGAGCCTCAGGGAATATTTTGAGGAAGAGGACCTTAAGAAGATCAGTGTCTCTGGCATTGTCAAAAAACTTGATATAGCAAGAGGTTCTTTCTACCAATACTTTGAGAGCCTTGAGGATTGTTACGACAGTCTCCTTCAAAAGGAAACTGGTCAGGTCCACCACAAGTTTTATTTTCTCTACAAGGAAAATGGCGGCGACCTTGAGAAGACTCTCTGGTCCTACAAGGATTATTTGTCAGAAGAACTCTACGACAAAAATTTAAAAAAATTATATGTGCCTAAATTTTTCTTGTTTGAAGATTCCTTTGTCAGTCATGGCAAAAACTTTTTGATGGAAAAATTGTCGAGAGACAACTACCACCGCATGGTCTTCACCATGGCCATCTTCCACCAGCTTCTAAAGGAGTCCATAACAAGGGACTATACAAAGGAAGAATTTTTGGAAATATGTGACACCTATATCAAATGGTTGTTAGGAGGTATAAATAATGAATCAATTTGAAATATTTTTTGACGGGCTCTATCTCAGTCTTGTCATCTTTTTGGGCATAAGAATGCTTTTAATAAATCACAGGGACAGCTTGACTCTTGGAGCAATGACTCTCCTACTTGGACTTGGCGACTCCTTCCACCTAGTCCCAAGAATTATTGCCAATGTCATGGACAATGGTTTTGCAATTAATTCAACTTCACTCTTTGTTGGGACTAGGGTTTCTTCTATTACAATGTCAGTTTTTTATCTCTTGTTCTATTTTTACATCAAGAAGGCAAGGGATTTAAAAAACAAGGGCCTTGACCTCACAATGCTTGGTCTCTTTGCACTAAGAGTGGTAACAGTCTTTATTTCCTTTAAGGGAGATGGAAGCATGGATCTTATTTCCAACCTTCCTTTTGTCATAATGGGTCTAGTTGACATAGTCCTCTTATTTAAAAATAGGAGCCGAGAAGAATTTAGGAGACTTTACATTTATGTCTTCTTTAGCTTCCTCTTCTACATCCCTGTAGTTTTATTTAAGAATACTTATCCTAGGGTTGGAATGCTAATGATGCCAAAGACTGTCATGTATGTCCTAATTGTCCTAAAGCTTTATAAGAACTTGCAAGATGATTTTGTAAAGAGGGACCTCATGGAGTATGCCTTTGCCTACCTCCTATCAGGTATCCTAGTTGGGGCGTCTTACAGGGAATTGGGAAAAGTCTTTGAAGTGACAAAGTATATGTCACTTGCCCACACCCACTTAATTGTTCTGGGCTTTGCCCTTCCAGGAATTTTTTATCTCTTGGTCAAAAACTCAGACCTTTCTGATGAAAAAATAAAAAAATTATTTAACATTTACAACCTTGGAACCTACCTTGCCTTCACGTCTATGATTATCCATGGTCTTGTAGACCCACATCTCCCTATGCGACTAACGGAGATTGGACTTATATCTATTAGTGGGGTTGGACACATTCTTCTTACCATTTCCATTGTCCTACTGGGTGTAAATGCCTTGAGATCAAAGGAAATTAAGGCAGCTTAATAAAGAGAAAAATCTGTTGGGAAAGCAACAGATTTTTTTGTGTCATATTTTATTGTCGGGTGATTTTTTATATTTTTTGTTTTTTATTTTCAGATTATTTTTAATTTATAATTTCTTAGAGCCTTCATCTTATTAATACTTGATATTTTATCCTTATCTTCAACTCATCTTTCATTTAACAATTTCTTGCAAGTGTAAATTTTTTATATCCTTATAAAAATCTCTAGCTTTAAATTTAATTTTAAGCTTATAAATTTTTTCTACTTTCCATTTATTTTTCATCTAATAAATTATTATCACTTTATAAATCACTGTCACTTTATAAGTTTTTATCACTTCATAAATTCTCGTCATTTTATAAATTTTTATTTGCTCACAAATTTTATCACTATAAAAATATTTATTCTTAAAAAAATACTAAACTTTTAATTTATTTATCGCCCTACAATTTTTTCTAGCTACAATTTATCTTCCACTCCATAAATTCTTATGACCCTAATCACTATCATTCCTTATAAAAGAGCAAAAAAATAAGACGGCCTAAGCCGTCCTATTATAATTTAATTTATTGCCAAACACTTACGTCTTCAGCCTTGTCACCCTTAACTGCATTGTGTCCATTGGAAGCGTCTATGATTTGATAGTATGCCCAGTGGCTCATTGGCACGTCAGAGAATTTCTTCAAGCTATTTGTGTTCACATTTGTAAAGGAAGTTGATTTAGTGTTTCTTCCAAATACAGAGTTAAGAACTGTAACAGCTTCGGCTCTTGTAAGTTTTTGATCTGGTTTAAATGTTCCATCAGGGAATCCCTTGATTTTCTTGTTGCCATAAAGTTGGTCTATTGCATTAGATGCCCAGTGACCCTTAACATCCTTGAAGTTTGAAGATCCTGGATAACCATCCTTAACAAATACAGCAATCATTTGTGCAAATTCTGCCCTAGTGATTCCTTGGTTAGGTTTAAATGTTCCATCAGAATATCCACTGATGAAGCCCTTAGATACTGCGAAGTTGATTTCGTCAGAGTACCATTTATTATTAGCATCCTTAAACTTAGTTGTTGGGTTCTTAGGAAGTTCTTTTCCTTCGTTAACAAGTGTTACAAACATCCTAACAGCTTCTGCCCTTGTAACTTCCTTGCCTGGTTTAAATGTTCCATCAGGATAACCTGCTATATAAGAAGGTGAGTTTACCTTAGCAGCAACTTTTGCTTCTTGTCCAGCAACTTTAACTTCAGTAGATCTTGAAGTCTTACCAGATTCCTTAGCTTCAACCTTAATAGTTTCGCCAGCTCTTAGTTCTCTATTTAAGCTGATATTAAAGATACCAGTTGAACCTGCACTTGCTCCACCAAGTCTTGTTCCATTTGAATCATAAACAGTTACATCTGCGTAAGCACCTGCGTTACCTCTTACAAATTTTGCTCCAGCAGAAACATTATTTACAACTGGAATCATTGAGTAACTAGAGTCACTTACATAAGTTCCATTTACATAATATTCAAGACTTCTTGAAGTTGAAACTCTTGGAGAGTTCCAAGATACCTTGAAGTATCCATCAGAATCTATTGTGTCAGATCCTAGGTAAGTTCCATCGTCATAAACATAAACTGTTCTGTTCTTGTAACCCTTTAGGTAACCAGATGTTGAGTAGTTTGACCTTGAAATGTCTGTTGGATAAACTCTGTGGTCGTACTTGTTGGAATACCAGTCACGTCCATAGTATCTTCCATTGTTGTAGTAGTATCCATCTTTCCAAAGATTCTTTTCTGCTGAGTAGAAGCCAGATTTTTCTGCAACTAAGTCAGCCTTGTAATCTCTGTATCTTCTATAATAGTTTGAATATCTTATATAATTTCTCTTACCGTTCTTGATGTAGTAGTAATCTCCGTCAGAGTCTTTATAAACTCTGTAGCCATCATAGTAGCGGTCTCCATTTCTGTAATAGTAGTCGTCATCATAGTATCTGTAGTCATCGTAGTATTTGCCTAGATAAACTTTAAATCTACCATAAGCATCAGTTTCATCAGTATAGCCTGTTTTTGATCCGTCAATCTTTAGGGTAACTGTAGCATCTTTAACAGCTTCTCCTTTAGAAGTAACCTTACCTGTTACATAATTTCCATCATATTCAATGTCAGAAATATAAAGATCTTCCTTAGTTGGAACTGCTGGCTTTTCTTCTTCCCATTTAGCGTAAAGATTTGTATTTTCGGTAATTTCTGTGTCGAAATTAAATCTATTTACAAATACTCCGTCGTCTGTGTACCAACCTTTAAAAGTATATCCCTTTCTTGTTGGAGCAGTAGGTTTTGTAGCAGTTTTTCCTTCTTCAATAGTTTGTGTTGCTACTGTACTTCCACCCTTTGAATAAAATGTAACATCAAATTTTTTAACTTCTGGTGCTTTTTTAGTGAATTTAGCATAAATTATTCTGTCAGTATTAATTTCTTCTGTTTTTGTAAATCCAGTAGTTAACCCTTCATCAGTATACCAACCACCAAATACATAACCTTCTTTTTTTGGTTCCTTTAAGTTTTCGGCAGGAATTGCTTCTCCTTTATTTACATCTATTGGTGTGCCTAAGTCTTGGATTGTTTTTTCAGCTTTTCCTTCTTCAACTAGTACAGCTTTAAATGTAACTTTCACTATCTCTTTAGCTGGAGTTAGAGGTGTCAATTCTTGACCAGCTTTTTGGCCACCAGTTTCTCCTCCTGATTGATCAGTTGGATCAGCTTCGTTTTCTTGTGCTACTGCAACAGGAACTGTTACATCAGATAATTCTAGTTTTTCACCTTCATCATCTGCAAATACATTGAATGGTATTGAGGTTACCATTACTCCTGCGAGCAATAGTCCTAATATTTTCTTGTTTCTCATATGTTTCCTCCTATCTAAATATTTCCGTTAAAACATTTTCCTTAAAGCTATTATACCCAAAACAATGAAAAATACATTAGAATTTACAATTTTTTAATAAATTTAATTCTTTTGTAATATTGGAAGGACAAACCTATGCAAATATATTTTTTGCGTAAATCTTTTGTCAAAACTTATAATTAATTATCAAGCTAATTTTCTTTTCTTCTCTATAAATAAATTTTCAATAAGAAAAATAAGTTGAAAGAAAAAAATTTTTTAAAAATTATTCCCTATCTACTCCTAATTTAGATCTCTCTAAAGTTTCTAAAGCTCACAAAAAAATTTATTTCTTATTTATAGAGCGAAAAATAATTTTAAATAAAGGAGAAAATAATTTTCAAACTAAATAAAAAATCAAAAACAAATCCAAAACCATCAACAATCTTTATAAAATTTTAAATAAATCAAATAAAATAAGACAAGAAAAAAGGCAACCCTAAGATTGCCTTAAATATTTTATAAAATTTTACTTCTTAACATCTTACCATACACTCACAATAAGCATTGATATATCGTCCACTTGTGGGCTGTCTGTAAATTCTTCTAATTCCTTATTTATATATTCCAGGATGTCACTATTATATTCTGAAATTATGTCCAGGATTTTCTCATGGCCAAAAACTTCTTTCTTAGCATTCCTCGCCTCTTCCACCCCGTCAGTCATAAAGAGGAGGTAGTCGCCAGTGTGGAGTTTTATCTCCTTCTCTTCATAGTCTGGCTTGGCAAAAAATCTTGAGATTGGATAACCTCTGGACTCAAGGCTCATTGATTCCCTGTTCCTTACCATAAGGGGAAGGGGCAGGTGGCCTGCATTGGAAAAGGTGAAGGTCTTCTTTTTCAAATTATAGACCCCATAAAAGCAAGTGAAATAATTTTCTATCTCTAGCTTTAGGCCGGTGAACCTCTCGCATAGTTCTGTCAAAGTTTCTCTTGGCGATCTTTGGCTTGTCTTGTCCAGGGTCCTCACCATAGACTTGATAAACATAGTCACCATAGATGCCGCAAAGCCATGGCCCACTGAGTCTGCTATGTACATTCCTATGTGGTCGTCATCAATTTGAAAGACATCGAACATATCTCCACTTAAAATTGTCGAAGGCTTGTAGAGGTAGTTGACCTTTAGATTTTTTATGAAGCCCTTGTCGGGAAGGACCTTTCTTTGGATAAGGGAGGCCGCATTGGTTTCGTTGGTCATGAACCTATTCTTGTCTATAAGTTCCTTTTGAAGTTTCCTTGCCATAGTCACGTTCCTAAAAACTTCTACAACACCAAGGATTTCCCCCTTCTTGTTAATTATTGGCGAGCACTTAACTGAAAAGACCATGCCCCCAATATTTTCTTCCCTTTGGATGACTTCGCCACTAACTAGGGCTCTCTTGGTGATCTCAGGGTCAAAGAGGTCTTCTCCCAATATGCAGACTTTCTTTTCTGGGTCATAACCCAAGAGGTCTTCCATGGCCTTGTTTACAAAGACTACTTTTTCATTGTAGTCCAGGACCCTAACAAGGTCTGCAATGGCATTTAAGACCTGAAAGTCTATGTTTTCGTCAATTTTCTCTCTTTCCATTTTGTTTACCATGAGTTCACCAGCCTTTCGTCAATGCTTTCAGTATAACAGATGACAATCCACTAAACAATTACCTTCTTGGCTTTGGGCCATAATATTGGTAGTAGTAGGTCTTTAGTCTACCGTTGTATAGTTTTCTATTTCTATCAGATTTTTTACCAAAGTTTTTTTCAAAGTTTTCATTGGCTGTGATTATATAGTAGGACCAAGTCTTTAAGGACCTTGCAAGTTCGCCAAGTTCCTTATTAAGTTCGTCTACGTCTTCCTTGCCAATTCTCTCTCCATAAGGTGGGTTGGTTATTATAATTCCATAATCGTCTGGAAGGTCCAAGTCCCTTATGTCCTTTTGGAAGAAGGAAATGTCTTCGTCTAGTCCCAGGATTTCTGCATTAGATCTTGCAATTTGAATTGCTTTGTGGGATATATCTGATGCAAGAATTTCTAATTTTTCGTCGTACTTTATCTCTGAGTAGCACTTTTTCTTTTCTTCTTTAAATATTTCTTCGTCAAAAAATTTGAAGTTAACAAAGTCGAAGTCCCTCATAAGTCCCGGGGCAATATTTTTTTCTATCATGGCTGCTTCTATAGGGACTGTGCCTGATCCACAGAAGGGGTCTGCCAGGATCCTGTCCTTGTTCCAAAAAGTTAATTTGACAAGGGAGGCTGCAATTGTTTCTGAAAGTGGTGCCTTGTAGTTGACTTCTCTATAGCCCCTCTTGTGAAGTCCGTCGCCTGATGTGTCCATAGTAATTTCTGCAATGTCATTTAGGAGTGACACTTCAATTTTAACTCTTGGGCCAGATTTTTCGAACCAAGACACCTTGTACTTCATCTTCAATTTTTCGATTATTGCCTTTTCTGTAATTCTTTGGCAGTCGGAGATAGAAAATAATTTTGACTTCCTGCTCCTTCCTTGGATGATGAACTGGTCCTCTTCTGCGATGTAGTCCCACCATCTTATCTCGAAGACCTTATCAAATAATTCTTCAAAGGTCTCTGCCCTAAAGGAGTCGATTAGTAGCAAGACTCTCTCAGCCGTCCTCAGTCTTAAATTTAAAATGGCAATGTCCTTTAGCTGGCAAGATATTTTTATTTTTCCATCGCTAACTTCTAAGTCCTTGTAGCCAAGGTCTTGTAGTTCTCTTTTAGTAACTGCTTCAAGACCCATGTTAGTAGTTGCGATTAATTTTATGTTTTCCATTTTACACCTCGCTTCCATTATACTAAATATGAAAATATTTTTCCTTAAATTAAATTCAATGTG
Organism: Peptoniphilus genitalis; assembly: GCF_023614525.1. GTDB lineage: Bacteria > Bacillota > Clostridia > Tissierellales > Peptoniphilaceae > Peptoniphilus_A > Peptoniphilus_A genitalis. Next base: position 745,918 of record NZ_CP097885.1, read on the forward strand.
ATAATTTATTTAATTGGGGTATAATATATTTGTAAAATATTTATTGGGGGTAATAAAATGAAATTAACTGAAACAGTACAAACTGCTGATTGGAAAACTGAAAAACACGTTCCTGTAATCCACGTTGAAAAGGCTGACGGTCTTCTAAAGATCAAAGCTCTAGTTGGAGAAGAAGTTGAACATCCTAACACATTAGAACACCACATTGCTTGGATCAAAGTATTCTTCAAACCTGAAGGAGAAAAATTCCCAGTTGAAGTTGGTTCTTATGAATTTGCTGCTCACGGCGAAGCAGACCTATTCACAGTTCCATGTGTTGAAGCAGCAGTTAAGACTGACAAAGGCGGCGAAGTTTACGCACTAAGCTACTGTAACATCCACGGACTTTGGGAAAACTCAGTAGAAGCTTAAGTATAATATTAAAGAGCTATGAAATTAATCATAGCTCTTTTTTCTTGCTTATTTTTATTTAATTTTTCTTTATAGTTTTATTTTTTATTTTCAAACTTATAGTGAAGCCTTATAAATTTCTAATACATCCTCTTTATTAAGTTCAACTACACCCTTGATTGATCCACCAGCGTGTCTTACAGCTGCTTCTGCCATTTCTTCTAGCTTTTCATCATCTATTCCAACTTCTCCAAGTGTCATTGGTATATTCATGTCATCTTCAAAAAACATGTGAAGAGTAGCAATGGCCTTCTTAGCATCATTCATCTTGTCATCTGATGGCCTTATGTTAAATACATTTATGCCAAAGTCCCTAATCATATCGACAGTTTCATCATTTAAGATGTGCTTTAAGAATCTTGGTGTCAAGATTGCAAGTCCAATTCCATGAGTTATGTCATAGAAGGCAGAAAGTTCATGTTCCATTGCATGGACTGACCAGCCTGTTGACTTGCCTGTTGAAAGAAGTCCATTGATGGCCCAAGATGAAGCCCACATAATATTTGATCTTGCTTCATAATTTTCTGGTTCTTCCATGGCGATTGGTCCATAGTGGATACAAGTTTTTAGAATTCCTTCCGCAAGCCTATTTTGCATATAGGCATTGTCACCAAGTGTGAAATAATTTTCCATTGTGTGGCTCATGATGTCAGCTACACCTGCTGCTGTGTGTTTAACATTTACAGAATAAGTTGTTTCTGGATTCATAATTGAGAACTTTGGAAGTGTGTAGGCTGAGCCAAAGCCTAATTTTTGATTTGTCTCTGGATTTGTTATAACTCCTCCAGCATCCATTTCTGAACCTGTCGCTGCAAGTGTAAGGATAGTTCCAATAGGAAGGGCTTTTTCGATTTTTGCCTTCTTAATTACAACGTCCCATGGGTCACAGTCGAGGAAAACTGCTCCGGCAACTAACTTGGAAAGGTCAATAACAGATCCTCCACCAACTGCCAAGATGAAGTCAAGGTCGTTTTCTCTCACAATCTTAACTCCTTCTCTTGCTGAATCAACTCTTGGGTTTGGTTCTATGCCTGCAAGTTCCTTGTAGAAGATGTCATTTTCTTCAAAAATTTTCACAATTTCGTCGTAAAGACCATTTCTCTTAATTGATCCCCCGCCATAGGCAAGTAAAACTCTTGAACCATATTTTTTAATTTCAGAGGCCAAGTTATCCATTTGGTTCCTTCCAAAAAGAATTTTCGTACTTACATTAAAAATAAAATCTTTCATAATTCCTCCTAGTTTTTAAACTGTGAATTGTAAAGTTCTGCATAAATCCCATCTCTTGCAAGAAGTTCCTTGTGATTTCCCTTTTCCACTATGTCACCCTTATCTAGGACCAAAATCACATCGGAGTTAACAATAGTGGAAAGTCTGTGGGCGATTACAAAGTTTGTCCTCTCCTTTAAAAGGTTCTTCATAGCCTTTTGTATAAGGGCCTCTGTCCTGGTATCAACAGATGAAGTTGCCTCGTCTAAGATTAAAATTTCTGGATCTGACAAGAGAGCCCTTGCAATTGTGAGGAGTTGTCTTTGTCCTTGTGATATATTTGAAGCTTCTTCATTTAAGACAGTGTCATAGCCCTTTGGAAGCTTCTCAATAAAGGAGTGACAATAGGCCTTTTTGGCTGCATCAATAACTTCTTCCCTTGTGGCATCTTGTCTGCCATAGAGGATGTTGTCGTAAATCGTCCCCCTAAAGAGCCAAGAATCTTGAAGTACCATACCAAAGAGGGACCTCAAGTTTTTCCTCGACACGTCCTTGATGTTTACTCCATTTATATTAATCCTACCCCTATCAATATCATAGAACCTCATTAAAAGATTTACAATAGTTGTCTTGCCGGCTCCAGTAGACCCAACAATGGCAACAGTCTTGTTCTTCTCAACATGAAGATTTAAGTTATTGATAACAGGAGTCTTTTTGTCATAGGAAAAATAAACTTCATCAAACTCGATGTCTTCCACTGGCCTTTTGATTTCATCTGTAACAACTTCTTCCTCTGGCTCTTGGTCAAGAAATTCAAAAATTCTTTCAGCTGCAGCAATAGATGCTTGAAATATAGAAGCCATTTCTGCCAACTGCTCTATTGGGTTTGCCAGCCTTCTTACATATTGGATAACTGCCTGGATGTCCCCAACAAATAACTTGCCAGATAGGACCAGAAGTCCCCCAACAATAGAAAGCATTACATAGCCAAGGTTGGAAATAAAAGTCATAATCGGCAGCATAATCCCCGTCATAAAGGACGCACGATAGCTGACTTCATAGAGGTTTTCGTTTATGTCCAAGAATTCTCTCTCGGCCCTTCCTTCATAGTTAAAGGCCTTGATTAGTTCTGAACCAGAGAAGTTTTCTTCAACAAAGCCAACCATAGATCCAAGCCCTTGTGACTTTCTCCTAAAATAGCCTTGAGACTTTTTGGAAATAAATTTCGTAGAAAAATAAGTCATGGGCAACGTGAATAAAAAGACCAAGGTAAGAGTTGGCGAAATTTTTATCATGACTGTCAGAATTCCAACTATCAATACAATAGAAGAAAGTATGGAAGAGATTGTCTGTTGCAAGTTCTTGCCCAGGGTCTCAACATCGTTTGTCATCCTCGACAAGAGATCCCCAGTTTTATTTTTATCGTAATAAGAAGTTGGAATATATTTTACCTTTTCAGAAATTTCTCTCCTAAATTTTGCAATTAAGTCTTGGGTCACATCAACTAAGATCCTACCCCTGAAGAACTCAAAGACTCCTTGTAGGAGATAAACTACACCAAGAGTTATGCAAATTTTTATCACATAGTCGAAGTCAATCCTAGTATTCATCTTCAGGTTTTCAAAAATCCTTGTAGTAATATTCCCCATTAGTTTTGGAGAAATAATTTCAAAAATTGATGAACCAATTGTGAGAAAAATTGCCAGGAAGAGAAAGAACTTATAGGCTTTTAAATATGAAATTATCCTTAAAACTGTGTTGTTATTCTTCTTCATAAGCTTGCCCCTGACTAATTGCGATTTCCCTGTAAACTTCGTTGGTATCCATTAGCTCTTGGTGGTTGCCGTAGCCTGCCACCCTTCCATCTTCTAGGACCAAAATCTTATCTGCATTTAGTATTGTCGCTACCCTTTGGGCAACAACTATTACAATTTTATCCTCAAGACTCTTCTTCAAAAGCTGCCTTAACTCGTAGTCTGTCTTGTAATCAAGAGCCGAGAAGGAGTCGTCGAAGAGGTAGACTGATGCATCACGAGTAAGGGCCCTAGCCATAGCAAGTCTCTGTCTTTGGCCACCAGAAAGGTTTCTTCCACCTCTAGAAATTTTCTTTTCCAAAGGCTTGTCACCTAAAAATTCTTTGGCCCTGGCATTTTCTAAGGACTCAAGCATTTTGTCAGCCTCAGCATCTTCCTTGGCATAGGATAAGTTTTCAGCAACAGTTTTTGAGAAAAAGAAGTTTTCTTGTGGAACATAGGAAATCTTGTCCCTCACCTGGTAATTATTTAGAGTTTTTATGTCAATTCCATTTAAGAAGAGTTCACCGTCTCCTGGTTCATAAAATTGTAAAAGGAGCCTAAGTAGACTTGACTTACCAGATCCAGTTCCCCCGATGATGCCAAGGGTCTCTCCACTTTTGACATCAAAGCTTATGTCATTTAAAACCCTTTGAGATGCATCTGGATAGGCAAAGGAAAGATTTTTTGCCTCAATTTCATAAATGTCACCAGATAATTTTTTATCTCCACCAGTTTTTGTGGACTCATATTCCAAAACTTCGTTGATCCTCTCCATAGAAGCGAAGGTCCTTGGAAGAAGTGACAAGAGGAAACTCATCATTATCATGGCAGATAGGACTTGGGTGATGTATTGGATAAAGGCCATTAGGTCACCAATCCCCATCTCTCTTATGTCGATGAGCCTTGCACCAAAATAGAGGACAAAAATAATTCCAAAATTTAAAATTGTCCCAAGCATTGGTCTCACATTTACAAGAAGTTTATTTACCTTAGTTGCCATTTCTTGGTAAGAAAGGTTAGCCTCATCAAAAATTTCTTCTTCATAAGCATCCTTTGAGAAGGCCCTTATAACCCTAAGTCCAGTTAGTCTTCTCCTGAAGAGTTCGTTTAACTTGTCGAGCCTTCTTTGTAAAATTGGAAAATATGGAAGGCCCTTCTTGAAGACAAAATAAATCCCAATCCCAATAAAGGGAATTGTAATTGGGAAGACTGCCGACAACTTAACATTAGTTGAAAGAGCCATGATGAGACCACCAATAAACATTAGTGGACCTCTAATAAGAGGCCTAAGTCCCATTAAGACCATTTGCTCAACTTGGTTGACGTCATCAGTTGTCCTTGTGATAAGTGATGAAATGGAAAAATGTTCCACGTCATCAAAACTCAAATAATTTATTTTTTTAAATAGTTTGTACCTAAGGTCTCGGGAGAAGGCCATAGTTGTCTTGGAAGAATGGTAGGCAGCAGATGCCCTGCACATGACAGTGAAGATCACCACGATAATCATGATGCCGCCAATCCTTAAGACATAATCGGTGTCTCCATAGGCCACACCCTTATCAATGACAAGACTCATAAGCTTTGGGAGGAAAAGTTCCCCAAGAGCATTGCCAAAGGTAAGGAGGATGACCACAAAAATTCTTAATTTGTATTTATTTAATCCTTTGTATATATTCATAATTCCTCCATCATAACATTCTAACATATAGGGTTTTAAAAGAAAATTTCATGAAGATAGATGCAAGACTTGCTATAATGGTTGAAGAGGTGATATAGATGGAAAAAAATCCAATACCACAAGGAAGATACTTGCCAGCCAAGAAGTCACAGGGATTTATTTACTCAGCAGGTATGACCCCAAGACTTGACGACAAACTAATATTAGAAGGAAAAGTCACAAGTGATAAGGAAATCTCTTTTTATCAAGAAGCAGTAGTCCAAGCAACAAAAAATGCCTTGGCAGCAATAAATAACACCTTAGAAGAAGGCGAAGTCTTAGAAGAAATAATTTCCATGACAGTCTATGTAAATGCAGAAGAAGATTTTACGGCCCACTCAAAGATAGCAGACCTTGGATCAGACTATCTCTTTGACGTCCTTGGAGAAAAAGGAATCTCTCCAAGAGCTGCAATAGGAGTAATGACATTGCCTGGTAACGCCCCGGTAGAAATCCAACTAGTAGCAAGTTATAAGTAAGATTTATTTAAATTCCCTAACTTTATTTGTTTGAATAAGTTTAATTTCAATGCTATACTACATGTATACATCTAATAAGGGAGGTATTCAGTATATTTTTGAAAAAATTTATTAGACATTTAAACAATTATTTTACTAGATTCGAAAAAATATTATGGTTTTTTTCATGCTCCGTAATTTTTATCACATCTTTATTTTTCGGTGATGATCTTCTATCACTGATAGCATCTTTAATAGGTGTTACATCACTTATTTTTTGTGCCAAGGGTAATCCTATAGGACAATTTCTTATGATTTTATTCAGTTTATTGTATGGATATATTTCCTATACTTTTTCTTATTATGGTGAAATGTTTACTTACTTGGGCATGACTATGCCAATGGCTACTTTTTCCTTAATAGCTTGGCTTAAAAACCCCTATAAAGGTAATAAAAATGAAGTAACCATATCTTTGTTAAAGGCAAAAGATTATATTATTTTAATTTTTTTGACTATGTTAGTTACATTTGTTTTCTATTACATTTTAAGTTACTTTAATACATCTTATTTAGCTTTAAGCACAGTGTCTATAGCAACTAGTTTTTTTGCCGTTTATTTAACTTTAAAAAGAAGTCATTTTTATGCAATGGCATATGCTTGTAATGATATAATTTTAATATTTTTATGGATTTTTGCCTCAATAGAAAACTCAAGCTATATACCTGTAATAATTTGCTTTATTATTTTCTTAATTAATGATTTATATGGATTTATAAATTGGAAAAGAATAATGAAAAGACAGATGGCTATGTGATTTATATTAGAAAAATTGAATATTTAATGATATGTTTATTGATATAACATTTTTTCTAAACTAAATGCTTCATAATTTGTTTTGTAAAGTTTATTCCTTTATTTTCATTTATCTTAATAAACGGAATATTGTTTTTGCTGACAATACAAAAAACCAATGGTATTGAGTCAAGGAGTTCATCCAATCCCATTGGTTTTTTTAATATACACTTTTTTAATTTTATAATTTTATAAACTCTTTAACTAGAACCTCATATGACCATTTCAAATGCTCTTCTAGAATTTTAGTCGTTTCTTCTAAGTTTCTTCTTTTGATCGCATCAAGTATCTCTAAGTGAAACTCCGTACTCTCAACTGTAGTATCAGTTAATGTGTAAGCTTCTTGCTGATATCTATCAATTTGACTTTTAATATTTGAATAAATCCCTTTTATATAATCATTAGTTGAATTTTCTAAAATTAACATATGGATTTCTTCATCTTTTCTTATTAAATACTCACTAGAAATACTTTCAAGGTTTTGTTTTTTTTCCAAGATATCTTTTAAATCATTTTCAAGTTTACTTATTTCCATGTCAGAAATATTGTTTATGGATGATTTTATTGCAATTTTTTCTAAAGCAATTCTAAGTTCATATATGTCAGCTAAATCTTTAACCGATAATTCTCTAACTATATTCCCAACCCCATCAACACTTTTTAAATATCCTTCTTGTTCTAGTCTAGTGAGTGCTCTCTTAACAGGGGTTCTGCTCATATTAAGTTTTTCCCCTATTTTTTTTTCAGTTAAAAGTTCCCCACCTTTTACATCGCCAGAAACAATTAAATCTCTTAAATAAAAATAAGCTTTATCAGATAGTGTTTGTTTTTTTACATAATTTCCTTTTTCCATTGATGTCATCTTCAATCTTAATTTAAATTACTGGATCCCTTGGTTCTTCTCCTTTTAAAACTGCTTCTAAATTTCCCAATGCAAACTCTTTCAATGCTTTCATTGATTCAATAGAGATGTAGGATATATGAGGAGTTACCAAAATATTTTTTTCTAAAAATATTTCTTCATCTCCATTAGGTGGCTCATTAGTAATAACATCTACTATTGCCCCAGCTATTTCTTTACTTCTAACAGCTTCTATTAAATCAGATTCATTAATAACTTTTCCTCTAGATGTATTTATAATGCTGGCTGTATTTTTCATTAGTTTAAACTCATTCATAGATATTTTATTTTTGTTAGCATCAATACCCTTAAGGTTTACGCTAATATAATCAGCCATTTTAAAGCCTTCTTCCCAGTCAAGCTTCTTTACTCCATATTTTTCTATTTCGGTTTCGCTCAAGAACTCATCAACTGCATAAATATTTATTCCAGTTCCTTTAACTTTATCAGCTATAGCCTTTCCTATTGCACCAAATCCTACAATAACTAAGTTCTCTTCTGATAATCTATGAGTTGGTTTCTCTATAACAAGAGATCCCCACTTCCCAGCTTTTACATTTTCTAAGCATGTGTTTGCGTAATATTGAATTTTTTTATTAAAATGATATATTGCAGCTAATGTGTAATCCGCTAAATCTTCAGCACAATAACCTTGTATATTGGTTACTCTTATGCCTTTTTCTTTACACGCATCTAAATCAATTCTGTCGTATCCACCACCATAAGTTGAAATAACTTTACAGTTTTCAAGGTTTTCTATGGTACTTCTTGGTATTTCAGCATACACTTGCGCTAAAATTGCATCTGCTTTATATCCAAATTCTTTAAGATCTTCTTCATAATTGTAATTAGAGATTCTGATATCAACATTTTCAAATACTTTTGGTAAATACTCATTTTCTAAATCATAATCTGTCCATTCTTCGTCTATAATCCAAACTAACATTTTTTACTCCTTTATAAAAATACAGTTGTTACAACTGGAACAAAAGTTACAAGCATTAACACAACTAACAGCGCTATAATAAACTTAATAATTTCTTTAGAAATAACGCTCATTCCTACTTTCGAGATAGCTGTGGCTACAAATAAATTAATTCCATATGGTGGTGTACAAAATCCTATCGCTAAGTTCATTGTTAACATTATACCAAATGTTATTGGGCTCATTCCCAATTTTAAAACTATAGGCAACAAGATTGGTGTCAATATAATTGTACCTGGTATATTATCAATAAACATTCCAACAATTATTAAGAAGATATTTATTAAAATTAAAATTACAATACCATTATCACTCAGTGATGTAATAAATGTTGCTATCTTTAGAGGTATTTGTTCCATAGTCAGCAACGCTGCAAAAGCTGTAGACAAACCAACCATGAATGTTGTTGCTCCATTAACTACGATAGCATCTCTAAAAGATTTATAAGCATCCTTTAGATTTAACTCTTTATACACAAATACGCCTACTATAAATGAATATACAACTGAAACTACTGCAGCTTCTGTTGGTGTAAATATACCAGCATAAATACCACCTAGAATTATAACTGGCGACATTATTGCCCAAAAAGCTTCTTTAAAAGTGGTAAATATTTCTTTAATACTTTTCTTTTCCTCATTACCTTTATATCCATTTTTTTTCGAAACAATATAGCAAACAATCATGAGTGCTACGCCCATTAATATTCCTGGTAAAAATCCTGCTGTAAACATTTGAGTAATAGAGGCTCCTGATACAACCCCATAGATAACAAAAGGAACACTCGGTGGAATAATTACTCCAATAGTTCCTGCTGCAGCTGTTAATGCTGTAGAGAACCCTTTGCTATATCCATGCTCTACCATCTGAGGTATCATGAACGCACCTACAGCTGAAACAGTTGCTACAGCTGAGCCTGATATAGCTGCAAAAAACATACAAACTACTATCGTTACCATTCCAAGTCCACCTGTAATATGGCCAATAAATGATTGAAAGAAATCTACAAGTCTCTTAGCAATTCCACCACTACTCATCAAGTTTCCAGCTAGCATAAAAAACGGTATCGCTAAAAGGGGAAATGAATCTACACCAGCAACTGAATTTTGAGCAATCATCATAGTCGGCATATTTGTAAAGCCTACTATATTTATTAAAGTTGATATCCCTATTGCATAACCTATAGGTACACCAAGAATTAATAGTATAAAAAATACTCCAAATAAAACTAGAGACTCCATATTAAACCTCCCTTATGTCCGAATTATCTGTAACTAAAACTTTTTTACCAGAAATTAAGTCTATAGAATCAAACAGTATTCTTATTGCTAATATAAATGATGAAACAGGGAGTGCAGCATAAACATAAACTAAAGGTAGTCTCATACCAGAAGATAAAGCATTCCTAGCATTCATTGATCCCAATAACTTCACTCCAACATAAACTAAAAACACATTGAACGAAAACCATATTATATTATTAATCAAATGTAATACTTTTTGTGAGTTTTCTGATTTAAAGATACTAAATATTAAATCAACCCTTATATGTTGATTATCTACAAACGCTATACTACTTCCTAGCCACACTTGCCATATAAATATGTATCTGGATAACTCTTCAGACCAAGTTAGAGAAGTATTGAAAAAATATCTCATAATAACTTGCATAAAAATTATAATTACATTTAACACCAAGCTAGAAACCAAAACTATTTCTTCAAATTTATTAAATTTTTTAAGTAAATTTCTCATAATATATACTCCTTTTTAGAAGAATTGGAAAATTCCAATTCTTCTAAGTATAATTTTATTTATTATATTTTTCACATAAATCAAATAGTTCTTGTCCAAATTGCTTTTGATATTTATCGTACATTGGTTGTACTGCTTTTCTAAATTCTAGTTTTTGATTATTATCTAGTACATTAGTAATAAGTTTTCCTTCTGTTTCAAGGTCTTTTATAGCTTTTTCATTATCTACTAATTCCATTTCTCTTTGTTCTTCTACAAAAACTTTTGCTTCACTTTCTAGCAATTCTTGCATTTCACTGTCTAAAGAATCAAAAACATTTTTATTAATTAAAAATGGCAAGAAGTTATGAACATGTTCATCTATTGTTTGATATTTTTGAACTTCATAGAACTTGTTTGCAAAAGTTAAAGAAGGAGGATTTTCTTGTGCATCAACAGTTCCTTGTTGTAAACCTGTGTATAACTCAGTAAAACTCATAGGTGTAGGATTTGCTCCAATTGTTTTGTAAAAGTCAATAAAAATTGGACTTTCCATAACTCTCATTTTTACTCCCTTTAAATCTTCAGGTTTTTCTATAGGGCCAGAGTTTGTAGTTGTAGATCTAGGTCCGTTATATACATATCCTAGACATTTAATTCCTTGTTCTTCTAGCTTTTTGTTGAAGTATTCTCCAACTTCTCCATCTAATGCATTAAAAGCTGATTCACTATTTAAAAATAGATATGGCATATCCAAAATTCCAAATTCTTCAGAATAAGTAGTTAATACAGAAGTAGAAGGTAGTGTAGATTGTAAAGTACCCATAGCTACGGATTCTGTCATTTGAACGTCTCCACCTAATGATCCATTAGGGTAGATCTCAATTCCTATTTTTCCGTTACTTTTTTCTTCTACATTCTTTTTAAAGTTAACTAAAGCTTTGTGCGTAGATCTACTTTCAGGTTCTACGTGACCTATTTTTATTATTACATCTCCAGATGCTGGCTTAACTGCATCTCCAGCAGTAGCAGTGTTTTCTGACTTCTCTTTTTTCCCGCAAGCAACTAAAGTTAAAGCGATGAATAGAAAAGCAAGCACTTTATATAATTTTTTCATAGTTTACTCCTTATTTTTACAAAATTGTAATCTCTTCATTTGTAGCGTCAATAATTATTTTGTCTCCCTCTTTAATATCCTTATAAAATTGAGGATCAACTTTATCAACTAATGGAATCTCGAAAACTATCGCACTCGTTACTAGAACGGTTTCTGGATATTCAACAATCATACCAGCAGGTTGATTTTTATACTTCATTAATTGAAATAATCCATCCGCTTGAACAACAGAACTTCCTTTTCCAGAAGGGAAAACTAGTATTTTCCCTGACATACTCCTACCTGTGAAATCATGATTTGGTTCAATCATCTTTCCTGTTTCAGGTTCTAGCAAATAAAACATTATCGGATCTTTCGAAATAGTTACCTCTGCTTCTACTTTTCCGTCAGAAATTTTATGGCATTTATAAACTTTACTCATTATTTAACCCTCCCTGTTAAAGCTGCATCAACACAAGTATCTAAGTCTCTTATTACGAAATCAATCCCTCTTCTCTTAGGATAATATGCACATTTTGGAGATTCTGTCACACCTACTTTTCCTTTAAGGAACTTCCAAATAGGTTGATCTGGACATGTACTTGGAACTATATGTGCTCCGAGCTTTTCCATATCTTCAGAATAACCCATTATATCACAAAGGTGTTTTACATGAGATGATACTAATATCCACATATCTTTTTCTAGCTTTCTCCCATCAATTCTTTCTGAGATATGTCTAACTTCATCTAGAGTAAAGTGTGGACATCCAAACATTGCAAAATCTATTTCTCTTTCTCCTTCTAGAGAAATATTTTCTAATACTTCTTCAAAGTCCTCATTTGTTATTGTAACTTTTCTCTCAGGTTCTTTTCCACCAAATGCCATTTCCAATGTCTGAGCCTCTGGTGTAAATCCTACAATATGGTACATATCATATGCACCTGATGTATTTAGTTGAGCCCCTAGATTTCTTAAGGCTTCTTTACTAATATGTTCAGGTAGTCCAACAAATACCGGTATTCCATGTCCTATTTTTTTACCACACATTCCCAACATATGATAATCATAGTCGTTTTTCATGTCAGCCTTCACTTCAACTAGTATTGTTCCCTTTCTGTTTTCATCTAGTAATAGTCCATATTCAGGAACATATCCAGTTATTGCTGCAAATAATGCAGAGTTAGCTCCTTCCCTATTTGATCTTGCTCCCCAAACAGAGTTAACGTATGGTGTCGCGCTAGATTCTGAAAATGCAGTGATTTCACCAAAATTTGGTACGTTAGTATCTATATATGGCGTGCAATTATAAGATAATGTAGCTCCCAGTTTCTTATAAGCTTCATGAGTTCTCTGCATCATTTCATAATCTTCTTTATCACCCATACCTCTCTCTTTAAAATATGGTATCCCCCATCCTGGATTTACAGTTGGAGAAACTCTACAACGAGCTCCTAAATTAACCATTTTTTCTGCTAACCATAAATCTGCATCTTGATTACTTAGTGCAACATGGGCCCTAGTAATTGGAACCATTCTTTTTGCTCCAAAAGATTCTCCAATTGCAACTTGTACTTTCATTGCAAGTTGAGCACCTTCGCCATATTTACCATCTAATAAATCTTGTTGATCTTTTGTTAGTTTCAAGTATACCTCTCCTCTCATTGATATGAAAACAATTTCTTGTATACTAGAAGTATACATCTAACGCTTTACTATGTCAATATGTTTTTTAATAAAATTATTTTTTATTTTATTTTAATCTTAATCTTCTTATGCATGACTAAATAATTAATATAACTATAAAAACTTTTTTATTTAAATTCATTATATTATGCATTTTAGATTAATTATTTTTAACTTTTGTAAGAATTCGTTTTCAATTAATATTAATATAAGTTTTATATTCAAGCTTTATATTAATTCATAATTATTCAAAAACTTTTCATTACTATTTTATACTTTAATACTTAATTCTAGCCATAAGTTGTTTTATAAGTTTGCAACAAAAAAGAGGGAGCATAAACTCCCTCTAATTTTATTTATTAAGATTTGTCTGTTAATCCCAAAGGATTAGTCAATAATCTTTGATACTACTCCTGATGCTACAGTTCTTCCACCTTCACGAATAGCGAATCTTAGTCCTTCGTCCATTGCGATTGGTGTGATTAGTGTTACTGTAAATGTTGAGTTATCTCCAGGCATTACCATTTCTACGCCTTCTGCTAGTTGGATATCTCCTGTTACGTCTGTTGTTCTGAAGTAGAATTGTGGTCTGTATCCGTTAAAGAATGGTGTGTGTCTTCCACCTTCTTCTTTTGTTAGTACGTACACTTCTGCTTCAAATTTTGTGTGTGGGTGAATTGTTCCTGGTGCTGCTAGTACTTGTCCTCTTTGGATTTCTTCTCTTTGTACACCTCTTAGTAGGGCTCCAATGTTGTCTCCTGCTTCTGCTTGGTCTAGTTGTTTTCTAAACATTTCAACACCTGTTACTACTACTTGTCTACTTTCGTCTGTTAGTCCAACTAGTTCTACTGTGTCTCCTACTTTTACTACACCTTGTTCTACTCTTCCTGTTGCTACTGTACCTCTACCTGTGATTGAGAAGATGTCTTCGATAGGCATTAGGAATGGGTGTTCTGTATCTCTTACTGGAGTTGGGATGTATTCGTCAACTTCATCCATAAGTTTTGCTACTTTGTCTCCCCATTCTCCGTCTGGTTCTTCGATTGCTTTAAGTGCTGATCCTACTACGATTGGAGTGTTGTCTCCGTCAAAGTCGTATTCTGATAGTAGGTCTCTTACTTCCATTTCTACTAATTCAATTAGTTCTGGATCGTCTACTTGGTCTTCTTTGTTTAGGAATACTACAATCTTTGGTACACCAACTTGTCTTGCAAGTAGGATGTGTTCTCTTGTTTGTGGCATTGGACCGTCTGCAGCTGATACTACTAGGATTGCTCCGTCCATTTGTGCTGCTCCTGTGATCATGTTCTTAACATAGTCAGCGTGTCCTGGGCAGTCTACGTGTGCGTAGTGTCTGTTTGCTGTTTCGTATTCTACGTGAGAAGTTGAAATTGTAATTCCTCTTTCTCTTTCTTCTGGAGCCTTGTCAATGTGTGCGTAGTCAACGAATTCTCCGCCGCCATATCTCTTGTTCATTACAAGTGTGATTGCAGCTGTAAGTGTTGTCTTACCGTGGTCAACGTGACCAATTGTTCCAATGTTTACGTGTGGTTTATTTCTTTCAAATTTTGCTTTTCCCATGCTATTCCTCCTGGATATTTAAATTAAGTTCATAATACCTCAAATTCAAATTTTTTTCAACATTTAAGCCAATTTAAGCCTTAAATTGCTTCCATTTTTCTTCTCACAAAGGTGTTCATAAAGTAAGCTATGAAAAATACTGATGCAATCTCTGCAATTAAGTAACCCCACCAAATTTCGTTAACTGTAAAGAAGGTCACTGCTATATAGGCAACTGGTAATAGGACTATGATTTGTCTTAGGATTGAGTCAAGTAGTGCCAAGATTCCGTTGCCAAAGGCTTGGAAGATAGCATTCCCTACAACAGAAATACCTGCAAAGACATAGGACAAGGCACAAATCCTAAGCATTGGTATTCCAATTTCCAACATCTTATCTGAGGCTGAAAATATTCCTAAGATTTCTCTTGGGAAGGTCATAATAAGTCCCGATACTATTAGGGTCATTACTATTACTGTTGCAAAGGCAAGCTTTATCGATTTTATAATCCTCTCTTTATATTTTGCCCCATAGTTGTAGGCGATGATTGGAACTAGTCCGTTGTTTATTCCAAAGATTGGCATAAAGACAAAGGACTGAACCTTGAAATAGGCGCCTAGGGCTGCTATGGCAGATGTAGAAATCTCTGATAGCATTTTGTTTAATACATATATTGTAAAGGACTGGATTGTTATTGTAATCATTGATGGGATCCCAACAATATAAATCCCCTTAATAATTTTTGGGTTAAAAGAAAACTTCTTAATAGTTATATCTGGATTAAACTTGTGTTGGAAGAAGGAACCACATATTGCTCCAATTATTTGTCCTGTTACAGTTGCAACTGCTGCTCCCTTTACCCCCATGGCTGGTAGTCCAAAATAACCAAAGATAAATATTGGGTCTAGGATAATATTTAGTACTGCCCCAATAAGTTGGGTCAACATGGTAAATATTGTCCTACCCGTTGACTGAAGGGTTCTCTCCAAAAATATTTGTGTAAATACACCTACAGACAAGCCCATTACAATTTGAAGATAGGCCACTCCATAGTTAATTATATTTTCATTTGTTGTTTGAGCTGACACAAAGGGCCTTGGCAAAAATCTTGACAAAATAAACAGGAGTATTCCATATAATATGGCAAGTGTAAGTCCATTCTCTGCTGTCTTGTTGGCCCGATCAAAGTTTTTCTCTCCCAAGTATCTTGAGATGAGTGAGTTCATACCAACTCCTGTTCCTACCCCAATTCCTATCATTATATTTTGAATAGGAAAGGCAATGGCAATGGCTGTGAAGGCCTCTTCATTTATCTTTCCAATGTAGTAGGAGTCTACCAAGTTATACATAGATTGGATAAACATAGAGATCACAATTGGAAAGGACACTTGAAATAAAAGTTTTGGGATTGACATAGTCCCCAATTTATTTTCATTATTTTGCACTTAATCACCTCTTACTATTTTATTGTAATCCTAACTATTATATAGGAAGATATAAGTTTTTTGAAGTATAAAAAAGAAGTTAGGAAAATTCCCAACTTCTTAAATATAATTTTTTTCTCTTAACAGTAATAATATGTTCGTAATAATATAGAAAAATAAGATTAAACCAATAAGACTTATTATATTTTCAACAATTTGAAAAAAAGCTAAATGCCCTATGCTTTGACTTACATCTCCTGTGATTTTCCATTTAATATGATTTATTAAAAAAATTACAGAATCAAAACCTAGTCCACTTCTTCCAAGTAGCATCATTGCTATCGAACTAATTAAATATAAAAAATATTTTAATACTTCATAAATTTTTTCCATAGTAATCTCCTTTATATTAATAAAAGCTATATCTACACTAATCTCTTTTATTAATATAATATGAACATCGGAAACATCTTCTCTCTTTTAGCTTAAAATAACATTTGCTTGTTTTTTTAGTCAATACATTTTCCTGTTGCTTTTTTCTTCTTCTTTTAAAGTTTTGCCACTAGGTCCAATTTTTTCACCCAATCTTATTTATTTTTATAAATATCGTATAAGCAATAACAAATCTGAACAAAAAATCCAAAAGTAAATAGCAAAAATATACTACGACCTCTTTTAAAATATGATATAAGAGTAAAAATTAAAAATATAAAATTTAAAAATATTAACGTTTTATTCTTCTTCAAAATACCACCTGCTAAATTTAATAATATCACAATTCTCGTCCAATTCTAAATTTATTTTTTCTCAATTAAGGAAATTACTAAATATTATTACTATATAAACTTTATTCCATAAATATAATATTGAATTTTTTTCAATTTATTTTTTAATTATTTCCAGCGTACTTTATACAATAATCATTTAATGTTAAAATAAAAGCAACGAGGTGATTTTTTGAAATTATTGATTACGAGTAATATTCCAGAAAAAATTTACGATGAGCTAGACAAACATTTTGAAATAAGCTATCACGACTCCAACGTTCCACTAAAAAAAGAAGAAATTATAGAAATGATAAAGGGACAAGATGCTCTTTTATGTCCCCTATCAGATAAAATCGATAAGGATGTAATTGATGCTGGCGACAATTTAAAAATTATTGCCAACTATGGAGCTGGCTTCGACAATATAGATATTGATTACGCAAGAGAAAAGGGAATTGTT
Organism: Peptoniphilus genitalis; assembly: GCF_023614525.1. Classification (GTDB taxonomy): domain Bacteria; phylum Bacillota; class Clostridia; order Tissierellales; family Peptoniphilaceae; genus Peptoniphilus_A; species Peptoniphilus_A genitalis. The sequence goes on from NZ_CP097885.1 coordinate 763,014, forward strand.
GTTACTAACGCACCTGCTCCTGCATCTGCTGTGTCCACAGCTGAACTTGCTTTTGGCCTTATGCTTGCTGCTGCAAGACGCATTGTATCTGGCGACAAGGTAACAAGGGCTGGAGAATTTTACGGCTGGAGACCAACTTTTTATCTTGGAAGTCAACTTAAAGGAAAGACTCTTGGCATCATTGGCCTAGGAAACATTGGAAAAAACCTTGCCAAGAGGGCAAGAGCCTTTGAAATGAAGGTTGTCTATTATTCACGCACAAGAAAAGAAGATTTCGAAAAAGAATTTGGCCTAGAATACATGGATAAAGATGAGGTAATAAAGTCTTCTGACTTTTTAAGTCTTCACACAGCCTTTGTGCCTGAACTCCATCACATGATTTCCAAAAAAGAACTTGAAATGATGAAAAAATCTGCTATATTAATTAATGCGTCTAGGGGTCCAGTTGTTGACGAAGAAGCCCTTGCCAATGCACTAATAGAAAATGTAATTGCAGGAGCAGCCCTTGATGTTTATGAATTTGAACCAAAGGTAAATGAAAAACTCATGGACCTAGACAATGTAATTCTTGCTCCTCACCTTGGTAATGCAACTTTTGAAGCAAGACTTGAGATGGGAGAAAATGCAAAGGACAATTTAATTGCTTTCAAGGAAGGCAAGAGTCCTAAGAACAAAGTAAACTGAGGTGTAAAATGATAAATTATTATAGTCCACAAGAAATGACAATTTGGTCTGGAAGAGTCGATGATGAAAATGATTATGAATCCTTTAGATGGCATCAATGGGTTAAGCCCCTTGATCTAAACGACGAGAACTTAAGTCCCTTTGAAGGCAAGCTAGGTTTTGGTATCATAGGCTTTGAATCTGACCAAGGTATTGAACTCAACAAGGGAAGGTTTGGCGCTGCTGCTGGTCCTGCTGCCATAAGAAAAGAACTTGCAAAACTTCCATGTCAATTCTCTGAAGAAGTTAAAATCTTTGACTGCGGCAATGTCACAAGTAAGTATACAACTCTTGAAGCAAGCCAAGACGAGCTGGCAAAGGCTGTGAAAAGAGTTCTCGAATTAAACTTATTCCCTCTAGTTCTTGGTGGAGGTCACGAAACTGCCTTTGGCCACTACAAGGGAATTAGCACCTTCCTTGATGACAAGGAAGACGACAAGCTTGGCATTTTAAATTTTGATGCCCACTTTGACCTTAGACCTTATGAAAAAGGAAATGGAACAAGTGGAACAATGTTTAGACAAATTGCAGACTACACTCGTGAAAAGGGAACTGAGTATGCCTACTATGTAATGGGAATTCAAAAGCACTCCAACACACTTTCACTTTTTAGGACTGCTGAAGACCTTGGAGTTAAGTATGTACTTGGTAAGAACTTGATAAATGGAAACTTTTTTGAAATTGTTCACGAACTTGATGAGTACATTGGAGAACAAGACCATCTTTATGTGACAATTTGTATGGACTGCTTCACATCTTCCTATGCTCCAGGAGTTTCTGCTCCACAAGCCTTGGGAATTGATCCAGAAAAAGTAATCCTACTTTTAAAACACGTCTTCTCAACTGGCAAGCCAACAAGCTTCGACATATGTGAAGTTTCTCCAAGATTTGACCACGACTCTGTAACTGCCAACTTGGCATCAATCCTTGTGTACACAGTTGTGTCAACTATGGCCAACCACGTCTTGGGTAAAGAAAATAAAAAATATATTCCTAGATAAAAATAATTTTTGTATAAAAATTGCCATGGATTTCTCCATGGCTTTTTCTTTTGCAAAATTTATAAAATTTTCTTTTCTTATTTTATTTTATTATTTATAAAGAGTTACCAGACTCAATAGATATTTCATAAAATTTATCTAAAATTGAATCCAGCTTAAGATTTTTCTTTTCTTCTCCAGCAAAGTCCATAATCTTTTCTCCCTTGTGCATCATTATGAGCCTGTCACCATAGTCAAGAGAATAATTTAAGTTGTGGGTAACCATAAGGGCTGTCAAATTTTTTTCTCTCACAATTTTATTGGTGATGTCCATAACTGTGTCAGCTGTCTTTGGGTCAAGAGCTGCTGTGTGTTCGTCAAGGATTAAAAAATCTATGGGTACAAGTGTAGCCATTATTAGGGCAAGAGCCTGCCTTTGGCCACCTGATAAGAGCCCAACCTTGTCGTCTAACTTGTCTTCGAGTCCAAGGCCAAGTCCCCTTAGGGTCTCCCTATAAATTTCTCTTTTCTTTTTATTTACTCCTGGCAGCAAGTTCCAAGACTTGTTTTTATTTTCTGCCATAGACATATTTTCTAAAATCGTCATCTTTGGCGAAGTCCCCATCTTTGGATCTTGAAAGACCCTTCCCATCTTGACGTATCTCTTGTGCTCTGGAATTTTTTTGAGGCTTTCTCCGTCGATTAAAATTTCTCCTGAGTCTTCTCTTAGAGACCCACAAATAATATTTAAAAGAGTAGACTTGCCTGACCCATTAGACCCAATAATGCTGACAAATTGTCCCTTGGGAAGAGTAAGGTCAAAACTCTCAAAAAGTTTATTCTCATTTGCTGTCCCAATATTAAAAGTTTTATCAATTGATCTTAGTTCAAGCATTTTGGACCTTCTTTCTCTTTCCCCTTCCTGCAATTAATATCACAAGGAAGATCACTGCAGTTATAAGTTTCATTGAGTTGGCTGAAAAACCAAAGGCAATGGCAAGGGCAATTGAAGCCTTGTAAAGAATTGAACCTATTAAAACTTTTGTAGTGTCCTTTATAAAGTCAAAGGACTGCAAAAGCTTCATTCCAAGCACAACTGAAGCCAAACCCATTACCATGGACCCAGTTCCCATGGAAACTTCAAAAAATCTCTGATCTTGGCAAACTATGGACCCACTTAGGGCAACAAGTCCGTTGGAAAGGGCAAGACCATAAATTTTTACCAAACCAGGATCAACTGCCATGGTCCTAACGAGGCTTTCGTTGTCGCCACAAGCCTTTAAAATAAATCCAGCCTTGGTCTTTAAAAAATAATCTAAGATAATTTTCATCACAAGAACAAAAGGGATCATAACAAGGAGCAAGTCAAAATCTTTTAAATTTTCGGGCACAAGTCTTGCAAGCCCCGTAGAAAAGATTGTTGCCTCATTAAAGATTGGCACGTTGGCCTTACCTGCAATTTTTAAATTAATAGTCCATAGGGCAGTTTGCATAATAAGACCTGCAAGTAGGTCTTCCACCTTTAGCTTTATATGGATTAGACCTGTCAAGGAACCTGCAATAGCTCCAGCCAAGAAACTCATTACAAGGGCAAGACCAGGGTTCACTCCCCTTAAGATTGCAAAAACTGTTACTGCTGCTCCCAGTGGAAAGGACCCGTCAACAGTTAAGTCTGGGAAGTCCAAGATGCTGTAAGCAATATAAAGACCAAGGGCTAAGAAACTATAAGTCAGCCCCTGCTCAATTATTCCTCTTAAAATATCCATAGATTACCTACTTTTCTGAAGGTATAACAACTTCAGTTATATTTTCTGTTGCCCTATCAAGTAGGTCCTTTGGTATTTCTATGCCAAGGTCTTTAGCAACCTTTGAGTTTAAGTATAGGTTTGGCTTTTCAATTGTTTCAAAAGGCATTTCACTTGCCTTAGCTTCTCCCTTTAAAATTTTTGCAGCCATCTTACCTGTTTGCTTGCCAAGAGAAACATATTCAATACCTTCTGAACCAAGGCAACCCATATTTACTTGTTCAACTTCAGAACCAAAAACTGGAATCTTCTTTGCATTGGCCTTGTCTAAAATTGTTGGAAGAGAATTCACAACTGTGTTATCCAAAAGATTTGTAATGGCATCAACTTTTGAAAGTAAGTTGTCTGTTGCTAGAGGTATGTCTGCTGTAGTGTTTATAGCCTCGTCAACAATTGTAAAGCCGTACTTACCTGCAAGGTCCTTGTAGATTTTTAACATTGAATCAGAGTTTGCTTCACTTGATGTATGAAGGATGCCAAGATTTTTTGCTTCTGGCATTATCTCTCTTATTAATTTTAATTGAGCTTCCACTGGCAAGATGTCACTTGTGCCTGTTACATTGCCAAGAGGATTTTTATTTTCATCTGCAAGTTGAGCAACAATAGGATCAGTGATTGCTGTGTAGACAACTGGTATGTCTGTTTTCATTGTTGCGTTGTAGGCACTCATGGCTGCTGGTGTGGCAATTGCTGTTACCATATCAACCTTGTTGCCCACAAAGGCATTTGCTATTTGGGCTGCTATACCCATATCTGCTTGGGCGTTTTGGTAATCAATTTCTAAATTCTTTCCTTCAACAAGTCCTTCTTCTTCAAGTCCTTGCAAGAAACCTTCCCTACAATTATCAAGTGATGGGTGTTGAGCAAATTGTAAAATTCCAATTTTATAAACTTTCTCACTATCAGAAGTTTTTTCTCCGCTTCCCTTTGAACATCCAACTAGCAACATAACTAATGACAATACTACTAAAATTTTTTTCATTTTTTTCTCCTTTTCCTCACACTATGAGAGAAGGATGGAAATAAAAAAAGACTTCCATCCCTAATGGGACAAAAGTCTTAACTTCTGCGGTACCACCCAAATTTGCATAAAGCACCCTCTCATCAATACTAACATATTGGTCTTATTTTAACGGCTAAGTCCCGTCGGGCATTACTCTAAATCAAAGATTTATTTCTTCCCGCCCTCAGAAGTCCATTCATTTAAACTTCACCTACAAGTCTCTCACCAAGTGACTCACTCTCTTTAAAGCTCCATAAAAATTACTAATCTTCTTTATCGGTTTATTATTTAGATATAATATAGGCTTTCAATTTTATTTTGTCAAGAAGTTTTTTTATATTGATTTTAAATTTTTAAAAAGTAAATCCCACGAGATTAAAAAAAATTACCATATCTTTAAATTTTAAAAATGTAAGCTCAAAATAATTTTCAAAGGTTTGACTATTTTAATAAAAAGATATATATTATTAGCAGAAGCACATATCGAGTGCTAATGAAGAAAGGTGATAATATGCAAAATAAAAAATATAATGCCGAAACAGAAAGATTAATGGACTTGATGATTCATTCCATTTACACAAATAAAGAAATATTCCTAAGAGAACTTATCTCCAACGCATCAGATGCTATGGACAAGATGTACTACATCGCCTTAAACGATGACAAGCTTAAGTTCAACCACGAAGACTATTTTATTAGGATCACTCCTGACAAGGACAAGAGAACTTTGACAATAGAAGACGGTGGCCTTGGCATGACTGCTGAAGAACTTGTAGAAAATTTGGGAACAATAGCAAAGTCTGGATCTCTTGATTTTAAAAACTTAAACAAAAAAGATGCCGACCACGAAATCATTGGACAGTTTGGTGTTGGTTTCTACTCTGCCTTTATGGTTGCAGATGAAATTTCTGTCTTGACTAAGTCTTACAAGGAAGAAAAAGCTCATCTTTGGAAGTCCAAAGGTGCAGAAGGCTACTCCATTGAAGATGCAGAAAAGGACAAACATGGTACTATCATAACTCTTCACTTGAGAAACAACACTAAGGAAGAAAATTATGATGTCTATCTCGATGAATATAAGATAAGAGAACTTGTGAGCCACTACTCCAACTACATCTCCTATCCAATTAAGATGGAAGTGGAAAAGAAAAGACCAGCTGCCGACTCAACAGAAGATGATCCAAAATTTGAATCCTACAGAGAAGACGACGTATTAAACTCTTCTGTCCCAATGTGGAGAAAAAATAAAAATGAATTAAAGGAAGAGGACTACAACAACTTCTTCAGGCAAAGACACTTTGGCTTTGAAGACCCCCTTGCCCACATCCACATCTCTGTGGAAGGTATGATTTCCTTTAAGGCAATTTTATACATTCCATCAAGGAGACCTTTTGACTTCCTAAACCCAGACAAGAAGGGTGGACTTGAACTCTACTCCAATGGGGTCTTAATAATGGAAAAATGTGAAGACCTACTTCCAGACTACTTGAGTTTCATCAAGGGAGTTGTTGACTCAGAAGACATTTCCCTTAACATCTCACGTGAAATGCTACAAAAGACTCGTGAGCTCCAATTAATTAAGAAAAATATAGAAAAGAAAATCCTTGATGAACTTGCAAAGATTCTTAAAAATGATAGGGACAAGTACGCTGAATTCTTTAAAAACTTTGGCGTCAGTCTAAAGTCAGGTGCCTATGAAAATTATGGAGCAGACAAGGACAAGTTAAAGGACCTCTTTATCTACACTACTACTAAGAGGGAAAATATTACTTTTAACGAATACAGGAAGGACATGTTGCCAGACCAAGACTTCATCTACTATGCAAATGGCTCATCAATCGAGGCAATTAAGGACCTTCCACAAATCAAACACTTCATTGACAAGGACATAGAAGTCCTTGCCCTAACAGATCCAATTGACGAGTTTGTAATTAAAATGTTAGAAGAATATGACGACAAGAAGTTTAAGTCAATTTCCGAAACAGATGAAGTCAAAGAAGAAGATGAAAAGAATTTACAAGACTATGTAAAGAAGATGAAGGAAATCTTAAAGGGAGAAGTTTCATCAATAAGAGAAAATCCAAATCTAAAAGATGACGCAGCCTACCTATCAAGCAAGGGCGAAATCTCCATTGAAATGGAAAAAACTCTTAGCCACATGCCAAACAACCAAGGCTTTAAGGCAGACAAGGTCCTAGAATTAAATCCAAACCACCCTGCCCTTAAGAAGCTAAAAACAATGGATGAATCTTCAGAAGAATTTAAAACTTACACACAAATGCTATACGACGGAGCAAGACTTGTTGCAGGACTTGAAATAAAAGATCCAATAGCCTACGCAAGAAATGTTTCAAAGTTAATGTAAGATTAAAAAGATAAAACTTTCAAAACAGCCCACAAAATCGTGGGCTGTTTTTTTCATCTTTAACTAAGGATGTTTAATGTAAGTCAAAAAATTTTTTTAACTTATAAAAATAAATTAGCTATTGGTTTTCTCTTCTGAAATTTATCTTTTACTTTTTCTTTTTCCTCTCTTATTGACAATGAATTTATTAAGTGCTATAACACCATTGTAATATTGACACAAGGGAGGTTTTAATATTAAAGATTTAATTATAATTGGAGCTGGACCTGCTGGTGTTTCTGCTGCTCTTTATGCACAATCCAGGGGCCTCGACTTGACAATATTTGAAAAAGATAAGGTTGGTGGTTTAATTGGAAATGTTTCTAAGGTTAGCCACTACACTTCTGTTATAGTTGATGAAGACGGAGAAAGTTTTAGAAAGAGATTAGAGGATCAAATCAAGGCATATAAGCTTGATTTAAAATACGAAGAGGTCCTTAGCTTAAAAAAAGATGGCGATGTCTTCGTTGTTAAGACAAATAAGGACACCTATGAAGCTAAGAAAGTTATTGTAGCTTCTGGCTCTAGTCCAAAGGAATTGGATTTAAAGATTGAAAATTATAAGATTTCTCATTGGGCTAAGGGTTCTGAAGAAAGGGTTAAGGGCAAGCTTGTAATAGTCAACGGTGGTTCTGATGGTGCAGCTAAGGAAGCTATTTATCTTTCCAAGTTCGCAAAGGAAGTTCACATCGTACAAAACCAAGATAAGCTCTTATGTATTCACGAGTTCAAAAAGCAAATCGAAGAATCTAATAACATTGTAGTCCACACTTCTTCCTCTTTGGAAGCTGTAACTTGTAAGGATGGTCTTATAAGATCTGCCAAGCTTTCTAATGGATGTGAAATTACTGCCAAGGATGGACTTGAAATTTTTGCTATGATTGGTCAACATCCAAATACAAGTTTTATTGACTTAAATATTCCAAAGAATGAACTTGGTTTTATTGATTCTGATGTTGAAAGCAAAATTGATAATTTATTTTTTGCAGGCGACCTAAGGGTCAAAGCAGTTAGACAAGTTGCCACTGCTGTAAATGATGGAGCCCTTGCAGGCATTGGAGCAAGTAAGTAGTTTTAATTTTTGTTTAAACTTAACTGCTTGCATCTCACTAACAAGCTTCAAAAATTTTATAAGTAGCAAAAGAAAGCTCACACTTGTGGGCTTTTTTGTTTTGCATAAATTGAAAATAGGACTTATTTGTGTTATATTACTTTCCATGTTAAAAACAATTAGGAGGTAAAATGGATATACTTTTAGAAGGGATTTTAAATCTCGAAGTTAAACACTTAATTATGTTTATCATTGGCGGAATTTTAATTTATCTTGCCATTGATAAGGAATACGAACCTTCACTTCTTCTGCCTATTGGTTTTGGTGCAATTATTTCTAATATTCCACTATCATCAGCAGTTGGAGATGGAGGCTTCTTGACAATACTTTATAAGGCAGGGATTGCCACAGAGCTTTTCCCAGTTTTAATCTTTATAGGTGTAGGCGCAATGATCGACTTTAAACCACTTATTGCTTCGCCTTTCATGCTCTTCTTTGGAGCAGCGGCTCAATTTGGAATTTTTGCCACAATGCTCTTTGCTATTTCAACTGGCAAGTTCTCACTTCCTGAAGCAGCGTCAATTGGTATAATTGGTGCAGCCGACGGCCCAACATCAATTTATGTTGCAAAGGTCTTTGCTCCTAATTATCTTGGACCAATATCTGTAGCAGCTTATTCTTATATGTCTCTTGTGCCAATTATTCAGCCACCAGTTATTAAACTCTTAACAACTTCTAAGGAGAGAAAAATAAGAATGAAGTACACCACTGTTCACGTACCAAAGAAGGTTGAAATATTATTCCCAATTGCAATTACTCTTATTGCTGGAATAATAGCACCTATGTCTGTGTCCCTTATTGGAGCCTTGATGTTTGGTAACTTGATAAGAGTTTGTGGAGTTCTTGAAAGACTTTCTATCTCTGCACAAAATGAACTTTCAAACCTAGTTACAATTTTGCTTGGGATAACAATTGGTGGAACCATGTCTGCCGATGCCTTTTTAAATGTCAACACCCTTATGATCCTTGCCATGGGACTTGTTGCCTTTATCTTTGACACAGCAGGTGGTGTTCTCTTTGCAAAATTCTTAAATTTATTCTTAAAGAACAAGGTCAATCCAATGATTGGGGCAGCAGGTATCTCCGCCTTTCCTATGTCTGGTAGAGTTGTGCAAACTATGGCTGCAAAGGAAGACCCAACGAACTTTATCCTTATGCAAGCTATGTCTGCTAACGTTGCAGGACAACTTGGCTCAGTAGTTGCTGGTTCAATGATTTTGGCTCTTGTGCCAATGTTTATGTAGGGGTGATAGGATGGACATGAATGTATTTATGCAAGGTGTAGAAGTAGCAGTTTGGGGACTAGCTGGAGTTTTTGCTGTCCTAATACTCTTCTACTTATCAACTAAACTTATGCTAAAAGTTTTTAAAGAAAAATAATTTTTTAAAATTTAATAGACATGAAAAAACTGTTGGATTTATTTTTCCAACAGTTTTTATTTGCTTATTTTTTCTCTTCACCTATAAAGGAGTATTTTGTATCCCAATGTTCAAAAACTAAATCAGGCTTAGGATCCTTATCCTTGTAAGTTCTCATGCCATAAATCCCAGTCACAGGCTCTTCAAAACCATCAAACTTCATAATAACTTCATATCCTGCGCCAGCCTTTTTTAGTTTATAAGTACCAGTATAGTCATAGGCACTGTTTCTATCAGTCATGACAAAATTTTTCTTGTCAAATTTAAGAGCCATGTCATTGCTTAATTCTACTCCATCATCTGTTTTTATCATGCTTTCCAAAGTCCACTTTACATTATAAATTTTCTTATCTGGAAGACCTTGGTCCTTACCTGTGCAAGCCGTCAAAATTATTCCTGCCATAAAAATTAAAAATAAAAAGCTTAAAATTTTTTTCATGTCTACCTCCTTGTATAATGAACACATAGTAATTAGTGTTCTTTTTTCTTTTTACTATATGATAAGCATAGGCTTGTGGATTGGTTCGTCCTCCATAGCTTTGACTATTTTATTTAGATTCCAACCACAGTTCTATCTTTATTTGTTTATGAGTTAGATAAGGCTAGACCTTTTATTTCGAGCAAGGATGCGATACATAGTTTTGAGGATACCACAGCCAATTTTTATTAAGGATGTGATTTTTATGTTTTGTTGGTATCGATGTTGCTAAGGATAAGCATGATTGTTTTGTCTTTAATTCTGATGTTGAAGTTTTTAAGGATGGCTTCACTTTTTCTAAGGATTTAGAGGGGTTTAATCTTCTACTATCACTATACCATATCCTTCTGAAAATTTAAAAGTGTGATTTGAAGCTACTGGACACTATAGTTTTAACTTAAACAATTTTCTTGTGAGCTGAAATTATTGCTGACATCAATAAATTTGATACTCCTAGTCAGCTTTAAGCTTTTGCAGGTTTAGATCCTGCCACTCATCAATCTGGTAAGTTTGTTGCTAAAGATGTCTCTTCATATTAACCTCCATTTTCTTTAGTAAGCTATAGCATAGTTAAAGATTTTTAAGTTTACAATTTAGTAAAAAAAACCTGGCCTATATGCTAGGTCAGGTTTCTATACTTTTATATTTTATTTCTAATGTTTTATTTTACTAGGCCTATTGCCATAAAGAAGCCTTGTGGGTGTTTACATGCTGGACATGCTTTTGGAGCTTCTTCGCCTTCGAAGATATATCCGCAGTTTAGGCATTTCCAAATTGTTACTTCATCTTTTTTAAACATTTCTCCTGCTTCTAGAGTGTCTAGAAGGGTTTTGTATCTGTCTCTGTGGTGTTCTTCTACTTCGCCTATTTCTGTAAATGATTTTGCTATATCGTCAAAGCCTTCTTCTTTTGCAACTTTTGCAAATTCTGGATACATAGATTCAGCTTCGCCATTTTCACCATCAATAGCTCCTTTAAGGGCAAGTTTTGTGTCCTTATAAACTACTGGGAAGGCTGTATAGTCAGGGTTTAGTTCAATAGCTTCATTTTCAAATTCGTCTTTTAAGTACTTATAAAGTGCATTTGCGTGAGCTCTTTCGTTTAAAGCTGTTTCTTCAAAAACTTTTGCTATGTGCTTGTAGCCTTCTTTGTCAGCAATTTTTTGAGATAGAGTGTATCTTTGAACTGCTTGAGATTCTCCTGCAAAGGCTGTTATTAAGTTACTTGCTGTTTTTGTTCCTTTTAATTTTTTCATTTTACTTACCTCTTTCTTTTTTTAGATATACTTCCAATATATTATATATATAACCCTTTACAAATGGCTTAAACACTGGGTTTGTCGATAATAATTATCAATTGGTCGCGACTTTAAATTAATTCTAAATTTATTCCTCATAATTAAAACTTTATTATTTTCTTTCCTAATTAATTTAGGCTTGTTTGTTATGCTTATTTTTATTTAATTGTCTTTTGTTTTTTACTCATTTTACTGTTGACTTCATATAGTTAGTCTAATTTATTACTTTAATTTACAAAATTTTTCTCACTTATATTTAAGTCAAATTGGCATTTTATTTCAATACTTGTTATGATTCATGATAATTGGATATAATTATAGTGTAAATTAAAACAAAAATAATTTTAGGAGGAATTGAAATGGATATAACATTTGGCGGAAATAAAGTAAATCTTGAAGGAAAAGAAATCAAAGTTGGAGACGTGGCTCCATCATTTAAGGCAATTAAAAGGGACCTATCTGACTTTAACTCAGATGACCTAAAGGGCAAAATCGTAGTTTATTCAGTTGCACCATCTATTGACACACCAGTTTGTGCTCTTCAAGCAACTACTTTTAACGAAGAAGCTACAAAGTTATCTGACGATGTGAAAATCGTAACTGTTACTGTTGACCTTCCTTTCGCACAAGAAAGATTCTGTTCAGTTAAAGGAATCGAAAACGCAGATATTGTTTCTGACTACAAATACAAGGAATTTGGTAAAAAATTCGGTTTCATGATTGAAGAATTGCAACTACTTGCTCGTGGAGTTGTAATTGTTGACAGAGACGGAAAAGTTGCTTACGTTGAATATGTTCCTGAAGTAACTCACGATGTTAACTTTGACAAGGCTCTTGAAGAAGTTAAAAAATTAAAATGATCAACATTAATTTAATTGTACTTGGCAAGATCAAGGAAAATTATTTTAAGGATGCCATAAATGAGTACAAAAAAATGCTTAAGTCTTACGCAGATTTAAGCATTTTTGAAATTATGGACGAACCCTGTCCCGAAAATTTGTCAGACAAGGACATGGAGAAGGTAAAAAATGTGGAAGGCGAAAAAATCCTCTCCAAGATAAAGGATGGTGCCTATGTCATTGCCCTTGAGATTGGTGGCAAGAGCCTAGACTCTGTTGCCTTTGCTGATAAAATCAAGGACCTTATGATTGACGGCCACTCCAACATAACTTTTGTAATTGGTGGAAGTCTTGGACTATCCCAAGAAGTTTTATCTAGGGCTGACTACAAGCTCAGCTTCTCCAAGATGACCTTCCCCCACAAGCTTATGCGAGTGATCTTGATGGAACAAATCTACAGGGCCTTTAGGATAATTAATAACCACCCCTACCACAAGTGATCTGACATGAATTTAAGTTCATTACAATAATGATGCTGAACTTATTTACGATTCACTAGAAAAATTATAAGGAGAATATTTGTGGAAAAAATACTTTTTTATGTGATGGAAGGCGAGAAGATGTGCTTTAACCACGTCATGTTAAATGCAGACTCCCTCCTAGAAGCTGGCAAGTAAGTAAAAATAATTCTTGAAGGCAAGTCTGTCAAGCTTCCAAAAGTTTTAGAAGACGAGAAAAATTCTCTTTATAAAAAACTCTTGGACTCAGGACTTATTGTGGGCGTATGCAAGGCTTGCTCCAAGGTAATGGGCGTCTATGAGGATAACGAAAAGCTTGGCCTTACATTTTTAGATGACATGAAGGGCCACGCTGGCATGGAAAAATATATAAGCCAAGGCTATCAAGTCCTTGTCTTCTAATTAAAAATTATAAAAAATAAACCAGAGCTGCGAAGAAAGTTTCATTATCCTTTAGGATTTTGAAGCTTACTTCCTAGCTCTGGTTTTTTATTTTTATATAAGAGTATCTAAAAACATCATTAGGATAAATCCAAAAACTACCCCATAAGTTGCCTCTCTCTCATATCCGTTATTGTGGGTCTCTGGTATAATCTCGTCACTAATTACAAAAAGCATGGCTCCTCCTGCAAGAGCAAGGATGAAGCCTAGAGTTGCAGAGAAGATGGAAACAAGTCCAACTCCAAGGAAGGCTCCAATAGGTTCAACAAGTCCTGTCAAGCTTGCTATGGCAAAGGCCTTCTTGCGAGTGTAGCCTTCACGAACAAGGGCAAGGGCAACAGCAAGTCCCTCTGGCATATTTTGTAGGGAGATGCCAAGGGCAACTGAAAGACCATTTGCCACATTTTCTCCACCAAAACTTACACCAGTTGCAAGTCCTTCTGGAAAGTTGTGGATGGCAATGGCAATTACAAAGAGCCACATCTTGGATAAGTTCTTTACATTTGCTCCCTCGTGTCTATTGTCTATTAAGTGCTCGTGGGGTGCAAACTTGTCGATTAAATCAAGAAGGAGAGCCCCGAAAAAAATTCCAAGTCCCGTTGAGACAACGCCCATAGTTCCATTAGCTATCTCAAGACTTGGTATAACAAGGGAGAAGCAAGTTGCTGCAAGCATAACTCCTGCTGCAGCTGCAAGGAGAATGTCCAGTCCCTTCTGGCTCACATCCTTTGCAAAAAATATAGGGATTGCACCAACCCCTGTCATAAGTCCAGGCACCACACAGCCTAGTATAAGAAAAGTTAAATTCATTTAATCACCTTAATTCAAAATTTTACCTATTAATTATAACACAATAATATATTTAATTTTTCGCAAAAAATAAAAGCACGAAGGTCGTGCTTTATTATTACTATTTAAATTCTTATAAAGTTGTAGATTTTTATAGGGGCATAAAATCTTGCAAGCTTGTATCTTTTTATAAAGTCCTGATACCTTACAAGGTCATAGTTTCTTATAAAGTCATAAATCTTTATAAGATTATAAACTGTTAACCGCTCTTCTTATTCCACCAGCTAGTTCGTCAAAAAATCTTGAGACCTTGTCAAAGAGATCTCCTAGGTTAAAGTTTCTAATTCCACTGACAATAAAGTGTTTGTCAATTCTTTGATTTCCAATAAAGATGGAAATGTTAAAAAGTTTCATTAGGATAAGAATTCCTGCTATTATTCCCAAAATTTTTAAAGCTTTTTTCATTTTATCACCTAGGTCTTTAATTCTCTTTCAATTTCTTCATAGTTTTCCATGTACTTCTTGCACTCATTTATAAAATTCTTGTCGTGGTGAAAGAATTTTAAGTGAACTAACTCGTGAAGGACAACTGCCTCAATTTGTTCTAAGGGTCTTGCTGCCAGGTAGAGATTTATTTTTATATCTCCACGCTGTGGATAGCAGGTTCCCCATCTCACCTTCATCTTCCTTATCTCATAGGACTTGGCTGAGAGTCCAGTCAAGGCTTCGTATCTTGGAAAAATTTCATCCAAGACCTTCTGAAGCTCTCGTCTGTAAATTTTTTCAAGTTCTTCCTCTGAAGTGAAGTTTACCTTTTGGCCAAACAAGTGGTTATTGTAGCGTCCCCTTCTCTCATCTTCCATCTTTAGTCTCTCAATGGCTTCCTCATTGTTTTTAATAAATTCTTTTATGGCTCTGTCAGTCATAGACCTTGGAGCAGAAACTTTTATTATCCCATCTTCGACCCTAAGCCTAAGGGACCTTATCTTCTTTTTATTTATTTCTATATCCATTATATCCTATAAGAGGGGAGATAAAAGTCTTGAAAAGGATTCACGTAGCTTAGTGAACTTTGACCTCTTGGCATAAGTTTCCTTAGTTATCTCTGTGCACTCTTCAAGATCCCTCTTAAAGTCTTCCTTTAATTTTTTATTTAATTCTTCATCGTATAAGAAGGCGTTGACTTCAAAGTTTAGTTCAAAGGACCTTATGTCGAAGTTTGCTGTCCCAACGCTTGATAGGTAGTCATCTGATATCATAATCTTTGTGTGGAGGAAGCCAGCTTCATATTGGTAGACATGAGCTCCCCACTTTAAAAGTTCTCCCAAAAAAGATAGGGATGCCCAGTGAACAAAGAGGTGGTCACGCTTGGCTGGGAACATTATGTTGACATCAACTCCACTTAGGGCTGCAACCTTTATGGCCTTTAAGAGTCCTTCATCAGGAACAAAGTAAGGAGTTTGGATGTAGAGTTCCTTCCTTGCAGAAGTTATTAATTTTTCGTAGCCATTTCTTATGGAGTCTGCCTTGGTGTCTGGTCCACTTGTGACAATATTTATGTCCACTCCATCTTCTATCTCTGGAAAAATTTCTGTAGTGAAACCCTTGGTGTGGTCTTCTGATGCAAACTTGAAGTCTAAGAAAAATCTCCAGGCAAGTCCATTGACTGCTGGACCTTCTATTCTTAGGTGGGTGTCTCTCCAATAGCCCATGGGACCCTTGGATATATATTCATCTCCAACGTTAAATCCGCCAACATAACCAATTCTCTTGTCGATTACAGCAATCTTTCTGTGGTTTCTGTAGTTGATGTGGGTGTTGATCTTGTCAATAATACCTGGGAAGAAGATGGCAAACTTAACTCCAGCTTTTTCGAGAGACTTCCTGTCCCTTAGCTTCATCTTCCTAACACCCATGCCGTCAACTAATAAGTAAACGTCAAGGCCTTCCTTGGCCTTTGACTTTAGTATATCCATAAATTCAGTGGAAAGTCCATCTGATTTAAAAATATAATATTGAACGTAAATTGTATGTTTAGCCTTTCTCAAGTCTTCAAAGAGGGCAGCGAATTTTTCAACTCCATCGTTAAAAATCTTTACCTTGTTGTCGGTGTAGAGCATTTCGTTTTCTGCCTTGTTGAACATCTCAACCATATCAATGTGGTTGGCAGTTCTCTTTTTTGAAAACCTAAATTCCTTGTTCTTTATCTCTCTTAATTGAGCTTTTGATTCCTTGCTTAGGATCTCGTCCTTTTTATGTTTGCCACTAAATATTTTGGATTTTGAAATGTCTTGTCCTATAAAAAGGTAGAGTACAAAACCAAGAAGGGGCAAGAAGTTAATAGCCATTACCCACAATAATGTGGATATTGGCTTCTTGTTGTCAAATAAAATTATAAAGGTGGATACTAGTAAGTTTACAATAAATAGTACTGAATAAACTTGGGCAAAGTTTTTAAGCATCCCAAAATATACACTAAACATCTTTTACTCCTTTCCTAAAATTATTTATTTTTCTTTGATTTATATCTTGTTTGTGAGTTTAGAATTTTCTTTCTAAGTCTAAATTCATTAGGTGTAATTTCTATTAGCTCGTCATCTTCAATAAACTCTAAAGCTTCTTCAAGACTCATCTTCCTAACTGGAGAAAGTCTAAGGGCTTCATCAGAACCTGATGCTCTGACGTTAGTTTGTTTCTTTGACTTAGTAACAGAAACTTCAATTTCAATTCCCTTTGGTGATTCACCAACAACTTGACCTTCATAAACATCTTCACCTGGCTCAACAAATAGGGTACCACGTTCTTGGGCGTTGTTAAGTCCATAAGCTGAAGCTGTTCCTGTGTCAAAGGAAACAATAGATGCATTTACCCTTCTTGGGATTTCTCCCTTGAAAGGCACATAGGATTCAAAAATAGAATTTAGGATTCCAGAACCCTTAGTGTCAGTCATAAATTCTGTCCTATAACCAATAAGTCCCCTTGATGGAATAATAAATTCAAGCCTTTGGTAGCCCCCATTAGGTTCAACAATGTTAACAAGCTCTCCCTTTCTCCTGCCAAGTTTTTCTATAACAGATCCGGCGTAGACATTGTCAACATCAATAGTAACTCTTTCTGTTGGCTCTAACTTTTTGCCATTTTCATCATATTTATAAAGAACTTGTGGTTTGGAAACTTGGAACTCATAACCTTCACGTCTCATGTTTTCAATTAAAACTGAAAGGTGAAGTTCTCCCCTACCAGAAACCTTAAAGGAATCAGTTGAGTCAGTATCTTCAACTCTTAGTCCTACGTCAGTTTGTAGTTCTCTGTGAAGTCTTGCCTTGATTTGTCTTGAAGTCAAGAACTTTCCAACCCTTCCTGCAAAAGGTGAATCATTTACAGAGAAGTTCATGGAAATTGTTGGCTCAGAAATTTTTACAAATTCAAGAGCTTCTGTGTCTTCTGTTGAAGTAATAGTGTCTCCAATGTTGATGTCTTCGATACCTGTTACTGCAACAATGGAACCTGAACGTGATGAATCAACTTCAACCCTGTCTAGACCTTCAAACTCATAGATTTGTGCAATCTTAATGTTTTCTTTAAAGTCTGGATCAAGTTTATTAACTCTTACAAGCTTGTCGTTTTCGTTAATAATACCTTGTTCGATTTTTCCAATACCAATTCTTCCAATGTATTCATTGTAGTCAATTGTGGAAATTAGAAGTTTGAAAGGTTCATCATCTCTTTGTTCTGGACCTGGAATGTAATTAATAATAGTTTCAAAAAGTGGGTCCATGTTTTCCATCTTGTCCTCTACATCAAGAGCTGCAATACCTTGCTTTGCTGATGCAAATACAAAAGGACATTCAAGAACAGATTCATCAGCACCCAATTCGATAAATAGGTCAAGAACTTCGTCAACTACTTCAAGTGGTCTTGCTTCAGGTCTATCTACCTTGTTAATGCAGACAATAACTGGAAGGTTAAGTTCAAAGGACTTCTTTAACACAAACTTAGTTTGTGGCATTGGACCTTCAAAGGCATCTACTAATAGGACAACACCATTTACCATTTTTAAAACACGTTCAACTTCGCCACCGAAGTCAGCGTGTCCTGGAGTATCAATGATATTAATCTTAACTCCATTGTGGTTAACAGCAGTGTTCTTGGAAAGGATAGTGATACCTCTTTCCTTTTCAATGTCATTTGAGTCCATTACCCTGTCCTTAACTTGTTGGTTTTCCCTAAAGATACCTGATTGTCTTAATAGGGCATCAACTAGGGTAGTCTTACCGTGGTCAACGTGGGCAATAATAGCTATATTTCTTATATCTTGTCTTTTCAAAAATTCTCATCTCATTTCTTCATGTTTCTATCCTATTTTAAGCTTAAATAAAAAAAAGTGCAACAAAAAAGACCTATAAACTTTGAAATTATCAGTTTATAGGTCTAATTTTAATCCGAGCTTACTTCTTAAATCTTTCAACTAACTCATCAAAAGTTACTTCTTCCTGATCTCCTGTCTTCATATCCTTCAAACTATACTTTCTAGTTTTTATTTCTTCTTCACCAAGAACTATTACATAGTCCACCTTTGTTTGGTCTGCGTACTTGAATTTCTTCTTTAATTTTGCAAATTCTGTGTAGACAGAAACCCTTACTCCCTTTTCTCTAAGTTCACTTAGGAGTTTAATTCCGTCGTGGATGCAATCATCCATTGGGATAATTAAAAGGTCAACTAAAGATTTTTCTTCACTAGAAATTATTTTTGCTTCATTTAATTGGTAGAAAAGTCTTGAAAGTCCAATGGAAATCCCAACTCCTGGCAATGCCTTGTCTGTGTAATAGCTTGCAAGGTCTTCGTATCTTCCACCTGAGCAAACTGATCCAATCTTTGGATAGTTATCAAGAGTAGTTTCATAAACTGTGCCTGTGTAGTAGTCAAGGCCTCTTGCAATCTTTAGGTCAATGTCAAAACAGTCTTCGTCTATGCCAAAGTCCCTCATGTAGCCAACAACTTGTGTAAGTTCATCAAGTCCTTCTTGGAAGATCTCATCTTCTATTTTTAATGCTCTTAGTTGTTCAAGAATTTCATCTACAGTTCCCTTGATTTTTATAAATTCTAGGATTTTTTCTCCAGAATCTCTTCCTATTCCATTTTCTCCTAATTCTTCAAGGACACTTTCTTCACCAATCTTATCTAGCTTGTCAACGGTTCTAAGTACATTCATGGAGTCTTCGATTCCAAGTGATGAGAAGAAGCCCTTTAAGATCTTTCTATTGTTAAGGTGAATTGTGAAATCTGTAAAGCCTAAGTCCTTAAAAGTGTGGAAGATTACAACTGGGAACTCTGCGTCATTGACAAGCGAAAGTTCTCCCATGCCAATTGTGTCAATATCACATTGGTAGAACTCTCTAAAACGTCCCTTTTGAGCCTTCTCTCCCCTGTAAACTTTTCCTATTTGATATCTTTTAAATGGGAAGGATAAGTCGTTCATGTGCTCTACAGTGTATCTTGCTAGGGGAACTGTCAGGTCAAACCTAAGACTCATGTCAGTGTCTCCCTTTGAGAACCTGTAAATTTGTTTTTCAGTTTCTCCACCGCCCTTTGCTAGTAGGACTTCAGATTTTTCTATAACTGGAGTATCTATGGGCAAAAAGCCGTGCTTTTCAAAATTTTTTCTTATAATGTCTTTCATCTCATTAAAGAGAATTTGATCCTTTGGTAGTAGTTCCATAAAACCTGGAAGGGTTGATGGTTTTACAATTGTCATAATATCACTCCTGTTTATAAATTTTGCTTTTTCTTCTTATTAATAATTATAATTTTATCACATTTAGGGAGCTTTTTGTACTTTTGTATGCTATTACGAGAAAGTTTTGAAAGCTTTATAAAAATTTTATTTAATTTTTAAATTTTTCGTGTATTAATTTGATAGAGTCTTTGACTTGATAAGCTTTATCCCTTATAATCAAATGGTTAATATATTGATATATTAATAAATTTTTTAGGAGGAAAAAATATGGAAAGAATGGTAATCGAGTTCGGCATGTTCGAAACTCTACTACTTGGCGTATTAGCCATTTACCTGGGAGATTTCATGAGAAAGAAATTTCCAGTTTTAGTTAAGTACTGTCTGCCTTCAGCCGTAGTTGGTGGCACTATTGTATCTATTATTACTATGATTTTATACTACGCAGGCATAATGGAACCTAACTTTGATTTTAAGACAGTTAACACTTTATTTTATTGTCTATTCTTCGCGGCTAGTGGAGCTGCAGCCAGCCTTTCACTTTTAAAACAAGGTGGAAAGCTTGTAGTTATCTTTGCAGCTTTAGCTGCCCTACTTGCAGCTTGTCAAAATGCAGTTGCACTTGGAGTTGGTGGCCTAATGGGAGTTAATCCACTTATCTCAATGATGACTGGCTCAATCCCAATGACAGGTGGCCACGGTAACGCTGCAAGTTTTGCACCAATAGCTGTTGAAGCTGGTCAAACTGCTGCCATGGAAGTTGCCATTGCATCTGCTACTTTTGGACTTATTGCAGGTTCACTTATTGGCGGACCTTACGGTAACTTTATCGTTAAGAAATTTGGATTTGAAGATCCAGAACTAGATAATCAACAAAACACTCTTGTTGATACAGCCAAAACTGTTTTGATGAACAAGAAGACTATGATTTCTTCTGTAAATATGATGGTTCTTGCTTGTGGTATTGGCCAATTAATTTTCTTGGGCCTACAAAAAGTTGGTGCTAACATTCCAATTCACGTTTGCTGTATGCTTGGTGGTATTCTTGTGAGAGTCTTCCTTGATAAGACAGGAAGAGTTGAAGATTCACTTCTTGAAGCAATTGATACTGTTGGAGACTTTTCTCTTGCACTTTTCGTTTCAATGTCAATTGTAAGTATGAAGCTATGGCAACTTGCAGACCTAGGACCTCAACTAATCGTTCTTCTTCTTGCACAAGTTGTTCTTGTTCTAGTATTCACTTACTTCTTAACATTTAGACTACTTGGCAAGAACTATGACTCAGCTGTTATGGCAGTAGGTCACCTTGGATTCTCAACAGGTGCTGTTCCAGTTTCAATGACAACTATGAAGACAGTTTGTGACAAGTATAGGTTCTCTAAGCTTGCCTTCTTCGTTGTTCCAGTAATTGGTGGATTTATTTCAAATATTTCAAATGCACTAATAATTACTAAGTTCTTAGACATTGCCATTAAGATGAGCGCAGGTATGTAGGAAAAATTATAAATCTTTTAATTTTAGAATTATTTTAATTTAAAATTTTAAGCACTAAAAAAGGGCTATAGTGAAAACTATAAGCCCTCTTTTTGATTATTCTATTTATTTATAAAATTTATTCTCAGTAAAGTCCTGAAGATTTTTCAGAAGTATCAATGAAGATGTTCTTAACTTGTGAGTAAGCATCAAGCATCATCTTGTGGTTTTCTCTACCAATACCAGATTTTTTGTAGCCGCCAAAAGGTGCACCTGCTGGAAGTTGGTTGTAAGTGTTAACCCAAACTCTACCAGTTTCAATTGCTCTTGCAACTCTTATTGCCTTGTTGATGTCTCTTGTCCAAACAGCTCCTGCTAGACCATAGTCTGAGTCATTTGCCATCTTAATAACTTCATCGACCTCCTTAAACTTAATTACAACTGCAACTGGTCCAAAGATTTCTTCTCTTGCAACCTTCATGTTGTTGTCAGCATTTGTAATAAGAGTTGGCATTGTGAAGTAACCATTTTCTGTGCCATTCTTTGTAGCCTTTTCGCCACCAACAGCAATTGTTGCTCCTTCTTTTCTTGCAACTTCTACATAACCAAGAACTTTTTCAGTTTGTGATCTGTTAACTTGGGCTCCAACTTGAGTGTCTTCTTCCCAAGGTAGACCAACCTTGATCTTCTTGAATTTTTCAATTGCCTTTTCAACAAATTCATCGTAGATATTTTCGTGAACAAAAACTCTTGAACCTGCACAACATACTTGTCCTTGGTTAAATAAGATACCCATAGCAAGACCATCAATTGCAAGATCCATGTCGCAGTCATCAAAGAAGATGTTAGCAGACTTACCACCAAGTTCTAGGGTAGCTGGAATTAATTTTTCTGCTGCAGCTCCTGCAATCTTGTAGCCAACTTCAGTTGAGCCAGTGAAGGCAAGTTTTGAAAGTCCTTCATGGTGTTGTAGGTATTCACCAGACTTAGATCCAGATCCTGTTACAACGTTAATAACTCCCTTTGGCACTACATCTTTTATCAACTTCATAAGTTCTAGAAGTGAAAGGGAAGTTGTTGAAGATGGTTTAATTACAACTGCGTCCCCTGCTGCTAAGGCTGGAGATAATTTCCATGCTGCCATTAAAAATGGGAAGTTCCATGGGATAATTTGACCAACAACTCCAAGTGGTTCACGAAGAACTATGGATAGGGTGTTTTCGTCAATAGCATTAGCAGTTCCTTCTTCAGCTAGGATTGCTCCTGCAAAGTATCTAAAGTGTTCAGATGCTAGTGGAATATCAACATTTCTTGTTTCCCTAATTGGCTTACCATTGTCGAGAGTTTCAACCATGGCAAGGTGGTCAGCATTTTCATCAATAATATCAGCAATCTTGTTTAAGATTTTTGCTCTTTCGTATCTATTTGTCTTTTTGAATTGGTGGAAGCCTTCCCAAGCTGCCTTAACTGCCTTGTCTACATCAGCTTCAGATGCTTGGGCAATTGATGCAAGTTTTTCTCCATCAGCTGGACAAAATACATCTAAAGTTTCTCCATTTTCACTTTCAACAAATTCTCCGCCAATAAATAGGCCATACTTTTTATCTAAATTAATGTTTGGTTTAGTCATATTACACTCCTTACTTTACTTTAATGTGTCATATAAAGCTTTCGTATAAGAAATACCCCTCAAAGTTGTTTTAAAAACCCATAAGTATATATTTTTAATTTTTTACTTAGAGAAAACTATGTGATTTTTTCCATTAAAAAAAGACTCTTTTCGAGTCCCTTTTTTAAAAATTCTAATTGATTTTCTTTATCAATTTTACTTTAAGTGTCCCATTCTAAAAATAAAATTTCTCCCTTATCTTCATCAAGTATTAGAGCCACAAAATTTCCATACATTCCTGCAAAGACATATTCTGAAGTTGCTTTGAAATAAATTTTATTATTCAAATCAAGAGAAGGATCAAATCCTCTCTTTTTAACTTGTAAGTAACAAGTTTCTATTTGGGATTTTCTATTTTCATCTGTAATCTCATAATCCTCTAGTTCTTCTTTTATTTTTCCAAGGTCCTTCTTGTCAAAAGAAAATAAAATTGCAGCTTCGCCGTCTCCATGAAAGCTTGGCTCCTTATATAGTTCTCTTTCCCTTTTCACTGACTTTGGAAGGCTTATGCCAAATTCATTTTCCACTTTCTTCACTGACTGATCTCTTGGATCAGACAAAAAATATAAAAGTGGTATAGCGGCAAGAAAAATTATGAACATTGTAATTAAAATATTTTTAAATTTTTTATCGGTCATCTTCATCACCCTCGTAACGTAAAATATCTCCAACTTGACAGTCTAAGACCCTACAAATTTCTGAAAGGGTAGAAAACCTTATGGCCCTAGCCTTATTTGTCTTTAAGATAGAAAGGTTTGAAAGACTAATGCCAACTTCCTCAGACAATTCTGTCAAAGTCATCTTATTCTTTGCAAGTTCAACGTCTAAATCAACAATTATTTTTCCCATAGTCCACCTCAAATCGTAAGATCATTTTCTTCTTTCAAGTCTATGCCTTCTTTAACCATATCGCACAAGAGAAGAAAAATTTGTCCCACAAGCATGGACACAAGACCTGTCCCAATAAAAATAAGATTTGTTATGGAACCCTGGAGGTTGAAGTTGGTGTAAATTATTGCGAGGATAGATAAAAGAAAAATTCCTATAAAGGAAAGGGCCACTACTTGAAGGTTAAAAAGTGTCTTCCTCTCAAAAACTTTGTCCTTCCCATAATTTTTTAATGCCAAGAGTCCAAATACTAGGGCAAGTATAAGTCCCAAGACCATGGCTTGACACAAGACCATCATGGGATACTGCATATTCATAAACATGGGGTAGATTCCTGACACTAGCTTAGCAAATTTATAAACTCCATAGAGTCCACAAGTTAAGGTAAAAATTGCAAGAATCAAAAGTCCCCCAATAAATTTAACTCTAAAAGATTTCATGATAAGCTCCTTTCTTTTTCTTTATTATAATATTTAAGTTTATGTTTTTCAATAATTATTTATTGTTTATCAATAAATAATTTATCTTTTACATTAAATTTTAATTTCTTCTATTTAAAATTATTTATTCTTCTACTTCCATAAGCTCTACAAATTTTCATAACTTAGTCACTTCCCTTAATTAATACAAATTTTAAAAATTTATGAAATCCTTTTTATAGGACTTTTTGATAAATAATTTTTTGCCAATAAATTTTTATATATAGTAAGAAAAATCTTTTTAAATAAACTATTAGTAAAAAAGATTTTTCTTATCATAAAAAGTGTTCATCCTTCGCCTAATTAACAAGCTTCCTTTATAATTTTTGGTCCTTATGTTATAATATATATAAGAAAAATTTTTAATTAGGGGGAGGACGTACATAATATGGAAAAACCTTGGGAGTTTGATGATTTTATTTTTGACGGCGATGTTTTAAAGGGAATGACAAGAAAGGGCAAAGACAAAATCAAAAATGAAGAATTATTTGATATGGTAGTGCCTACTGAAGGACCTGACGGAACTAAGATCAGAGTAATTGGAGAACAATGCTTCTTTAGAAGAAAACTTAACTCTGTTGTAATTCCTGAAACTGTAGAAGAAATCCAATACGAAGCTTTTGGTGTTAACAACCTTACTGAAGTAGAAATTCCTGATTCAGTTAAAAAGATTGACGCTTACGCTTTCTACAGAAACAAATTAACTGACGTTAAGTTACCAGAAGAAGTTGAATTTATCGGTGACAATGCTTTCTCACTAAACCAAATCGGTGAAATTGATTTTCCTGATACAGTAGAATTCATTGGTGTAAGTGCTTTCTACAAGAACAACCTTACAGAAGTTAACTTACCTAAGAACATTAAGGAAATCGACATGTATGCATTCAGAAAGAATAACATTCATGAAGTTCAAGTTCCAGCTGGTATGGAAAAACTTGACAATAGAGCTTTCGAAGAAAACACTGTTGTTAAAGAAGCTTAATATTAATTATAAACTGTTGCTTTGGGCAACAGTTTTTTATTGCATTTTTACAATTGCAAATTAAACAACAAAAAAACTGTCAGACTTCTGACAGTTTTCTAATTTATTTTACATTTCTATT
Source organism: Peptoniphilus genitalis (assembly GCF_023614525.1). Taxonomy (GTDB): domain Bacteria; phylum Bacillota; class Clostridia; order Tissierellales; family Peptoniphilaceae; genus Peptoniphilus_A; species Peptoniphilus_A genitalis. The sequence goes on from NZ_CP097885.1 coordinate 788,168, forward strand.
TTTGTTCCTATTCCCTTTTCCTTAGCAAGTTGGTAAATCTTTTCACCTGCCACAAGGTCTAGACCTGCGAAGCCCACAGTCTTAAACCAAGTTATCTCTTCCCTGGACTCTCTTCCCACTTCTCTTCCAAGTAGGAGGTCACCAAGTTCGTGAGCAACCTTCTCTTTAGAAATTTTTCCTTCATTCATCGGGATGATAACATCTCCTGCCTCTTCAATTACACCTTCATTTGTATCAGTGAAAATCTTGCCAGCCCTCACCAAAAGCTCTGGAGGAGTTTCCTGCATATCAGGAGTGTAGGAACCCACACTATTTACATGGACACCCTTCTTGACCTTAGCGCCATCAAATACAGGCTTCTTAGAAGTGGTAACAGTAGTTATTATGTCCACATCTCCTAAGACTTCATCAAGCTCTTTAATTGCAAGTATCTTTGCCCCGTAGCCTTTTAATTTTTCATCCATTTTCCTTGCAAAGGCCTCTGCCCTCTCGTAGTTCACATCATAAACATAGGACTTTTCTATGTCTCTTACTGCAAGGACTGCCTCAAGCTGAGTCCCAGCTTGCCCGCCTGTTCCTATTAATAGAAAAGATTTTGCATCCTTATTGGCTAGGACCTCTGTAGCTGCACCTGACACTGCCCCAGTCCTTAGTCTTGTTAGGATTGTTCCATCGAGAATTGCCTTTACAAATCCATTGTCCTTGTCAATTAAGATCATTGTTGATGGAGAACTAACAAGTCCCTTATCAATGTTTCCTGGATAGATGTCAATTATCTTCATGCCAAGAGCCTTCTTGTCCTTGATGTAGCCTGGCATAAAAATAGCAGTGCTTGATGAGTCCTTGTCTACGTCAATTACAGTTCTTAGGGGAATGTCGGACCCTCCTTGGCTGTAACTCTTTAGGGCTTCCTTGTCTGCCTCAATTATATCTTTAATGTCAACTGCCTTTAAAATATCTTCTTCCCTTAAAATTAATATTTCCATAATTACCTACTTTCTTTATACTTAGTTTTTATAAAATTCTCAAGTTTAATTTCTTTTTTATTGACCTCAAGATGATAGAAGTTAAAAGAGAAATAACAAAAATCCCCATAATTTCTAGGATGCTAACTAGGACCTTGCTTAAGCCAGCAAAGTTTACATAAGTTAGCCCACGGCTGCCCAAAAAGTCCAGAAAGACCAAATGGATTATAAAAATCACAAAAATATTTTCAGAAACTATCCTTAGAAAAGTCTTTAGCTTTTGACTTTCGATTTTCGCCTTCATGCATAGGGCAAAAAGTGAATAGGCCAGACCAAAGATCAAGATGTTGTTGCCTTCCCAGGCGTAGAGGTTTAAGCCTTCCCCACTCATCTTAATTACACTTAAGACCAAGAGGATATAAGATGCGAGAAAAATCAAAAAATAAAAACCTGCTTTCCTGTCAAGAATTTTGGACTTATACTTTTTAAAATATCCTCCCAAAAGAGCAAACATGACATAGTTGTAGGCCCCGCTAAGTTCATAAAACTTTAGGATTTTAAAAATCCTTATATTAAAGACTGTTATTGCAAAATTTATTGTAAGCGAAATTATAATCCAAATTCCCAAAATATATTTTAATTGGCCCTCTTCCTTCTTCACAAGAAAATTCCCAAGAGGAGCAAAAATATAGATAAAAATTATTATAAAAATATAGTAGAGGTGGTTTTTAAAGTTTCCATCTAAGATGTCGGATACCATGGCACCAATGTCAAGGGGCTTGTGGTATTGGAAAATTGTTGAAAGGCAGGACAAAGTTCTGTAAAAGATTTCTGCTAAAATAAAGTAAATAAAAAATTTTATAACCTGTCTTGCAACTTTCTCATAAGATATCTCGCCTCTTGTGTAGAGAAGATAACCACTTGCCATGCAGAAGGCTGGAACGCAAAACCTAAAGAAGGATCCCGCAAATAAAAAATATTTCCATGTCATAGTGTCCATGTCGTAGGCTGATCCAGGTGCAAGGACGTGGATGGCAATAGTTGCTATTATAGCAATGAATTTTATTAAATCTATCTTATAATCTCTAGTGGACCCTTTCATACTAACTCCTCAAATTATTTTAATTTAATTTTATCATATAGGCCGCCTTTTACAATGAAAGACTATAAAGTTTTTATCAATAAGTTTTGACCGGTGTCTTTAAAGCTTAATCTTATTATTTTTCCCTATCTCATTAAACATTCTTCCTTAATACTTGTCCCACTGTCTTTAAAGTTTTATTTTGATACTTCCCACAGCTTTTTAAAATTTTGCAACTAATTTATTCCCTATAGAAATTTTTTCATAATAGTTTTACGAATTCTTGACTTCTTACATTTTACAAATGCCTAGCTAATTATGACTTTACTAATCATTAACTTTTTGTGGCTTTGGAATTAATAATTTAATATTTTCAACAATTATTAACTCCTAAAGTTTCCATTCTCAAAAATATTTTCACACAAGAAAGGCAAACAAAAAAGACGCCGATCTCTCGACGCCTTAAAATTTTATTTTATTACATTCTATTAAGTTGAACCATTTCTTCAAATGTTTCAAGTTGAGTCTTAGCTTGACCGAAGTCAGTCATTTGTTGGTCATAACCAAGTTTGATTAGTGGAATACCAGCTTTTTCGTAAGCTTGTTTTAATGATGGATATTCCATTTCTTCTGTATCGTTGAATGTCATCATGAATACTAGACAACCATCAGCATCGTTATCAACTGCTAGGTCAACAACATATTTTGGTCTCTTCCAAATATCTGGGTCGTAAAGAATTGGATCTTCGTCCATTCTTGCGAATTGGTCAGCAAGTGCCATGTATGGATCTTCGATTGAAGTATCAACATCAACCTTGAATCCTCTTGATTCACTTGCAACGTCGTCTGCAACTACACAGATGTTGAAGTCGTCAAGTACTTGAAGAAGTGCAGGGTTATCAGTGATAACACCAGAAGTTACTACTCTTGGTCCCTTGCATTCTTCTTTTGGCATAGCCTTAAGTGCTTCAATAAGTTCTTTTAACATCTTGTTGTGTTCGTCTTTTAGCATGTGGTGTGATGCCTTAAGAACGTTACTTCTGTCTGATGCCTTAATTGTTTGTGAATAGTCTCCACATAGTTTAACAAATTCTCTCTTAAGAGCTCTGTTTTCGTTGTAAACTTCGCAAGCCTTCTTAAGGTTTTCGTCAGTAATCTTAACGTCACAAATTTCTTCAAGTCTTTCAGCAGCTTGTTTGAAGATTGTAGCGTTGTATTTTTTACCAAATTCTTCTTTTCTGTGTTGTGCATGGTTTAAGAATACCATAGGAATCTTTCTACCAACAGAAACTTTGTAGTTTTGAGAGAATGGTCTTAGTGTATCATCAAGTGTTGTTATCATTGATGCGCTAAGTCCATCAAGAGATCCGTCAAGACCCATTTCTAAACATCTAAGTGCTAGTGAATAGTAGAATGTTGGGAAATATTCTTTAGCCTTATCAATAGGTCCTTGTCCTCCCCAAACTCCGTAAGGTACAAGTCCACCTGCATAGATGATTTCTTCAGGTGCGTAGTAAGGGAAAACACCAACTACTTTTTTACCTTCTGCAAGGTACTTGTCGATTTGTTCTCTTCCGTTTTCTGCTATATGTTTAAATTCTTTTAATAATTCTTTTATATCAGTCATTTTGCACCCCTATTAAATTGTAGTCTTAGACCAGTCAGTTTCTTTAGTGTTTTCGAAGTTAGTGTAGATATCTTCGCCCTTAGCGATTCTATCTGCCTTTCTTTCGTTCATAATTTCAACTAAACCTTGAACTCTTGTCTTGTATTGTTCTTCAGAGAAGTTTCTTTCGTCAGCTTGGTCACCGTCAAAGTGAACTACTGGAATATCAAGGTCTTCTCTCCATCTTCTTTCGATTTCAGGCATTGCTCCTGACCATGGTTTACATGATCTGTTGTAGTTAACAAGTGCTCCAGAAACTCCGTTTTCTTTAGCCATTGTTTCTCTCCATTCAACACCATCTTCGATACATACTGAACAAGGTGCCTTACAGTAAGCTGCAGCCATTTCTCTAACAGTTGTGTATTGGAAACCAAAAGCAGGTGCATATACTACTGCAGTTACGTTAACTCCATTTTGTTTTAGTGGTTCAAATAAGTGTCTAAGTCCTGGCCAGCAAGGAATACCTTCAAATAGGATTCTGTGTTCTTCTGGGTATTCCCAAGTAGAAGTTCCTTCCTTAACTGATTGTTCGTATTCAGCTGCTAGAAGTTCAAAGCCTTCAGCTGCATCAATTTCACATCTTGCAGCAACAATATCTGCCATGTGGTTAAATAGGTCAAATCCAGAAAGTGGAGATGGTTCGTAAGCCATGTATGAACAAGCCTTTAACCATGCAGCAGCAGTTCTGTTTGCAATTTTACAAGCTTCTTCGAATTTCTTTTCATCAAACTTCTTACCAGTAAGTTTTTCAAGTTGGTGAATAGCATATTCGAATTGGCCCATTAAGTAATCAACTTTTTCTTCAGGTACGTCAACTGTGTTTTGGAATGGAATGTCAATCATGATCATTGGAATGTCGTGCATTCTTGCAATGTTTTCATACCATTTAGTCATCATGTTACAGATGTTGTTACAGCAAAGTACGAAGTCTGGTTGTGGCATCTTTCTAGAGTCAGTTGGTTCTCCAGCTGCGTAAGCAAGTGAAATCCTTGCGTAACCACAAATATCGTTGTCGTATCCCATATCTTCAGCTGTTTGACAAAGTCTTAAACCGTCTTTTTTAGCTGCAGTTGTAGCTGCGTGGTTTTCTGGATATACAGCATGTAGTCCAAATGCCTTTGCAAGCTCAATAGGGAATTTGGATGATGACCATCCAACTAGTTCTCCTCTTTTTTTAGCATCCCATGCTGCTCCGTAAACTCTATCTACTACATTTCTTAGCGCTTGAGCTGCAGGAATGTTTCCTTCGATTGGTCTTGGTTTTTTACCAGGTATTTTTTGAATTTTTTCAGCCATAGTTTACCTCCTAAAATAAATTATGCATTAGCCTTTTTTTCTTTTAATTTTTCTAATTTACATTTTTGATATCCAAATAGCGCTGCACCAAGAGCACCATTTAGTTGACATAAAGGTGAAGTGTAGATCTTGTGACCTGTGTTTTCTTCAAGGGCTCTTACCATACCCTTGTTTAGAGCAACACCACCTGTGAATATTATGTCATCATTTAAACCAACCCTCTTTGCAAGAGAACCAACTCTTGCGGCGATTGATTTGTGAATCCCCTTAACTATATCTTCAATCTTCGTTCCACTTGCCAGTTGCGAAATAACTTCTGATTCGGCGAAAACTGTACAAGTAGAAGAAATACTAACGTCTTTAGTTGACAGTTTGTCTAACTCTTCTAGTTTAGAAACATCTACTTCAAGAACCTTTGCGATAACATCTAGGAATCTTCCAGTTCCAGCTGCACACTTGTCATTCATAACGAAGTTTTCAAGCATACCATTGTCTCCAATTTTTAGAGCCTTGGCATCTTGTCCACCAATATCAATGATTGTGCGAACATTTGGGAATAAGAAGTATGCGCCCTTAGCGTGACAAGAAAGTTCAGACATTTGGAAGTCAGCTTCTTCTAGTGAAGTTCTTCCGTATCCAGTAGCTAAAATATAGGAAATATCTTCTCTTGTCAGGTTTGCATTTTCTAGAGTTTCTTTTATAGTTCTTGATGGACCACTAGTTCCAGCTCCTACATCTATACAAGAGCTTGAAATAATCTCCTTGCCATCTTTTAAAATAATACTCTTTGAGGCTGTCGAACCAATATCGACGCCCATTGTATAAATAGCTTCTGCCATACAATCTCCTCTTTATTTAACATTAATATCTTACTCTTCTTAATTCTACTATACTTATGTATCTTTGTCAAAAAACCTAGTAGCTAAGAGGTTGAAAATATCAGGCTTTCATGGACTTGAGACTTTACTATTTAAAAGTTTAAAATATTATTATTTACTTATAGTAAGGTATGTGGTCATATGCAAAAATATTGGATAATCCTTTTGAGATTATCCAATAAATTGTCATATTTTTTATATTATTTAATGTTATTTAGTCTATCGTAGTCTCTAATGATTCTTGGAGTAAGCATTTGGTGAACTGGACAAATAGATTTTGGATCTTGGTAAGCACTTTCAGTGAAAGCAATGATATAGTTTCTCCATAGATTCATGTTTACTATTTCGTCTACTAGACCATACTTAGCACAAGAGAATGGTTTTGATTTTTCAGCATAGTCTTGAATCAAATCGTTCATCTTGTCAATTGTAGGTTGAAGATCTTTTCCAGCTTTTTTATCCTTAGCAAGTCTTCTAGAGTACATTGCTGTTGCTGCTGTTTCTCCATTCATTACGTTGATTTCAGTTGCTGCAGAACCAAGTGAGAATGCGTTAGTGTCATTTCCTTGAGGTCCACCAAGTACATAGTGAGCTGCTGCAGTACCCTTTCTCATTGTAATTTCCATTTGTGGAAGGTCAGAGTTTTGGATTGAATAAATAAGTGATTGACCAAGTCCTAGTAATTCAGCCTTTTCTGCATCATCACCTACATCAATACCAGTAGTATCTTGTAGCCAGATGATAGGAAGTCTGTCTCTAGCACAAAGTGTTACGAATTCATTCATCTTTATTAGACCTTGTCTATAAAGTTTTCCACCGATAGAGATGTGTTTTGGATCATTGTAGTATTCTGGGTAGCCCATTAATAGACCTTGAACGTTAGCTACAACACCAACTAAAAGTCCGTTAACTTTTGCAAGTCCAGTTACCATTTCTCTTCCGTATCCTTTTTTGTATTCCATAAATTCAGAACCATCAAATAGTCTTGAAATTACGTCATAAACGTCATATGCCTTTTTACCATTTTGTGGAATTATTGAGTACATGTCGTTAGGATCGTATAGTGGATTCTTTGGATCGTCTACTCTAAAGAATTCTCTTTGGAATTTTGGAAGCATTGAAAGGTACTTTCTAATTCCTTCAAGAACGCCTTCTTCTTCAACGTAACATTCTCTCATGAAACCAGTTTGAGCGAAGTGAACGCCAACTGATCCTGGAGGAGTTGTTTTCTTAGCATTTGCAGTTTGATCTGCAATTTGGTTAGCTCCTTCTTCGTCGATGTATCCCTTTGGATTCATACCGCCAAGGATTCCAGCTCCACCAACAGCCATGTTTGCATCTTTGTGAGCAATAATAATTGTAGGTGAAATTGAGTGGTATCCACCACCTGCTGGGTTAGTACCATAGATACCAACAATTACAGGAACTCCACATTGGTTAAGTCTAGAGTTTCTGTAGAATGGAGTACCGCCACCACGTCTGTTTGGATAAACTTTTTCTTGTTCGTCAAGCTTAACACCAGAACAGTTTAGGATATAAACTAGTGGAATTCTAAGTCTTTCAGCAGTATCTGATGCTCTAAGAAGGTCATCAGCTTGTCCTGCAATCCAAGCACCTGCAAGTTTCTTGTTATCGCTGGCAACAATGTAAACCCATCTGTCGTCAACTTTAGCAAGACCTTTTACGATACCTGTAGTTCCGTGATCATTTTCACCAGGATTGTAAATTGTATTTAGTGGGCACCATGTGCCTTCATCGATAAGTTCAGCAATTCTTTGAAGTGCTGTCATTTCGCCACGTTCGTTTACTTTTTCATCTGGTTTACCAGCAGCAAGAGCCTTTTGAGCAAATTCTTGGATTTCTTCTTCAATTTCTCTAAGTTGTTTGAAGTTTTCTTCATCTACTGCTTTTAAAGGATTACCAATTGTCTTCATATTTTGGAAATATGAAGCAAGTGAATATTGAGCCATTTGTCCTCCTATATTATTCTTCAACAGGCTTCTTTATGAAAGCTTCGCCTGGGTCTATTTCTTCTCTAATAAGTCTGATTACATTTTCGTCTGGTGCTTCAAGTTCAACTGCACGAGATACGTCAATGTCAAATCCAGTGTTTTCGATTACATCTTCTGGAGATGAAGATGGATAGTATCCAGCAAGATACATTCTCTTAGTATCTTCATCGAACTTTAAGATACCCTTGTCAGTTACAACCATTTGTGGTCCAACATTTTCAGGAATACCTACTCTAGTTCTTCCACCAGGGCCATCGATCCAACCTGGAGAAGTGATATAGTCAACTTTTTCTATAAATCTTCTCTTTTCGTGTTGCATCATGATAATTGTATTTACATAAGTTGCAATACCGTTAGCTCCACCAGATCCTGTGAATCTTGTCTTAGGGTGGTGGTAGTCACCGATTACTGTAGAGTTAACATTTCCGTATGGGTCGATTTGAGCTCCACCGATAAATGCGATCATTCTCTTCTTGTCGTGTCTCCATTCGTTAGCTTGGAATCCAACGTATGTTGCGTTTGTCCAGTGAACACCACAGTGTGCCATGAATCTGTTGTCACCAACTGATCTTGGAACTTCGATTGGGTCACAGTCCATTAGTCCTGATTCTACAATTAGATAGCAGTGAGGAGCATAAACTGCCTTTGCAAGAGAAGCACCAATTAGTGGTAGTCCTGTACCTACAATTGCGATTTGACCATCTTTAATTTGTCTTGCAATTGTAACTGCTTGCATTTCCTTATTAGTATAGTTATCGTATCTAGCCATTATTTTTCTTCTCCCTTCTTTAGTACGTCTGTTGCGTATCCAAATCCTGGAACATCCTTAAGTCCAATTAATCTAGTAGCACCTAGTTTGTTAAGGTATGCATCGTGATCTTCAACTCCGTACACCCATTCGTCTAAGAATGCATTGAAATCTTCTTCTGTCTTTGATTTAACATTGTACATCTTGTAGAAATCAGCATCGTAGTCGTAGTATTTGTAACATTGTGAAGGGTGAGCTCCAAATGGTGCGTGAACTACAGCGTCAACACAGAATCCTGGAATCTTGTTTTCGTCAGCGTCGAAATTCTTAATGTATTCGTCACTTACAAGTTCTTCGCAAGTTACGATAACTTTTCTTGCTGCAATTGCAATGTCAACATCGTGGAATGTGTTTCCAAGAATTCTTGTAGTTCCATCTGGAGAAGCCATTTGTACGTGAATGATTGCAGTATCAATTTCTGGAACTGGTGCTGCAACTAATTTTTCGCCTTTTTTGAATGGGTTTTCAACATAGATGAATTTGTCATCTGGAAGTTTGTCGATTTTTTGTCTTTCTTCTTTAGAAATTCCCCATTCGTCAACTAAACTTGAACCCATCATAAGTCTAACTGGTAGGTATGGAAGGCCAAGTGCAGCTGCGTGAATTCTTTGCATTTCAACGTCTTGAGAGTAGTCTTCCATTAGAAGTTCTCCCTTTTCAACTGCTGCTCTAAATCTTCTTGATACGTTTGTATATCCTGAGTTAGCAGTGTAGCAATTTATGTATGCTTTTACTCTGCCAGCTCCAATTAGTGTGTCCCAGTCTCCCCCTGCAGGTCCTGCTTCAACGATAAAATCTTTTTGTCCTTGACGTAAGATTTCGTTTACTGCTGCGTAAGGCTTTCTGTTTGTTGTAAATCCCCCAAGAGATATTACATCGCCATTTTCAACATATTTTGCTATGGCGTCTTTAAGATTCATTACTTTACTCAAGTTAAAACCTCCTTATTGTTCCATATATAACTTGATTGCATAAATATTCAGCTCACTATGGAGCTGAATGAATTAATGACTAAATAGAATTAAGAATACACCTGCTGCTACGGCTGAGCCAATAACTCCCGCAACGTTAGGTCCCATTGCGTGCATTAGTAAGAAGTTAGTAGGATTGTATTTTCTACCTTCAACTTGTGAAACACGCGCTGCCATTGGTACTGCTGATACACCAGCTGATCCAATTAGTGGATTGATTTTTCCACCAGTTACAATATATAAAATTTTTCCAAATACAACACCGCCTGCTGTTGCAAAGCAAAATGCCATAAGTCCTAGAGCAATAATCTTAATTGTTGCTGGTTGTAGGAAAGTTGTTCCGTCTGCTGTTGCCCCAACTGTTACACCAAGCATGATAGTAACAATGTTCATAAGAGCATTTTGTACAGTGTCGGATAATCTTGCAACTACTCCTGATTCCTTAAATAGGTTACCAAGCATTAGCATACCAAGAAGTGGTGCTACGTCTGGAAGAAGTAGTGATGTGAAAAGTACTACTACAACTGGGAAAATTATTTTTTCTAGTTTAGTTACTTTTCTTAGTGATGTCATAACTGTTTTTCTTTCTTTTTCAGTAGTAAGTGCCTTCATGATTGGCGGTTGAATCATAGGGATAAGCGCCATGTATGAATAAGCTGCTACTGCAATTGGTGCTAGTAGGTGTGGTGCTAGTTGTGATGTTGTAAAGATAGCTGTTGGTCCATCTGCTCCACCGATAATAGCAATTGATGCTGCTTCTGGTCCAGTAAATCCAAGCTTAACAGCTACTATAAAGGCAACATAAATACCAAATTGCGCTGCTGATCCTAATATAAGTGAAATAGGATTTGCAATAAGTGGTCCAAAGTCAGTCATTGCTCCTACACCCATGAAGATTAGACATGGGAATAAGTTAGACTTAACACCATTATACATAATTGCTAGAACACCAGAGCTTTGCCATGGGTCTGCTACTTCCATTAAGCCTGTCATTGGTAAGTTTCTTAAAAGCATACCAAAGGCAATTGGTAGAAGTAATAGTGGTTCAAATTCTTTTTTAATCGCTAGATAAATAAGAATGAAGGATACGATAAACATTACCACATTTTGCCACTGTAATGCTGCAAATCCCGATTCACCAAGAATCCCCTGTAATGTTTCTAATAACATATGCCGACCTCCCTATTATTGTACACTTGCTAGTACTGCGTCAGTATCTACTGTTTCTCCAGCTTTAACATTAAGTGTTACTGTACCTGCACAAGGAGCTACGATTTCGTTTTCCATCTTCATAGCTTCAAGAATAAGGATTACATCTCCTGATGCTACTGTGTCTCCATTGTTAACATTAACTTTAAGAACAGTTCCTGGCATTGGTGCAACTACATCTCCTGCTCCGCCTGCTGCTGGTGCTGCTGCAGGAGCTGGTGCTGGTGCTGCAGGAGCTGCTGGTGCTGGTGCAGGTGCTGCTGCTTGAGGAGCTGGTGCTACTGGTGCTACAGGTGCTGCTGTTAGTGATCCTGGTGTAAGTGATGCATATCCTCCACCAACTTTTTCAACTTCTACTTCAAAAACTTTTCCATCTACTTTAACTTGATATTTCATTAATTTCTCCTTTTCATAAATAATAGAATAATTTAAAATAATTTATTTCTTTTCGTTTATAGATACGATTCTAAAACTTTCAACTCTCGATCTTTCTTCCATGCTGATAGCTCCAACTATAGCTGCTAAAAGTGCAGGGTCCATTGAATTATCAACTGGTTTTGCTGCTTTTGGTGAAGCTTTTTGAGCTCCTTGATTTGCTTTCGCTGAGTCTTCCTTACCTTGAATACCTCCAACTATTTTAGTAATAACAACAATTGCTATTAGTAGAGAAATAAGGGCCAAGAAAACAACAGATAAACCTGTCAACGCTACGCCAAAGGCTTGCCCAAGGGTAAGACTAACATCTCCTAACATTATCACACCTCCCCAAGTGGTTTCATATTACGGAATCCATTCCAGCTTTTAGGAATATTATAACAAAGACCTATAATTAATTCAATTAAAAAACCTATGTATCATCGATTAATCAAAATCTTTTGCAAGTTAATTATACATGAAAAAGGGACTAAAATAAAGGAAAGCCTTTTTAGAAAAAATCATGAGATAAACAAATTTTAAATATTTTTAATTATTAATTACATTTGTTAAAAAAAGTTTTAATTATGAATTATTTTTTCTTAAAAATTTATTTTATAGGCAAAATCTTTGACTAAATGAAAAATCAAATATTTTATCCTTTCCTTTTTATAAAAATTTTAAGTAATCCTATCTTTTTGTAATATTTTTTTATACTCTTTCTTATTAGATATATTTAGAAACAAAGATTTTATTTTTTTTCAAATTAATCTTCTCTCTCCTACTCTTTCTAAAAAAATTCGATTAAATAAAACAAACTTTTCATAAAAACTTTTTCACAATTTTTTTATTGAGTTTCAGTGAACTTATGAAAAGTTACAAACTCTTAGGATTTTATTGCATCGTAAAAATTTACAAAGTCATAAGTAAATACGACTTCATGAAAATCCACCAACTTATAAGTAAATATTACTTTGTAAAAATTTGAAAGCTCATAGATAATCACTAGTCCCTATAAATTAAAAGTAATAAGTCCTTATAAGGCCAATAAAAAAAGAGAAATCACAAAGGATTTCTCATAAAAATTTTTCTTAATTGCAAGTCCCTTGCAGATGGCTGCTGCGAAGGCATCCATGGAAAGGCCCACTCCAACTAAGAATACCCATATTAAATTCATCTTCACTCACCAATCATTAAATCTCAATAAAAAAAGATAGATGTTATTAAACACCTATCTCTATCTTATTCTTAAATCTTATTTTAGCAATTCATCTAGTCTTGCTTTGTCGAAGCCAACGATTTGTTCGTCGTCAACACAAATTACAGGAACTCCTGTGTAACCCATTGCCATTAATTCTTGTCTTGCTTCTTTGTCAGTTTGCACGTTCTTTTCTTCAAAGGCAACTTCCCTGTCTTTAAGATAGTCTTTTGCCATTGTGCAATAAGGGCAAGTGTTACTTGTATATACTGTTACTTTACTCATATTCATTCCTCCTCGTTACTTTTTCATTATACTCCAAGGTCCTTAATAAAATCAAACCTTTTGAGCTTTCTTCTATGTGAATAAAAATTTCTTCTATTAAATATGCATAAATATACAAATTTTTATTTAAATCTATAACTTATGCTCAGCGTGTTCAAGTCCGTCTTTAAAAATGCAAAGTACGTGATCATCATCAAGAGAATAGTAGGCTCTTCTACCACGTCTTTTTACCTTAATTAGGTTTTGAGTCCTAAGTAGGGCAAGTTGATGAGATATTGAGGACTGACTCATGCCAAGTAGCTCTGAAATATCAGACACGCATAGGGGACCATTCATCAAGGCGTAAATTATTTTTATCCTTGTCGGGTCCGATAGGGTCTTAAATATTTGGGATAAGTTGTTTACTAAGTTTTCTTTCCTATTAAAGTTGGATATATCCTCCTGAACTTTTTCAGGTATATCGTCGATTAAGTTCGTTTTCATAATTTCCTTACCCCACACTTTTAAAGTTTACACTTAAAATGATGAACTCTTCAAGGCTGAGGGTCTCTGCCCTTCTTCCTCCATCAATTCCACTAAGTTCAAGAGCTCTTTTGATATCGTCCTTGCTATAGGGAAGTCCTGAGTTGGAAAAAGAATTTAACAAGGTCTTTCTCCTTGTTGTAAAGGCTGCTCTCACTATCTTAAATAAGAAGTCTGTGTCAAGGTCTTCTCTTTCCTTCATTTTTAAGTTTACAACTGCTGAATCAACATTAGGCTTTGGCATAAATACTGAGCTAGGAACTTGAAACTTGTACTTGCAGTCTGTGTAATAATTTATAAAGACTGAAAGAGATCCATAGTCCTTGTTGCCCGGTTGAGCTGCTAGTCTCTTTGCAACTTCCTTTTGTACCATTACTGTTATAGATATTAAATTTACCTTAGATAAAAGCAACTTTTCTATAATTGGTGTTGTTACATAATAAGGTAGGTTTGCAACGACCTTAAAGCCCTCGTCGCCAAACTCTTCTCCAGCGATTTTTTCAAGGTCAAGTTCAAGGAAGTCACCGTAGATAACTTTTACATTTTCTATGTCCAAAGTTTCCTTGTGAAGGTCCCTTAGCTTTTCATCTATCTCGACAGCCACTACCTTCTTTGCCCTCAGTGCCAACTCCTCTGTCATGGTACCAACACCTGGACCAATCTCTAGTATGTTGTCATATTCACTTATTTCTGCTGCATCAGCAATTTTTCTAACAATATTTCCATCTATTAAAAAGTTTTGTCCCAGAGACTTTGTAAATCTAAAGCCATACTTGGAAAGTATTTCTGAAAGTTTGCTGGGTTTATATAATCTATCTATGGGAGTTCACTTCCTTCATAGCCTCTTCAAATTCTTCCCTTGTTATTCCAAAGGAATTTAATTTGCTTAGGGTCTTTTTTCCATTTCCATATCCTATCTTTAGGATTTCAGAAAGCATCTCACGTCTTCTGCTTGCATCATCAGAGTTTACTAGGTCATTTTTTATTAAGTCAGCCATGGTAAATTCTGTAGACTTTTCAGTCTTTGTTGCCCTAGCAGCCTTTAGTGCCTTTAGGATTTCTTCTGGCGAAGCATTCTCTACTCCAATGTCCCCATGTTTTGTGGAAACCCTTTGAGAAAGGTAGGCATGCTTGGCAGTGGGAATTTCATCTGCAATTCTCTTTCTTATTTGTGATCCAACGTAGTCAGAGTCTGTAAAAATTATTATTCCCTTCTTCTTGTCCATTTCCTTTAAGAGATTTATTAATTTCCTTCCGAAAGCAAAGCCGTGAGTGGTTATAATTTCTGCATCAACTGCCTTTTTAATGGCAATCTCATCATCACGACCCTCTGCGACAATTACTTCTTTAATTGTCATCTTCATATTCCAAAAAACCTCTTTGTATTTTCTGCCGTTATCTTTTCCACTTCTTCTGGATCAATTTGCCTTAGGTCTGCAATGTATTGACAGACAAACTTCACAAGCTTGGGCTCATTTCTCTTTCCCCTATAAGGGACAGGTGTCATATAAGGACAGTCCGTCTCAAGTAGGAGCCTATCAAGGGGCACCTTCTTTGCAACTTCCTTTGGAGTCTTGGCATTTTTAAAGGTAACTGCACCGCCAAGTGCAAGGTAGTCCCCCATCTTCACATACTCTTCCATCATCTCAACCGATTGAGAGAAGCAGTGGATTAAGGCTGTGAATTCATATTTTTCGTGGGCTTCCTTTAAGATGTCAAAGGTATCCTTAACTGCATCACGAGAGTGGATGACAATATTTTTTCCAAGTCTTGCCGCAAGTTCGATTTGTCTTTTAAAGACTTCCTTTTGGACATCTCTAGGTGAGTTGTCGTAGTAATAGTCTAGGCCAATTTCTCCAATTGCCATAACTTTTTCATTTTTAGAAAGTTCAATTAATCTCTCTTCCACCTGGTCATCATAGGTCTTTGCCTCATGAGGGTGGACTCCAATGGCTGCATAAATATTTTCGTATTTATTTGCAAGCTCCACTGACCTCTCAGATGATGGGAGGTCAGAAGAATTATTTATTACAAGTTCTATTCCATTATCACCTAGGCTCTTTATTAGGCTGTCTCTGTCTTCATCAAAGGCAGGATCATCTAGGTGGACATGTGAATCTATCATCTTTTCTCCTAACTAATTTTTGCTCCTGATTTAAGGTCTGCTAAAGTTGATGCAAGGCTTAGGTTCTTTTCATCGTCTTCTGCTGCAAGAATCATTCCCTTGGATTCAATTCCTCTTAACTTAATTGGCTTTAAGTTTACAATCATTAGGACCTTCTTGCCAATTAAATCTTCTTTCTTGTAGTGGTCTTTGATGCCAGAAACAACTTGTCTTTCCATGTCGCCAACTTTTAATTTTAATACAAAAAGTTTGTCAGCCTTTGGATGGTCTTCTACATCAAGAACTTCAGCTACCCTTATATCAAGTTTGTCAAAATCATCTATAGTAACTTCTTCTTTTATATCTTCTTTTTCTTCCTTCTTTTCCTTCATAATTCTTGACTCTAATAGAGCTGTGTTTTCTTCATTAAATCTTTCGATTTCAGCTTCAATGTCAAGTCTTGGGAAGATGACTTCTCCCTTTCTAACCTTAGTATCATCAGGAAGTAGGCCAAAGACTCTTGAGTCTTCCCAGGAAACTTTTTCATCAAGACCAAGTTGTTCCCTAATCTTTAGAGAAGTTTCCTTAATAAATGGATAAATTAAAACAGAAACAATTCTCAAACTTTCTGCCAAGTTATATAAAACAGTGTTTAGTCTGTCCTTCTTGTCTTCGTCCTTTGCAAGCTTCCAAGGTTCAGTTTCGTCAACATACTTGTTAGTCCTCCTGATTAGCTTCCAAATCGCTTCTAAGGCAACAGAAAATTCATAGTGTTCCATTGCTTTTTCAACCTTATCTACAACAGACACTGCAAGATTTTCTAAATCATCATCAAGGTCTTCTCTAACGCCCATGTCTTTGATGACTCCGTCGTTATACTTGCCAATCATAGAAACAGTTCTTGAAAGTAGGTTGCCAAGGTCATTAGCTAAGTCAGAGTTAAGTCTTTGCATGAATTTTTCTATGTTAAAGGATCCATCAGAACCAAAGGAGAATTCACGAAGTAGGAAGTACTTAAGAGCATCAACTCCGTAAAGCTTGATAATTGGTTCAGGGTAAATAACATTTCCCTTAGACTTACTCATCTTGTCGTTGTCAAATAAAATCCAGCCGTGGCCAAATACCTTGTCAGGTAGAGGTAGGTCAAGGGCCATTAAGATTGCCGGCCAAATAATAACGTGGAATCTAATGATTTCCTTTCCAACGAAGTGGACACCCGCTGGCCAATAGTCATTAAATTTTTCTTTATCAGTTCCATATCCAATTGCAGTCAAGTAGCAAGTTAGGGCATCAATCCAAACGTAGACAACGTGCTTAGGATCAAAGGGAACCTTAACTCCCCAGTCAAAAGTTGACCTTGAAACAGAAAGATCTTCAAGTCCGCTTTCTCCTTCAAAGAAGTTTTTAACCATTTCATTTTTTCTAAAAGCTGGCTCAATAAACTCAGGGTGGTCTTCATAATATTTTAAAAGTCTGTCCTTGTATTTAGAAAGTCTAAAGAAGTAAGACTCTTCATTAGTAAGTTCAGTTGATCTGCCACAGTCAGGACAAGTGTGACCTTCACCTAGCTGAGCTTCAGTCCAGAAAGACTCACAAGGCTTACAGTAGTAGCCCTTGTATTCGCCCTTGTAGATATCGCCCTTGTCATAAAGTTTTTGGAAGATTTCTTGAACGTCCTTTTCGTGATCTTCATCAGTTGACCTAACAAAGTAATCGTAATCAATATCCATGATTTCCCAAAGCTTCTTTATGTTCTTAACAATTCCATCAACATAAGCCTTTGGCTTCATGCCAAATTCCTTAGCCTTATCTTCTATCTTTTGGCCGTGTTCATCAGTACCAGTAGTGAAGAAAACATCATAGCCTTGCATTGTCTTAAATCTCTTAACGCAATCAACTGCCACAGTACAATAAGTGTGGCCAATGTGAAGATTATCACTTGGATAGTAAATTGGCGTTGTAACATAAAATTTTTTATTACTCATAAAACCTCCATAAAAAAACCCAATCCACTGGGATAAGGCCTTGGCATAATCTGTCAATATTCCGATAAATTTCTACATATATTAGAATAATTATAACTGAATAACTTCATAAAATCAATTTTGGTTAAGCTTATAACCTATGATATCAACTATAAATAGTTGCTTTTTGTTATTAGATTTTATTATAATCTTGTTTAACCTCCTCAGGAGTTTCCCCTAAGAAATAATTTTCTATCTTTTCCCAAAAAAACTTAGTATAATTAATTACTTTTTCCTTCCTTGTATCGCCATCCGCCTCATGTTTAAATAGATATGTCAGCATAGCTATATTAAGTCTGTGTTTATCATATATATCGTTTAAGATATAATTCTGATATTTTTCCCCTTGTCCAATAGACTTTTCCAAAGGAGAAATTGAGTTGATTCTCATATAAAGCTGAGGCGAATTTCCTTTCTCAATGTTATATGATAAAAGATTTAGATTTTCCGCAATTGACAAAACTATTGTATCTTTTTTTTGATTCAATATTCCATTATTTTTTCTTGTGTAAATTTTTTTAAAACCTTTATCTTTTCTAATTACATCCGTATTATCAAATATCAGTTTTTTTAATTGTTGTTTTGTAAAATCTATAAATACATCATAGCTTTGAGTTATTTTATAAGCCGTAGTTTGATTTATTCTTTCACTGATAAAAGTATAAGATGTTAGGTTCTGATAATCGAAGCAAGCATTAATTAAAGTTTGTGCGATAGTTTTTGACTCCATATCATTTATCGACTTTAAATTTGATCTTAAAAAGTAAGAAAGATCATCGCTAGTGAAAAATATCTCTTTTCTTTTTTTACTTCCTAAGAAAGTCGAAAAAATATCTAGGCAATTATTAAAATAATATAATTTGTCATTTATATTATTTTTATCAAAATCATCTACTTGAATTATAGTCGCATAAACTAAATTTTTAAAAATCGCCCCACCCGTAAGACTATCTATTTCTTCAGAATCCCTCGTATAAATTATTCTCTTAAAATTTGGAAAAGATAGTTTTCTGAATTTGTCTTCCCATAACTTAGATAAATCAAGCGAATATACCATATTATATCCATTAGATTTATAAGAAAATTCTTTTTTTATATATTTTTTTAAAATAGACTTATTTAACTCTTTCAAACTATTTTCGTTTACTAGAATAATATCTTTTCCAAAAACACCCCTCGGTCTAGCTACAAATGGTGAATATCCTAACTTCTTTGGAGAAGAGAAGTCTTTTTCTATTAAAAGTAATGCTGTTTTTACTTTATTGTCTAAATCCGAATCAGTGCTATCGTCTCTGCTTTTAGCAAAAATATATTTGAAATCGTCTGTACTTATCAATAAATTACGGTGAAATCCTTTGTTCTCATAAAGTGTTTTTATTTTATCCATTACAGCCAATAATTCATATTTATTGATTCTACTCATGCCTTGTAGTCTTTTTACCGCTGTAAAATCATATTTTAGAAAGTCGCAATGAGCATAACCATACTTTACCAAAGAATGGTCTCTTGCTACACGTCCAATTTCTTGAATATAGTCAATTACCGTTCCAGAAGGATTGTAATGATAAACATGGTTTATATCTGGTATATCAACACCCATTCCAAATGCTTTTGTGGCTAAAACAAATTTTATTTTATTGTCTCTAAAACTTTCTAATACATTAGATCTCTCAACTTTGTTTAATTGTCCATTATATCTTCCTGTTAAATTGAAAATTTCAGTATCATTTTGTTTTATAAAAGAATGGAAATCATTTAAATCCCTAACAGTCGGAAAATAAATAAGTGCTTTCTCTCCTCTAACATTCCATAATTTCATGTTTTTAAGCGTTATAGCTTGCTTAGTTCTTTTATATTCCCGTCCATAACCATCAAAATCTTTATCTGAAGAGTTTATTACCATAAAAATATCATCTCTTTTAATTTTGCCAAAGTAAGATATAGGGTTAATCATATTTAAACTATCTCTTGTTTCAAGATACATGTCTTCTTTACCACCTAAAATCGCCGTTGCAGTAAAAGTAACAATAGGAAAACTATACTGTTTCCTTAATTTTTGTAAATAAATTCCAAGGTACCAATAATCTGCCCTAAATGACTTTCCCCACGTTGTAACTATATGGGCTTCATCTATAATAACTAAAGATAGTCTCCTATCTCCTATTAGCTCTTTAATGTTTGTTTTAGCTTGTAAGTTTTCTGGTGAAATATAAAGAATTGAGCAATCTCCATTATTTATCTCTTCAAGAATTTCTAGCCTCTTATATCCGTCAGTATTTGAATTAATAGTTCTCGCTATATCTATATCTTTTTCTTTTAAACTATCAACCTGGTCCTCCATTAGTGCAATAAGTGGTGATATTACAATAACCAAAGGTTTTATGTCTTTGTGTATTTCTTTCAAATAGATAGCAGGTAATTGAAACATTATAGATTTACCTGATCCTGTCGATGAGGTTATGAATATATCCCTATATTCCTTATCTTTATCATCTAATAAAGCTGTTTCCGTTTGTTCAACTATGTCATTTATAATCTGACCTTGAGATATTTTTACTAAGCTTTTATTAGATGACTTTATGTTTTCATACATATCCAAATCTCTAAACTTCTCATATCCCCAATACCTATTAAGTAAATTTTCATATTTCTTAATCTTTTCTGGATCACAGACATTTAATTTTTTCCTAGCAAAAAAAATATTCAATTTATCTTGGAATAAATTTTGTATAAGAGACGCCCTCTCTAAATATTTGTTCGGCAGTTCCAAAATATTAGACATTATAACTACAGCTATTCTATTATTTTTTATATCTCCTTTTAATATTTTTTCCGTAAAATCAAGAAATACCAGTTCATCCTCCGATAATTCTATAACTAAATCTTCACTATTTTTAGTATAATTTTCATTTATATTGTCGATTACATCAAAGTCTTCATATAGATTTTTAATAACAAAATTGCTTGGGTAGTCAATACTATGATTTATGTAATATCTGTTAGTATCCTTTGAATATAAAATATCTCCATAGAACTTCGATACAACTTCATAAGACTCTTCGTATTCTTTTTCTATCTCGTCACTCACATTATAAAAGAATCTTTCATAAACTTCTTTTATATTTTTTATTGTGTCATCAAAAGGATAAAATTTATTATAAATGTTATTTTTAACAACAATACATGAAAATAACCCTTTAATGAAATCCCCCTGTGATTCTACAATAGAGTATTCCTCAGATGTCATCCAAAATTTACTGACTTTACTATTTAACGCATTATGCGTACTAGAAAATATGTACTTCGAATTATAATTTAAGTTAATATCAAAAATATCTTTATAAGTTGTGTCAAAAAACTTATTATCCAGACCTTTCAAATACTCATATTGAAATCCCTCAAATATGAATAATGTTTTTGTTTCAACTTTATAACTTTCATATGCTTCTCTAATATCCTTCTCAAAACTATTCATATATAGTTTCTACACCCCTTAATTGTTCTATTATATTTTAATTTTTTTAAAACTTTATTTTCTACTTGTCTTATTCGTTCCCTCGTAACACCAAATTCTTTACCAACCTCTTCAAGAGTCATGGGAGAATATCCATCTAATCCAAATCTCTGCTTTATAATTATTTTTTCTCTATCATCTAATTTATTTAACTCTCTATTTATTAAAGCTTTCAAGTTATTAATCTCGTATTCTTGTTCTATATTAACTTGAGGATCTTCAATGAACTCTTTTAAATTAGTATCTCCATCTTCTCCTACTTTAATGTCTAGGCTCGGAGTCTTAAGAAACCTATATCTAACTAATCTATAGTTTTTAATCTTTTCTAATGTTTCATCCATTTCTTCAATAATATAATCATCATTAATGTATCCATACAAAGACTCACTTTTCTTTTCCAATCTCGTTAATTTATTTATTTTTTCATTTATATGAACTGGTATCCTTACAATCTCTCCCATATCTTGTATTCCTCTACCAATGGACTGCTTAATCCATATTACTGCGTAAGTAGAAAAATTTGTCCCTTTGCTAAAGTCAAATCTTTCTGCTGCTTTCAGTAGACCTACTTGTCCAAATTGTATTATATCATCCAAATCTAAGCATCTCGGTCTATAAAATCGATAATATTTATTTGCAAATTTATATACTAGTCCTTCATTGGCTTTGACTAGGAGTTCTTTATCTTCTTTAGAATTTTTCTCAATTATATTACCAATATATTCACTATTAAAATTAAAATCAGCATTCTCTAGGAAGTTTTCAAAATTTTCATTATCTAGTATACTATCTAAATCAAATTCTTCCTCATCGTCTAATAGATCTAAGAATTCATCGGAGTAATCAATAGGTAAATCTTTTTCGTATTCGATATTCTTTTCCTTATTTGTTTTTAAAATGTTTTTAACAGAATCATTATTTCTTAATTTTTTTGCTTCATTATTCATTGATTCAATAAGATTACATTTCTCTAAGATCAAATCTAAAAATACATCTTTATAATTCAAAAGTGTTTTTGTGCTTAATTTACCGGATAATGTAAAATAACTAGTTATGTTTTTATAATCGTCGAAATCTTCTGTAATATATCCAAAATAGATGTTATCATTATGTTTTATTATTAAATTATTTAAAAATTGGAAAATTTTTTTATCTTGCATTTCCTTTATTTTTTTTATAATCTTCTTAGGGTCCTCTTTTTCTTCCAAGTAAAGAATTGTTGGAATAAAGTTTATAATCATAATTCCATCTACAAATAAAAATAAATCATTAAAATCTAATTTATAATCGATTAACAAATCCACTCTATTTTTGGAATAATTTAGACTGTTAATTAATTTTATTTCATTATTTTGGACTCCATCTTCATTGACAAAATTCTTCTTGAAAATACCTTTTTTTATTATATTGCTATATTTCTTAATTTCATAAATAAAATTACTAGCATATTCATAAGTCGAATAATTAAAAATATTATCGCTATACTTATTAATGTTAAAATTTAAAATATTGGTGATTGTTTTAAAATCTTCTTTTAAAAAACTATCTACTATGGACCTTAATCCAATTTTATTGAGACCATATTCATGATCATTATTTGTATCAACTATGCTTTTAATTATGCTTTCTAAATTAAATCCTTTTTGAGTATAAGCAATAATCTCTTCATAATCATCAATATCATCAAATAGACTTCCCATTAATAATCTTGAATCATCGTACATAATAATTTTTTGAATAAATGTAAATGCTTCCGGGAAAACATCTACAAAATCCATCACATTTTCATACATGCTTCTAAGGCTGTTTGATTTTTTAAATAAGAAAACAACAGGCAATTTATTTATAAAAATTACTCCATCTATATTTAAGGTTTTTGATTCATCTCTGTATGAATAGCCCTTTAGATATTCAAATTTGTTATTTTCAATTTTGTTAAAATCAATTATATTTAATCCTCTAATATGAACTCTACTAACAGGGTTATAGAAACCTTCATTGAGAACTTTTCTAAATAATTTGTTGTTTAAAATTATATTACTGCCTAATTGATTTATAAAATTAATTGTTGCATCATAAGAAGAGTTACACAACAATAGACTTTCATTTGAATGTTTGTTTATATTTGAATCGATTATATTTATTATATGATCATAATCTTTCTCTACTATGAAATCTAATATTTTAGCCAAGTTTTCATTTAAATGAATTCCCGACTTCTCTAATTCATCTTCTATACTAATATATTTATGTTCATTTGTTATTTCAGATGTTTTGTAAATAATACTTTTAACTTCCTTATTAGCTACTAAATATTCATATGTATGGTCTTTTATCTCTTCAATTTCAGAAATTCCAGATTCATCTTCATAGAGATTTAACATTATTTCTTTTAAAATTTCAAAGTACTCTTTGTCTAAATAATTTAGTAGTTTCCTTAACTCAACCAAAGAATTCTTTTGAGCTTCAGTCACATATTTAAGAGTAATAAAGTAATTTATGCTTTTTGTAAGGTCTTTTCTTCTAAGATTATCTTCTAAAATTTTATCAATTAAAAAATCGTAGGACCTGAAAAGACTAAAAAATTTTTTAGAGTACTCGTTTAAAGAACTCATCAAATCTTCATAATATTTTTGATTATCTGAAAATAAAAACTCTTTTTTCAAAGTTACTATTTTACTCTTTATTTCTTCTATTTTTTCTTCGAATTTAGAGCAAGTCTGATCAGATAAAATTTTAATTATAAATAATCCTACTGAACATTTCCATAAAGCTAAAAATTCATTAGACTCTCCGTTTTTTAATTTAAATTCATCCATTCGTTACCTCAAATTTATAAAAATTTTAACTTTTACCTTGTATTAAATTTTAATATTATAATTAATATATATTATTAAGGATAATGTTTTCTTAAAATTAATTATACCAAACTTTTATTTTATATTCTTTTTTATAGTTAAATATTAAAATTTCTCCAACCAAATTTTTTATCTTGTTGTATAATAGATACTTGTTTCATAAGATATTTTTAAACATAAATTTTTATCAGGGGGTTATTATGAATAAAAACATATTTAAGGGCCTAATTTTCTCTGGCCTTATTGCTGTTTTTGCCTACTTCTTGGGCAAGAGCTTTCCAGTTGTTGGTGGACCTGTCTTTGGTATCCTACTTGGAATCATTTTAAATAATTTTAAAAGACCTGAGTCCTTTGAAGCTGGAATTAAATTTACATCTAAAAAAGTTTTGCAATACGCTGTAATTCTTTTGGGCTTTGGACTAAATCTTGGAGAAATTATTGTTGTTGGTAAGTCATCACTTCTTATAATTCTTTCAACAATTTCTACTGCCCTAATTATTTCTTTTGTAGTTGCAAAAATTCTTAAGATTGATTCCAACATCGCAACTCTTGTTGGCGTTGGCTCATCAATTTGTGGTGGATCTGCCATTGCTGCAACTGCACCTGTAATTAATGCAAAGGATGAGGACGTTGCAACTTCAATTTCTGTTATATTTTTGTTTAACATCATCGCCGCTCTTATCTTCCCAACTCTTGGGGTAAAGCTTGGCATGACTCACACAGGATTTGGCATGTGGGCAGGTACTGCTATTAACGACACATCTTCTGTTGTTGCCGCAAGTGGAACTTGGTCTACAATGTTTAACGACGACACAGCTCTTAACTACGCAACAATTGTTAAGCTAACAAGAACTCTTGCAATTATCCCAATCACTCTTGTGCTTGGAATAATTAAGTCAAAGGAAAACACTGAGAAGGTTAGCGTTTTAAAAACTTTCCCAACTTTTATTTTGTTCTTCCTTCTTGCATCAATTGTTACAACTTTCCTTCCACTACCTGACACCTTCTTGTCAACAATGAAGTTCTTGTCAAAGTTCTTTATCATCATGGCAATGTCAGCAATTGGTCTTAACACTGATATTAAAAAATTAATTTCTCAAGGTGGCAAGGCAATTATTGAAGGAGCCCTTTGCTGGATAGGAATTATTTGTGTAAGCTTGTTGATGCAACACCTACTTAATATTTGGTAAGATTTTTAAAATTAATAATATGTATTCTAGCAGTCATTAATTGGCTGCTATTTTTTTGTAAATTTTTCTGTTGAGATAAATATTCATAACTTTGAATTTATTTTTTAATGCAAGCGACAAAACCAAAAAAAGTCAAAAAAATAAAGGCCCTCTCGAGCCTTCTTTTTATAAAACCATGGACAAAAATTCCTTTGCCCTTTGTGTCTTTGGATTTGTGAAAAATTCTTTTGAGTCTTCGTCTTCTGCTATGACTCCCTTGTCCATAAAGAGGACCCTGTTGGATACATCTCTTGCAAAGCCCATCTCGTGAGTTACAACAAGCATTGTAAGTCCTTCTTCTGCCAAGTCCCTCATAACATTTAGGACTTCCTTAACCATCTCTGGGTCAAGAGCAGATGTTGGCTCGTCAAAAAGCAGAACTTCTGGGCTCATGGCAAGTGACCTTGCTATTGCCACCCTTTGCTTTTGTCCACCAGATAGGGATGTTGGTCTTGCGTCCCTAAAGGGATACATGCCAACTTTTTCAAGGAACTTGTCTGCAATCTTAACTGCCTCATCACGAGACCTCTTTAGAACCTTAACTTGTCCTATGACGCAGTTTTCAAGAACAGTCATGTTGTTAAAGAGGTTAAAGGATTGAAAAACCATTCCCACCTTAGTCCTGTAATTATTAATAGAAGAATTTTCTTCTAACATGTTCTCTCCATGGTATCTTATTTCACCAGAGTCTGGCTCTTCTAAGAGGTTGATGCACCTAAGTAGGGTTGACTTACCTGAGCCAGATGAACCAATTATTGAAACAACTTCGCCCTTTTGGACTGTAAAATTTATTCCCTTTAAAACTTCATTTTCTCCAAAACTTTTTTCCAAGTTCTCTATTTCAAAAATATTGGCCATCTCACACCTCTTCCTTTACTTCTATAACTTCTGCTGTTGATTGAGATCCGTAAATCTTGTAAGTTCCATCTCCGTCTAATTTCTTTTCAACAAGCTTCATTGCTTGACTCACACTTATTGTTAAGAATAGATAAATCAAAGCTGTTATAAAGAAAACTTCGAAATATCTTAAATAAGTTCCTGCAGCTGACTTTGAAATGAAAAATAATTCTGAAACAGAAATTACGTTAAGAACTGAAGAGTCCTTGATGTTTACAATAAATTCATTACCAACTGATGGGATAATATTTCTCACAGCTTGAGGAAGGACAACTTCTGTCATTGTTTGCCAATGAGTCATTCCTATGGATAGGGCTCCTTCAGTTTGTCCCCTGTCTACAGAAATAATTCCACCCCTTATTATCTCTGCCATGTAAGCTCCTGTGTTAACAGAAACTATAATTAGGGCTGAAGGCATAGCCGCCATGTTTAAATTAAAATATTGAAGGGATCCATAATAAAACATCATAGCTTGTACCATCATTGGAGTTCCCCTAATAACTTGGATATAAATGCTAATAATTACATTTAAAATCTTTAGGCCCACCCTCTTAAAGGCAGATGACTTTTTATTTACTTTTGTTGTTCTTACTATTGCGATTAAAAGACCTATTAAAAAACCAATTAAAGTACCCACAACGGCAATTATAATTGTATTAATAGTCCCCTCAACAAAGAGGGGGCCATATTCTTTTAATAAAAATCCAATCCATCCAAAAAAACTACTTGGCATATTTATCTCCTATATCTTATTCACCTAGTGGTTGGTTAGCCACAGCTTCTTCCATTATTTTTTGTCTTTCATCTTCAGGGATTTTTGAAAGAGCAGCGTTTACTTTGTCAAGAAGTTCTGTGTTACCTTTTTTAACTCCTACTGCAATTGATGTATCTTCAACAGAAGTTTTAAATCCATTGCCTTCAGAGAATTCAACAAATGTTAAGTCCTTATTTGCTGCTACTGCTGATAGGGCTCCTGGTCTTTCAGAAACATATCCGTCAATCTTTCCACTTCTTAGAGCAACGATCATTGCTGGGAAAGTTTCAAGAGCAGTTGATTTATTTACGCCTTCCATTTGATCGATTACATCGTAGTGGAAAGTGTTAAGTTGACCAGTGATGTTAGCTCCCTTAAAATCATTTATGCTCTTTGCATTAACATAAGGAGAATCTTTTTTAACAACAATTACAAGGTCTGATGTGTAATAAGTGTCTGAGAAGTCAAGAGTTTCCTTTCTTTCTGCAGTTGGACTCATACCTGCTATGATAAGGTCAATTTTTCCAGATGTAATAGCTGGAGTAAGACCATTCCATTCAGTCTTTACAATTTCAAGTTTTTTGTTCATTGATTCAGCAATTTTCTTTGCGATTTCAACGTCATATCCACCAGCGTAGCCACCTGCTGAAATCTTGTAGCCGTGTTCTTCACCAGTTTGTGTCCAGTTAAATGGAGCATAGTCACATTCCATACCAACCCTTAATGTGTCTGAGTCAGCTGGTGCTGCAGCTGATCCCCCATCACCCTTTGGGTTACAAGCTGTTAAAAGCATTGTACCTGCTATTGCTCCAACTAGTAGTAATCTTCTTGCGTTTCTTCTTAAATTCATGATATACCTCCGTAAAAATCTTCGGTAACTATCAAAAAGTAATAAAAAAAACAGTTTGGGAAATCCAAACTGTTAAAATGTCTAAATATGTAAAGACAAAGTATTTAACCTTAGATAGCTCCCCACTAAATCGTGACAGTCATGCAAATATTGTTTGCATGCCCAGCATATTATCTGTTACCAATAATATACTTCGGCGAAATTTCCTTTCATCTCCCTTCATCGCATGGTCTTGCTCTGAGAGATTACTGATAAACCCCGCGCCTCTATCGTATTTTTCAATACACTTTATTTAATTGTTTCATCAATTATATAAGGGAGATTTTTAAAAGTCAAGGACAATTTTCATTTTCTTGAAAGATTATTATAAAACTTTATCTCCTTTATAATTTCAAAAAGTCCCCTGTCCCCACCAAGCACAAGCTTAGGATGGTTTCTAATTTTTAAAAAATACTTTGTAAAATTTTTAAATTTTTCTCTAAGTACATAGGATTTTACAAAGTCATAAACTTTTAGGACTTCATAATTTATAAAAAAGTCAGCAAGTCTTATGACCTCAAAAATTTTTATAAAGTAGTCAAGTCTTATGAGTTAATAATTTCTTATAGAGTAACGAAGTCTTACAAACTTTCATAAGCTAAAAAATAATATCCAGACAATAAAAAAGACTCCCCTCAGGGAGCCCTCAAAATTTTATTTATTTCCACATGTCAACTTCAGAAGTTGAGTTTAGTCTTTCTCTATTGTGAGTGTTTGCTGCGTCAAGAATGTTGTAGTAAGCCCA
The DNA here is from genome assembly GCF_023614525.1 of Peptoniphilus genitalis. Taxonomy (GTDB): domain Bacteria; phylum Bacillota; class Clostridia; order Tissierellales; family Peptoniphilaceae; genus Peptoniphilus_A; species Peptoniphilus_A genitalis. The sequence continues at coordinate 816,487 of NZ_CP097885.1, forward strand.
GAATCCTTCACTAACATCAGAGAACTTATTAAGTGATGAAGTGTTCACATTGTTAAGTGAGCTCTTGTTTGTATTTCTGTTAAATACAGAGTTTAGGATTGTAACAGCTTCTGCTCTTGTGATCTTAGCATTTGGTTTGAAGCTTCCATCTGGATAACCATTAACATTTTTGTTGCCGTAAAGTTTATCAATTGCATCCTTTGCCCAGTGGTCTTTAACATCCTTGAAGTCTGATGTGCTAGCTTTTTCATTTTTAACGTAGCCAGAAATCATTTGTGCAAATTCTGCTCTTGTAATGCTTTCATTTGGTTTAAATGTTCCGTTAGGGTAACCTGAGATTAGTCCCTTGCCAACAACATAATTGATTGCCTTTGAGTACCAATCATCGCTTGCATCAGAGAATTTTGTAGCTTGGCTTGTACCAAAGTTTGTTCCACCATTTAGAAGAGTAGCAAACATTTGAGCTGCTTCTGCTCTTGTTACATTTGCTTGTGGCTTAAATGTTCCATCTGGATATCCCTTGATGTAAGCAATTGCCTTAACTTCTTCTACTGCATTCTTTGTTACCTTGTATTCAATCTTAGTGATGTTTTTGTCCTTATCTCTTGCTTCAATTTTAATTGTTTCGCCATTGATTAGGGCTCTGTCTAAGAAAGCTGTAAATACTCCAGCGTTGTTTACATAAGTGTTAGAGATTTTCTTGCCGTTTGCATCGTAAACTGTTATTTCGTCATCAGTGTTTGCAGTTCCCTTTACAAATTTTTGTCCTTCAAGAGCTTCTGTAACCTTGAATTTTTTGTTTTCAACAGTTTTTGCATCTGTGTAGAATCTTAAGTTGTCAAGATCTCTTGTTTCAATGCTCTTGTTTAGAGTAAGAGTGAATTTTCCATCCTTGTCAGCTCTAACTGTTCCAAGTTTTTCTCCTTCAAGGTAAACTGTGATGAAGTCAAAAGCATGACCCTTAACTTTTCCTGTTAGAACTCTTCCAAAGATACTTAATTCACTAGCGTCAATTCTTGTTCCCTTGATATCTTTGTAGTTGTCGTTTTTAACTTCAACACTTCTTGAAGAGTAGTCTTTGTTTTCTGCGTAGATAGTTACGCTCTTACCTTCTTTGATATCATATTTTATTGAGAAGTCTCCATTTCTGTCAGCTTCTCCAATATATTTTCTATTTCTAAATTCATTGTAGTAGTTATCTTGAACGTAAATCTTAGCATAAGCTGATGTTTCACCCTTGATGTATTTTCCATCGTATCTTACATTGCTAAGAGTGATGTTGCCATATTTTTTTCTATTTTCTTCTTTTTCTTTTTCTTCTAACTCTTTTAATTTCTTTTCAGCTTTTTCTCTAGCTTCTTTTTCTTCTTTTGCTTTCTTTTCTGCAGCTTCTTTAGCTTTTTCAGCTTCTTTAAGCTTATCAGCATCTTTTTCTTCTTGTGTCTTTTCTTTTGGTTGTACCGGTTGTTCTACTCCCGGTTTTTTATCTGTTTCTGAACCTGTTCCATCTGCCCCTTCTGCTGCGAAAGCAGTTGCTGGGATTGATGCTGCTAGCACTCCTGCTAGGGCAAGTGTTAAATATTTTTTGCTATATGGTTTCATAAAAATTTCCTCCTAAATCAAAAATATAAAATATATTTATACTTCTTATTTCATACTATGTTACTGAGTTTAAAGCTTATTTGTGATAAAAAAGTGATAATTTAGAGGTTTTTGAAGTATTTAATCTTTTCTTAATAATTTGTCATTAAAGAGAAATAAAATTTTCTATCAAAAAAGTAATAAAAAGTAAAAAATTTCAACTCATCACTTCAAAATAAAAATTTGCACTCACTAATCAACTTTTAAAAAATACTCCCTAACTCATCACAAAATTTTTGCAAGTAAAAAGGACCTGCCTAAGCAAGTCCTCAAATTTATTTTACTTTGACAGACAAGTCGTCTGCTTCTACATCAACTACAATTGTGTCGCCGTCCATTACGTCGCCCCTAATTATCATCTTTGAAATAATAGTTTCAAGCTTGTGAGAGATGTATCTCTTAACAGGCCTTGCACCATATTGTGGGCTAAAGGATGCATTCAAGATAAAGTCCAAAGCTCCATCTGTAACTTCGATGTGGATGTCCCTATCTGCAAGTCTCTTTTCAACTTCAGCAATACTTTGTTTGATGATACCATAAATTTCACTCTTTTGAAGTGGTTTGAATAAGACAATTTCATCAACTCTGTTGAGGAACTCTGGTCTAAAGGATGCCCTCAAGTCAGCCATAACATTTTCTCTCGCATCTTCTTTGATCTTGCCATCTTCATCGATGCCGTCAATTAAGAAGTGTGATCCAATGTTTGAAGTCATTATAATAACTGTGTTTTTAAAGTCCACAGTCCTTCCTTGGTTGTCAGTAAGTCTGCCGTCATCAAGAACTTGTAACAAGATGTTAAATACATCTGGATGGGCCTTTTCAATTTCATCAAATAAGATGACTGAGTATGGTTTTCTCCTTACTGCTTCAGTAAGTTGTCCGCCTTCATCATAGCCTACATATCCTGGAGGAGATCCAACAAGTCTTGACACAGAGTGTTTTTCCATGTACTCAGACATGTCAATCCTTATTAGGTTTCTCTCGTCATCGAAAAGTGTTTCAGTAAGTGCCTTGGCTGTTTCAGTTTTACCAACTCCAGTTGGTCCTAAGAAGATAAAGGAACCTATTGGTTTGTTTTTATCTTTAAGTCCAGCTCTTGCTCTTAAAACTGCATCTGACACAAGTTCGATAGCCTTGTCTTGACCAATTACTCTCTTGTGGAGGATGTCTTCAAGACCTAACAACTTATCTCTTTCAGTCTTATTTAATTTTTCAACAGGGATACCTGTCCACCTGCTAACTACATAGGCGATTTCATCTTCTGTGACTTCTTCCTTCACCATAGATGACTCGTCCTTTGTAGATGCTTTTTCTCTTTCTGCAAGTTCTTCTTTTAACTTTGGAAGAGTTCCATATTTTAATTCAGAAAGTCTTTCTAGGTCGTAATTTCTTTCAGCTTCTTCTATTGCGTGGTTAGTATCTTCGATTTTCTTCTTGATATCCTTTGTGGAGTCAAGTTCCTTCTTTTCTGCTTCCCACTTAGATTTTAATCTGTCAAACTCTGCCTTTTCTTCAGAAAGTTCTCCTTGAAGTTTTTTAAGTCTTTCAGCACTTGCTTCATCAGTTTCCTTTTTAAGGGCTTGATTTTCAATTTCAAGTTGCAAGATTTTTCTTCTAACTTCATCAATTTCTGTTGGCATTGAGTCGATTTCTGTCCTAAGCATTGCACAAGCTTCGTCCATTAAGTCGATTGCTTTATCTGGCAAGAACCTGTCAGTGATATACCTGTCAGACAAAGTTGCCGCAGCTATAACTGCTGAGTCAGAGATCCTAATTCCATGGTAGATTTCATATTTATCTTTTAGTCCACGAAGGATTGCAATAGTATCTTCAACGCTTGGTTCCTTTACCATAACCTTTTGGAATCTTCTTTCAAGGGCAGGGTCCTTTTCGATGTACTTCCTGTACTCGTCAAGAGTTGTTGCCCCAATAGCGTGAAGTTCACCACGAGCAAGCATTGGCTTTAAAAGGTTAGATGCATCCATGGCACCATCAGTCTTGCCTGCTCCAACAATGTTGTGGATTTCATCGATAAATAAAATTATATCTCCATTGGATTTTAAGACTTCATTTAAAACAGCCTTTAATCTTTCTTCAAATTCACCACGATATTTTGCACCAGCAATTAGGGCACCCATATCAAGTGAAAAAACAGTTTTATTTTTTAGACCTTCTGGCACATCTTCAGAGACAATTCTTTGGGCAAGTCCACCAGCAATAGCAGTCTTACCAACTCCAGGAGGACCAATTAAAACTGGGTTGTTCTTAGTCCTACGAGAAAGAATCCTGATAACATTACGAACTTCTTCGTCACGACCAATAACTGGGTCAAGCTTGCCTTCACGAGCAAGTTCAGTTAAATCTTGGCCGTACTTTTTAAGAGCGTCGTAAGTTCCCTCTGGGTTGTCAGTAGTTACGTGTTGGTTGCCCCTAATTTTTTTAAGGGCATTTAAAAATCCATCAGCATCAATCTTATTCTTATTAAAGACAGAAGAAGAATCAGTTCCCTTCATATTCAATAGAGCAAGATAGATGTGTTCAACAGAAAGGTAATCATCGCCCATCTTCTTTTTAAAGTCCTCTGCCTTTTGGAAAAGTTCCCTATAAGAAGAGTCGGCATAAACTTCTGCACCTGATTGTTTTGGAAGTCTTTCAATAACCTTTAAGACGTCACCTTTTAACATATCAGGGTTTTTATCCATATATGTCAAGACCCTAGGAATAAGGCCTTCCTTGTCATTTAAGAGGGCGTAGTTGATGTGAATTTCTTTTACCTCTGGATTGCCGTATTCCTTAGCAATATTATATGCACCTTGAACGGCTTCAAGGGATTTTTGAGTAAATTTTTCAAAATTCATATAAACACCTCATTTGTTCAATATATTTAATCAATTAAAATTGTTATTTACTTATTTTTTCTAATTCCTTATATAATTTTTCTTGTTCTTCAGTTAAATCTTTAGGATTTACAATATTAAAGACCACGTAAAGGTCTCCCACATTTCCCTTAAGGTCCTTGAAGCCCTTAGAAGAAATCCTCATCTTATTGCCACCAACAAAGCCTTGAGGAATCTTTAACTTCAACTTGCCACTAAGAGTTTCCACAGTCTTAGAAGAGCCAAGAGCAGCTTCCCATGGATAGATGTTAACAGTCCTTGTCACATCAAGCCCATCTAGGACAAGATTTTTTTCGTCCTTAATGTTAATCTTGAACAAGATATCTCCGGGAAGACCAAACTTTTCTCCCCTGACCTTGACCTTCTTGCCCCTAGTGATTCCAGCAGGGACTTTGACAGCAACATCATATTCCTTTTGCTTGTAAGTTAGGGAAACATTCTTTGTCACACCTTCAAAGGCCTCTTTAATAGAAATAGAAAGTTCAGATTCAAACTTATTTCTAGCCTTCTTTTGAGACCTTCCCCTTCCCTTAGAAGAGAAATCTCCGAAGATGTCATTTATGTTAAAGCCACCAGAGAAATTGCCGCCAGACTTAGAAGAACCAAAAATTGTTTCAAAAAAGTCTGAGAAATCTGCACCGCTTCCTCCTGTGGTATAAGTGTAACCATATTGAGAAGGGTCGAAATCATAACCAGATGAAAAATCATAATTAGATCCAAAAGTATCATATTTTTTTCTCTTGTCGGGATCCGATAAGACCTCGTAGGCCTCAGAGACTTCCTTAAACTTTTCTGCAGCTGCCTCGTCGCCTTGGTTGACATCGGGATGATATTTTTTCGCAAGCTTCCTATAAGCTTTCTTTATCTCCTTTTCATCTGCATCTTTAGAAACTCCAAGGATTTCATAATAATCTTTGTATTTCAAAATGTAACCTCCTCATATATATAAACATTTAATCTCTCTCTAATTATATCCCAATAAAAAATATTGCAACATAATAGGAATTAATTAAATGGATTTAAAATTAAGACTTTTATTTAATTTCCGTTTCCGTGAAATTAAAATAAAAATCATAGTCAAATTTAGTTTGACTATCTTTGACTATCTAAATTATACAACATCATTAGCACTCTTGCAAGTAGTCTGCTAATTTATTTTTAAAAATTTTTCTCCTTTATAAAGTCGCGAAAATCTAGGAAGTTAAGGGGATTTACAAAGTCGTAAAAACTTTTGGGCTCGTAAAAAACTGCAAAGTCATGAGAAACTACAAAGTTAGAGATATCAAATAAGTTGTAACAAGCTACGAAGCCATAGAATAATGCGAAGTCATAAAAATCCATAAACTCATAAAAATCTGTTAAGTCATAAACTTAAATCGAGTCATATAAGCTTACGACGTCATAAAAATTTATTAAGTCATGGCTATCTACTAGTAAATAAAAACTTAACAAGCTTATAAAAAAATTTTTAAATTTCACAAAATATTTTTAAAATTTTTATTGTCTTATTCGTGTTACTATGTTAAACTGATAACAGATTATTTAATACACTTTTTTAATTAAATTCCTTTTTACTCGCCGAGATTGTCTCGGCAATTTTTTTGCCCTTTTTTAGTCAATTTAAAATTAATTCCATTTGTATATCATTTGTAAAAATGATAAAATGAACTTACCATAAAGAGAAGGCGAGAGACAAGCTCATCGACCCTTCAGCAACCTACCATGAGGCAAGGTGCTAATGCTTGTATGATGGATACATATTAATCTTGCATCCATCTTTCGATGGGTGCTTTTTTCTTCTCTAATTTTAAAGGAGGAATTTATATGTTAATGGAAGTTTATTATGAACATTATCGAGAAAATTGTAAGGGCGCTTATTGGGAAGAACCCATTTCTATTCCCTATGGAGTTTATGATAGGGATAGGAAGGCTAGGAACTCATTTTATGGCTACTTAACATCTAAGGGTTTTAAGTGTGTCACTTGGAACAATGATTATCCCCTTATACTTGTCAACACAGAACTTAAACGCTTTGGTCTAATCTACCGCGCCTGTGCTCATAAGTGCGTAGACTCTAGAAACTATACAATACAAGAGTTCAAGAATGAGGTTCTGAACATTAAATAAAGTTTTTATTTCATTTTATAAGCCTATATGATTTTTATGAGTCAAAACTTGTTTTGAGACGACATTGTTTTATGAGTGGGCATAAAGATAAAAAGAGAGGAAGTAACTAATCTACTTCCTCTTATCACTCTTTAATATTAAAATACCCCTAGTCCTTCTTGACCTAGGGGCATTTTTTTATTTTATGAATTGAATTCTTTGTATTCTCTTTTTGCTTCTTCTTGTTCTTCTGGTATTATTTTGATGCTGGCTTTTATTATTCTTTTTTCTGCTACTGCTAGTTCTGTCAAGATGCAGCCGCCTGCCTTGACGCTAAGTTTTTTCTTTTGTTTTTCGTCTGGTATAAAGCCAAGCTTTTCTATTATCAAGCCCGAGATTGTTTCGTGGTTTTCTGAATATAGGGATAGGCCAAGGGCATCGTTTATGTCTTCTATGTCCATGGATCCGTCTACAATATATTCGTTTTCGCCAATTTTTTCTACGCTGTGGTCTTCCTTGTCGTACTCGTCTTCGATTTCTCCAACTATTTCTTCTACTATGTCTTCTACTGTTACCATGCCTGAGAAGCCTCCGTACTCGTCTATTAGGATTGCTACGTAGTTTTTGGATGCTTGAAGTTCCTTTAGAAGCATGTCAATTTTTTTGGTTTCTGGTACATAGTAAGGTGACTTGATACAGTTGTCCAAGTTTATGGACTCGTAATCATTTTTTGCGTATTCAACAAAGAGGTCCTTGATGTAAACTGTTCCCAGGATGTTGTCTGTGTTCTCACGATAGACTGGCATTCTTGAGTATCCCATCTTCAAGACTTCTGTTATTGTTTCTGTTGTGAACTCGTCGTAGTCTAGCATATAAATGGATGTCCTTGGTGTCATAATTTCATATGCCAACTTGTCGTCAAAGTCCATTATGTTAACTATCATTTCTTCCCCAGCTGAGTTGATTACTCCTTGTTGGGTTGAAACTTTTATATAGGATTTTAATTCTTCTTCTGAAATTTTTTCTTCTACGTCCTCTGAATATTTTCCCATAATCTTTAATACTATTACTGTTGAAACTGATAGTAGTTTTACAAAGGGATAAAATATTTTTGAGGCAAAGGCAATTGCACCTGATGATTTGAGGGCAACTTTTTCTGAATTTTGTAGGGCAATTCTCTTTGGCACTAGCTCTCCAAAAACAAGGGTTATATAGGATAGGGCAAGAGTCACCAAAATAAAGGCTACTGTCCCACCATAGGGTATCCCGTATCCTCTTAAGAATTCTCCAAATACTTTTGAGATAGAAGTAGCTGCAGATCCAGATGAGAAAAATCCTGCCAAGGTTATTGCAACTTGGATTGTGGATAAAAATCTCGTTTGATCTTCTGAGATATCTAAAAGAGTCTTCGCTCTCTTGTCTCCATCTTCTGCCATTTCTTTTATCTTGTTGTTGTTTACTGAAACCATTGCCATTTCAGCTGACGCAAAAAATGCGTTAATGCTTGTAAGTATTGCTATTAATATGAGCTTAGCCCACAAGGCGCCATCGTCCATAAAATCTTCCTCCATTATCTTTTTGATTAATTATATCAAAGAATTTATATTTGTGACAATAAAATAATTAATCTTATCAAGCTTTTTTAGCTAATTTCTAAGGTTTAAGAATTTCCTCCTGTGGTATGAATTATTTATAGACTAAGATTGGAGGTCTTGAATGAAAAAATTAAAAAGAAGCTTGTTTATAATTTTACTTATTGGTCTCGCCCTCTTTGCTGCCTTCTTCTATGGCAAGAGGCAAATGAAAAGCGAGATGGAGCCAGAGATTACTTCTAGCGTGATTTACAACAAGTTGGTTTCTGCCAAGGAGTTGACAACTTTAAAGTACCACTACACAAACATGGGCCACTTTGAAAATCAAAATACCTTTTACGGTTACAAGGTCCCCTTCACTTCTAAGGAGTTTATTGTTTCCTACGAGGGGCTTATAAATGCTGGCATAGATCTTGACAAGATGAAGGTTGATGTTGGTGAGAAAACTATTGAGATAAAAATTCCACCAGCAGAAATTTTGAGCCACGAAATTTATGAGGACTCATTAAAGGTTTATGACGAGAGGGAATCTATTTTTAACAGGATTGACATCGAGGACTACAACGACTTCTCCAAGGATCAAAAGACAGAAGTGGAAAAGAGGGCAATAAAAAAAGGCCTCTTAAAGGAAGCCGACGAAGAATCAAAGAAAGCAATCCAAGAAATTCTTGGTGCAGACACAATTTTAAGCAAGTACGACATAAAAATCATAAGAGACGAAAATTTAAAATAAAAAAATAGAAGGGCTTTCTACTCGAAGGCCCCTCTTCTCTTTTAGCTTTCTAATAATTTTTTTACTTCTTCAATCTTTACTTCATCTAGGCTCTTGTATTTCCAATCTGGATTATTGTCCTTGTCTATCATCTTATACCTAATTCCCTCTTGCATCTCGCCAACCTCTAGGGAGTATTTTAAAATTTTTTGGTCTAGGTCCACAGTTTCTACATAGGTCAAGTCCTTGCCAATAAAATATTTTTCAAACTGCAAAGCCAACATAAATTGGGATTTGCTCCTTAGGTCTTTTAAGATATCTGATGCAAATTCATCTTCCTTGTTGTCCTCTAGTTTTTCATAAATTTCAGCTAAAGTTTCTCCTGAGAAATATTTTTCTATTTTATCAGCATTTTTTTCAACAAGGGTCTCGTGAATTTCCTTTTTATATTTTTCTGCTTCTTCTCTTAACTTACCTATTAATTCATTGCCCTCGTAATTTTCTGATAATTCAAAAAACTTTTCTCTTATCTTTTCATAATCTTTTGAGTCAATATATACATGAGCAAGTCCATGCTTAATCAAGTCTGGGGATGCTAGACTTCCTCCACAGAGTCCTAGATATTGTCCAAGAGCTTGAGGCAAGCTAGAGATAAATTTCCCCACACCTACATCGGGTACAAAGCCTAGCCTTGTTTCTGGCATTGCCCATTTTACTGTCTCGTCACAAATGATAAAGTCAGAATTTATGCTTATTCCAATTCCACCACCCATGACTATTCCCTTCCAATAAGAAACAATAGGTTTTTTATAAGAGGCAACATACTTGTCTAGGTCAAACTCTTTGACAAAGAGCTCGTCCTTATCCTGGCACTCATCATTGATAATAAAATCATTGTATAGGTGGACCAAGTCGCCACCAGAACAAAATCCCTTAGAAGACTTACTTTCGAAGAGGATAGCCCTTATTCCATCATCTTTTTCCCATTTTTCTAAAATATTTCTTATATCCTTTACCATCTTTAAGTTGATAGCATTTATTTTCTTTGGCCTATTAAAATAAATTATTCCAACATTTTTTATCACTTTGCTTATTATAAAGTCATCTTTTTTCATCTTATCACCATCTTTTTGATTTCGCTTAATATATACCCTATTGATAGATAAAGAATTGATGATTATAATCTACAATAAATTTCTAAAAAATTAATATTCTATCTTGTTTTCAAATATAAATTTTAAAATTATATAGTAGATTAGGAAAAAAACTCCTGCAAGAGGCCAAACAATCCAGGACCTATCCCAATTATTTGTCAAAAAGGAATATGCCAAGTAGATTCCTGTTGCGGCAATCCAATAAATTAAACAGAAAGGTCCCAGCTTCCCCTTTAATTTTTTATTTTTCTTACTATATTCTCCCTCTTCCAAAATCGCATTGATTGAATTCATAAAAGTATTTGCCCTAATCAAAAGATTTACTCCAATAGCTATAAGAAAAAGCATTACAACTACTGAGATCATCATAGGCATATCTTCCACTGAGAAAATCATCCCAATAAAAATAGGAATAACTGATGCCACTAAGAGCAAAACTCCAAGTATATTGTCTCTGGCATAGGCATCGTGGATTTTTTCTGCCCTATCTCTTGCCATTCCATCAACACCATAGGCTGTATCTATGCCTTCATTTTCTATAAATTCATATTTTTTTAATTTCATAGCTTCCCTTATAAATATTCCAAGGGCTCCAATTACAAATAAAAACAAAACTGTAAGAGAGATTCCATATACTACATTTTCTGGAACTGATATGAGGTTACTTTCATAAGCTTGTGATAAAAGTAATAAAGTTACAGGTGAAATTACACAAAGGGAAACTCCAAAGGCAATATTTCTGCCAGAAACTTCTTTTAAATCTAGATATTCATTTGCTTCTTCCATGCTAAGTTTTATTAACTTTTTATCTTCCTCAAAATCTTCTTCTGAGAACTCTAGGTCTTCAATTTCATCTTTAATCAAATAGTCCGTTGTAACTCCAAAAATTCTGCTTAATTTTAAGATTTTTTCCATATCGGGTACTGCTTGGGCACTTTCGTATTTTGAAATAGACTGCCTGCTCACACCAAGTTTTTCTGCAAGTTCTTCTTGAGACCAAGAATTTTTCTTCCTAAGATTCATAATTTTATCTCCTAAAATCATAGTCCTACCTCCTTTTCTATTTGAATTTTATATATTTTTAGAGTAGCAATCTATAAATTTGACTTTGCAATTTGTTAACTCGCAGTTGCAAATCCGCTAAAAGCCAACTTTTTATATTTTACAAATTGCTATTCAAGAGATTGTATATTTTTAATAAAGAATATGTAAATTTTTATAATTTTGGGCAATAAAAATCCCGACTTGTGTCAGGATTAAAATTATTTTTTATTTTGTGCCAAGTTTATTATTTGGTCTGCAATACTTTCAAAGTCAAAGGAAGATGAGTTTATCAAGATGTCGTAGTTGGCTGACTCGCCCCAAGTTCTTCCAGTGTTCCTGGAATAGTGGTTGGCACGTCTGTTGTTTTCACGAGTCATTTTTATCTCAAGCTTGTCCTTTTTAACCTTGTAAGTGTTTAAAATTCTTTCTTCTTTGAAGTCCTTTGATGCGTAGATAAAGACTGACAGCTTTGGAAAGTCTTCCAAGACAAAGTCACTGCACTTGCCAAAGATCACAACTTTTTTCTTTTTTGCAAGCTCCCTAATTGTCCTTGAGTCTAAGAGGAAGGCTGCGTCGTCAACTGCTATGTCCTCTTGGGAGTAGGAGTAGTTTTGTCTATATAGGTCATAGATTGTCCCCTGCAAGAAGGAGTCATCTTTTTTAATTTCTTCAGGCTTTACTTTTTTCTCAAGGCTGGTAAGTTCTATAAGTTTTTCGTCATAAAATTCGTAATTTAATTTATCTGCAACTTTCTTGGCAATTTCATTTGCCCCAGATCCATATTCTCCATCAATTGTTATTAGTTTTTCTCCGGTTTTTTGGAATATTTTTTTAAATAGTGACATATCTTCACCTCTCTTTAATTATACTCTAGCTTTGTGAAAGTTTTTTTATTCAATTTAAAATTCTTGTGAAATTTTATCCCCTATTTAATTTCCTCTCTAGTCTTTTCTCAAGGTATGTTTCTATTGGGACTTGGGCAAATATTGTTGCCAGAAAAATTATTATAGCTCCAAAAATTTCTCTTTCTGTCATCTCTTGTGATAGGATAAGCCAACCAAAGAGGGCACCAAAAACTGATTCAAGGGAGCAGATCATTGATGCAACAACTGGTTCTAGGTCCTTTAATGCCATTAGTTGGATAGTGAAGCCAACTCCTGAAGAAAGAATTCCCACATAGAGGATAGTCACATAGGATTTTAAAATCCCGTCCATACTTATGTCTTCAAGGACAAGAGCTCCCACTAAAGATATGACTCCACAAACTGCAAACTGAACTAGGGAAACCAAAACTGCGTTGGTGTTAGTTGAGTACTTTGTCAGTAATAAAATATGAATGGCAAAGATAAGGGCAGATAAAATTACAATTAAGTCTCCCCTATTGATCTTGAGTCCACCCTTGATAGACAAGAGGTAGGTCCCCACCATGGCAAGAAAGATACAAATTATAATTTTTACACTTGGTCTTCTTCCAAAAAACAGTCCTATTACTGGAATAAAAACTATGTAGAGGGCTGTCAAAAAACTTGCCTTGGCAGCTGTTGTATAAATAAGGGAAACTTGTTGGAGATTAATGGCTATTGTAAAAACCAGGCCGCAAACACTTCCTCCCACAAGGGTCCTCTTCATGTCAAACTTTTCTTCTCTGTATGACGCTGACTTCATCATAAAAAATTTATAGGTTAGGTATAAAAATACAACTGCTACAAAACATCTTGAGGCAGTAAAAGAAAGGGGCCCTAAGTGTTCCATACCCGCTGCTTGTGCCACAAAGGCAAGTCCCCAGATTATTGCCGTTGCAAATAACATTATTGATGCTTTAAGTTCTCTTTTCATTTTTACACCACCCAAAAAACACCAATTCAGAAGTTTAAGCCCAAATTGATGTTAAAATTCTATAATTTAATATTATCACAATTTATCTAAGAAAAATAGTAATGCAATATTTCTTACCATAAAAATTTTAAATTAGACCTTTTTTAAATCTCATGTATAATTAAGATAAGAGGTGAATTATGATAAAGTTTAATTTGTATAAAGAAGGAGGACTAAAGGTCCACTTCGTTAAAAAAGATCAAGAGCTTCCTAGTGAAATCAAAGAGTATCTTGAAAAGAAAAAGTTCGCTTATAAGTTTAAGGAAAGTTTATACCTTCCTAGCTTTGAAGAAGAATCTGAAATCTTCATGGGACTTGGCGATGATGAACTTGACCTTGAAGATGTGAGAAATCTTTTCTTCGAACTTGGAAATATTTTAAGAGACAACCAAGAGCATGAAGTTGAAATAAAAATGCCAGAGCTTTCAATCTGCAATAAGAAAACTATTATGGCAGCCTACGAAGGACTTCGCCAAGGTGAATATGAATTCACAAAGAAAACTGATGTAAAAGAAAAGAAGGCTGACTTTGAACTTACAGTAAACTATACTGCCTTTAGGGGACCTGAAGCAAAATTAAGAGAGGGTCTTGATAAGATAGAAAATATTATGGACGGGGTCTTCCTTGCAAGAGACCTTGTAAATGAAAGAGCCAATGTAATTTATCCAGAGACTCTTGCTAATATTGCTAAAGAAAAATTAGAAGAAGCTGGCGTTAAGGTAACAGTTTATGAAGAAGACGAAATCGAAAAAATTGGCATGAAGGCTTTTTTAAGAGTTGCAGCAGGTGCTACAAATCGTCCAAGACTTATTGTAATGGAATACAAAAACGCCGACACAGAAAAAGTTGCCCTTGTTGGTAAGGGACTAACTTACGACTCAGGTGGCTACAACATCAAGTCCCCATCTGGCATGAACTACATGCACTGCGACATGGGTGGAGCAGGTACGGTTATTGGCACAATCTATGCCCTTGCAAAGAACAAGGCAAAGACAAATATAGTTGGCGTAGTTGCAGCTTGTGAAAATATGATTTCAGGTCAGGCTTACAAGTCTGGCGACGTAATAGACTCCATGAAGGGACTTACAATTGAAGTTGCAAACACTGACGCTGAAGGAAGAATTACTCTTGCCGATGCAGTCCACTATGCGACAAATGATCTTGGAGCAGAAAAAATTATTGACCTTGCAACCCTTACTGGCGCAGTTACAATTGCCCTTGGAGAAGTTTACACAGGTGCAGTTACAAATAACGAAGACTTTTACAAGGAAGTCCTTGAAGCTGGTAAGCTAGCTGGAGAAAAAATGTGGGCCTTCCCTTACGACGAAGACTACAAGAAGTTAAACAAGTCAGAAGTTGCTGACATCAAGAACACATCTGGTAGACAAGCAGGGTCCGTTACAGCAGGACTTTTCGTTGGCGAATTCGTAAAAGAAAACACTCCTTGGGTCCACCTAGACATAGCAGCAACAGCTTATAGGGACAAGAAGTCAGGTTACCTTCCAAAGAATGCAACTGGAATTCACGTAAAGACATTAAACAACCTACTAGACCCAACAGATTGCTAATAAATTTTAAATCACAACCACTGGCTAAATTCACAGGCTGGTGGTTTTTTTGTAAGAAGCTTTTATAAAAATTTTACAAAAATTTTAAAAGAAGCTAGAAAAAATAATATTTTCTTGTGCTACAATAAAAAATATTAATTAGCCTTTAAAGTTTTTATACTTTAAGCATGAGTTAAATTCTTAAAATTTTATGCCTAAGTAGTTACAAATATTATTTTAATTGGGAGTACAAAATGACCTTAGCAATAAATAAAATCATCAACAGTTTACTAGAAATCATATTATTTTCTCTCCTTCCCTTTCTTTTCTGGTACTTTTCAGCAAGAAAACAAGAAAGGTTTACAGATTGGATAGGACTGAAAAAAATAAAAGGAGCTAAGAAGACAGCACTTGCAATTATTATAGTGACAACTTTTTATTTATTGATAAGCTTAATTCTTCTTAATAGCTTAAAAAATATAGAAAATGCAACTACAGAATTCCAAGGACTTAGGTTTGCTGCCCTTCCTGCAATTTTTATCTATGCAGTCTTTAATACTTCTTTTCCTGAAGAAATCTTATTCAGAGGCTTTATCTTAAAAAGACTTGCCAATAAGTTGGGATTTGCTAAGGCAAATTTTATACAAGGACTACTATTTGGTATATTGCATGGAGTGATGTTCTTTCCTCTTGTTGGTAATTTAAAATCTATTTTAATTATTTTATTAACAAGCCTTATAGCCTTATCTATGGGCTATGTAAATGAAAAATCATCAGATGGATCAATTATTCCTAGTTGGATTATACATGCATTTTCTAATTTTATTGCTGGTCTTTATGCTGCCTTTTATATTTAATTTAGTTTTCTTTAAATTATAAAAAAACTCTGCCAAATAATCCTGACAGAGTCCATAAAAGTTAATATAGTTTGCAATAAAAAATCTGCTAGAGATTTCTCTCTAACAGATTTATTTTTTTATAGGAATAGTCCGCCGTATGCAACAAATAGTGGTGCGAATACAAGGGATACAACAGTTATAAGTTTAATTAGAATATTAAGAGAAGGTCCTGATGTATCTTTGAATGGGTCACCAACTGTGTCTCCAGTTACAGCTGCCTTGTGAGCTTCTGAACCCTTACCACCGTGTGCTCCACCTTCAATGTATTTCTTAGCGTTGTCCCAAGCTCCACCAGCGTTTGACATAAAGATTGCCATTAGTACGCCTGTTACAAGAGCTCCGGCTTGAAGTCCACCTAGGGCTTCTGTACCAAGTAGTAGACCTACTAGTACTGGAACAATTACAGCGATTAGTCCCGGTACAACCATTTGCTTAAGAGCAGCACCTGTTGAGATGTCAACACATCTTGCATAGTCAGGTCTTGCTTTACCTTCCATGATTCCAGGAATTTCTCTGAATTGTCTTCTAACTTCGTCGATCATTTCTGATGCTGCGTTACCTACTGCTGACATAGTAAGTGCAGAGAAGGCAAATGGAAGCATACCACCAACGAAAGTTGCAGCAATAACTTCTGGCTTAGAAATATCAATTCCTGTTAGGCCAGTAGCGTTAATGTAAGAAACGAAAAGTGCAAGAGCAGTAAGTGCTGCTGATCCAATTGCAAATCCCTTTCCTATAGCTGCTGTTGTATTACCAACAGAGTCAAGTGAGTCTGTGATATCACGAACGTCTTCTGGTAGTTCACACATTTCTGCAATACCACCAGCGTTGTCTGCGATTGGTCCATAAGCATCTACGGCAATTGTCATACCAGTTGTTGAAAGCATACCAACAGCTGCAAGAGAAATTCCGTAAAGTCCTACGATTGGATCTGCGCTTCCGCCAGCTCCAAGGTAAGCTGCAATAATACCAATAGCGATGATGATGATTGGTCCAACTGTTGACATCATACCAACAGAAAGTCCAGCAATAATATTTGTTGAAGAACCAGTTTCTGATTCTGCTCCAATTCTCTTAACTGGTGCATAATCATCAGCTGTGTAATATTCTGTGAATTTAGAAATTATTAGACCAACTGCAATACCAATGATTACTGGTGCAAATGGTGAAAAACTTCCAAAGATGTGATTTGATAAAAGTGCTGAAGCGATCATAGTAACAGCAGCTGCTACATATTCACCTGCGTTAAGAGCCTTTTGTGGGTTCTTGTCTCCCTTTACAAAGAAAGCAGCTACAATTGATGCAAGAATACCAATTGTTGCAACAAGCATACCAAATGTAACGCCTTCTTCTCCGTAAGCTACAACTCCAAGAGTAATAACTGAAAGAAGTGCTCCAACGTATGATTCAAATAAGTCAGCTCCCATACCAGCAACGTCCCCAACGTTATCTCCTACGTTATCAGCGATAACTGCAGGGTTTCTTGGGTCGTCTTCTGGGATACCAGCTTCAACTTTACCTACAAGGTCAGCTCCAACGTCTGCAGCCTTAGTGTAGATACCACCACCAACTCTTGCAAAAAGTGCAATAGATGATGCTCCAAGTGAAAATCCTGTAATGATTTCAGTTTGTCCACCTGTTAGGAAGTATGCGCAAGAAATACCAATAATTCCTAATCCAACAACGCACATTCCCATTACAACTCCACCTGAAAAGGCAACGTCAAGGGCTTTACCTAGGCCACCCTTCCATGCTGCGTTTGTTGTTCTAACGTTTGCTTTTGTAGCAACCTTCATACCAACATAACCAGCAGCTACTGAAAAGATAGCTCCTACTATGAAACAAATAGCAGTTGGAATTGATTTAAGTCCTACTGCCAAGATAATTGCAAGTACAACGACAAATACAACAAGAGCTTTGTATTCTCTTGTTAAAAATGCCATAGCTCCTTCTGAAATGTAAGATGAAATTTCCTTCATTCTTTCATTTCCGGCATCTTGTCTTGACACGAAACTTGCCTTGTATGCAGCAAATAGTAGTGCCAAAACGCCGACGATAGGAGCTAGATATAACATATTCATTCTAATCCTCCTTAAATTTTAATTAAATTGCAGCTAATACAATAAGTGCAAGTACAAAAACGATGCTTGAACCAATAACAACTTTGTTTTGGATATCTTTTTTACTAGAACCCTTATGAGATCCCCACATGCTAGTTTCTTCGCCTTGAAGAGTTCCTAGACCAGCTTGTTCTGATTCCATTTGTGCAACTACAGTTATTACAATTATGCTCGCAATAATAATTATAATAGATAATAAAGTTTGCAAACTTATACCTCCCTTAAATTTCTATAACATATAAATTCTAACACAGCAAGGCTTGCTAATCAACGAATTTATACGATAATTTGGCTTTTTTTAACAAGTTACTTCCTTTTTTAAGCCTTCTTCGATTAAGTCCTCCCTATCTTGCATTGCAAGTAGAGTTTTTTCTATTAGGTCATCAAGTTCCCAGCCAAGCTTTTCTGCCCCTCTTTTTATTACATCTCGAGAGCAGCCTTCTGCGAACTTCTTGTCCTTAAACTTTTTCTTTACACTCTTTAGGTTCATGTCCTTGGTGCTCTTTGATGGCCTCATAAGTGAAGCTGCATAAATTAATCCTGTAAGCTCATCTGCAGCGAAGAGGACCTTCTCCATAAAGAGTTCTGGTTCAACATCAGAACATATTCCAGACCCATGAGACATTATTGCGTGAATTAATTCCTCACTTCCACCTGCCCCACTTAAAATCTCTGGCGTATTCTTTAGATGTTCTTCAGGATATCTTTCATAGTCCACGTCGTGAAGAAGTCCTGCCATCTTCCAAAAGTCTACATTGTCCTTGTCGTACTCTTCTGCAAAGTAACCCATAACACTTTCAAGAGTCAAGGCATGTCTTATGTGGAATTCTTCCTTGTTGTATTCCTTTAAAAGCTTTAAGGCATCTTCTCTACTTATTCCAATCTTCATAATCCCACTTCCTTTTTCCTAATTCTATCACAATAATTTTTGAATTTCACTTTTATCTACTTATGTTATAATGAAGATAAGAATGCAATGAACAATGGAGGTTTTTATGAAAAAAAATGTTGGCATAATGGGCTTTGGTAGAATTGGTAGAGACGCACTAAGAATCTGGGCCCTAAGAGATGATGTTAATTTTGAAGTTACTCACGTAGCTGTAAGAAATTTAGAAAAAACTTTAAAAGAAAGAACTCACCTATTTAAATACGATACAATCTATAGAAAATTCCCTGGTGAAATTGAATTCACTGACGACGGAATGATCATCAATGGAAAGAAAGTTACTTTCGTTGAATCAAAAACTCCAGACAAGATGAACTGGAAAGAGCTTGGTGTTGATGTTGTAATCGATTCATCTGGTGCCTTCAAGGACGAAGAACAAGCAAGAGGTCACCTTGAAAGTGGTGCAAAGAAAGTTGTCTTAACTTCTCCAGGCAAGGGCAAGATGCTTACAGTTGTAATGGGTGTTAACGACGACAAGTACGACCCAGAAAAGGACGACATTATCTCTAACGCATCTTGTACAACAAACTGTCTTGCTCCAGTAACTAAGGTTATCTTAGAAAACTTTGGAATCAAGAGGGGACTTATGTCCACTGTTCACGCTTACACTAACGACCAAAACATCCACGACGGTGTTCACAAGAAGGACATGAGACGTGCAAGAATGGGAGCAGAAAATATTATTCCAACTTCAACTGGTGCAGCTAAGGCTGTTGGAAAAGTTATTCCAGAAGTTGACGGAATCTTAACTGGCTTTGCCCTAAGAGTTCCTGTTCCAACTGGATCATTAGTTGACGTTACTTTTGAACTTGAAAAAGAAGCTACAGTTGAAGAAATCAACGCAGCTATAAAGAAGGCATCTGAAAATGAATTAAAGGGAATCCTTGCTTACTCTGAAGACGAAATTGTTTCTTCTGATATTATTGGCGACACTCACTCATCTATTTTCGATTCACTTCTTACAACTGTTAACGGCAAAATGGTTAAACTTATTTCTTGG
Organism: Peptoniphilus genitalis; assembly: GCF_023614525.1. GTDB lineage: Bacteria > Bacillota > Clostridia > Tissierellales > Peptoniphilaceae > Peptoniphilus_A > Peptoniphilus_A genitalis. The sequence goes on from NZ_CP097885.1 coordinate 836,020, forward strand.
TACGACAACGAATGGGGTTACACAGAAAGAGTTATTGACCTAACAGAAAAAATCGTTGAATCTCTATAATTAAATTTATTAGGAGGCTTGCACAGGCAGGCCTTTTTTTATTTGCCTAAGATTTTTTTATGGGTTATCATTAGCTTGTAAATGATTGAAAATTTTTTGACCACTGATAAAGGAGAAGCTAATGCTTAAAGATAAATATAAACTCACAGGCGAGAAAATAAAAATAGAAGAATTGGCAGAAAAAATTGTTAGCGAAGAAAGAGATGAGGACATAAAAAAGGAAGTCTACGAAGAACTTGTACCAAGGTTAAGAGAACTTCACGAAAAACTTTTTGCAGAATCCAAGCAGGGGATTCTTGTAGTCCTCCAAGCCATTGACGCTGCAGGCAAGGACGAGATAATAAAATATATTTTTTTCAAATCTTGAGCCCCAAGGTCTAAAGAACACTTCCTATGGCAAGCCAACTGATGAAGAAAATGCCCACGACTACCTTTGGAGAATGGCTAAGGGCCTTCCGAAGAGAGGCGAAGTTGCCATCTTAAACCGTTCCTACTACGAAGATATTATTTCACCAAAAATCTATGATACCCTAGGTCATCTTCCAGAAGAAATTAGAAATGACAAAGATTTATGGAAAAAGAGATACAAGCACATAAACAACTTTGAAGAATACCTAGTTGAAAATGGCTTTAAAGTAGTGAAGTTTTTCTTCAATGTTTCTAAGGATGAGCAAAGAAAAAGACTCCTTGAAAGAATTGAGGACCCAAAACAAAATTCTGAGTTTTCCTTCTCTGACTTAGAAGACAGGGACAATTGGGACAAGTACCAAGTAGCCTTCGAAGAGATGTTAAACAACACTTCAACAGAACTTGCTCCATGGTATGTCCTTCCAGCAGACAACCCTTGGCTATCAAGAAAGATTGCAACTCTTGCCCTTATTGATACAATAGAAGAAATCAATCCAAAGTATCCAACTTTCACTGGTGAAGATAAGAAAAAGGCAGAGGAAATTGCTAAAAAGTTAAGAAATAAAGAAATTTAATTTTGACCCCTAGTTGATCTTATAAAAGTTAAAAGTATAAAAGTATAATAGAAGAAAATAGACCAAGGTGGTGAGCCTTGGTCCTTTTTTAATCCTTTATAATTGTCCCGTGATTTTCTGGGTTGTTGGTGTTTAGTATTTTTATAGTTATGTTTTTCTTTGCAACGGGGCTTATGGCATCTTCTTGATAGACTTGGGCTCCCTCGCCGATTATTTCCTTTAGCTCTGTGTAGGAAAGCTTGTCAATAGTCTTAGCATCTGGGTCTCTGTTGGGGTCAGATGTCATGATACCATTTACGTCAGTCCAGTTTTCGTAGACCTTGGAGTCAAGAGCATAGGCAATGAGGCTTCCTGTGTAGTCGCTGCCTCCCCTTGTAAATGTTACAATCTTGCCCTCTTTGTCGCTGCCATAGAAGCCTGGGACAACTGCCTTTTTATTTTCTCCAATGTGACTTTGGATTGCCCTCTTGGACTTTTCTATGTCAACTTGTCCCCTCTCGTCAAAGATAATTAGGTCTTTAGCATCGATAAAGTCGTAGTTCAAATATTTGGCAAGGAGCTTGGCATTTAAGTATTCTCCCCTGGACACAATAAAGTCCTTGTCCCTAGAATCTTTTATCTCGTCAAAGACAAATTTCAATTCATCATTCCAAAATTCTTCAAGTCCCAGGTCCTCTGCTATGGACAAAAACCTGTTTTTAATTTTTTCTACTTGCTTGTCACGAGTTAAGTTCTGTACTTCCAACTCTTCTTCAAGGGACTTGATAATTTCCCTAACTTCTTCAATCCTCAAGTTTTTATCAGAAAGAGAAATCAATTCGTCAGTGATCTTTGTATCCTTTTTAAACCTTCTTCCCGGTGCAGAAACCACAATTACATCCCTGTCCTCCTTGGAGAAGATGATTTTCTTCACCTTTGCAAATTGTCCTGCATCCTTTAGGGAGCTGCCGCCAAATTTTGAAACTGATTTGCCCTCAATGCTGTCAATGGCAAAAGGAGTTTCTTGGTAGACACAATAGTTGAGCCAGTTGGAGAAGAAGAGGTTGCCCGCAGACCTCCACCTAATTTTTATGTCCTTCTTAGGGTCGTTGTCTTCATAATAATTTATTGGTGGGCTGATCTTTTTGCCTTGAGAAAGGTCCCTGATGTACTCATTGTGGAGGGTGTCCTTGTCGTATTCCCAGTGGCCAAAGTTAAAGACGAACCTATTGTCCTTAGTTGTCACAAGGGATACTCCAGTGTCAGGTCTTGCCGCAAGGACTTCCAAGTCAGAAAAGTCTTCAAAGTCTTCGACGTCAACATAAGTGTGTCTTGATGTTGGAACCAAGAAGCTATCATCAAATCCCTTTACAATTTTATTTTCTTTTAGCTTGTCAAACTCAAATACTCCAAAGATTTTTTCATCGCTAAGCTTGTGCTCAATCTTGTAGTAGTGGTAGAGGGCAGCTTGGGCAGACCAGCAGATAAACATTGTGGAGTATACATTCTTCTTGGCGAATTCAAAAATTGTCTTTAGCTCGTCCCAGTATTTTATTTTTTCATAGGCTAGGGTCTCAATGGGCGCCCCAGTAATTATCATGGCGTCATACTTGTTGTTTTTTATGTCATCGTAAGTCTTGTAAAAGGACTTCAACCTCTTAGTGTCGGAGTTGTTTGGGTCATAGGACTCCATCCTAACAAGGTCAATATTAATTTGAAGGGCTGTGTTTGAAAGCATCCTCAAGAGTTGTAACTCAGTTTCTTCCTTCTTGGGCATCAAGTTTACAATGGCAATGCTAAGGGGCCTTATGTCCTGCTTAATGGCAGAGGAATCCCTCATTGTAAAAATATTCTCTCTTTGTAAAACTTCTTCAACGATTAAATCTCTTGGTATTATTAACGGCATTTCTATTCTCCTCTTTTTTTATTTGTACTTGAGGAAGGAAGACAATAAAAAAAGCTTCCATCCATAAAGGACGAAAGCTATTTCGTGTTACCACCTTAATTCTCTTACAACTCGCGTTGAAAGACTCTTCAAGTACTATCATACTCTATCGCTATAACGGGCGCGCCCGTGCCTATCTAAATATCGATAGACCCTCAAGAAGGACCATGTTCTCCTAATCTTCTTCTACTTCTCTCACCAAACGAAGCTCTCTTTAATCAGTCAAAAAGGATACTCTTCCTCTTATTGAGTTATTTTTTATTATAATAGCATCAAAATTTTTTTATGTCAATTAGTAAAAATTTGTAAGTTTTAAATTATATGAGTTCATAATTTTTTATGACCTCATAAGTTCTTATCACTTTACAGCTCTTTATGACTTCATAACTTCTTATCACCTTACAACTTCTTATCAACTTATACCATATTATGACTTCACAGTTTATTATAAACTTAGACTTATCTCCTACTTTGTAAGCTATTAAAACTTATTGATTTCTCATAACCCTATAAATACCACAAAAAAAGAGAGGCTCTTGCCTCCCTTTTATTAGTATAGTTAGAATTTATTTTTAAGCTTCTTTCTTAATTACATCGATTATAGAACCATCTCTGTATTCTACAACTGCAACTACTTCGTCAGAGAATTCAACTTCTTCAGGTTTACCTGTAAGTTTTTCTGCCATTTCTTGTAGTTCCTTGATGTCCTTAAGTTCAATTCCAGCCTTTTGGAATTTTTCGATTAAGTCTTGTCTCTTTGGATTTACAGAAATACCATAGTCAGTACAGATTACGTCAACAGATTCTCCTGGTGTACAAACTGTTGTAACCTTGTCTTTGACAATTGGATTTCTTGATCTTACAAGCGGTGCAAGTATAAGTGACATTTCTGCACCTGGTGCTGTATCTTGGTGACCACCAACTGCTTGGTTGATAACTCCGTCTGATCTTGTCATTACGTTTACGTTGAAGTCAGTGTCAACTTCAAGAGCTCCAAGTAATACAAAGTCAAGAGTGTTAACTGCAGGAGTTGGGTTGTTAGGGTTTGCGTAAGATGATGCAGTTTGTTCAAAGTGTTTTGGATTTTCACGAATTGATCTTACTGCGTCAAGGTCAAAGGATTGTGTATCGTAGATACCATCGATTAGACCTTCTTCAAGCATTGTTACCATATAACCTGTGATTCCACCAAGGGCCATTGATGCCTTGATGCCATCTTTTTTCATTTCTTCACGAAGAAGTTTTGCTACTGCAAGAGTTGAACCTGCTGCACCAGTTTGGAATCTAAATCCATCTTTATAAAGTCCAGATGCCTTGATTGCCTTAACTGCGTTGTTAGCAATTAATAGGTCACGTGGGTTGTCGTTAAATCTAATTGATCCAGAAACAATTCCCTTTGGATCACCAATTGCATCAACTTCTACAACATAGTCAACATACATCATGCCAATTGAAGCAGGAATATTTGGGAATGGTACAAGGTTATCTGTGATTGCAATTACACAATCAGCATACTGTGCGTCAACAATTGCATAACCAAGTGATCCACAAGCTGCCTTTCCTTCTCGACCATTAATGTTTCCATATTCGTCACAAGCTGGTGCTGCAAGGAAAGCTACGTCAATATGAAGTTCTCCATCTTCGATAGCTCTTGCACGTCCACCGTGGGAACGAATGATACAAGGTTTTTTAAGGATACCTTGTGAAATTTTTTCTCCAAGTTCTCCTCTTAGTCCAGATGATTGAATTCCAGTGATAACACCTTCTTCAATTAGTGGAATTAGTTTGTCGTGGCATGGTGAAAGTGATGATGGAGCAAGTGTTAGGTCCTTGATGCCCATATCAGCAATAACTTTCATAACCATATTTACAACATAGTCACCATTTCTTAGGTGGTGGTGGAAGGAAATTGTCATTCCATCCTTAAGTCCACTTTTCTTAACAGCTTCTTCAATAGAACCTAGAAGTTTTTTCTCACTTCTATTTCCATATCTGATTTTTGGAGAAGCCTTTCTTTCAGTTCTAAGATATTTGCCTTCGCCTTTGAAAGGAACAAGTTCGCCAATGCCTTCAAGGTATTCAGGGATATCTCTTCCTACTGCGTTTTTATTATAGTTCATCAATATCCTCCTTCTTTAGCACTCCACTTGCAACTGCAAGGTCTAGAACTCTTTGTGCTCCAGCAATAACTGGATAGTCAACCATTTTTCCGTCAACTGTAATAACTCCAGAGCCCTTTCTTTCAGCTTCCTTTGAACCGGCTATAATTCTTAGTGACTTAGTAATGTCCTTTTCAGTTGGTGTGTAAACTTCATTTACAACAGCAATTTGTTTAGGGTGAATTACAGACTTACCATCAAAGCCAAGGTCCTTTATAAATTGAACTTCTTCTCTAAAGGCATCCATGTCGCTTAAGTTTGTGTTAACTGTATCGAAACAAGCAATGCCTGCATTTCTTGCTGCAAGTACAATTTGACTTCTTGCTGCGAAAAGTTCCCAACCGTGTTTAGACCTTTGAGTCTTTAGGTTAGTAACATAGTCAGCTGCACCAAGAGCAATACCCATCATTCTTGGTGATGCCTTAGCAATATCAACTGCATTAATAACTCCAGTTGGAGATTCAATAGCTGCCATCATTAGGGTTCTACCTTGGCAACCCATTTCTTCTTCAACTTCTGTTATTATTTCATCTACATCTATAACATCTTGAGCAGTTTCTGACTTTGGTAGTCTGATAACATCTACCCCAGCCTTTACAACTGCCTTAATATCTTCACGTCCAAAAGGTGTATCAAGGGCGTTAATTCTTACAACAACTTCAGTTTTTCCGTAGTCTAGAGTTTTTAGTGCATTGTAAACTAAAAATCTTGCCGCGTCTTTTTGATTTATGCTCGTAGCATCTTCAAGGTCGATCATAATTGAATCAGGACCATAGATGTGAGCATCAGTGATGTTTGCAGGGTTGTTACCTGGAAGAAACATCATTGTTCTTCTTAATCTCTCTTTCAAAATATCAGCTCCAATTATATTCTGTGCTTTCAGCTGCTCTAAAACATGCTGCTGCTACTCTTGCTTTAATTGTGTAGTCCAAGGCACCCTTGTCTACTGCAGTAACTTTTGCATTTTCTACATCTAATTCTTTTAAAGTTTCTCTTATAACTTTTTCAATTTGTTTACCAAATTGTTTTTTTACTGAACTTTCCAGTTCAATAGATATGCCGTTTCCATCGTCAACAGTGATTAAAATATCATTTGACTCAAGAGTTCCGGCCATGGCTTCTTTTTTTAGTTTCAAAAAAATCCCTCCTAGTCTACATGAGCGTTCCAAAGAGTATTGATCCTATGACTAGTATTATACCTCCACCAAGTCTTGATGAAAGTTGTGCATAAGAAATTAAATCCATTCTGTCAGCTGCTCCAAGAACTGCCAAGTCACCAGATCCACCTCTGTTTGCCATACATAGACCTGCTGTAACAGCAGAGTCAACAAAGAAAAATCCTACAAGGTGTCCAACAAGTCCTGAACCAATTACAGCACCAACAACAATTAAAAATGCCATAACAACATTACCAAAAGTAATTGCAGCTATAAGTTCATTAAGGTCAGTTTCAACACCAACACCAACCATAATTAAGATTACAATGTTTTTAGTGAAGAAAGATTGAACTTCTTTTGCAGCTTGTCTAAGTGATCCTGGAACAAGTCCAAGTCCATTAGCAAGAGCAACAATAATAATCATAAAAGCAAATGGGTGAATTGGCACTGAAGGAACAAGTGGATCCCAAATCTTATCAGCTACAAGCCTACCTAATTGATAGAAAGTAAGACCCATTAAGATTGCTCCAGCATAGTCCTTTAATTGTGTTGTGAATTTTTCTTCATTTTGTTCAATTTCAGGAGCTGATCTCATAAGAGTTTTCTTGTCTCCTGTAAGACCCTTTCTTGCTTCACCAATCTTATTTAAAATACCACCAGCAATAATAGCGAAGATATTTGCAATTGTAAGAATTGAAATAGCAAATCCATAGTAGTTTGCAGCAGCATCTCCTGTAACTCTTTCATAAATTTGACTTAGTGGAACTGCACCTGCACCGTTACCTCCACCCATTACAGGAAGAACGTATTTTAAAATAGTGTTTGCTGGAGAAACTCCAAAGAAAAGTCCTCCAATGATACCAAGAATGGCAGCACCTAAAACTCCACCAAGGATTGCTGGAATATATCCTGCAAAAGACTTGATCATAAGGTCTCTATTAAGTCCAAGAAGTGAACCAGAGATAAGCATTATGATAAAGAAGTTTAATACTCCCATAGGCTTTGAGTTAACAGATGAAATAAGTTCTACATATTCTTCTGGTATAACATGCAGATAAACTAAAATTGCTGTACCCAAGAAGGCAAGAACAAGTCCACCACCAACATAAGTGTTCCAAATTGGAATCCTCTCACCAATTTCATATAAAATAATACCTATTGCGAACATCAGGGCAACTCCGCCCGCTAAATCCTCTGACAAAACTCCCATATATGTTGCAATAAAAACAATTGCAGATAAAACCAATAACATTGGAAGATTAAGTCCAAAATATTTTTTCTTCAATAGAAAAACCTCCTTTTTTCTATGATACCCCAGAAAGGCTTTCTTATTCAAGATGTTAACCCGATGAATTCGCCATCTTGCGCAAACATAAAATTGTTATAGTAACAAATTTAATTTGTGGTATCGATTTACTTTTGCTAATATATTTTACTCAACTATATTGTGTTTTTATATAACTTTAATCTATTAAATTATTTGTAAATGTCTTATACTATAATTAATAAATATTTTCATCTACGACAATTTGATCAGACCTTTTTTGTCTATCAAGTTTTAATTTTTTACTTATCAAGGAGGTTTTTATGAAAAAGTTTAGTAGGCTTTTATTTGTTCTTTTATTGGCTTCTTGTCTTTTAACTCCTAGCTCTCTTTTGGCAAAGGGTATGAGTGACAATAACGAAAAAATTGAGACCTTGCAAAAAGCTGGAATCATTACTGGTTATCCTGATGGCAGCCTTGGACTAGATAAGCCCATCACTCGTGCTGAAATTGCTGTAATTCTTACAAAAATAAAGGGCGAGCTTGTTGAAAAAAATGACCAGCAAAGTTTTAATGATGTGGGCAAGGGTCATTGGGCAAAGTTTTATGTTGAAAATGCCAGCCAAATAAAAAATCCACAGGGCATATCTGCTATTGTTGGATACCCTGATGGATCCTTCAAGCCTTCTAATCAAATCACTTACGCTGAGATTTTAAAAATTTTAGTTGCGGCAAGTAAGTCGGACTTAACACCTGCTGACGTGAAGGAATCTACTTGGCCATCATCTTGGATAGCTTGGGCAAATTCCATGGGGATAATTGGTCCTAATAGTGGGATTGAAAACCCTGAGCCAAATAAATTTGCTCCTCGTGGTCATGTCTTTACAATGGTCTATAACGCCATGTCAGATGATATCAATAAGATTGAAACCAAGGCTCCAGAAAATATAAATGAAAAAACTAAGGAGCTTCCTAAAGAAATTAAAATAGAAAACACTGATGGCAAAAAGGCAGCTGTTGATAGTGAGATTGTAAATATAGATTCCTTTAACAAGGGAGTAACTTTTAACCACGACTTGTTCCATCAAGAATTTTTAAAGTTAATTAATGCTGACAGACAAAACTTGGGGTGTGATCCACTTGAATGGGCTGATGATTTAACTAAGGGTGCATCAACTCGTTCTGAAGAGCTTGTAGCAAATGGATCTATTGATGTAAATGGAAAATTTCACCGACGCTTAGATGGTCGACCATGGCAAACTTCTTTAGATTATCTTGAGCCTCAAATTTCTACAACTACTAACGGTGAAAATCTTGTTGAGATTATCAATTCTTCTAGTAATGGAAATATTGCACCTAAGACTCGAAAATTTTTAACTGATGAAAAGTTCATGGCAAAGACTCTCTATGATTTGTGGTGGAATTCACCTGGCCATCGTGACAACATGATGAATCCAAAATTTAAATATTTAAATCTTCAGCTTCGTCTTGGCGATCACGCAAAAAATGTTGACAAGGGTAAGAGGACTTTCTACTTTGTTGGAACAACTCATTTCAGAGGCGACTACAAATAAAAAATAATCCCCAAGAATTTATTTCTTCTTGGGGACTTTTTTATGATTTCTTGCAAGATTATTTAGCAAAATTTCAAAAATTTTTTGAGGGCTATTCCATTGTCTCTTTAATAATTTCTCTTACTCTCTCTTCAAGTTCCTTTAGGTCGTGCCTTTCTTCCTTGATGCAGGTCCTTGCTGTGTCGCCACAAATTATGCACTTCCTCTCTGGAAGTCCCAGGGATGATCTTGAAATTTGTGAGAAGTCCTTATCGTAGATGTCCAGGTCCAGGAGTCTTCCTCCCATTGATTCTTCTTCAACTTCCATCATTAGTTTTTTTATAACACATCCATCGCCATCAAGGACAGCAAGGTACTCCATGCCTGTGACTAAATTTTGATAGTCTTCAAATAAAATTTTTATTTTATTTTCTTCCAAAAGATTTTTAATCTTCTCTACATATTTTTTGTGAAAGCTTACTGCTTCTTCAAAGTTTTTGTCTTCGCCAGGAATGTTTAACATAAAGGAAAGGACTGGGGCCTTATAGCTTTCTGTCAGATCCTTGATCTTGTAATATCTTTTTTCCTTGGCCTCCAGCATCCTATTCATGGCAAGTATCTTAGAGTCTATCATTTATTATCCTCTGTCCTTCTTCTGACTTTAGAGCTTTGATTGTTGCTTCTGGCAAAAATCTATAAGCTTCTTCAAATTTTCTTTCCTTTAAAAGAGCCCTAACTTTTGAGGCAGAAATTATTTCATTGTCCAGACTTGTCCTTGGAATTTCTACGACCTCTAGGCCATATTCTGGCAAGATTCTTTCCATGGTCTCGTTGTAATTTTTCGTAACCACATCCCTGTCTTCGCTTCCCACAAATCTCTTTTTTATATTTAAGGCTTTTGCAAAGTATCTTCCAAAGATTTTCGTGTCAAGTTCTGAATAGGCCTTTAGAATTGTTTTTTCGTCCTTATAAAAATATGTTGGGAAGGTGTTTTTTGAAATAATATAGTCGTTGCCAGGGTGAACTATGACGTCCTCATACTCTTCCAACTCTTCCTTAACAATTTTGTACCTAAAGTCGTAGGGGAAGGTAGACCCGTCCTCCTCTACCATAAAGATGTGTAAGAGGTCAGTTTGTTTTCTCGCTTCGTTAATTAAATAGAGATGACCCTTGGTCATGGGGTTGGCGTTAATAACAATTGCGCCAGACTCCCTCTGGTCTTCAATATTTTTTAAGAGCTTGTGAAGTTCTTCTATCTTATTGTCTAAGAGGGCAACATCTTCTGTCTCTTCAACTAGAGAAAACCCAAAGTCTGCAAAAATCTTAATGTTTTTTGGCTTTGTAAAGATGAAGAGATGATTATTCCCAATCTCGTATTGATGATCAAGGAGCCTTGTGATTATTGAATTTGTAATTCCCATGCCTTGGTAGGCTGGGTCAATGGCAAAGCACTTTAGGACCCTACCCGCACAAGATCCAGTCCCAACAATTTTGTCGCCGTCAAGTGCCACAAGAGTGTAGTCCACGTCCCTCTCATAGTTTATGTCAAAGTCTTTCAAGAATTTCTCAATATTCTTCTTTTCAAATTTCATAACTTGTCTATAATCAATCAATGTTTCCCTCCAAGAGATAAAAATACAGGGTGAGGATCAAAAAGTCGGCACAGCCTCCTGGACTTAGGTTTCTCCTCTTGTACTCCTCATTTATTTTTTGGATTTCTCTCATTCCATCTTCATTTTCGTACAATTTATTTTCAAGGACACGACTCGAAGTTTTTTTCAAAAATTCTAGACCCTCAAGCCCTCCTCTTTTGATTATGTTTGAGTCCTCGATAAGGGACATGAAATAAAATAGGGTACCAGTGAGGGCGTAGTCAAAATTTGTCTTCTTCTCAGCTTCCTTTAAGAAGTCAAGTCCCATAAGGGCCTTCTTAAAACCTTCTTCAGCCTCTTCCCTTATTCCCTTTAGTCCATATTTTTTGTAATTTTTTTCGCCATGGGTTTCTGCCTTTTCAATTTTCAATTCATTGCTTATGCCACGATTTAGGTAAGCCACTCGGTCAATTACTTTCTCAAAAGAAAAGTCTTCTTTTCTCATTTCTATTGCACTTGCATAAACCATGAGACCAAGAGAAAAAATAATTCCCTTGTGAGTGTTGGCTCCGCCAGTTACTGCTTTCATCTTGTCTTCGTAAAGCTTTCCATATTCTCTAAGCTCCAAGAAGTCCTCTCCCTTAGATTTTTCTCCAAGCTCGTAGGAAATCTTGAAGTAGTCGTAGAGGACTAGGGATGACTTCAAGAAGTCCATGTAGTCCATGTCGTCATGGGCTCCCACATCTATTAGGCTAACAAGTCCTGGCTTGGGACTTAAGGATACCTCGTAGATGAGAGCGTAGCTAGCAAGTCTTGCGATTTTATCTGAATTTAACATAATCCCTCCGACTTCATTATAATAAATAAAAAATCTTTCATCTACTTTTTTATTTTTGTGTGAGTTACATCCTATTTTTGTCAACAAAAAAGAGAGGTCTAGGCCTCTCAATTTTTATTTTAAAGTATTCAATTTATTTTGATCTTAATTTCAAAAATTTTTACGCTTATATAAAATCAAATTAAAATTGTGAGTCGTTGTATCTTGCCTTGTAGACATAGGCGTTTTGATTTAAGGCTGTTAAGATTTGACCTTGGTGATCCTTGTCCTTGGTGTCAATAATAATGCTGACGATCATGGAGTCTATTGTTTCCCCAACTAGGTCTACATTTTGATAAATTTGAACTATGTTGGCTCCTTGCTCTTCAAGAAGTCCTGATATCTTAGTGAGTTGTCCTGGTTGATCATCTAACTTAATCCTAAGTTCCATTCGCCTGTTGGTCTTATAAAGTCCCTTTTCAATAACCTTTGAAACTCGAGTGACGTCGATGTTTCCACCAGATAGGACGCAGCAAACTTTTTTGCCCTTGTGGTTGAACTTCCTATACATAAGGGCTGCAACTGTGGATGCAGCTGCTCCTTCCGTAATGATTTTGTTGTCCTCAAGAAGGGTTAAGATTGCAGAAGAAACTTCTCCTTCAGTTACAAGAACTATGTCGTCTACATATTCCTTTACCATCTCGTATGTAATTTCTCCTGGAGTCTTAACTGCAATTCCATCAGCAATTGTTGATCCACCCTTAACTGTTAAGATTTTTCCTTCCTTAATAGATTCATACATTGATGGAGAAATTTTTGTTTGAACTCCAATTATCTTTATTTCTGGCTTAATAGACTTGGCTGCAAGGGCAACTCCAGATATAAGACCACCACCGCCAATTGGCACAACTATAATGTCAGCGTCTGGCAGCTCTTCTAAGATTTCTAGTCCAACTGTACCTTGACCTGCAATAATTTTTTCATCATCAAAGGGCGCAATAAAAGTGTAACCTTCTTCTTCAGATAATTTTTTTGCAAAGGCTGCTGCATCGTCAAAGGAATCTTTAACAAGTTCTACTTCTGCCCCATAATTTCTTGTTGCCTTTACCTTGGATAGGGGTGCGTGATAAGGCATGCAGATAACAGACTTTATCCCTCTCTCGCTAGCTGACTTGGCAACACCTTGGGCGTGGTTACCTGCTGAGCAAGCTACAACTCCTCTTTCTGCTTCCTCATCTGATAGGGTTGCAATCTTGTTGTAAGCTCCCCTAAGTTTAAAAGATCCAGTGTCTTGTAGGACTTCAACCTTTAGATAGATGTCTTCTCCAAGGTTTGGTGCATAGACTACAGGAGTTTCCTTGATATGACTCCTTAGTCTTTCTCTGGCTTCGTAAACTTCTTTCACGTCCATTCTACTCACCTTCTTTTTTATGATGGACAATACTTACAAATTTATCTCCTTCTAAAATTTTTCTAACTCTTTTTTCAAAATCCATGCGGCTCATCCAAACAACTCTATCACAACCCAGGCACTTTAATTTCATATCGGCGCCCTTTCTTGCTATTTCCCACTTGTTTTCACCACATGGGTGCCCCTTCTTTAGGGTTACTATATCGCCTAGTTCATAGTAAAGCATGATCATCTTCTCCTTTTATAAACTTATTCCTAATCATAGGAGACTTAATATTTTCTCTCTGCATTGTTTTTAAAATCTCGGACCTAAGAGCAAACTCAAGGTCGTATTGTCTGCCCTGCCTTGTGTAGTAAACAAGGGCCATCTTGTAGGCATCTTTTCCATTTTCAGTAACTCCCCACAAGTTTGGTCCAATAACCATGTCTTCGTGGTCCCTATACTTTTCTATAGCTGCCTTAATTTTTTCTTCCACAAAGTCTGGGTCGCAAGAATTGTCTAGGTAAAATTCAATTTTTGTCCTGATGTTTGCCCTTTCCTTGTTGGAAATAATTGAAATGTTGCTGTTGGGAATGACGTGAAGAATCTTGTCAAAGTCACGAATTTTTGTAACCCTAAGTCCCAAGTCCTCTACAACTCCTTCGATGTCGCCAATCTCAACTAGGTCGCCAACAGAGTATTGGTCTTCAAAAATTATAAAAAAACCATTGATAAAGTCCTTAACAAGACTTTGGGCACCAACACCAATTGCCAGTGAAAACACACCAAGAGTTGCAATAATTGGCGCAATAGAAATGTTAAAGACGCTCATAACTATGGTAACTCCAATAAAAATTAGGATTACCTTGATTATACGTCTGATTAAGTTTGTAACAGTTACAATCCTGTTGTAGGATCCCTTTTCTTTTATCTTATCTGAATTTAATTGTCTTCCAATAAAGGAATCTATTATTTTTAAAATTACAAAAGTTCCAATAACTACAAGGGCAACTACAAGGAGTCTCTCCCAGGATTCAAGACCTCTAAAAGTTGATCTCAGAGCCTGGTCTGCTTCACTTGCAACAGCGTCTGTGTTTTTTTCTATGTTCACTTTTACACCTCTTTATAAGTTGTCTCTATCTTGTTATCATCTTCTCTTATTGTGTTTGTGTTCACAACGGAATAAAGACTTAGGTCGCCATTTCTCAAGGCCCCAATCAAAAGTCCGTTGATCTTAATCTTGTCTAGGGAGTAGCCAAGTCTTGTGTAAAATTCTCCCGAATTTCCAATTTCTCCACCAATATCACTTGGTCCATAGACATAAATTGAGCCAGAAATATTTTCCATCTTGTTGACATTAGCTGCAATTATTTTTTTCTTGCCTGGCTTTAAGATGTAATTGTATTCTGTGATAATTCCTGAGTGAAGAAGGTAGGTCTTCTTGCCTTCCACCAAGACGTCAGAGATATTCGGCACCCTATCCTCATATTTTTTCCCAGAATTCATAAACCTATAAATTGTCTTATCTGTAAGAGCCAAGACTGACCTCTTGTCTCTCTTTAAGTACATGACAACTTCGTGGTTTAAGGCCTGGCTAGTTTTTTCTCCCTTGTTTAGATTATAAATAAGAGAAGAGTAGCCTGTTGTTTCATTTTTTATTTCTGCAACAGAAAGATTTTTCTCGTCAAGGACATCGTGGGCCAAGATTTGATTGCCAGTTCTGTAGATTTCTGTGAGAGTTGAGTCATTGCCCATTAAGTATAGGATTTCATTTTTCTCATCCACTACGTGAAAAATTATATTTGCATTCTCATAACTTATATTAAAGATGTCGCCCTTAACATCTATTGTGGAAAGGAGCTCGCCCATCTCTGAATACATGTGGACCTTGCCAAGGTCCTTTTCATACAAGAAGGCATAGTTGTTGGCAAAGAAGGCCTCAATGTTTTCATCTTCCCTTTGGATCTTCTTTACAATATTTCCTTCCCTGTCTGTTATATATAAAACTGGATCAGCCCATAAAAAGACAGACTTAGATGCAAGGCTAAAGTCCTCTATGGGCTCATTAACACTTACTCCCTTAAGTCTTACTATGGTCCTGTCCTTAGAAAAATTTTTATGGTTAATATATATAAATCCTAAAAATATAAATAACAAAAATAAAATTATTGCGTGATTTTTTTTAATTTTCAAAATACCACTCCCGACTTCATTATAACATTTATACTTTTACTTTTGCATTGAATTGAAATAAAAAAGAGGGCTCTCGGCCCCCTTTAAATTTATTTTTTGTTTAAGATTATTGCTCCTGATAGGACAAAGATAAGTCCCAAGACAATATTTATTGTTAGAGCCTCGCCAAGGACCAAGATGGATAAAATTGTTCCAAAGATTGGAATAAATAATTTATAAATTCCAAACTCGCTGGCGCTGTGAGTCTGAAGGACAAAGGTCCAAATTGTAAAAGCTGTTGCCGATATAAAGGCTCCATAAGATAGCATTAAGAATAGAAGAAAGTCAAAGTTCACATTGGACTTGTGAGTGATGGCTCCAATAATTATTAGTGGCGTTGCTCCAAGTACAAATTGTGATGCAGTTAAGAGAAAGCCATTTAAATTTCTTCCATACTTTCTTATGAGGACACTGGAAAGGGCATTAAAAGTTGTAGCTATAAGGACGAATCCTTCGCCACTTAGTTTAAAGTGAAAGCCTCCCCCTCCTCTTAGGTTTATGATTAAAATACCAATAGACCCAACTATAAGAGCTCCTAGCTTCCTCTTGGTAAACTTCTCTTCCCTAATTAAGAGAACAGAAATCACAACTGTAATAAAAGCGTTGGATGCCTGGATAACTGCTGCAAGAGAACCTAGTGTGTTGGATAGTCCAATATAATAAAACATATACTGGAGGCAAGTTTGCAAAAGTGCCAAGACCAAGATAAGTTTTATATTTATATTTTCTTTTTTAACTTCTTCCTTGTTAAAAAGTCCAAAGTAGATAAAGGTTAAGATCCCCGCCATGAAGAACCTAATCCCTGCTATTAAAATTTTTCCACCTGTGTCGTCTGGCATGATGTTGGCGTGGATGTAAGTTGTCTTTATTAGGGGTATGGCAGAGCCCCACAAGAGCATGGCACAAAGCGAAAATACTATCGCCCATTTCTTTTCTTTTATAAGTTTCATTTTTCCCTCCCATCTCATAATTTTTGTATTTCATAAAAATAAATCTTAATTATTTATGAGATTTAAAAAATAATTTTTAAGCTCTTTATAAGTTTTCAAAATTAATTATTAAATGCAAATAAAAATTTAAATTAAAAAAGGAGGTCGCCCTCCTCTTTCATATTTTATTAAAATTCTTGGATTTTTCTTCTAATGTTTTCTTTAGTGAAACCAAATCTTTCAAAGACTTCAGCACCCTTTCCACTTGCTCCAAAGGTATCAATGGAAATTGCCATACCCTTTATGCCAATGTACTTGTGCCAGCCAAAGGATGAAAGAGCTTCAAGTGAAATCCTCTTAGTGATATTCGATGGAAGAATTTCTTCCTTGTAGTCAGAGGATTGGGCATCAAACATTTCCATAGAAGGCATTGAAACCACACGAACTCCCTTGAGTCCTTCTGCTGCTTCAAGAGCAAGAGAAACTTCTGAACCTGTAGCGATTACAATTTTTTCAAGTTCTCCCTCTTCCTTCTTGATTATATAAGCACCCCTGTAGATATCCCTTGAAGAATTTTCAAGTTGTGGAAGATTTTGTCTTGATAGGGCAAGAACAAAAGGTGTGTTCTTTGAATTAAAGGCAAGGTTAAGTGATGCTGCAGTTTCACGTCCATCAGCAGGTCTTATTACAACAATTCCTGGAATGGACCTTAACATTGCAAGATGTTCTATTGGTTGGTGAGTAGGTCCATCTTCCCCAACTCCAATGGAGTCGTGAGTGAAGATGTAGACATTTGGAAGATTCATAAGGGCTGCAAGTCTAATTGTTGGCTTTAAGTAGTCACTGAAAACCAAGAAAGTTGACGCATAAGTCCTTAGGCCTCCATGAAGAAGGATTCCATTTGTGATTGCACCCATGGCATTTTCGCGAACACCAAAAGTTATATTTCTTCCAAGTCTATTGTCAGCTGAGAAGTATTCTTCTCCCTTTAGCATAGTCTTGTTTGATGGACCAAGGTCAGCTGAACCACCAAAGATGTGGATGTTGTCCTTGGCAATCTTATTTAAAACTTCGCCAGAGATCGCACGAGTTGCCATGTCCTTATCAAAGGAATCGTAGTAGGAGTCTTCTAATAATTCCTTCTTTTCTAAGTTAAAGGCAGCAAGATAGTCCTCATATTCCTTAGGATATTTTTTTGCATACTCTTCTTCAATTTTTTTCTTTTCATTAACCCTTGCAGTGTTTTCTTCCACAATTTTTTGGAAGTGGGCTTTCACATCTTCATCAACATAAAAGTCTTCATCAGGAAGTCCAAAGAATTCACGAGTTGACTTTCTGTCTTCCTTGCCAAGAGGTTCACCGTGAGCCTTTGCAGAGTCTTCTCTTGGTGATCCATATCCAATTTTTGTCTTAACTTCAATAAGTGCAGGCTTGTCAGATTTTTTTGCCTCTTCAATTTTTGCATTAATTTCATCTAAGTCATTTCCATCATGAACTACAAAAGTGTCCCAACCAAGAGCCTTGTACCTGTCACAAACATTTTCTGAGAAGGCAAGGTCAGTTGATCCCTCAATGGAAATTTTATTTGAATCGTAAAGTACGATTAGTTTATCTAATTTAAGTGTGCCAGCTAGTGACGATGCTTCGTTGGAAATTCCTTCCATTAGACATCCATCCCCAACTAGGGCATAAGTGTAGTGGTCAACAAGTTTCAAGTCATCCTTGTTGTAAAGGGCTGCAAGTTTTTCTTCTGCAATAGCCATACCAACTGCCATGGCAATCCCTTGGCCAAGAGGTCCAGTAGTTGCTTCAACACCCCTAGTGTGTCCGTACTCTGGATGGCCTGGTGTTTTCGAGTCAAGTTGTCTAAAGTTCTTTAAGTCATCAAGAGTTAGACCATAGTCAAATAAGTAAAAAAGTGAATACAAAAGAGCAGATCCATGTCCTGCAGAAAGGACAAATCTATCCCTATTCTTCCAATTCAAATCCTTAGAATCTCTCACTAGATGATTCTTAAAAAGAGCATAGGCCATAGGTGCAGCACCAAGGGGTAGACCTGGGTGACCTGAATTTGCATTTTCAATTTGATCAACAGATAGCATTCTCAAAGTATTAACTGCTTTATTTTCGATATTCAAAATTACTCTCCTTACTCAACTGAATTTTTATCTCTCATTACCGCCAACAAAAACTTTGGCAAATCAATTTGCCTCTTAATCCTAGATGGATTTTTTAAAAGCCTATAGAGCCACTCAAGACCAAGCTTTATAAAAATATCTGGGGCCCTATTTGCCCTGCCTGATAAAATATCTAGGACTCCACCATTTCCAATAATGACCTTGGCATTTATATCATCCTTCCATGCGTCAATCCACTTTTCTTGACGAGGAAAACCAAAGCCTACAAAGACAATATCAATGTCCTTGGAATTTATTTCTTTAATTATTTCTTCTTCAGTGCTAGACTTCTCGCCGTCTAGCTTGGAATTGAAATATCCATTGTGAAAACCTGCAACCTTTAGATTCTTATACTTTTCATTGACAGCAGCTGCTGCATCTCTTGCAACACCTTCCTTGCCACCTAAAAAATATAAGTTAAGACCCATCTCATCAGCAAGCTCAAGTAGCTTAATGGATGTGTCAAAACCTGTGACCCTTTCCTTTAAAGGTTTCTTCCTAAGCCTTGATGCGTAGATAAGGCCAATCCCATCAGCAAGGACTAAGTCGCCTGAGTTGACAAGCTTCTTAAGATCTTCGTCCCTCTTAGCTGCCATTACGATTTCAGTATTTGGTGTGTAAATTTTTTTAAGCGAATTCCCCTTTAAGAAGTCCCTTAAAAAATTTTGGCACTCTGAGTTATCAATGTTAAAAATTTCAACTCCAAAAATTTTTACTTTATTCATAAATCTCTCCGCTAATAAGTTTATCACATAGACAAGAGCTTTTCTATTATTTATGTTTTATAAAAATAAATTTTATAATTAATTTGCAAGAAGCTCGCAAGAATAAATTTTAAATTTCTACAAAAAAAGACTACCTCTTACGAGATAGTCAATATGTATGTTGCCCAATTACTTTATCGCCAAGCTAACTTTTATTGCTGCGTCAATCTCTCCTATGACATCCTTGTCGAATTTACCGATCTTCTCTCTCAACCTTTTTTTGTCGATTGTCCTCAGTTGCTCCAAAAGAATCACAGAATTCTTGGGCAACGGAACATCTTTAGCTTTCACATTAACATGGGTTGGTAACTTCGCCTTGTTAAGTTGAGATGTAATTGCAGCTACGATTAAAGTAGGCGAATATTTGTTTCCAATGTCATTTTGAACAACAACTACGGGCCTAACCCCTCCCTGTTCTGATCCAATAACTGGCGACAGGTCGGCATAGAATATGTCCCCTCTTTTTATCATCATAATTTTTCACCTTTTAAGGTAAGAGAGAATTAAAGATTGATCTATGAGCAACCTTTATAACATTCTATCACATTTCTTCTTATTATATACACTAATCGAAAATTTTTTTGACTTTTTTACTTATAAGTTGCCTTACTTTTCTTCAAAAAGTTTAAAGACTGCGCTTAGATTTTCTATTAGGTCCCTTGCCCTTAGGCTGGCCTTTGAATTTTTTCTTGCGTAGATGTCTCCTGAGAGTCCGTGAATATAAACTCCAAGCCTTGCAGCGTCAAACAAGTTGTAATTTTTCATTAGGGCAGAGATTATTCCTGTCAAGACGTCTCCTGATCCTCCTGTTGCCATGCCAGAGTTGCCTGTCCTATTTGTGTAAGTTCTCTCTCCATCTGTGACAAGAGTTTCGTGACCCTTTAGGACTAGGATGACCTTATATTTTTTTGCAAATTCTTCTGCAACTGTCTTGCGATTGTTTTTAATCTCATCCAGAGATAGTCCTGTTAGTCTTGCAAATTCTCCTTCATGTGGTGTTAAAATTGTCGTGAAGTCTTTTCTCTCTTCTAATAAATTTAAATTTTTTGACAAAATATTTAGGCCGTCGGCATCTATCAAAAGATTTTTTTCTATTTTTATTATTCTCTCAAAAACATTTTTTCCATAAGCTCCTAGTCCCATACCTGGTCCCATGGCTACGGCATCAATCCCTTCAAGGAATTTTTCCATTTCCTCTAGGTCGTCAAAGGTTTTTGCTATGGGCTCAATGAATTTTATAGACATGATATCAAAGATTTCTCTTGGGACTATATTATAAACAAGTCCTGCGCCTGCCTTTAGGGCAGCATTTGATGAGAGGTAAGAGGACCCAGTCATGCCCATGGACCCACCTATGATTGCAATTTTTCCAAAGTCTCCCTTGTGGCCAAAGTCGTCCCTATTCTTCCAAAGAGATTTTATTTCTTCATCTAAAATTATTTCTTCTTCATAATTTTTTTTCATAAAGTTTTCTCCATCAAAATTTGCAACAGCCACTGCATAAGACCTTTCGTGGCTAATAGATAAATCAAATTTCATATCAAATACTTCTGCGTAAGGGGCATCTCCCTTGTATTTTATTTTTATGTCCTTAAAAGAAATTTTTCCGATCCCAGTTCCAAGGGCCTTTGCTACTGCTTCCTTTGCAGCAAAAATTCCCCCTGCTCTCTCGTAGGGCTCTTTTCTTTTTTTAATTCTTTCTATCTCATCTTCATTAAAAACCTTGCGAAGAAAATTTTCATTTTCATTCATTAGTTTTTTTATTCTAGAGATTTCTACTATATCTATGCCTAACATCTCATCACCATTGACTTTTATTTTATTTTCGATTATTATAACATAAATAGTATGAATATAAGACGTTGAAGATATACAGTAAGCGAAAGCTGAATTACAATATTGGAGTCTATTGATTTTTGAGGCCTCGGCGAAGAAAGGTGGTACCACGAATGCGTCCTTTCGTTCACGGGGCTCTTTTTATTTTTTTGGAGGAATTTATGGAAAATGTATTCGATATTTTAAGCGAGAGAGGTTACTTAGACCAATGCACTTACGAAGACGAGCTAAAAGAAATGCTTGGCAAGGAATCAGTTCCTTTTTACATTGGCTTTGATGCAACTGCTGACTCTCTAACTCTTGGACACTTTATCCAAATTAGGGTAATGCAACACATGCAAAATGCTGGTCACGTGCCTATAGCTCTACTTGGTGGTGGAACTACAACTATTGGTGACCCATCAGGCAAGTCCGACATGAGATCTCTTATGAACAGGGAAACAATTGACTACAATGCAAGAAGATTTAAGGAACAAATTTCTAGCTTCCTAGATTTTTCTGATGGCAAGGGCTACATTGAAAACAACGCTGACTGGTTAACTAAGTTAAACTTCCTAGAATTTGTAAGAGAAATTGGAATCCACTTCTCTGTTAACAGGATGCTACAATTTGATTGCTACAAGAACAGGATGGAACAAGGACTTACTTTCTTCGAATTTTCTTACATGCTTATGCAATCCTACGACTACCTATACCTATACAGGAAGCATGGCTGTAAGCTAGAAGTTGGTGGATCTGACCAATGGTCCAACATACTTGGTGGTTATGAACTTGTTAGAAAGCTTGAAGGTGACAAAGTTTATGCCATGACTTTTAAACTTCTTACCACTGCGGCTGGAATCAAGATGGGTAAGACTATGGCTGGAGCAATTTGGCTTGACCCAGAAAAGACTACACCTTACGAAATGTTCCAATACCTAAGAAACTGTGACGACAGAGATGTTATTAAGTTCATGAAGCTTCTAACTATGCTTCCACTTGATAAGATTGCTGAATATGAAAAATTAGAAGGCGCTGAAATAAATAAGGCAAAAGAAGTCCTTGCTTACGAAGTTGTAAAAGACGTTCACGGAGAAGAAGCTGCTAAAGCTGCTCTTGATGCATCTCACTCCCTATTTGGTGGCGACAAGGCATCAGAAGACATACCTGCAACTGAATTTGAAGCTGCAAAGTTTGACGAACCTGTGGGTATCCTAAACCTTATGACAGAGCTTGGACTTATCAAGACAAACTCTGAAGGTAGAAGACTTATCACTCAAGGCGGAGTTTCCATTGATGATGAAAAAGTAACTGATCCTAAACTTGAAATCACAAAAGACAACTTCAAGGACGGAGAAATTATTATTAGAAAGGGTAAAAAAGTTTACCACAAGGTTATTATAAAGTGAGGTTAAAATGAATTTAGAACCAAAAAAAGTTTTTGATTATTTTGAAATGTTATCACAAATTCCTAGAGAATCTGGTAACGAAAAGGGAGTTTCTGACTTCCTTAAGAAGTTTGGAGAAGAAAAAGGCTACAAAGTCGTACAAGATGACAGCCTAAATATTATTATGGAAGTGCCCCCTACTAAGGGCATGGAAGATAGACCTAAGGTAATCCTACAAGGTCACATGGACATGGTTTGTGAAAAGGGCAAGGACTCAAAACACAATTTTGAAACTGACCCAATCGAACTTATTGTTGATGGCGATTCTCTTCACGCTAACGACACAACTCTTGGAGCAGACAACGGAATAGGTGTTGCCATGGCAATGGCTCTTGCAGAAGAAGAACACGGTCCATTAAAGATAATCGTAACTGTATCAGAAGAAACTGACATGCACGGTGCAAAGGACCTTGAAGCAAAATATCTTGAAGGCAAGTACCTAATCAACATTGACTCAGAAGAAGAAGGTGTCCTAACAGTTTCATCTGCAGGTGGAAAACTTCTAAAATCAAAGTTTGTCTTTAATGAAGAAACTTACTCTGGCAAGGCCTTTGACCTTCACCTTCATGGCTTCCTTGGTGGCCACTCTGGCATGGAAATTGCCAACAACAGAGGCAACATGATTAAGGTAATAGCTGAAATCCTTAATAAGCTTGATGGAGCAAGACTAATTGACATCAACTGCGGAACAAAACAAAATGCCATCCCAAGAGAAGGTAAGCTTGTCCTTGTAGCAGACGAAAAAGCACTTAAAGAAGCTATAGACTTCGTAAAAGAAAAGTTCAAAGACGTAGCAGGAGAACTTGTTATTGAATGTAAAGAATCTTCTCACGATGGAAAAGTTTTAACTGCTGATGATACAAAGAAACTTGCAAACTATTTATTAGAACTTCCAACTGGTCCACACACTTTCATAAACGAAGCTAAAAAAGTTCTCGAGTCATCATCAAACCTTGCAATAGCAAAAAAAGTTGATAACACAGTAGAAGTTTTCGTTTCACTTAGATTTGCATCCTCTTCACTTTCAGAAGAATTTGGCAAGATTTACTTGGATATAGTTGAAAAATATGGCTGCCAAGGAGAATTCATCAATCCTTATCCAGAATGGGAATACAGAAAAGAATCTGACTTTAGAGAAATCGTAAAGAAAATTTACAAGGAAATCACTGGCAAGGAAATGGAAGAAGAGTTCACTCACGGTGGACTTGAATGTGGTGTCTTCTACAAGAAGAATAGCGACCTTGACATTATCTCCATTGGTCCAGACACTGTTGGAGCTCACACACAAAAGGAAACTCTTTCAATTTCTTCAACTAAGAGAGTTTACGACCATCTTGTAAAAGTTCTAAAGGCTCTTTAATAAAAATAAAAAAATGGCTGTCTTATGGGCAGCCATTTTTTATTGGATTTAATTTATCCTTAAAGAGCATAAAAAAAGAAACCCCTAGGGATTTCTAATATTTCTATAAATTAAATTTTTTAAAAAACTTATAAACTATGGTCTTAACAAATTATGTATGAACTTATAAGTCGCCAGGTCTTCAAAGATTTTTAATTGCAATGACTTCATTTTGATTTAAAATAAGCTGGTCTGTTAGGGCTTCAACAATTAATAAACCTCTGCCATTACACTTTTTTTCTCCGCAATCGTACAAGGAAGTGTCATGGTCGACGCCCCTTCCCTCGTCAGATACAATGATTTTTAAAGAGTCATCCTTTAAGACTAACTTTAAACAGACCTTCTTATTGAGGTCTTCTTGATTGCCATGGACTGCTCCATTTATTACAAGTTCATTTAAAATAACTTTTATATCAAATAATTTTTCTTGGTCAGTAATATAGGGATTTAAATCCATAATGGCTGAATCCAAAAAGCTCTTTATTAGAGATAAATCGCTATTAACAAAACCCTTAAATCTATATAAAGTATCCATAATTCTCACTCCATCTATTAAGAAAATACCCAATAGACCTCCCCTTTAAACCCCAAAAGCTTGATATAGATTAATTTTAAAATTTTACTGTATTATATTTAGCAATTTGTTATAATGTTATTAAGCTTGCAAAAAGCATTAATTTTATTAGGAGGAAAAATAATATGAAAAAATATGAATGTACACTTTGCGGATATATCTATGATCCTGAAGTAGGCGACGAAGATAACGGCGTTGAAGCTGGTACTGCATTTGAAAATCTTCCAGAAGATTGGGTTTGCCCACTTTGTGGAGCTGAAAAATCAGACTTCGAACCTGTTGAATAATAATATTAAGGAAGGCTTAGGCCTTCTTTTTTTGTGTAATTTTTTACAAATTTTTACAAATCTAAAATTTTATCCACAATTTTATTTTTTTATCTACATTTGTGGGCTTTTTTATACTTTTTAATGGGTATCCACAACTTGATTTATATTTTTTATTTTTATTTATCCACAAGACTAGAGATTTTAAAAATAAAAAAAGACCTCAAATGAGAAGTCTTCTCTTGCTTATTAAATTCCATTAAGTTTATCAAGGTTAAATTAAAATCCTGCAAGTTCCTTTGAAAACTTAATAGCCTCTTCAAGCATTTGGGTTGTCACTTGGTGGCCAGTCATTTCAAAAAGTTTGAAGTCCAAGAGTTTCTTGTCTTCATAAACTTTTTCAACTTCATTGACAAAGGACTCTTGACCGGCTGGATCTATTACATCATCGTCTTCTCCATTATAAAGGACAAGAGGTCTGTCCTTAAAGGATTCTGGACTATCCATTGGGTTCATGTCTAAGAAGAATTCGTTGATCCTAAATTCTCTCTCGTCAATCTTGTCTTGGTTCTTAAGTTCATTTACTCCACGAACTAGCTCTTTCCAATTATTTATTCCATTGAAGATAAATGCCATCTTAAGATCCTTCTTAAAGGCATAAAGACCTCCAGCAGTTATGGCTCCCATGGAGTGACCACCCACTGCGATTTCATTTCCCGGATAATTTTCTTCAATGTAGTTGAAGATGGAAGGTGCTTCCTCGATATTGTGCATAATCACTTTTAAAATATATTTACCTTCTACTTCCTTATCCTCGTGGTCAAGCTTTTCTACATTTCTCTCGCCATGGTATCTTGCTTCTGGAAGAACAACTCTATAGCCATAGGAGGCAAAAATATTTCCCCTAAAGATTTGCCTTTCCTTGTCTGATCCCCAGCCGTGATAAAAGACCAGGGTCTTATTGATTTCTTCCTTGGGCTCAATTATTATTGCAGGCACCTTACCTATCATGACTTCCTTTATATCTGAATAATTTGTTTTTAAATACTCCATAATTCACCTCTCCTACATTATAGCAAAGATATAAAAAATTTTTTGTGGAGTAACTTTAATTCCAATAAAAAAAGCAAAGAAATAAATTTTCCTTGCTTAAGTATTTTTTATTTAACTTCCCAAGTTGGTGGTGTGACTCCATTATTTTTTAAAAATTCGTTAGCTCTTGAGAAGGGCCTTGAACCAAAAAATCCTCTTGATGCAGAAAGTGGTGATGGATGAACTCCTTCTATGATTAAGTGGTTACCAGGCTTTATAAATTTTTTGCGGGCCTTGGCGTGGTTGCCCCAGAGTATAAAAACAAGTGGGTCTTCCTTCTCGCTAATTTTTTCTATGACTGCGTTAGTAAAAATCTCCCAACCAATCTTTGAGTGACTCATAGGTTGGTGGGCTCTAACTGTTAGAGTTGTGTTGAGTAGCATTATACCCTGGTCTGCCCAAGATTTTAAGTAACCTGTCCTTGGAATTTCAAGTCCCAGGTCAGACTTGAGTTCCTTGTAAATATTTCTAAGTGAAGGTGGTATTGCCACACCTTCTTTGACAGAGAAGGCAAGTCCATGGGCCTGACCCACATTGTGATAGGGGTCTTGTCCTAAGATTAAAACCTTGACGTCCTTATAGGCTGTGTAGTGAAAGGCATTGAAAATATCTTGAGCCTTTGGAAAAATTTCATAATGTTTGTACTCGTCGATTAAAAGTTTTCTAAGGTCCTTGTAGTAGTCCTTTTCAAACTCATCTTCCAAAATTTCTTGCCAATCATTTTTAAAAATCTCTTTCACAACTTACCTCCTGAAAAAGTCAAAGATACTCTTCTTTAGACTCGGATCGATTAACTCTTCAAGTTCCTTCCTGCTTTCATTAGTTGAGAAAATTACAAGCCTATCGCCCTTTTCAATTTTTGTATTCCCCCTTGGGATAACTGCAGAGTTGTCGTACCTAATTATCCCACCGATAATAATTTCCTTGTGGAGATTAATTTCTGATAGCTTCTTGCCAATGTAGACGAAGTCATCTGGAATTTTTATTTCATAAACTTGGGCCTTGCCACCAAACATGTAGTTGATGGACACCTTCATATCTGTGTTAATCGCCTTTATGATTTCATTAGCAACAATCACCCTGGGATCAATAACCCTATAGATTCCCAGGCTCTCCAAGATTGTGTCGTAGTTGTTGTCCTTTTGAATTACAATATTTTTTGAAATCCCATGACTCCTTGCAAGAAGTCCAAGGACAATGTTAAGTTCATCAGACTCTGTCATAGAAATGAATACACCATCTTTAGAGATGTCTTCTTCCTTAAAGATCTTGTCATTTTTCAGTTTTTTATTAACTACAAAGGCCCTGTTAATATTTCGCCTGTAGTTTTCAAATTTTTCCCTATCTGGTTCAAGAATTTTTAAATTTATATTTTCAAGATTTGAGATAATCCTGTTGAAGTTGTAGTCACCCGATGCAATTACAACTTCTCTTTGGTCTTCTTTTTCCTTGATTTCAAAGTGAGCGTGTTTGAAGTTTCTTATGTCGAAGGAAAGACCCATTAGGTAGATGTAGTCGCCAGACTTTAGAACTGTTTCTCCATCAGGAACTATTAGTTCTCCCTCTCTTAGGATCCCAACAACAAGAATTGTGGAAAGGGATCCAATGTCCTTTATCTTTTGGTTTTCAAATTCCTCGTCCATGTCAATGTAGTGGCCTGTTACTTCTATCTTTCCCTTGCCAAAGTAGTCAGCCTCGTAGTACTCTGTAGACCCGATTAACTTTGTAACAAGTTTTGCAGTCTCGAGACTTAGATTAAATACATTTACAACGTTAGGAAGGGAATTTTTAATAATTCCTATTTCAGAAATATTTTCCATCTCATCAAGACGTAGAATGATTTTTACATCCAAGCCCTTGAAGATTGATGCCATGATTAGGTTGGTCTTGTCGCTATCTGTGGCAATGATAGCATAGTCGTACTTGCTCAAGTCATTGTTTATGACAAAGTCTTCTTCCAAGACATCTGCCCTTATTTTATTAACCTTATTTGTTATCTCTTCAAAGTTTTTCTCGTCTCTATCCACTAGGTCAACTTCAAACTTTTCAAGACTCAAGGTCTTGGCAATAGTTGAACCAACCTTTCCTGAACCTATAATTAAAATTTTCATTATAATTTAATAATTTCCTTTCTATGTCTTCCCCTAGTGAAAAGTGCCATTATTGTAAAGAATTCAAGTCTTCCTAAAAGCATAAGCAGGCTGAAGTAGAGCTTGAAGAAGTCGCTGTAAAAATGAAAGTTCTTCGTAGGACCTATGTCTCCAAAGCCTGGTCCAACGTTGGATAAGGTTGTAGCAACTGAAGAAAATCCTGTTATAACATCTACTCCTGATAGGGTTACAAGACCTGTGGATAGGACTGCTATAACAAAGTAAGTTCCGAGATAGGCATTTATACTTAGGACTACCTCATCAGACAAGGACTTCCCATCTGAAATAACAGGAAGGACTGCCTTGGGGTGCGTTGCCTTTTGCATTTCTCTCTTTATTAGCTTTAAGAGAATTGAAATTCTTACAACCTTAATTCCACCACCAGTTGATCCTGCACAACCACCAAAAATCATTAGGATTATCAAAATAAATTTTGAAAAACTTGGCCACAATTCATAGTCTGCATTGGCAAAACCTGATGTAGAAGAAATTGAAGTTACCTGGAAGGCAGAATCTCTAAAGGCCATGAAAAGTGATGAGTAGCCCTTGGAGAAGAGGTCTATTGTTATAAGGGCAATGGCTACAACAATTATAAGTATCCAAAGTTTTAATTCATCATTTTGTATAACTTCCTTGAATTTCTTTTTTGAAAGGAGGGCATAGATGGCGAAGTTTGTAGAGCTCAAGAACATAAAAATTGCCAGGATAAAGTGGACTGCATTTCCATTATAAGACATTAAAGAGTCGTTATAGGATGAGAATCCTCCAGTTCCTAGAACACCAAAAGTGTGGACTAGGGAATCGAAAACTGGCATGCCAGCAAGCTTTAATAAAATAAAAAGTGCTAGGGTTAAAATAATATAAATTATATATAGTCTCTTTGATGATTGAGAAATTCTAGACTCTATTTTTCCAGCAACTGGTCCTGGTGACTCAGCCTTAAAAATTTGAAAGGCTCCAACTCCAAGCTTGGGAAGGAGTCCAACAGTAAACACCAAGATTCCCATACCGCCAATCCAGTGGGTAATGGATCTCCAAAGGACAACAGACCTTGGGAAGGACTCTATGCCAGATATAACTGAGGCTCCAGTAGTTGTAAATCCAGATACAATTTCAAAGAAGGAATCAACGTAAGTCATACCTGCAGATATACAAAGTGGAAGCGCACCTATAATGGATACCAAGACCCAAGATGCTGTAACTGTTAAGATACCATCTCTTGGAGATAGAGAATTTTTCTTTATTTTTAAGTTAATTAAAATTAATCCCAAAAAGACTGCTATAGCCATTGGGATTAAAAAGCCATAGGAGGACCCATCTCTTTCAACTAGACTTAGTATAAGAGATGGGGCCATGAAGGCAGTTTCTATTAATAAAATATAGCCTAATAATTTGGAAATAAGCTTATAGTTCATCTTTCTTTCCTCGCTTCTTAATTGAATTAATTGCGTCCTTCAGTTTCCCCTCAGAAGAAAAAATCTTTTGAACCCTTGAAGCAACCTCGTGCATAGAGAATAATATTATCCTATCCCCTGACTCAAGGACTGTCTTACCATTAGGAACTAACATGCTTTGACCTCTTATGATAGAGACGATTAGTGTTCCGTCAGGTAGGCTAATGTCTTCTAGGGTGTGACCACAAACAAGCTGGCTGGCCCTAATCATTAGCTCAACGCATTCAACTTGACCATTTAAAAGTAGGTGTAGAGCAAGGGAGCTCTTACCCCTTATTTCCTTTAGCATTTCTGCTGCTGTAATATAAGATGTGTTAAATACTGCATCTATGTCAAGCTTGTCTAGGACCTTGTCGTAATTTGTCCTGGAAATCTTGGCAACAGACTTATAAATTCCACTTTGCTTTGCCACAAGACTCATGAGGAGGTTGGCCTCATCAATGCCTGTTGCAGCAACAAAGGAATCATAAGTGTGGACCATTTCTTCTTCAAGTATGGCAATGTCTGTTCCATCTCCATTTATAATATTAGCTCCTGGAACCATGTCCTTTAGCTCAAGGCATCTTTCCTTATTTATTTCAACAATAGTAACATCTATATTTTCCTTTAAAAGAAGCATGGCAAGGTAAAGGCCTGTCTTTCCTCCACCAAGAATCATGGTACTTCTAAGGGCTCTTGTCCTATTTACACCTGTGTGGTCCTTGTCAAAGGCTTCGATGTTTTCAGACTTGCCTGCAAGGATTATCACGTCATTTTCTTCAAGGACAGTACGACCATTTGGGATAATGGCATCTCCACTTCTTGAGATAGCAGCTATAAGAAGGTCATTAATGTTATCAATATCCATGATTTTTTTGTTAACAAAGCTTGGGTCATTGCCTATGTTAAATTCAACAAGGGATACTTTTCCACCAGCAAACTCATCGGAGTAAAGTTGGTATCTCTTCATTAGGTATTTGAAAATTGACCTTGCCGTTGCATTGTCAGGGTTTATAATCTTATCTATTTCTAGCTCTTCTGATATGAAGTCAAGGTGCTTTCTGTACTCAGGGTCTCTTACCCTTGCAATGGCATACTTAGCACCAAGCTTTTTGGAAATCGTACAAAGGATAACATTAGCTTCGTCATTTGTTGTAGTTGCAACAACATAGTCAAATAGAGAAATATCAAGTTCTTCTAAGACACCAAAGTCCAAAGCATTTGCACAAATACTAAAAACATCTAATGAGTTTGATATGTTTTCAATTACATCTTCATTGTTGTCAACTACAGTAACCTCATAGTCTTCATCTATCAATGCAGCTGCAAGTCTATATCCTAATTTTCCGGCGCCTACAACTAAAGCCTTCATATATTCCTCCTAAAAAATCGCATCTAAATTTATTTCAAATTCGTAATCTGGGTAGATGGATTTTAATTTATCTTTTATCTCTTTTTTCAGAGCATCCTTTCCTTCTCTCTTCTTTACAGAATCAGCATTGTAATCAATGTCTATATAAATTCTCTTGTCCTCAAGGACTATGTCATGGAAGGAGTAAATGTTAAGTGACTCCCTCACAATTTTTTTAAGATCTTTAGAAATAGAATTAATAATCTTGCTTCCACTTCCTCTTGGTTCTGGATGAATTATTAACCTTATCCCAAGTAAGTCAGAGACTTCCCTCTCAACCTTGTCTACAATATTGTGAGCTTCTTCTAAGGTCAAATTATAATCTAAAACTGCATCAATAATTACAACTATATTGTCAGGTCCAAAGTCTGTCGCCATAATATTGTGGACATTGGATATGCCCTCGTAAGTGGAAACCTTGGACTTTATCTCGTGCTTAGTCTCGTCACTAAGTCCACGTCCAAGTATAATTGAAATCGTCTCGTATATAAGTGAGATGGCTGTGTACAAAATAAATAAGGCGACTATTAAACCAACATAGCCATCCAAAATTTTTCCTGTGAATTTTTCTATAATAATTGAAATAATTACAACAGAAGTTATAAGAGTATCACTTAGTGAATCCTTCTCTTGGGCCTTTAGGGTTACAGAGTCAATCTTTCTTGCAACCTTTGAATAAAGTGAAGCCTGCCAAAATTTTATTGCTAAAGTTAAAATCAAAGTCACAAGTGTGAACTTTGGATAGTAAATGGCAACAGGGTGAAGGATCTTTCCAACAGAAGTTTTCAAAAATTGAAAACCAACGGAAAGTACGATACCGGAAACTACAAGAGAAATCAAATACTCAAGTCTCCCATGACCATAGGGGTGGTCCTTGTCTCTTGGTTTGGCAGCAAGTCTTATTCCAAAAATAGAAATAATAGAGCTGACACAGTCTGTGATATTGTTAACTGCATCAGACAAAATTGAAATTGAGCCAGTAAAGATATATAAAACTACCTTTAAGAGGGCTACAAGTATATTTGATATAAGTCCGAGAAAGGATGTCTCCTTAGAGATTTTTGCCCTATCATAACCATAGGCTGACTCTCCCCTCTTTAAAATAAGTTTTGTGAACATTTATCCTCCATAATTTATAATAATAAAAATAGGCCAAAAGCCCACTTACTTAGATTTCTTAAATTACATTCATTATAACACTAGTGAATACCTAATAAAAGGAAAAGAAGTTAGCTATATTCTTTAGAAAAGCTCAAAAAATATAAAAATAAAAAATGCACCAGTTTTATCCGGCACATTTTCTAATCTTATTTTAAATAAATTTCTTAAGTTGTGGAAGTAGTAAACCTTCTGCAACTTCTTCTGCTTTTTCCTTTGATACTAAAACTTCAACTAGCTTAACTCCAAGTAAGATTGCAAGAGCAGGTCCCATAGCTGTAATTATATTTTCTTCAACAACTACTGCCTCGTCTTGTGGGTCCTTAACCTTTAATCTCTTTTCAACTCCTGGGTAGCAAGTGAACTTTCCATCTTTTAAAAGTCCTGCTGCATCAAGAACTTGTGGACCTGCACAAATTGCTATTACTTTTCTCTCTTCATCATTAAAGACATTGGCGCACTCAAGAACTTTTTTGTCATTCATGAGATTTGTAGCACCAGGTTGACCTCCTGGGATATACATTGCCCTGTAGTCTTCGATGTTAATTTCATCAAAAACCTTATCAGCAAGAACTGTAACACCGTGAGCTCCCTTTACTTCAAGTCTGTCCTTAACTGAAACTGTGTCAACCTTTAAGTCAGCCCTCCTAAGGATATCAACAATTGTAAGAGCTTCAATTTCTTCAAAACCTTCTGCCAAAAATACCAATAAATCTTTCATAATGACCTCCTATTTGTTCATAATAGAATCCACTGCATTTATAATTGCAGACCTAAACCCATCCTTTTCTAAAGATTTTACTCCCTTAATAGTTGTGCCTCCAGGTGTTGTAACTTGATCCTTTAGTTCACCTGGATGAATACCAGATTCTCTCACCATTTTTCCTGATCCTGCTACTGCTTGAGATATAACCCTGTAGGCCATGTCCCTTTTCATACCGTAAGAAACTGCTGCATCTGCTGCTGCTTCAATGTACATATAGACATAGGCAGGCATACAACCTGAAACTGCTTCATAAATTTTTATATTTTTTTCTTCCACAAGTTCAGTTTCTCCAAAGCTAGATAAAATTTTTCTTATTTCACTAACTTCTTCTTCTGAAATATTTTTTCCAGGGCAAATTCCTGTCATAGAATTTAAAATTTTTGCCGGCGTATTTGGAAGTGCCATCATAAGTTTTTTATTTGGAAGGCACTCTTCAAGTTTTTTAAGATCAAAGGCTGAAGTAATAGAAATAATTATTTTATCCTTTACTTCATCTTTTATTGTCTCGATTAAAGGTTCATAAGCGTAGGGCTTAACTGCAAGTATAATTGCATCTGCCCCCTTCACTACATCTACTTCTGATTCAACTACTCTTGCTGCTTCCTTTATCTTAAAGGCGTCTCTCTTATCTTTATTTCTGTCGTAAAGAAAAGTTTCTATATCATTATCTAAAAGACCATGTGCCATGGCAGCACCCATGTTACCAAGGCCTATAATTCCCATCTTCATCACATCACTCCTTAAGTAGATTATACACGATATTCTTTAAAAATTCATTTTTGTGCTATAATTTAATAAGGTGATTTCATGAAAAAAATTTCTATTGCAAAGTTATTTTTAACTTTTTTTAAAATAAATGCCATAACCTTTGGTGGCGGCTATACAATTGTCCCTGTTATAAAGGACATTTTTGTATCAGACTTAGAACTAATCGAAGAGGACGAGATGATGGATATAGTTGCCATCTCCCAAGGTGGACCTGGAGCCATGGCAATCTCTTGCTCAGTCCTAACAGGTTATTACTTAAGAGGACCTTTAGGAGCAATAACTTGTCTTGTGGCATCATCCCTTCCCTGTCTTATAATCTTATCAATAATTTCAAATTTCTACCAAGAATTTAAGTCAAACTTCTTTATCAACGCAGCTTTAGAGGGAATAAGTGGCGTTATCTCTGCAGTTTTATTCATCACCGTAGTCCGCATGGGGATTTCTTCTTACAAGAACAACCCCCGTTTTAGCATAGTCATGATTATCTTAGTCTTCCTAGTTGCCTTTTTCACAAATATCAACACAGGACTAATAATTTTCTTCTGTGCCCTAGCAGGAATTTCTTATTTTAGCGTCATGGAGAGGTACAAAAATGCTTGATTTATTTTTAATTTTCTTTAAAATTGGTTGCTTCGCCTTTGGTGGCGGCTACGCAGTCATCCCCTTGATTTCAAAATACGTTGTAGAAGAAAATGCCTGGATCTCCACAAGAGAATTTATAGACTTAATTTCTATTTCGCAAATGACTCCAGGTCCCATTGCCATTAACTCGGCAACCTTTGTTGGACAAAATGTCTATGGAATCCTTGGTTCTATACTTGCAACAACAGGACTAGTTCTTCCTCAGTTTATTCTCATGATGATCTTGGGCTACTTCCTATTTAGCAAGGGCAAAAAATTTAAAATCATGGACTACTCCCTCCTTGGTATCAAGGCAGGAGTCGTGTCCCTTATCTTTATAACAACCTTAAAGCTCTTCCAATCATCAGTCTTTCCTGAAGGACTTAAGCTCCAATGCATGAGCCTGGCAGCGTTAATTTCCTTTGTTCTTGGTTTTCTTTTATACCTAAAAAAAATAGACCTATTTAAACTAATAGGCCTCGGT
The DNA here is from genome assembly GCF_023614525.1 of Peptoniphilus genitalis. GTDB lineage: Bacteria > Bacillota > Clostridia > Tissierellales > Peptoniphilaceae > Peptoniphilus_A > Peptoniphilus_A genitalis. Next base: position 870,416 of record NZ_CP097885.1, read on the forward strand.
GCAGTGATTGGGATTGGTGTCAAATATGCCTTGACCTTTATGTAAAATAAAACTCCTTGGTTTTTTCCAGGGAGTTTTTGCTTGTAATTTTTATTTTTCAAATTAAATTTCTTGGATATTAATTTCACTTTATATTTTTATTATAGATTAAAAATTTTTTATAACTTTAAAATATGCACTCATCAATTAAATCTTTTCCCTTTAATTCATCCACCCACTCTTTTGGAAAGTTATCAAAACCATAAATAATTCCTGCTAATCCACCAGTAACAGCTCCAGTGGTGTCTGTGTCGTCTCCAAGATTTATTGCCTTTAGGACAGCTTCCTTGTAAGAATTTGTATTTAAAAGACACCAAAAAGATGCTTCTAGAGTGTGGAGGACAAAACCTGTTGACTGGATTTCGTCTTCGGGTTTGTTTTTTATGTGGTTAAGTCCAAGCTCTTCTAATTTCTCGCCAGCAATCAACTTCCTCGCAAGATGAACATAATCAAGGCAGGCCTTTTTAGAAATTTCGTGAGCGTGGGTGATGCTTGATACACTTTCAATCTCTTCATCCCTTGCATCAGTAAAAGCTAAAGGCAAGATCCTCATAAGAGACCCATTGCCATTGGCATAAAAATCATCAATCCCATGACCTTCTGTCAGGGCTTCTCTTGTTGTTATCCCCACATCAAAAGTTTCTCCATGACAAGCGAACTTTCCTTCAAAGAGCCAGGCCTCAAAATTTTTTCTTATATCTTCAAGGTCAATTTTATTTTTATCCTTTATTGACTTACAAGTTGCAAGAGTCATACTGGTATCGTCAGACCAGGTCCCAGAAACTTGATTCCAAGTTCCAAAACCCACCATGCCTGTGCAAGTAAAGGTCCCCCTCTTTTTAAACTCAAAGGGAACTCCAAGAGCATCAGCTATGGCGAGTCCATAAATTCCATCCCTAAGCTTAGACATAAAAACCTCCTTTTTAATTTGCTTTAATAAATTGTTAAATCAATTATATTTATTTTTTTCATAAAAATAAAGACTCCCATGAGGAAGTCTTATGAATAAATATTTTAATTTCTTCTGTCTATAAAAAAGATTATTAACTTGTCGTCGTCAATTTTGGCTAGGAGCCTATAAGCACCAATCCTATACCTCCAAACCCCTTTGAAGTTGCCAGTGAGGGCCTTGCCATAAAGTCTTGCGTTTTGACAACCAATAAGATTGCCATCCATCCAATTTTTTATAAGTTTTTGTGACTGCCTATCAAGTTTTTTAAAAGACTTGTCAAACTTTTTTGTGGTTCTTACTTGGTAAGTCATAGGTCAAGCTCTTTAAATAAATCTTCAATAGGTCTAGTTTCAACTTCGCCCCTAGCTTCTCTTTCAAGAAAGTCCTCAGCCACCTTCATGTCGAACTCATCTTCAAGCTTCTCTTCCATCAATCTCTTAAAAAGAGTAGAGAGTGGTTCGCCCATAAGGTCAGCATAAGCAGTAAAGGCCTCTCCTCTTCAGCGTTTAATCTAACAGATACAGTTTTCATATCCATAACCTCTAAGGTAATTGTATTACATTGTTCAAGCCTATAATTTTTTATAAACTTAATCTTCATGGATCACAGCAATTGGCTTTGCATAATAAACAAAAATCATTGCATCATATAAATCTTTTGGAACTTCCTTCACCCTATAAGACCTTGGCATGAATTTCATAAGTGGAGAATATCCTTCGCCCAGACTTACCATGTTGATTGCTTTATTTATAAGGTCAAAAGTTTCCCCTTCTTTAACTTTTGTAAAATCTAAATAATATTTTCCTTTAAATTTTCTCGCACTGTAAGCTAAAGGATCAGCAGATACAAAGCCATGGTTTGACCTCTTATTATCTGGACCAACTTCGTTTATATTTACAATTCCCTTATAAAAGTCTGTCCCAATAATAAAATATTTTTCTCCAAAAATTTTCTTTAAGTGAGACCCCATTGGCTCATAAAACTTTTGACTTTTTGCAATATGACCATTGTGTCCAGAAATTAAAAGCATCTTATTTCCCTTTGCCTTTTCAAAATCACTTATCCACTTAACATTTCCAGCCATAAGCTCATCTCTAACATTATTTACTTTTACATAGTCATTAAAATCTAATTCGTAATATTTTACGCTGTCCAAGACATTTGTTATCGCTCTTGAAAGAATTTTTGCATCTGGAGAAGATAGGGCGTCCGCATAAGCTTTTATCTCTAACAACAAAGCTTCCTTATCTTTTATCTGTGAGATTTTAAGTTTTTCATCTTTAATAAAAGAAAAGTCTTTTTCCAAATCTCTTTTTTGTAAAATATTATTTTCCTTGCAAAAATCTAAAATTACCTCCATAGATTTTTCTGGATTTTGCATGTCAAAGCCGTAAAAAGAAAGTTTGTCCTCATCCTTTGCTTTTTGGTTGTAGTCAAACATATAATTTATAAGATCACTCATATTCTTTGTGTGATAAATATTAAAAGAAAAAACATTAGAAATATTTTCATCTCTTTTGTTCCCATGAATGTAATTATTTATTATCATTCCTTCGCCAAAATCAGCTTCAATAGCAAAGCTCTTTAAATTATTTTTTTCAACTAAAGTCTTTAAAACTTCTAATTTTAAATCTTGAAAATCAGAATTTCCATGAGTCGCTTCCCCTAGTCCAACAACTTGTATACTGTCATCTAAATTTATTTGGCTTACAGCTTTGCCATAGTCTTCTATATCAGATATGTTTTTCCTTGCACTTAACTTTGGGAGATTAATCCACAAAAAATCTCCAATCCCTATAAGAATAATAAGGGATACTAAAAAAATTAAAATCCCTTTAAATATTTTCTTTATCATTTTCTCACCTTCTCTACCAAATTATATATATTAAAAACATAAAAATAAAGACTCCCCTAAGGAAGTCTTTAAGTCTATCTTTTATTAAAGAACTGCTTGTGCTGCTGTTATGATAGCTAGTGCGTAAGCTTCGTCTTCTACACAACCTCTTGAAAGGTCGTTTACTGGTGCGTTAAGTCCTTGTAGGATTGGACCTACTGCCTTGAATCCACCAAAGTATTGTGCAAGTTTGTAGCCAATGTTTCCTGCTTCAATGTTAGGGAAGATAAATACATTTGCGTGACCTGCTACTTTTGAATCTGGTGCTTTTTTCTTTGCAACTCTTTCGATGAAGGCTGCATCAAATTGAAGTTCTCCGTCAACTGCCATTTCAGGATTTCTTTCTGCTGCCATCTTAGCTGCTTCTGCTACCATTGTTACTCTTTCGTGAGAAGCTGATCCGTGAGTTGAGAAAGAAAGCATTGCTACCTTTGGATCGATACCAAATTGTTTTGCAGTTTCATTTGATACTACTGCAACTTCTGCTAGGCCTTCTGCATCTAGATCTGTGTTAATAGCACAGTCTGCCATTAGGTAAAGTTCTTCATTTCTAATCATAATGAAGGCACCTGAGCATCTCTTGTAGCCTGGTTTAGTCTTGATAATTTGAAGAGCTGGTCTTACTGTATCTGCAGTTGTGTGTGCTGCACCTGATACAAGTCCCTTAGCTTTTTCCATATATACAAGCATTGTACCAAAATAGTTGTGGTCCTTTAGGATTTCTGCTGCTTGTTCTTCGTTAACTTTTCCCTTTCTTCTTTCTACGAAAGCCTTAACCATTTCGTCTTTTCCTGCATAAGTTTCTGGATTAAGGATTTCAAGATTTCCAAGTTTAACGCCTTCTTTTTCTGCAAGAGCTTTTAGTTCTTCTTCGTCTCCAAGAACGATTGGCTTAATGTCTCCTTCGTCGTTAAGTCTAATTGCTGCTCTTAAGATTCTTCTGTCGTTTCCTTCTGGAAATACTATTTCTGGTTTTGATTCTCTAACTTTTACTTTTAATTCTTCTATTAGTGCCATAATTTCCCCCTAATTTCTATTAATAAATAATATTATATATCTAATGAAAAATAATTTAAAGTGAATAAGCTTTAAAACTTACGTCTTCTATCACTTGATTTAGTCTAACTGAATCTGCAACGAGTTTTGCAAGAAGATGATGCTTCATTGTGTGGACTCTTAAAACTTCTACACCCTTGTAAGCTCCTATAGTTGTAAGAGCTGCTGATGCTTCGTCTCTGTTTTCAAATCCTTCTTCATTGTTGCCATCAGCGTCAATCTTGTTTTCACTTAAAATATTTGTGATAAATCTCTTTCTTGAAACTCCAAGGAAGGTGAAGCATCCCATTTCTCTTAGGACGTCAATCTTATCAATCAACTTTAAGTTTTCCTTTTTTGTAAGGGCAAAGCCAATACCTGGATCAAGCATAATTCTTTCTCTTGCAATTCCATTTTTTTCTGCACGTTCAAGGGATTTTGACAAATATTTTTTCATAACTTCCACAACATCCATGTCCTCAAAGGATTTTAATTCTTCTTCAGTGAAGGCTCCTTCGCCACCAAAGGATGGGAAGTTGGCGCTGGACTTGTGGTTAGGTCTTGCAATCTTTGGATTAAACATCAAGATTGCACCAACGTCACTCTTGCCCACTACTTCTGCCATTCTTGGATCTCCCATAAAACCTGTGATGTCATTTACAAAGTCAACACCTGCTTCAATTGCTGCTTCAGCAACGTCAGCCTTCCATGTATCAATAGAAAGAGGCACATCAGTCTTTGTCTTTAATTCCCTTATAACTGGAACAACTCTTTCTATTTCCTCTTGAATTTCTACATAGTGTGAGCCTGGTCTTGTTGATTCGCCGCCAAGGTCTATCATGCCAGCTCCAGCTTCTGTAAGTTCAAGGGCCCTATTGACAGCCTTGTCCTTGCCATACCACTTGCCTCCATCAGAGAAGGAGTCCGGTGTAACATTTACAATTCCACAAAGAATAGTTTCTCCGCCAGATTCTAAAACTTTATCCTTGTATTTACAAACTAAATTTTTCATAATTCACTCCAAATTTTATTTCTTTCAATTAAATATCTATAATTCTTTAGCCAATAGATATTTTATGACTTGTCACTACTTAAAGCAAATAGTTTTTACTTGGCGTAGTACAAAAGGACTCCGTCATCAGACCACTCAAAGTCAGCCTTGCCTATGGCCCTTAGGTGTTCAAGATGGGCGTGGGCTTCGCCAGCTGCGAAAAACTTTTGCGTGTTTGGAAATTCAGAAAAGTCTCTTGCCCTCATATCCCAAGACATGTTCATGGCAATGTCCCTAACAGTGCACTTGCCCTTTTCCTTTAAAGTCTTATAGGCTTCATCAATCCTGTGTTGGTGGTGAGCCTTTAACTCGTCAATCCTCTTTGGCACATCTTCGATTAGAGCCCTGTGAGAAGAATACAAGTGATCAATTGGAAGGTCTCTTAGCTTTTCAATATTAATTAAGTACCTACCAAGGCTGTCGCCAACTGTAAAGTTCCAAAAAGTTATGTTTGGAGTAATATCTCCCAAGAGGTGGTCGCCGCAGAATAAAATTTTTCTGTCTTCTTCATAAAGTCCAACCATGCCAGGAGTGTGACCAGAAAAATCCATCCCCTTAAAGGTAAAGTCTCCCACCTTTAAAATATAATTTGGATTAAAGGATACATAAGGAAACTCTGCCCTTGGTCTGTAAACAAAACCAGAGTGCTCTTCGATTTTTAAATTGTCCTCTTCAAGGCCTTGGATGTGAGTAGTCTCCATAACTTCCTTCCATCTCTTTGAATTAGCATCAGCCATAGAAGACATCATCCTGTAGTCAATATCCCCCATGTAAATTTCAATGCCAAGCTCTTCATGAAACCATGAAGCAAGACCTGTGTGGTCAGAATGAAGGTGGGTCAAGAATAAAATTGTCTTGTCATAGTCCACTTCCATGTCCTTCATAAAAGAAAGCATCTCACTTTTAATTTCTTCAGTGTTAAAACCTGTGTCCACAATCATGGTCTCGCCCTTAGACTTAACCATGTAAATGTTGATACTCTTTAGGGGGTTGCCCTTAAGTGGAATAATTTTACAATAAACGCCATCTGAAAGTTTTTTAATTTGTGACATATTTCCTCCCATTGCTCATTTCATGTATAATAAATACGAGGTGAAACATGAGCGATTTTTTATTAAAACTATTTAAAGTTGAAAGCATTAACAAACTGCCTATAGATAGATTATACCCCATTGTAGAAGCTTTAGACCATGACCAGAGAAAGCTCATCGCAAGTTCTTATGAACTTAGACTTGAAGGACTAAGCGAGAAAGAAGAAATTGATGCAATCCACGAAACAATCTTAGCAAAGTTTAAAGACACACTCCTTTCCTTTGACGAGAAGGAGCACAAGTCCTTCTACGACTTTTACACGGGCGCCGTAGACTACGGCGATGAAAATGTCTACGTCAACATGAAAAAATTCACAAGCCTAGGACTGATGTATCTCTTCCTATCAAAAACAGGAGGCTACTTTAACTTCGTAATACCTGTGGAGTTAATAGAAGAATATGAAAGACTCTTAAAATCTTCGTGAAAAATTATTAACTTGTTAATAAAAAATACTAACTTATATTTAATTATTAATTAATCATAAGTTAGTTAAAAATAATTTTATAAACCGTTAAAGGACTTAAGATAACTTAAGTCCTTTAAAAATTAAAAATTTTTGCAAAATAAAAAAGCCATTCCCATGAATGACTTTGCTTTGGTGGAGGCGGTGGGAGTCGAACCCACGTCCGAAGACCCCTTACAGAAAGATTCTCCGAGTGCAGACTCCTCTTTAATTTTCCCCTGTACTACTAGAGTGTCAAACTCATACAGGGTATCGCCATAAACCCCCTCTGCTATGGCGCCTCACAGAGTTCGTTTGCCCGCTAATTTGAAACCCGGTTACAGATCGCGGTGTCTGGCCGGATTGCTACCTAATTAGGCAGCTAGTGCGAAATTATTTTCGTCGTTTATTTTTTAATAGACCATTTTAACGTTGTGTGATCCATCAACGACTCGCTACTTTAAGCTCAAAATCCCCGTCGAAACCATTTTCGCCCCCATATTTACTTAGACTAAAATTATACTAGATGGCCTGGTCTTTGTCAATTTCAAGGGCTCTTGGTCTCCTTCTCTTCCTCTTCTTCTCGGCAAATTTATATCTTAGAACTTTCTCCCAGATTAGGTAACCAATAAGGGCTCCAAATACATTTAATATTAAGTCATCTATGTCCACTGACCTTCCTATAAAAAATTGAATAAATTCTACAAAGAAGGATGCTGCTATGGACCCGCCTAAAATTTTTAATAACTTTCTAAACTTTGGAAAAATTTCTGGCAGCAAAATTCCAAAGGGAATAAAAATTATTATATTGCCAAAAATATTTATAAGTGTGTGAAGGAAGCCTGAGTATTTTATATAGTTTGTCATAGTCCTAAAGGGAACCAGGTTAACTCCCCATGCTCCTGATGTTATTCTGTCTTTAAAGTTGCCAACGAAGTCAAAGTTTTCATTGGTAAGGTTTATGCCAGAGCTTGCTATGTAGGAATTAGGTGTGAAGAGCATGATAGCCAAGAAGACTAGATAGGCTACGAAAAGGCTGAGCAAAAATTCTCTAAAACCTGTGGAGTTTTTCTTTCTGTGGGCGAAAAATTTTACTCTTATAAGAGAGAAGCCCACAAAGCTAATTATAAAGGCAGGAATTATTCTTGCCGCAAAAAATAAAAACAATCTCATAACTTTTTCAATTCTATTAATTTTCTTGCAGAATATTTATTTTCTTCAACAATTGTTGCCCAAGTGTCCTTGGAATTTTCGTCATAGATTCCAATCCCTATGAGGCCTGCTCTCTTAGCTGTCCTTAAGGCAAGATAGGAGTCGTCAACTAAAAAGATTTCTTCTGGATCTTCTCCAAGGTCATCTGCAATTGAAAGATAGAATTCTTCTTCTCCCTTTAGGTGTCCCACTGAATCAGCTGTGTAGAGTCCGTCAATAAACTTATCTATGCCATACTTTTCTATAACTATATTGGCAAAGTGATCAGCAGTTGATGTTCCTATTACAACCTTCATCCCCTTGTCCTTAAAATATTTTAAAATTTCAAGAGAGCCTTCCTTAGCTTCAACCTTATTCCTGTAAAAATCTTCAACAGTCCTGCTAAAATCTCTAAAGAGTTCTTCAAAACTTTCTTCTAATTTATAGTAGTCCTTCATGTATTTTAAGGATGCGTCCAAGTTCATGGTTGTCATCTTGTGCTGAACTGCATCTTCTATATCTATTCCCTTGGTCTTCATGAAGTCGCGAGAAACACTTCTCCAATAGCCCATAGAGTCAACTAGGGTTCCGTCTAAATCAAAAATAATAGCCTTCATGTTCCCTCCTTTTTCCATAACAATACTATTTTATTTGTATTTTTAATAGATTTCAAGTATAATGAATTAGATAGCTTACAAATAAGTAAATTTATTTTAAAAAAGCTTTGACAAATATTTTTTCCATGTTATAATAGTATTTGTTCGAAAATAGAATATAAGATTTTCACTTTTGTGAATCTGTCGTCGGGGTGTAGCGCAGTTTGGTAGCGCACGTGGTTTGGGACCATGGGGCCGGGGGTTCGAATCCTCTCACCCCGACCATTTTTTTATTTGAAGGTTTATACCTTCTTTTTTTTTTGCAATTTTATTCTTCAAATTTGAATGACCTTGCACTATCCAAAATATTTTTAACTTGTCCTTATTTAGTCTTGGACTTATAATTGGAATAAGATTAAGTATAATAAGATGAACTTATTAGATTGGTCTGGAAAGTTTGACTTACCTTAGGAGATTTTATGAATTTTATATTTAGAGACAAGGCTCTCGATTTTTTAAAAAAGAAAAATATAGAAAAAATTTTTGTCAATCCCGATGTTGATGCAAAGGCATCTTGCTGCTCACTTGCTGTCTTTGATTTGGATATTTCTACAAGGGATAGTGAAGACACAGGCAGGTACAAGGAAGTAAGGGTCTCTGGCATTTCTATTTTTTACAATCCAACTCTTGACCTCTTCTTCAAGGGCCGTGAAGACACAGAAATAATTATTTCTGCAATAGGTCTTGGAAGTTTTAAAAAATTGTATGTGGAGAACGAAATAAATTCAATTGAAAGATGATAAAGGCTGCAGAAAAATCTGCAGTCTTTTTTATTTGAAATCTCTAATCTAATAGAACTTAATAAACTTTTAGGGCTTTATTAAAGTTTATAAGCTTGTAGAAACTTACAAACTAACAGGACTTTAGAAACTCGTAGAACTTTATAAGCTCATAGATTTTTATAAACTCATAAAACTTCATTAACTTGTAAAAATTATCCTTTAATCAATATATTACTAGCAAATTCAAAACTATAAAGTCGCAAATTCTTATATAATAAACTTCATCAAGCTATATATAACTTTTAAATTCCTTAGCTTAACAAAATTAATTTTTATTTTCATTTTTCATCATTTTTATAAATTTTGTAGACTTTAACTTTCGAATATTTATCTTTAGGTCTAATTTAAATAAACTTTTGTAAAATTCGTAAAAATTTTTCACAAAAACTTTTTAAAAAAGTCCTCTCAAAGCCACTCTCAAACCGCAATTTCTTGTAATTGAGAGGCTCTTCCCCTATAATCTTATTGGAAATAATAAAAGTAAGGGGAGGAATTTATGTTACTATTTATTATTGGAATTATTATTTTATTTGTTGGAGGATTTTTCTATTCAAAATATGTAGAGAAACAACTTCAACCCGACGATAGACCAACTCCAGCAGTAAAAAAAGCTGACGGAGTAGACTATGTAGTTATGAGCGAAAAGAAAAACTGGCTTATCAACCTACTTAATATTGCAGGAACTGGACCTATCCTTGGACCTATTCAAGGTATTTTATTTGGACCTATTGCCTTCTTGGCAATCCCACTAGGTTGTGTATTCGCAGGAGCAGTCCACGATTACATGACTGGCTTTATCTCTATGAGAAATGGTGGATCACAAGTTCCAAAGCTTGTTGGTAAATACATTGGCGATGGAGTTCGTAAGTTTTATAACATCGTCATCGCAATCCTACTTCTCTTAACTGGTGTAGTTTTTGTTTACACTCCAGGAGATTTAATTGCCAACGACGTCCTAAAGGTTGGAGTAGATTCCAATGTAATTTGGATTATCTACGCAGTTATCTTTACCTACTACATCCTTTCAACTGTACTTCCTATTGACAAGTTAATTGGAAGAATTTATCCACTCTTTGGTGCCTTCTTAATTATCTCTGCAATTGGAGTATTTATTGGAATTTTTGTAAAGGGTTCTGGGGACCTAGCCTTTGCTAATGCAGGACTTCTTGCTGAGCACCCACTTGGTCAAAAGTTTATCCCATCCTTCTTCATCACAGTTGCTTGTGGTATCCTATCAGGATTCCACGGTTCACAAGTTACTCTTGTGTCAAGAACTGTTAAATCAGAAGCTGAAGCTAAGGTGACTTTCTACTCAACTATGATTGCTGAAGGTTTCATAGCTATGGTTTGGGCAGCTGGTGCCATGGTAATCTTCTCAACAGGAAGGGCTCCACTTGACACAGCTGGAACTTTAATGGTTGGAGAAATTTCAAAGTACTTCATGGGAGACATTGGAGGACTACTTGCAGTGCTTGGTGTAATTGCACTTCCTATCACTTCTGGTGACACTGCCTTTAGATCACTAAGACTTATCATCTCTGAAGAATTAAACATAGACCAAAAGTCTGGAGCAAAAAGAGCAAGCCTCGCAGCAGTTTTATTTATACCTGCAGCAGCAATTCTCTTCTTTGCAAAGTCAAACCCAAATGGTTTTAACATGCTTTGGAGATACTTTGGATTCACAAACCAATTCGTAGCGATCTTTGCCCTAGCAGTTGCAACAATTTATCTAATCAACACTGGCAAAAATTATTTAATAACTTTGATACCAGGAGTTTTCTACACATTTATAGTTTTCTCATTTATTATAAATGTTAAGAAGCTTGGTCTAGGCTTACCATTTACAATTGCCTATCCAGCAGCTGGCATCATAGCCCTTGCCTACGCAATCTTCGTTGTTAAGACTGGTAAGAAAAATAAAACTAGGATAGAAACTACAAATTTAGAATAAGATATAGCTGGCTCCTGCCAGCTTTTTTATTTTTAATAAGAAAATTTTTTAAATCAAAGAAAAAAGGACGCCTCAGCGTCCTAAAATTTTATATATTAAATTTAATTTTAAACTTCTATCTTACCGTAGTTTCCATCTTTTCTCTTATACACAATAGAAACTCCGTCTGTATCTCCATCTAAGAAAACAAAGAAGTTGTGGTTTAGAAGATCCATTTGAAGAATTGCTTCTTCTTCATTCATTGGATTAAGTTCGAAGTTCTTTCTCTTTACGATTTTGTGTTCTGGCTCGTCCTTAGCAGCTTCCTTATCCATAAGTTCATCAAACCTAATTGTTTCGTTGTTTTGGTATCTTCTCTTTAATCTAGTCTTGTGTTTTCTAATTTGTCTAGCAAGTGCATCCACAGCGTTGTCCATTGAAGAGTACATATCATCTGTAGTTTCTTCTGCCCTAATAATTGTCTTTGGTAAAAATATTGTAGCTTCAACAGTTTGTTCATCTTTTATCGTAGAGAAAACAATCCTTGTTTCCACTTCTTCAGAAAAATATTTGTCTAACCTGGAGAATTTTTTTTCTGCAATTTCCTTCAAAGATTCTGTAAGTTCAATGTTTTTTCCAACAAAGTTCAATAACATAAATGTCACTCTCCTTTTTTCTTTGTTTAATATTTACCCATTAATTTACAAATATATCATTTTATTTAATTACTTTCCTAAACTCCCTAAATGTACTTTTAGAGCTCTTCTTGATATAATTAGCATAAATAATCGTAGAATTTAATTTTCTAAAGGTTGTGATCTTATGACAATAAAAAATAAAATTGATTACAAGTATAGAATTGGTATGCGTACCCTTAAGACTGCTCTTGCAGTTGTCATTGGTCTCTACATTTCCTACCTCTTAGATTTGGACTCAGCCATCTTTGTATCCATAGCCGCAGTGTCAACTATGAAGCCTTCGATGTCTGAGTCCCTTGAGGACTTTAAGAAGAGACTCTTTACCTGCGTCTTTGGAGTAATGGTGGGCTACTTCTTCTCAAAAATTTCTGTTGTGGAATATCTTGAGCCCCTAATAGCAGGTCTTGGAATCCTACTTACAATTTACATCTTAGTAGTTGTGAAGATGAAGGACATGACTCAGTTATCCTGCATAGTTTTTGTGGCAAGTTTTTGCTCTAACTCCGACAAGTTTTATTACGCAACAAACCGTATCATTGGTACTGTTATTGGTATCATAGTTGGAGTCTTGGTAAATTATTTTATATCCTCACCCAATGTCTGGGAAGATTTTATTCTTGCAGCGAGAAGCTGCTACAGGTCAAGCAACTTGGTCTTGAAACAAATTCTTTCTGGAGAAAAAATTGACCTAAGTGAATTTAATAGAGAACTTGCAAGTGCCACAAAGCTCTACAAACTTTTGGAGAAGGAAGCTGACACCCCCTTCCAGTACAGATACAAAAAGATTTCACGTGAGAAGAGAATTATGTCTTTAATCGAAAGCATTTCTGTTAGGCTTGAAGTCGTTGAAAATATGAATGCAGACCACTTTAGTTTTGAAGTCTCACAAGAAGCTCTAAAGAGATACGACCTAGAGGAAGAATATTCCTCCGACTTAGATGTGGAGGATAGGGTCTACAACTACCACATTGAATACATTTTAAAATACATGGACCAACTTAAGGAAGAAATCGAAAATATAAAGGTGAAATAATGAAAAAAGATAAAAAAGAAATTTTTGAAATAGCTAGAAAGCTTTTAAAAAAGTCTACAATTGGCTTTAGGAACTTCCTAAAAAGAGATGAATTCGCCCCCATGAGGGAAAACCCCTACATCATGGGTAGGAGTGACGAAGATCTTGCATCCTTTGTCTTATTTGACTTCCAAGACTTCTATCCAAATTCTGACAGAGTTCTTAGAAGTCTTTTAGAATCTCAGGGCCTTGATGAGTTTACTATAGAAAGAATGAAAAAAATCTTGAGGGACTCCTATGTTTCTCTCTTTAATATAGAAAAAAAAGATGACCACTACCTATTCTATGACTGCATCTTAGATGAATATATAGAAGTAGAACTTGATAAGGGGATTGAACTTTTCAAGAGCACTAAGGGGCTTGTTAGGGTCTTTGGCGAAGAGGAGAGAAAGATGGTCCTCCAAGTTGTACAAATGATGGACGATAAATACTTCTTCGCCTTCCAAAGCAATTTGAAAAATTTATTTGACCACATAGAAGAAGAGTTCGGTCCCTTTGAATTAAATAGGGGCTTTATAAAGAGGGACTTTTTAAATCTCCTTGCAGTCTATGAAGTGACTTATGAAAACTTAAAGGAAGAGCCCGACCTAGACGACTATGCCTATTATGAGTTTGAAGAGCTCCTAGACTCCTTTGAGCCAGAGGACCTTAGGGTTGCACAGAACCTAGACTACTACAAAAAGTTATTCCCTGGCTCCAACGAAGATATAATAATAGGATTTATTATAAGATTGTTCTCGAAGATTTACTTCAATATTCTTGCAGAAGAAGGCAAATCCTTTGGAGACTATGATCTTGACTACAAAAGGATCTTCAAGGACCTAGCTGAGTCTGGCGAGTTTTTAAATCAAGAAGAGCTAGCAAATTCTATAGACTTCCTAATTATTTTCTACTCAAAACTTGCCCTACTTGGAAGACCTGTTAGATCAATGCTAAGTGATTTAAGAGATATCCAAGAAAATATTTTTTATTATCTTGACCTCTTAAAGAATAGCCAAGATGGTTTCTATTACGATGACAACATTTTAAATATCTTGGCAAAAAATAAGAAGGCTGTCTTCTCTAACAAGTTCATAGAAAATTTCGACAACTTTATCGAGTTCTTGGATATGAATTATGTAAGTGTCTTAAAGTCTGGCGACCTTTCCCCTGCCAAGCTACGAGAGTTCGTTGACTCCCTTGGCATCAGACCTATAAAAGAGGTAAAAACCTATAAAAATTTCCACTTCCCCCTAATTGAACTCTATCTCAACTTTATGATAAAGAAATACCTAACCCTAATAGAGGGAAAAGGCGAGAAGGAAGAAATCTATCTAACAGACACAGCAGACAACTACTTGGTCTTTGACGACATTACAAAACTTGCAATCTGGATTGAAGCCTTAACTAATAAGAACTTCTTGAAGTCCTCCTTTGGCAAGAACTATGAAAAGTACAAGGCCTTTGTCATAGAATTGATAAAAGACCTAGCTGAAGACAAGACCGCGAGATTATATGAACGTGAATTTAAAAGCTTTGAGCTATCTCTAATAACTATACTCGAAGACCTTGGCATTATAAGAGGAGAAATCGCAGAAATAAAAATTACAAACTTTGGAAGAGACATCTACGACTACTTCAGGACTGAAGAAGCAAACTCCAACAACGTCATAGAAGTTGACTTCAAATAATAAATTTAGACCTGGTTAGCCAGGTCTTTTTTATTGAACTCAATTCAACAGGTGATTTTTTTAAATAGTCAAACAAAAAATTCTTTATATCCTTCTAAAGTGTTACAAATAAAAAGTTTCATAAAAACACAGAAAACCTTTACCTTAAATATTGCTATGCTATAATAAAGTAAAAGGATAGTTGTTTGATAAACTTTTATTATTTTAAAGGAGGAATAATAATGGAAACTAAAAAATTTAATTCGAAGGACATCTTGATGTTCGTTTTATATGCACTATTTGGAATTTTCATGTTCTTCGTGCCAATTAAAATTGGAGAGGCTAACACCATCCCTATTGACCACTTAACATCTTTTGTTAAGAAGGCACCAAATTATAATTTAATCTTTGGAGTTTTCATGGTAATAGCTGGCATAGTTTATGCAATTAAGACAAAGTCATGGGAAAAAAGTAAACTTCACATGGTTTTCTTCGCACTAAAATTAGTTGCCCTTGTCTTTGTGTTTATGTATTTAACAAATAAGGGACCAGCAAGAATATTTGACAAGGATATGCTTCCACTTATTTGGAATGGAATCATGGTATCTGTAACAACAATTGTGCCAATTGGTTCAGTCTTCCTTGCTTTCTTGACAGGCTTTGGACTTATGGAATTCATTGGAGTTTTCATGGAACCTGTAATGAGACCAGTATTTAAAACACCTGGTAGATCAGCAGTAGATGCCGTTGCATCCTTCGTTGGTTCTTATTCATTAGCACTTTTAATCACAAACAGAGTTTACATGGAAGACACTTACACAAAGAAGGAAGCTGCAATTATAGCAACAGGATTCTCAACAGTTTCTGCAACTTTTATGATTATCGTAGCAAAAACTCTTGACCTAATGGATTACTGGCTAGCTTACTTCTGGATTACACTTATTGTTACTTTCTTAGTAACAGCAATCACAGCAAGAATCTTCCCACTTAACAAGAAGCCACAAGAATATTATTCAGGCAAGGAATATGTACCAGAAGAAAAGAAAAAAGTTACTTTCGCTGATGCCCTTGATGCAGGTATGACAGCTTATAAAAACGCTGACTCCCTAGGAAAGGTTATAAAAGACAACTTTATCGATGGTTTTAAAATGGCGCTTAACATCGCCCCATCTCTTCTTGGCGTGGGTATGATTGGACTTTTGCTTGCAGAGTACACTCCAATCTTTGACATCATCGGTTACATCTTCTATCCATTTACACTAATCACTAAGGTGGAAGAACCACTTATGGTTGCACAAGCACTGGGAATGAGTATTGCAGAAATGCTTCTTCCAGCACCACTTGTAGCAGAAGCTGGCCTTGGTCTAATAACAAAAATGCTAGTTGCTATAGTTTCTGTATCAGAAATCCTATTCTTCTCAGCATCAATCCCTGTTATGATGGGAACAGAAATACCTCTAAAATTCTCAGATTACATTATCATCTGGATTGAAAGAGTTATTTTAAGTATAGTAATTTCAATGCCAATACTTTATCTAGTATTTAGATAATTTCTTTAATAAAATAATAGAAATGAGGGGCCCATGAGGTCCCTTTTTTATTTGTCTTTACAGAGAGTTTACAAACTCTTGTTATCATTAACTTGGTGATAGTATGAAATTTTTATTCCTAACAAAATCAATAATTTATATTAGCTTAGAATTTTTATTTGCCTATAAGTTAGAAAAATAAAATAATTTAAATCGAAAATATTTCTATCTCTTGGCAAGTTCTATAATAATCTTTGAAATAATAAAAATAAAAAATTATAATTTTGACTTTTGGGACAGGCAAGCTCTTGGATTTTTGCTTGGATATTGTCTTTACTCCTGTATAAAAACTCAAAAAAAAAGACTAGCCTGAACTAGCCTCTTATTAAAAATTATATTTTCCCTCTAAAATATCTTCTCTTAAGATTTTTATATTCTTTTCTATTTTATCTATAACTATTTTAAAATCTTCATCACTCTTCCCAGATGGGTCCTCTAATCCCCAATCCTCCTTATATTTCGCTTCTAAAAAAGGACAATATACTTCACAGCCCATTGTTATGGCAATATCAATAGGTGGTAGCTTGTCAAGAGTTTTAGACTTTTGACTTATTTCCATGTCAATATTATAAATTTCCTTCATCAACCTAGTTGCATCTTCATTTATTTTATCCTTTGTTTCTGTGCCAGCAGAATAAGATTCAAAAACATCTCCTGCCAAAAGCTTTCCTAGTGCTTCTGCAATTTGACTCCTGCAAGAGTTGTGGACACAAATAAAAGCAACTTTTGCCTTCTTCATTTTACTCCCCTCCAAATGCTTATAAATAATTTTTAAATAATCTTATAACTTTTAAGGAAAAAATTTCCTAGTATTATTTGCAACATTAACAAGAAATAACATGACAGGAACCTCTGTCAGAACCCCAACAGTGCATGCAAGAGATGCCGCTGAACCTACACCAAATAGTGCAACAGCAACTGCCACCGCTAACTCAAAAAAGTTTGAAGCTCCAATTAATCCCGCAGGTGCAGCTATCTTAAAAGGTAATTTTAAGAATTTAGATGCTAAATAAGCAATTGTAAATATAAAAATTGTCTGCAATATTAAAGGTATCCCAATTAAAATAATGTGAACTGGGTTTTCAACAATTACATCTGCTTGAGAAGAAAAAATTAGGACAAGTGTAAGTAGGAGACCAATAGTTGTTATTCCGTCAAATTTATTGACAAATTCTTCTTCAAAATAATCTTTTCCTTTTTTCCCTACAACGTATTTTCTTGTAACAACACCTGCAAGTAAGGGCACTGCAACAAATAGCAAGACACTTACAAGCAAGGTCTTATAGGGAACAATTACATTAGAAACTCCAAGCAAAAATTTCACTATAGGAATAAATGCAACAAGTATAATTAAATCATTTGTGGCAACTTGCACAACAGTGTAGGCTGGGTCTCCCTTAGTAAGGGTGCTCCAAACGAATACCATGGCAGTACATGGGGCTGCCCCAAGCAAAACTGCTCCAGCAAGATAGTCCTTGGCAAGATCTTCTGGAATCAAATTTTTAAATATTATAAAGAAAAATAAGTAAGAAATCCCAAACATAGTAAAGGGTTTAATAAGCCAATTAGTAACCCATGTTACAAATAAACCTTTGGGGTTTTTCCCAACTTCTTTTATACTTTCAAAATCTACCTTTATCATCATGGGATAAATCATTATCCAAATAAGGATTGCTATGGGAACAGAAATACCCTCAACTTGTAGACTGGATACAAAGCTTGTCATTTGCGGAAAAAATTTCCCCAAAAAAATCCCAACTCCCATGCATAGCAATACCCATAAGGTCAAATACCTTTGAAAAAAATTAATATCTTCTCTTTCTCTCTTCATCTCTTTCCCCCTAATTTTTATAAAAACTATTCTTGAGTCTTGCAAATACAATCTTCAGTATTTGTAGATATCTCATCAATAAAATTTTTTACATCCTTTAAACTATCTTCTTTAAGCTTGTAATAAATATTTTTCCCATCTCTTCTAGACTCTACAAAATTAGCTTCCTCCAACTTTTTCATATGACTTGAAAGAGTTGGCTGACTTATATGAAAATATTCTAAAATTTCGCAGGCACACAAGTCTCTACAAGACAAAAGGTCTATAATTTGAAGTCTCTTTGGTTCACACAAAATCTTTATTTTTTTAGAAAACTCAATATATTTATCCATATTTTCATTTAACACAAGCCCACCTCCCTAAATATTATACATAACACATTGATGTGTGTCTATGTGTTATGTAAAAAATAAAATTTTAAAAGCCTTTAAATAAAAAAAAGACTAGCCTGAGCTAGTCTCTATAACTTAAATATTTTAGTAAGCTTAATCGTAATGCGTGTCAAGAGTCTTTAAAAGTTTTTCAATTTCACTCTTATCAGCCTTTATAAACTTTATCTTTTTAGGATGTGCCACAATATTCTTAACTTCCTTTAACATTTCAGGAGCAGTACCTTGATAGTGAAGTGGAAGCATAAAATAATTAAAAGTTCCATCGAAGTTTAAATAATAATCAAAGTGTTCAAGCCCTGCCATACATGGACCAGAATTAAGACCCAAGAGTTCTCTTTTAAACTTCTCGTCCTTTTCATAATCATCAAAGCCTGACATAGATTCACCTCTTTCAATTACACCTATTCCAAGACCATCCTTTCTAGGATTTAAATATGGATTCTTATTTAATTCAGGTTCAAAAAATTGTCCAGCTTTTGCAAAAGATAACCAGGCAAGACATCCTTCAACCTCACCATTCTTGTATCCCTTGAAAACTTTTGAAGGCATTTCTCTCATTCTTTTTTCATAATTAGACTTTTCTTCATCAGACTTACCTGCCATGTCCTTATTGTAAAGATAGTCAAGTCCAAGTGGGTCCAAGACTTCCTTCTTTTCTTCTTTTATCTTATTAGTGTCATAGCCTTCGCCAATTACAACAACCCTCTTGTCTTTGTCCCAGTCAACTCTTTCTCCAAAGGCTTCAGCAATTGCCCTTAGGGGCACAAAAGTCCTGTCGTCCTTGATGCGAGGTGCCACATCTAGCTTAATAGTGTTGCCATTTCCACCAGCAAAATTTTCTATTTCCTTCTTATCAATAGTTAAATAAAGAACACCGCCATAACCGTCACTGATTTGCACGCTCCTGTTGGCTTCATCCCAAAGGACCTTCTTGCCAAGATTTTCTGAAATCACCCTAAGAGGCACCATAGTCCTCTCTTGATAAATGTAAGGAGCCACATCAGACTTGATAAGATTGCCCTTCATCCAAATCCTAATATTAGAATTTGCAGTGACAAAAGTTGGGATAGCAAGAGCCAAGATTGACGCTCCCAAAATAAATTTCTTCTTCATAAAATCCTCCTTATTTTAAAATTCTAAAATATTCCGCTAATATGTCTCTTTAGTATGATTATACATTAAATAAATTAAATTTAAATTAAAATCTAGGATTTAAAATTTCCGATTAAATATTTCCAATAAAAAAACTGCTGGGTTACTACCCAACAGTTTAAATCATATTAGTCAGCGCTATATGGAAGAAGTGCAATTTGTCTTGCTCTCTTGATAGCTACTGTCATTTCTCTTTGATGTTTAGCGTTTAAGCCAGTGATTCTTCTTGGAAGAATCTTTCCACGGTCAGAAATGTAATTTCTTAGTGTTTCAACATCTTTATAGTCAATTTTTTTAGTCTTATCTTTTTCAAAAGGATCTACTTTTTTCCTTCTGCCAAATCTTCTTTGCATTTTTACCCTCCTTAAAATGGAATATCGTCATTATCAACAGGGAAAAATCCATCGTCATCGTTATCGCTCTTTGAAAAATCATTTTCGTAAGCAGAATTTACTGGTCCTGGGCTAGCCATGCCAGCTTGATTGAATCCGCCTTGGTTTTGGAAGTTGTTTTGATTAAATCCAGCTTGGTTTTGGTTAAAGCCGCCTTGTGCTTGTCCCCCACCTTGGCTAGATCCAATAAATGTAAGATTATTTACTACAACGTCTGTTGTGTAAACTGTTCTTCCATCTCTTTCGTAACTTCCAGTTTGGATTCTACCTTCGATTCCAATTTGGCTGCCTTTTTTGTGATAGTTTGCTATAAGCTCAGCAGTAGCTCCAAAAGCTGTACAAGATACAAAGTCAGCAGTTGGCTGATTGTTAGCTTGTGCTTCTTGTCTCTTTTGCTTGCTTAATCTTCTATCTACGGCAACTGTAAAACGACACATTGCTGTGCCAGTTTGTGCGTAACGAAGTTCGGGATCTCTCGCTAATCTTCCGATTAAACATACACTATTCATAAAAACTCCTTAGTCTTCAACCTTGATAATCATTTGTCTCATTACTGGGTCCATGATTTTCGCTACTCTGTTGATTTCAACTATATCTTCTGCTTTTGTTTCGAATTCATAGAAAATATAGTAAGCTTCGTTTTTGTAGTCGATTGCGTAAGCTAGTTTTTTCATTCCCCATTCATCAATGTTATTGATTTTTCCGTCTTTTTCGATTACTTTTTTAAGTCTATCGAAGGAAGCATTTCTTTTTTCTTCTTCCACTTCAGGATAAAACATAATCACCGCTTCGTATTTATTCATACTTTCACCTCCTTATGGTCTTCGGCATAGTATTTAAACTATGCAAGGATTTCAATCTTTGATATTATATATTAAAGAAATTGCTTAGTCAAGATTTTATTTAAAGAGGTATTTATGGAAGTTAAATCTATTAAAGTTAAAGAAAAAAAGACTATCGCCCTTGTTGCCCACGACCACAAGAAGAAGGAACTTCTTGATTGGGTAAAAAGACATGAAGATGAACTAAGAGGTCACAAGTTTATTGGGACAGGAACAACTGCAGCCCTTATCTCACGCGAGACTTCTCTCGACGTCAAGAGGCTTGTGTCAGGTCCCCTAGGTGGCGACCAACAGCTTGGCGCCAAGATATCAGATTCACAAATTGATATTTTAATTTTCTTTTGGGATCCCCTTGAGGCACAACCTCACGACCCAGACGTCAAGGCCCTCTTAAGAATTTCAACTCTCTACAACATAGCCCTTGCTACATCAGCAACAACTGCCGACTACATCTTGTCATCCCCAATGTTTAGTAGCGAGTATGAAGTAGAAATTTTGGACAATGAATATTCTGTGGAAGACAGAATTTCAAAAAATGATTTTGATTGATTAAAATTAAGGCGACCATCAGTCGCTTTTCTTTGTGATAAAATATTTTTATTGGAGGTTATTATGACAAATATGTTAGATAGATTTTTAAAATACGTGTCTTTTGAGACAACAAGCGACGAGGCTTCAGAGTCTTGCCCATCAACTGAGAGGCAGCTAGCCCTTGGCAATTATCTAGTCGAAGAGCTAAGCTCTCTTGGTATCGAAGCAGAAATTGATGAGAATGGTTACGTCTATGGAAGGATCCCTGGCAGGGTCAAGGCAAAGAAAACTGTGGGCTTTATTGCCCACATGGACACAGCTCCCGACATGTCTGGAAAAGATGTCAAACCAAGAATTATAGAAAATTATGACGGAGCTGATATTAAACTAAATGACGACTTCACAACAAGTGTGAAGGACTTTCCTTTCTTAAAGGACTTAAGGGGACAAACTATAGTAACTACTGATGGAAATACCCTACTTGGGGCAGACGACAAGGCAGGCATTGCAATTATAGTTTCTGCTGTGGAAGAGATTTTAAAGGATCCCGACGCAAGCTATGGGGACATAAGGATTGCCTTTACTCCTGATGAGGAAATTGGCAGAGGGGCAGACAAGTTTAATGTTAAAGACTTTGGGGCAGACTTTGCCTTCACTGTTGACGGTGGACCTCTTGGCGAACTTGAATATGAAACCTTTAATGCAGCTTCATGCAAGGTGGAAATCCAAGGGAAAAATGTTCATCCAGGATCTGCCAAGGACACCATGGTAAATTCTCAACTTATTGCCATGGAATTTAATTCTATGCTTCCTGTCAATGAAAGACCTGAATACACAGAAGGCTACGAGGGCTTCTCCCTTCTACTTAGCATGGAAGGTTCTGTTGAGTCCACAAGGATGTCCTACATCATCAGGGACCACTCAAGGGAAAAGTTTGAAGCTAGAAAGAAATTATTTGAAGATATTGCTGACTTCTTAAACAAAAAGTACAAGGACAGGATAAAAATTGAAATCAAGGACCAATATTACAACATGAGGGAAAAACTTGAGGACCACATGGAAATCATCGACTTGGCAAAGGCTGCCTTTGATATGGCAGGTGTCGAGCCAGTGATTGGACCAGTAAGAGGTGGAACTGACGGATCAAAACTTTCCTTTATGGGGCTACCGACTCCTAACATCTTCACAGGCGGCTACAACTACCACGGTCGCTACGAGCTTGTGAGTCTTGACCAAATGGAAAAGTCTAAGGAAGTTGTGAAAAATATAATAAAATTATTAGTTGAATAAGTTATGAATCACCAGGCGACTGGTGATTTTTTATTTTTAATTTTTGTAGGGTTATGTGATTTTATTTTTTTATTTTTATGAAGTCATAAGATTTTATTTTTTTATTTTTATGACTTACTAAGTTTTTATAAAGTCATAAACTTTTACAAACTCCCAGAAAACTACTAACTAATAAAAATCTACAAAAAAAGAACCCTCGCGGGTCCTCTTAATTTTTATTTGATGTAGTTTTTGAAGAAGTCTTTGAAGTCTTGTTAGGATTTGAATTTTCATTGGAAGGCTCGTTTTCATGAATTGCCTCTTCCTTTAACTTGTCCCTAAGCTTCTTGTCCCTCATCTTTTGTTCAGCTTCTGCCCTCTCTGTCTCTGTCATGTTTGCAAGCTCTTCTTCTGTGTAGTCCCTTGGCTCTTCTCCTTGGACCTCAGAACTATTTCTAAGTCTTTCTAGTTCAGATGCAACATACATAGCGTCCTTCTTGTCAACAAAGTAAAGAGGAGACCCCTTCTTTGTGCGACCTGGTGCTGTTGACATCCCTATATTTTCCCTATCAAGGGTTACACCATAGTAGGCAAGGTAGGAAAGTTGTCCGTAGTTCATATCAGTTTCAATATGCTTGTTGGCAATGGAAACTAATTTCGGAAGCTTAAGAAGCATCCTTGGTGACTTCATCTTGTCGAAGATCTTCATTATAAAGCCTTGTTGGGCCTTAATCCTGTCAAGGTCTTGGTCCTTGTAAATTTTTCTAATTCTAAGATATTTAACTGCATCTTCTCCATTTAATAGGTGAAGACCCTCTTCAAAATTAATTACAAGAGGCGGTATAGTTGAAGGATCTGTGTACTTGTAGGCTGGAGTGTAAACTTCCACACCACCAATGGCATCAACAAGTTCCTTTACTGCCTCGTAGTTAACTGTGACGTAGTGAGAAATTTTTATACCCAAAAAGTCTTCGACACTGGAAACTTGTAGATCAATTCCACCACGAGAGTAGGCTGCATTCATCCTGTAGTTGTCATAACCCTTTAACTTGTAGTATGTATCTCTAGGTATGGATAGGAGTCTAACCCTGTCGTATTTTGGATCAATTGATAGGAGCATAATGGTGTCTGCCCTCTTGGAGTCCTCGTCCTTTTCATAAGTAACTTCACTTGAATCAATTCCAACTAGAAGGATGTTTACAATGTCTTCGTTCTCGTTAAAGATAGAAATTTTTTCTGGTTCTTGCACTTGATCTTTATTATTAAGTTTGTTTTCGTTAGCTAATTTTTGTCCTCTTGGTGCAAATATAAAGGTAAGTCCCAAAGCCCCAAGGAGGAGTACAACAGTAAGGAATACAAATATTCTGTAAATATATTTCATATTAACCTCCTAAACTAAGTCTATATAAAATAAGACAATATTTCAATACTTTTATTATTGTGCTGGTTAAAGTTGCACTTTGGGGTAAAATATAGGTATGAAAATATTATTAGATGCAGATGGTTCGCCCATAAGAAAAATAGTTGAAGATCTCTCAAAAAAATATGGAGCAAGGCTGGTCACTGTAAAAAATTATAGCCAGGACTTCACGCCATCCTATGGTCAAGTCGTGGACGTAGACATCTCCAAGGAGGCAGCCGACATCTATATAGCCAACCACGCACGACAGGGTGATCTTGTCATTACTAACGACAGGGGACTTGCCTCTCTTGGACTTTCTAAGGGTGCCAGGGTCCTGGACTTCCAGGGCGACTTTGTAGATGACGACAACATCATGAGCCTACTTGCCAGCCGTCACTTCAACAAGAAAATGAGAGACAGGAATATTTACTCTAATATTCCTAAGAGGGAAAAATCGCTAGACCAAGATTTTTATAGGTCGCTAGATAAATTTTTGGAGGGAATAAGTATGTTAACACTTTTTGTTTCAAGTCTTTGCCCAGACTGTCCACCGGCAATAGAGGAAATTAATAAGAAGGAAATCAAATGTGAAATTGTGGATATAACTTCTTCTATGGCAAGTCTCAAAAGGTTTTTAAAGGAAAGAGACTTCTCAGATGCCTTTGATGAGATTGTAGAAGAAAATCGCGTTGGGGTCCCTTGCCTTATGCGTGATGATGAATTTTTCTTCTTTGATGGAGACTTGGATGAATTTTTAGGAGGATGAAATGGAGTTTAAAGATTTTATAGATTTAGCAAAAGTCAGACAATCCTGCAGGTCCTATGACCCTGACAGAGAAGTTGAAGTTGAAAAACTCGAAGCCTGCCTTGAAAGTATGAAGCTCGCTCCTTCTGCTTGCAATGCTCAACCTTATTTTTATTACCTCGTCCATGGAGATGAGGCAAAAAACATTAGAGACCACTTGCAACTAGGGACAATGAATTCTTTTGCCAAGGATGTAAATGCCTTTGCCATAGTGACAGAAGAAAATTACAACCTCACTGCAAAGATCGGATCATCCGTCAAGGACCAAGACTACAAGTCCATTGACATTGGAATCTCTGCAGCCTACTTCACAGCAGAAGCAACTACTCTTGGACTATCAACTTGCATCATGGGTTGGTTCGACGAAGACAAGCTCAAAAAATACCTTGGCACTAGGTCGAGGATTAGACTTGTCATTGCCATAGGTTACGCCAAGGACGACAAAATTCGCGATAAAAAAAGAAAATCTTCTGACGCAATTTATAAAATTATATCAGAAGATAAGTAAATTTATGACTAGGTCTTATGGCCTAGTTTTTTTATTTTTACATAAGGGGCCTGATGTAGCCAAGCTCAAGAGCAATCTTGTAGGCTTCAATAGCGTTCTTGGCACCTAGCTTTGCGTAAATATTTGCTAAGTGGTTGTAGATGGTCCTCTCGCTGATGTAAAGCTTGTCTGCAATTTCTTTTTTGGTCAAGCCACTCAGAACTTCTATCAAAATCTCTTCTTCTCTTTTTGTAAGAGGCTCAATTATTTTTTCATCCTCATCAAAAGAAATTTTTTCATCTTTGTAGACCTTCTCTAGTCTTTCTATGACCTCATCCACATCAAGGGACTTGTTTATAAAGTCTCTGGCACCCTTCTCAAGGGCAAGTCTCTTGTAATTTATCATGTCGTAGGAAGTTAAAATCACAATTTTTTTGTTTTTATCGTGGATTTTATCTAAGATGTCAAAGCCCGTCTCCTCTTCCTTGAGGTTTATGTCCAAGAGGATGAGGTCGTAGTCTTTTTCCACTTCTTCGTAAAAATTTTTTATGCTACTGGTGTAGGTGCAAGAAATTCCTCTCTCTTCCAAGAGGACCTTCAGGCTCTCACCAAAAATTTTGTGGTCATCTAATAAAAGAATTTTCATCTCTGTACCTTCTTATTTTTATTCTCGTGTAAAGACTTCCCTTCCTGTCCTCGTAGGCAATTTCTCCTTCCTTTGTCCTAATTAGCATCTTCAAAAGAAGGACTCCCCTCTTGGAGTCTTGGATGTTTTTAAAGTCTTCTTCTCTCATACCGTCGCTTTCAACTTCCATAAGTATAAAGTCCTCATCTTCATAGAGCCTATAAAAAATATAGGTGGCCTCTGAGTGCTTGTAGATGTTGTTGACAAGCTCCTTGGTAATAGTTGAGATAAGTCTAACTTCTTCCTTGCTTGCACTATCTCTTAGGTCATCAGAAATTTTTTGGTCTATCTTAGTTTTCTTCTCTGGATAAAGGCTGGCAAGATTTTCAAAAACTCCCTGAATGTTTTCTTCTATGCCAAAGTCCTCGAAGAGCCTTGTTTGATAGAACTTCATTATCTTCCTAAGCCTTCCGTTTAAGTTGGTAAGAATATCTCTTGCCAGGTCCACTCTCGGTTCTGACAAACTTAAATAATTTTTTGCAGCGAAAATATCTTGGAGGACTTCATCATGGATAAGTCTTGCAAAGTTCTCACGTTCTTCGCCAAGATATTCAGACATATAAAAAAGTTTAAAGACTTCTTCATAGACGTCTTCCCTGTCCCTTAAGAAAAGGTAAAAGAGGAGGCAGTAAGCAAAAAATATTATTTGGTAGAAGATGTGAATCACAGGACCCTCAAGGTCAAGTAGATAAATTATGGCTGTGAAGACAAGGAGGAGGACAAGACTTGCCACCTGGGTCATCTTCCTTGAAACTGGAAGGACGCTAATGTGTCTGGCTCTATTAGTTCTTAGATTCTTCTTAATATAAAATAGACTGGTTCCAAGTCCCAGGCCCATAAAAATTATTGGACTTAAATTTTTATTTAGGGCCAGGGCAAAAAGGAAAAATGAAAGAAAAATAAAGGCTCCGTGGCTTTTCTTATCTTCTTCCTTGCTTATCTCTGTGTGAATAAATCCGTAAATAGTCCCTATTATTGAAAAACTCATTAAGTTCATTAGGGCCTGGTTGTCTATTAGGTCCCCAGCTTTATAAAGCCAAGCCCAATAAAAAATTAGGGCAAATTGGCAAATTATAATTTTTAAAATTCTCTTCCCCATCAAAAGTAGGTCACTCCAATTCTCTCCTTATTCGTCCTAAGGGCAACAAAAATATTTATAGTAATTAAAATTAAAAACTTGCTTATCAAGTACAATTTTATCATAGAAGTAAAAATATAAATATTGATTGAGACCATTAAGATGAGGATGCCAAGAAGAATTATCTTGTTTTGGATCCCCGCCATCTTGTTCATGTTTACTGTGTTTAAAATTTTTAGAATTAAAAAATTTGTGTAAAGTCCTGATGTAAGTAAGAAGTTAAAAATTTCAAGGACACTGATTCTTGTCTTAAAGGAAAAAAGTAGGATAGCTGGCAAAAGTGTAATGAGGCTAGATAAGTAAATAGCCCCAAAATATTTTATGACTAGGAACTTTATCCCAAGACCATTAGCAAGGACAAACTCAATTTTTTTCTTGGCCTTGTCTTCTTGCAAGCTAGCCTTAGAAAACTCTAGGGCAAAAATTAAAAACAAGAAGGCAAGACCTTCTATACCCATGAGCCTAGATATGCTTAATCCCTCTTCAAGGGAGAAGCTGGAAAGGTAGGTAAATACAAGTCCAAAAAAGGCCATTAAAAGGGCATTTTTGTCTAAAGTTTTTTTAAGATCTAGTCCAATTAATTTTATGACCAAACTGATTTCACCTCCATGACACTTTCATTGTCCATTTTTTTAATTTGGTAAAAGGAATAGGCAGCTAAAACAATAGTTGCAAAAATATTTATTCCAAGTATAAAAATATTCACATCTAAGTTTTGTCTTTCAAAAATCAATATAATCTTTTTAGAAAATACACCAAAGAGATAAATCAAAAGACTTGTTGAGAAATAAATTAGATTTTTGAAAAATTTAAAATTCTTCCTATACATTGCCATGACGTTAAGGGTCAAGATCAAAAAATAATGAAGGCCTATGCATGAAAGGTAGAGAGCGACAAAGGATTTTCCCAAGTCACAAATAACATAAGTTCCAAAAAAAATTACAAAGGACGGAAGAGATGAAATCCTCCAATTTTCTATGGAGTAAGCCTTGATGATTTCTCTAACGTCAAGTCCAGTCCCAAGCAAAAACTCCAACCTTCCACTTAGCTTGTCCTTGAGACTTAAGTTTACAAGGATGGTGTTGGACCCAATTATCCCAAAACCAAGTATGAGGGCGTAGGTCATGAGGATAATAAAATCCTCTCCCTTGTTCGCAAAAAGAAATTTGTAAAGACCGAGAAGGTAGGCAAAGGTGATGACAAGAAATAAAACTGTGTTGATGATAACTTCCCTGTCCCTAAAGATTAGGTATCTGGCTGTCTTGTTTAAAGCCTTGTCCTTCATTTTGATCCCTCCTCTATAAATAAGTCCTCAAGATTTTCTCCAAGCTGAGAAACTTCCTTGGTGAATAAAATTTTTCCATCCTTAATCATAGTCACAAGGTCTGCAACTTTTTCAATCTCTGACAAGTCGTGGGAAGTTATGACTATGGTCTTGCCCTGGTCCTTTAAAATTTTTATAATTTTTCTAATTTCCACTCGAGATAGGGGGTCTACTCCCGAAGTCACTTCGTCAAGGAAGATTATGTCCCGATCCATTAGGACAATGATGAGAAGTGATAGCTTCCTCTTCATACCCTTGGAGTACGTTGACACCTTCCTGTCTAGGTCATCAGTGATTCCCAAGATGTCGGCATAAGTCTTGTAGCCCTCCTTCCTAAAATTAAAGTAGAGAGAGTAAATATTTATATTTTCAATCCCAGTCTTGTCCTCGTAGAGGTAGTCATTTTCAAGGAGCATGGCATAGGATCCCTTGACTTCCACATGGCCCTTGCACTTGTAAATTCCTGTCAAGATCCTCAAGAGACTTGTCTTGCCAGACCCATTGGGACCCACAAGAGCGTGGACTGTCTTTTCCCTTATAGACAAAGAAAAATCACAAAAGACTTCCTTGTCCTTAAAGGCCTTCTCAATATTTTCAACAAGTATTATGTCTTTCATATTGCCTCCTTAGCTTGCAAGTCTCCTGTGATTTTATTTTTTTATTAAGCTTTATTTTTTAATTTTAATAATTCAAAAACTTTAAGATGGATCCCAAAAATATTAGGATGATGCCCAAGTATTTTTTCTTTTTCCTATCTTTCTCCAGGAGAAAACTTGCAAAAATATAAATTCCAACAAATATAATAATATTTGAAAGTGTAAAGTATTTCATTTCTAACTCCATTCTAATTTTTTATGGTCATAAGTTCATGAGTAATAACTGCAAACTTTATTTATTTTCGATTATACTGTTTTTATATTTGCTTGTAAAATTAAACCCCCAAAAGAATTTTTTGGGGGTTAGATTTCTAATGATTCAATTGACGAGTAAAGATAGGCCTTATTCAGGTGCATTTAATTTAATGTTTTCTTCAATACCTGTTGGGTCGCCCTTCTTAGCTTTTTCTAACATTTTAGTGAAATATTCTCTTGTGGCATCATCACAAGATGCTTCTGACATATAAGGCATTTTCTTTGCTTTTTCTAATTCTCTTAAGGCTTTCTCTGCTCTTTCCGGATCAGTTTTGTAGGTATTTAACCATTCCTTTTCCCAAGCAGCTTCCCAATACATACTTGCTCTTGTGTTTCCAAATCCTTTTTGGTAGACTGAGCCGTCTTTCTTTTCGTCGATTTCTTTTGGCACTTCGTAGCCTTCTGGCCAAGTAAGATTTTTGCAAGTTTGGGCAAATTCATTTTGAATTTCTTCATAGGATACCATTCCAGTTGAATAGTCTGCTGCATTTGCTTTACTGCAAGCAGCTAAGCCTAAAGCTAATACTCCTACTAGAACAATTGAACTTATTTTTCTTTTAAGATTTCTTTTCATTTTTTTACTCCTTATCTTTAATAATTTTTATGCCCTAAGTATAGCAAGTAAAAATTACAAATCTTCTAAATAATTCATACAAGAAATCAAAAAAAGACTTACAATTTTATAATAAAAAAGAGGAGGCTAAGCTCCTCAAATTTATTTAGATAATTCTTCCTCCATAGCCTTCACAAGTTCTCTGAATTTTTCTTCTTCAAGACTTGTAAAGCGACCTAGGCTTGGTGAGTCTAGATCCAAGACTCCTATAACTTCATTCTTAACAAGGATTGGCAAGACTAATTCTGAATTAGATGCCGAGTCGCAGGCAACGTGCCCTTTAAAGTCATGAACATTTTCTATCCTCATAACTTTTTTATCCTTCCAGGCTGCCACGCAAACTCCTTCTTCAGCAAGTCTTGTGCAAGCAGGTAGACCTTGGAAGGGTCCTAGGATTAATTCATTTCCTCTTACAAGATAAAAGCCTGCCCAGTTTAAGTCTTCCACCACATTGAATATTATAGAAGAGATATTTGCCATCATGGCGATCATGTCAGCCTCAGTTTTTATTGTGGCTTTGCCAAAGTCCACCATGTAGTCAAGTCTTTCCTTATTGTCTAAGTTTTCTATTCCCTTAAGTTCTAAAGTCATATTTCCTCATCTTTTGTAAACTACATTTCCACCAACGATTGTCATCCTTGGTTTAATGTCTTTAATTTCCATTGGGTCAATTGTAAAGATGTCTTCGTCTAGGACTACAAAGTCAGCCAAGAAATCTTTTTTGATCCTTCCCTTGATGTCTTCTTGGAATTCTACGTAAGCAGATTCTACTGTGTAGGCATAAATGGCCTCGTAGATGTCCACGCACTCCTTAGGATAAAATCCTCCTTCAGGATTTCCCTTCTTGTCCTTACGAGTTACTGCCATGTAAATATTTGGGAAGGGATTTAGATTTTCAACTGGGGCATCAGTTCCATAGGCTACGTGAGCACCAAGGTCCTTTAGGCTCTTGAAGGCATAGGATGTGGAGGCAAGTTCTTTGCCACACCTATCTTCCACAACCTTCATATCGTAGTCTAAGAAGATTGGTTGTGCCATTACGCAGATGTCATCTCTTGCAATTCTTTCAACTAATTCTCTATCAGTGATTTGGCAGTGAACGAGAGTGTGGCGAAGTTTGTTTTCTCCATCGACAAAGGAATCTTCATAGCACTTAACTGTGTCTTCAATGGCCTTGTCCCCAATAACGTGAGTTATAACTTGAAGGTCGTTTTCTGATGCAAGCTTGACATACTTTCTCATCTCTTCGTCCTTGATCCAAGGAAGTCCGTGATTGTCCCTGTCATCATTGTAGCCATTACGCATTAGGGCAGTCCTTGCACCAAGGGATCCATCCTTAAATAATTTCAAAGGTCCAAGCTTTAAATAATTTGTGTCATATTCCTTGTCCTTATTAGAGTACTCTCCGTCAGACAAATATTTTTCAAATTCACCAAAGTCGTTAAAGCAAACTTGGTGTCTGTATCTGATTTTTTTATTTTCCTTGTAGATATCCTTTAAAAGTTTAAAGGCTACAGGTCCATTCATAAAAGTTGTACCAACGTCATTTGATTGGACTGATGTAAGTCCACAAGACACTGCGTAGTCCATAGTTTCTAAAAGCATTTCACGTCTTTCTTCAAGGGTGAAGTCTGGTATTACATCCTTGGCAAAGTTGCAGGCATTGGCTGTGTAGACCCCAGATGGGTAACCGTCATCGCCAATTAAAAATTCACCATCAGGATATTGTGGGCTATCCTTTGTTAGTCCAAGGATTTCTATGACCTTGGTGTTTGATGAAACTATGTGACCGCAAACTCTTTCAAGAACTATTGGAATTTCTGTAGAAATCTTATCCAAGTCAAATCTATTTGGTATCCTCTTGTCTCCCTTAAAAAAGTCTTGGTTCCAACCAAGGGCATGGATCCCCTTTTTGCATCTCTTTGGATTTTTCTCCATGAAAAGTTTACATCTTTCAATCATTTCTTCAATGGACTCAACTCCCTCAATGTCAACTTGGTTCATGCTTTCGCCAAATTGCATAAAGTGAAGGTGGGAGTCATTGAGGCCAGGTATAACTGTCCTGCCCTCAAGGTCAACTTTTTCTACATCATCTTGGTCATATTTTTTTACAAGGTCTTCTGTTTTTCCAACTTCTTTTATAAATTCTCCTTCAAGATAGATTGCCTCTTGAAATTCATCCCTATTGACATAAACTTTTCCGTTGTAAAATAATTTTTTCATCTTATCCCTCGTTTTTCTCTCTTTTAAGTTTCGCATCAAAAATCATATAAGTGATTGCACCAAGGATTGGAACTATAAGTCCAGTAAGTCCTGTGATTGGATCTTCAATTGCACCTTGGACAACAAGTCCTGCAAAGATTAGGGCTGTAATAACTACAGACACAGGGTAGAACCAAACCTTGTAAGGCCTTTCAATCTTTGGATATTTTTTCCTAAGGATTGGCACACATAAAATTGTAAGAACCGAGAAAATCATTCCAGTGATTACAACCATGTTAGTAAGTTGGTCAAGGTTTGATGAAAGCACAAGTAGACAAGAGAATACACATTGTACAATCATTGGGGCAGTTGGAACCTTATACTTTGGATGAAGTTTTGCAAAGGACTTGAAGAAGTGACCTTCAACTGCCATGGCATAGTACATTCTTGGTTGAGCAAGAATAAGTCCGTTAAGAGTTCCAAACATGGCAAGAATCATGCCGGCACTAACAATTATTACTCCTGCGTGACCAAATACTCTCTTGGCAACTTCTGTTCCAAGATATAAGTCGCCAGAATCTATCATTGATACGATTTCTTCGTGAGGTATAACCTTCATTATTGCAAAGTTAAATAAAGTATAAAGAACTGTGATACCACCAATACCAACTATTAGAGCAAGAGGTAGGTTCTTGTGAGGCTCCTTTATCTCTTCTGCAACTGTGTTCAAGTTAGTCCAACCTTCATAGGCCCAAAGAGTTGCAACAACAGCTATGGCTATCATGCCAAAAATATTTGTTCCACTTGTCCTTGAGTATTCAAAAGCTGTTCTAAGACTTAAGTCTGGGCTAACCTTACCTACAAAGAGGGCTGCTATCATTACTAATCCAATGGGAACAAGCTTTGCCACCATGGAGAGGTTTTGTAAAATTGCTGAAGCCTTAACTCCAAGCATGTTGTAGATAGTTAAAACAATTATCAAAGTTATGGCTGCCATCTTAATTCCAAAGTCAGAAATTTCAAAGAAACTTTTGAAAACTGACATCAAGGCAATAGCAACTGCGGCAACGGAACCTGGTCCACCAACTAACCAGTCAGTAAAGCCAGAAATAAATCCAACTATTGGGTGGTAGGCTTCGTTTAAGTAGACAATTCTTCCCCCAGCCTTTGGCATGGCAGTACCAAGTTCTGCATAGCAAAGACCACCAAATAGGGTGATAAGTCCTCCAATAATCCAACAGACAAGGGCAAGGCCAGAGTTCATGCCCGTCCTTTGTAGAACATAGGAGCCAAGATAGAAGATACCTGATCCTATCATGATCCCGCCAATAATGCTTACGCCGCCAAAGACACCAATTTCTCTCTTAAACTCAGTAGTCTCTGTGGTTAATTTTTCAATGTCCTTTGAATTATTATTCATAACACACCTCTTTCTTTTTTCTTCTCTTATTAATTTTTAGTTTTTAAAGCTGTGAACTGGAGCTGGTATATATCCACCACGGTTGGCAAACCTGTCAGCACTACCTGGATGAACTGGGACAATAGGAGCAGATCCTAATAGGCCACCAAAGGTTGCCTCGTCGCCAACACCTTTGCCAATAACAGGTATAAGTCTAGCAGCTGTAGTCTTTTGGTTAATAATTCCAATCATGGCTTCGTCAGCAATAATTGCAGCAATAGTAGTTGCCTTTGTGTCTCCTGGGATTGCAATCATGTCAAGTCCAACAGAGCAAACGCAAGTCATAGCTTCAAGCTTATCAAGACCTATGTGACCATTTCTTGCAGCTTCAATCATTCCTTCGTCTTCACTCACTGGTATGAAGGCACCAGATAAGCCACCAACGTGGTCAGATGCCATGATGCCACCCTTTTTGACAGCGTCATTTAACATGGCAAGGGCTGCAGTAGTTCCGTGACCACCTGCAAATTCAACTCCAATTTCTTCTAGGATTCTTGCAACGGAATCTCCTATTGCTGGAGTTGGAGCAAGGGATAGGTCGATTGTTCCAAAGGGAACTCCAATTTTTTGGGCAACTTCAGTACCAATTAATTCTCCAAGTCTTGTTATCTTAAAGGCTGTCTTCTTTATAGTTTCTGAAACAACGTGGAAGCTTTCTCCCCTAACCTTTTCTAGGGCATACTTAACAACACCAGGACCAGAAACTCCAACGTGAAGGACTACATCGCCCATTCCAACTCCGTGGAAGGCACCTGCCATAAAGGGATTGTCCTCAACTGCGTTGGCAAAAACAACAAGCTTAGCACAACCAATGGAGTCTGCGTCTTTAGTTAAGTTTGCAGCTTCTACAATTTTTTCTCCCATTAGCTTAACTGCATCCATGTTGAGACCATTTTTTGTTGTACCAACATTTACTGAAGAGCAAACTTTTTCTGTTTCAGCAAGGGCAGCAGGAATTGAGTTTATTAAAATTTCATCAGCAGGAGTCATTTCTCCATGAACTAGGGCAGAGTAACCACCGATGAAGTCTACGCCAATTTCCTTTGCAGCAGCATCAAGAGTCTTTGCAAATTCTATGTAGTCTTTATCATCAGTTGCACCAGCGATTAGGGCAATTGGTGTAACAGAAACCCTCTTATTTACAATTTCAACACCATACTTGTGACCAACTTCGTTTGCATATTCAACAAGGTGCTTGCCATACTTTGTTATCTTGTCGTAGATCTTCTTGCGGGCAGCATCCCCGTCTTTGTCTATGCAATCTAGTAGCGAAATCCCAAGAGTAACTGTCCTAATGTCTAGGTTCTCTTGGTCCAACATTCTTACAGTTTCTAAAATTCTTTGTCTATCCATGTCTGCTCCTTAAATTTGGTGCATCTTGTCAAAGATACCTTGGTGTTGAACTCTTATAGAAAGGTCTAGTTCCTTGCCAAGTTCTTCATAAGCGTCAACAACTTCTTGGAATTCAACGTTCATCTTAGTTAAATCAACAATAACAATCATTGTGAAGTAATCATCTAAAATTGTTTGAGTGATATCAACAATGTTTAAATCAAATTCCACCATCTTCTTTACTACTTCATATACAATACCTATCTTGTCACTACCTATTACAGTTATAACGGCTCTCATAATTTCCCCCTTAAATAAAATTACAACTATTATACCATAATTTAAGACTCTAAGACCCCATTTCTTGTTGTATTTAACCTAACTTTATTATAATATCTACTTAAAGGAGGTAGACATGAAGAAATTTAAATTTATTGTTATTTCATTAATTGCAATTATATTTTTTACAGGATGTAATAAAAATAAAATTTCCAATGAAGAAAAAATAGCTGAAAAAAAGAAAATAGAAGAGTCAGAAAAATTTAGAAAAGATTTGAGATATAAGGAAGAGTTAGCCAGGGATAAAATTTCAAAATTATACATATATAGGGAAAATAAAAAGGAAAAAACTCAAGCTTCAGAGATTGTGGGAGAATTCAGCACTTTCGACTATATGAGAGTTTTAAAAAATTCTGAACTTACAGATGAAAGTGTGAATAAAAGTGAAAATATCTCGGGAGATATAATAATTTCTAATCCTTCAAGGGAGATAAAGCTCTCCAGAAAAAAAGAAGATGGAATATATAAAAATGAAGAAATCAAAAAAATCTCTTCAGTAATTATAAATTCAGAAGAAAATTTAAGGGACAAGGCCCTAGGCCTTTTGCTTTCAAATCAAGTTCGAGATATTGAAACTATGAAGAATCCTGGTGACTACCAAGTTTATTACACTCATCTCGTTAAGGACTTCTTTGAAGATGGGAAATTAATTTTTCTTGCGACTGTAGTTAATCAAAATTATTCCTACAAGAATGGAATTTTTAATAGCGAATCTGGCTACACTAGTCCTATGGAACTTCGCTATGTTTTAGATCAAGATAAAAATTTTGTCCTTGATGAAAAGATCGAAGCTATGGATGGAGCAGGATACGGACCTTCTATTCAAAAAATGGCTAGGGGTGACGATGACATCTCTGGCAAGTTGATGTTTGCTGGTGAAGTAAAAGAAAATTATGATAGCTTAATGGAAGAATTATTTTACAAGGCTCAGGAAAGTGGACTAAAGGACTTCACCCACAAGCTTGAAGATATTCCAGGCTATGAAAAAGATGTAGTCTACATCGAAAAGGGACCAAACCATATTCCAGGTACAATAGAAATAGCCAAGAAAAAAGACTACGAAGAAGCAAAGGAGAAAGTAGGAAAAGAAAACTGGACCTATTGTGAGGGAGTAGTTTATCACAAGGCCACTGGCATTGCTGTAAAAGGCATAATTGATTATTTTGAATGAAACAAAAAGACCTGGTTTTTAACAAACTAGGTCTTTCTTAATTTTTTCTCAAAAATTTATAAATTTACTTGCAAGCTTCAATAAACTTTTGGAAAATCATATTCATTTCCTTGTCGTCGTACATCATTTCTGGGTGCCATTGGACTGCAAGGGCAAATTTTTTGTCCTCTAAGTAAACTGCTTCTATTAGTCCTTCTTCTGATAGGGCTGCCTTCTTTAGTCCCCTACCAAGTTCGTTTATTCCTTGGTGGTGGTAGGAGTTAGTCCAGATTTCTTCTCTTTTAAAAATATCAAAAAGTGGAGTGTCTTCTAAGACCTTAAGCTCATGTGATGGTTCGTTTCTTAGCGAATTACTCATTGAGTGAGCTGGGAAACCTGCTGATGGTAGGTCTTGGTGGATAGTTCCTCCAAGTGTCACGTTTAAGATTTGAAGTCCCCTACAAATTCCCAAGAAGGGTATGTCCTTTTCAAGGGCATATTCTGTCATAAAGATTTCTTCGTGGTCTCTTATGTTGTCGAACTTACCAGCCTTGCCAGAGTTTCTCTCGTTGTAAGTCCTTGGATTTACATCGTGACCACCTGATAAAAGTAGGCCGTCAATCTTATCTAAAACTGTTCTCATGTCTTCCATAGTCTTTATGTTTGGAATTAAAATTGGAATCCCGCCGTTTCTTTCAACTGCTCTAATATAGTCTGCTGCTATAAGTTGCCAGTCTTGGCCTTCTACTCCAATTTGTCCAACGTCATTTTGAGAAATATCTCTTAGTGAGTTAACAGAAATTCCTATAATTGGTTTCATAATCTTCCTCCCTCTATTTATTAAACTCATTATAACAAAGACTTATAAAAATTGTAATAGAATAACTTATAGTCTAGCTTCGTTGCCTAAAAAAATATATTAATATATAATCAATACGTTAGAGGTGTTTTATGAGTTTAAATAAACAATTTTTTAAGTTTGTAATCCCATCAATTATTGCCATGTGGGTCTTTTCTATCTACACAATCGTAGACGGATTTTTTGTTGCAAACTTCGCCGGTGAGTTGGAGTTATCGGCTGTAACAATAGTTGTTCCCTACGTGAACTTCTTGTTTGCAATTGCAATTATAACTGGTGTGGGATCACAAACCATTATAGGAATAGAGCTGGGCAAGGGCAACAGGGACGAGGCCAACAAGGTCTTTACCTTTATAATTTTGTTTATCCTTAGCTTTTCAATAATACTTGCCCTTATTGGAATAATTTTTATGAACCAAATAATAAGTTTTTTGGGAGCAGACTCAACTTTGTTTCAGCTTTCTCATGATTACTTATCTGTCATTGTATTCTTTTCGCCCTTCTACATTATCGCCTATGCCTTTGAGGTCTTGGTAAAGGTAGACGGCTTTCCTAAGACTGCAATTATTGGCGCCCTTTCAGCCTGCCTTACAAATATAATTCTAGACTATGTTTTAATAGATAAGTTTCAATTGGGTGTAAGGGGAGCTGCCCTTGCCACAGGTATTGCACAATTCTTGTCATGCTTCATATTTTTTATCCACTTCAGGGCTGCCAAGGGTTACCTTCGTTTTGTAAAGATAAAAATGGAATTTAAAGAAGTTGCTCATTATCTAAAGACGACTGTTATCTATGGCTTTGGAGAATTTATCTCTGAGCTAAACACAGCAACTTTTGTCTTTATCTTTAACCTCTTTATAATAAAATATCTTTCACCTGAATACCTTTCTGCCTACGCAGTTATAAATTACATGTCCCTATTTGCCAACTCAACCTTCCAAGGAGTTTGCCACGGGACCCTACCCCTTCTATCCTACTATCACGGATCCAGGGAAAGGGATAAGTCTATAAAAATTATTAGGATGAGCTTTATCTTCGTCTTTATAATTTCTGTAATTATGTATTCCATTGCCTACTTTGGGGCAGAAAGCCTCTTCAATATGTTCTTGGAGAACAAGAGTATGATTTCATCTTCTATTAGGCCAATGAGGATCTACGCCCTTATGTATTTATTAGCAGGTCAAAACTTATTTATTGCATCCTTGTCATCAGCCATTGGAGAGCCTCAGTATTCCATTATCATAAATATTTTGAGGGGATCAGTATCCCTATTCATCTCCATTTATTTAATGGTCCACCTCTTTGGAGTGAGATTCCTCTTCTTTGGAGCAGGAGTATCAGAGCTAGTGGTATTTGTAATTGCCCTCTACTCCCTAAAGAAGATGCTAGATAAGTCTGCTTTAAGACTTAAAGAAGGATAAAATTTGTAAATATAAAAAAAGGAAGTCACGTGACTTCCTTTTTTTATATTTACAAAGGCTTGCTCGTTTTTATTTGAATTTATTTATACTTTGAAAATGATTGTTTTTATTAAAGTATCTAAGAATGGCTTGACTATATATATAGAATGGACTTAGGTACATGTAAGGGATTAATTGGTACCAAGTTATAAATAAAAGGAGGTAAAAATGAAGAAAAAATTTTTATCTTTATTTCTCGCATTAATAATGATCTTAGGAGTGATTCCTATAAGTATTTTTGCTGAAACAGGAACGCAAAAATATACAATCACTTTTATAGCATCAAAGGATGTGGGCAATAGAGATTATGGTATCGAGGATATCGATGATAAAGAAAGTGTCAGTGTAGAAGGTGGGCAGTACTATCGTTTTAAAAACCAAGATTATGAGCTAAGTTACTACATTGACGGTAAGGAAGTAGATGGAATTAATCCTACAAATAATACAAGTGTCTATGTAGGTGTCAGCGGTTGGGTGAAAAATTATTACCCTGTAGAAGAATTCGCTAAAAAACCTGAGGGCTATGTAGTTGCTACATTTAACTCTGGTGAACATGGAAAATTTGTTGGTTACAAGGGTTCAGGTTCTGTATCAGAAAGAAAGTTCTATGTTCCAAAATTTAAAGAAGTGGATTTAAGTCATGCTGTTTATTTTGTTGATATTGACAAGGGTTGGGTTGATAAGGGCTATGATAAGCCTTCAAAAGAAGGTTCCTTTAACAAAAACCTTAAGGGAACCTTTACAAGTGATACTAGCTTTAATGCTCAATATGAAGAAAAAAACTTTACACATAAGTTTATTAAAATTAATAATAAAGAGATTACAAAAACTCTTCCTGCTCAATCTCTATATGGCGACTTAAAAATAACAGCAGCTAAAGCCAAATCATCTAGCCCAGGTGACGGATCTAAGTTTATAGGCTGGCAAGAATACTCCATTGTCAATGGAAAAGAAGAAAAGGGCCGCTTGCTTGACTTCAACCAATCAAGTTATTGGCCTATAGATGGTCCAAAAATTTTTAGAGAAATTTGGTCAAAAGACCATCAAGTTAAATTTTACCAAGAATATGGTGATTGGCCTGATTTAGAACTTGTAAAAAATGAAGAAAAAATAAAAAGTAGAAGTAAGAGTAATTACAATAAGTATTATGAAATCACAAATCTAGGTTACTTTGACAATAGTAATGGTAGATGGATTCCACCTACTTATAACAAAAGCAAAGAGTTTGACTTGGATACTCCAATAAAACGAGACTATAATATTGTAGAAGTTTATAGTTTTTCTCGTAGGAATAAAGATTTAACACTTTTTGTTTCCACATTCCCTAAAAAGGATTACGACATTTCTAAAGAAGGAGAAAAGACAGTAGATTTGACTGGACTTGTTGTTGGTATAAAAAAGGGCGACGAGATTAAATATATCCCTTACGAAAATCTTAAAGCCCAAGGAATTACTACAGAACCAGAGCAAGGGGACCCTGTTGAAACCCTTGACGGTAAGTCAATAAAAGTTACAAAGGGAGACAACTTCGCATACTCTAGAGAAACCTTTAAAGTAAAGGATGACGGATTTAAGAAAGATTCTATTGCATCTATAAAGATAGCAAGTCAACCAAAGCTTGATTACAAGTATGATGGCGACGATGAAAAGGCAAAGACATTAGATTTGTCAGCTTTAAGTGTCGAATTAAAAGATTCAGAAGGCAAAACTAGAACTGTTGAATTTAAAGATTTTGACTATTATGGTTTAACTACAAACCCTACAAATGGAAAAGTTTTAACTAAAGAAGATAACGACCAACCTGTAAAAGTTAGTCTTAAATCTGACGATAGTAAGTTTGCTGAAACAAAACCTTTAAAAGTAACCACTTCTATATTTGATACTAAAAAAGTTGCTTCAATCGCTTTTGCAAAAGATATAAAGACTAATTA
This sequence comes from Peptoniphilus genitalis, assembly GCF_023614525.1. Taxonomy (GTDB): domain Bacteria; phylum Bacillota; class Clostridia; order Tissierellales; family Peptoniphilaceae; genus Peptoniphilus_A; species Peptoniphilus_A genitalis. The sequence continues at coordinate 910,994 of NZ_CP097885.1, forward strand.
TATTGTAGATCAAAAGCTTGATCTTGATAGCTTAAAAGCAGTCCTTACAGATGAAAATGGAAATACTAAGGAAGTTCCTTATTCAGATTTTGCAAATAACAAAATCACACCTAAATTTGAAACTGGTGATTTGGATAAAGCCTTAACTAAAGAAAATAATGGCAAAAAGTTATCTCTTACTTTAGCTGGAAATAACACTCCTGCTGAACTAAAAATTTCCGTTGTAGAATTTAATTCTTCTACGGTTAAATCTATTTCTGTTAAAACACAACCAAAGCTAGATTATTCTTCTGGAGATAAATTAGACTTATCCGGACTTGTTGTAGTTCTAAAAGATGAAAATGAAGCTACAAAAGAGGTTCCTTTCAATGAATTTGCAAATAATAAACTTACTACATCACCAGAAAATGGAACTCTTATTGAAAATCAAAAGGGTAAGATAAAAATTACATTTAATGGAAAAATATCTACAGAAACAGAACCATTAAAGGTAACTTATATTAAACCTGAAGAAAGAATTTCAACAAAAGAAGAAACAGTTACTGAAACAATACCTTTTAAAGTTATTAAAAAATCAGACGATACACTTCTTCTTGGCGAAGAAAAAACTGAACAAGAAGGTGTAAATGGAAGTGCAGAAGTTAAGTATAAGGTAACATATAAGGGTACAAAAGAAACTACTAGGGAAGAGCTATCTAGAAAAGTTAAAACTGCAGCAAAAGATAAAATTATTAAGGTGGGTACTAAGCTAGCAGAGGCAGAAGAAAAATTTATCACAGTTGAAGAAGACATTCCTTTCAACATTCAAGTCATAAATGACGAAAACTTTAAAGGTGAAAAGCCAGAAGTTTCTGGTGGAGTTCTTGGAAAGAAAAAAGTAACTTATAAAAATAATAATGGTCAAAAAGGTGCCCAAGTTAGTGAAGAACCACTTTCTCCAGCACAAGACCTTGTAATTAAAAAGAAACCTACACAAGAATTACCTGAAAATCTTCCTAAAGAATTTACTGTTACAACAACAGAAACTATACCTTTTGAAACTGAAATAACAAAAGACGCCACAAAAGATGTTGGAACTAAAGAAGTTACTCAAAATGGCGTAGACGGCAAAAAAGTTACTATTCAAAAATATAAGCTTGAGGGAAATCAGTATATTCCTGATGGTCAACCGAAAGTTGATGTAACACCGGCTCAAAATTAAAAGATAACAATTGGAACTAAAGAAGTTACTGTAGACGTAGAGGAAAAGGATGTTACAGAAAAAGTAAAGATTCCTTTTGAAACTGAAAGGAAAAATAATCCAAATCTTGAAAAAGGACAAGAAAAAGTAGTACAAGAAGGTATAGACGGTGAAAAAGAAATAACTTACACTGTTAAAACTCGTGGAAACGAAGTACTTTCTAAGACTAAAAAATCTGAAAAAGTAATTAAAGAAGCTACTCCTAAAATAATAGAAGTAGGCACAAAGGAAAGTGAAAGTCCAGCTCCAAGCCCAAATCCTAGTTATGATTGGATTTATCCAAATTATAGACCAAGATATTATTGGGATTATCAAAACCTAAGTACAGGTGTAACTACAAATAATAATATTAAGAATAAGGTTACAAAAACTATTTCTGAACCAATTCAATATGTTCTAAAAATTGACAGTAAGATTTATGAAAGAATTGTTAACGGACAATCTACAAGACTTAGTCTTGATGTTGCTCCAATTATCCAAAACAGCAGAACAATGCTTCCTATGAGATTCGTTGCTGAATCAATAGGAACTAAAGTTGAATGGGATAAGGCAACAAGAACTGCAACCTTTACAAAAGATGGAATTGTTGCAAAAATTCAAATTGATGGAAATAAAATTGTTTTATCAAATGGTGAAACTATAGTTATGGATTCTAAACCTCTTAATATTAATAATAGAATACTACTTCCTATTACTAATATTTCAAGGGTATTCAATATGACAAATGGAAACACTACTGACGGAATAGCTCAAGATATTGAATGGAATGCAGTAGAAAGAACAGTAACTATTAATGTTAAATAATATTATTTGTGTTTGTTTTTAAATTTTTATAAAACAGTATAAGAGAAAAGACGAGGATTTCTAAATGTTTTCCTCGTCTTTTTTTATTTTTGTCGCATTGAATTTTACAACCTATCATTTCAAAAAATGAGTCAAATAAATTTACCTAAAATAGCAGGAGAAAAGTTCCAATAAAACTTAAACATCCAAAAACTTTTTATACTTATATTAGCAAAAGCATGAAAATATATAAAAGCCCCTGTGATCTAAAAATTTTCAAAAAGCTAAAAAATGGCGACAAGTAAAATTAGAAAATCAACCTTTCAAAATATAAATAATTTATAAGATATTACCTGTATCCCCCAAAAAAGGCTTTACAAGAAGGACCAATATGCTATCATATATAAATGAGAATTGTTATCAGTGACAACCTTGTATATATCAGTTAGAAAAATTTCACATAGATCTCTGATAATTATCAAAGGAGTCACTATACCTTAAATATAAAGGAGGAAGATTGAAAGAAAAAAACCAGGGACCCCGCATAGATGGGAAAAGCATCCAGGTAATAGACCACCATAAGATGGCCCTTAAAGCAGATGCCGTTTATAAGTAAGCTAAAGTTATGGAGAAGACATGGATATCGAATATGATAGGAAGAAAAGCAAATGAATTTAAGGGAAAAGTAGCAATACTACATAACTTTAAAGACATTGTAACTATTCAGACCTCGGCGGAATAGTTATAGTATTTAAAAAATTAATAAAAATAAGGAGGCTTTTATGAAAAATTTTAAAAGATATATAGCCTTTACTTTATTATTTACTATTATTTTTAGTAATTTCATTGAGGTTTATGCTGCTACAAGCACTAAAACTTACGAAGAAAAAATTAGTAAAGAGATAATAAGTGTAAAGGATGATGAATTTGTTGATGTAATTGTCAAACTAAAAAAGGAGATAGATTCTGAAAAGATTAAGACAGAAGTAAAAAAATCAAATCCAAATATAAATAAAGATCAATTGCAAAAACAAATAAGAAAAGAGATTGTAGATGAGTCAGTATCACTAGCTGAAAATAGTCAAAAGTCAATTTTGAAATTTTTAGACAAAAATAAAAAAGAAGGTTCAGTTAAGTCATACAAATCTTTTTTTATAGTAAATTGTGTAAACATAGTTGCTAAAAAATCTATAGTTATAGAACTAGCCAAAAGGCCAGATGTAGAAGAAATTATAGAGAATAAAAAAATAAAAATAGAAAGACCCGAAAAAAATTTTCCAGAAGCAAGGGAGGCAAGCTTAAGCTATTCATCCAAGCATGTGCCATGGAACTTAAAGGCAATTGGAGCAGATAAAGCTCAAGAGCTTACAAAGGACTCTAGCAATGAGGTTGTTGTTGCAATAATTGATTCAGGAGTAGACTCTTCCCATCCTGCTATTTCCAAAAACTATAGGGGAAATGATTCAAATCTTTCCGCCTCTTCTTGGTATAACACAATTGATGGAAAAAATGGGGCTGAAGAAAAACCATTTGATGACAGAGGGCATGGGACACATGTGTGTGGAACAATTTTAGGTTCAAAAGAAGGAAGTCTTTTGGGAGTTGCTCCAAAGACAAAATGGATAGCAGTAAAGGTTTTTGATAAAAATGGAGACACTGATAATACAAAATTACTTGCAGCAGGTGAATGGATTCTTGCACCTACTGATGCAAAGGGAAATAAACATCCTGAACTTGCACCAAGAATTGTAAATAACTCTTGGGGAGGCAATTCTAGTGATGGTTTTTATCAAGATATGGTAAAAAAATGGAGAGAAGCAGGGATATTTCCTGTATTTTCAGCAGGTAATGTTAGTGAAACCAATAATGGTGGAGATAATTCAATTGGGACACCAGGTTCATATCCAGAAGCTTATGCAGTTGGTGCCATTAGAAAAGATGAAAAGGTAGCTAAATTCTCGCTAAGAGGAAAATCTGATTATACAAATAAATGGAAACCTGATATTGTGGCACCTGGTGTAAATATCTTATCATCTGTTCCAGGCAATAGGTATGAATTATATACAGGCACATCTATGGCAAGTCCCCATGTTTCAGGAGTTGTTGCTCTAATGCTACAAGCTAACAAAGATTTGAGTGTGGAGCAAATTGAAAAAATTTTAAACGAAACAGCAAGTCCTTTAAAAGATGATTACTATGTTGAAAGTCCAAACCATGGCTATGGCTATGGAAAAGTAGATGCCTATAATGCAGTTGAACTTTCAATGGGTCAGACTAAAGGCAAAGAAGTAAATAAAGATAAGATGGGAAATTTTTCTGGAAGACTTCTAGCAAGAGGAGAAGACCATGAAAAACCTAGCCTAGACCATAAGGCTATTAGCGCAGTTTATACCATATATAAAACTAGCTTTGATGCGAATGTAAAAGATAATACTGGTATAGACTCTGTAAAGCTATTCTTAAATTGTGGAGAAGGTTTTAAAGAATATGAAATGAAACTAAAACGAGGAACTAGACTTGATGGATACTATAATGTCGATATACCTGTTTCAACTTTTAATGGAATTTCATCAGGCAGTTATTATATTGAATGTTCAGATATAAATGGCTCAGTAACTAGAACGGAAGAATACAGTTTCGTTGTAAAAGATGGTGTGAATATAGGATATGTTCAAGATTTTGAAACAGATATTTCTGGGTTTGAATTTGGAGGAGAATCAAGTCTTTGGAAATGGGGAAACATAAAATCAGACGAGCCAGACAAGAAACTTATAGGAACTGGCCCATATTCAGATAATTTGAAAAAGGATACAATAGCAGTAATGCCACCAATTGATCTTAGCAAAACAGATAAAGATGCAGTTCTTAGTTTTAGACATTGGTACGATCTTGGAAATTCAGAATATGCTTTCTTTGACCAAGCCGAAGTTTGGATTGCAGAAGTTGATGCTAACAGTAGTGCTGATAACTTAGATTGGAAATTAAAAAGAACCTATAAAAATTCATCACAGAATAAATGGGTCGATGAGTTTATAGATCTTTCAGAATATAAGGGTAAGAAAATTTGCTTAATGTTTGGACTTAGAGCAAATGGAAACTGGAAGACTAAAGGACAAGGCTGGTATATAGACGATATAAAAATTGAAGAAGCAGTAAAAGAAGTACCTGAAAAACCAAGTAAATATTTAAGTTTAAGAAACCAAAAAAATGGTAGATACAATTTTAGCTTTTCTCCAGTTAATAATGATAAGATAACAGCCTATGAACTATATAGGTCAGACAAGCCAGAAGGACCTTTTGAATGTATAAAGACGGTTGAAAAAGGAGATAGCAATGGAGGTTTTGGGAAATATTCAATAACCTTATCTGATACACCACTTCCTCAAAAGGGTAGTTACTATTATTATGCAGTATCAAAAATAGGAAAAAATTCAAGTGAACCTTCTAAAATTGAATCAATAACATTTACTGAAGGGAAAGAATTTTTAAGCTATAATTTTGAAAACGGAAAACAAGGATGGACCAGTGTTAGTGGTTTAGGAGAATTAGCTTGGGATTTTGGCAAGCTAGAGTATGGAGATAAATATAATGCTAACTTTAAGAAGCCGACAGAAAGTCAATCTTTAGGGAAAAACCCTGGTATGAATATGTGGGCTACTAATATGGATGACCACAGGTTACCTAAGTCAAAATATAGTTTGATTTCACCTACAATGAATTTATCAACTCTAAGTGATGCAAAACTTTATTACCAAAATTGGTTTGGATCTTCTGGTAAAAGAGGCTTTGATGATTACGGTAGTTATAACCAGGATTTAGGAGAAATATATATTTCTAAAGATGATGGAAATAGCTGGGAAAAGATATACACACTTAATGAAGAAATGTTGGATAAGAAAGGCAATAGACACACTTGGTTTACTGATGGTGTAGAAATTCCTAAGGAATATTTAACAGATAAAATCAAAATAAAATTTTTACTTGATACTGGTGATGATATGGGAGCATCTAGCCCTGAACAATGTGGTGGCTGGTACATTGACGATATAAGTATAAATACAAATCTTAATAAGAACACAGAAAATAGCCTACAAACAGAAAATGTATTTGAAAACAAGAGTCCTTTTAAACTTCAAAATATGACAAGGGCTTCTGAAAATAGTTCTAGCAACAATGGACTTATACCATTAGTTGGGAAAATAAGAATAAAAGAAACAGGTGTATCAGTAACATCAGAAGCAGGAACAGGTAAATTTTCAATCAAACATCCTGTGGGTTCATATACAGCAATAGCAGAATCAGAAGGATATGCAAGTAAAGAAATACCAGTAACTATTACAAATAATTCTGAATTAAAAGAAGATATTTATCTTGATAAGGCACAAGAAACTACATTAAATGTGAAAGTTTCAGATGAAGATTCAAATCCTGTTAATGCAAATGTAAAAATATATAAACAAGATGACCTAGAAGTATTAAAAGAAAAAGACGGGTCAGATATAAGCTTGGATAAGATTCTTCCAGGTAAATATAATATCGCTGTAAGTGCAGATGGATATAAAACTTATAGAGAAGAGATTACAATTTCAGAAAGCAAGGAAATTGAAATTAAGCTGGAAAAAATTAGTTTCCAAGAGGAAAAAAATGTTGGATACACAAAAAAAGAGCCATTACAACTTGCAGGACAAGACGAAAAGAATATAACTTTTGCAAACAAGATATCAAATAACAAAGATGTACAAGTTGAAGAAGTAACTTACTATATTACAAAGACTAAAGATGTAGATTTACAAAACAGTAGATACAGAATTTCAATCTATGACAAAAATGACATAGATGGTCTACCTGGAAAGATTCTTTATTCTAAAGATTTGAACTTTGAAAAAGAAGGATGGAATAGCTTAAACATTTCAAACGTCCAAGTTGATGGAGAATTTTATATAGCATTTACAAAACTATCAGGAGAACTTGCCTTTGGAATAGACAATAACACAACAGATATAGATTCTGTAAAGATGTTTAATAATGCTTGGATTGAACCACAAACACAAGGTAGCTACATGATAGGAGCAAAACTAAGAGAAATCGAAGATACGCAAAAAGCAGCTATTGACGAAGCAACAAAACTTGTAGAAAAAGCAGAAGCAGAAAAAACCGAAGATGCATACAACGAAGCTAAGGAAAAAGTAGAAGCTTTAAATGCAAGTGAAGGAAAAACAAAACTAAAAGCACGTTTAGCAGAGCTTGATAAATATATCCAAGCTGACAAAGCAATAGATGCACTTGAAGGAAAAAAGATTGCAGATATAACAAAGGCTGAATTAGATAATGCTGAAGCTTTAGTTAATGCTGTAAAAGATGAATGGAAAAAAGATTTATCAGATCGTCTAAATCCATTAAAAGACAAAAAAGCTGATGATGGCAGAAGAAAAGAACTAGAAAACTATAAAACTGATGCAAAAGCTAAAGTAGATGCACTTGACAAGCTAAATCAAGATGAAAAAAATGCTTATAAGGCTAGTATTGATGGTGCTGAAAATAAAGATGCTATAGATGCAATTCTTTCCGCAGCTCAAGGAGAAAATGCAAACCGCGAAGAAGCAAAAAAAGCTTTACTCCAAGAAAAAGAAGATGCCAAGGCTAAAATTGATTTACTTGATGAATTAAGTGATACTGAAAAAGCAGAAGCTAAGAAACAAATCGATCAAGCAGAAAACAAGGATGCTATAGATCAAATAGTAAAGAAAGCAGAAGAAAAAAATACTGAGGCCGGTAAAAACAAGGTAGATTCTGAAAGACTAAAGAAGGCTAAAGAAGCATTAGCTGCCTATATGAAGTCTTTTAATGAAGACGTAGTCGATAATCCTGCTATTGAATATCAAGATGAAAATGTAAAGGACGATATTAAAAAAGCCATTAAAAGGGCAAAGGATTTATTAGCAAAAGAAGAAATAAATCAAAAAGAACTAGAGGAAATGGAAAAAATTCCATATAAAAAAGTAAATGGTAAAAAATCAGGTTTATTTAGAGATTTTACTAAGAAGGCCCTAGTAAACTTTGAAGTTTTAGGAATAAAAGACCAAGTAAATCCCCACAATGGGAAAAAATATACTGCATTGAAAGACAATACAATTAAAATTGCAAGCAGTTTACAAGGTGCAGGTAAAATTGGAGATAATGACAAGTTTTTCTTTAAGCTAAATTATGTTAAAGAAGAAGACTTTAAGCCTGCAAACCAAGCTACAGGCCTAGATGCTACCAGCACCCCTACTCCAAAATACAAAAAACAAGAAATGCCCAAGGAGGACTATGAGGTTAAGTCTGTAGAAGGTGGCTATGAAATAAAAATAAATAAGCTACCATCAGGTGTGAAAATTATTAAGCCTATTGTCCTTGCTAAATTGGCAAACAACACTTATTTTGAGAATGGAACCTTAGTATTTGTGAGTCAAAATGAAAATCCAGTGACTCCCGGTGGAGAAAGTCCTGGAGAAAATCCGGCTACTCCTGGTGGAGAAAGTCCTGATAAACCAAGTGTTGACAATAATTCCTATAGAAGATATAGGCCTAGCTATCCGATCTTTTTTGCCTATAGTGGGTCTGAGAAGACTAAACCATTTAAGCCAGCTACCGAAACAAAGGTTCCAACAAAAATAAAGATGGATTCTAAACTAGTTATCGGTTCAAAAAAACTTGTAGTTACAGTAAATGGTGTTCAAAAAGAAGCGTTAATGGATGTAGAACCATTTATATCAAATAATAGAACTATGCTACCTATTAGGTTTGTAGCAGAAGCATTAGGATTTGAAGTAGACTGGGATAAGGCAAATAGGACAGTAGTCTTAAAAGATAAGGACACCCTAGTTAAAATACCTGTTGATACAAATCAAATAATCGTAAATGGTTCAGTCTTCGAAAGTGATGTAAAACCAATCCTTAAAAACGATAGAACAATGCTTCCAATTGCAAACATTGCAAGAGCACTAGGACTAGTAGATGGCAAGGACATCATCTGGGATGGAACTACAAAAGAAGTAATAATTAAAAGAGATATCTTAAAATAATCCTGAAAGAAAGGCAGGAAAAATATTTAGACACATGGGGACAAGGGCTCCAGCCCAGAAGGAAGTATTATCAGAGTTGGACCAGTCTCCATGATTGCCCTCTTGGCGGCAAATAATTTTCTGGAAATGAAAGCCCTTTAAAGAAGAAAAAAGAGTAAAAAGTTAAAACTTTACAGAAAATGGATGCAGTAAGTGTGTCCATTTTTTTGTATAATAATGAGACAAAGACAAATTATAAGCATTGAACTTAATTAAAGAGCTGTTAAAAATGAGTGATAAGACCAATAAAAAATTTTGGGATAGGTTTGCCAAACTATATGGACCCTTTATGAAAAAGGATAAAAAGTTTATGACCAAGTTTCCAAAGACCTTATTCCCTACTTGGATAAAAACATGGATGTCCTTGAACTTGCTTATGGGTCGGGGCAAATGTCCTTTAGCCTTTTTAAGTATAGTTAATCTTGGCTTGGAACAGACTTTTCCCAGCAAATGATTAGGGAAGTAAAAAAGCGGGGAGAAGAAAAAACCTTAAATTTGCAAGGGCTGATGCATCATCACTATCTTATGAAAATGAAAGTTTTGATTGTGTCCTAATCGCCAATGCCCTCCATATCATGCCTAATCCAGGCCAGGTAATGGAAGAAATATCCAGGGTCTTAAAGCCTAATGGCATTTTGTTGGCTCCTACCTTTTTGTGGAAGGAGGGAATGAAAAAACAAATTTTAAAAACCCTCACGGCTTTTTCAGGATTTAAGGTCTACCAGGAATGGGATAAAAAAGATTTTGAAGATTTTATTGAAGGATATGGTTTTTCACTAGTTGAAATGAAATTAGTATATGGAGGCTTCTCGCCTATAGGTGTTATGGTTGGAAGAAAAGTCCCCCAAGAGTTTTTATAAAAAAAGTTGCAATGTCATGGAAAATAAGATATTAAGGCCTCAGGTGGAGAGGATAATGTCGATTCAATAAAATTTTAAAATTTAAAGACGAGGATTTCTAAATATTTTCCTCGTCTTTTTTTATTTTTATATTTTAAAAATAATCAATCTAAATACTTTTTAAATTCCTCTGGTATGTTTTCAGAAAGATAGGCTAGGCCAAAGATGTCCGGTCCAACGTGGGCTGCTATAGTTTGTCCTATTTCAAGAGACAGAAACTTGTGGTGTCCCCTCTCTTCTAATTTTTTTATAAGTGGATCAAGGACTTTTTTGTCGTCAGCATATACTGGAAAGACAGTATCAGATCCATCTGATGTGGTTCTTTCTTCTATCATTTCCATCATCTTCTTGTAGGACTTGTTCTTGCCACGAACCATTTCTGATACAAAGAGTTTTCCCTCTTGGTCTACTTCTAGTATTGGAAGAATATTTAAGACGCTTGAGATTTTTGCCTTGGTCTTTGAAACCCTTCCACCCTCGTAAAGATATTTTAGGTCGTAAACTGTGAAGATGTGCTTGGTTTTTTCCACCAAAAATTTAAGTAGGTCTAGGACTTCTTCATAAGTCGCTCCATTTTTGGCAGCTAGTCCAGCAAAGTAAGTAATTTGTCCGAAGCCAACTGAAGCTGCAAGTGAATCCACTACTTCAACTCTAATGTCATACTTTTCTTCAATTTCTCTTTTTGCCATGCAGGCATTTTGATAGGTACCACTTAGGCCTGAAGATAGGGTTAGGGCAATGATGTCTTTGCCTTCCTTTGCAGATTCTTCAAACTCTTTGAAGTAGTCGTAATAAGTTAACTGGCTTGTCTTAAAAAATGCGCCCTCTCTCATCCTCTTATAGATTTCTTTGTTAGTAAGGTCCTCTGGAAGGTCTTCTCCCTTTTCATCAGTTCCCTTTATTCTCAAAACTTTTACGTCTAAGTTTTTTAAAGTTTCTTTATCTAAATCACATGAGGAGTCGGATATTATTTTAAAAGTCATTTGTCCCTCCTGCTGGTTTCCAGCTCTTATATTTCAAAAATAATTTTATTTCGAATAAATATTCTAAATCTTTTTTTGCTAAGTTTTTAAATATAATTTCCTTTATATCTTTATTTTTAAGAAAATATTATTACTTTTAATATTATAACATAGGCTTAATTTTTCATATATTATTTTATTGGAATAAATCTAACTACAAGCGACTTAAATTTTTCTTTAATTTGATATAATAATTTTATGGAAATTAAATTTATGAAAGAGGCCCTCCGCTATGGTCGCAGGTCTCTCTTATCAGATGACGTGCCCATTGGTTGTGTCGTTGTTAAAAATAATAAAATAATTGGATATGGTTACAATAAAAAAGAGGACTTAAAGAATCCCACAGCCCACGCAGAGATAATGGCAATATCTATGGCAGCAAGGCACCTAAATTCTTATCATCTTGAAGGCTGCGACATCTACGTCACTCTTGAGCCCTGCCTAATGTGTGTAGGTGCAATTTTAAATGCTCGCATAAAAAATTTATATTTTGGAGCTCGCAACAAGAGGTTTGGCGCTGTGGTTTCTCACCAAAAAATAGAAAAACTCATAACTAATCACAGGATTAATTATGAGTATGGTATCTTGGAAAGAGAATGTGCAAGCTTAATCACTGGCTTTTTCTCAGACCTTAGGAAGAGGTCCAAATAAGAAGGGTAGATTTACTTGCATAAAGTCTAATAAAAATTTGTCGTAATAGTTCTTTGTGGCAAGGGCGATAAGTATTCCAATAATCGCCCCTATGATTACGTCGCTGGGATAGTGAACGAAGTGGTAGATCCTTGAAAAGGCAATTAGGGCTGCTATCACAAGGAAGAAGATCCCCATCCCCCTGAAGTAGAAGTAAATTGTTACTGCTGCAGCAAAGGATGATGATGCGTGACCTGATGGAAAAGAAAAGTCTGTGGGATCCTTTATAAGGAGTTCCACCTTTGTTATCCAAGAGGGTCTCTTTCTCTTTAAAATATTTTTTAATAAAAGATTGCAAACTATGCCGTTAAAGATTAGGGCAAGTATTACATTTATGCTCTCAATCCTAAAGCCCAGGTAGAAGAGGATGTAAACTGTAAAAAGCCAAATTGCTCCTCCAGTTCCCAGGTGGGTTATGGCAATCATATACCTATTTAAGACTTCGTTCCTTATGCCAAGGAGCCAGTTTAAAAATTTGCTATCCATTAAAACTCCTATAAATGTCTTTACAAAAAAAGGCCTATGACTAGGCCTTGAAATTACATTCTGTTTTCGTTGTCAACCCATTCTTTAGCTTCTTCAACTGCTTCTTCTGTTGGAATTTCAATTCCTGTTTCAGGATCTTGTCCTTCAGTCTTTGCATATAGGTCAGAATCTGGTCTATCTTCAGGTTTGATTTCTTTTTGTTGGTCCATGTTAGCTTTCATTTCTTTCTTCTTTGCATCAGAAAGAGTTTTTGAGTTTTCAATTAAATCTTTTTCTTTTTTATTGTCTGTCATGTTATCCCTCCATTTGTTTGATACTTATATAGTATTACAAATTTCTAATAATTACAAATTAATAAGAGTTTCTTAAAAATTTTAAGTTTAGATTTTTAATTTAGCTTTAGCTTTTAAATTTTGGGTAAGTGTTTAATGTTAAATATGTATTAGGAAGTGTTATATGTTAAAAGTAGTTTTCGATAACCTAGGCGAGTATAAAAAGTATGCAGTGCTCTCGCCTTTTTTTGTTTTGCTAGAGGTCTTGATGAATGCATCAATCCCCTTCTTCATGACAAAGATAATAGACCAGGGGATCTTGGTTAATTCCTCTCGCAATATAATTAGATACGGAATAATTTTATTTATAGCAGCAGGAATCTCCCTTGCCACAGGAGTGATCTCGGGCTATCTTGCCACAAAGGCATCAAGTGGCCTTGCCAAAAACATGAGGGCATCTATGTTTAAAAACATAACAGACTTTTCCTTTGAGAACATGGAAAAGTTTAAGTCGGGGTCCCTTATCACCCGTATGACAACTGATGTCCAAGCTGTGCAAATGGCCTTCCAAATGACTATAAGGATGGCAATTCGTTCGCCCCTTACCCTCATCTTTTGCTTTATCATGTCCTTTAGACTCTCAAGGGACCTGGCTCCAACTTTTGTAATTATTATTCCCCTCATTGGCATTGGGATGGGACTAATTATAAAGGGAGCCTATCCAATCTTTGAAAAAGTTTTTAAGATTACAGACAGGCTTAACACCGATGTATCAGAAAACTTATCTGCCATCCGTGTGGTTAAGTCCTTTGTAAAAGAAGGTAAGGAAATCAAAAAGTTTAATGAGGTCTCTGACGACCTTCAAAATAATTACATCAAGGCTTCCAAGCTCCTTGCCTTTGCAAACCCACTTATGAATTTTTCAACCTACCTCATGGCAATTTTAATTGCCTGGTTGGGAAGTCACTTCATTGTGGCTGGCAAGATGACAACTGGAGCCTTGACAGGTCTTGTGACTTACGCAATTCAAATTCAAATTTCACTTCTTATGTTGTCAATGATTCTCGTTCAGATTACAATTGCGAGAAACTCCATAAGACGTATCAATGAAGTTATTGCAACTAGACCTTCTATTGTTAGCCCAGATGACCCTATTAAGGAAGTAAAGAATGGAGAAATTGTCTTTGACGATGTCTTTTTCTCCTACTCTGGCGACCTAGACAAGTCTGTCCTAAAAAATATTAATCTTAAGATAAATTCTGGCGACTATGTGGGTATGATTGGCCCAACAGGATCTGGTAAGTCAACTCTTATTAGCCTCATCGCAAGGCTCTTTGACCCCACAAGTGGGACTGTCTATGTAGGAGGAGAAGACCTTCGCGACTATGACCTTCCTGCCCTTCGTGACCAAGTCTCTGTGGTCCTACAAAAAAACCAACTCTTCACAGGTACCCTACGTGAAAATCTAAAGTGGGCTGGCGATGACCTTACTGATGAAGAACTAAAAGAAGCCCTCTACATTGCTTCTTGTGATGACTTCATTGACCCTGAAAAAGACCTGGACATGAAGGTCCAAAGGGGTGGGACTAACTTCTCTGGTGGTCAAAGGCAAAGAATTTCTATTGCAAGGTCAATCCTAAAGAATCCAAAGATTTTGATTATGGACGACTCAACTTCTGCCCTTGACAATAAGACTGAAGAGAAAATAATTTCTTCTCTTAACAAATTAAGACCAGATATGACAAAGATTTTGATTTCACAAAAGATCAAGTCCCTAAAGAACACTGACTACACCCTAGTCCTTGACCTTGGAGAGATTGAATCTATTGGTAGACATGAAGAACTCATAGAAAAGAGTCCAATCTATAGAGAAATTAACGAAACTCAAGAAAGTGACGGTGATTTTGATGCAGAAGAATAAGACAAAAATTACATCTCCAGAAAACAAGGAGGCAGCAAAAAAATTATTCTCCTTTATCTTTAAAAGGCATAAGTTTAAGCTCCTAGGAGTTGCTCTTATGGTAATAATCTCATCTCTTGCCACAATTTCTGTGTCACTTTTTATGAGGTTTTTAATTGACGACTACATTATGCCCTTGGTAAATAGTTCAAATCCGGATTTTTCTAACTTGTTATCCATGCTAATTAAGATGGGAATATTTTTGGCAATTGGAGTTATCTGCTCCTTCACCTACTCAAGGCTAATGGTTGCAATATCTGAAACAACTCTTGGAGAAATGAGAAAGACTATGTTTAAGAAGATGCAGGCCCTACCTGTATCCTACTTCGACCAAAATAGTCACGGAGACATAATGTCCTACTACACAAATGATGTCAGGGCCCTTGGGGAAATGATAGCCCAATCCTTCCCATCCTTTGTGTCCTCTGCCATGACAATTATCATGGTCCTAATCGCCATGTTTTCACAATCCTTCTTCTTGTCACTTATAATAATTTTGACAGTTGGACTTATGATTTTTACCATGAATACAATTGGGGGCAAGTCCTCTCACTTCTTCTTGAACCAGCAAAAATCTCTTGCCAAGACTAACGGCTACATCGAAGAGATGATTGACGGCCTAAGAGTTGTAAAGGTCTTCAACCACGAGGAAGCTGCAAGAGAAGACTTTAGGCTAATTAACGAAGAACTCATGGAAAACACCATGATAGCCAACAGGCTGGGCCTCTTCCTCTTCCCAATAATTTTTGGAATTGGAAACTTCCAATATATTCTCTTTGCCCTTATTGGTGGCCTCATGGCAGTCCACGGTGGCTTTGGGATAACAGTTGGAGTTGTGGCTTCCTTCCTACAACTTTCAAGGACTCTTACAGGTCCCATGGGACAAATTGGTGGCAACATAAACTCTGTGGTCCTTGCCATAGCAGGTGCCAGAAGAATTTTTGACTTCCTTGAAGTTGAGCCAGAAGACTACTCTGGTCAAGTTGAAAAAGTTATAAAAGTTGTTGATGGAAAAGAAAAATATTATTGGCATGACCTAAAGACTGATGAGTACAGAGAACTCTTGGGAGACATTCGCTTTAAGGATGTTGACTTCTCCTACGATGGAAAAAATAAAATCCTAAAAAATATAAATCTCTATGCAAAACCTGGTCAAAAGGTTGCCTTTGTTGGGGCAACAGGTGCCGGCAAGACAACTATTACCAACCTCATAAATAGGTTTTATGAAATCGACAGTGGAGAAATTACCTTTGATGGCATAGACATTAGAAGGATTAGGAAGGACCACCTTCGTTCATCCCTTGGCATGGTCCTCCAAGACACCCACCTCTTTACAGGAACAATTGCTGAAAATATAAATTACTCTGTGGAAGATGTGGACATGGATAAAACCCTCGCAGTAGCAAAAAGGACCAAGGCCCATGACTTTATCAATAACCTAAAGGATGGCTACGACACCATAATAAATGGCTCAGGTGGCGAACTATCTGAAGGACAAATGCAGCTTCTTTCTATTGCAAGAGCTGAAATCTACAATCCACCAGTTATGATCCTAGATGAGGCAACATCATCAATTGACTCTCGTACAGAAAAAATCGTCCAAGAGGGCATGGACCAAATCATGAAGGGGAGAACAAGCTTTGTAATTGCCCACAGGCTCTCAACAATTATGAACTCAGACGTAATTATCGTATTGGAAAATGGTGAGATAGTCGAAAGAGGCAATCATGCTGACCTACTTGAACAAAAGGGAATTTATTACAAACTCTACACAGGTGGCTTCGACAAATAAAGTTTTACAAAACAAAAAGGTGCTGGATTTTTTCCAACACCTTATTTTTTTTAGAAATCTCTATTTTTATAAAATTTTTCTGAAAGCTTTATCGAAATAGAAATTATTGTAAAAATTATAAATAGGATAATTAAAAGGCTTATTAATTTATTATTTGTCATTAAATTAAGTAGGTCTTTTAAATAATCTCTGAAGGTCGTACTTAACAAAGAAATTAGAGCAATTACCACAAAACTAATAGCTGAAAGTGTCTTTGCCTTTTTGTATCCATACTTAAAGTAAAGGGGATACTGCATAGAAATCAAAAAAACAAAAACTATAAAGAAAGACCCGACAATTGGAAGGACAATTTTTATATCAAATTTCACAAAAAATGATGCTACAATTGAAAATATTAGTCCTATAATTATAGCTGCTATAAATAAAATTAAGGCAAAGGCATATCTTCCTTTCACAACTTTATCTCCCTTTATGCCAAAAATTTTGTAAAGTGAATCTATACCAGCTTCGTCTCCCACAAGAAAAGGATAAGAGGAATACATCATGGCAAACAATAGGGGCATTGATATTGCTATTAGTGGATTTTTCGTCATAAAAAAGTAAACTAAATAGAGTATAAGCATTATTAAAAGATTTTTTATTGTGAAATAGGGCTTAATTGAAATATAATCCAGCCTCATAATTTTTTTAATGTCCTTCATTTCTTCCTCCCATATAAAACTAAAATTTTATTTATATCTGGATTTTCAAGAATTAATTCATCTGGAATTTTTTCTATATCTATATTTTTTACAAGGGCTTCAAAGGAAGTGTCTGAAGATTTTATGCCAAGAAGATCAAAATCTTTTAAAAGTTCTCTATCTTCTTCCCCTCCCTTTAAAACCAAATATTTTTCCAGAAAATCTTCTTTACTAGAATTTTCGACAATCTTTCCTTGGTCGATAAAAATTATATAATCGGCAATCCTGTCCAGGTCTTCAGTTATGTGGGTGGAAAAAAGCACTGTGTTATTTTCGTCTTCCACAAATTCCTTCAAAATATCTGTGAGTTCATCTCTCATACTTGGATCAAGTCCACTTGTTGGCTCATCTAAAATCAAGAGATTTGCCTGGTGAGAAAGGGCTATAGAAAGCATAAGCTTTATTTTCATTCCACGAGATAGTTCCTTAACTTTTTTATCTTTTTCTATTCCAAATTTTTTAATATAGTCAAAAAACTTTTCTTCCTTCCAATTTTCGTAGCCACACTTCATAGCATCATTTACAAGAGAAATTTTCCAATCCTTGGACAAGAAGGAGTCGTCCATGATTATTCCCACATCTTGCAAATAATTTAGATTTCTTGAATCTTCTCCGTCGACAAAAACTTCTCCCTCATAATTTATTAGGGACAAGAGGGACTTTATTGTAGTTGTCTTTCCCATTCCATTTTTTCCAATAAATCCAGTGATATATCCCTTTTTTATTTCAAAGGATTCTTCTCCTAGGACAAAATTTTCGTAGGTCTTTTTCAAATTTTTAACTTCAATTTTATTCGTCATAGTCCAAGCCCTCCTTGTATAAAAATTCAAATAATTCTAAAATTGTTTCCTTGTCTAAATCTAAATCAACTGATAATTTTATGGCTTCTTGCAAGTGATTTTCCAATTCCTTTTGCATTTCTTCTCTCTTGGCCTCTGAGTCCTTGCTGGCCACAAAGGTCCCAAGTCCCTGCCTAGACTCAACAAAGCCCTCTTCTTCCAATTCGTCGTAGGCCTTTTTCACTGTCAAGATGCTGACCTTTAAGTCCTTGGAAAGAGTCCTTACAGAAGGAAGTTGTTGCCCTTCTTCAACCTTGTTTTTTAAGATATTTTCTTTTATGGCATTCTTTATCTGTTCATAAAGAGGAACTGAGGATCCATTTATTAAAATAATTTTCATTTTGCCTCCTTGTTATATAACACTATATAACAGTCCATAACACTTGTCAATTATTTTAATTTTTTATAAATATTTTTGATATAATAGGGGAAAAGGAGGGACTCTTGATGGCTAAGAAGGACTTAAGAAATAAAAAGAATGTGGCTTTTATAATTTTTTCAATCTTAATAATATTTTCCACTTGCTTTTATTATGTAAAGATGCGAAAGCCTGACGCCTATGTGAACATGGATCCTCTCACAATTCAGTTTCACTTCACAGGCTACGATGGTTCTGGAAAGGCTGAGATAGAAATCCTTGAATATCCAAAAATTGTAAGTTTAAAAAATGAGAAGGACAGGGAAAATATAGAAAAAATTCTTCATAATCCAAGCATTGAGTGGAGCAAAAATGAAAATTTGAGAAACGGTGAGGAAATTTTTTATTATCTTAGATATCCAGACACAGGAAAATATAATATTAAATTTGATAGAGAATATGGAAGTACTGGGACAAGGGTCCAAGACCTGATTCCCACAAACTAATTTGAATTTTGGAGAAGGCTTTGAAAAAGAAAAAGAAAATTATGATACTTGTATTATTACTTATTATTATTCCAATTATATACAGCTTGAATACAAAAAATCCGCCTGGCACCAACCTGTCATCTGACTTTATGGATGCCGACTGCGAATTTTTATATGACTTGACCTACTTAAAGGATGGAAAGAGGCTTCACGAGAAGAGGATCTTTAAGCGTGAGATGGACCTTATTAAAAATGCCAAGGACTTTCTAATGGTGGACTTCTTCCTCTTTAACGACGAGTACCCTGATACAATGAATTTCCCAAATCAAGTGGAAGAGATGACTGACCTCTTAATTGCAAAGAAGAAGGAAAATCCTGACATGCCAATTTTATTTGTCACAGACCCCATAAATAATTTTTACGGAGCTTATGAAGAAGATAATCTAAAGAGGCTTCGTGAAAATGGAATTGATGTGGTGGTTACTGACTTAAATAAGATGCGTGACTCCAATGCCCTAGTCTCTGGCTTTTACAGGGCCTATCTCCAATGGTTTGGGACATCTGGTGGCGGCTGGATCAAAAACTTTTTTGACAAGGATGCCGACAAGGTAAATATTAGGTCCATTTTAAAACTTGCCAACTTCAAGGGCAACCACAGGAAGGTCTTGATTTCAGAAAAGGAAGCCCTAGTTGCATCGGCAAACCCCCACGACCCTTCAGCCCACCACTCCAACGTGGCAATGGCCTTTCATGGCAAGTCTATGGAGGACCTTATAAGGTCTGAGTCCATATTTTTTGACAAACTTCCTAATGTAATAGAAAACTTCAAGGCAGAAGAAGTCACTTCTCCCTACAAGTTAAAGGTCATCACTGAAGGCAAAATTTATGATGAAATTTCAAAAAATATTAAGGAAACAAAGAAGGGCGACGAGATAAATCTTGGAATCTTTTATCTTTCAGAATTTAGGATTTTAAGAGAGCTAGGCGAAGCTTCAAAGCGTGGTGTTGATGTAAAAATCATCGCAGACCTCAACAAGGATGCCTTTGGTCTTGAGAAAAATGGATCACCCAATAGACCTGCCCTAAGCGAATTAAAGGAAGACTATCCTGACATAAATATTCGCTGGTACCAAACATCTGGCGAGCAGTTCCACACAAAATTTATTTACTTCGACTTTAAGGACAGGAACCCCCTTACCATACTTGGATCAGCCAACTACACAAGGAGAAACTTGGATAACTTTAACCTTGAGACAAACCTTGCAGTAGAAATGGAAAAAGATTCTCCTATGGCAAAAGAGATGAAGAACTACTACGCAAGAATTTGGAATAATAAGGGCGGAGATTACACTTTGCCTCTTGAGGACTTTTATGAAAAAGGATTCTTGTTGAGAATCCTCTGGAAAATCCAAGAAAAGACAGGCCTTTGCACCTGGTAAAATTTTAAGCATTAAAAAATCACGGTAAAATATTTCTACCGTGATTTTTTTATTTGTCTATTATATACTTTATCTCCGAAATTAAATCCTTATCTGATAAGAGTGTAGGACCTTCTTGGTTGCCAAGCTTTCCATAGAAAGAATAGTGAAATTTATTGGTATCTCTATCTCTTTCTGAGTCGTACATATAAATTGTATCTTCCTCATCTTTATTGTGAAAATTGATTAATAAACTTTTATAACCTGGGATTGAAGCATAGGAATATCTCTGATCCACAACTTTACAGTTTCCCAAGAGACTTATTATTTCTCCTAACTTTTCTTCATTATCCTTAGAAGAAAAAATTTCTCTCGTAGTCATTTTTTCTTCATCTGCAATTACTTCCACGCTTAAAGACTCAAATTTATAAACTTCTCCAGTGGAAAATTTTATCTCATGACTTTCATCCTTCTTGCAAGATGTGAGAAAGATTAAGATCACAAACAAATAAAATAATTTTTTAAATTTCATAAAAACCTACTTTGACAACTTGTTTATTATTGTATTAATCTCTTCGATTTTCTCGTCAATTTCTTCCTGGCTCTTGGAGTAGGAATCCTTGACACACCCCCTTAGGTGGGCTGTCAGGACATCCTTGTTGATGTTTTTTAGGATGGAGATTGATGCCATGAGCTGGTTGGAAACGTCAAGGCAGTACCTGTCCTCTTCAACCATTTTTATCAAGCCATCAATTTGTCCCCTGACAGTCTTTAATTTTCTAAGTTGGACTTCCTTGTCTGCTCTCATTTTTCTATTTTTGCAGAAAAACCAGCATCTTCAACTGCCTTAACAAGGACTTCATCTGCAAGGTCCTTGTCAAGTTCTACCCTTGCCTTCTTGTCATCAAGGTTTACGTCAGCTTCTCTTACTCCATCAAGACCTTCAAGAGCTTTCCTTACTGATGCTACACAGTGTTTGCAAGACATTCCTTCAACATTTAAAATTTTTTCCATACTATCTTCTCCTTTATTTTTAATAATTTTATAACCTGCATCTTCAATGGCATTTTTTATTTCTTCTGAACTTAGACCTTGGTCCATAAATTCTACAGAAGAGTTTTCGTGGCTTGCCACAATATTTTTTGCCTTGCCAGTTTTTTCTAGGGCATCAGCAACTCTTTTTTCACAGTGGCCACACATCATGCCTTCTACTTCTATTCTAGTAATTTTTTCACTTTTTTCCAAATCTTTTTGCTTATCTACATTTTCTTTTTCCCTTGAAGACTTTGATTCTTCCAAGGATCTTTTCACTCCCCTTGGTTTAAATCTTCTTAACCTCAAGGCGTTGTTGACAACAAATACCGATGACATACTCATGGCAAAGGCAGCAAACATTGGGGAAAGTTTAATTCCAAAGGCTGGGAACAAGAGTCCTGCAGCAAGAGGAATTCCAATTGTGTTGTAGAAAAAGGCCCAGAATAAATTTTCCTTTATGTTCTTTATTGTAGCCTTGGAAAGTTCAAGAGCTGAAACAACATCTAAGAGGTCGGACCTCATAAGGACAACGTCAGATGATTCAATTGCCACATCTGTCCCATGACCTATTGCCATTCCTATGTCTGCCTTGGCAAGGGATGGGGTATCGTTGATTCCGTCACCAATCATTAGGACTTTCTTTCCAGATTTTTGGATTTTGTCGATTTCCTTGTTCTTATCTTGTGGAAGAAGACCTGCAAGTGTCTCGTCAACTCCAATTTCCTCAGCAATTGCCTCTGCAGTTTTTTCATTGTCTCCAGTTAGCATAATAATTTTCTTGCCCATGTCTCTTAGGAGCTTAATTGCATCCCTTGATGACTTCTTAGGTAGGTCCTTGACAGAAATTATCCCCATGACTTCATTTTCATTGGCAAAGTACATGGAAGTCTTGCCTTGACCTGCAAGGTCCTCTGCCTTGGCCTTAAAGTCCTTTAGGTCAATTTTTTCTTCAAGCATGTATTCAAGGTTTCCAGCAAGATACTTATTTCCTGCCACTTCTCCATTTAGGCCCCTGCCACTAACTGAATTGAAGTTAGTGATTTCTTCTAAGCCTATATTTTTTTCTTCAGCATAATTTAAAATTGCAGAAGCCAGTGGATGTTGAGAATTTTTTTCTAGGGACCCAGCAATTTTTAAAAATTCATCTTGGTCTAGGTCTGTCACAATATCTGTTAAGATTGGCTTGCCTTCTGTAATAGTACCAGTCTTATCCATTACAATGACATCGATCTTGTGGAGATTTTCTAAGACTTCTGCATTCTTAAAGAGAAGTCCAAAGTCGGCGGACTTGCCTGTTGCCACCATTATTGAAACTGGTGTTGCAAGTCCTAAGGCACAAGGACAAGAAATAACTAGGACTGAAATTGCAAAGTTAAGGGCATTTTCAAATCCGTAGCCAAGTGCCATCCAAACTCCAAAAGTTGCAGCAGCTATAAGTAGGACTGCTGGCACAAAAACTCCTGCAATTTCATCTGCCAGTTTTGCAATAGGAGCCTTGGACTGGTTGGCCTCGTCCACCAACTTTATAATTTGAGATATTGTTGTGTCCTCGCCGACTTTTTCTGCTTGAAACTTAAAGGACCCTGTTGTGTTAATTGAAGCCGAGATTACCCTATCGCCCACAGACTTTTGAACTGGGATTGACTCTCCAGTAACTGCTGATTCATCAAGGGACGATGCACCTTCAATAACCTTGCCATCAACTGCCACAGATTCTCCAGGCCTTACTAGTAAAATATCTCCAACCCTTACATCTTCAATATTTTTTACGACTTCCTTGCCATCTTCTATAACTGTTGCCATCTTTGGGGCAAGGTCCATTAACTTTTCAAGAGATGACCTTGTCTTGTTCTTAGATTTTTCTTCCAAGTATTTCCCAACAGTTATAAGGGTCAAGATCATGGCTGATGACTCAAAGTAGAGATTGTGCCTGTAGGCATCTACAAGCTCCATGTCTCCTTGGCCAAATCCATAAGCCATCATGTAAATGGCAAAGATTCCATAGACAAGGGCTGCCAAAGACCCAATGGCAACAAGGCTGTCCATGTTGGGCGCCCTGTTCTTAAGCCCCTTGAAGCCAGAGATGTAAAAGTCTCTGTTGATATAGACAACTGGAAGGGCCAAGAGAAATTGCGAGAAGGCAAAAATTACTGCACCTTCTCTTCCATGAAAGACGCTTGGAGTTGGCAAGTGGACCATGTGACCCATGGCAATATACATGAGGATCAGCATAAAGATGCTAGAAGAGATTAACCTATTCTTAAGGGCCTTCTCCCTGTCGTCCACTGGTCTATCTTCACTTTTTGTTTTTTCACCAGCTGGACTTGCCCCATAGCCAATTTTTTCCACAGCTCTTATAATTTCTTCATCATTTATTTTATTTTCATCAAAATTAACCTTCATTGAGTTGGTCATGAGGTTGACGTTGGCATTGCTTACGCCATCAAGCTTTTCTACAGCCTTGGTTACATTGGCGACACAGGCCGAACAAGTCATCCCCCTGACATCAAATTTCTTTTCCATACTACCTCCCATACCCCCCTAGGGGTGTTCTCTATTTTTATCTTAACACTAAGAGAATTTTTTTACAAGTTTTTGATAAGACTTCTTAAAATATTTAAAAATCGCATAATTTTTCTTGTTTTTACGGGAAAGAATAATTTTTACGGGATAAGATTTCTTGCAAATAAAAAAGGACAAGATATTAATCTTATCCTAAGTCTCTTATATAAATTATTTCTTTGTATAATAGGTTGCCTTTCCAATACCATGTCTCTCAATTATATCTTTTTCTAATAATTCTTTTAGAGATTTTTCCACAGAGGACTTACTAATTTCTGGAGTAAGCTCCATTATTTCACTCTTGGTAAATTTTCCAATTTTTTTATCAATAGCATTTAAAACTTGATCAAGTGCTGATAACTTTGTGTCGAAAATATTTACTCTGTCTTCAAAATCTCTATAGGCAGCAAGTATAATAGCCAAAATATATTTTATAAAATATGTTGAATCTTCACTATTATCATGCCAATTTACACCACTTTTTTCCAGGGCAAGATAGTAATTTGTCTTAGTTTTTTCTATTTTTTCTTCAAGACTTATATATCTCCCTACAACATACCCTAACTTGTATAACAACAAAGTTGTTAAAAGCCTTGACATCCTTCCATTCCCATCGTTGAAGGGGTGAATGCACAAGAAGTCGTGGATAAAAATTGGAATAAGTATTAGGGGGCTTACTTCTCCCTTGTCAATTTCTCTATTGTACTCTTGGCAAATTTTTTCAATTGCTTGTGGAGTTTCAAAAGGGTCAAGAGGCTTAAACCTAACTATAGTCTCCCCATCTTTTTTTGTTTCTGAAATATAATTTTGCGAATTTTTATATTTTCCACCAATTGATTTATTTGAAAATTTGTAGAGGTCTCTATGAAGTTGTAAAATTATTTTTGAATTTATTGGGATATATTCGAAAGATTCATGAATTGTAGAGAGAACTTCCTTGTAACCTAGTATTTCTTCTTCATCTCTATTTTTGGGAGCAACTTTTTTCTTAACTAAGTCCTTTATTCTGGAATCAGTAGTTCTTATCCCCTCAATTTCATTAGAACTTTGGGTACTCTGTATAATAGCAAGTTCTACTAGATTATCGAGAACTGTCGGCTTCTGACTTAAGTATAATTCTTGCCTTCCCTTATACTCGCTAATTTGTGAAATATAATTTAAGATTTCAGCATCCCATTTTTTTTCTTTCAATAAGCTATAATCAAATTTACGCATAAAAACCTCTCTTTTCGCATAAATTATACCATATTTTATGCGAAAAAAAATATTTTTATGGGTAAATTTTATCCTGCGAAATAATATAAACCCTCTATCGGAACAATAAAAAATGGTCTAGCCAAAGCTAAACCATTTTACTTTTAAATATTTTTACACTCCCCAGTGCTACTCCTATTTATTTTTTAAAATGTTATACTTCCCAAGACTTACATCTTAAATAGAATTTCGTTTTCTATATAGATGTGTCTTCTCATGTCCTCGTCAAGTTCTCCCATAAGCTTGTTAAGCTCCTTGATTTCTGGCTCTTCTGCGTTCATCTTGTAGTCACGAGTTAGGTACTTGAGCCTGTCAAAGAGGCCAATAGTTTTTTCGTGTTCTGCAAGTAGGTTTTCAAAGTCAACCTTCTTGCCTGCAAGGGCATCTTTGAATTCATACTCTTCTTCGCTGGAAAAGTGTGAAACGAGTTCTGCCTTGATAAGAAGGAGGACTTCATATATTACAAAAAGTTGCTCTCCTCTTTCCCTGTAATATTTTTTAATTGCTCCCCTAAAGATTTCGTCAATTTTTTCTGTTGTAGCAAGTTCTTGTGGATGAATTTCTTCTACAATGTAGTTGATTAATTCTTCCTTAGACATCTCCCTAACCCTGTCCATGTCCTTGAAGTCAGCTTGACCTTCAACTTTTTTGATAAATAGGTCATAGTTTTCTCCTAGAGACTTTAGGGCTTCTTCAAGGCTTTCCATAGCTATAAAGTCGTATTCTCCTCCAAGCTTTTGGATTTCCTTTAAGACTTTTGGGTTTTCCATTACTGCAGCTTCAACTGTCATATTTCTTTCTAACATAATTCCTCCTAATTATTTATAGAATTTAAAAATCCTCTTACTTCCTCTTCACTTGTCCTGTAATTTGTCACAAGTCTAATAATAGACTCCTTGGCATTTTCTATTTCAAAAATATTTTCTTTTTTCAATTTTTCAATTTCTTCTGGGCTAGATTTTATAAAAACTTGGTTGGATTCAGAAAAGACTGGGTCCCTTCCCAGGTCCTTTAGACCTTCAACAAGCATTCTTGACTTGTCATAGGCCCTCTTGGCATTTTCATAATAAAGTCCATCTTGGAATAAAACCTTGAAGGACAAGCCAATTAAGAAGGACTTTGCCATCATGGCTCCCCTTTGTTTCAAGTAATACCTAAAATCTTTTTTCAAGTTTTCATCTAAAATCACTAGGGCTTCACCAAAGATTGCCCCATTTTTTGTTCCACCAAGGGAAAAGATGTGAGAATACTTGGCGTAGTCAGATAAGCTACTAGAATTTGCAGCCATGGCGTGGGCAATTCTTGCCCCATCAATATAAAGATACAAGTTTTTTTCCTGGCAGACTTCATAAATTTCTTTAATCTCATCTATTGTATAAACTGTTCCCACTTCAGTAGTTTGAGAAATGTAGACAACTTTTATCTTTACATCAATTTCTCCTGGCTGGCCATCGATAATTTGTCTAATTTCATCAGCCCTTAACTTGCCATCAGATGTCTCTAGCGTCACAACCTTGTGTCCTGTGGCTTCGATAGACCCAGTCTCGTGGTGGGTTATGTGGCCAGTCGATGCAGATAAAACTGCCTCATAGGGTCTTAGACCAAAGGTCGTTGCCAAAATATTTGTAGCAGTCCCTCCAGACACAAACTCAATGTCTGCTTCTCTTTCAATTTCTCTTAAAATTAAATCTTTAGCTTCCTTGGAAATTTCATCAGTCCCATAGCCAGAAAGCTTTTTATCAAAAATCCTCTCTATCTCTTGATAGATTTCTTTGGATCCAAAATCACTGTAGTCATTTCTAAAATTATTCATAAGCCACCCCACCCTCTTATTACCCCTTATTATATAATATATGTAAAATTTTACCAAATAGGGTACAATAGGAGATGAGGTGTTATAATGAACAGTCACGGCGCAAATGTTTTTGAAATTGCAAAGGTCGAAGGCATAAAAATTGAAGATATTAGGGATTTTTCTTCCAATATAAATCCACTGGGACCATCTAAGAGGGCTCTTGAAAGTCTTAAAGAAAACCTAAATTTACTTTCAACTTATCCCGACGTGGACTACGTGGACTTAAGAAGAGCTATATCTTCTTACGCATCTTGTGATGATAAAAATATTGTACTTGGACTTGGGTCTACAGAAATTTTAAAGGATGCAATTCACTATTTTGCCCCAAAAACTTCTATGATCTTATCGCCTTGTTACTCTGAGTATGAGAGGGAATTAAGGAAAATTTCTTCCTACATAATCGAATACAATTTAGAAGAAAAAAATGATTTTAAGATAAATCTTGATGAGCTTATAAAAACTATAAATGAAAAAGATGTTGAGTTTTTAATTTTTGCAAATCCCAACAACCCTACTGGAACAATTTTAAAAAGATCTGAAATTGAAAGAATTTTAAAGGAAACTGCTGCAAAAGTCTTGGTGGACGAAACTTATATTGAGTTCACAGACATGGCTACTTTCTCCTCATCATCTTTGACAAAGTCCTACGACAAGTTAATCGTCGTGAGGGGGACTTCTAAGTTCTTTGCCCTTCCTGGCATAAGACTTGGCTATGGACTCACATCAAATCATGGACTTTTGAAGTTTTTTAAGGACAAGGAAGTCCTCTGGCAAATAAATTCTGTGGCAGAAATCTGCGGCAAGGTCATGTTCTCTGATGAGGCCTATATGAGAGAAGTCCACGACTTTATAAGGACTCGCAGGGAAGGTCTTTATAAAGAACTTACAGATATTAAAGACCTAAGGGCCTTCGAGTCCTATGGCAACTTTGTTTTGGTAAAGATTTTAAGTGGACCTGACGCAAGGATCCTTCGTGATAAACTCATGAAAAAGGGCCTTGTTGTAAGAAACTGCGAAACTTTTAAAAATTTAGATAAATCTTATTTTAGATTTTGCATCTTAGATGATGATTCCAATGAAAGACTAATAGAAAACCTAAGGGAAATTTACCAAGAGGTGAAATAAATGAAAAAAATAAAAAATCTACTTTTAAGCCTTGGTCTTATACCACTTTTAATAAGTCCAACCCTTGCAGCTGATGAGAAGCTTGCGCCTCAAGTGGTTGAGATAAAGGTGGAAGAAGTTAAGGCAAATGCAGAAGATAAAAACCCACAAAATACCTTGGACAAAAAAATTGAGGAGGCCCACGAGGTCAAATCAAAATCTGATTCCAAGAAAAATCCATCGCCTTCCTACTCAGCATGGGCTGTAAGGGACCTTAGCGATGCCCAATTCATGGGAATCCTACCTGCCAAGAGCTTTTATGAAGGAAGGGACTTTAGAAAAGCTGTGGCTCTTGAAGATGCAAGAGAAACTTACAAGCTTTCTAAAGATAAACTTGAAAAAAGTGGACTAAAAACTGGTGGAGACTTTGCCTTCAAGGACTTAAGTCGCCTTGAAGTCTTAAATTCAATTTCAAAACTTTTAAACAAAAATACCTTTGATATAAAGGACCTGAGAGATTCTAAAATATTCTTGGGCTCAGCTGACGAAAAATACTTAAAGGAAAAAATCCCCTTCCAGGAGATGATTTGCCTCTACAAGAGGGCTGTTAATAAGGTCCTCCAAGATGCAGGCAAGACTTCTAAGGGCTTCTTCTATGAAGTTAACAACAAGGGAAATAAAATTTACATGCTGGGATCTATCCACGTGGGCAGAGACTGGATTTATCCTATTGATGAGGAAATTTTAAATGCCCTAAAGTCTTCCGACAAGCTCTTTATGGAAATTGACACTACAAACAAAAAAGAAGCTAAGAAGATGGAAGAAAAACTCTATTACAAGGATGGAAAAAACCTAAAAGATGACCTAGGCGATGAACTCTACGCAAGAGTCCTAAGAATCTTCAAGGGCTTTGGCTTAACTGAAGACAAGCTAATTAAGCTTAAGCCATGGGCAGTTTACAACACCCTATCTCTTGACCCAAGGCTTGATGCTCCTAAGACTTCCTTTGGAGTTGAATCCTACTTTGTTGCCATGAGTCTCTTAAATAAAATTGAAATTGGAGAGCTTGAGTCCATGGAGTTTCAAGCAAATCTCCTTGCAAATTTTGACCAAGATGCCTATATAAAGATGATTGAGTCTGTGACTAGCGAGATTGAGCGAAATGGCTACAAGAATATAAATGAGGGAGTGGACAAGATGCTCCTTGCTTGGTCAGCTGGCGACAGGGACAAGATGAAAAAAATCCTTTCAAGGCCTGGCGATGAAGCTTCAGAAAAGTTTAACGAGGCCCTCTTAAGTGAAAGGGACAAGAAGATGGCTCAAAAAATTGACGCCATGTTAAAGAAAGATGGCAAAAACACCTACTTCATCCTAGTTGGATCAGCCCACCTTGTACCAGAAAATTCTGTGACAGGAATTTTGAAAAATATGGGCTATGAAGTAATTGAAAAATAAAAAATTTCTAAAAAATAAGACGAGGTCATGAGACTTCGTCTTTTTATGTGAATTTTTATAAAATTTAATCTTAATCTTCAAGTGATTCTTGGATACTTTTTATATTTTTATAGAGCCTTCTTATCTCAGCAAGTCTTTTTCTATTATCTGCACCTGACTCTAGTTCAGCAAATTCTGTTTGAACATCAAAAGCAAGATCGAAAATTTCCTCACTTTCTTTTTCAATCTCATCAGCATGATCCAAAAGAAAATTCTCGGCTCTTCCTGTACTTCTAACTGCATCACCATTTCTAAAGTTTTTTAAATCTTCTTCTATTTCCATTAAAAAATTATCAATGGCAGTAGCCATAACCTAGTCATCCCTTCTTTACAAGAAAATAAGTTTTTATTATCTTATAAAAATTTATTTGCCTATCATTTCTCTCAAGATAACTTCGTCTGTCTCCCTCATGCCTTCCATGGCAATGTGGCCCACAGTTTTTATCATCTCGTCTATGTCGCCCTTGACGATTCCGTCGCCTGCCTTAAAAGAGTTGCCCTCCTTGGCTTGTTTATATGCCAAGAATCCCATCTTTAAGCTTGATGCAATTTTTATGGCACAGGATTCTTTGGCTCCGTCACAAATTAGGCCAGAGTTTGTTGCAAGAGCATTGGTTAAAGTTGCCTTGACTATATTCCTGTCCTCATCTTTCATAAAGGCAAGACCACAAACTGAAGCACAGCCTGCAGACACAACTCCGCAGTAGGCTGAAAGTTCGCCGATTCCTTCCTTTATATAAAGACCAATTAGGTTAGCAAAGATTAGTGCCCTATAAAGTTTGTCTTTTGGAATGTCGTGGTCTTTGGCATAAATAATTATTGGGACAGAAACTGTAATACCTTGGTTGCCTGATCCAGAGTTGATGACAACAGGCTTTTCACAGCCAGACATACGGGCATCTGACCCTGCAGCTGCGTAAGCCACAAGCTTTTCAGAATACTTGTCTCCTGCTTCTTCAAGGACCATCTTGCCAATATTTGCTCCCCAAGGATTTTCGATTCCCTCCTTGGCAATGGCGTAGTTGTACTCAATTTCCTTGTCCAAGACATCAATAATGTCATCATAATTTCCATTTTTTGCAAAATCATAAATCTTGTCAAAAGATAGGTCAATCTTATCTTCTTCCTCAAGCTCTTCTTCCTTCTTTTCAAAAAGAATTTCATCATTTAGACTTTCAAAAATAATATTTGTGTGGAAGTCCTTGATCACTACTCGAGAAGTTTTTTCTCCCTTTTCCATGGATACGTCAATGTAAAGACCCTTCTTCTCATGAAGAAGTTCTATGTCGCATAGTCCTTTTTTTATTAAATCGTCTAAGTATTCAAGCTTTGACTTGTCTACATCAGATAAGACTTCAAGTTTTTTTGTATAATCCCCTAAGAAGGCTCCAGCTGCAAGAGAAATTTCAATCCCCTTTCTCCCATCAGTACCTGGTACCTTAACGCTATTTACATTTTTTATAATATTGCCCGATAACCTGGCTGTGATTCTCTCTGGGTCTTCTCCTAGGATGAATCTTGCACGACTTGCTGCAAAAGCCAAGGCTATGGGCTCAGTACAGCCAAAGGCTGGCACCATTTTTTCCCTTAAATATTTATTATAGTCCATAAAAATCTCCTTATTTTTTCTCTATATTCATTATAACAAAATGAAATAAGCTTTTCCTATTATTAAATATATACTTTTAAATTTTTACCTATAATACTAAGAAATAGATTTTATAATTTTATTTGTGTATAATATCAATTAGGAAAACATTTTATACAAAGGAAATATCGCAGTGAAGAGAAATAAAAATAGCTTACTTGTTTTTATAATACTGGTAATTCTTATATATGGAATTTTACAAGTTTTTGGCATAACTTGCCCAATTAAATTTATAACTGGAGTGTCTTGCCCAGGTTGTGGTATGACTAGGGCCTATCTTAGTCTCCTAAGATTGGACTTCAAGTCTGCCTATTATTATCATCCCCTATTTGTTCTCCCAGCCCTTGGACTTATTATTTATATATTTAGGGACAAGTTCTCAAAAAAATTTTTAAGAGGACTAGAGATTTTCTTTGTTCTTGTGTTTTTAATTGTTTATGTTTTTAGGATGATGGACCCAAATGACACCATCGTTGTTTTTAGACCCTATGAATCCATCTTCTACAAGATTTTTAATTTTTTGAAAGAATTGATGAGGTGACTTATGTTTTGTATTAAGTGTGGCAACAGGCTAGACGAGCATATGAAGTTCTGCGACCAATGCGGTGCTCCTGTCCCAGTAGATCCCGACAAACTTGAGGCCAAAAAGGAAAATTTAAAGGAGTTTAAGCCTCCAATAATTGATGAGGATCCCATGGACCTAGTACCTGAGGAATTTGAAGAAAAGCCTTCTGAAAGCGAGAAAGTTAAAGAAGAAATTGCTGAAGAGATTAAGGAAGACTTGAGTCTTTCAAGAGAATCGCAAAAAGAAGACTTATTTAAGGAAGAAAAAGTAGAAAAAGTAGAAATAGTTGAGGCTCCAAAAATCTTAGATGCCCCTCTTGATGAAACTGTAAAAGTTCCAGAGATCTTAGATAGAGAAGAGGATAAGAATCCTCCAAAGCTTGAAGTTCATAAGGAGATAATAAGACCAAGTGAAGATTTAAAAGAAAATTCTTCACAAAAACAAAGAGTAAAGGAAGAAAAACCTTATAAAGAAGACTTCACTTATAATAAAAAAGAAAATTATAATGGAGAGGCAGGCTTAAGTCCTGTAAAAATAATTGCTCTAGTCTTTATGATTGTAACAGGCATTGCCTCTGTAACAACAATCCTTGCTTTCTTTGGATTTTTCTTCTCATTTATAGGAGGTTTATTATGATGGGATTTTCAAATTTTTTATATTTTTTATTTAGTCTACCCTTCCTAGGAGGCATGGCTATATCCTTGGTTTTTATGACCTTCTCCCTCTTTTCAATTTTTAAAAATTGGAACACTGGCAGGAACAAGGAATTATTTAACGGCCTTTTAATTTCAGGTATATTTTTATTAATTACAAATGTATTTTTATTCATAATTTCCAAGATTTTCTATTACGGGGGCTTCTATGGTAATTTTTACCTAGTTATTGTTGCACTTGTAGTTATAGGTCTTATTTATTTTATTGGAAACAGCAAGGAAAGAATTTATCCCGATAATTATTTTTCAAATATTTCTAATGTAGAATTTTTAAAAAGAGAACTTAACGACTCTATTAATGTTTTTATTTCAATATTTGACAAGAGCAAGAGTGATTTCCAAGAAAAATCTGAAGCCAAAAAGGCTCAAAAGTTTGAAAGTTATAAAAATCAAAATACTTATAACAACAATAATAGCAACTATAACAACAATTATAATAATTCAAACAACTATAATAATGCAGGCTCCTACAATGCTTACAATAATTATGGAGGAAATCTTGGTCCAGCTCCCTTTAGGGGCTATGTAAAAGACGACTGGTCTTTTCCATTATATGTACTACTATCCTTTATAACTTGCGGATTTTATCACTATTACTTGATATACAAGGCAGCTGAAAGTGTAAATATTGTCTGTGCTGGAGATGGAGAAGAGACAAGTGGACTTTTAAAATTCTTTTTCTTTGGAATCCTAACTTGTGGCATCTATTGTCTATTCTGGGAATTTAATTTTATGAATAGGACCCAAGCAAATGCCCCAAGATATGGAAGAAATATTCCTGATAATGGCGGAAGTTTTTTGCTATGGATGATAGTTGGTTCCTTGCTTTGTGGAATTGGTTTCTTCTTCGCTTGGTACTTGTTCTTTAAGAATTTAAATGCAATTTGTAGGGCTTACAATATGGAATACGCAAATGCAAATTAATTTATAAGTTAATAAAAAATTAGACCTAGACTTCACATAATCTAGGTCTTTTTTCATCATCTTTTTCAATTTTTAAAAATTATTATTCTGCTAATAATTTTTTTCCAAAATCATCCGCGTAGAAGGCTGCTTCTACAAATTTTTCTTCACTTAGAGCTTTTTCTGATTTTTGCCATTCTGTTGTTTCATAAACTTTCTTTGCCATTTCTCTTACGTCATCCCTTGTTAAGCCAATTTCTTCAAGGGTTACTGGTAGACCTAACTTCTTGTTAAATCTTGCAAGTTTTTCAAACTCTTCATAGTTTTTGTCGTAGGCATGAAGGACTAAAACTCCATAGGATACTAGGACTCCGTGAAGGTATTCTCCCTCTCTTTTTACTGATGTTGATACATTGTAAAATACATGAGCAAGAGATGAGTTGTAATAATACTTATCTCCATTTGTTAAGTTTGATACATAGCCAGTGTTAACTAGGATATCTGTTGCAACTTCTTCAACTGCCTTTGATGCCTTGTTTTCTCTTACGTCCTTAAGTCCTTCTTCGCCATATTTTAGGAAGGGCTCTTGGCAAGTCTTGGCAATGCTAACTCCCATGTTAGCCACAAAGTCTAGGTCTTCTAGTCCCTTTGTCGCAAAGAGAACTTCTGGCTGTTTGCTAAGTCCATCGCCAATGCCTGCCCAGAAGTATTTTTCTGGCGCTTCAGCAATTGTTTCAACTTCAACAAACATGTGAACTGGTGCTGGGATTAATTCATATCTTAGGAAGGATTCGTCATCATTATAAACTACTGCAATGGCAGTACCCCCTGCACAGTTGGAGCAAATTGTTGGGAAGGACATGGAAGGTTTATTTAAAAAACCTGCTAGAACTTTTCCTGTGTCTAGTGCCTTTCCTCCTCCTACTGCAAAAATTACATCTGCCTTTTGGACTTCTTCCTTTTCCATTAGGGCATTGATGTTGTTTAGGGTACATTCATGTCCATAAACGAATTCGCCAAGGACTTCTACGCTTGAACCCTTTAAGCCATCTCTAATTTTTTGTGAAACTGCCCCAAGGGCTCTCTTGCCTCCAACTAGGACAACTTTTTTGAATCCGTATTCTTCTACTAACTTGCCTAGTCCTTCATATCCCCTTTGTGATACGCTGTAATTTGTCATCTTAACTGTTCTCATCTTTTTTCTCCTCTGATTAATCTAATACAAATTCTCTTCTAACTTCTGGTTGTAAATACTTTTTATTTTTGTAATATCCTACTGTTGTAAAAGGAAGGACTATAAATAATATTGCTATATAGCCACAATAACCGTAGCCGTATTTTATTATATTTGTAAGACCTGCCATTGATATTGCCATTGATAGGACAAGTATTCCCACTGCAAGTCCAAATCTTCTAAGTTCTAGGGATTCAACTTTTCTTAGGGCCTTTGAATTTTCAAATCTTGAAACAAAGCCAAAGATTATTGAAACTCCAGAAGACAATAGGCAAAGTACAAGGGATATCACATAAAATGCAGTCATCCACTTAAAGCCCATGGCATTTGTAGATGTAAGGGTTGGTATAACTTCTCCTCCTTCTAGGCCTGTGTAGTAACCTCTCCAAACCAAGAGCATAAGAACTGAAAGTCCCAGTGCCAAGGAGTTTATTAGGCAAGATAGTTTCATTGATTTTGAAACTTCTCTCTCACTATTTAAAACTCTTGAACAGGAAATCATGGAAGGTATTTGCACACATTGAAATCCTGCATAGATAAATCCGTTAAATATCGCCTTGTCTAGGTTTGAAAAACCTGTCTTTGAAAAGTTACTTGTTAAAACTCCTACTAGGTCTCCCTTAAAAGATCCAACTAGATAGATTAAAACTGAAGTAACAAGGATCACCATTCCCATTAGTGTTCCCACATTTCTTACAAGTCTTTCGCCAAATATTGCTAGCATAAGAGTTAATACACTAACCCCCAGGACTGACAAGCCGTAGTTGAAATTAAAAAATTCCTTTAGGGCTGAAGCAGATCCTGATATTGTACTTGCTATTACCATCACTACCATGATGTAGTAAAATCCTTCAAAAACAAGTTCCAACTTGTCAAAGGGATGGTAGAGGGTTTCAAAAAGTTCCTTGTAGGACTTTAAACCTCTTGAGTTGTACATTACAATTGCTTCTTTAAGGGTCCAAGTCAAAAGGACCATTGCAACCACAGCTGACACAAGTCCAGACCAACCAAGCTTTACAAAGTATGTATTTGCTTGGTTACCTGTTGCAAAACCACCACCAGCGTGTGATGCAAAAAGTACAAATGCTATTGACATAGCAGGCGACATTCTTACTAACTTCTTTTTCATTTTTTTCCTCCTTGGGCACCTAATAAAAAAACCCCGTCTCTTTATATACAAAGAGACGAGGTTAATAAACTCGCGGTACCACTCTAATTCATCTTAATGATGCACTTATCCAATAATGAACTTCTCTGTAACGGGAGACCCCGAAAAAACCTACTTATTTCTGTTCAGCCTTCCTGTTCCGTGGCTAGTGTTCAGTAAATTCCTTAATTTGCCTCTCAGCTAATGGCAATTCTCTGTAAAAAATTTCTCTACCTACTTTTCCACTTCAAAACATTTGAAATAAAAATTAAATTCTTGATTCAAAAGAATTTTTTAATTTAAATGGTATTTTAAATAATACAAAATAAAAAGTCAACAGTATTTTTAAAAAATTTTTTAATATTATAAATTATTGTTCAAAATAAATACAAGTTTACATTGCTGGAAAGTTGTAAAATCTTTGTTTTGTAAGGTCTAAGTATAGAGGCTAATTTTCTAAAAAATTTATAAATTTAATTTTAAAATCATAAAAGTATTTGCTTCAAATTAATTTAAACTCATAAGTTCATAAATAAAAATACAAAAAATTTATATTTAAATAACAAAAAGCCAGATCTACTTTTAAGGTAAAACTGGCTTATAAATAATAAATTTTAAAATCGAAAAACTATTTTGCCCAATTCATCGAATATTTTACAGCTTCGTGCCATCTTGCCATCTTTTTGTTTCTCTCGTACTCATCCATTTCTGGGTCGAAGCACTTATCTATGGCATTGTTTTCTCTTATTTCGTCAATGTCCTTCCAAAATCCCACAGCAAGTCCTGCCATGTAGCAGGCTCCTAGGGCAGTTAATTCTACAACCTTTGGCCTTTCAATGTGGACGTCAACTATGTCAGACAAAAATTTCATCAGGAAGTTGTTCTTGCTGACTCCACCGTCAACTGTTAGGGACCTGATTTTTGTATTTGAATCCTCCTGCATTGCCCTTATTACATCGCAAGATAAGTAGGCAATTGCTTCTAAGGCAGCCCTTACAATGTGATACTTATTTACAGACCCTGTGAGCCCAACTATAGACCCCCTTGCATATTGATCCCAGTAGGGTGCACCTAGACCTGTGAAGGCTGGTATAAAATAGCAGTCATTGGTGTCTTCCACCTTATTCGCCATGTATTCAGAGTCATCTGCCTGGTCAATTATCCTCAAGTTATCACGCATAAAGTCTATACATGAACCTGCTTCAAATATAGATCCTTCAAGAGCATACTTAATTTGCCCATTCATAGCCCAGGCTATAGTTGTCACAAGTCCATTTTGTGACCTAATTAGCTCATCTCCTGTATTCATTAGGATAAAGGCACCTGTCCCAAAGGTAGACTTTGCCATCCCCTTTTCAAAGGATGCTGTACCAAAAAGTGATGACTGCTGGTCGCCAATTGCCCCTGCTATAGGAATTTCACAGCCAAGGTACTTTGACTTGCACTTTCCATAGACTTGGCTAGAATTTTTTATCTCTGGAAGCATGGACCTTGGTATGTCAAAAATCTCAAGAAGCTCATCGTCCCACTTCTTCTCTTTTATGTTAAAGAGCATAGTCCTTGAGGCATTGGTGTAGTCTGTTATGTGGACTTCTCCATCTGTTAGTTTATAAATGAGATAGGTCTCAACTGTACCAAAGAGGAGGTCGCCCCTTTCTGCCATCTCCCTTGCTCCTTCCACATTTTCCAAAATCCACCTAATTTTTGTGGCAGAAAAATAGGGGTCAATAACAAGACCTGTCTTTTCCCTTATAGTTTCTTCCAGGCCTCTTTCCTTTAATTCTTCACAATATTTTGAAGTCCTCTTACACTGCCAGACAATTGCATTGTAAACTGGCTCCATGGTCTTCTTGTTCCATACAATTGTTGTTTCCCTTTGGTTTGTTATACCAATTGCTGCTATGTCCTTGGGGTCAATTTCCTTCCTGGACATGGCTTCCACTGCTGTACCAATTTGCTTGGACCACAAGTCGTCTGGCTCTTCTTCTACATAGCCAGGCTTTGGAAAGTGCTTGATAAGGTCCTTTTGGGCAACAGAAACTGGATTTCCCTTTTTATCAAAAATTATAGTTCTAGCAGATGTTGTACCTGCATCAAATGCCATTATGTATTTCATCTTATCACCAATTTAATTATAACATTTTTAATATTTTTTTCTTTTTTTTTACAAATTATGTGTGAATCATAAGCTTGCAATTTTTAATTTACAATTTTTTATTTTTAATTAGTGACAAAGCACTAACTAATAAATTATTATTTTTTTTGATTTTTAAAATCACGAAAAAAAGTGCCGGACTAGCCGACACTTTTTTTCTTTATTTATTTTCTTTTTCTTTGTCTTCTTCTTTAGCTTTTTCGTCGATTCTCTCAACAGAAACAGTTTCTATAACGCCACCGCTTGCCATCTTGACAATTTGGAAGATGTATTCGCCATCGTCGACAATAACTCCAACTTCTGCTTCTTCTGCATTCTTAATAAGAAGACCAGCTACGTAACCACCAATTGTTGTAGTCTCGCCTGCCTCAATATCAAATCCATACCTCTTGTTTAGGATCTTCACAGGAGTTGATGCAGAGTATTCATTATCTTCTCCTTCTGCGTCCATATTTACCCCTGTCAACAAGAACTTCCTAACAGCGAAGAGTACTGCTATGGCTATAGTTGCTATAAGTAAATCAAGCATGTTGTCAGAGTAAACTAACATCTTTCTAGAAATTACAAGCAAGATCAAGTGAATGATGTTGGTGTCTGTATGTGCAATCATAAGTACCACAAACTCTATGGCTATTACTAGCAATAGGACGTGGGATAGAAAATTTTGAAATATTTCATAAGATAGACCAGCATCACTTGTAAGTATCTTGAAATAATACTTCATAATATCTGGCACTGAAACTATTACGCCAGCTATTAGCAGAACTGATACAACTATTTCAAAGGTATTCACTAATTTCAAAAGTGTAACCAGGTATCTATTTCTATTCATTATACCTCCATAGTCTTAGCGACTTCTTTTCTCATCTTTTCCAAGACCTTCTTCTCAATCCTTGAAACTGTCATTTGAGAAATATTTAATTTCTTTGCAATTACAACTTGGGTCTTCTTGTTAAAGTATCTGTCAATTAGAATAGTCCTCTCAACTTCGTCTAAGTTCTCCATAGCCTTCTTAAAGAAGTCATTGGATTCTATCTTGTCAAAGTAGGCTTCTTCCACTCCAATTAAGTCAGATAGGTTGACTTCACTTTCATCTCCAGATTCATAAGTTACATCGAGAGATTGTGGTGTATAAACCTTGGATGCCTCCATTGCCTCCATGACTTCTTCTGGTGTTGAGTCCAAATACTCTGCAATCTCGTCTATAGTAGGAGTCTTTTGATACTTTTGTGCAAGGCTCACAGTTGCATTGGAAATTTTCTTTGAAAGTTCTTGGATTCTCCTTGGGACCCTAATAGTCCAACCATTGTCCCTAAAATATTTTTTTATTTCTCCAATTATTGTTGGAGTGGCAAAGGAAGAAAATTCAAATCCCTTTTCAGGGTCGTATCTTTCAATGGCATAGATTAGACCAATTGATGCCACCTGGTAGATGTCGTCATAATCTATTCCCCTGCCTGTATATTTTTTAGATAGGATTTCTGCAATGTAAAGGTGTTCCTCTATAAGGATATCTCTTATTTCTTGATCTTTTGTCTCGTGATATTCCTTAAAGAGGTCCTTTCTCTCTTCCTTTGTTAGTCTTCTATCTAAATTGTTGTATTCTTTTAAATTCATAGCAGACCCTTATAATTTTTTAGATAAAATAAATTTACTTCCATCAAAATGAGATTCATCTACAAGACAGTCTATAATAGTCTTTGCAAGAGATAGGTCTTCAGATGCTTCTAATTTTTCCTCGCTAATTTCACTTACACAAATTTTTATATTTTTATCTTCTTCTATTTCAAAGACCAAGTCTATGTGGTCATCTTCAGTTAACTCGTGACAAATATTTAAACTTTCTGTCACAGCCATTTTTATATCTTCTATTTCTTCAATATCCCTATTTAGGATATTTAAAATGCCAGAAAGCATAAGCCTAACTGTAGAAAAATATTTGGCGTCATTGGGTATTTGATATTTTAAAGTATCCATATTACCCCCTGATTTCAAACATATCTTCAAGTTTTGTTATCTTAAAGAGTTTCATTATTGAAGGATTTAGGTTTTCAATTACAATTTTATGGTTTTCTTTTTCCACTTCCTTTAGGATGTAGATAAGGGAACCAAGACCTGTTGAGTCTAGGTATTCTAGCTCTTTACAGTCAAATAAAATATCCTTTTTATCCTTTTCATAAAACTTTATAGTTTTTTCCTTGAAATTTTTTGTATTATAAACGTCAAGTTCTCCCTTTGGATACAATACTAAAAATTCATCAGTATTTTTTGCCTCTAATTTAAATTCCATAAGGCCTCCTAGTCTCCAATATAATTTGCAACAGCTACAACTTTTGCATCTGTCAAATTCATAAGTTTAACACCAGATGTGTTTCTTCCTTGGACTGAGATATCTTCAGTTAAAATTCTTATAATAATTCCAGAATTTGCAATTATCATAACGTCGTCTTCTTTTTCCACAACAGCAGCTGATGCAACATCTCCAGTTTTCTTAGTAATCTTGTAAGTTAGAAGTCCCTTTCCACCCCTGTTTTGTGGTCTGTATTTATCTATTTCAGTTAATTTTCCATAACCATTTTCTGATATAACAAGAAGGTACTTGTCATCTACTACAAGATCAGATGAAACTACAATGTCATCCTTATCAAGGTCCATGGACTTAACTCCCATGGAGTTTCTTCCAGATTTTCTAACTTGTTCTTCATTAAATCTAATTGATAGACCCTTTTTAGTTACAAGTATTACATCTTCATCATCTTTAGTCAAATGAACGTCGATTAATTTGTCGCCTTCATTTAATTTTATAGCAATGATACCAGATTTTCTAATATTTTTATAATCCTTAAATGGTGTCCTCTTAATAAGTCCCTTTTCAGTTACCATTAAGAAGTTAAGGTCTGGGTCATATTCCTTAACAGGTATTATGGAAGTTACCCTCTCATCTTCATCTAAGTCAAGTAGGTTAATTATAGCTGTACCCCTTGATGTCCTAGAGTCTTCTGGAATTTCATAAGCCTTTAACTTAAAGACATTTCCAAGAGATGTGAAGAATAAAATCATATCATGAGTAGATGTGACAAATAATTCTTTGACAAAGTCCTTGTCCCTCATATTGCCAGAAGAAACTCCCCTGCCACCTCTTTTTTGTGGCTTATAAGTTCCCTCACTCATTCTCTTGATATAACCAAATTGAGTAAGAGTTATAACAACATCCTCTTTCTTTATAATATCTTCGATCTCTATGTCAGTTCTAGCATGTGAAATGACAGTTCTTCTTAAGTCACCATATTTTTCTTTTATTTCAAGAAGTTCTTCCTTGATTAGGTTCATAAGAACATCATTATTTTCTAAGATTTCCTTAAACCACTTGATATCAGCTTGAAGTTTTTCATATTCAGCTTCAAGTCTATCTCTTTCAAGTCCTGTAAGTCTTCTAATTCTCATATCCAAGATAGCTTGAGATTGTTCTTCTGTTAATTTAAATTCTTCGTAGAACTTTTCCTTTGCTTCCTTGTCGTCCTTAGATCCCCTAACAATTTTTATAATCCTATCAATATTGTCAAGAGCTATAAATAGACCTTCAACTATGTGGGCTCTCTTTTCTGCCTTGTCTAAGTCAAACTTTGTTCTTCTAGTTACAACTTCAACTTGGTGGTCTACATAATATCTAATAATTTGCTTTAGGTTTAGGATTTCTGGTCTTCCATTTACTAAGGCAAGATTGATAATTCCAAAAGTTGTTTGCATTTGAGTATTTTTGTAAAGTTTATTTAAAACAACTTCTGCGTTAGCATCTCTTTTTAGTTCAACAATTATGTTGATGCCCTTTCTATTTGAGGCATCAGTAATATTTGAAATCCCATCAATAACCTTGTTCTTTGCAAGTTCTGCAATCTTCATAATAAGTGCAGACTTGTTCACTTGGTAAGGAAGCTCTGTTATTACAATTTTTTCACGATTGTTCTTAAAGGATTTGATTTCAGCAACTGCCCTTACAGTTATCTTTCCTCTTCCAGTTTCGTAGGCTTCCTTTATCCCTTCAGTTCCCATAATTTGAGCGCCTGTAGGAAAGTCTGGTCCCTTGATTATTTGGTTAAGTTCAGAAATTGAAATTTCATCGTTGTCAATGTAGGCTATGATTCCGTCAATGGCCTCATTCATGTTGTGAGGAGCCATATTTGTTGCCATACCTACGGCAATACCAGAAGATCCATTTACCAAGAGATTTGGAAATCTTGCTGGAAGTATTGTAGGTTCCTTTTCATTTTCATCAAAGTTTGGAACAAAATCAACAGTTTCCTTATTTATATCCCTTAGCATTTCTTCTGCAAGCTTAGTCATCCTAACTTCTGTATAACGCATAGCCGCAGCCCCGTCACCGTCAATGTTACCAAAGTTACCTTGGCCATCAACTAGGGTATATCTTGTGTTAAAGTCTTGGGCAAGTCTAACTGTTGCTTCGTAAATAGATGAGTCACCATGAGGGTGATACTTACCCATTACATCCCCAACAAGTCTTGCTGACTTTCTGTAGGGTCCATTGGATGCAAGATTAAGTCCCTGCATTCCATATAAAATTCTTCTGTGAACTGGTTTTAGTCCATCACGTACATCAGGAAGTGCCCTTGCAACAATTACAGACATTGAATAATCAAGATAAGAAGACCTCATCTTTTTATTAATATCTACATCAAGTATTCCTGATTCTATAATATTATTTTCACTCATGGTTTACTCCTATGCATCTATATAATCAGCGTAAACTGCATTTTCTGTTATAAAGTCTCTTCTTGGTTCAACTTCTGTTCCCATTAGGATTGAGAAGGTGTCATCAGCTTCTGCTAAGTCGTCGATATTTACCTTTAAAAGAAGTCTATTGTCTGGGTTCATTGTTGTTTCCCAAAGTTGTTCTGGGTCCATTTCTCCAAGACCCTTGTACCTCTTTATGTTTACCTTAGAGTCCTTGTATTCCTTTAGGGCAAGTCTAAGTTCCTTTTCATTGTGACAATATCTTAAAATCTTAGTTCCCTTTTCAATTCCATAAAGTGGAGCTTGGGCAACATAAACATGACCCTCTTCTATAAGTGGCTTCATGTATCTAAAGAAGAATGTGAGTAAAAGAGTCATAATGTGAGCACCGTCAACGTCGGCATCGGTCATGATTATGATCTTGTCATATCTTAATTTTTCTAAATCAAATTCTTCCCCAATACCTGTTCCAAAGGCTGTTATCATGGCACGAATTTCTGAAGAGTTTAGCATCCTATCAAGTCTTGCCTTTTCAACGTTCATAATCTTACCCCTAAGAGGTAGGATTGCTTGGTAGGCTGAGTCCCTGCCATCTTTGGCAGAACCACCAGCGGAATTACCTTCGACTAGGAAGATTTCATTTCTCTTTGGATCGTCGTTTTGACAATCTGCAAGCTTACCAGGTAGAGTCATAGACTCAAGATTATTTTTCTTTCTTGTTAAGTCTCTTGCCTTTCTAGCTGCTTCTCTTGCACGTCTTGCAGATAGGGCCTTATCTAGGATTTGTTTTCCAACTCTTGGATTTTCTTCCAAGAAAACTGCTAGGTCTTCAGATAAAACCGAGTCTACAATTCCTCTAGTTTCTGAATTTCCAAGTTTTCCCTTAGTTTGTCCTTCAAATTGTGGATCAGGTAGTTTTACACTTATAACTGCAGAAATACCTTCTCTTACGTCTTCACCAGATAGGTTTTCTTCCTTTTCCTTTATAATGTTATTTTTTCTACCATAATCATTTAGAGTTCTTGTTAGGGCTGACCTAAAACCTGATAGGTGGGTTCCACCCTCTTCAGTATTAATATTGTTTGCAAAAGAAAGCACAACTTCTGAATAGGAGTCTGTGTATTGAATAGCAATTTCAACTGCTGTCTCTTCCCTAATTTCATCTATGTAGATGATTTCATCATGTACTGGCTTTTTC
Source organism: Peptoniphilus genitalis (assembly GCF_023614525.1). GTDB lineage: Bacteria > Bacillota > Clostridia > Tissierellales > Peptoniphilaceae > Peptoniphilus_A > Peptoniphilus_A genitalis. The sequence continues at coordinate 954,700 of NZ_CP097885.1, forward strand.
TTTGCATTTATAAATTCAACAAAGGACTTGATTCCGCCTTCATAATGGAAGACTTCATTTAGGTCTTTTCTCTCATCTATAAATTCAATTTTTATTCCCTTATTTAGGAAGGCCATCTCCCTAAATCTCTTAGCTAAAACTTCGTCAGAAAATTCTACTGTTTCAAAGATTGTATCATCTGGTTCAAAGTAAATTGTTGTACCAGTTTCATCTGTGTTAGTTTCCCCAATAACTTCAAGGTCACTTTTTCTAATTCCTCTTGCGAATTCTTGTCTGTAGATTTTTCCATTTCTTTTTACAGTTGCAACTAATTTGTTGGAAAGGGCGTTAACTACAGATACACCAACACCGTGAAGTCCACCAGAAACCTTGTAGGCAGAGTTGTCAAACTTACCACCTGCGTGAAGGATTGTAAGTACAGTTTCTACTGTAGACTTTCCTGTTTGTGGATGGATATCAACTGGTATACCTGAACCATTATCAGTTATTTCAACGCTTCCATTCTTGTTTATTTTAATAATAATATGATCACATATACCGGCAAGAGCCTCGTCAATAGAGTTATCTACAATCTCATAAACTAAGTGGTGTAGACCTCTTGGTCCAGTAGATCCAATATACATACCCGGTCTTTTTCTAACGGGATCTAATCCTTCTAAGACCTGTATATCTGACGCGTCATAGTGTCTTTTATCCTTTGCCATTTTTTCTCCTATTCTTTTACAAAATTCTACCTTGGCTCACCCTATAAAAATTGGCATCAACAGATTTTAAAAATTCGTCTGCCTCAGTAGTGGTGATAAAGGTCTGTAAATCTTTTAGTGAATGTAATAAGTATCTACTTCTCTTTGAGTCAATTTCTGAAAATACATCGTCAAGTAAAAGTAGAGGCTTTGTTTTATATAAATCTCTTATGAGATCTGCTTCAGCTAATTTTAAACTCAAGACTATAGATCTTTGTTCTCCTTGAGACCCATAGGACTTAGATGAAAATTTATTTATCTTGAAGTCCAAGTCATCCCTGTGGGGACCAATTGTTGTATATCTTTTCTCAAGGTCCTTTGGGAGAGATTCTTTTAATATCCTCAAATAATTTTCCATAAGTTCTTCCTCATCAACAAAGACAGGAACTGTGGATAGGTAGGTTATATTTAAGTCGTCTCCCGATAAATTTTTATAATGTTTTTTGGCAATTTCGTTTAACTTCTTAATAGTCTTTAGCCTCATTATAATTATTTTTGTCCCATTTCTTACGATTTCTCTGTCATAGACATCTAATAGGTTTCTGTCCATGTTTATCTTGAGAAGTTTGTTTCTCTCGAAGAGGAGCCTCCTGTACTTGTACATATAAAAATCGTAATTCAGGTCAATATTTGAAAGCAAATCGTCTAAGAATTTTCTTCTTTCCTTGGGTGAATATTTTATTATATTTAGATCTTCAGGATTGAAAAGTACCACGAATCTTGATTTTCTGTATTCTTTAGTATTTACCTTGTCATCATTTATAAAAAGTTTTTTGTTTTCAAACTTTGAAATTTCAATCCTATAATCGTCCTTGTAGTCTTCTGTCATATATCTTGTAATGATGCTTGAGGAATTTTCATCTATATTAATAAGATCAAAATCCTTTAAGCTCCTAAAGGAAGTCGCCCTTATAGACATGTAAATAGATTCCAATAAGTTGGTCTTTCCCGAAGCATTAAGGCCGTAAAGGACATTTATATTTTCACCTGGAACAAAATCTAAACCCTTGTAATTTCTAAAATTAAAAAGTCTTAGATGCTTGAGTTTCATTTTTCACCAATTATAAAGTCATTTCCTTGGAAAGAAATTTTATCTCCCTTGTATAATTTTTTTCCTCTCCTAGTTTCTACTTCTCCATTAACCATAACTTCCCCTTCTTGAATTAGGGTCTTGGCAAGTCCACCTGATTCACAAAGGTTTGTTAACTTAAGGAAGGAGTCTAGTTTTATAAACTCAGTGTTTATTTTTATAGTTTCCATAATTACCCCGCAAGTCTTACTGGTAGGACAAGATATATATAGGAATCATTTTCTGCTTCTGTAATTATTAGTGGGTTTACTGAGTCAGTGAAATTAAGGACAATTTCTTCTGATTCAAGAATCTTAACTCCATCTAAAATATATCTTGAATTAAAAGCAATATCTAAACTTTCATCGTGTTCTGATGTCTTAACCTTTTCAAAAACATCTCCAATTTCGGAATTACTCTTTATATCAATGTAATTTTCCTTAACATTTAACTTTATTAGGTTAGCCCTGTCTTCTCTTGCAAGAAGAGATGCCCTTTCCACTGCAAGTTGGAATTCTCTTTTTGATACAGATGTAGAAATCTTGTGTTCATCTCTTAGAAGAGCACTGTAGCTAAAGAAGTCTCCACTTAATAAAGTTGAATAAAATACAGTATTATTGAATTTAAAGACAATATTATTTCTTGAAATATTTAACTTAAGATCTTCTTCATCATCAATAATCTTTACAAGTTCATTTAAGGATCTTGAAGGGATAATAATAGAATTTTCTATTCCAGTTTCCTTTTCAAGTCTTTGAATTGCCATCCTAAAACCATCTAATGCAACAAAATTAATGTAGCTTTTCTTTATATCCATTAGGACACCTGTAAAGACAATTCTAGATTCATCATTAGAAACCGCAAAAGTAGTCTTCTTTACAATATTTTTTAAGTCCTTTGCAGATATATCTATAGAAATATTTTCTTCTACCTTAGGTAGGTCAGGGTATTCATCAGCCTTTTGTGTGGATAAGTTAAATATTGAATCCCCACATTTAAGGTTCATCATGTAATTTTCTACATTTATATTTATAATGTCATTTTCAAGTTTTCTTATAATATCGCCAAAGAGTCTTGAATTTATTACTATATCGCCTTCTCTTTCAACAATGGCATTAAGTTCTGTCTTTATGCTTATTTCTGTATCAGTTGCAGTAAGAGTTAAGCTATTATTTTTAGCTGATATTTTTATACCTTCAAGTATTTGCATAGTCGTTCTTTGAGAAATTGCTTTTTGAACTATGGAAATATGTTTTGTCAGTTCTTTTCTGTTAACCTTTATTAGCATTTTTTCCTCCTAGAAAATAGTATATTAATTAGTAATAGTAGTAGGGCCTGTGGATTTGTTAATAAGTTCCCTAAACTTATGAGTTTCAATAAAATTTATTCTTGATAAGTTGTGGATAAGATTGACACTTATAAAAACTTATCAACAGCTAAGATTTAATCTCTTTTATTAAATTAGTAATCTCAATTTTAAATATAGGATCCTCTTCCAAATCCTTGCTTATTTTATCGTAGGCATGAATAACAGTAGAGTGGTCACGGCCTCCAAAGACATCACCTATCTTAGGAAGACTAAGATCAGTTAGTTCTCTTGTTATATACATGGCTATTTGTCTTGGATAGGCTATGGCCTTGGTCCTTTTTCTAGAATTAAAATCATCAAGATTTAGTCCGTATTTTTTAGCAACTTCTGCCTTAATGTATTCAGCAGTAATTTGTTTTTTTGCCTTAGTTTCGTAGATATCCCTAAGGACTATGGCAGCAGATTCAACGGAAATATCTGAATCTGTAAGCTTAGAATAGGCCATAACTCTGGATAATGCCCCTTCTAGCTCCCTAATGTTACTCCTTACATTCTCTGCTATAAAGGTCATTACCTCTTGAGATACCTCAAAACCTTCAGAATCTGCCTTTTTTCTCAAAATTGCAATCCTAGTTTCAAGGTCTGGTGGTCCAATATCTACTACAAGACCCCAGGCAAACCTAGAAATAAGCCTTTCTTCGAGACTCTTAATATCCTTAGGTGGTTTATCAGATGTTAGGACAATTTGCTTATTTTGCTCGTGGAGTTCATTAAAGGTATGGAAAAATTCTTCCTGAGTCCTGTCCTTGTCAGCTATAAACTGGATATCGTCAATTAGTAGAAGGTCAACCTTCCTGTACTTGTTTCTAAATTCTTCATTTTTATTAGTTTGGATTGAATTTATGAGCTCGTTGGTAAATTGCTCACTTGTCACGTATAAAATCTTCTTAGTAGGATCTTGTTCTAGTACAAAATGTCCAATTGCATGCATTAAATGGGTTTTTCCAAGTCCTACTCCTCCATAGATGAAGAGGGGATTTGAAAAGGCATTTTGCGGATTTTCGTAGTTTTCAGAGACTGCCAGAGCTGCTGCATGGGCAAATTCGTTGCTTTTACCCACTACAAAGGTTTCAAAGGTGTACTTTGGATTTAACCTTGAGATGCTTAAAAAATTCTTATTTATAAGGCCTGCAGGGTTCTGATCTGTTGCCTCGTCTTCTGAAATTATGCTTATATCAAAATCAATTCCCGTAATTTCTCTTAGAGCTTCACCTACAAGATCGAAGTGCCTCTTGTTATTTACGAGATAGTCCCTAATAAAGGGTGAAGGAACTGTTATGATGATTTTCTTTTCATCATAATCAATTGATTTTGGAAGCATTCTGGAAAACCAAGTGGAGTATGTAACTTGAGACATTGATTTCTTTTCAAGTTCTTTTAAGAAAGACTCCCACATAGTGGAAAGTTCCTTGTCCATATTTCCTCCTTATTAACAATTTTTATATTGTTGATAAATAACAGTTCATAATTTTATTTACAATTGTGAGTAAGTTTGTGGATAAGTAGATATAAACACTATAATTTTAGTAAAAATGTTGATAGCTTAGGATTAAAAAAGTGTTAATTACTAAATTTTAGAAAATAAAAATAAAACTATCAACATCTTATCAACAGATTGTTAATAACTTTATTTATAAACAAGTTTATTATTATCTACATATAAGTCACAATTATCCACATATATTTTAACAAATACCAGGGGACTTATCAACAAGAAGGCTTTGGAGGACTTTTTATTAATTTATAGGATTTTATATTTTGAAGCTGAAAATTTCATTTAATTGACTATATTACTTGACAAGACTAGGATTTGTAAATAAAATGATAAGGATAGAAAGAGGTGAGAATTTTGAAGAGAACTTATCAACCAAAAAACAAACAAAGAAAAAGAGAACACGGTTTTCGTGCAAGAATGAGAACTAGAGCAGGTAGAGCCGTAATTAAAGCAAGAAGAAGAAAGGGCAGAAAGAAACTTTCAGCTTAGGTTTTATAATGAAGGATTGTTATTTAAAAAAGAATAGTGAATTTCAAAGGGTTTATTCTAATAAGAAGATTTCTGGATCTAGATACATTACTCTTTTTACTGCTAAGAACAATAGGGACTATCCCAGGTTTGGTATAACTGCCACAAAAAAAGTTGGCAATGCAGTAAATAGAAATTTTATTAGAAGAAGATTAAAACACCTTTTAAGAGAGAATTCTCATAATATAAAGCCTGGATATGATTATGTATTCGTTGCAAAAAAGGATGCATGTGATTCAGACTTTAAGGACTTTAAGAATTCTTTTTTTTCTGTTTTAAAAAGACAAAAGAAGATGGTTAAATGAGTAAAATTTGTATGCTTTTAATAAGATTTTATCAAAGGTTTATCTCAACCTATCTTCTTCCAGGAAGACACTGTAGGTTTGAACCAACTTGTTCACAATACAGCTATGAAGCCTATGAGAAGTATGGATTTTTTAAGGGGACTTATTTGACTATAAGAAGAATCCTAAAATGTAATCCCTTCCACAAGGGCGGATACGATCCTCTCATTTAAATTGGAGGAAAATATTAATGCGATTAATTAGTACTATACTTGGTACTTTTGTTAAGTTCATCTATGATGGACTAGCAGCAATTATGCCACAAGAACCAGCTGCAATTTCATTTTTTGCACTTTCAATTATAATTGCAACAGTTATTATTAAGCTTTTGATTTTGCCACTAAATATTTCTCAAATGAAAAATCAAAAGAAGATGGCAAAACTTCAACCAGAGCTTAAAAAAATTCAAACGAAGTACAAAAACGACCCACAAACTTTGGCTGCAAAGCAACAAAAACTTTATAAGGACAACAACTATAATATGGTTGGAGGATGTCTTCCAATGGTACTTACTATGGTTGTCTTAATTGCCTTTTATAGGGTCTTTTTGAACCCACAAACCTTCGCTTTTACAGATCCAGGTTTTTACGAAGCCATGAACAAGAATTTCTTTTATATAAAGAATATTGATCATGCTGATAAAACTTTAATTATGCCAGTTATAGCGGCAGTTTCGACTTTCTTAGTATCTTTTATTACTACTAAGAACCCTGCAACTCAAGGAGCAGGAGCTGATCAAGCTAAGTCAATGATGTCTACTATGATGGTTGTAATGCCAATTTTAATTTTTTCAATGGCAAGAAAATATGCAGCAGGACTTGTAATTTATTGGATTGTTTCCAATATTTTTTCAATAGTTCAACAGCTCATAACTAATAAGATTGTAGAAGATGAAATTGAAGAAGTTGAGGTTAAGGACAAGTAATGAATTATGTAATTAAAACGTGTAAAACCGTAGATGAAGCAGTAAGAGAGGCTCTAAGTGAATTAAATATTACAAGAGACAATGCTGAGATTGAAGTCCTTGATGAAGGTCAAAAGGGTTTCTTAGGACTTATTGGTTCTAAGGATGCCACTGTTAAAGTTTGGCCTAAGGTGGACGAAACAAAAAGCATCTTAAATGAAATATTTAATGAAGAAATTGAACCAGAGACGAGCCAAGAAGTAGTTCATAACACTGATGATGAACTTGAATTTGAAAAAGAAGAAGTTTCCACAGATGAAGTTAGTATGGAAGAAGCCGTAAAGACGCTTGATGAAGAAAATGAAGAAATCATTGGCGCTGCAAGAGAATTCTTAGGCAAAATCCTTGAAACTCTTGAACTTGACAATATTGTGGAAATGGAATTAGAAGATAATACTCTAAATGTAAATATCAATGGAGATGAAAATAGACTTGGAATTTTAATTGGAAAAAGAGGTGTAACTCTTGATTCCATCCAATATATTTTAAACTTAATTGTTAATAAAAAATCTTCAAGATACATTAGGGTCAACCTTGACTCTAGTGGCTACAGGGATAAGAGAAAGAAGACTCTTGAAAGTCTTGCTGGCAAAATGGCCAACAAGGTAATAAAGACTGGTAGGTCCATTAAGCTTGAACCTATGAATTCTTACGAAAGAAAGATTATCCACACAGCTTTACAAGATTTTGAAGGAGTACTTACTCATTCAGAAGGAAAGGATCCTTTTAGAAAAGTAGTAATTCAAAAAGAGAGAAAATACTGATAGAGAGGGCTTTATTTTAAAAGCCTTCTTTTTTATTTGAACTAATTGTAGTAATATAATCTAAAAGGAATGATAAAATGGCAAATTTAAATGATACAATAGCTGCGATTTCTACTGCAATCGGTGAGGCCGGAATTGCAATAGTGAGAATGAGTGGCGATGATTCAGTTAATATAATAGATGAAATTTTTGTTTCTGCCAGTGGAAAAAAGATGGCAGAGGCAGAAAATAGGAAGTTTTTATACGGTCATATAGCCGATGGTGACAAGTTAATCGACGAGGTTTTAGTTGTTAAGATGAAGGGACCTCACTCCTATACTGCAGAGGATATAGTTGAGATACACTGCCACGGTGGTGTTGTATCTGTTAAAAGGATCTTAAACCTAATCTTGTCCAAGGGTGCAAGACTTGCAGAAAAGGGTGAATTTACTAAGAGGGGCTTCTTAAATGGAAGGATTGACTTAACTCAAGCTGAAGCTGTAATCGACATGATTAAGGCAAAGACTGATATATCTTTTGATATGGGCCTAAACCAATTGAGTGGTGCCTTAAGCGAAGTTTTAAATAAGCTAAAGGATGAACTTGTGTCTATGCAGGCCCTAATCGTAGCAAACATCGACTTTCCAGATGAGGATATAGAGGATGCTGCCTACCATGACTTAATGGAAAGGTCAGACAAAATCCTAGAAAAGATGGACAATCTCTTGGACAATTCAAAGAACTCAAGGCTCCTAAGAGATGGAATCAACACAGTTATTCTTGGAAAGCCAAATGTTGGCAAGTCTTCCCTATTAAATGGTCTTTTAAAATACGACAGGGCCATAGTTACAGATATTGCTGGAACAACTAGGGACATTATAGAAGACTATATTAACCTTGATGGGGTCCTATTAAAGATCACAGATACAGCTGGAATCAGGGAAACTGATGATGAAGTTGAAAAGATTGGTGTTAACATAGCAAGGGAAAAGCTAAAGGAAGCTGATCTTGTTATTGCAATCTTTGATATTTCTCGTGACTTTGATAAGGACGATGAGGAAATCTTAAATCTAATAAAGGACAAGAAGCACATCACTATTTTAAACAAGGATGACTTGGACCAAAAGATTTCTGATGAAGAAATTGAAAAATATTTCAAAGATAATTATTTAAGACTTTCAGTAATGGAAAATGAGTCAGTTAAAAAGATAGAAAACTTAATTATAGACCTCTTCTTTGATGGAGAACTTCAAATCTCTTCTGATTCAATACTTTCCAACATAAGACATATAAATGCCTTAAAGGAAGCTAAAAAAGCTCTTCTCGAGGTAAATGAGAGCCTAAAGGAAAAAGTCTTTTTAGACTTAATCGAAGTTGACCTAGAAAATGTCATAAGTCACATTTCTGAAATAACAGGAACAATTACAACAGAAGATATTTTAGACAGGGTATTTTCTGATTTTTGTATAGGAAAGTAGGTAAAGATGTCAGAAGTTAAATATTATGAAGCAGGAGACTTTGACACAGTAGTTATTGGAGCAGGCCATGCCGGCAGTGAAGCTGCCCTTGCCTCTGCAAGACTTGGTGCAAAGACCCTCTTATTATGTATAAATTTAGATTCAGTTGCACAACTTAGCTGCAACCCAAATATTGGGGGTACTGGAAAGGGACACTTAGTTCGTGAAATTGACGCTCTTGGTGGAGAAATGGCAAAAAACATTGATAAGACCTTTATCCAATCCAAGATGCTAAACACTTCCAAGGGACCTGCAGTTCACTCACTTAGGGTTCAAGCTGACAAGAGAAAATATCACGATGAAATGAAGAGGGTTCTTGAAAATGAAGAAAATCTTTATCTTGTGGAAGATGAGGCCATAAGAATCTTAAAAGAAGGTAACAAGGTAACAGGTGTACTCACAAGAAATGGCTCAAAATACAACACTAAAGCTGTTGTAATTTGTAGTGGAACCTACCTTAGGGCAAGAATTTTTATGGGAGAAGTTAACTTTTCTTCAGGGCCTTCAGGTTTTGGACCTGCCAACCACCTTTCTTCAAGCTTGGAAGAAGACTTTGGAATGAAACTTCAAAGACTTAAAACTGGTACACCAGCAAGAGTCTTAAGAAAGTCTATAGACTTTTCTGTAATGACAGAACAAACTGGAGATGAGGAAATAATACCTTTCTCCTTCCTAAATATAGATAAGAAATATGATATTCACCAAGAACTTTGTTATTTAACTTATACTACTAAGAAGTGTCATGAAATTATAAGAAACAACATTGAAAGATCTGCCCTAGCTCTTGGAGATATTGAAGGAAAGGGACCAAGATACTGTCCTTCAATTGAAGACAAGGTTATGAGATTTGCAGACAGGGATTCTCACCAAGTATTCATTGAACCAGAGGGACTTACAACTGATGAGATGTACATCCAAGGTGTTTCATCCTCCCTACCTGTTGAAGTTCAACATGAATTTTACAAGGAAATAATTGGGATGGAAAACTGCAAGATTCTAAGACCAGCTTATGCCATAGAATATGATGCTATTGATGCAACTCTTCTAAAGAGAAGTCTTGAACACATGGACTATGAAGGTCTCTTCTTTGCAGGCCAAATCAATGGGTCTAGTGGATATGAAGAAGCTGGAGCCCAAGGTATTGTTGCAGGTATTAACGCTGCCCTAAAGGTTCAAGGGAAGGATCCTTTTATCCTAGATAGGTCTGAAGCCTACATTGGAGTCCTAATTGATGACCTTGTAACTAAGGGAACTCGTGAACCTTATAGGATGATGACTTCAAGGGCTGAGTACAGACTAACTCTTAGACAAGATAATGCCGACCTAAGATTGACAGAAAAAGGAAGACAAATTGGCCTTGTTGATGATGAAAGATACCAAGGATATCTTTACAGGAAGAAGGCTATTGAGGATGAAATAAAGAGAATTAAGAAGATCCAAATCAATCCAACAGCTGAGAACAACAAAATCTTGGAATCTCTTGGATCTACTGAAACTCAAAACTCATTTAGTCTTTATGAAATGATAAAGAGACCTGAGCTTGATTACAAGAAGCTAGCAGTATTTGACCCAGATAGGCCTCTTGTCCGTGACGATGTTATAAGAAATATTGAAATCGAAATAAAGTACGAAGGATATATCAAGAAGCAAGAAATCCAAATTAAACAGTTTAAGAAACTTGAAAACAAAAAGCTTGACAAGAATATAGATTATAAGTCTATAGAGGGTCTAAGAATAGAAGCAAAAGAAAAGCTATCTGACATTAGGCCAGAATCAATTGGTCAAGCATTGAGAATTACTGGAGTTTCACCAGCTGATATAAATGTCCTTCTTATCCACCTAGAACAAATGAGGAGAAAAAATGTTAGTTGATTATTTCAAGGACTACGACCTTGATAAAAAAAATATTGACAAGTATGAAAGATACAAAAAGCTAATCCTGGACTATAACCAACACACAAATCTAACTAGGATTACTGAAGATGATGAGTTTAACGTAAAGCACTTCTTGGACTGCCTTAGCCTATTAAAAACTGGAAAATTTAATGGATGTGAAAAAATAATAGATATAGGAACAGGAGCAGGATTCCCTGGAATTCCCTTAAAGCTCTACAACGAAGAACTTGATGTTACCCTATTAGATTCTCTAAGAAAGAGGATTGACTTCCTAGATGGAGTTATTGAGGACTTGGGACTTGAAAATATTAGGGCAATCCACGCAAGAGCAGAAGAAATTGCAAGAACAGATGAGTATAGAGAACAATTCGACCTTGCTGTATCAAGGGCTGTTGCCAACCTTTCAACTCTTGCAGAATATGCCATGGGCTTTGTAAAAGTTGGAGGATACTTTATATCTCAAAAGGGTCCAGAGTACAAGGAAGAAATTAAAAATGCCAAGAGGGCAATTGAGGTCATGGGTGGAGAGGTCGAAGATGTAATTCATACTCCCCTTCCTAATGACATCGACCACTATATAATAATGATAAAAAAGGTTAAAACTACCGACAAAAAGTATCCAAGAGGTGGAGGCAAACCAAGGAAGTCTCCTCTGTAAGCTTGTCATATACACATTTTTAAAGATTTAAAACTATTAAAAACTAAGAGGCTCCACGTGGAGCCTCTTTTCTTTGCAGATTTTTTGCATAGATAAAATAAAAATGCTCTACGTAGAGCACAAAATTATTTATAATAAATGCTCCACGTAGAGCATGTAAGTCTAAAAAATAAAAAATAAAATTAAGCAAAAAATTTATATCTTATAACTACTACATCTTTAAATTGAATCTTAAACATGATACTATTGATAGTATAGAAATGAGGTAAGAATATGTCTCTTGTAATTACAGTTTTTAATCAAAAAGGTGGAGTCGGAAAGAGCACCACAGTAATAAATTTAAGTTCAGCATTGGCACTAAGAGGCAAAAAAACTCTTATTGTGGATATGGATCCACAGGGAAATGCCACATCGGGCCTTGGACTATATGAATTTGACAACATGATATATGACTTTCTTATAGATGAAGAGGAAGACTCCATATATCCAACTGGTTTTTCAAAACTTGATATAATCCCATCAAATTCTGAGTTTGCAGGGGTTGAGATCGAATTGGCAACCCACAAAGACTGGCAGTTTAAGCTAAAAAAGATGATAGATAAGGTCAAGGATAATTATGATTTTGTAATTATTGATTCGCCACCATCTCTTGGGATTTTATCCATGATGTCTCTTGTAGCAAGTGACAAAATTTTGGTTCCAGTCCAATGTGAATATTATGCACTTGAAGGCGTAACTCAACTTATGGATACTATGACCCTTGTCAGGGAAAACTTCAATCCAGACCTAAGTCTATTAGGTGTTGTAATGTGCATGTTTGATGGAAGGACCAACCTGTCAAATCAAGTGGTAGAAGAAATCCAAAAACACTTTGACAACAAGGTCTTTAAGACCTTTATACCAAGAAATGTAAGATTGGCAGAAGCTCCAAGCTATGGCATGAATATATATGACTACGACAGCAGTTCTAAGGGGGCTAAGGCTTACTCAGACCTTGCCAAGGAAGTAATAGGTGAGATAAATGACTAAGAAAAAAGGGCTTGGAAGGGGAATTGGTAACTTCCTAAACTCTAGTGAAAAGATAAGAGAAGTTATAGAAGAAGAACGCTCCAAGCTGATGGAAATCAGTATTGAAGATATTGTTGCTAATGAGGGTCAACCAAGAAAGAACTTTGACCAAGAAGAATTAAAAGACTTGGCATCGTCTATAAAGAAGTATGGAATTATACAACCACTTCTATTAAAGAAAAAAGAGGATAAGTATGAAATTATAGCTGGTGAAAGAAGGTTTAGAGCCGCAAGACTTGCAGGCCTAGAGAGGGTTCCTGCTATAGTAAAAGATATTTCTGATGACGAATCCTCAAGGATAGCAATTATAGAAAATATCCAAAGAAAGGACCTAAACCCAGTTGAAGAAGCCATGAGTTATAGACATCTACTGGATTCTCAAGACCTAACTCAAAAGGAACTTGCAGATGAAATTGGAAAGTCTAGACAATACATTGGTAATACAATTAGGCTCCTAAATCTTGATCCAAGAGTTTTAAAACTACTTGAAGAAGAAAAAATTTCCACATCTCATGGAAAGAAACTTCTTTCTATAAAAGATGGCGACAAACAATATAAGGAAGCTATGAGGATAATCAAGGACTCCTTACCTGTTAATGACAATAAGAAGACAGTGAAAACACCTAGAGTCCAAGAAAAAGAAGATATATTCCTAGTAGATATGAGAACCAAGGTGGAAAGAACCCTTGGAACTAAGGTAAACTTCAAAAAGAGAGGCAAGGTAGGTAAAATCGAAATAGAATACTATGGAGAAGAAGACCTATCTAGGATCCTTGATTTAATATTAGCTAGAGAGTTGGATTAAATATGAAGAGATTTTATACAACCTACCTAGTATCTGCCTTTTCAGATAGGGCCTTTATGGGAAATTCTACAGGCGTAGTCATCGATGATGGTAGACTTACAGACCTTGAGATGAAAAATATTGCAAGGGATATAAATCAATCTGTTGTAGTTTTTGTTAGAAGTCTTGATAGGGATAGGTACTTAACAAGATTTTTCACACCTGAGGGAGAAATAAATCTTTGTGGTCATGCAACAATTGCAACTTTTTATGCCCTTGCAGAAAATGAATACATTATGTCCATGGAAGAAGGAATAAAAAAGATTATCCAACACACAAAAATTGGAAAAATCCCAGTGGAACTCGAATACAAGGATTCTAAGATTCAAAATGTTCATATGAATTTAAATGTTGAATTGAGGGAAAAATACGAAGCTCCAGAAGGCGTTTTAAGAGCTTTAAACTTGAGCCTTGATGATATAGGTCTAGATATAAAAGAAAACCTCAATATGGAAAGAATATCCATGGGGACTTGTGACATCCTTGTTCCAGTGAAAAATGAGAAGATTTTATCCTCTATAAAATTAAACAGGGATGAGGCCTTAAGGATTTCAAGAGAAGAGGAAATAATTTCAATCCATGCCTTCACGACTGAAGATGGAAAAGAGGTCAAACAAAGGACCTTCTCCCCAATTATTGGTGTTGATGAAGAATTTGGAAGTGGAACATCAACTGCAGCCACTATGCACTACTTAAAGGCAAATGACATTGCTGTCACAGACTCAATCTACGCCACCCAAGGAGATTATATTGGAAGAGTTTCAAGGGTTCTAACTAGCCTAGGCGAAGGCGAAAATAAGGTGAGGGTCGGAGGCAGGGCCTATGTATTTATGAATGGAGTTATATATTTATAATGGGAAGAAGACAGAAAAAATCAAATAGATCTAAGCTGGTTCTGGTAATATTTTTTGCAGTCCTAGTCTTTTTTGGAGGCAGTCTAGTATCTTCTAGGAACAAGATTGTAGATATAAATCCAAGAGATATTGATTATATTGAGATAATAGGTTTTAAGACTGATAACATGAAGACTATTAAGGACAGAAAAACAGTTACAAAGATCGCAAAGGACTTAAACAGCCTAAGGGGTAAGCAAGCAAACAAGGATACAAATGGAGAAATTGCCAACTACATCAATGTTTACTTCACAAGTGGCAACAAGATTTCCTTTGTTAAGACAGGACTGACAATTAGGGTCAATAATATTTATTACAATATAAATTCTAGACATTCTAGGATGATTGATGAAATAATAGAAAAGTTTGGAAGATAAACCTGGTGAGCAGAGGCTCACTGGGTTTTTTATTTGTTCATTTACTGTCGATAAAAGATTAAAAAATTTCTGTGGATAGAATTAAATTAAGAAAGTCATATGTTGATAAAATTAAAAATTAAAAAAATAGGATAAATAAAAAAGTTTGTAAAACTAGATAATATCAACAGATGTAGATAAGATAGAGAAATTGTGGATAAAAAACCAAGAAAAAATCGAAAAAACAATAAAAAACATGACTAAAACCCGACTTATCCACAAAAAAGGACCCGACCGAAGTCGAGTCCAATTTATATTACATAGTCTTTTTGTCAGCTGGTAGGAAAGAATCCACAATACCAAGTATAAGAGCACCAACGATAGCGCCAATAACTGATACAGTAAATCCATCAACAATCTTACCTGTGATAAATAAAATTACTGCAGCAACAACAAATCCAACTGCACCTCTACCGAATGGTGAAGCGTCAATTCCTGTGAACTTATTAATTGCCCAGTCCAAAATTCCTATTACAATTGCTGCCATAATAGCAGCAGAATAACCGTCTGTTTGAATTCCAATGGAAAGTGCAGAAGTTAGTAAAATAGCTAATCCACTTACCAATACTTTAATAACTAATTTAATCATATATTATTCCTCCTTAATTTATGTATAACCAAGATTGCAAAAAATTAAACAAATTTTACTCCTATGCAATAAATATGTGGTATAAATAAAGAAGGAGGTAGGTATGAAGCACGTAAAAATAGAGATATTTATCCCTAGAGAGGACAGCAGAAAGTTAATAGACAAGATAAATGAAGCTGGATATTTAAAAGAAGAAAACTATGATTACTGTTACGCAGAAACATATGTACTAGGTCATTTTAGACCAATTGAAGGTGCAAATCCCTATATTGGAAGCCTAAATAAAATAGAAGAAGTCCAAGAATCAAAGTTGGAATTTAGGATAAGAAGGGAAGATCTTGAAGAGACTATGAGGATAATAAAAGAAAATCACCCCTATGAAGTCCCTGTTATTAATGTAATTGAACTTATAGACTTAGACTAGAGATAAGTGAGATATCAAAGAATTTTATTTAAAGTATTTTGCGACAAAATTTTTATTTAATATGAAACCAAAGAAGTTCTTATATGATTTAATAAAAGAGATTTCTAAAAAAATAAAAAACTCCAAAGCCTCTAATATAAAGACTTTGGAGTTTAATAATTTGGCGTCCACGAGAGGAGTCGAACCTCCGGCCCCACGCTTAGGAGGCGTGTGCTCTATCCTACTGAGCTACGTAGACCTATAAAACAATTGTATATAAATAAGGAAGAAGTGTCAATATTTAATGACACTTCTTTTATTTTGAACTTGTAATCTTAGGCGGCCTTCTCAATATTTACAAAAATTTCTTCAAAGACTCTCTTGAATTTATTGATTATGCCCTTTTCATAAACCTTGTCCTTAACAATTAAGTCACTTTCAAAAACTAATTTATCACCCTTGTAGAAGGAAATTTTTCCAACAGATGAACCTGCCTCAAGGGGAGCCTTTAGGTCATCCTTGATCTCCACCCTTTCCCTGTATTTATCATTTGACTTGGAAAGTATGTAGCCAATTTCCTTTTGATAAACAGGTATGTTTTCATCTTGAGAATGTAGGACTTCTATGGTCCTTACTTCCTTTTCTGTGTCTCCTATTGCATTGTAGCCGTAGTCTTCAAAGCCCTTAGTAATAAGTCTTTTGCAGGCAACAAATCTTTCAAAGTCAGAGTTGGAACCTGTTGTTATCCCAATGAGCCTCATGTCCTTAGATTTTTCATCTACTCCCTTTTCGAGACCAGTTAAGATTACGCACCTACCTGCTGCATTGGTGTAACCTGTCTTTAGGCCGTCAACTTCTGGGACAATCCCGAGGACTGGGTTGGTGTTGTATTCTATGAAGTTCCTTCCAGGGTCTTCTAACTTAGCTATAGTAGTGTATTTTAAAATTTCTGGATGAAACTTAATAAGTTCTGATGCTAACATAAACATTTCCCTAGTTGTCATCTTGTTGTAGTCAAGAATTTCATAGTTAGTAAGTCCAGTTGGGTTTACCATTAGGGCATTTTTAAGTCCCAGGTCATGGCACTTGTCGTTCATCATCTTGACGAAGGCATCGGTAGAGCCTGCCACGTGCTTGCCAAGGGCTGTGATTGCATCGTTGCCTGATACAACCATGGAGGCTTCAATTAGTTTTTCCACTGTTACCTTATCGCCTTCCTTTAACTTAAAGGAAGATCCAGTTAGGGCTGCGGCTTCCTTGTCTATTTCAACTTCGTCATTAAGAGAGATTTTCCCCTCTTGAATTTTATCTAAGACAACAAAAATAGAAACCAATTTAGAAGTTGATGCCATGGCACGAATCTCGTCAAGGTTGTAGCCTTCTAAGATCTGACCAGACTTGTAGTCTCCCAATAAGTAGGACTTTGTTAGCCCTTCTAGGGGAATATCTTCTAACTTTTTAATCTTTTCTGCCTCATAAAGGTTGGCCTTTTGGACACCTTGTTTTGTTGGGACCAAAAAGTCTTGATTTCTAATTGTATTTGGATCAATTTCTTTTTCTTCAGCATTTGTAGATGCGGCGTCTAGGACATTTGTACTAGCTGCCGGCTTATTATCAGCTTGTAACTTAGTGCTTTCTGCCAAGACATTCATTGGGGCAGAAAAAATCATAAGTCCAAGAGATAAATATAGAAGTAATTTCTTCATTTTGCACCTCGGGAAATATTGTATCAAATTATAAATAAATTGTAAATTAAGAGAGGCCTATAAGCTTGGATAAAAGTCCTAATTTATGGGAAACTGTTACCATTGTAAAGGCAATATGTTATAATGAAATTTGTAAATTAAAAAAATAAATCTATGAGGGGATTATAATGGATAAACAAAAAATTGAACAAGCTGTAGAAATGATCATCGAAGCGATTGGAGAAGATAAAAATAGAGAAGGTCTATTAGAAACTCCAGCAAGAGTTGCAAGGATGTATGAAGAAATTTTTGCAGGACTTGGAAAAACAGCTGAAGAGCACCTTTCAAAAACTTTTGAAATAACAGAAGACAATATAGTTGTTGTAAAGGACATAGACTTTTACTCCATGTGCGAACACCACTTCCTACCATTTTATGGAAAGGCCCACATCGCCTACATTCCAAATGAAAAGGTAGCAGGTCTTTCAAAACTTGCAAGAACAGTGGAAACTTATGCTAAAAAGCCACAATTACAAGAAAGACTTAGTATCGAAATCGCCGATGCTATGATGAAGTATCTTGAACCAAAGGGAGTTCTTGTAGTCATAGAAGCAGAGCACATGTGTATGAATATGAGAGGGGTTAAAAAACCTGGATCAAAGACTGTGACATCAGTAGCTAGAGGAGTTTTAGAAACTGACGAAAAACAAAAACAAGAAGCCTTTAGACTTATTGAATTTTAATGAAAAATACAGACATAATTCTTAAGAGTAAAATCTACAATGACTATTTAAATGAACTTGAATATCTTGAGAGAGACAGGTTCTTTTGCAGGCACAACTATGAGCACTTTGTGTCTGTTGCAAGGATTTGCTACATCTTGAAACTAGAAGAAGATGTAGATGTAGACAAGGACATGATTTATTCAACTGCCCTCCTCCACGACTTGGGGAGGGTCCTTGAGATAAAAGAAGGGATAAACCACGCAATTGCCTCAGTTGACCTTGCAAGAGAAATATTAAAGCTTACAGATTTTTCTAAAGAAGAAAAAGAAAGAATCCTAAATTGCATTGGGGCCCACAGGAGTAAGGACCTGGCAGAAGATGAGTTTTTCAACATCTTCTACAGGGCAGACAAACTGTCAAGGCCTTGCTTTAGGTGTCCTGCCTACAAGGAATGCAATTGGGACTTCAATAAGAAAAATCACACAATAAATTATTGATGGGAGTATTATGGATTTTATCAAGATAAAAGACCTAGAAGTCTATGCCAACCATGGGCTTTTTGAAGAAGAGAATAAACTTGGACAAAAATTTTTAATCAGCGCAGAAATTGGGATGAGTTTTAGGGACTGTGCCATAGAAAAAAACTTGGACAGGTCCATTGACTATGGAAAATTGTCCCATGAACTCTACGATCTTTTTAAAAATGAAACAGAGGACTTAATTGAGACCCTTGCCTATAAGATGACAAAATTCATCTTTGACAATTATGAAATAGCAGAGACTGTGGATCTTACAATTAAAAAACCTTGGGCACCAATTAACCTTCCCCTAGATACAGCATCAGTTCGCTGCAACAAAAAGAGAAGGAACTACTATATTGGGATTGGGACAAATCTTGGAGACAGGGAAGCCTACATTAAATCAGCCCTAGAAAAGATGGAAGAAGCTGGACTTAGGGTCCTAGAAAAGGCTTCTATAATAGAAACCAAGGCCTGGGGCAAGACTGACCAAGGAGACTTTTTAAATACAGTTGTAAAGGTATCTTCCTTTGAAGATCCTCACGACCTCCTCCACATCTTGCAAAAAATTGAAATTGACCTAGACAGGGTTAGGCATGAAAAATGGGGAGCTAGAACCATTGATTTGGATATCCTCTTTATAGATAGGGAAATCCACTACACAGATGAATTAATTGTGCCCCACCCATATATTGCAGAGAGGGAATTTGTCTTAGAATCCCTAAACGAGCTTATGCCAAATTATTTTCATCCAATTTTAAATAAAAAAATTAGCAGCCTTTATAAAGAAGTGAAAGATGAAAGCTAAAAAGCTGGGCTGCGGTTGTCTTGTGATTTTTTTGGCTTTTTTGGGAATAGTTTTTTTCATGGGACTTTTGATAAGTTCTGCATCAGAAAAAAGGGCCCAAGAAGAATTAAACTACAGACAAGCCTATATTGCAGAGACAGAAAAATTGGCAGTGAGGGTGGCGAAAAAATATGACCTGCTACCATCAGTTATGATTGCCCAGTCAATACTTGAGAGCAATTGGGGAAGGTCTGAGCTTTCACAAGAATACAACAATTACTTTGGCATAAAGGAAGTAAAAAAAGACAAGGGCATAGTCTTTGAGACTGAAGAATATGTGGAGGGTCAAAGTGGAAGGTACATGGAGAACTTCAAGAAGTACTCTTCTAAGAAGGAATCCTTTGACCACTATGGCAAGCTTCTTTCCACAGCTAAGAGATATAAAAAGGTAAAGACTGCCAAGAATTATAAGGAAGCTGCCCAGTTTATAAAAGAAGGCGGCTACGCAACAGACCCTGCCTACGCAGAAAAAATAATATCAGTCATAGAAAAATATGGCTTAGAAAAGTACGACGAGGTGTAAAATTGACAAAAGATAAGAAAGAATGGCTGAAAACCAGCCTAATAATTATTATTCTTTCCATAGCTTTTCTTGTGTTTAAGTACAATAAGCTAGATACAAATAACTTCGCCCAAGTTTTTAATTACAAGACTTTGGCAATATTATTGGGAATAATTTCCCTGTCAACCCTGGCGGTTTTCTTCTTTGTAGATGAAAAAAGATACAAGGACACAAAATCAGTTTTTATTTACATGATAATTCTAATAATTTTATTTTCTGGTATATCCTATTTTAGGTACAAAAGTCTGACAGGACTTAGCCAACACGATTTATTAGTTATAGAAACTGATCTTAAGAAGATGCTTATAAATTTTGGAATCTACATGTTTGCTTTCTTTGGAACTATGCTCATGCTAACTAAAAATGACAAGGTTGCAGAAGAAATAGAAAAAGAAAAAGAAGAAGCTAAGAAGAATATACAAAAAATAAAAACCAATAAAAAGAAAAAGAAGAAAAAATAAGAAAGAGGAAAAAATGAACAAAAAAACATCTAACATAGTCCTCCTGATATCAGTAATAATTCCCTTTGGCCTTCAATTCTCTGGAATAAAATCAGAGCTTGGCAATGGGGCAATAATTTACTCAATTATGTGGGCTATTGTAAACTACCTATTTATGATGACAGCAGTGGACTTCATATCAAAGTACAAGGAAATCCTAAAACTTGAAGACTTAGACATAAGAAAGAGAACCTACAACTTAAACATCTTTGTCTACATAGGCTTTTTGATCTTTGTAAATATTTACTTTTTCCAACAAATGTATATGAGAGATAACAAGATCATTAAACTTCTTGCAAATCCCTTATTTTTAATAGGACTATTTCTCCTATTTTTATACAACCTACAAAATGGAAAATTTCCAATTAGAGAGGACAAGGACACAGTAATCTACAATATTCCCCTAAAATCATCCTTTAGAGATGGTAGGGACAAGCTTGGTACTGTTGTGGGATCTTATGGCAAGGGACTTGTAATTGGAAATAATCACTTTCCATATGAAGATATGAAATCTATTTCCAAGTCAAAGGACAATGAAATTGTTATAAAGGGTAAGGAAGGTTCTAAAAACTATATAGTAAATATTGGGTCACTAAACTCAGCAAATCAAGCAATTATTGAGATTAACAAGGCCCTTAACAATGGAAAAATCGACGAGAAAAAAATAAATTTAAAAAAGATAAAAAATTTTTAGGAAAACATTGACAAAACAACTTTAATGCTCTATACTATAAGTAAGCTAGCTAGAGAAAACAAATTGGTAACTAAGAAAAGGTGATTCCAATGACAAGTTTTAATTTATCCCGCAAGGGAAAGGTAGCAAAGTACCTCATTTGAAAGTAGCTTATTGCTAAAGGTTGAATGCTTAATTTACGAGGTATAGAGCTATAGTTACATAACAATTGAAAATTTTAAAATCAAGAGATCCAAGTGGGTCTCTTTTTTATATTTGTATATTTATAAGTATAGTTCATATATAAAAAATAAAGGTTTAACGCTTGCCTAAAATAAAAAAATGTATTAAAATATATGCTATATTATGGTTTGTGAATAATAATATATAGGAAATTGTTTTATAATAATTATTGCAAACATAATAAATTTTTTGAAATGGAGGAAGTTTATGGACGAAAAAAAGAGAAAATTTAAGTTCAAAGCACCTGATGCCTTAGTTTTAATCTGTATTTTAATGGTTTTATGTGCAGTACTAACTTATATTTTACCTGCTGGTACATATGAAAGATTTACTGACCCAGCGACACAGAGAGAGATGGTTGATCCAGCATCATATCATAGAGTACAAAACACACCGGTTAGTCCTTGGAAAGTTCTAAAAGCAATTCATGAGGGTATGAATGAATCTGCTCCAATTATTAACTTTCTATTTATTATTGGTGGTGCTTTTGGAGTATTAACAGACACTGGAGCATTAGACGCACTAATACATAGGACATCGGTTAAATTAAAAGGAAAAGAAAAACTAGTAATAGTATTTTTCTTGACATTTTGGGCTCTTGGAGGTGCTTTTTTAGGTAACTTTGAGGAATGTCTTGCCTTTATACCAATGCAAATAGCCTTGTGCTATGCCTTAGGATTTGATTCTATTACAGGTGTTGCCCTTGGACTATGGGGTGTAGGTATAGGGTATATGGGTGGCATTATGAATCCATTTACCTTAGGACTTGCACAAGATATAGCAGGTTTACCAATTTATTCTGGTATGGGGCTAAGAATTGGAGTTTGGTTATTGGCACTATTGGGCGGAATAGCATTTTTATATTCTTATGCAAATAAAATTCATAAAAATCCTCAAGCATCACTAACTTATGAAATAGACTTAAAAAATCGTGATATTCATGAAGAAATTGAGGAAATAGAGTTAACTGGAAGACACAAAGCTATTCTTTTAGTATTTGTATTATCTGTAATTTGGATAATTTATGGCGTAGTTAATCATGGATTTTATTTAACTGAAATGGCAGCTGTTTTTGTTGTAATGGTTATTCTAATGGGAATTGTTGCAAAAATGTCTCCTGATGATATCGTAGCATCTTTTGTAAAAGGAGCTGGGAATCTATTATATGCTTGTATATGCGTTGGATTTGCACGTGGACTTACAATTATAATGACAGAAGGTAATATACTTGACGTAATAGTTCATGGAGCTACAAGTGTTCTTAATGGACTACCTGCATTAGTAAGTGCTCCAATGACATTCATTGTAGTTTCTGTTATAAATTTATTTATACCTTCAGGCTCTGGAAAAGCAGTTATAATGATGCCTATAATGGTTCCAATGGCAGATGTTTTAGGAATAACAAGACAAACAGTAGCACTTGCATATCATATGGGAGATGCGATAACTAATCTTGTAACACCAGCGGGAGCTCCTCTAATGGCTGCATTAGCTATGGCAAATATACCATGGACTACTTGGATGAAGTTCTTTATGAAATTCTTTATCTATCTAATGATACTAGGATGCTTAGCGTGTGTATTTGCAATAACTATTAACTATGGACCATTCTAAAAAAGGAGAGAAGTATGACTAAAAATACAATAAATTCTTTAAGAGAAAATCCACTATTTGATAATTTTTATAAAATAAGTCAAATACCTCATGGTAGTTTTAATGAAAAAGAACTAAGTGATTGGATTTTAAATTGGGCTAAAGAAAGAAATTTAGAAGTAAAACAAGATGATTATAGCAATATTGTAATAAATAAAGATGGTCAAAATGGTGGAGAAAATAAAGAACCATTAATACTACAAGCTCATTTAGATATGGTTTGTCAAAAAAGAGAGGGATCAGATCATGACTTTTTAAAAGATCCAATACCATGGATTATAGAAGATGATTACCTCACCACTGGTGGCGAAACAACTCTAGGAGCTGATAATGGTCTAGGTGTCGGACTAATAATGGCTATTCTTGATTCAAAAGAAATGAGTCATCCACCAATTAATGCTATTTTTACAACAGCAGAAGAAGATGATTTTAGTGGTGCTTTAAACCTTAACAAAAATTGGATAAGAGCTGATAGAGCAGTTAACCTAGATAACTCAGAAGATTATGTGATTATTGCGGGTTCTAATGGTGGTTCTGGTGCTAAGATAACACTAAAAGTAAAACGTGAAAAAATTAAAGAAGATGAAAAAGTATTTGAAATTAAATTTTCTGGTTTAATTGGCGGTCATTCTGGTGCTGATATAAATAAAGGTATAGGAAATTCAAATCTTATAATAGCAAGACTTCTTGAAGAGTATAAGAAAAACTTTGACATTTCTTTAGTAGAAATATCTGGAGGAACCTTTAGATTAGCACTTCCAAGGAATTCAGAAATAGTTATTTCAATTCATAAAGATATGGACCAAAAATTGAAGGAAATAACAAATGAATTTTTAAAAACTATACACAATGAATATTCTAAATTTAAAGAAAGTATTAAAATTGAAGTAAAAGAAACTTTCGCCGAAGAAAAATTTACTCAAGAGGATATGGTGAGAATTTTAGATACTATAAAATTATCTCCAAATGGTGTTATTGAGGTTAATGCAAAAAGCTTAATCGTGGAGTCATCATGTAACCTAGGAGAAATTCACACAAAAGACGATGAAGTTACCTTCATTTCCGAAATAAGAGCAATGAGAGTATCTCAGGTAAATTCTACTTATTCAAAGATAGAATCACTTTCAAGGCTTGTTGGTGGAGAGGTTGAAAGATTTGCTGGGTATTTAGGATGGGAATTTGATGAAAATTCTAAATTAAGAGATCAATTTAAGTCGATTTTCGAAGACCTAACTGGACATGAATACAAAGTTGAGATTTCGCCAGGAGGACTAGAAAGTGGATATTTAATTGAAAAGAGACCTGGGTTAGATATAATATGTGTAGGAGCTGCTCATACTGGATTACACTCACCTGATGAAAGGGCCAATATAAAATCTGTATTGAATTTTTATGACAATTTCTTAACCTTCTTAGAAAAAATAAGTTGACAATTAAAATCAAGAGATCCAAGGGGTCTCTTTTTTGTATTTGTGATTTTAAAAGATCATTTATTTTATAGACAAGATATTTTGCGAATAATTTTGCAAAAAAAGCAGGATGCAACCAAAAGTTGCGCCATATTTTCTTGTTGTGAAGTTTTTATTTAGCTATATTGATTTTAGAAATTTGAATTTACTTAATAATTATTAAAAATTAAAAGTTTTATTAAGATAAGATTTTATTAGATTTTAATTTATTAGAAGAGAATAAAATTTTGAAAGTTAATACAAGCCTAAGAGTTAACAAATGTAGATAAGAATAGAAAATTGTGGATAAAAAATAAAATTTTAAAAATTGAATTAAAGAAGTTAAGAAATTTTCATAGCTTAATAAGATAAATCAAAAAATTTATAAAAATTCTTGACAAAAGAAATCGCTGGGCTTATAGTGTAAATATAAAGTATATACAGTTTAAAATTTTTATAACATTAATTTTATCTTGCAAATTAAAAAGACAGCAGATATAATGATTATTGTATTAAGGAGTTGATACAAAAGTACAAGTATTTTATGTGTAAGCTAAAAAAGTCCTGGATAGATTATGCAGGGCTGGTCTAAGCAAAAGTAAGCCAAAACAAAATCAAATCCAAGCAAGGCTAATAAAATATTATGAAAATTTATAAAAATTTCTTATTAATAAGTTAAGTTTTAATTTTTTATGTAATATTGTTTTAATTTGAAAGGCTTCTCTGGGTTTGATAAAATCAAAGCAAATAGGAGGTATACTATGAAAAAGAAAATTTTAACTATTTTTCTTGTACTTATTGCAGCCATAACTCTTGGCGCTTGTAGTGCAAACACAACAGCTTACCTAGATGCATCCCAAAAGGTTGCAAACTGGAAGGGCTCAAAGGTTACAGGACAACTTGAATACAATGTTGAAGTAAAAAATCCTGAAACTCAAGAAATTGTAAAAATGAAATTCCCTGTAAGCCTTACTGGCGAACAAGTTGGAAAAGACAAGGCACATGTTTTAATGAACCTGGACTTCACAAACTTGAAAAAGGAAATTGCAAAAGTTTCTAAGAGCCAAGAAGAAATTGCAGGACTTAACAAGGACGTGCCAGATAAGATCAAGATGGACCTTTATGTAAAGGGCAATGAAGTTATCATGTCAAAAGACATCTTTGCACTTGGAAGTGGATCCTTCAAGGACATCAAGGAAGACTATATCTCAATTGCAGATGAAGAAAATGGTCTTTCACCAAAGGCTGCACAATACTTTAACTCTGAAGAATTTAAAACAGACCTAATCAAGTTAATGGACCTTGCAACTAAGGACCTTAAACAAGAAATTGACTTCAAGGTTGAAGGCAACACATACACATTAAATGCAAATAGTGACGCTATAATTGACCAGTTCATCAAGTCAGCTGACGGCGTTATGAAAAATTGGGATGCAGTTTCAACATCTGCTTTAGCAATTGTTGACAAGGCTGGACTTCCAATGACTGATGAAGAAAGAAAAGACTTCAAAGAACTTAACAAAGAATACAAGGCAGAAGACTTAAAAGAAGCTGCTAAGGGCGTAAAAGAAATGATTAAGGGTTCAAATATTTCTCAAAAGACAACTTTTGAAGAAAACAAAGTTATTCAAGATCTAGCAATGCAATTTAACTTTGCAGAATTTGTAAAAGTTTCTGTTAAGGGAAAAGTTAACACAGTAAAAGACGAAAATGTAAAAATCAACTTCCCAACTTCAGTTAAAAAATTAACTACAGAAGAGTACATGAAGTTAATCATGCCAAATGTAACACTTGTAACAGTAAGAGTAAATGGTGAAGACATCACTTTTGAAGACCCAGAAGCTCTTCCAAAGATCATGAATGACAGAACTATGCTAGCAGCTCGTGCTTTCTATGAAAAAATCGGCGCAAAAGTTGATTGGAATGGAAAAGACAGGACTGTAACAGTTACAAAGGACAAGGATAAAATTGTTCTTAAAATTGATTCTAACAAGGCCCTTGTAAATGGAAAAGAAGTTGCACTTGACTCACCAGCAGTTATTGTAAAAGATAAAACTTACATCCCAGTAAGATTCGTATCTGAAGCTTTTGGTTACAAGGTTAAATACGACAAGAACGATGGAATGCCAATAGTTGACATCTTCAACATGACTGAAAAAGAATTAGAAGCAAAGCTTGCAGAAATTGAAAAAGAAGATAACTACAAGATGATAGCTTCAATGAAAACAGACCTTAAAGACGAAGAAGTTGTTAAAACTTTAAAGGAACTTTATGAAGGCGAAGAATTAGAAAAACTACTTGCAGCAAAGGCTGACCTTGATAAAAACCCTGAACTTCTAAAGAAATACAAAGAAGAAAACAAAAAAGAAATGGAAGCATTCTTAAAAGAAGACAAGGAAGAAGTTAAGGAAGAAAAAGCTGACAAGAAAGAAACTAAAGAAGTTAAAGAAGAAAAAGTAGCTGAAAAGACAGAAAAGTCTGCTGAAAAAGCAGCAAAAGTTCTTTTCTCAGTTGTAAAATAAGATAAAAAATTATCCCAAGAGCAAGCCTCTTGGGATTTTTTGTATTCAAAACGCATATTAATTTTAATAGGAAGCCAAGCCAGGCTTCTTTTTTTATGAGTCTAGATTCAAGTGAATTTTTATATAAGATAGGTTGTAAAATAAAAAAAGTCACAGCTTTATAATAAAAAACAAATTACTAAGATTGTTTTTTATCTACTTTTAAGCTATTTATAAAATTTTGTTTATGGTAGTATATAGTAGTATTTAAAAAGGTATAAATAAAAATTCTACTATATGGAGGATTTATGAAGATATTAAAAAGAGATAAGAGAGAGGTTGATTTCGATCACTTAAAGATAAAGAATGCCATCGAAAAGGCCTTTGACTCTGTTGGAAAGCCCTATGTTGATTCTGTCATCAATGCCTATGCCCTTGACATCAAAAATAGCCTATTAAAAAACTATGACCCAAAGAAGCCACCTACTGTGGAAGAAATTCAGGACTTAGTTGAGTTAAAGCTAATTGATGAGAAGGAAATCGAAGTTGTAAAGGCCTACATCCTTTACAGGAATAGACATTCTGAAGAAAGGCAAATTTTTGATAAGTTCGCCAACTACATCACTGATGACAAGGTCCTAAAGATTTTGAAGTTTGTGAGAAAGACTTACGACCCAAAGAAGTACGAGCTTGAAAACTTGTTTAAGAAGTTTGAATCCTTTGTGAAGAAGGACCAAAGTCAAGATGCCTATCTTTCTGAAATTATAAAGGCGGCAAGTGAACTTACAGACAAGGATGCCCCTAGGTGGGAATTTATCGCAGCCCTTTTCTTAAATTATGACCTTGAAAAGAAAATCAAGGCAAACCTAGAAGAGTTTAAGATTAACAATTTCTACGAAAAGATTGCCTTCTTAACTGAAAAGGGACTATATGGAGAATACATCCTAGAAAATTATTCTAAGGAAGATATTCTTGAGCTGGAAGATTATATTGATAATTCAAGAAACAGACTTTTAAACTATTCTGGCCTTGACCTCTTAATTAAGAGGTATGTTATAAGGAGCCACGACGGCAGGTTTGTGGAATCTATCCAAGAGATGTTTATGGGAATTGCTATGCATCTTGCTATCCCTGAGAAAAACAGGATTTACTGGGCTAAGAAGTTCTATGACATTTACTCTAGCCTAAAGGTTACTGTTGCCACACCAACTATGTCTAATGCGAGAAAGCCCTACCACCAACTTTCTTCCTGCTTTATTGACACTGTGCCAGACACTTTAAAGGGGATTTATCGTTCTATTGACAACTTCGCCCAAATTTCTAAGCATGGTGGCGGCATGGGACTTTACTTTGGTAAGATTCGTGCAACTGGATCTGACATCAGGGGCTTCAAGGGGGTTGCAGGTGGTGTTATAAGATGGATAAAACTTGCCAATGACACTGCTGTTGCTGTTGACCAACTGGGAGTTCGTCAAGGTTCTGTTGCCTGCTATCTTGATGCATGGCACAAGGACATTCCAGAGTTCTTACAACTTCGTACAAATAATGGGGACGACAGGATGAAGGCCCACGACATCTTCCCTGCTATTTCCTACCCAAATTTATTCTTTGAATTAGCAGAGAAGGACATCAACGCGACCTGGTATATGTTTGATCCCCACGAAGTTCTTGCAAAGAAGGGCTATTCTCTTGAGGACTTTTACGGCAAGGAATGGGAAGAAAAGTACAGAGAATGTATTGAAGATGAATCTATCTCCCGTCGTGAAATGTCAGTAAAAGACCTTGTTAGACTTATTATCAAGTCACTTACTGAAACAGGAACACCTTTTGCCTTCTACAGGGACAATGTAAACGAAATGAATCCAAACAAGCACGTTGGTATGATTTACTCATCAAACCTATGTACAGAAATCATGCAAAACATGTCTGCCATTGAGACCCTAGATACTACAATAGAAACTGAAGATGGGGACGAAGTCATTGTGACAAAGACTAAACCAGGTGATTTTGTAGTTTGTAACCTTGCTTCTCTTGTTCTTGGAAATATAGACCTTGAAGATGACAAGGAATTAAAGGACATTGTTGCCACAACTGTAAGGGCTCTTGACAATGTTATTGACCTTAACTACTACCCAATCCCTTACGCCAAGGTGACAAATAGGAAGTACAGGTCCATAGGTCTTGGAACTTCTGGTTACCACCACGCCCTTGTAAAGGCTGGCATGGCCTTTTCTGATATTGAAGACCACTTAAAGTGGGCAGACGACCTTTATGAAAGGATAAACTTCTACGCAGTTACTGCTTCTATGGAAATTGCCAAGGAAAAGGGATCCTATGACTTCTTTGAGGGTTCTGATTGGGAAAATGGAAACTACTTCGACCTTCGTGACTACAAGGATGCAAAGTGGAATAAATTAAGAGAAGAAGTGAAGGCTAACGGACTTAGAAATGGTTATATCATGGCAATTGCCCCAACTGGTTCTACTTCAATTATAGCTGCGACAAGTGCAGGTGTTGACCCAATTATGAATAGGTACTTCCTGGAAGAAAAGAAGGGATCAATCCTTCCAAGAGTGGCACCAGACTTGACACCACAAAGCTTCTGGCTCTATGAAAATGCCCACGAGCTTGACCAAAACTTTGTAATCGAGGCTGCAGCTATTAGGCAAAGACACATTGACCAGGCTCAGTCCATTAACTTCTATATAACAACTGACTTCACAATGAGAAAGATCCTAAACCTTTATATCAAGGCAGCCAAGGAAAAGTTAAAGTCCGTTTATTATGTGAGAAGTAAGTCTTTAGAGGTTGAAGACTGCGATTATTGCGCCTCATAAATTGTTGTAAAGCTACAATTTTTTACAAAATTACAAACTTCTATAGGCTTGTAAACTTTTATGAAGTCACAATTTGTTATAAAGTCGTAAATATCTACAGAGTCGTAGATTTTTATGAAGTCACAAATTCTTACAGAGTCGTAAATTTTTATTAAGTTATAAAACTTTATAGGGTCATAGATACCTATAAGTTCATAAATATTTAGAAAAGCGTTAAAAATTATTATTAAGGAGGAAATATGCAACTTTCAAAAAGAGGTCTCTTTAATGAAAAAGGAGACATTGAAACTTCCAAGAGAAGGGTCATCAATGGCAACACAACTAACCTAAATGACTTCAACAACTTGAAGTACAGCTGGACAAGTGATTGGTACCGCCAAGCTATGAACAACTTTTGGATACCAGAGGAAATTAATCTTTCCCAAGACGTGAAGGACTACAGGGAACTCGACAAGGCTGAAAAAACTGCCTACGACAAGATTTTATCCTTTTTGATTTATCTTGATTCACTGCAAACTGCTCAAATACCAAAGCTACAATCCTATGTAACGGCAAATGAAATCAACCTTTGCCTTTCAATCCAGGGTTACCAAGAGTCCATTCACTCTCAATCTTATTCCTACATCTTGGACACAATTTGTTCTCCAGAAGAGAGGGAAGAAATCCTCTACCAATACAAGGATGACGAAGTCCTCTTAAAGAGAAACAAATTTATTGGGGACCAATACCAAGACTTCTACGAAAATGAAAACTTGGACAACTTTATGAAGGCCCTAATTGCCAACTACATCCTTGAAGGGATTTACTTCTACTCAGGCTTCTCCTTCTTCTACAATCTCGGAAGAATGGGCAAGATGCCTGGCACAGTTTCTGAAATCAGATACATCAACAGGGACGAGAACACTCACCTTTGGTTATTCAGAAGCATAATCCTTGAGATGAAAAAGGAAGAGCCAGAAATATTTACAGATGAAAATATAGAGAAATATAAAGAAATGCTTAAAAAGGGTGTTGAGGAAGAGATTGCTTGGGGTAAGTATGTCATAGGCGATGAAATTAAGGGTCTCAATGAAAAAATGATTGAAGATTACATCATGTACCTTGGCAACTTGCGTTCCAGAAATCTTGGTTTTGGTAACCTCTTTGATGAAAATATCGATGAGCCAGAATCAATGAAGTGGGTTAGCGAATATTCTGATCCAAATCAAATTAAGACAGACTTCTTTGAAGCAAGACCATCTGCATATTCCAAATCTTCTGTAATTGAAGATGACCTTTAATAAGAAAGAGATTTAAGCCGGATTTTTATCCGGGTTTTTATTTTTAAAAAATTTCATCCCTTAAGGAGGTTTATAAGATGGAAGATAAGGACAACAACAAGAGGCCCAGATATAATTTACTTAGATATTACTTGATTTCAATCTTGGCAGTCTTTGCCCTAAACTGGTTAATATTGCCAATGGTGACACAAAACAGTATAGAGGGTTCTTCTTATTCAGACTTTAGGAAGAACTTGAGCCAGAATAAAATTGAAGAGGTAAGTTTTAAACAAGACCAAATCCTCTACAAGCTTAAGGACGACAAAAAAATATACAAGACTGGAAGGATGGAAGACCCAGACATAGTTAAGGACCTTGAAGAGAAAAATGTTGACTACTCTTCTGAAATTCCAGAAAAGCCAAGTTTATTTATGAACTTTGTAATGACTTGGGGTTTCCCAATCCTACTATTCTTCTTGCTACAAAGGGCAATGACTAAGAGAATGGAAAATCTTGGTAGCGGTGGCATCTTTGGTGGCGGAAAGAAAATTGAAAAGTACGAACCAAGTGGCGAGACTGTAAACTTTGATGACGTTGCAGGTCAAGAAGAGGCAGAGGAGTCCCTAGTGGAAATCGTGGACTACTTAAAAAATCCAAGAAAATACACAGCCATTGGTGCCAAGTGCCCTAAGGGCGCCCTACTTGTTGGCCCTCCAGGAACTGGTAAGACCCTACTTGCCAGGGCAGTAGCTGGAGAAAGCCACGTTCCCTTCTTCTCCATTGCAGGATCTGAATTTGTGGAAATGTTTGTTGGACGTGGTGCAGCTAAGGTTAGGGAACTCTTTGACGAAGCGAAAAAGAATGCCCCATGTATTATTTTTATTGACGAAATTGATACTATTGGTAAGAAGAGAGATTCAGCAGGAATTTCTGGCAATGATGAAAGAGAGCAAACTCTTAACCAACTTTTGACTGAAATGGACGGATTTGACGGCAACATTGGAATTGTAATGCTTGCTGCAACTAATAGGCCCGAGATCCTTGACCCAGCCCTACTTAGACCGGGAAGGTTTGACAGACAAATTAGGGTTGAGCTCCCAACTTTAAAGGACAGGATTGAAATCCTAAAGGTTCACGCTAGGTCCTACAAGATGGAATATGACATTGACTATTCACTTATTGCAAGGTCAACTGCCGGTGCATCAGGTGCCCAACTTGCAAACATCTTAAATGAAGGAGCCCTTCGTGCAGTTAGGATGGGCCACGATAAGGTTCGTCAAGAGGACATCCAAGAGTCCATTGAAGTTGTAATTGCAGGTGCCCAAAGAAAGCAAGATATCCTTTCTCCAGAAGAAAAGAAGAGGGTTGCCTACCATGAAATTGGTCATGCCCTTGTTGCAGCTCTTCAAACTGGGTCTGAACCTGTGGAAAAAATTACAATTATCCCAAGGACTTCAGGAGCCCTAGGTTACACTATGCAGGTTCCTAAGGACGAAAAAAATCTCTACACAAGAGAAGATTTAATTAACCACATCACAACACTTTGTGGTGGACGTGCAGCAGAAGAAGTTATCTTTAATGAAGTTTCTACTGGGGCTGCCAACGATATAGAGAAAGCTACAGAAACTGCAAGGTCCATGATCACCCAATATGGTATGGCTGACGAATTTGGCATGGTTAAGTTCCAAGACTCTGGTTCAAGATAC
Organism: Peptoniphilus genitalis; assembly: GCF_023614525.1. GTDB lineage: Bacteria > Bacillota > Clostridia > Tissierellales > Peptoniphilaceae > Peptoniphilus_A > Peptoniphilus_A genitalis. Next base: position 987,396 of record NZ_CP097885.1, read on the forward strand.
ATGGGCGACAATGGAAACATGAACTGCTCTGAAGAAACAAGAAAAGAAATTGACGACCTCATGGTTAAGATTGTGAAATCAGCCCAAGACAATGCAAGAAAATTAATTGCAGACAATAGGGATGCCATGAAGGAACTCTCTGAATTCTTGTTAGAAGAAGAAACAATAACTGGCAAACAATTTATGGAAATTTTATCAAAGTACAAGAACTTTGATGAAGAAGAATAAGAATTATGAAGAAGGTGGCTTGGGCCGCCTTTTTTGATTGCAAAAATCTTGCAAGGGTAAAGTATAAATATAGTTAGAAAAATTTAGAGAGAGAAAAGGAGATGAACATGGGATTATTAGTAGAAGGTAAATGGGTTGATGAGTGGTATGACACAGAATCAACTGGAGGAAAGTTTGTTAGGAAGGACTCCTCCTTTAGGGACTGGATAACAAAGGACGGAAAGATTGATGATGAGGACAGGAAGGCCTACCCAGCAGAAAAGGGAAGATACCACCTTTATGTTTCACTAGCTTGTCCTTGGGCAGCAAGGGCCCTAATGGTTAGGAAGCTAAAAGGACTTGAAGACATAGTTGGTCTTTCAATTGTAAGTCCACTAATGTATGACAAGGGTTGGACCTTTGGAGACTATCCAGGTGCAACAGAGGATAAGGTTCATGGCTTTAAGTACCTTCATGAGCTTTACACCCATGTGAAGCCAGACTACACTGGCAGGGTAACTGTGCCAGTTCTCTACGACACAAAAGAAGAAAAAATCGTAAATAATGAGTCATCAGAAATAATTAGGATCTTCAACCACGCCTTTGACGACTTGGGAGCAAAAGAGGGAGACTTCTATCCAGAAGACCTTAGAGATGAGATAGATGAGATAAACGACTTTGTCTATGACAGGATTAACAATGGAGTTTACAAGGCGGGCTTTGCAACAAAACAAGAAGTTTACCAAGAGGGGGCAAAAAATGTATTTGATGCACTAGATAAGATAGAAGAAATCTTATCAAAGAATAAGTTTTTAGTTGGCGATAGGTTTACTGAAGCAGACATAAGACTCTTTACCACTCTAGTTCGATTTGACTCAGTTTACTTTGGTCACTTCAAGTGCAACCTAAGACCCCTCACTTCTTATGAAAATATTTGGAGATACACAAGAGTTATTTACAACATGGAGGGAGTGCCAGAGACAGTAGACTTAGACCACATCAAGACCCACTACTACATGTCCCACGACCTAATAAATCCAAATAAAATAGTTCCAATAGGTCCAGAGATAGACTTCTCACTTTAAATAGAGATGTGAAATCTAAAACTCTTGAAAATTTAAAATTTAATAAACAAAAAAATCCTAGGTTTTCAGGCCTAGGATTTTTAAATTTACCAAGTTTTATAAACTTACTTATCAAGTTTTGAAATTATTTGTGCTACTTCTGCCCTTGTTAAGTTTGCCTTAGGTGAGAACTTGTTGTTAGTAGTTCCACTTAGGATTCCCTTGTTAACTAGGAATTCAATTTCGCCAAGAGCCCAGTCAGAGATTTCCTTTTGGTCATCAAAGACTACCATCTTAAGAGTTGAAGTGTCGTCGCCCATTAATTTTAGATAAGCTGCCAAAGTGTAAGCCATTTCTTCACGAGTGATGTCTTCATTAGCCATTGGCTTAGAAGTCTTTGGAAGAAGTTTATTTTCAACAGCCCAGTTCATGTATTCAGTGTAGAACTTGCCAGCTTCGATGTTCTTGTCCTTAACTTCAGCGTATTTCTTTGTGTCAAGCTTGCCAAGTCTTCCAAGTATTGTTATAAATTCTCCGCGAGTGATTTTTTCATTTGGAGAGAACTTAAGGTCACTTGTACCAACCATTAACTTCTTGTTGATGGCATCGATAATAGGCTTTCTTGCCCAGTGATCAATTAAGTCGGCCTTAGAAACTTGTGAAAGTTCTTTTTGTAGTCCCTTTTCTAGGTCAAAAACTTCTTTTTCCCATTCCATTGTCTTAGCAGTAGAGAATTCTGCAGCCTTTGCCTTGTCCTTAGAATAAAGTTCAATCCATTCCTTTTCAACTTGAGGAAGGTCCTTCATGATTTTAGCTTCAAAGTCTGTTACAGTTTTTCTTGTTGATTCGCCAAGTGCTTCTCTGTTGCCAGAAACTAAATCATTAACAGATGAGCCAACCCAGTAGTAAGAGTTTGCATCATAAACTGGTGAATCATTTTTTGCTTCAGGAGTAGAGTCGTTGATGTCAGGGAAAATTGGAATCCAAGGAATGTTAAGTGGACTTCCTAGAGTCATCCACATAAGACCTGGAGCTTCCTTTGGATAACCCTTCTTAATTTGGAAGATGTGGGCTTGCATTGTGTTAATAGATCCAATTGGTCTCTTGTGAGTCTTAGGGTTTGCCTTTCTCTCAGCCTTGTTGTCTGATGGAGTAAATTCAGTTCCATCAAGTCTATTTCTAAATACATTTAGGGCATGAGTTATATCTATTTTTTCACTGCCTTCTGATAGGTCATTTAACAAGTCAAATCTCTTTGCATCGTAAGGAACTTTTGAGTTAGGGTCAAGGTCGTGGATACCAGACCAAACTCTTGAACGAGATGTATCTCTAATTTCCTTAGGGCCATAGGATCCAGCCATATCCATTAGACCATCAGCAGTTTCCTTATAAGTCTTTGCCTTCTTTGCAACTTCGACTATGTCTTTTGATGCAATTACATTTTCCTTGTCCTTAAGGTCAACGCCACCTAACCAAAAATCGTTAGGGAAGATACTAAATTTGTCGGCAGGATACTTAATGGCAACATATTGGTGGCCAGTGTAAATTTCCATGTACCAAACTTCATCTTGGTCGCCAAAGGCAACAATGTCACCCATTGACGCACCTTGCTCATCAATAGTTTTTGCCAAAAGTTCTATTGCGCCCCTAGCTGATTTTGCGTGTGCAAGTAAGAAAGTTGTCATACTTGCTTCATTGACACCATCTTTTACAAAAGGATCAGCCTTTAAGACTTCGTCTGATGGGTCAGCAGAAACTGTACAGAAGATACCTACACCTGCTTCATTGTAGCCAGCTGCATCGTAGACACCTTGTTCCATGTCTTTTGGCTTCTTAGAAGAGTCTGGAGTTGAGAAAAACTTCAAAGAGTCTTCCTTGTGTATGTATGTAAATCCGTTGTTGACATCAACCAACTTATCGCCTTTCTTGATTTCTCCACGTGGGTGAGTTACAAGTCTCATAGTCCTATTTCTTTGGTAGTCTTCAGTTCTTCCAAAGATAAAAGAACCATCAGTAGTTAGGTCTTTACCAACGATAATACCTGTGCAGGCAAAAGTTGGAACTGCCATGGATAAGACCATGCTAGATGCAAGACCTGCTATCAATAATCTCTTCTTGCTATTTTTCATAAATACCTCCTTGCTCCCTTTTATAAAAATGTTTTCTTTATCTAAATAAAGATGATGGGAGCGTTTTTATAAATATAAATTAACACCTGAGAATATAATAAGTCAATGTTTTAATTTTGTACAAAATTTTGTCGATATATCACTTAAAACCACAAAAGAAAAGTCTGCAAGTTATCTTGCAGACTTAACTTATTTCTTGTTTTTTAGTTTTGAAATCAAGAGGCAAACTAGCATTCCTAGGGAGGCAATAACTACTATTGCTCCACCTGGTTTTAGGTCAAAGTAGTAGGACAGAATGACACCACTTAGGGTGTAAATAAGTCCAAGGACCAGGGTGTTTAGGAAGGTTGCCTTGTAGGATTTACTTATTAATAGTGATGATGCCACTGGCAAAACTATGAGTGATGTCACCATGAGGGCACCAATTATTTTGGCTGAAAGGGCAATGGTAAGGGCAGATAAAAGTGTGAAGATTGAATTTATTCTCGCCACATTTACCCCACTCATCTTGGCAAGTTGTGGATCAACTGCAATGGAGAGGAGACCAAAATAATAAATTAAAGAAATTGCAACAACAAGTATAAAGGTTATGAGGACGATTATAACGTCAGCCTTTGATACTGATGCAATACTTCCAAAGAGATAGGCGTCAAAGCTGCTTCCTCCTGGCGAAAAATCTGACAAGAGGGCAGCAAGTCCCAGCCCCATAGAGGTTATTATGGCTGTTGCCATGTCACCAAACTGTGGGAACTTCTTCCTGATTTTTTCAATGGAAAAGGCTCCAATGACACAGGCAAAGATGGCACCAATTAGGGGGTTGATTGAAAGGATTAGTCCCAAGGCAACCCCAGCTAGTGAAACGTGAGATAGGGCATCTCCCATCATAGAAGTTCCACGATTTACTATTACAATCCCAATTAGGGGAATTATTATGGAAATCATGAGGGAAACTAAGATGGTCCTAATCATAAAGCTATACTGCAACAAGTTCAAGACCTCCCTTCTTTAGTTCATAAAACTTATCCATTTGCAAATTATTTTTCACCCAGTCTAGTTCGTGGGTTATTAAAATTATGGAAACGTCAAAATTTTTGTTTAGGTCTTCAAGGGTTTTGGCAAACTGCCTCTTTGAATTTTCGTCGACACCAGATGTTGGCTCGTCAAAAATTAAAATTTCAGGATTGTTCATAAGGGCCCTTGTGATTACAACCCTTTGTCTCAAACCACCAGACAGGTCCCTTATAGGATAGTCTGCGTACTTCTCAAGATTCATCTTCTTTAAAAGCTCCATAGTTTTGTCGTAGTGAATCTTTCTTGGAATTTTTATCATCCCCATGCTCTCATAGAGTTGTAGGGTTACAAGCTCCTTGACAGAAATTGGGAAAGTATATAAGTTTTCCTTTTGTGATTGAGGAACGTAGCCGATTTTTTTCAGTGAATCTATATTTAGGTCTTCTTCAAAAATTTTTATTTCTCCAGACCTTAGCTTGAGCTCCCCAATAATTATTTTTATTAAAGTTGTCTTGCCAACTCCGTTGCCACCGATTATAGTGATCTTCTCCTTGTTCATCAGGGTTAGGTTTAAGTCCCTGAGAACTGGGTCCCTATCGTAGGCAAAGTTGGCATTTTTTATTTCAATAGCCTTCATATATCACCTCAATGATTCATATATATTTTTCAAATTGTATTCCATCATGTCTATAAAGTCGTCTCCAACGTCCCTTTCGATATCCCTGTTAATATATTCCATGGATATTAGGCCTTTTAGGTCAGCACCAATTTCTTCTGCGATTATGTCTGCCCCATTTTTTGGCATCCCATATTCGTAAAAGATTGTATTGATCTTTCTATCCCTTGCGTCATCTATGGCGCTGGTGATCTTCTTTATACTTGGAGAATCTGTACTTGTTAGACCTTGGAGAGGATATTGGATGAGGTCAAAGTCCTTTGCAAGGTAGGCAAAGGCAAAGTGACTCACAATAAATTCCTTCCTCTTAGTTTTCTTAAAGAGGTCCCTGTACTTGTAGTCAAGCTCTGTAAGCTTTCTCAAAGTCTTTGAAGCATTCTTCCTGTAGAGGCTTTTATTCTCTGGATAGAGCTTGGACATCTTGTATTCAATATCATTTACATATCTCTTGGCATTTCTAATACTCATCCAAGAGTGAGGATCGTAGGTTATCTTGTCCTCGTTAGTAGTTGAAGTATCACGAAGGACATCAAGTTTCATAGGATCTCCATGGGCATCAAGCATCTTATAAGAAAGAAGGTCTGTGGAAATTCTGTCGCTAAACATAATCCACCTTCCCTTCTTAGGAAGCTTGTAATAAATTTCTCCATGCTCGTGGCCCATCTCAAGCTTGTAAGTCTTTCTGTCCTCAACCTTAATTAAAGATTTTTGTGGAATATCTTCTCCGGGGTCCTCCATGATCTTTCGTCCCATCTTAACAAGGTCCTTTTCAGAGTAGTCCTTGTCGCAATAGAGGAAGGCAATCCTCATGTTGTCTTCGTGAGTGTGACCAAAGTCAAAGGAGTAGGTTTCCTTGTCAAAGTCGCCAGCCAGCATGTATTGGAAGTCTCCAATGGCAGCAGCCCCCTTGTAGGAAATTAAATTTACCCCGCTGGCAAGATTTAGGATATCCAAATTTGGAAGGGTATTTGCAATTGAGTCTGCCCAGTGTTCCATATTTGCTCCATTTATAATCAAAAGGTCAGACTTTGACAGATCCTTTATCCTTCTTGGAGTTGGCTCCCAGAGGTGGGGATCCTGGTTTTTTGGCATGAGGATCCTTAGGTCCACAGTGTCACCAACTACGCTTTTAGTTAAGCTGTAGACTGGATAAAAGGAAGTGTAGACGACAGGTTTTGCCTTGTCATCCTTTTCTGCCTTACAGGCAACTAGAGAAAAAGCCAAGAGAAATACAGTCATAATTTTTATTATTTTTGACATAAAGTCTCCTTTCTCTTAAAAAAATTTATCCCCGATGAACATCAAGAGATGAAACATCGAGGATAGAAAAAAATAGAAATATTATTCAGCAACTTCTTCGTAAACTTGATCGATAGTTACTGTTGGACTAACAAATGTTGGGTACCAGTCATCCTTAGCTAACATTTCTTCAGCACTTCCTCCAACTCTTAAGTGGAAGTGTGGCATGTGGTCTTCGCCGTGAACTGGCATTAATAAAATTGTTGGATATTTTCCATTAGAAGTAAACTCGTACCAATAAAGAGTTTTTCCACCGTGTTCCATTGGGTGTTTGTCTACAAGCTTGTAGTCAGCCTTGTCAATTTCGTCTCCTTCAGGTCCAGTTAAGAAAGTTATGCTATCTCCATCAACCTTTAGGGCTCCAAAATCAACTGCAACGTGATCAGCAAAATTCTTTTTAGCTTGATCTTCTGTGATCTTGTCTCTCTTAGCAACTTCCTCGTAAGCTCCCTTTAGTCCAGGATCATCAAGATAGTTGGCAATATTATTCCATTCTCCGTCCCAGTCAGAAAGAGCAACTTCATCAGTAGCCTTATCTTCAGCCTTAGCCTCTACATTTTGTTCAACCTTAGTGTTGTTCTCTTTAGGCTCATTCTTAGTTTCTTCCTTATTGCAAGCAACAAGAAGTGTTGCAGATAGGGCCAATAGGCCTAGTGACAGTCTAAATTTTTTATTCATAATTCCTCCTTAATATAAGTTATCTAATATTTTGCGAAGAATTAAAGAAATTGTAGGGAAAAATTTCTTTTATATGAAGGATTTACAAAACATTAATAACTTGCAAATGATAAGTGTTATCATTTTTATAAAACTAGTATAACAAGTAGAAAAATTTTGTTTTAAAGAACTTATCCAGTTTTATTTAATAAACACTAAAGATTATTGTTTATAAAAATTATTTTGATCTAAATATTTAATCAACTCACAAAAATTAAGAAATAAGCATGAGTCCAAGCATAGAAATATTATTAATGACAAAGCTCTCCCCTAAAAGGAGTCCAAGAAGACCTTATATTTATTTATTAGTTTTGGGTAAAGGTAGCTTAGGTGATAAAATGAAAAACATAAAAATTATTTATCTTGCAGGTGGATGCTTCTGGGGGACTGAAGGCTACTTCAAAAGAATAAAGGGAATAAAGAAGACCATGGTTGGTTATGCCAATGGAATTAGCGACGAAACAAATTATGAATCTGTAGCAAGGACAGACCATGCAGAGACAGTAAAGATTTATTACGACTTATCCCGCATCTCCCTTACAGAGATCCTATTCCACTACTTCAGAATTATTGATCCCAAGTCTATTAACAGACAAGGTAATGATGTAGGAAGACAATACAGGACAGGAATTTATTGGGAAGAGGGAGACGAGGAGTCAGAAAATCTTGTCAGAGACTTCATGGCCTATGAAGAAGAAAGGCTTGGCAAGCTGGCAGTGGAAATCTCTCCTATTAAAAACTTTGTTAAGGCAGAGGACTACCACCAAGACTATCTCGACAAGAACCCCTTGGGCTATTGTCACGTCAATTTGAGCTTAGCTGATGATCCAATAATTGATGACAAGAGAGAATTTTTAAACAAGAACAAGAGAGAAGTACTTGATGACATCTCCTATGAAGTCATGGCAAATTCTGGAACGGAAAGGCCCTTCACAAGTGACTTAAACCATGAATATAGGAAGGGAATCTATGTAGACAAGCTTTCAAGAAAGCCCCTCTTTGTCTCATCAGATAAGTTTGATGCAGGTTGCGGCTGGCCATCCTTCTCAAGACCAATCATCTCAACCTATCTTGATGAAGAAGTTGACACATCCTATGGAATGGTTAGGACAGAGGTAAGGTCTAAGTCATCAGACTCCCACCTTGGCCACGTCTTTCCTGATGGACCAATAGACATGGGTGGACTTAGGTACTGCATCAACGGCGCAGCTCTTGACTTCATCCCCTATGAGGACATGGATGAAAAAGGTTATACTGACTACAAGATATTTGTTAAATAAAAATTTTTTGGACCTAATTTAATATTAGGTTCTTTTATTTTGCAAAAAGAAAAAAATAATTAAAAAATTAAATAAGGGCTAAAGTAAAGACAAATAAAAAATTTGAAAAATGAAAGAAGTAAAAATGATTTCCCGTAAGCCAGTTTAAATGGAAGACACACTACAATGTTAAATTAGTAATTGAAAAAGACGGTTTATTGTGATAATCTAAATACACGGGAAAACAATTCCAAAAATAAAAAGAGGAGGTGATATTGATGATTTACTCAGAAGAAGTTTTGGGGAAGGCTCTTAATTTAGGTAGAAAATATATACACGAAGGAGCTGTTGCAGATTATATTCCTGAACTTGCAAAGGTAGATGCAAATAAGCTTGCAATTTCTACAATAGAAGATGGAAACATTTATAGTGTTGGGGATTCTAAGGTTAGATATTCTATTCAGTCAATTGTAAAGGTAATTCTATATGCTCTTGCCATGGAGAACTACAAGGTTTCAGAACTAAAGAAATACGTTGGAGTTAGACCGTCGGCTAAACCTTTTAACTCTGTAATTGAGTTGGAACTTTCAGAAAAGAAAATACCAGTCAACCCTTTTATCAATGCTGGCGCAATTATTATAGTAGCTATTTTATATAACGTTTATAGAGAAAAAACCTTTGATGTAATACTAGAAAAGGCCAGCCAATTTTTAGGTGAAGACGTAGATTACAGCAGAGAAATTGCCCAGTCAGAAAAGGAATCTTCCTTTACAAACAGGACCCTAATCTACTTGATGTTAGCTAAGGGAATCCTGCCAAGTGATACAAAGGTAGAAGAAGTATTAGATACATATTTTAAGGCTTGTTCAATCCTTGTAAACACAGAAAACCTAGCACACATGTCCTATGTTATTTCTAATAATGGACTTGATATAGAAGGTAAAAAAGTAATAAGTCCAAACGAAGCTAGAGTTCTAAGATCCTTGATGGCAACTTGTGGAACCTATGACTACTCAGGCGACTTTGCCATAAGAGTTGGGCTTCCTGCCAAGTCAGGAGTTGGTGGCGGCATTGTAACTGCATCCAACAACAAAACTGGCCTTGCAGTATATGCACCAAGGCTTGACACTCACGGCAACTCCTACTCTGGAGTTAGGATGTTAGAATACTTATCACAAGAATTAGACTTATCAATTTATTAGAGAGGTAAAATATGAGAGAATTATTATCTGCCGTTAATGGCGTTTTATATTATCCAATATTAATCATAGTATTACTTGCTTGTGGATTTTATTTCACAATTAGAACAAAATTTATACAATTTGGACTTTTAGGAGAAGCCTTTAAAGTTATAACAGAAAAGCCAGAAGGAAAAGACGACGTATCTTCCTTCCAAGCACTAATGGTATCAACAGCATCAAGAGTTGGTACAGGTAATATCGTTGGTGTTGCCAACGCAATCTGCCTTGGTGGACCTGGTGCAGTATTCTGGATGTGGATCATCGCCCTAATCGGTGGTGCATCAGCCTTTATAGAATCAACACTAGCACAAATTTATAAAAAACGTGGTTCCGATGGAGTATCCTACGGTGGACCATCTTACTACATTGAAAACGCACTTGGCTCAAGAGGTATTGGCGTTCTATTTGCAGTAGCACTTATTGCAACATACGCAGTAGGATTTAACATGCTTGCATCCTTCAACCTTCAAGACTCCTTTAGAGTATATGACTTCTACGTTCCAGGAAAAACTTCTTGGATGATAGGTGCAGTTCTTGCAGTATTAGCAGGATATTGTATCCTTGGTGGTGGAAAGAGAATTATAAAATACACATCTTTACTAGTACCAGTAATGGGCGTTATCTTCGTAATTATGGCCCTTATAATGATCCTTATAAATGCAAAAAATATTCCAGCAATGTTTGGTATGATCTTTGAAGATGCCTTTAACTTCAAGGCAATCTTTGGTGGAGTTGCAGGTTCAGCTTTAGTACAAGGTATTAAGAGAGGACTTTACTCTAACGAAGCTGGTATGGGTTCTGCTCCAAACGCAGCAGCATCAGCATCAGTATCTCACCCTGTTAAACAAGGTCTAGTACAAATGATATCTGTATTCCTAGATACACTTGTTATCTGTTCAGCAACAGCTTTTATGTCACTTGCATCAGGCATTGCTCCAACAGAAGAATTAGCAGGAGCACCATTTGTTCAAGCATCACTAGCAACAGTATTTGGAAGATATGGAAACCTATTTATCACAGTTTCCCTTGCACTATTTGCCTTTACAACCCTACTTGGTAACCTATACTATGTAGACTCTTGCTTAACATACCTTAACAAGAAAACACCTTCAAAGACATTCATGCTTTGCTACAGAATTATAGCAACAATCCTAATCTTTGTAGGCGCTGGTATGGAAATGTCACTTGCATGGGACATCGCAGACTTCTTAATGGGAGTTATGTGCTTAATCAACATCCCAACAATCATTATCCTTGGTGGAACAGCACTTAAGGCACTTGACGACTACAAGAAACAAAGAGAAGAAGGCAAGAACCCAGTATTCAAAGCAGAAACAATTGGCATCGACACTTCAAAATTAGACTACTGGAAATAAATAATATAAGAATAATTGTAAAATAAAATAATTTATTAGTGACCTAAGCCAAGCTTAGGTCCATTTTTTGTGGTTTTTTATTGCGGTTAAAAAAATAGAAAATGCCAGAGAGGGTTAAGTCTCTGGCATCTTTTATTTTAAAATATTTATAATTTCCTCTTGGGCCTTTTTGCCTTCTGGGAAGATTGACAAGAGTGGATAGCAGTGGCAAAGTCCTTCTCCCACTATTATCTTGTAATCCACATTATATTTTTTTAGGGCTTCTTCAAAAAGTGGTGCAAAGGCATAGATAACTTCGTAAGACCCATAATAGAGGTAGGTCATAGGGAAGTTGCTAAAGTCTCCCCTGTAGGGATAAAGCATGTAGTCAGGGATGCTTTCTCCCTTAGTCATAATTTCTCGCGCAGTGTCAAAATACTTGTAGTCAACCATTATGTCCTTCTTGTTCAATTCCTTGAGCCTATCCATGTCGAGGTCCTGAGATAGACAGCCGCCGGCAGATGATGCGATGATTTCTCTCGGCATATTCAAGCTCAACTTATTTGCATTTATATAAAGGCCGAGACCCAGGGCAAGTGATGCTCCAGATGAAAAGCCCAAAATAGAAAGGGGCTCTTCCCCATAGGTTTTTGTCATTTCTTCATAGACTCCTGCAGTGGCAGCATAAGTTTCCACTATGGTCTTGTCGATGCAAAGGGGGTAAAAATAAAACCAGACGTCTTTTCCAGTCTCGCGACAAATTTTCTTAGCAAGACTTAAGTCCCTCTTGTCTGGATTTGTTATGTAGCCGCCGCCAAAGAGGTACAAAATTGCCCCGGGATTTTTATTTTTTGAATGTATTAAAATTAATCTTTGGGACAAAAAAGTCCTATCCTCATAATAAATATCAGCTTCATCTTTTAGCTTGAAGCTTGGCTTTTGATTTTGCCTTCTGGCATAATTTAAAATCTTATCCTTTGGCAAGAGAAAAATTTTTTTAATTCTAAGTGCCCTTACTAGACCTGCTATAACCTTATAAGAAATGCTCATAACAACCCTCCTATCTTCAATCACATATTATCACTTTAACAAGAAAAAGATTAAAAATTTTAAGAAAAAGGTTCTTCAAAATAAATTTTTTATAAAAACTAGGGAAAAAGCCTCCGCAACCAAAAGTTGCTGCCCATTCGCTTGTTAGACAAGTATATTTTTGTTATCATTTCTTACATAAAATGAAATTTTAAGAGAATAAAAGCGAGTGAAAATTATGTACGGAGAAAAAATAAAAGCAAAGAGACGAGAATTAAATCTCTCCCAAGAAGATCTAGCCGACAAACTTTTTGTAACAAGGCAGGCAATTTCAAAATGGGAAAATGATAAGGCCACACCAACAATGACTAACTTGAGAGAACTCTCTGAAGTCTTTGGTCTTGATATGGCATACTTTATCGGTCAAGCTGTGGAAGAAAAGAAAGAAGTAACAAGAGACAAAGTTGAAGAAATAAGTGACGATAAAAGAAGCAAGAAAAAAGTTCTTGGAGAGGGCCTCTGGGACATCTTCATCTATGCCTGCCTTTGTGGTCTAGGAATATTCTTTTTCTCAGTCTACTACTTCCTCTTTGTAGAAAGTTATCTGGGCAAGGACCCAAAAGAAATGCCCTACCTTGTCTTTACAATCTACGTGATAGTGGCCCTAATAGCCTTCCCCCAAGCCTACAAAGATATAAGCGACAAATTAGATGACTTTGATTACAACTTGTTCTCCAAAGTAGCCTTTCCCCTAGTCTACCTTTTCTCTCCCCTAATAGTCTTCTATCACATAATAAAAAATAAAAAATAAGTCCACCCCAGGAGGTGGATTTTTCTTTAGGAAAATTAAAAATAGTTTAATAAGTCAATATATGTTAAAATCATTTTATATGGAGGTGTTTACATGGATACCAGTCGACCCTGGAAAATATGTATGTGCCTATGCGATAAAGAAAGTCTTGTGATCTATACTTAGAGTCTTAAGTGCATGTATCTTTACCGCTAGGCAGCGAATTTTTATGCAAAAATTTATGATATTTGCTGAAATTAGGAGGTTACATGAACAACTTAGATAGAGAAAGATTAAAAATCTTGCAAGGCAAGATCAACAGGATGGACCCTGTTGACATTGCAGAAAGACTAGAAGACCTATCCAAAGAAGACACAGCCATTTGGATAAAACTTCTAAAAAAAGACCTCTTGGCAGACGCTTTTTCACTCTTGCCAAGGGATAAGAAAATAGAAATGATAGGCTCATTATCCGAAGATAGGATTATGAGCCTTATGAAAGAACTTGAAGAAGACGAGGTTGTAGATACCTTGCAAGAACTTCCTGCCAACATGGTTAGAAAGTTTATGAACCAATACATCGAAGAGGACAGAAGACCAATCATCAACGAACTACTAGGCTTCCCTAAGGATTCTGTTGGTTCCATCATGTCCGTTGGATTCATCTTTGTTAAATCAACAGCTACACCAACACAAGCCTTGGAAAAAATTATTCACTCAGACCTAGATGCAGATAGACTAGAACAAGTTTGGGTTACAAACCAGTCCCTAGTCCTAATAGGCTATGTAAATCTAGCCGACCTTCTTCGTAATAAAAACAAGAACATCGAAGAATTTATGCACCCAATTAACGCCAGCGTTTATGCAACAGATGACCAAGAAGTTGTTGCTAAGCTGGCCTTTAAGTACGACTTATCAGAAATCCCTGTAACAGATTCTGAAGGCAGACTTGTGGGTATTGTCCCAGCAGAATGGGCAATCGACGTTATGCACGAAGAATACGAAGAAGACTTGGGTAACATCCACGGTATTAGCGAGTCGTCACCAGAACACTACTGGGATAAGTCTGTATTTAGACTTGCAAAGGACAGGACAATGTGGCTAATTATTTGTCTTGTAACAGCAACCTTCACAAGCTTTATTATAAAAAGATATGAGACCCTCTTGGCATCATCAGTTGCCCTTGCAGCCTATATCCCTATGCTAATGGACTCAGGCGGAAACGCAGGTACACAGTCATCAACAACTGTTATACGTGGAATTTATACTGGCGAAATTGAATTCAAAGAATTTGTCCAAGTAATGTTTAAGGAACTTCGAATTGGAATAATAGTTGGTCTTATACTTGTAATAGTAAATATTATTAGGATGTCCATCCTCGACAGCGTTAGCCTAGGAGTGACACTAACAGTTTCAGTTACCCTTCTTACAACAATAGTCCTATCAAAAATTATTGGAGGAATCCTTCCTCTTATCGCGGAAAAAACTCACGTAGACCCAACAATAATGGCGGGACCACTTATCACAACAATAGTAGATACCTTGGTACTATTCGTCTATTTCGAAGTGGCAACAATTTTATTAGGCGTTTAAAAAATATTTTGAAGAAGCACAGGCTTCTTCTTTTTTTATGCTTATTAAGATTATTTTTATAACAAAACAATACTTTTGGCAAATATAATTAAATTTATTCTTATATATATATCAAAAAGTATAGTTCTGTTGTATAATACAGGTATAAAACGTTTTTATAATAAATTAGAAACAAAAAATTTTTCATTGAGAAAATATAGGAAGGAGAAAAAAATGAAAAATTATTTAAAGAGGACAACGACATTTTTCTTAGCAATATTAATGCTAGTGTCAGTCCCACTACAAGCCTTTGCCCAAGTTAATTTTGATGACTTAACAAAGGATAAGCCAGAAATTATTAACAAAGATGACCCACCGCTTAAGGTTGCAAAGCCTGATAAAGGTAAGACGGCATCGGATTTAATAAAAAATCCCGACCAGCCAGCTATCTACACCCTAAGGACAGACTACAAGGTCCAAAGAGGTGAGAAGTATGAGGTTAACTACCAACCATACATTGCAAGTGTAGGTGCAGGAGCTACGCAAGCAGAAAAAGATAAGGTCAAGCAAACAGTTAAACTTCCAGATCTTACAGGCTACGAAAAGCCAGATGACGATTATAAAATCGACTACGATACAGTAAAAAACGCTGCAAATGGTAATAATAAAACAGGTAATGATACTAATGGCATAAGATACCAAGCTAACAAAGACTTTAAATACAAGGCCAAGTCCAACAAAATAAAAATCAAACACGTCTTCCAAAACCTAGAAGACTTTAGTAAATACACAAATCCAGATGGAAGCGTTGGGGATAAAACTGCACTTTTCACATCTCAAAACGGCAACACTGGATCTACCATGGAAGTCAGTCCCTTGAATGAAAATGATCCTCAAAGAAAAGGCTTTGTTCCAGAAGCTGACTCTATCACAATGAAAGTTCCAGAAAACGCTACGAACTTTATCTTGGAATACCGTTACAACCGTGCACACTACGATGTAGTTTTCGACACTGCAGGCGGATCAGAACTTCCGGCTCGTACCCTTTACTACGGACAAGTGATTCCTAAAATTGCCGATGAATCTTTTCCTACAAAAGTCGGCGGAGAGTTCCAAGGCTGGAAACCATCTGTTGATTTAAAGGGCACTTTAAATGGTGTTGAAAGAACATTTAAGGCAAATGAAATAATTTCAGTTGGCACTGGCTCTCCTATCAAAAATCTTGATGCTAATTTGGTTATGCCAGCAAGCAAAGTTACTTTCACAGCTGTGTGGAAGGACAAGGAAAAGGCTGACTATGCAGTACAATTCTGGGCAGAAAAGGCAGACCATGCTGATGATGCATCTCTTTTAGATAAGTACGACTATATAGGCACTCGTGTCTATAATGACGAGCCAACAGGCTTTAGACCGAACTTAGATAACGTGTCTGTAAAAGACATAGTCTTTCCGGATTTAGACAAAGCTCGTCTAGCCAAGATATGGGCTAACGCAACATTTAATCGTGGCAAAGATCTTTATCTAAATAAATTCTATGTATACAACCAAGCCTTAACTCATGAACAAAATACGGACCCTTCAAATGTAAACTTAGTTAAGTCTGTGGATGCAACAGGTAAGACTGTCTACAATATTTACTACGATAGACAAGAATACGACCTCTACTTCACCAAGTCGAATGCTCTACCTGCTGAAAACACCTTTTATCCTGAAATTTGGGGATATGATAAAGCTAAAGAGGAGCAAGTGAAATTAGGCGGCCCTGGCAATCCATACCATTACAAGGCAAGATTCAACCAGCTAATGCTAGGCTGGCCAAACGACGCAATGCAAACTAAAGGCTTTAGCGAAGGCATGCAATCCTTTGGCTGGGGACCAAACTACAGTAATCCAAGTTGGCCTACTCACTTAGACACACCTCCTTATAGATTAAATGCCGATGAATTCCTGGACATGGCAAACTACGATAACTTGGGAGGCTATACGAAAAAGATAGATAAGGGTGATGGAACAAGCATAGATTTAAAGTGGTACGATTATAAAATTCTATCCTTTGGTATAAAACAAGCTAAAGACTCCATGCCTCACCACATGGACTTTTGGATGGACGGCTTTAAGGACGGAGAAACAATTATTCGCTACGACCTATACAGGTATAAGGCAGATACAAATGCCAAAACTTATTCGCCTAGTTACCCTAAGGTTCAAGGCTTTACTGGCAAGAGAGGAAATGAAACACCGGAATATCTTGATTCGGATGGCATAGATGCTAAAAACGATGAGCGTGCAGATGTAACACCATTCCCTGATAAGACCTATACAGATATGTATGGAGCACGCCCTGTAGGTGAGATGAAATTTATTAAGGCCTTCTTTAATAATGCCGATGACTGGGGCGACCCTGACGGATGGGACGGATTTGGCACAAATGGCTACCTTAAATTTGAATACACTCGTAATAAGTATCCACTAAGGTTTAACTACGACCCATCAAAGATTAAGGGCGATAGTGAGTTTGGAACAACTAACTCAATAGATACCTTCTACGAGTTTCCTCTAAAGGCTCTAAGCCCTGATGCGGATACGGAAGAAAGCTACAAAACAGGAAATCCGAAAAACATATTGGATAATCCGGAAAAGTTACAAGAATTAAACCTTACTGACCTTGTTTTTACAGATCCTAAAGATGGCAAGTTAAAAGTTAAGCGTCCGGAAAACCTTTCAGATCAAATGGTCTTCAAGGGCTGGGCATTAGACCCTGCTGGCACTAAGCTTATCAGGGATAACGGAGGCGAGAAGATGCCTTCTCATCCAGTAAACCTATATGCTAAGTGGGGCGAACCTGATTATCAATGGAAGGTAACTTTCGATCCGAACGGTGGAAACTTAAGAAATATTAAAGAAGAAAATTTAACTACAGAGCGCAAAACAATACAAGAAGGCGACATTGGTCAAGAAAAGACTAAAACTTTTGCGCAAAAAGAAAAAAACGATGGCGATAAGCAAATCTTTACAGTTATTCAAAGACAAAAACTTGTAGAGCCGAAGAACAAGCCTACAAGGAAGGGCTACGACTTTATGGGTTGGGAAGTCATTCGTTACAAGAAAGATGCCACAACAGGCGACTATACTAACGAGCAAGACACAAGCTATAGAGACACTTATAAAGTTCCAGAGCTTTACTCCTTTGGTAACGATGTAGTTGCGCCAGTCTATCTAAAGGCAATTTGGGTTCCCAACAATAGAGTAGACGTTAAAGTTGAACATTATTTCTTGGACAAGGACTTTAAGCTAGATACAAATATAAGCCAAAATCCAGACCCAGATATACTAGAAGACAAACGTGCTAACTATTTAGTTGCTACAACAGGTGACAAGCAAGATGACAAATATATCTTGGCAACTAATGAAGAGCTTGAAGCTCACAAGGATACTTCAGACGTTTATAGTATTTACAAAGGTTATAACGACCGAGTAAAGGCTGATAACACCTTCTTCCAACAATTCCGTGTTGAACCTGCACAGATTCTAAATACAGAAACTAATAAGCTAGAAGATAATCCTAAAGTAAAAGACAATGTCTTTAAATTCTTCTACAAGCCATTTAGAACTCGTGAGTATAAGGTTAACTATATAGATGAAAGATTTAAAGACGATCCAGCAAATGGAAAGATTATAGACCAAGAATTAGTTGAAAATGGTAACCGTCACTTTGACGCAAGAAACTATAGACAAATACCAGGCTGGAAACTTGTAAGTGCTCCACAACAACAACTATTCTTTGATGTAGATGAAGATACAAATGAATTCTTAGGAATCAACGGCACAAAGTCAGATGAAATTACCTTCTATTATAAGGACGTAAGAGTAATCGAAGTTCCAGGAGATAAAGAACCACCAGAAGGTTATGTAAGAGTGACATTCAAAGCCGAAAACGGTGGATCGTTCACTGACAAGGCCGGAAAACCTGTAAAAGAATTACACTACGATGTAATAGAAGGACTTAAATCTGATCTACTTCCAGTTCCACAAGAACTTAAGGATGGTGAAGAAAAAGCTGCTGACAAGTACTATATCACACCAGATACTGGCAAGAAATTTACTAAGTGGGACAAGGATCCACTATTAAATAAAAACACAATTATCAACGAAAACCACACTTTCACTGCATACTTTGAATGGTCAGGCCTAAGCGCAACAGGCCTAGTAAGAACAGAAGCCTTTAAAGATCCAAAGGGTACTTGGACAAATAATTTTGCTCCAACAATTGATCAATTAAAAGCACAATTAGTATGGAAAGAAAAAGACCAAGTCAAAGATCTTCCAGCAGGAACTGAAATAAAACTATTCTACACTGGTGAAGATGGAATTGAAAAAGAAATAACAACCAATGATCAAGTATATGACTTAGTAACTGAAAAGAAAGCTGCCGACAAGGATGAACTTGTTCGCACAGTGAATGTCAAGGCTAAAGTTACTTTCAAAGACGGCAAAGAGCCACAAGAGCTAACTATACCGATTACAGTTTACAAAAATGTCTACGAAGCCCTTAACAAGGAAGGCGACAAGCCACTATTCTTAACAGAAGCTGAAGGAAAAGACGCTAAAGACGGCGGATTGAAAGACGTAACTGGTAACTATGTAAAAGTTACAGTTCAACCTACTGAAAAGAATACAAATAAAGATGTTAAGGTTTACTATGTTAATCCAAAAGCTTGGGTTAATATTCCTGAAATTGAGTGGTCACAAGATGACAAGGATAAGACTGACTTCTTAAAGTGGACAGCAGATAAAGATGCTCAAAATGAAAATGGAGTTTATGACTTCGCTAAACGTCACAAGTTTACAGAAGACACAGTAATTTCACCAAAATTTGCCAAGGACGTAGTAGAACAAAAACAAGGCGAAGACAAACCAAAAGTTCCAGACAACTTCGTAAAAGTTATTGTTAAGACAACAGACAAGGCTACAAGTGAATCAACACAAACATTCTGGGTTAACCCAACTAAGGAAGTAACAATACCAGTTACAGAACCAACAGGTAAGGAAAATCAAAAAGTTACAATTGATGGCCTTGGAGAAAAAACTGTTAACTATATCTTTAAAGAATGGCAAAAAGTTCAAACTGGTGAAGCAGACGATAGTTTAACTAAAGTTAATCCAGTAGAAAAAATTGAATTAGCTAGCCATAAATATACGGACAAAGTAACAGTAATCGAAGCTGCTTATAAAAAATCAATTCAACCAGGAAAAATTGAAAATCCATTAAAGACTACTAAACTAGATACACCACAAGGCAAAGAAATTACTAATGACGATTTAATTAAACAAATCACACCACAAGAAGGTAAAGAAATTGCATCAATAGAAGTTATTTCTAAACCAGATGGCAATACAGTTGGCGATACACCAGCAAAAGTTATCGTTAAATACAAAGACGGTACTACACAAGGAACAAATGACGATCCAGTTGTAATACCAGTTGAAGTACACGAAAATATCATTCCAGCTGGACCAAATGGAGAAAAGCCTGAAAAAGCACTTGATAATTATGTAAAAATAATCTTTAAGGCAGGCGAAGGCGGAAGCTTATCAGGCGACCTAGTTTACTATGTATCACCAGAAGTTGAAGTTGATATGACAGAATCAGCTGGTAATATTACAAAGAAACCAGATGTTGGATATATTAGCGGAGATTGGGACACAAGCGAAACTAAAAAATTAAAAGCAACATTCACTGCTAAAGAAACTGAATTTACTTTTAACTTTACAAAGACAGAAGATATAGTAGAAAAAATTGACGAAAACACTAAAAAACCAGAAGGCTATGTAACTGTAAAACTTATTCCAACAGATAAGGCAACAGATCCAACAGAAAAAGTTTACTTTGTAAATCCTAAGGCAAAAAATGTTACAATAACAAACAAACCAGAAGGTAAGAATGAAACAGTTGGTGGTATTGAATACACTTACGTTTTCAATGGTTGGACAGTTACAAAAGGTACAGTAGCTTCTTGGGCTAATGAAAATATCAATGGTAAATTTACTCAAGATACAGAAATTACAGCTAAGTATCTTAAAAAAGTTGGTTTGGGAGACTTGATACCTGCACCAGTGCCAAAGAGAGACCTAGTAATAGCAAAAGGCGATACACCAAAACCAGAAGATTTGATTAAGAACGTTCCTGGAAGTGAAAATGATCCATTACCAGAAGGAACAACTTTCAAATACACTGATGACGGTACACCTGATGTAAATAATCCTGGAAAGGCTACTGCAAAAGTTGAAGTTAAATATCCTAATGGTAAGACTGTTGTTGTTGAAGTTCCAATTACTGTTGTTGACAATGTAGTTCCACAAGTAGGAAATGACAAGCCACTTGTACCTGAATCTTATGTTAAGGTAACAGTTGACACAACAGATAAGGCAACAGACAATACTAAGTTTACAAAAGTATTCTGGGTTAAACCAGGTGTAGAAGTTACAATACCAGACATACTTGCTCCTACTGGAAAAACAGAAATAATTGATGGAGTAACTAAGAAAAACAACTTTGTTAAATGGCAATTAGAAGGAACTCCGGAAAAAACTTATGGCAAAGAAATTAAAGATACGTTCACTGCCAAGGAATCTAAAATAATTGCAACTTATGAATTTGGTAAAAATGTAGAAGCAAAAGGCAAGAACAATCAATGGATACCACAAGGATCAAATCCATTACCAAAAGATTTTATCGAAAATCCATATAACGATGATGATCCTAATAACAAAGATAACTTGCCATCAGGAACTAAAATTGAATTTGTTAAAGGAAAAGAACCTGACACTAAAACACCAGGAAAAGATAAGGAAACAACTATTAAAATAACTTATCCAAATGGTGAAACTAAGGAAGTTCCCGTTAAGTACAATGTAATTGGTGATGTAGTCGAACAAAAAGATGGAGAAAACAAACCAGCTGTTCCAGACAATTATGTAAAAGTTATAGTTGATAAGACAGATAAAGCAAAACTTCAACCAGGGGAACAACAAACTCAAACATTCTGGGTAAATCCTGAAAAAGTTGTTAAAATTCCTGCGAGCGAACCAGAAGTTAAAGATGACCTTAAAAAAGATAATTGGAAATTCTCTCGATGGAATAAACCTTTGACTGGAACATTTACAAGGGAAACTACAATCACAGCAATATATGTTAGAGAAGCTGCTCCAATTGTTCCACAACCAAATGTTAAATATGTAATAACAGATGTGGATGTACAACCTACTAAGGATAAGTACCTTGAAAAAATAACTCCACCTCTTGGAAAAGAAATTGCTGATATTGAAATTGTCAATAAACCAGATGTTAGTATGAGAGGAGAAAGTTTTGCAACTATAAAGGTAACTTATAAAGATGGAACAAGTGTGACTGTAAGAATTGATGTAATTGTTCAAGATAAGAATATACCACCAACACCAGAACCAGGTTATCCAGGTGGACCTGATTATCCATCTTATCCAGGCGGACCTATACCAATGTATCCTGAAGTAAGGTACGAAACTATTATTCAAGAAAAGATTGTTAAGGTTCCTGTACCTGTTTCTGACAACTACTTCAAAGAAGTAAGATACATGCAAGGCTTTAATGGTTACTTCAGACCTAATGATGGTCTTACTCGTGCTGAGGCTGCGCAAATTCTTGCCAACGCATTAGTTGAGGATGGCTACAAGTACAATCCTAACTTCAAGATTTCTTACAAGGACGTTGGAGAAGCTTGGTACACTAGGGCTGTTAAGATTGTAACTGAAGCAAAGGTATTTGCTGGTTATGATGATGGAAACTTTAAGCCACAAGCTAAGATTACAAGGAACGAATGGATTGCAACTCTTAAGAGGTTCCAAGAACTTGGCGATGCTAGTGGCAACAATATGAACTTAAGTGATAATCACTGGGCTAAGGCCGAAATCCAAGCTGCTTTCAATGAAGGTTGGCTAAAGATTTACACTGATGGGCTTGCAACTTATAAGGGAGACGAGTTTATCCCAAGACAAGAAGTTGCAGCTGTATCTAACAAGGCCTTTAAGCGAATTGTCGACAAGACTTACATTGGCAAGAACAACTTGAGTCTTGTAACTTACAAGGATGTTAATACATCTATGTGGGCATATGAAGATATTCTTTGTGCAAGTAACACTTTCTTAGATAGAAAAGACCGTTACATTGCTCACTGGGTTAAGGAAGACAAGAACCAATTTAATATTGACACTAGTGATCTTAAGATTGTTCAAAAGAACTTCCAAAGAAATCCTAGATAAGTAAAGAGAGAAGGCTTAGTCCTTCTCTTTTTTATTTTTTGTTTTCTTAATCTTGTTTTGCTTTAAGATCTCTGTGAATGCCTTAATAAAATTTTATGATTTTTATTGAGCTTAGTTGAATAAACTATCAAGGATATCTGATAAGCTTATAAAAAATTTTTTCTAATGTAATAAAAATTTTTAGGAATTAATTATGGATAGGAGAGTTAATTAAGGGTTATCAAATTTTGTCTAAGAAGATTTTTATGAAAAAGTATTGATGACAAAAAACTATTTGATAATTAATGAGTTTAGATGAAAAACTATATTTAATAAAAATAAGAAGGTAAATCAAAGTAAAAGAAGCACAAAAAAGAGAAGGTCTTATGTAGTTACTACTACAACCTTCTCTTTTATTTATTCCAATTATTTACAAAGTCCTCGAAGCTTTCTCTGTCCTTTGATATTGCTTCTAGGCTTGTGTTTTTTTCTTCTAGGATTTCTTCTATCTCCTTCCTGTAGAAGATGAAGATCTTGTCCTTTAGTTCTTTATTTTTTTCTGCCTCAAAGTCTCTGCCACTTTCTACATAATAGATCCTGTCGAGGTTGCCTATTAGGGCAAAGCTCTCAATGGCATTGATGAAGAGGTCTTCTCTATTGATGCTAGTGGTGTCCTTCACAAATATTTTAAGTCCATAGGGTGACTTGCTTGAAAGTATTTCAATGGCGCCCACTTGGAAGCCCTTGGGATAGTCTTGGTTTGAAACTATGTGTGAGACCTTTGAGTTGTCGCCGACAAAGTCTGTCTTGTAGTTGTAGAGACTATCTATTCTTTTATTTTGACAGCCGCAAAGGATTAGAACTAGGCCCAAAAAAATATATAATTTTTTCAAATTCATCACCTCTTTATTTGATTATATCAAAAAAATAAAAAGTCACGAGGACTTTTTAAATTCTTTATTTACATTATTGTTCTAAAAAATATTCCAAAGATTAATAAGATTAGAAATAGTAAGGTAAATTTATAGTTCACGTTTTTCCTCTCAGATTTTTACTTTAACATTTGGCTTAACTCATTTATAAGAGTTAGGTTAGTTACATCGTACAAGAGTGGGCTCACTGTTGCGTAGCCTTGACCTAAGAAGTGGATGTCTGAATCCTTTTCGTTGTTGTCCTTTGGAAAGCCCTTTAGTCTCATGTTGTAGCCTTCTCCTTCTTCGGAGATGTCATAGATTGACATGACATCGGCACCAACCTTACAAACTTCTATCCCTTTTAATTCTTCATAGTCAAGGTAAGGGACATTAATATTTAGGACTTGGAGTCTTTTAAAGTCGTCGAGTTTGTTAAAGACTTCCA
The DNA here is from genome assembly GCF_023614525.1 of Peptoniphilus genitalis. GTDB lineage: Bacteria > Bacillota > Clostridia > Tissierellales > Peptoniphilaceae > Peptoniphilus_A > Peptoniphilus_A genitalis. The sequence goes on from NZ_CP097885.1 coordinate 1,011,377, forward strand.
TTGCAACTCTTGCTCCTGTGTCAAACTTTGAGTGACCCTTTACCCATTGAGATGAGACTGCTATGGCAGGTATGTTAAATAGGTTGGCTTCGATGGCTGCTGAAACTGTGCCTGAGTAGAGGACATTTGTAGCTGCGTTAAAGCCAGAGTTTATTCCTGAGAAGCAGAAGTCGAATTTTTCATCTAGTAGGTGGACTGCTGCTCTTACGCAGTCAGCAGGTGTCCCATAGACGCAAAGACTTTTTACATCTTCTAGGCCTTCTAGTTTTGTTTCTTGGACCATAAGTGGACTCTTAAAAGTAATGGCGTGGGACTTGCCAGAGTTCTCAACATTTGGTGCTGCAATTGTTACTTTGTGGCCTTCCTTTAGGAGAGCCTTGGCAAGGACTTCTATGCCCTCAGCATTTATTCCGTCATCATTTGTAAGTAGTATGTTCAAATTTTTCCTCCCTTGTTTATTAAAGTTCAAAGACTTTTGATGGGTCCGATCTTGGAGCCACATCTATGGTGTAGTCTGTGTTTTCCTTTTTATGTTCTGATGCAAGCAAGTCATTTATTGTCTTAAGTGCTAGGTCTGGCAAGTTGTTGTCTGTAGACAAGTGACCTAGGATTACCTGTTCTTGTTTCTTTTTTAATATCATAGCAAGAACTTCGCCTGCATTTTCGTTTGAGAGGTGGCCCTTAGTAGAAAGGATCCTCTGTTTTGTTGGATAGGGGTAGGTCCCATTTATTAGCATGTCCACGTCGTGGTTGGACTCAAGATATATTAAGTCTGACCCATCCATTTTCTCCATGGCTTCTTGGTTGACCCAGCCTGTATCTGTGAGAAGAGAAAGTTTTTTGTCTCCCTTGATGACAAAGCCGCAGCCACTTGCACAGTCGTGGAAGGTGGATATGGGCATGATGTCTAAGTCCTTAAAGGTGAAGGCTTTGCCATTTTCAAAGATAAAAGTATTCTTTGGGTCCAACTTTTTCACAGTTGGGAGCATGGCATCAAGGGTCATCATGTTGGAAAAGACTTTTAAGTTGTGCCTTCTTGATAGGACACCAACTCCCTTGATGTGGTCTATGTGTTCATGAGTTACAAAGACTGCATCAATATCAGAGGGGTTTACTCCTATCTTTTTTAAGTTCTCTTCGATTTTTTTGCCAGATAGTCCAGCATCTATAATAATTTTTGTATTTTTATATTCAATGTATTGGCAGTTGCCACTGGAGCCACTTGCCAAAGAGCAAAATTTCATAAAAACCTCCAACTTTTATTGTAACACAGGTACCTAAAATTGTTAAGCTTAGGGATCCTTAATAGTTGGATAGAACTGTGTATTCCCCGTCAGAAAATTTGACCTTCCAGCCTGGTATGGCACGACCGTTTACTGCACGGGTGATGTCTTCGATGTAACCTTGGTCTTCTGGGTTAAAGTAAAAGCAAGGAGTGATCTTTTCTATGGTCTTGTCATAGTAGTCTGTCTTATTTAACAAGGAGAGGAGGGCCCTTGGGGCAGGCGACAAGTATATCTTCTGGTCAGACTTATCCAAGACATTGAGCCAGAGCCTATCCATAGACATGACTCCCCTCTTGTCGATGATAAAGTTGGTGTAAGAGGACTCTACAGGTATGTTTTCAAAGACCTTGGTGTAGTTCAAGATGTACTCGCCATCACTTTCGTCGTAATAGCTTAGGTAGATGTCCCTGGTGTCGTACTTCTTGTCCAACAAAAACTTTTTGGCAATTTTTTGAGCTTCATCTAGGCTCTTGATGTCGTATTTGTTTTCTGCCTTCCTATTTTCATAGTAAACCCTGCGACCATTAACGAGGTTTATATATTCGTCGCCTAGAGAAATCTCTGCCAGGTCAGTACTTGGTCTTTCCACCCTTCCCTTGCCTCCAAAGTATCTCTCTTTGATGTCTTCTTCTGATGAAGTTTCAAAGGCAACTAGGACTGAAGGGAGTTTCCTTCTCCTTCTTGGGATCTTTGTGTCCAAAGTTATATTTTTTTCTTTTAAGAGGGCTGTTACTTCTCTTACAAAGTCAATTCTTGTGGACTCGTTTCTCATCTTAAACTTGTTGTAGTTGCTGTAGCAAAACAAGACTACGTTGGCAATCACAAGGGCAATTATTAAAATTTTTTTAATTCTATTCCAATCCATAATTACCTCACCATCATTAGACTTCCATTTTCCACATTAAAGTAATAGAAGTTACCCATGTATGTCATTTCATAGACTAGGGTAGGTTCTTCTGCCTCGTCGCTAGAAAAAATTAAATAAACAAGGTTTAAGTTTTCTATGGAAGATAGGATCTCCATGACAGGCTTGTTGTTAAAGTGTCTCCTATTCTTCCTTAAAATCTTGTGGATGCCTTCAATAGAAATTTTTTCCTTTTTATAAATTGGGTTGTCGTCCTTACGGATGTAGTATTCCCTATAATTTTTTACATACTCGGAGTAGACGTCGATTTCAATAAAGCTGTGGTCCTTGGAAGGAAGAACTAGGGGAATCTGACCGTCTTTTAAGTTGAAGAAAAATCTGTAGCCGAGACTGTCGTTGTAGTCGCAAGGCTCAATTTTTTCAAGATAAATTCCAGAGCTTATGCCAGTTTTTTGGGCAATAAATTCCACAGCCCTATCAAGGGACTTGTTGAGGTCTCTTGACTTGACGTCAAAGAGGGACTCAAGGGAGTACTCGATTATACCGTCGCTGGAAAGTGATAGATATTCGTTTTCATAGACATAGGTATTTTTTCCATCAACGGACATTTCCCTGATGTAGTCAATGGGGATGCCCAAAAACCTCTCAGCCAAGTTGGACTTCATACCTTCTTCAAGCTTGCTTAAGCCAGAGACATAGGCAACTTTTTGAAGGGATAGGTAGTCCTCGTCAGGAATGTAGATGTCCTTCTTTATCCCATAGGCCTCGTAGAAGTTCACTGCATGGATTCCCTTGACCTTAACTTCATCTAAAATTTCATTTATGTCAAAGTCAACTTTAATATCTACTAGCTTATAAAAATTCTTGCTACCAGAGATATAAATTTCTCCAAGGCTGGAAATGTAAATGGAGTCCACGCTTAGGTTGATGTCGTTGGAGTTTCTCTTGTCCCCAATTAGGTTCACAAAAACAGAACCTGATAAAGGTGAGTTAAATTTAAAAACTAAGGACTTTTGCTTTTGAAGATTTAAGTACTCTTCTGTGTCAATTAGTTTTAGGTTTTCTGAGGTTGCCTTTTGAAGCTTTTCAGAAATATTTTCTCCCGTCATCTTCCAGTAAGAGCCCAAGTTTGTAGTCATGTAGTGGTCTCTCTCGCCAAAGTTTGCAATAAGCCTTTGGGGAGTTAAAATTTCTTGCAAGAATTCATCTACATCACCAATCTTAACCTGGTCCTCAGACTTTGTGTCAAAGGATAGCCAGAGGTTTTTTGATTGAAAGACCAAGAGGAGGACTAGGCCTATGAGGATATAGGTTGACGTTGCTTTAGGCAAGTTCTTCATCATTGTTATCACCTTCGCTTGCTTTAAAGAGGAGGGTAATAGTAGTTCCCTCTCCAAAGACAGAATCAACCTTTAGACTGCCTCCAAAGGATTTTATCATCTCATTTGCAATGGAAAGACCAAGACCTGTTCCACCCATTTGCCTGCTCCTGCCCTTTTCAACCCTGTAAAATCTTTCAGTTATCCTTGGCAGGTCTTCCTTAGGGATTCCAATACCATTGTCAGTTACCTTAATCTCTACAAGGTCTCCCTTATTTGTTGCATCAATAACAATTTTCCCATTTTCAGGTGTGTACTTGCAGGCGTTGGAAATAATGTTTGTAAGGATTTGATCTGCTCCGCTTCTGTCTGCGTAAATATCTTTTATATCCATATCAATATTTAATTCAATCTTGTGATTTTTTTGAACTATTAAGATTGATTGAGATTCTATGGCCTCGGCAATAAACTCATAGGTGTCAATGCTTGATAAAGTTAGATTGTCCTTGTTGTAGTCAATGTTGGAAAGATACAAGAGGTCTGTAACAATTCTAGACATCCTGGAGTTTTCCCTGTCGATAATCTTTAAGAAGTTTCTTTGCGATTTCTTGTCAAGGTCGCTATCAAGTAGGGTCTCAGTGTAGGACTTTATAGTTGTTATAGGCGTCTTTAACTCGTGAGAGACATTGGCAACAAATTCCTTACGCATAATGTCTAACATGTGCTCCTTGTCTACGTCTTGCAAAACTATAATTAGCCCAGAGTTAATAAAGGCATCGGACTTGTAGGGTGCGTACTTGATCTTGTAGAAGGAGTTGGCAATTTTTGTCAGCTCTTCTCCTCGGAGGCTCTCTTCATTTTTGTAGTCGATATTGTATAGGTTAATGGACTTTAAGTTGATGACCCTGTTAAAGTCCTTCTCTGAAATATTTAAAATCTTCTTGGCAATGGAATTGGCATGGATAAGTCTGTTTTTCCTATCAATGGCAATGACACCTTCTGCCATGTAGTTAAAGATTGTGTCAAGCTTTGACCTCTCCAGATCCATCTTTTCTATGGACTCACGGAGCTCCTTAGTCAAGAAGTTAAACATCATACCAAGCTCGCCAATTTCATCCTTGCTCTTGACCTCAATGCTTTGATTAAAGTTACCCTTAGCAAGGGCCTTGGCCTTCTTAGTGAGGGTACGGATGGGACCAGTGATGGAGTTGGCAATAAAATATCCCAATATAGAAGTTGTCAAAAGAGAAATCAAAGTTGCGTAAGTAATAATTACCTTGGAGTCCTCTATTACGGAGTAAATTGAATTTAGGTTCCTGGTCATATAAATTATGGCAAGTATGTCCCCATCGCCAGATAAGATTGGCCTTGCAATATGTTTTTCCACATCGCCTAGGTTTTTGTACTCCACAATTTTTTCGCGAGTCTTGCCTCCTGCTGCATCCATAACAAGCTTTGGCTCGATAAATTTCACTGAGTAGGCATCTTCAGCCTCCTTGGGAGAAATATTTTGCGTGCTTGCAAGGATCTTTGGAGCCTTGTCTGGTGAAATTACATAGGCAGTTTCTTCACTGGAAATACCCCAGTCTTTAAGCGTTACGTCAAGCTGGGGTAGATTTCTATAATTATTATCTTTAAAAAATGCCGATGTTGTTGTGGCAAGTGTGTCCATGGTCTTAACCATAGAGGAAGTGGCAGTTTCTATTTGGACATTTTCCAGTCTATCGATGATAAAGGTAGATGCGATAAACATGGAAATAAGAACTAGGACCACATAAATTAAAATAAATCTAGACTTAATGGAGTGGTTCATTAGGCTTCACCGTTATCTGATGCAAAGAAATAGCCAACTCCCCTTTTAGTCTTGATGTATTTAAAACCCTTTTTCTCATCTTCAATTTTTTCACGGAGTCTTCTAACAGTAACATCAACTGTTCTTATGTCGCCATAGTATTCATACTCCCAAACCTCTTCAAGGAGCTCTTCCCTAGAGAAGACCCTTCCTGGGTAGGAAGCTAAGAACTTTAAGAGTTCAAACTCACGTAGGGTAAGTTCAATTACCTCATCGCCCCTTAGGACTTGGTACTTGTTTAAATCAATTTCAAGATCCATGACCTTTAAGATAGATGAATCATCCTTCTTGTCTGGGCTATCAAACCTTCTTAGGACGGCCTTGACCCTTGCAAGTAGCTCCCTCATAGAGAAGGGTTTTACAACGTAGTCGTCTGCTCCAAGCTCAAGACCCAAGACCTTATCAACTTCTTCTTCTCTTGCTGTCAGCATGATGACAGGAACATCAGAAGTTTTTCTTATTTCCCTTAGAGCTTCAAAGCCATTTAGCTTTGGCATCATTATGTCTAGAAGGATTAGGTCGTAATTATTTTCTTTTGCAAGAGCAATAGCTTCTTTGCCATTGCAAGCTGTTTCAACAAGGTAGCCTTCCTTCTCAAAATTAAACTTTATAATATCAGAGATTGCAGATTCGTCGTCTACAACTAGTATTTTTTCTTCCATAAAATCATCCTTTGTTAACTATTCAGTATCAACCCTTGTAAAAATTTCGTCATTTCCCTTTTCGGAGTATAGAATAAGAAGGGTTTTAGTATCAAGTATACCATCGATTTTTAAAATCATATCATAAAACCTTGTGAGGTCTGAAGTATTTATTGTTTTAATCCTAAGCATGATACAGTGTTCGCCTGTGACCCTGTAGCATTCAAATATTTTAAATTTCTCATCTTGGATTCCCATTATCTTAGCGATAAGGCTCTTGAAGTCGTTGGTGTTGACCTTGCAGAGGACATAGGTGTCCACGTTGTAGCCAATCTTTTGCCAATCAACTAGGACCTTGTAGCCCTTGATGTAACCAGCGTCTTCCATTTTATATATTCTTCTATGGATAGCAGGCCTTGTTAGATTCAATTTTTTTGAAATGTCTTCGTGGCTCATGCGTCCATTCTTTCTCAAGAGCTCAAGAATCTCAACATCAATTTCATCTAAATTGTCATTTTTTCTCATAAAAATTCTCTCCTGTTACGAATTGTATAAAATTTATTAATAACCTTACTTTATTTTATCATAAAAGCTTAAAATTTAAAGAAATTTAAACAATGTAAATTAAGTAATTTATCTTTTTGCACAATGAGAATAAGTCTTATTCATAAATTTGAAAATTCTTATACTCCTTTATAGACAAGTTAAAATAGTATATAATAATAAAAGGAGGCTCTTTATGGAAAATTATCCAGACCTTAGTTTTAGGAAGATGAACTTAAGAGATGTCTTTACTTTTAGAAATTGGGGACGTCATGAATCGCCACTTTTTTTGGAGTATAATTTTATTGAAGAGTCTGAAGAAGATATAATAGAGTGGTTTAAGTGGAAGACGAGAAGGCCCCTATCAGAATATTTTGTAATCGAAAGCGATGAAAAAATTATTGGCTACTTGTCTCTTAAAAATATAAATAAATTTTTAAAGAAGGCAGAGCTTGGCATTGTATTAGATCCCAATTACATAAACCAAGGGATTGGCAAAAGGATACTTGAGCTCTTCCTCACTTACTTAAAGGAAAGAGGCTTCAAGAAAATATTTTTATTTGCAGCCCACTACAACAAGAGGGCTATAAGGGTTTATGAAGAGCTTGGTTTTAAAAAGAGATACAGCTTTCTCATGAAGTTTCCCAATGGAAGCTATGATGAAAGCCTTCCTGACTTTTATGAAAATAAGTCTTCCTTTAAGATAATTTTAAACAAGACTTTTAACTATGCTATAAAGATGGACTTAGATCTGGAAAGAGATTGGTGAAATATGTTTTTACTTGAAAATAATAAATACGACCTTGGAGAAACTTCCATTGAGAATATTTTTATAAATGATTTTATGCCAGGAGCCAATGGCGAGTTTGTAAAAGTTTATCTCTTGGGTTATAAGTTTGCCAAGGAAAATAGGACTGATATTACTAACGAAAAGCTCGCCGATTATCTTGGTATTCTTGAGTCCGATGTCAATAGGGCATGGGCCTATTGGAAGAAGATGGGCATAGTTGAAATGGAAGACGATAAGCTTAAGTTTGTAAACCTTAAGGAACTCTATATCAAAAATGTCTACAACCTAAAGGCAGAGGAAAAGAAAAAGGACAAGGGTTATTCAGAAGTTGTGGCAAACCCAACCTATGCCAACCTACTTACTAGGGCAGAGTTCCTCATGAGAGAGCCCATTGCCCCTATGAAAAAAATCGACATAATAAATTGGATCACAGCTTACAATATGCCAGCTGATTTAATTGAAGAGGCCTTTTTCTACACAACAGAGATCAAGGGAATTTACAACATTTCCTATGTAGAGCAAGTTGTGAGAAACTGGTCCAGAGACAACATCAGGACCATGGAAGATGTTGAGCAGTCCTACATTGAGCACGACATAAAATATTATAGGTACAAGAAAATCATGCGATACATTGGAGTGGACAAGCAGTTTAGTCAAGTTGACTTTAACATTATCAACTCCTGGTTTGATGAATTTAAATTTTCTAAAGACTTAATCTTGGAGGCCTGCAAGAGGACTTCGAAGATTTCCAAACCCAATGTCAATTATGTTGATGCCATCCTCATGAAGTGGAAGGACTTGGATATAAAGTCACCTGAAGATGTTGAAGAAAAGGATCAAAAGAAAAAGAAGAGAAAGCCCACAGCTTTTCACAACTTTAAGCAAATAACAGCAAATTATTCAGAAGATGACCTCTTTGATGTTGCCATGAGAAAACAAAAAGAGGGTTTTAAAAAGCTAGGTGTTGATTATGGAACTGACGGCAAAGATAAGTAATTATTATGAAGAATTGAGGAGAAAAAATTCTGTAGTCCACGAGAAAAGGCTAGAGGAAATTTATAAAAAAATTCCTGAAGTTAGGCAAATTGATGGGCTAATAAGGGACATTGCCCTTAGGGCCTCCATGGATCAGATAACAAATCCAGATGCTGACAAGTCTCTTGAGGCATCAGAAAAAATTTACAATTTAAAGATACAAAAGATGGACTATCTTGAAAAGAATGGCTATCCAAGAGATTACCTAGAAGAAATTTATACTTGTAAGGACTGCCACGACACTGGCATAAATGAAGATGACGAGAAGTGCCACTGCCTCAAGAAGTTAATTGTGTCAGAATTATACGACATGTCCTCAATTTCCTATATGCTAGACAAGGAGAACTTTGACAAGTTTGACTTAAATGTCTTTTCTGAAAAAGTTTATGAAAAGTATGAAATGTCGCCAAGAGAAAACATGAGAAATATTTTGGCGATTTCTAAAAAATACATCAGGGACTTCAAGGAAGAAAATGATTTAAACCTCCTCCTTTGGGGACCAACAGGTCAAGGCAAGACCTTTCTTCTAAATTGCATTGCGGCAGAACTTATAAAGAGCGACGTCATAGTAATTTATCAAACAGCCTACGAGATTTTAAAGACCATAGAAGACAGAAAGTTTAAAAATATAGAAGATGACAAGTACAATCTTTATTTTGAGGCAGACCTCTTAATAGTTGATGACTTGGGAATTGAGTTTGTAAATTCCTTTACAGCTTCAGAGATTTTTAACATAATAAATACTAGACTTTTACGTGGCAAGAAGACATTAATTTCTACAAACTTGTCGCCAAAGGAATTGTCAGAGACCTACACAGACAGGGTCTTTTCAAGAGTTTTTCAAAAATTTGTCCCAATTAAATTTTTTGGACCAGACTTAAGATGGCAATGAGATAGAGGGATTGAAGGGAGAAAACATGAAATTATCAAAGAGAATTCAAGAAGTAGAATATTCAGCAGTTAGGAAGTTGACGCCCTATGCAGATGCTGCAAAGGCAAGGGGAATAAAAATTTACGAATTAAACATTGGGGCACCAGACATTGAAGTGCCAGATGTTTATTTTGAGACCTTTAGAGATGTAAAGAAGGGACCTCTTCCTTATGCCCATGCCCAAGGACTTATTGAACTTAGGGAAGCGACTGCTAAATACTACAAAAACAGGGGAATAAATTTTGATGCCAAGGACATCTACATCACTGATGGTGCCAGCGAGGCCCTTGTGTTTACCTTTCAAACAATTTGTGACGAAGGAGACCAAGTTCTAACAACTGATCCCTTCTACACAAACTACAGGACAGTTTTCCAACAACTTGGTATTGAAGTTGAGGCCTTTAAGACTGATCCAAAAGAAGGTTTTGCCCTTCCAGAAATTGAAGAAATTGAAAAACACATAAATGACAAGACTGTAGCAATCCTACTTTCAAACCCAACTAATCCAACAGGAGCTCTTTACTCAGAAGAGGAAATTATGAGAATAGTTGAGCTTGCAAAAAAACACGACCTATATATAGTTGCAGATGAAGTTTATAGGGAATTTGTCTACGATGGCAACGACTATAAGTCCTTTGGAGAAGTCCAAGGAATTGAAGATAATTTAATTTTACTTGACTCCATCTCCAAGAGGTTTGGAGCTTGTGGGGCAAGAATTGGTTCTATTGCATCAAAGAATCCAGAAATAAAGGATGCCATAAATAAACTTTGTAACTGCAGACTTGCTGCTCCAACTCTTGAACAAAAGGCAGCAGCAAAATTATATGGAATAGACCCCTCTTACCTTGAAGAAGTGAACAAGGAATACCAAAAGAGACGTGACGTTATCTACGAAGAACTTATAAAAATTCCTGGAGTTACTGTAGAAAAACCAAAGGGAGCCTTTTATGTCATGCCAAAGCTTCCTGTTGACGACACAGAAAAATTTGCAATTTGGCTAATCGAAAATTTCCAAATAGATGGAGAGACTTTGATGTTTGCACCTGCTGCAGGTTTCTTTAAGAACAAGGAAGAAGGAAGACAAATGGTAAGACTTGCCTTTGTGTTAAATGTTGACGATATTAGAAAGAGTATGAGGATTTTAAGAGAAGGCATTGAAGCCTATGCGAGGGAAAATGAATAAGGACAAAATTTTAAAAATTTTAGAAAAAATAATAATCTTTTTAGTTACCCTAATAATGGTTTCTGTCCTTGCCAACAATTATCTAAGGGTTAGTGAGGGGGCAATAAATGACGGTCTTAGGATGGCGCAGATTGTCCTAGCAATTGCTATAATTATCCTAACTCTTATTATGGCAGTCCTCACTAAGAACAAGAGACTTTTCTTTGTATTAATTGGATTTTATATTTTAACTGGCGTGCTCTTTTATATCTTTAAATCAGCAAACAGAATTTGAAAAAGGTTGAGATTATTTGACGCTTTAACTAGATAAAAATGTTATAATCACATTAAATGGGGACTGTCACAGGGCAGTTCCTTTTTAAAAATAGATTTTTCAAATTAGAAAGAGGAGAGCTTATGAATCTATTACTAATAACAGTGATTCTTTTACTGGCAATGATCGCCACTAAAATATCCAACAAGTCGGGCCTGCCTGCCCTATTGCTTTTCTTGATTCTAGGAGTTTTGTTCTCGGGACTAGGCTATGACTTTAACAATTATAAAATTTCAGAGAATATTGCAACAATAGCACTTATGATAATAATTTTTTATGGGGGCTTTGGTACCAACTGGAACATGGGCCGAGAGAGAGCAAGGGAATCAATTATACTTGCCAGCCTTGGAGTTCTTGCAACAGCCTTGATAACAGGAGCCTTCTGCCACTATGTCTTGAAGTTTGACTTCTTAGAGTCAATGCTACTTGGATCAGTTGTGGCATCGACAGACTATGCCTCTGTATCAAACATACTTGTATCAAAGAACCTAAACTTAAAATATAAGACAGCATCCCTACTTGAAATCGAAAGTGGGTCCAACGACCCCACGGCCTACACCATGACCATGGTCTTCTTGTCACTTCTATCAGGCTATAGCGTCTCCATTCCAATAATAATTTTGCAACAAGTTGTCCTTGGCATAATTGGAGGATTTTTGCTGGCTTTGTCTTTATGAAACTTATAGAAAAATTATCCCTTGATGAAGATGGACTTTTTTCAGTATTCATTGCAACCTTGATGATAGGAACTTATGCCCTTACTCAAAGCCTTGGCGGAAATGGATTCTTGGCACTTTACGTTCTTGGAATTTATATTGGCAACCACGAGTTCAAGAAGAAGAGAGACATTGTATTTTTCTTCGATGGCCTTTCAACAATTTTTCAAATTGCCATGTTCTTCCTCTTGGGACTTTTATCAGACATCCACTTAATAGTGGATGCCCTTCCTATAGGCTTTATACTTGCAATCTTTATGCTAATAATAGCAAGGCCACTTTCAGTCTTTGGACTAATGGCACCCTTTAAGATGAAGAAAAACCAACTTGCAATAATTTCCCTGGCAGGACTTAGGGGAGCAGCTGCCATTGCCTTTGCCATAATGGTGGTAAACTCTGGAGTGAGCCTATCCATAGACATCTTCCACATAGTTTTTGTAATTTGTATTTTTTCACTTCTCATCCAGGGAACAGCTCTTCCCTTTGCAACGAAAAAAGTTGATATGTACGACCCTGATGATACAGTCCTAAGGACCTTTAACTATTATTCAGACAAGACAGACATTGGATTTATTAAGACCCATGTTACAAAAATTTCTCCATGGGTTAATAAAAAAATATCAGATATTGAACTTGCCTTTAACGTTATAATCGCCAAGATAGAAAGAGACCATAAGAGTATAGTCCCAAGGGGCAACACATATCTTAGGGATGGGGACATACTTGTTCTTGGAGGAGAAACTTACTTCGACTACACAGGTGAGGACCTCCATGAAATAAAAATTTCTGAGACTCATCCTTGGGCAGGCAGGATGGTAAAGGACCTCCACATAAGAAAAGATGAACTTATAATAATGGTGCAAAGACCTAATGGAGAAATAATTGTCCCAAGGGGCAACACACTTTTAAAGTCTGGGGACAGGGCGATAATCTCTAGGGAGACAAATGAAATAGAAGACCCAGCTAAGTAAAAAAAGTATAAAGGAGAATTTTATGTCACAAGAAAAAGAATTAAAAGAAGCTCACCAAGCCTTACTTGACCTTAAAAATGAAATTGACAAGACCATAAAGCTTACAGAGAGTGCATCAAGATGGGGACTTTTTGATCTCTTCGCAGACTCTGGCCTAGTTGGACTTGTAAAAAGAGGAAAGATAAAAGACATCAACAGTAACTTAAAGATAGTTAGAGATAAATTGGAAGTTGCGAAAAGAGAACTAAATGATATTAGGATTGATCTCGACGAAGAAATCCCTGACTCAACTTATGATTTTTTTGTTGATGTAATCTTTGACAACATCTTTACAGACCTACGTGTAAACAGAGAAATCAAAGAAATTAGAGAAAAATTAGAAGACCTTGGAGACAGGGTTGATGAACTCTTGAGAAAAATAAATTAAAAATTTTCTTGACAGGTAAAATTAATGATGCTAACATAAAATAAAATTTAAACCATTTGAAGAGAAGAGTAATCCATTTTGGAATTTTACAGAGAAGCCCGTTTAGCTGAGAGGGTCAAAGGAAGATTTGGGTGAACATGGCCTCTGATGGGATTAGTCGATATTAGACTTTTCCGGGAGCTCCCGTTATAGAGATAGAGTATGTTGGTACTTGAGAGTGGCATTCCATATGCAAAATAGGTGGTAACGCGGAAATAATTCGTCCTTATTGTTTTTATAAACAGTAAGGACTTTTTTTATACATTCTCAAGATGGATTTAAGAAAAAGGAGAAAGAAAATGACAAAAATTTTAGCACCAAGTAAGTTTGACGTAGTAGGATCTTTTTTGAGACCAAGAGATTTAAAAATCGCAAGAGAAAAGTTTTCTAAGGGAGAAATTTCAGGTGAAGAACTTAAAAAAGTTGAAGACAGAGAAATAGAAAAACTTGTGAAGAAGCAAAAGGAAGCTGGCCTAAAAATAATTTCTGATGGAGAATTTAGGAGGTCCTGGTGGCACTACGACTTCTTTTGGGGACTTGAAGGAATAGAAAAATATACTTTAAGTCAAGATGAACTCATCCACTTTCATGGAGAAACCCTAAGACCTGATGGGATAAAAATTGTTGGAAAGCTTGGAGGTAAAAACCATCCCTTCTTAGACCACTACAAATTTGTAAAAGGATTTGAAGATGAAAATACTGTGGCAAAACAAACAATTCCATCACCAGCTCAACTCCTAAGAGGAGTTTACAATCAAATCAAAGCTGGTAATCCCTACGAAGATGAAGGTAAGTTTGTGGACGACCTTGCAAGAGCATATGGCGAATTCTTCCAAGAAATTTATGACTTAGGATGCAGAAACTTACAAATAGATGATTGCACTTGGGGAGCCCTAGTAGATGAAGATGCAACAAGACTTTATGAAAAAGATGGCAAAAACATCGAAGACCTTAAGAAGATCTACTTAGAAATAAACAACAAGGCCATAGCCTATGCACCAGAAGGACTAAATATTACAACTCACATCTGCAAGGGAAACTACAAGTCTTCCTTCCACTTCAAGGGAGCCTACGACGCAGTTGCAGATTATGTCCTAGCAAGAGAAAATGTGAAGGCCTTCTATCTTGAATACGATGACGAAAGATCTGGTGACTTCAAGGCCCTTGCCAAAATTCCAGCAGGCAAGAAAGTTGTCCTTGGCATTGTGACAAGCAAGAGACCAGAGCTTGAAGATAAGGAAGAGTTAATTGCAAGAATTAAAGATGCGGCAAACTACATTCCACTAGAAAATATTTGTATCTCACCCCAATGTGGATTCTCATCAACAGAAGAAGGCAACGCAGTGACAGAAGAAGACCAATGGAAGAAGATAGCCCTTTTAAAAGAAGTAGCAGAAGAAGTTTTGATTTAAGGATTTAAAAGGAGAAATAAGATGACAAAAAATTTAGCGCCAGGTAAGTTCGAAGTAGTAGGATCCTTTTTGAGACCAGAGATCTTAAAAAAAGCTAGAAGAGATTTTGAAGATGGAAAAATCAAGGCAGAGTGCCTAAGACAAGTTGAAGATGAGGCAATAAGAGAGCTTGTGGAAAAAGAAAAAAATGCAGGATTAAAGTTTTATACAGATGGAGAATTTAGGAGGTCTTGGTGGCACTTTGATTTTTGGTGGGGCTTTGAAGGTTTAGAAAGAGAAATAGATAAAAATGATAGTTTTGATTTTAATGGAAAAAAACTGAGAAGAGAAAATATCAGAGTAAAATCTAAAGTCTCATCTAAGAATCATCCCTTCCTAGACCACTTTAAGTTTATACAAAAATTTGAAGAAGACGACTTCACACCAAAGCTAACAATACCAGCCATAGCAGTTTTCTTGGCCCAATCAATTGATTCAACTATAGGTATAGAGGATGTATATGATTCTACAAGAGAATTTATTGATGACCTTGTAAAGGCATATGTAGAATTTGTAGATGAATTTTACAAGATTGGAGGCAGGGTCCTACAATTTGATGATGTAAGCTGGATTGGAACAGTTGACGAAAACTACAGGAAGAAATACGAAAATTCTGGCAAGACTATTGATGAACTTAGACAAGAATTCTTAGACTACAACAATAAAATTTATGAAAGAGCTCCAAAGGACTTGCAAATCTTAACTCACATCTGCAGGGGAAATTTCATGAGTCACTGGCTTTACCAAGGAGCCTATGATGATGTTGCCGACTATGTATTTGCAAAAGAGGACATCGATGGATTTTTCTTAGAATACGACGATGAAAGATCTGGAGACTTCAAGGCCCTTGCAAAAATACCAGAAGGCAAGAAAGTTGTCCTAGGTCTTGTAACAAGTAAGAGACCAGAGCTTGAAGACAAGGATGAGTTAATTGCAAGAATTAAAGAAGCCTCAAATTATATTCCTCTAGAAAATATTTGTATCTCACCCCAATGTGGCTTCTCATCAACAGAAGAAGGCAACGCAGTGACAGAAGAAGACCAATGGAAGAAGATAGCCCTACTAAAAGAAGTAGCAGAAGAAGTTTTTATTTAATAATTGACAATAAAAAAAGATAACACAATTGATTTAATAAGTTAAATAAGCACTGCTTCAAACTATATGTATTATTAAATTAACTTTTGTATAAAAGATAAGTTTGGAAGGATGGTTTAATGTATAACTTTGATGAAAGAATTGACAGAAAAAATACTAACGCACTAAAGATAGATGGATTTAGAGATTATATATTTCATGCTGATGATAGTATGAAGTTTCCCTACGCTGATGATGAATTTATTCATATGTGGGTAGCTGATATGGAATTCGCAACACCTGATGTTGTAATTGAGGGAATTAAAAAAAGATTAGATAAAAAAATTTTAGGTTATACAAGAGTATTTACAGATGATTTTTATGAATCTTTATTATCTTGGTGTCAAAGAAGATATGGATGGAGTTTTGCAAGAGAAGAACTTGTTACAAGCAATGGAATTATTCCAGCCTTGTTTGAATTGGTAGACTACATTTTAAAAGAAGATGAAAAAGTACTCTTCCTTACACCTTCCTATGCATATTTTAAATATGCAGCAGATTCTTCTAATAAAGAATCTGTTTGTTCAGATTTAAAGCTTGAAAATGGTTACTATACAATTGATTTTAAAGATTTAGAAGACAAGGCAAGGGATTCAAAAACAAAGTTGTTTATTTTTTGCAATCCTCACAACCCTACAGGAAGAGTTTGGAAAGAAGAAGAGCTAAAAAAAGTAGCAAATATAATAGAAGAAAATGATTTGTGGGTAATTTCTGATGAAATTCATTGTGATATTTTAAGAGAAGGACAAAAACACATACCTCTAGGTAAGATCTTAGGTGATTATGACAAGCTAGTAACATGCATGGCTGCTAGTAAAACCTTTAATATAGCGGGACTAATGTTTTCAAGTATCATAATTAGAAACGAAAATTTGAGAAAAGTTTGGAACAAAAATCATTATAACTTTGACAATCCTCTTAGCATAGCAGCTAGTCAAGCAGCTTATGAAGAAGGTGAAGATTGGTTAAAAGAAATGAGTAAGTATTTGGATGAAAATTTTAAATTTACCAAGGATTACTTAGAAAAGAATTTACCAAAGGTTAGAATTAACATTTCTGAAGCAACTTATTTAGCTTGGGCAGACTTTGGAGAATATTTTGATGAAGATGAAGCGATAACAATGTTTTTTGCATATAAAGCTGGTGTTTTATTAGAAGCAGGAAACATGTTTGTTAAAAACTCTGGAAGTTTTGTAAGACTTAATTTAGCTTGTCCAAGATCTTATTTAAAAGAAGGAATAGACAGGATTATTTATGCAGTAAAAAATAAGCACAAGGAAAAGTATTATGGAGAATAAAATAGACATCATTAAGGAGTATTCAGCATGACTAATAAAAAACAACTTGGTGTGATTAATATTATTGGGCTCGGTGTAGGCGGAGCCATTGGATCAGGAATATTTGTTACTTTAGGATCAGCCATGGCCAGGACTGGCAGGTCTATATTGCCTATTACAGTTATCAGTGTCTTTTATATGCTTTTAGCCTATTGGTATAATATGGCAATTTCGGGAGTATTTGTTATAGAAGGCGGAGATTACAGCATGAAGGGCATGCTTCTTCCTCCTATATTAACAGGATTTGGTGGATGGACTAATATTATCTGGGCATTTGGGTTTACAGGATATGCCTTGGCTCTTACTCAATATTTGGGTGATTTATGGCCAATATTTACAGATAATTTGAAGTTATCAAGTTCAATAATTTTAACTATTTTCTTTCTATTAACTATAAGAGGAAACAGGTTTGTAACCATATTTCAAAATATAGTTACAGGATTATTAATTTTAGCTTTAGTTATTTTTGTATTTTTAGGAATTCCAAAAGTTAATATTAATAATTATTTCAATATGAGTTACGATGGAGGATTTTTCCGAAATGGGATTCCAGGAGTTATAGGCGCTATAGCTGTGATGGGATGGGCTTGTCAAGGAACAACTATGGGACCAGTAGGAGTCATTCCAATAACAAAAAAACCAAAAAGAAATATACCTTTGGGAATTTTATTAACTTGTATTGTAGTTTCTATAATTTATGGATTTATGTCCTTTGTTGCTTCAGGTGTACTCACATTTGATCAGTATGCTGGTAATAATTTGAGTGTTACAGCAAAAGCTATTTTAAGTCCAGGACTATTTGCTTTCTTTGTTATTGGTGGAGGAATATGTGCAATCATATCTTCTTTTTTATCAGTTCTTGTTATGATACGAAATCCCTTAGCGCAAATGGCAGATGATGGATGGTTACCAGAAATTTTTAAAAAGAAGTCTAGTGATGGTTATCCATATTACTGTTATTTGTTGGTCTATGTTATTGCACTTATACCAATCCTTACAGGTATGAATGTAGATAATGCAATATCCATGCTTATGATTCCAACAATGGTTATTAATGCTTACTTAAATATAAAATGTATGTATATACCCAAAAATTATCCAGAGCAGTTTGAAAATAGAGGATTTAGGATTCCAAAACTTCTATTTATTTCATCAAGTGTATTGGGCGGAATATGTGCTGCGGTAATAGCGATAACTTTATTTAAAGAATTAAATCTTAACAACGCAATAATTGCTGCCTGTGTAGTAATTATTCCTATGTTTTTCTCATACCTTGCATTAAGAACTAACTCGGTAAATGAAAACAAATTAGAAAATCAAAAAAAATTGATTGTTGAGCAAGCCCTAGCTAATAATTGAGAAAATAAATTTAAGCATCAAATCTATATAAAAAGAAAATATAAAAATATTTTCCTGATAGAAAAAGCCCTCCTAATTTTTCCAACAAAAGATCTCCGATAAAAAATCGGGGATTTTTTGTTGGAAAAATTTTTATAAAAATTTAAAAATATAATAGAAATTAATGATAAAAGACAATGTTAAACTCTCTTAAAAATTGTATTTATTAATAGGTCAAGATTAATCAAAATTATTTCAAATGAAGATCCTCTTATGCTTAAAAGCAATATAGACTTGTATTTTTAAAGGTTCAAAAATTTAGTACCAAACTAGTATAAAGTGGAACAATTTAAAAATCAAAATAGTAAAATGTTTTTCTTATTTTTTAAATACACTAGATGGTCTATTTTTTTAAGGTTATAATTAAATTAATCATGCAATTATTTTTTTGAGAGGAGAGTTAAAATGCAAGATTCACAAAAGAAAATTAAGTGGTATATGCTGGCATTCATGGCCTTTTCCACTTTATGGGGTTTTGGAAATGTTGTTAACGGTTTCGTATTCTTTAACGGAATCCAAGTAATATTTTCATGGATCCTAATGTTCGCACTTTATTTTATTCCAAACGCACTTATGGTTGGGGAACTTGGTTCTTCCTTCAAGGACGAAGGTGGTGGAGTTACATCATGGATAAGAGCAACTTCTAGTGATAAGTTAGCTTATTACGCAGGTTGGACTTATTGGGCATGTCACATCACTTACATTGCTTCAAAGGGTTCTGGTGGACTAAAGGCTATGTCTTGGATGTTCTTCCAAAACGCAGAAGTTTATGATTCCCTACCAACTGTTTATGTACAAATCGCAACTCTAGCAGTATTTTTAATTTTCTGCTGGGTAGCAAGTAGAGGTCTTAACCCACTTAAAAACCTTGCAACTATTGCAGGTTCAAGTATGTTTGTCATGGGTATTCTTTACATCTTAATGATGCTTGCTGCACCAAAGATTAATCCAGATGGTGGTTACCAAGCTATGGACTGGTCCCTTGACAACTTGATTCCAACTTTTGATATGAAGTATTTCACTTCTTTATCAATTCTTGTATTTGCTGTTGGTGGTATTGAAAAGATGAGTCCTTATGTAAACCACATGGAAGGTAACTCTTCAAAGGAATTCCCTAAGGCAATGATTTTCGCTGCTGTAATGGTAATTATTTCAGCTATCTTTGGTACTATTGCTATGGGTATGATGTTTGATCCTGCTATTATCAACGCAGACTCAGCAACTTTTGACTCTTACGCAGCTAATGGTGCTTACTGGGCCTTCGAAAGAGTTGGAGAATATTATGGCCTTGGAAACAAGATTATGATTGTTTACGCTCTATGTAATATGATTGGTCAATTCTCTACACTTGTTGTAAGTATTGACGCACCACTAAGAATGCTACTTGATGATGACAAGACAAATAAATACATCCCAAGAAAGCTTCTTAAGAAAAATAAATACGGTGCTTACATCAATGGTATTAAACTTATAATTGTTCTTGCAGGCTCAATTATCCTTGCACAAATCCTTGTGCCAGGTGCTGCAACTGTATTAAGACAATTAACAAAGCTTAACTCAATCACAATGCCACTTCGTTACCTATGGGTATTCTTGGCTTATATCTTCTTGAGAAAGAACAGGGGCGACGTAAAAAGAGAATTCTACTTTACTCGTAACCAAGGAATTGCTCTATTCTTTGGCTTCTGGTGCTTCATATTAACAGCTGCTTGCTGTATGCTAGGAATGATTTCAGACGATCCAATGCAAATGGCACTTAACGTAATTACACCACTTGTACTTGTTGCACTTGGAGTAATCCTACCAATGATTAGGGCAAAGGAAGATAAAAAACTTAGCTAAATTCTAAAAGGAGGAAGTATGAATTATTTAGAAACTTCAAAGGAATTGTTAGAATTTATTAGAAAATCTGCAAGTATGTTCCACACAATTGACACTGTGAAGACATATCTTGACAAGGAAGACTTTATAGAATTAAAGGAAGGCGAAAGCTGGACTATTGAAAAGGGCAAGAACTATTACACTACAAGAAACGACTCAAGTATTATTGCCTTTAAGGTAGGTAGTGATCTTTCAGATTACCACTACCAACTTGTGGCTTCTCACTCTGACTCACCAACTTACAAGGTGAAAAGTATGCCAGAGCTTGATGGCCCAGGAGACTATGTAAAATTAAATGTAGAAGTTTATGGTGGACCAATTGATTGGACATGGTTTGACAAGCCTCTTACCCTAGGTGGAAGAGTCTTAGTTGAAGAAGATGGCGCAATTGTATCAAAACTTTTATACATTGACAAAGACATCTTAATCATACCTGATGTAGCCATCCACATGAATAGGGAAGTAAACAACGGTTATAAGTTTAATAGACAAGTTGACCTTCTTCCACTATTTACAAGTGGCTCTATGAAAAAAGGCGACTACAACAAGATGATAGCTGAAGAACTTGGAGTTAAGGAAGAACAAATTATTTCTAAGGACCTATTCTTAGTAAATAGACAAGAAGGAAAAATCTGGGGCTATAAGGATGAATTTGTTTCATCACCAAAACTTGACGACCTAGAATGTGCCTTCACTTCACTTAAGGCCTTTATAGCTGGTTCAAACGACAAGGTAGTAAATGTTTACTGCTGCTTCGACAACGAAGAAGTTGGATCAAACACAAAACAAGGTGCTATGTCAACACTTCTTCACGACACATTAAAAAGACTTAATGCTGGTCTTGGTTTTGAAGAAGAAGAGTACCACAAGGCTGTTGCAAAATCCTTCCTAGTAAGTGCAGACAATGCTCACGCAGTTCATCCAAACCACAAGGAATTAACTGATGACGAAAACAGAACTTTCATGAACCAAGGTATTGTAATCAAAGAAGCTGCTAACCAAAAGTACACATCAGATGCCTTTTCACAAGCAGTATTCAAAAAGATTTGTGCCCTTGCTGATGTACCAGTTCAACACTTTGCCAACAGATCTAACATGCAAGGTGGTTCAACTCTTGGAAACTTATCAAACACACAAGTTTCCCTTCACGCAGTTGACATTGGACTTCCACAACTAGCAATGCACTCTAGTTATGAAACAGCTGGAGCAAAAGACCCAGCTTACATGATTAAGGCACTTACAAAATATTACAACTCAAATGTAAAAATTGAGGGAGCATCAAAAATTACTGTTGAATAATAAATTTTCATTAGAAAATAGTATTTAAGAAATAAAATTTGTGAAAGCAAAAAATTAAAATCGCGACAACACATTTAAATAAATACTTTTTTGGAAAGAGAGTAGGCTTAGGCCTGCTCTTTTTTCTTTGCCATGAAAATGATTGGGATTAGATAAAGTATGAATAAAAAAATAGTGCCAGTTTTATCTGACACTATTAGGAGTAATTACTATATTATTTGTTTTATTTAGAGGTTTGGCTTTTCTATTTGAACTAGCTGATAGCTTTGACCATTTTTTATAGCCTTTAGATAAACATCTTCAAAACCATCTAGTGATATTTTTATAATATCACCTGCTTTTAAATTATAAATACTTATAGATTTTGTAGAGGTCTTATTATAGATTTTAATGTTACCTTTATTTAGATCTACAAAAGTATTATTTTCTAGCTTCTTAACGAGGGCTTTTTCTTCTATTTGGCTTAGCCAGTCACCATTATCTGGGTGATCTTTTTTTAGCCTTATCTTTCTATTTTCAGATTCTGCAAAAATAATTTTTTTAAGTTGAGTGTTTGGCTTAGGATTTTTTCCTTCGCTTGGTTGTACATTATTATTTTCGGAACTTGGATTATTATTTTCTTTAGTTTCAGGATTTTCAATTTGAACTAAGTTGTAGCTTCTTCCAAATTTTTCAGCCTTAACAAAGACGTCCTTATAACCAGGGACAATTATCTTCACTATATCCCCGATATTTATACCTCTAACTCCAAGAGAAGAATTAGTATATACATAGTAGCCTCTTTCTAAAGAATTAGTTGTCGTAAAATTTAGTTTTTCTCCACTAAGATATATAGAAAGAGTAACAGTAGACCCTTTTAGAAGGTTAAGCCAAGTTTTAGTCTCTTCATTATTTCTGTCTATGGCAATTGCCTTATTTTTCTTATCTGTAAGGAGTTTAGGTGTCTTAGCATCCTCTTGTGAAGGCTTGACTTCATCTTTAAACTCAGCAGAAATATTTATTCTTCCGTCCTTAACCATATCCTGTGTAATGACTTTTGATTTTAAGGCATCACTTGATAAAATTTCTGAGCCATCATTTATTTTCCATCCAAGGAAGACTTTACCACTTATACTTGGATCTTCAATCTTGTAGCTTCCAGAATCACTTGTCAAGTCTGCGAAAGTTTTTCCAAGAATTCCCTTTAGATTATCGCTTGAAGAGCCACCCATATTAACTAACACTTCTACTATCACTTGGCTTGGTTTTTTTACAAGCTTATTAACTGCTTCTTCAACTAGTTTTAAATCATGCTTAATATCATCTTCTGTAGCATTATCGAAGTCATATCCTGCAAATCTATTTAAGAAGTTTTCTAAAGTTTTCCTTGAATCTTCTGTGTAAGATTCATCTTTTGTTAGTTTTAAAGCTTCTTCTAGCTTTTTCTCTAGTATTGATGAATCGCCAATTGTTATCAAAGAGTCAAGTGAATTTTGCAAGTCTTTTAAGGCCACTTTTAAAGCTTCCTTATCATTAGAATCTTTTAAGGAGTCTGCTTTTGCTATCTCGGCTTTCAAGGCATCAAAGGATTTTTTTGTAAACTTAGTTTCATCTTTTTCCTTTGCAAGATCAATTTTTTCTTGGAGTTGTTTCTTTAGATTTACAAGTTCCTTATCAACTTTATCCTTTTCGACTATAACAACAAAAGGTGATAGGCTATCTACTTCAAAGCTTACGCTGCCCTTTTCGACAGTTGATGTATAAGTTTTTAAACCATTCTTTGAAAGGTGCTTTATAATAGCCTTTCTTCCATTGTTTTCTTCACCAACAGGCAAGCTTATTTTAAGTTTTCCTTGATAGTCACCAAGTATTTTTATATCAAAGGATTTTACGATTTCATAAAGCTTGTCTTGTGTAGGTTTTAAAGTTTTATAATCCTTTAAAATAGTTTCAGGAACTGTTATTGTAACCTTACCATCCTTTTTAGTGGATTTATCTACAACCACAAGCTTTGCATCTTTCGTAAGTTTTCCTTCTATATTAACATTAGAAGTTTTGTCATCTAATTTACTTTCAATATAATCCTTTTTTGTATTTGAATCTGGTTTATTATTTTGGTCCTTATCTTCAGTAACTTCTTTAGAATTTTCAACCCAAACCTTGTCCCAAGATTCTTCATATCCATCCTTATAAGTGTAATAAGTTTCTGTAACTTCATTTATGATAGGGTAGTTTACAGCTGACATAATTTGCAAGTATGCCCAATGAGATTTTTGAACATCAGAAAATTCTTTTATTTTAGAATTATTTTTCTTTAGGTCATCTAATGTCAAATATCTATTAGATAATTTGTTTAGCATAGTAACTGTTTCCGCTCTAGTGACTTTTCCATCAGGTTTAAAGCTTCCATCTGGATAGCCCTTTATTATTCCATTGGCACTAGCTCTTAATATTGCGGCTTCAAACTCATGACCTGCAATATCATTAAATCTTGGTCCACCTGACTTATCTGCTAGAAGGGGATATAACATTCTAACAAATTCTCCCCTAGTCATAGGGACATCAGGTCTAATGTTGCCATTCTTAGCAAGCAACATTCCCTTAGATATTGTATAGTTGAGAGCTTGGTTGTACCAAGAGTCTTTTGCGTCCTTAAAGTCTGCTTTTAAGTTTGATGCAGTGGCATTTTCTAAGACCCAAAGCATTTGAGCAGCTTCAGCTCTTGTGACAGAACTGTCTGGTTTAAATAATCCATTAGGATAGCCAGCTATAAAAGATTTTTGAGAAGTCTTTTTAGTATGCTTAACTTTTGTTGGCGAATATTTTTTTGTTAGCCTGTATTCATAATGACCTGTGGATTCTATCTTTGGCTTGGCAATATTTTTATTTGATTCTTCCTTAATAGGATCTTTTTCTTCTACAATTGAAGTATTGTTATCAGCAGGTGTATTGTTATTTTCTGTTGATGGATTTTCACTAGGCTTATCTTCAGGCTTTGTGTCATTTAGAAATACAAAGTCAGAGCTTTTTGCTTCAATGCCATTAGCAAGTTCTACAGAGAAAACAATTTTTAAAAGTTTCGTTTCTGGGAAGTCTCTTTTTATATCATTTTCTTTAATATCAATTTCGTATTTGTTATTTGGCACAGAAGTCCTATCTTGATTGTTATTTGGAAGCTTCTTAATGTCATAGTATTTTTCATCTAAAATGTGATCTTCAAATTTTGGAACAGTTGCTCTAGTAGTTGCATCTAAATCTTGTCTTGTTTCATAAGAACTTTTATCAATCCTATAAATTGTAAGCTTAGGATAAGCAGTTTTAGAAAGGTTTTGCAACTCAGAGGAGTAATTTACTTTTCCGTTATTTAATTTTGCATGGAGCCTAGTGTTATCATATTTATTAGCTATAACTTTTTTATCATCTAGATTCATATCCAGTTTGATATTTTTTGTTTGCTCCTCAAACTTATTATTGAAGTAAGAAACAAGTTCCTTCTTTTCTTCATTGTTAAGACTTGCTTTGTTAGCAAGTTCTTTAGCTTTTTTAATTGCTTCTTTGAAAGCATCTATAGTTGAAGAATTTTTACCAATATTTACACCTGCTTGATTTAGGGCAGATTCATTGATTGTAATATCATTAATATAATTTTTTGCAGCATTGACACTTTCATCTGAAATATCTAGCTCTTTTTCAGGAAGATAAGGTCTTTCTTCCTTTTCTCCCTTAAAGGCAACTAATAAATATGGTATTTTTGGGTAGTTACTTGCAACAGCCTTTAAGCTAAGGGGCACATATCCATCAAGCTTAATATCTATTTTATCGTCTACTTTTAATCCGTAGATATATAAGAAGTTTCCATCAACCTTATAGCCCTTTTGTCCAAGAATCTCATCTTGAACAAGATTTAACTTTTCCTCTCCAAGTTTGACCTCTCCTTCGCCCTTAGCTAATTTTTCTAGCCAAGCCTTGGAGTCCTCGCTTCTATTATTGATTTGAGTTGATTTGTTGTGGAAAGAATTAGTAACAAGTTCAACTCTTTTTAGGAATTTGCCTGGTTTTTTATCTTCAAAAACAGGTGGGGTTTCACCCTCAACCTTATCTTTACCATTAGGGTTTATAAGAGTTTTTCCAATTTTTTCATCATCTAACTTTTTAGGAAGAGAGCTATGTCCCCAGAATTCAGGATATTCTTCTGCTATTCTTCCGGTTCCTTTTTTACCATTATGGACACTTCCAACAACATTTTTTGTTATTTCAATGCCATCTTCCTTAGCAAGTGTTTCAATGCTACCATTACCAGCTCTTAGGTAAGCAGACTTTGTTGATATGATTCCATCTCCACAAGCCGCATATCCACCTTCTCCACTTTGACCAGTTCCACCCATAAGGGCAAGACCTCCGTCACCTAGAACTTTACCCTTATTTTTAAGAACAAGAGCATTACCACCACGAGATGTAGTTGCAGTAGTTCCACCACCATATACATAAAGATTTGAATCTTTTAAGACAGTAAGAGATCCACCATCAATTTCCATACCGGTTTGACCTCTATAAGGCAAGCCATTTGCTTCACTTCCTGTTGGAGATTCATCTCCTTTTACAAACACATTTCCCTTTATAAAGGCCTTACCCTTAACAAGGACAACAGGTCTTGTATTTTTTATAGCCTTATTGGCATCTGTCAAATTATTTGTATTTGAATAAATATAAGAGCTTTCCAAAACCGCTCCATCATTTAGGATAATTTGTCCTTGGATAGATGATCCAGAAACAACTTTTGCACCTGAAGACTTTCCAAACTCACCTTGAAAAGTCCCCTTAGGGTCGTAGTTTATCCTAAGCCTACCGCCATTAACTGTTATTCTTCCATAAATTGATGAATCATGAACATTTAGAGTAGCCCCTTTTTTTACAATTATATTTACTCCAGAGAAGACCTTCATATTTACAAGTGTAAGATTAGTTCCTTCTTCTAGGACGAAATTTTGAATAGGAATTCTTTCTTCATCAGGTCTATATTGGAATTTATTTTTATCTGGATTTTCACTTATTGGCAAAATCAATCCTAATTGTCCATAGGTTCCACTTTCATGAGATCCTTGCCATAGATTTATATTCTTGGGAACAGTAAAGGATTGATTAGCTCCCCTATTGTTTTCATTGAAATAACCAATATACCAAGGCTCCTGATTAAATAATACCTTGTTATTTTGAGTTGTTTTAAGCTTTGTATTTACATCCTTCATAACCTTGTCGAGGTAAGTCGATTCTATATCAGAAACAGAGAACCAAGCGGCATTGCTAGTTGCCTTTCTGCCATATATATCAACTAGTTCAACCTTCACAGGATAGTCACCAACATTTTTTGGTTCACCTGCTAGAGTAATAGAAGAGTCTAGAGCGTTAAAGTTAGCTTTCATTCCAGACTTAGGGTCTAAAGTTATTTTTGTTAATCCCTTATCAACTTCTATATCAGATTTGGAAAGCTCTTTCCAAGCTTTTGGATTAGGAGCTTCATTTTCTTCAGTTATTTGACCATAGACTTTTATGTCGGAGTTCTTGTTGTCACTTGCAGCTCCAGTTGATGCACTTACTGCATCATACTTTCTTTGTCCCACAAGAGCACCTTCAAAGTAACCCTCTAACTTTAAGTGAATTTTTCCCTTTGGTGGATGGGCTAAATCTATACTTTCGCATTTACCATCCTTTAGGATAAAATGAAGATCACTTCCGTCATTTAGATTAAGAGTTATTGTGTGTTTGTTCTTAATAGTCTCTATGTAAAGTTTTCCATTTTCAATAGCATAACCCTTTTTCCTAGAAGTCCAACCGATGCTATTCTTTAGCATTTTTTCGTGAGTAAAAACTGTGTCAGTCTTTATTCCTGAAATTTTATCTATGGTCTCCTTTGGCTCGATGGAAAATTCCATATATTTATCCGACGTCTTTTCTAGTTTTAAACTTACTTTTTTGTCATTTGTAGCTTGTGCAAATACACTTATTGAATTGAATAAAAGTGTTAAGCACAAGATAAAAATTACAGATGTTTTTTTTATCATTGTGTCCTCCTTAAATTGATAAATATTATCGATAGATATTTTAGCAAAATTATTTTTTGTAAGCAATAAAGATAAAAGCATCTTAAAAAATCTTTAGATATTTATAATTTGATTCCTTATGACTAATAGAATATATGCTTCTTTTAAGAAAAAATAAGAAAATAGTGGTACAATAGGTCAAGTAGAGAGGGATACTCAGGTGATGGTATGGAAAAATTTATTAGAGTTCGCGACGGCGCGAGGATTTATGTAAAAATTCTTGGAGAGGGCGAGGACCTTCTTCTCCTTCACGGCAACGGCGACGATTCCAATTTTTTTGAAAAGCAAATAAAGGAATTTAAAAAATTTTACAGGGTCATAGCCATGGATACCAGGGGTCATGGAAAGAGCGACAGGTCTAAGGACTTAAACATGGAGGACCTATCTCTTGACGTCCTAGATGTCTTGGACTTTTTAAAAATAGATAAGATAAACCTGCTTGGCTTTTCTGATGGAGCAAATCTTGCCCTAACCTTTGCCAAGAATTTTCCAAATAGGGTGAAAAGACTTATTTTAAATTCTCCCAACAAAGAATTTTCTCAAGTAAAATTAATTCCAAGGCTTTTATCCTATATTTTTTACTACAACCTATTATTTTTATCCAAGATCTTTACAAGTCTTGAATATTATTCCTCTGTCTATTCATTAAATTTTAATAAGTTAAAGATAAAGGACTCGGACTACGAGAAGTTTGACTTCCCAGTTTTAATTTTGGCTGGAGAAAGGGACCTAATTTATCTTGAAAATTTTTATAAAATTGCTAAAAAGATAAAAAAATCTAAGTTATACATTATAAAAAATCACGGCCACAAGGTTGCCAGGTCAAACCCCAAGGAATACAACAGGGTGGTCCTTGATTTTCTAAAAAAAGAGGTTAAGAAATGAAAAATTTAAAAAAAATATTGTCTTGGATAAGGCCTATCTTCCTAGGTGGTGTCATCTTACTTGTTGTCCTTGAATTTACAAAACTAAGGAAGGAGATTTCTCTCCAAGAAATTTCAGCAATCTTTCATCAACTTTCTTTGGTAAAAGTTTTTGCCATGGGTGTCTTGGGTTTTCTTGCCTTCTCTCCCATGATATTTTACGACATCTTGTTAAGTGACTTCTTGAATCTTGACAGAAAAAAATCCTACATAATCAAGAGGTCCATTACAGTTAACTCCTTTAACAACCTAATAGGCTTTGGAGGAGTTATAAATCTTGGCTTAAGGATAAGGTACTACGGACAAGGCAAGGAGGACAAAAACCTTTTAAAGTTTTTAGTTAAATCTCTTCTTTTTGACATAGTAGGACTATCAAGCTTGGCACTCTTGTCCCTTGTTTATACCCTTGTATCAGGAGAGGAAGTCCTCCTCCACTACAGCCCTTGGCTTTTTGGAGCAATCCTCTACTATCCAGTTTTATTTTATGTTTCAAAATTTAAAAATGATGGAGATTTTTCCATTTCAAAAAAATACGCAAGAGATGTGTCCTTGGTTTCCCTTATGGAATGGTCCTGTGCAAGTCTTTTCTTCTATATTATTGGAACTTTTCTTGGGGTAAGACTAAGCCTATTTAAGGTAATAGGAATTTTTGCGATTGGATGTATTCTTGGACTTGCTTCCTTTATACCAGGTGGACTTGGATCCTTTGAACTTGTTGTCTTGGGAGCCATGAAGTCCTTTGGGATTGAGACAGACTTGATTCTATCTTGGCTACTCTTGTATAGACTTTTTTACTACATCCTTCCCTTTATGCTTGGGGCAGTATTTTTTGTTCATGACTTGGGATCTATCTTTGATGAGAAGAATGACAAGATTCCCTCGAGAATTATAAAATCTCTGGGTCTTGATATCTTTTCCCTTATGCTCTATCTTGGCGGGTCCTTTATGATTTTTTCATCTACAATTCCCGACGAGTTGTCAAAGTTTCATTGGCTCAAGAATTTTTCTCCAATAAATGCCAACTTGCTATACCAATTTCCAAGCATAATCTTTGGACTTGCCTTTATTATTTTGGGACGAGCCAAGAGGGAAAGAGTGAAGAGGGCAGGAAGCTTAAGCTTAATCATTTTAAGTCTAGCCCTAGTTTATTCAATCTTTTCAGGCTTTGGCTTAATTGAAATTTTCTACATCTTAATATTAATTTACCTAGGAGTGAAAACTAAAGACGTGGCAACAAGAGAGCAATTTGTTTACTCGCCAGAGGCCCTAACCTTGGACCTTCTTGTCCTTGCCTTCATCTCTCTTGTGACAATTTATTTTATGGCTTTAAACTACAGGCTCACTCCTCTTAACTACAAGGACTTTCTATTGATTCCCTTTGAAAGGTCCTTCCTCAACTTTTTCTTCTTCTTCTTGATTTTGATTTGTATAATGAAGGTCTTGATAGGATATTTAAAGGGAGAAAAAATTAAGTTAGGCGAAGAGCTAGATAGGGACAAGGTCATGAAGATATTATCAGACTACCAGTCTGGACCAGAAGCTCCCCTTGCCCTAGTCGGTGACAAGGAAATTTATTATTATGAAGAGGAAGGTCAGGCAACTTGTGGCATGTCCATTTACACCTACTGGGACAGGATCATTGTCATGGGGTCACCCTTTGGTAAGGAAGAGGACTACAAGAAGCTCCTTGAAAAATTTGTAAAGGAAGCAGACCTCTATGGTTACAAGGCAATTTTTTATGAAGTTGGCGAAGAAGAAACTATTAAGCTCCATGACTTTGGCTTCTCCTTTATAAAGTTTGGAGAAACTGCATCCATTGACCTAGAAGAATTTAGCCTAGAGGGTCGTGACCACAAGTCACAAAGAAATGTAATGTCAAAATTTGAAAAGAACTCTTATAGCTTTGAAGTTGTAAGTGGTCCCTTTGACAAGGACTTCTTAGATACTCTCGAAGAAATTTCCAATGACTGGCTTGGAGGAAGAAGGGAAAAGGGATTTTCTCTTGGCTATTTCGACAGGGATTACCTGGGACTTTGTGACATGGCAATAGTAAAAGATGAAGATGGAAAGATCCTTGCCTTTGCAAATATTATGCCCAACCCTGGAGATACTTGGGCAACCATTGACCTCATGAGGTATTACAGAGAGGGAACTCCCAACAGCATTATGGAATATTTATTTTTAAATCTCTTCCTATACTTTAAGGACAAGGGAAAAAAATATTTTGCAATGGGCATGGCGCCACTCTCCAATGTCGGCATCAATAGCAACAGTTTTGTGGAAGAAAAGATTGCTTACTTGGTTTATAAGTTTGGCTACAAGTTTTACTCCTTTGAAGGTCTTAGGGCCTACAAGGAAAAGTTCAAGCCAATCTGGCAGCCAATTTATCTTTCCTACCCAAAGAAGTCTTGGCTTCTTTACACAATGATTGCCATCTTCATGGTAGATAGCTTGGCAGCAAAGAAGAAGGATGAATAAAGTTCTCTGTTGAAACTCATAAGAGAAAATTTGTTAAGACATAAAAAACATTTAATTGATAAAAATTTAAAATTTAAAAGCTATTTCCACATTATAAAAATTTTATGATATAATTAATTCATTACATTATGGAGGTTATTAGCCATGTTATCATGTCCTATGAATTCAAAATTTTTTATGGATAAAGCTCACGGCCGTATAGACTCTATATTTGCGACTAATTTTTTAATAGGTATTTTTGGCTCATCTTTTTGATGAGCTTTTTTAATTGGAGGAAGAATGGAAGATTTTTATTTTAGGAAGAACGAGGTGGCAGAATAATGTGTGGCGTTATAGGAATCTACTCACAAAATGATGTGAGTAAAAAATTATTTTACGGACTCAATTCCCTTCAACATAGGGGACAAGAAGCATCAGGTATTTGTGTATTTAATGGAGAGGACATGATATTAGACAAGGGTATGGGACTTGTCTATGACAACTTTGATGATGAAAGCTTCTTGAAGCTAAAGGGAAATGTTGGGATTGGTCACGTTCGTTATGCAACAGCAGGCGGATCCTATAGGTACAACTCACAACCCCTACTTGCCTTTTCAAAGAACAGAGAGTTTGCTCTTGCTCACAATGGAAACCTTGTGAACCATCAATCAATTAGGGATGAGCTTGAAGAAGAAGGCATGCTTTTTCAAACTGCAATCGACACAGAAGTTATCCTTTCACTAGTTGCTAAATATTACAAGGGCGACATTGTAGAAGCAGTTAAGAAGACCATGGCAAGAATCAAGGGAGCCTACAGCGTTGTAATGCTTTTTGAGGACAAGCTAATTGCCTTTAGGGACCCAAATGGTTTTAGACCACTTCTTATTGGCAGGGCAAAAAATGGAGAAGTAATAATTGCTTCTGAAAATGCTCCTCTTGAAATAATTGGAACTGATGCCATAAGAAATGTTGAACCTTCAGAAATTATTGTTGTAGATAAGAAGGGAATCCACTCAGACTTTTTTGAAAAAGCTGAAAAGAAACACTGCATCTTTGAGTATGTTTACTTTGCAAGAACTGATGCCACTTTAGACGGAGTTAACTCCTACAACTTTAGGAGAAGGTGTGGAGAAATCTTATCGAGAGAAGCTCCTGTTGAGGCAGACCTTGTAATTGCAGTTCCAGACTCTGGTACCCCAGCTGCCATGGGTTATGCACAAGAATCTGGTATTCCTTTTGCAGAAGGTCTTGTTAAAAACAGGTACATGGGAAGGACCTTTATCAAACCAACTGCTGAAGAAAGAGAACTTTCTGTAAAATTAAAACTTAACCCTCTTGAAACTGTTTTAAAGGGAAAGAGAATTATCCTAGTTGATGACTCCATTGTAAGAGGAACAACTTCCAAAAATCTCATCAAGAGGATGAAGAAGGCTGGAGCCAAGGAAGTCCACATGAGGATAGTTTCTCCTCCAGTAAAATTCCCTTGTTATTATGGAATTAACACACCTTCCAGACAAAAACTTATTGCTGCAAACTATTCTGTAGAAGAAATGCGAAAGAAGATTGGAGCAGATTCCCTTGCCTTTATATCCATGGAGGGAATGTTAAATGCTACTTTGATGAAAGAAAATAAATTCTGCGAAGCTTGCTTTAATGGAACTTACGCAGTGGAGCCAAAGGAGTTAGTTCAAGATGAAAAATAATGTTAAGAGAATTTATATCTGCAAGAAAAATGAATTTGACCACCAATCAAAGGCCCTAAGAGAAGAAATTAAAAACTCTCTTGGAATCGAAACTACTTATATAAAGACCTACAGGAGATACGACGTAGACATAAAAGATGAAAGCTTAGAAAAAACTTTGGCCAGCGTTTTTTATGAAGCTCCAGTAGAAGAAGTTTATTATGAAGACTACAAAAAATTAGAAGAGTCCTTTGAAAATCCTATTGGAATCCAATACCAAGCAGGACAATTTGACAACAGGGAAGAGGGACTTATCCAAACTCTTGCCCTTTTCACTGATGAAAAGCTAAGAGCCAAGGTCACAGAAGTTTATGACATTGGAGGAGTAAGCCAAGCTGACCTTGAAAAGATTAAGGCCTTCTTGATTAACCCAGTTGACTCTCAAGAAGTTGATGTATATAAGGAAACTGAACTTAGGGAAGATGCAAAGGAAAATCACGAAAATCTAGTTTATGATGGCTTCAATAAACTTGACAAGGATGGACTTATTAAATTTGTTGAAGAAAAGTCTCTTGCCATGAGTCCAGAAGACTTAGAGGTATTGCAAGACTACTTCAAGTCAGAAAACAGGGACCCCAATGAAACTGAAGTGGCAATAATTGATACTTATTGGTCTGACCACTGTAGGCACACAACTTTTAACACAGAACTTGACGTTGACTTTAACGTAGTGACTGAACTTGACAAGGAAATCAAGAGAGTTTTTTACGACTACCTAAAGATGAGAGAAGAGCTTGGAGTTAAAAAGCCAGTTACCCTAATGGGACTTGGCACAATTTTATCCAAGGAACTTAGAAAAAATGGAAAACTAGATGACCTAGAAGTTTCATCTGAAATAAATGCCTGCTCTGTAAAGATTAAGGTAAAGGTAGAAGTTGATGGCAAGATAGAAGACCGCGACTATCTACTTATGTTTAAGAACGAAACCCACAACCACCCAACAGAAATTGAACCTGTTGGCGGTGCCTCAACTTGTCTTGGTGGTGCCATAAGAGATCCACTTTCTGGTAGGTCCTATGTTTACCAAGCTATGAGGGTAACTGGAGCAGGAGATCCTTTCACTCCAATTGAAAAAACTCTTGAAGGAAAATTACCACAAAAGAAAATTGTCACAGAAGCAGCACTTGGCTACTCTTCTTATGGTAACCAAGTTGGAGTTGCAACTGGACTTGTTGACGAATTATACCACCCAGGCTATGTGGCAAAGAGGATGGAAACTGGTGCAGTTATAGCAGCTTGTCCTCTTGAAAATGTAAAGAGAATAGAACCTACTGAAGGAGATGTAGTTATTCTTCTTGGTGGAAGAACTGGTAGAGATGGAATTGGTGGAGCAACTGGCTCATCAAAGTCTCACAATGTTTCTTCTATTGAAACAGAATCTGCCCAAGTGCAAAAGGGTAACGCTCCAGAAGAAAGAAAGATTCAAAGACTATTTAGAAATCCAAAAGCAGCAAAGTTAATCAAAAAGTGTAACGACTTTGGTGCAGGTGGAGTTTCCGTTGCCATTGGCGAGCTTGCAGACTCCATCGAAGTAAAACTTGACAAGGTTCCACTAAAGTACATGGGACTAAAGCCAAGAGAAATTGCAATTTCAGAATCTCAAGAGAGAATGGCAGTTGTTATAGACAAAGACGACGTAGACAAATTTATGGAACTTGCTGACAAGGAAAATCTTGAAGCTACCTTAGTTGCTAGGGTAACTGGTGACAATAGATTAAAGATGTACTACAAGGACGAACTTATCTGCGACATGAGTTACGACTTTGTAAACCAAACTGGTGCCAAGAGATTTGAAGAAGTTGAAGTTGTAAGCGAAGATCTTCCAAAATTCTTAAATAAGAAGGATGGACTAGAAGATCTTGAAAAATATTTACAAGACTTAAACATAACTTCTAAGAAGAATATGATTGAGCTCTTTGACTCATCAGTAGGAGCATCAACAGTTTTGCAACCTCTTGGAGGTAAAAAACAAAATACACCAGCCCAAGTTATGGCAGCCCTTATCCCAACAGATGATGGCGAATCGAGAACAGCTTCAGTCATGTCTTACGGCTTTAATCCAAAATTATCTGAAGAATCACAATTTCTTGGCGGCTACTATGCAGTAGTTGAATCTATTGCAAAACTTGTGGCAGCAGGTGCACCACTTGAAGGCATTAGACTTTCCTTCCAAGAATTTTATGAAAAGATGGACAACAAGAAGTCATGGTCAAAGCCACTTAAGTCACTTCTTGGAGCCCTAAAGGCATCAAGATTCTTTGACGCACCACCAATTGGGGGCAAGGACTCCATGAGTGGAAGCTTCGAGGACATAAATGTTCCACCAACATTAATTTCCTTTGCAGTAAATATTGTTGATGCGAAAAACATCATCAGCCCAGAATTTAAGGGCAAGGGTAAACTTGGACTTATAAGAACAAAGAGAGATGACATTGGAGCCCTTGACCTAGACATGGCAAAAGAAAACTTCCTAAGCCTACAAAAAGAAATTGAGGCAGGAAATGTAATTTCTGCTGCAGCTATAACTCATAAGGGTAGCCTTCCACAAATTTTTGAAATGGCAATAGACAATGTGGGCTTTGATATAAAATTAGATGACCTATACTCACCACTTTATGGATCCTTTATAGTTGAGTACCTAGAAGATAGGGACTTCATAGAAAAACTTGGTGAATTCACAGAAGATGAAATGATTGTCAATGGAGAAAAATTAGATATAGAAAAACTATCTAAGGCATATCTAACTACAATGGATAAAATCTTCAAGCCACTTGACTCACATAAACTTGAAAAGATTGACCAAGCTAAGGCTCCAAAGAGAAGGATGAAGTCTAAGAAGCCAGTTGATGAAGTTAAGGTTGTTATCCCAGCCTTCCCTGGCACAAACTCAGAATACGACACAGCAAGAGCCTTTGAAAGAGCTGGGGCAAAACCAGAAGTTGTAATCTTTAGGAACAAGGACGACAAGGCTCTTCAAGAATCTATAGAGGAATTGGCAGAAAAAATTTCCAAGGCACAAATTCTTGCAATACCTGGAGGCTTCTCACTAGGAGATGAACCAGGTGGATCTGGTAAATTTATTGCCAATGTAATTAGGTCTGAAAAAGTTAAGAAGGCAATCGAAACACTATTAGATGACAACGACGGACTGATCCTTGGAATTTGTAACGGCTTCCAAGCTCTAGTTAAGACAGGACTTCTTCCTTATGGCAAGATCAAAGACCTTGAAGAAGATGATTCAACTCTAACATACAACACTTGCTCAAGACACATTGCAAGAGTTGTAGACACAGTAGTAATGTCAAACAATTCACCATGGCTTGCTAAACTTGACGAAGGCAAAACTTACAAGGTTCCAATTTCTCACGGAGAAGGAAGATTCATTGCAAGTGAAGAAGCTATCAAGGAAATCTTAGACAAGGAACAAGTTGCGCTTTGCTACGCAGATGCACCAAATGGCTCAGCATTAAATGTTGAAGCACTTATGTCAGAAGACGGAAAAATCCTTGGCAAGATGGGCCACAGCGAAAGATTTATAGAAAATACTTTCAAGAACATCAGAGACATGGAACTTGAAGACATCTTCACAGCAGGAGTAGAATTCTTTAAGGCAGACTAAGTTAGTAAAAATATAAAAAAATTTTGGGCTACATTTGTAGTCCACAAATAATTTATATTTACTAAAAATTTGTGTAAGTTTATGAGATTTTATTAATATTTCTGTTTTAGCTTAATTTAATTGTAATTTATATGTCTAAGTTGTATACTAAAACAAAATAGGGATGGTGAAAATGATTTTAGTAGATAACGATATACGAAAATATAAAAATATTATTGTTCCTTTTGACGAAGAAAGTTTGCAAAGTGAATCTTATGATTTACACATAGGTGAAAAAATTTATGTATTAAAAAATGATGTTCAAACTATTGATTTAAGAGATAATGATATTTTAAAAAACTTGTATGAAGAAAAAGAACTAAGTGATTTTGGATATAGTATAGGACCAAACGAGTTTATTCTTGCATCTTTAAAAGAAAAGGTGGATATTCCGAATGGTGTAAGTGCACATATAATGCCTCGAACAAGATATATTAGAGCTGGGGTATATGTATCTGCTCAACATATCAATTCAACTTACTCAGGTAGATTGAGAATAGGTATTTATAACTTGCAAAATAGACCATTAAGAATATATCCAGACTTAGGAATTTGTCAAATTGTTTTTGAAAAACTTAATGAATTACCATCTGATAATAAATTATATAAAAATAAAATTGATGCAATTTATCATAATGAAGATATTAAATTTATTGGTCCTTTTTCTGATGAAGAAGATGATAAAATAGATAAAATTGTTGAAAAAATAAAAGATGGTAATTAATAATGGGAAAAGAATTGGACAAACTTATTGATTTAGCTATATCTAACAGCCAAGAATATAGCAAGCTAGATGCTAAGACCAAAGATTTAGTCGAGGAAAAATTGAAATCTGAAATTTTAGCAGAAATTAAACAAGAAGTTTCTAGTAAGGCAATTAAGGATGCTAAGAGTAGATTAGATGAAGAAAGAGCTATGAATAAATTAAGAGATTATAAAGAACTCACTGTTATAGGTATTGTTTTAGCTTTTCTTATAGGTCTTTCTGTAAATCAAGTTAGTGATTTTATAGGGTATATAAAAAATATAGGCAAATTAATTGATAAAGAACCTTGGGTTAGTGTAACCTTTGCTCTAATAATAATTGGTATTTGCATAGGTATTATTAATTTTGGAATCTTTAAAGAAATTAATAATCTATCAAAAAATAAAAAGGTGTAGTTATGAATAGGCAAATTTTTATAAATAGGACTTATAGACATTTTAAAGGTAATTACTATGAGGTTCTTAATATTGCAACACATAGCGAAACAGGAGAGTTATTTGTAGTATATAAAGCGTTGTATGGAGACTTTAAAATTTATGTTAGACCATTCGATATGTTTATATCTAAAGTGGACAAAGTTAAATATCCTGAAGCCAAACAAGTCTATAGATTTGAATTAGTATTAGAATAATATGGATATAAATTATTAGTAAATTGTGTTTCGTAGTTAATAGTGTAAAATATATACTTTTTGCAAATAATATTAGTAAAATAAAGGAAATTTTTGGAAACGAACAAGTTGCACTTTGCTACGCAGATGCACCAAACGGCTCAGCATTAAATGTTGAAGCACTTATGTCAGAAGACGGAAAAATCCTTGGCAAGATGGGCCACAGCGAAAGATTTGTAGAAAATACATTCAAGAACATCAGAGACATGGAACTTGAAGACATCTTCACAGCAGGAGTAGAATTCTTTAAGGCAGACTAATTAAAAATAAATATATAAATATCTAGGGGCTAGTTTTCTAGTCCCTTTAAAATACAAATTTTTAGGAGTATAATTTAGTAAAATAAAAATTAAAGAGGGGGAGAATATGTTACTTAAAGAGATTTTTGACGAGATAGATAAGAGACAAGATGAGATGGTAAAACACCGTCGCCACATTCACGAGAACCCAGAGCTTTCCTTTGAAGAGGTTGAGACTGCGAAGTACCTTGCCGACTACTACAAGAGCAAGGACGTAGAGGTCACAAAAAATATGGGAGGCAATGGACTTAGAGTTGTCATTGACACAGGTAAGCCTGGCAAGACTATTGCCCTTAGGGCAGACTTTGACGCTTTGCCAATTCAGGAAGAGACAGGGCTTCCCTTTGCATCAAAAAATCCTGGCGTAATGCACGCTTGTGGTCATGATGCTCATACAGGCTACCTCATGGTTTTGGCAGACATCTTGCGAGAAAAGAAAGACCAACTAAGGGGCAAGATTGTAATTATCCACCAACACGCAGAAGAGACACCACCAGGGGGAGCAAAGCAAATGATTGAAGCTGGAGTTCTTGATGGAGTGGACAATGTCATTGGTATTCACGTAATGTCAGCCGTGGACTATGGAGATGTTCAATACCACAAGGGCAACACCCAAACTAGTAGGTCAAAGTTTTCTATTAAGTTCCAAGGTGTAGGCGGTCATGGATCTATGCCCCACCTAGCAAATGATTCTATAGTTGCAGCTTCACACTTCGTAACAGCAGTTCAAACTATTGTATCAAGAAGGCTGTCTCCCTTTGAAAACGGAGTTGTTACAATTGGATCCTTTGAAGGTGAAGGAAGTTTTAATATAATAAAGGACTCTGTGAGACTAGTAGGAGACATAAGGTCCATGTCAGATGAAACAAGAGAAAAAATTGAAAAAGAAATAGAAAGAATTGCCAAGGGAATTGGCGAAACTTTTGGCATGGAAGTCCAAGTAGAATGCAAAAACGACTACCCAGTCCTCTACAACGACCCAGCCATGACAGACCTAGTAGTAGATGCAATTAAAGAAGCAGATATAAAAGAAGTCAAAAAAATTTATGATGGTGGACCTCAAACAGCATCAGAAGATTTTGCCTACTACGCAAAGGAAAGACCATCTTGTTTTTATTTCGTTGGAGCAAAAAAAGAAGACGCACCCTATGCAAACCACAATCCAAAATTTGACATCAGAGAAGATGCAATGGTTATTTGTGCAAAGACCATGGCAGCAGTAACAGTGAAGTATTTAATGGAAGACTAATAAAGAGATAGGCCATAGGTCTATCTTTTTTTGTAATAATATTTTCTAAAGAGGCAAAAACTCAAGGTATATGATAAAATTGTCTTGAGGTTGATATTATGAAAGAGCTTAATTTTTCCTATGACAGGAAGATTGAAAATGAAAAAATAAATATAAAATGCTACGCCTACTATGTAGGTGCCTTTAATTATAATTGGCACGAAGACGTTGAGTGCTTGGTGGTAATAAATGGGAGCCTTGAGGCCTGCGTCAATGGAAAAATTTATAAACTCTCAAAAGATGACATAATTTTCTTTAATAGCAATGAGGGCCACGCAACTCTTGCTAAGGAGAGAGAAACTATTGCCCTTGTCTTTCACTTTAGTCCCAAAATCTTAAATGCCTTCGGGAAAAATAGAGATAGGTATTTTTGGCAGGGAGCAACAGATGACTTGACAAGAAACAGTGACTATGCAAGGGAAATTAGAAAATCTATTGTCAACATCATTACTTCTTTTGAAGATGATTCTCTGGAAAAAATCATGATGAGGTCTCTTGCAAGTGATGAAGTTGTGTTAAATTCCTTGTTGTACTTTGCAGAGAAAGAAGTAAGAAGCAAGAGTGAAAAGTTTGGGGCAGACAGCGATGAAGCTATGAGGAAGATAATAAAGTACCTAGACGAGAATTACAGGGAGAAAATTAGTCTTCAGGACTTGGCTGACCTTGTTGGCTACCATCCAAACTACACTTCTGAAATTGTTTCAAAGAATCTTGGGATTTCTTTTACAGAATACTTGCAGAGGAAGAGACTTTCAAATGCAACAAAGGACCTCAAGCAAAGTGAGAAAAAAATTTCTGATATAGCCTTTGATCATGGCTTTTCTAATGTTAGGAGCTTTAACAATGCCTTTAGAGAAAGCTTTGGCAGGTCACCCTCTGAATACAGGGAAAGTTTGGACAAGGAAACTCTTGAGATAGATGCCCAGTTTAAAAAAGTCTTCTTAAGCGAAGACAATCCACATTGGTTGAGGGCAAAAAGAGACTGGTCCATGCCAAGAGAAAATAAGGAAGAGGATAAGATAAAGTTAAGGACTCAAGACATTGAGAGAGAAGTTTACGAGAGAATAATTAAAAACTTAGAAGAGGAAATGAAAAATTTATAAAATTAGAAGCTTCGGTTATGCCGAAGTTTTTTATTTGAAATTAAAAAATATAAATTTTCAAATCTTAAAATTTTACCTATCAAAAATTTAAGATAGGTTTTTTTATTAAAAATATAAAGAAGGGGCAATTTATGGGATAAAATAGGACTAAAGATGTAAAATCTTAAGATTAAATGGAAAAGCTTTTCTTAAAAATTTTTAAAAATTTAAAAATTTTTGTTTTCATGACAAAATTTTTACTTAAGATAGGGATAGATTAGCTAGAATGCCTTCCATATAATGGAATCAACAAAGTTTAAGGAGGCTATTATGAATACGCAAACAATTACACTTGGATTTTTACTTTTTGCAATAGTTATGTTTGCATGGGAAAAAATTCCACTATGGGTTACTGCTATGATCGTTGCAGTGGGCCTAACACTAACAAATATACTAGAAGCTAAGGATGCCTTTGCTGGTTTCACTGACTCAAATGTACTCCTATTTATGGCAATGTTTATCATTGGAGCTGCCTTCTTCGAAACAGGAATGGCACAAAAAGTTGGTGGACTTGTTACAAAGTTTGCCAAAACTGAAAGGCAACTTATCGCTGCAGTTATGATTATAACTGGTTTGATGTCGGGGATTTTATCAAACACAGGAACAGCTGCAGTTTTAATTCCAGTTTTAATTGGGATTTCTCAATCGACAAAGTTCCCAAAATCAAAAATTTTGCTGCCACTTGTTTTTGCAGCAGCTATGGGTGGAAATTTGAGTTTAATTGGAGCACCAGGTAACATGATCGCCCAATCAGGACTTGAAACTATTGGAGAGTCCTTTGGATTTTTTGAGTATGCGAAGATTGGACTACCTATTTTGATTGTTGGAATAATATTTTTCGTGACAATTGGATTTAAACTTCTTCCTGACAATGCAGCTAATGAAGATGCAGATTCAATTTACTCACAAGAAAAATCCTACGATGACATTCCTGAATGGAAGGGATGGGTTTCACTTATAGTTTTAATTTTCACTGTACTTGCCATGGTATTTGAAAAGAAAATAGGAATAAAACTTTTTGTTTCAGCTTGGATTGGAGCCCTAGTTCTTGTAGTTACAAGAGTTATTTCATCATCAGATGCTATAAAATCAATTGACATGAACACAATTCTCTTATATGTTGGATCACTTGCACTTGCATCAGCCTTAAAGGAAACAGGCACAGGTGACTTAATTGCCAACACAATTGTGTCAAAGTTAGGAGATAATCCTTCTCCAACAGCACTTATGATTATAATTTTTATAATCTGCGCAATACTTACAAACTTCATGTCAAACACAGCGACTACTGCCCTTATGGTTCCAATTTCCATTTCCATATCACAGGCAATTGGAGCAGACCCAAGAGCAGTCCTAATGGCAACAGTAATTGGTGGATCCATGGCTTACGCAACGCCAATAGGAATGCCAGCTAACACAATGGTTTATAACATTGGGGGATATAAGTTTAACGATTATGTAAAGGCAGGCTTGCCACTTATTATAGTTTGTGGAATATTTGCCCTAATCCTACTACCAATATTCTTCCCTTTCTTCCCAAATTAAAAGGAGTATAAAATGAACAAAGAAAATTTAGAAAAAAAATTAATAGACGAAATGTCAGCTTTTGTTGGATTAGTTAGTATGAAACTTCCAAAGGATGTTGAAGACAAACTTGAAGAGCTTTCAAAGAAGGAAACTAGTCCACTAGCAAAAACTATTTACGAAACAATGAAAAAGAACCAAGAACTTGCTTGGGAAATGAAGAGACCTTCTTGCCAAGACACTGGAGTCCTACAATTCTTCTGTGAAGTTGGAGAAGACTTCCCACTAAGAGGAAACTTAGAAGAACTTCTAAGAGAAGCAACTTACAAGGCAACTATGGAAACTCCACTAAGACACAACAGTGTTGAAACTTTTGAAGAGTACAACACAGGCAAAAACATTGGTAAGGGAACACCAACAGTATTTACAAAAACTGTTCCAGGTTCATCAGCAAAAATTTACACTTACATGGCAGGAGGTGGCTGTTCACTTCCAGGTGCAGGTGTAACTCTTATGCCAGGTGAAGGCTACGAAGCAGTTGTAAAATTCATTCTTGATAGGATGACTTCCTATGGACTTAATGCTTGCCCACCACTTTTAGTTGGAGTTGGAATTGGTACATCAATTGAAACTGCAGCAGTAAACTCCAAGCTTGCCCTTATGAAAAAAGTTGGAGAAGAAAACGAAGACAAAAGAGCTAGAGACTTAGAGAAAAGATTAGAAGAAGGAATTAATAAAATTGGAATTGGACCTCAAGGTTTTGGAGGAGAAAACTCTGTAATGGGAGTTAACATTGTTAACACAGCTAGACACCCAAGTGTACTATCTGTTGCACTTAATGTTGGATGTTGGTCACACAGAAGAGGTCTAATTGTACTTGACGAAGAAATGAATTATGAAATACTAAGTCATGAGGGGATAGAACTATGAGTAAAAAAATTTTAACAACACCTATATCAGCTGAAGATATAAAAGACTTAAAGGTTGGAGATATTGTTTATTTAACAGGAAGAATGGTAACTTGTCGTGACGTTGCTCACAGAAGGGTAATAGAAGAAGGACTTGAACTTCCAGTTGATGTAAAGGACAAGGCAATCCTACACGCAGGTCCAATTATTGCTGAAAAAGATGGCAAGTACGAAATGATTTCTGTTGGACCAACAACTTCCATGAGAATGGAAAAGTTTGAAGAAGAGTTTATAGATAAAACTGGCGTGAGAATAATTATTGGAAAGGGTGGCATGGGCGAAGGAACTGCTCGTGGTTGTAAGAAAAACAAGGCCCTTCACCTAGTTATCCCAGCAGGTAACGCTGTGTGGGCAGCTACGAGGGTAAAAGAAATTGTAGATGCACAGTGGAAGGAACTTGGTATGCCAGAAACACTTTGGGTATGTGATGTTGAAGAATTTGGTCCCCTAATTGTTTCTATAGACAGTGAAGGAAACAATATATTCGAACAAAACAAGGTCATCTATAATGAGAGAAAAGAAGAAGTCTACAAGGACATAATAAATCACGTTCACTATATCAAATAAGTAAAATACAATAGAAAAACCAAAACTAAGAAAAAGATAGGCTTTGTGTCTATCTTTTTCTATTTGTAGACTTATGAATTTTGTTAAGTTTAGGTTAAATTTATAGAATTCCCACCCCTAATAAAAGTTTTATATTATAATCATAAATGCAAAAGAGTTTTTCTTATTTTATAAAGGAGGATGTTATGGATCCTGTTAAGAGAATTAGTGAGATGGAAAAGATTTTAAATGATCACAATGCTTTGATTGAAGAACTAAGGGCTGCAATTGAAAAGTTTGCTGACCACCAAGATGAATATATGAAGCTTAGCAATTATTACAGCTCTCAAGAATATTTTGATGACCTAGAAAGGTATGACAAGGGCGAGTTACCAGAAGACCTTGCCTGTGGAGTCCTTTCTGAAGATGCAGTCTTTGACCTCTTTGGTGAAAACTTTAATGTCGCCATTGAAATGCTTGAGCTTGCAACTGATGTAATTAAATACCGTTAAAAAAATCAAGCCGTAGGTTTTTTCTCCTACGGCTTGTTTTTTTAATTAAAGTTATTGCTTATAAATTCTCTTATGGCACTGTTTATAAAACTTAGGACTATTGATGCCCAAAAGGCTGTCCCAAAGCTTCCAATGTGGGCTGTGGACACCAAGCTAAAGGCAATGTTAAGGACCACTGCGTTAACAACTAGTGAGAATAGGCCCAGTGTTAAAAGTGTAATTGGGAAGGACAAAAACTTTAGGATTGGTTTTATTGTAAGGTTAACCAGTGAAAAAATTATTGCCATTGCCACAAAGGCACTTGCTTTTTCAAAATATACATTGTTAAACATTAGGTCTAGTAGGTAAAATGACAAGGCATTTGCCACTAGAGCGCCAAGTATTTTCTTCATGTCTTCCTCCTTTATGTATTGCGTAGTCTTATTATACCATAGATAGGACTTTTATAAATTAAAATCTTAAAAAGAAAAATCGCAGACTAAGCTGCGACTTTTTTATCTCTTATTCCATGCTGTAATTTTATCTAAATATGGTTTAAGTTCTTTTACATCTTCTGGATTAAATACAGGATCTTTTCCTTCTTTAAGTTGTTTCATATAGTCATTATAAACACCAACAGAGATCTTTCCTAAAAATATTAATACAACTAAGTTGATTACTGCCATAATACCCATGAATACGTCCCCTGTGTTCCAAACGATTGAGAAGTCTCCAACGCAACCAAGAATTACAGCTATAAGGACAATTACCCTGTAGATATTAAGGGCATTTTTACCAAAGTTTAGCTTTAAGATGTTATTTTCTCCGTAGTAATAGTTACCAACAATTGAAGAGAAGGCAAACATTAATACACAGAATGTTAGG
Source organism: Peptoniphilus genitalis (assembly GCF_023614525.1). GTDB lineage: Bacteria > Bacillota > Clostridia > Tissierellales > Peptoniphilaceae > Peptoniphilus_A > Peptoniphilus_A genitalis. The sequence goes on from NZ_CP097885.1 coordinate 1,056,224, forward strand.
AAGTAATTTGACCAAGAGCCAACTTCATTTGCAAGGGCTGCTTGTGTGATTTCTAATCCTTTTAAGTCTGATGCATAAATTCCTTCGCCAGATAAGATTACAACGAAAGCTGTTGCTGAACAAACAAGGATTGTGTCTAGATAAACTCCAAGTGCTTGGATGAGACCTTGTTTTGCAGGGTGAGAAACATCTGCTACTGCTGATGCATTTGGTACTGCACCCATTCCAGCTTCATTGGAGAAAAGTCCACGTCTAATACCATTTAGGATTGCTGTTCCAAATAAGCCGCCAAAGCCTGCTTTAAGAGAGAAGGCTCCTTCAAAGATTAGACCAAACATGTGTGGTATAAGAGCAATGTTTTTTATTACTATGAAAAGTACAACTGCCATATAGATAATTGCCATGAAAGGTACAAGTAAACTTGTTACATCAGCGATTCTTCTTAGTCCACCAAAGATAATTAATCCAGCTAGGATTATTAGTACAAATGCAACAATTTTTTTGTCAAGACCAAAAGAAGAGTTAAATCCAGCTGCGATTGTATTAGCTTGCATTGCGTTAAAGTTAATACCATAAACTACTGCTATTACAACTGAGAATAAGGCAGCAAGCTTTGGTTTACCAAGAGCCTTTTCCATGTAAAAAGCAGGACCACCCTTGAAAGTTCCATCAGGGTTTCTTTCTTTAAATACTTGACCAAGAGTATTTTCTACAAAGGATGATGCTCCACCAATAAGAGCTGTTACCCACATCCAAAATACTGCGCCAGGACCACCAATAGATACGGCTGCGGCAACACCAACGATATTACCAGTACCAATATGTGATGCGGCTGAAATTGTGAAAGCCTTAAAAGGGGAAATAGAGTTTTTATCCTCAGCTGGCTTAGAAATTAGCTTTATTGCATGTCCGATATTTGTTATTTGACCACCCTTGATTTTAAAAGTGTAGAAAATTCCAATTCCAAGTAGTAGTGGTATAAGCAGGTATGTATAAATAGTGTCACTCAAAAGACCAGTGGTCATTGAGAAGGCATCAGCATACATTTTCTGCCCAAGTAAATTTCCTATGTCGTGAATAGTTTGAATTATAGTTTCCATAATTACTCCTTATAAAAATATGTTTAAATTTAGATCGTTTGACAAGATTTTCAAAAGATTCTTGCCACGTATTGAGTTTCCTGAAGCATCAAGTCTTGGCGAATAAGTGCAAATTCCACATTTACCAGGTACGATGCCAAGTATTGCTCCGCTGACCCCACTCTTTGATGGAATCCCCACGTTTAAAAGAAATTCTCCACTTTCTTCGTACATACCGCAGGATGCCATTTGTGCAAGGACAATTTTAACGGTTTCTTTTGAAACCATTTCGTCGCCTGTTACAAGATCAGAACCACCATTAGCTAGAACTGCTCCAAGGTGAGCAAGCTCACTTGCATTAATTCCTATAGAACAATTTCTTATATATAGGTCTAGAACTTCATCGGCGTTTAAAGAAAAGATTTTTTTGCTTCGAAGGTAATAGGCAATTGATTTGTTGACATCAGTAGTTTCCATTTCAGATGTGTAAACTTCTTTTAAGAAGCTTATCTTTTCGCTGTCTGATAATTTCTTTACCAAATTCAAAACCCTTTGGAATTTTTCGTCCACATCCTTACCAACGATTAAAGATGCAGTTGTTATTGCGCCTGCATTTATCAAAGGATTAGATGGCTTGTCATCAATTGGTATTAAAGAGTTAAACTTGTATTTAGTTGGTTCAGTTCCAACTTTTTCAAATACATCTTGTATAGTATTATCATTTAAAGCCATTATAAGTGAGATAACTTTTGAAATGGATTGCATAGAGAAGACAGTGTCTATATCACCAAAGTTGTAAACATCTCCTGTCGTAGTTACAATGGATAAGGCAAAGCCATTTGGATCAACATTGGCAAGTTCTGGTATGTAAGTTGCTAGCTCGCCTTCTCCAATAAATCTTTCACTTTTCTTTATAGATTTTTCAATTTTTTTAACTATTTCTTCTCGTTTTAAAAACATAATTCACCTCCTATTTATGAACTCGGAAAAATATTATAGCATGAAAAAGAAACCGATTGCAATATTTTTTTATTTGATAATTTGTAAAATTAAATACGACAAAAATAAATAATAAAAACTACAGAATTAAAATAATTTGTGATAATATGGGTTTATAAAACATACAAGGAGATGATTTAATGAGAAAGTACAGTTACGGATCTATTCTATTAATACTTATAGTCAATGCAATAATTGTGGGTATCTTGCAAAATATTTTTGATGGTGACCTTTCAATTCTTGGCGGCTTTGTGGCTTTTATAGCTGACTACATAATTTGCAGGGGACTTCTTTATAATAGGGAGGGAAGTTTTTCTGACTACTTTAGGGGAATAAAAACTATGACAGGCAAGGTCTTTTTGATGAATATCTTGGTGGGAGCTATTACTGTCATCCTAATTTTGTTAGCAACACTTGTATCAGGAGCAGGCTCCATGGTGGTTTATGGTTCTGCAATTGAAAGTAAGTGGGTGCTCATAAGCTTAATAGTTTTATATGTCCTAGTAACAATTTTTTTATCTTTTATTTTTGCTTACATGAATTTCTTTATGGCAGATGAAAGATACAGGGACCTTCCTTTTTTTGACAGCCTTATACTTATAATAAAGGCAGGTATAAAATTATTTTCTAAAAGCTTTATGGCAGGTCTTAGGGCCTATAAGATTACTTTGCTTACTGGAGTCATTGCACTTGTCACAGCAATTCTATCTATTAAAGCACCTGCAGCAGCAATATTAGCAATTATATTTGGATTAATTGCAGCTATAACTCTCTTCTTCTGTACACCACCCTTCCGTGCAAGCTTGTCTGACATTTACATCGACAGGTCAGAAGAAATTTACAATGAAGTCATAGGAAATAAAAATTAAAAAAGTCAATTCAAAGGCTTATTGAATTAGGGATTTTAGAAAACTGATTTAGGAAGTCTTTAAGTAGAAAAGCCTATGAGTTTAAATTCATAGGCTTTTTTATTTGGGAGCAATGTTGATATTGGGAATATTTTTAACTTAAGCCGAGCTTGATGGATTCACCAACCTTGATCTAATTGTGAATGCCCAAGAGAGAGCTTAAATGTCTTCTATGGAAGAACGAAATCATAGAAGACTACGAAAATAGAAAGGGCAAAAGATAAAAATAATTAAAGACCTGCTTTTTTATTGGGGAATTTGTTAAAGGGGATAGACGCAAGTATTTAGGCTTGCATCTATCCCCTTTAATTTAAAATAGAAATTTAAATTAGGCTTAATCTACTTCCTTTTAGTCCTAAATTAGCACCTATCTAACTTTTTCCCCTTCCCTCACAGATTATAGCTTATATAAGTATTCTTATAATTAAGCTATATTTTTTAATGTTTCAATAAGTTTGTCCACGTCTTCAAAGCTGTTGAAGGTGGAAAGGGACACTCGCACCATGCCTCTTTTATCTGTGCCCATGGCCTTGTGAAAGAGAGGGGCGCAGTGAAGTTTTGCCCTCGTGGCGATCTCTCCCTTTTGCCAAAGTAGGTCAGCCACTTCTTCTGAAGCATAGTCCTTGTAGTTAAAGGACACAATTGGTCCGTGGGGATAGTCGTGGTCACCATAAAGCCTTATGCCTTCCAAAGACTTCAAGGACTTGTAAAGGTAGGATGAAAGTTCAAAGAGGTCCTTTGAAATTTTATCAATGCCTATTGACTTTACATACTTTACTCCAGCCAAAAGTCCCAAGTTGGAATGGACATTTATGGTGCCATATTCAAATATGTCAGGCATAAATGGGCTTTGGTGCTCGTCATTTGAATTTCCGCCTCCACCTGAGAAGACTTCTTCAAATTTTATATCTCCTTTTAGGGCAATACCTCCCGTGCCCTCTGGTCCGTAAAGGGACTTGTGTCCCGTGAAGCAAAGGATGGTGCGGTCAAAGTCTTTTAAATTTAAGTCCATGCTGCCTGTAGCTTGTGCTCCGTCTATGATTAAAATAAGTCCCTGTTTTTTACAAAAGTCTGCCGCAGCTTTTAAGTTGGTGATTTGTCCCGACACATTTGACATTGCTGTAAGACAAACTGCCTTTGTGTTTTTTTGAAGGAGTTTATTTAGGTAGCTTAAGTCGATTTTATCTCCAACTAAAGGCAGGTAGGACACTTCTACTCCTTTAAGTTTTAAATGATTTAAAGGACGAAGGACGGAATTGTGGTCTGCCATTGAAGTTATTATGTGATCTTTTTCATGTAAAAGTGAATTTAAAACTAAGTTAAGGGCAGTAGTGACATTTGCACAGAGGGACAGGTTCAGTGCCTTCACGCCAAAAAGTTCTCCCAAGTTTTCTCGCAAGTCGTAAAGGGCTCTTAAAGAATTTAAAGACATTTCATAGGAGCCTCTGTTGGGGTTTGCGAAATTGTGAGAGTTAATCCCTTCCATTACGGCTATGCCTACTGATTCAGGCTTTATCAAAGTTGTTGATGCATTGTCTAAGTAAATCATTTAAGATCGTAAATCCCTTCTATATTTTCTCTACCTAAAATTTTCAAAACGTCCTCCAAATTTTCTCCCACTTTAAGACCGAAGCCGCAATCAGATGTGATCCAAGATGGGAGAGTGATAAGGCGGGTCCTTAAGTCCTTAGTCTTTTTCTCCGCTTCCATGGCATAGTTTACCGACCTAAAGGTTAAAAGTTTGTAACTCAACAGGGTTTCACTGTCCTGTAATGTATTTGCAGATCCACAATCTTGTCCATATTTGTCACTTGTCCCACTTTAAGCTCTTCCTTTAAGTTGTAGTTGCCTAAGCAAAGGCCGCAGGAGAGTACAGTTGTACCCTTTGATTCCAACTTTTTAAGGTCGGCTACGGTGTTTTCATTTATTGTTGAAAGCCTTACTCCGTGATTATAAAGGACTACATATGTGGGAACTTGGTCTTTTTCTGAAAGGGAGTAGACAAATCCTTCCAAAAGTTTTTTGGAAAATTCTTCATCGCCTATGCCAAGTTCATCTGATGAAAAGACTACAATAAATTCATCCTTGCTGTAGTCTTGTTCAAGCTTTTTGTCCCTATCTTTTTTAAATTTTACCTTGTAGACCTTGTCTCCCTTTTCCACCTCTGTGCCGTAGCCCAATTGGTCCGCCATCTTGGAGAGATTTTCAGTTGCGATTTCATTGTCTACAAGGACTGCAAATTCCTTAGGGTTTTCTTCTTTAATTAACTTTTTCGCAAGTATTACAGGTCTTGGGCAAAGAAGTCCAAGTGCATCGATTTCTTTCATTTTTTACCTCACTATTATTTTTTTATCTTGAGGGGGAATTATTTCTCCCACAATTGCTGCGGGAATTCCTGCAGCTTTCAATTCTTCCAAAGCTTTTTCTCCGTCTTCAGCAAGTGCTGCCAAAAGTCCACCTGATGTTTGGGGATCGAAAAGGACTTCTTCCAAGGCGAAGTCCTGGATTTCAAAGTCCACCAAGTCGGCGTAAGACTTTCTGTTGCGCTGACCTCCTGCAGTAAAGAGAAATTCTTCTGCAGCCTCCTTGGCACCGGGAAGTATCTTTAAATTCTTTGAATAAATTACAGCTGTGTCTGAGACCATTTCACTTAAGTGGCCTATAAGACCGAAGCCAGTCACATCGGTCATGGCATTTACTTTGTACTTTTTAAGTATTTCGCAGGCGTACTTGTTTAAAGTCCTCATGGATTCCACTGCTCCTTTAAAGTACTTATCCTCACATTCACCCACAGTCCTTGCAGATGATAGTAGGGACACGCCCAAGGGCTTTGTAAGTATTAATTTGTCACCCACTCTTGACGAGTTGTTGCTGTAAATTTTTTGGGGATTTAAAATTCCCATGACACAAAGTCCATATTTTATTCTTGGGTCGTGAATAGAATGGCCGCCCACCAAGCTACACTGGGCCTCTTTAAGTTTTGCAGCTCCACCCTTTAATATTTCTTCCAAAATACTTCTGTCTTCCTCTTCTGGAAAGCAGACTAAGTTAAGTGCTGCCACAGGCTCGCCACCCATGGCATAAATATCTGACAGAGCATTTGCCGCCGCAATTTCTCCAAAGGCAAAGGGGTCTTCTACCATTGGAGGAAAGAAGTCACAGGTAAGTGCCACTGCTATATCGTCACTTAATTTTATAATGGCGGCATCGTCATTTTTTGCAAAGCCTTCCAAGACTTCCTTTCTCTTAAATACTTCCAATATGTCTAAAGTTGCTTTTAAAGAGGAGGCTGAAATTTTTGCGTTACAACCTCCGCATACTTGAAGCTTCATCGTTTCACCTCTATACTCACTATAACACTTTAAAAAATTTTTTAAAACAACTATAATAAAGCTATGTTTAAAGCAACAGATTATGAAGAAATTTTAAAATTTAAAAATCCTCTCTTTATTGACTTGCGAAGTGAAGGAGAGTTTGAAGAGGGGACAATTTTAGGAGCAATATCCATGCCTCTACTTTCAAATGAGGAGAGAAAAATTGTAGGCACTCTCTATGTGTCAGGAGATATAAAGGGAGCAAAGGAAAAAGGTGTGGAGTTTTTTGCACCTAAGCTTACAGATTACTATAGGCGCATTTCCCAAATGGAAGAAGACCATGAAGTTGTCCTCTTTTGTTCTAGGGGAGGTTTTCGTTCTACTGCACTTTTTAATCTCTTAAAGACCTTGGGACACAAGGTCTACAAGTTAGATCACGGATACAAGTCATATAGAAAACATGTCCTCAACTTTATGGAGACTCTTAAGGATTACAAGTATGTAGTCCTTAAAGGTTACACTGGCTGTGGCAAGACGGAAATTTTACAAGAGCTAAGGAAAAGGGGGGAGAATGTCCTTGACCTTGAAGGACTTGCAAGACACAGAGGATCCCTCTTTGGGGGAGTAGGCATGGGCTTGCAGCCTTCTCAAAAGACCTTTGAGTCGGAGCTTATGGAAAGCTTTAAAAGTTTTAAACAAGGTCCGGTCTTTGTAGAAGGAGAGTCTTCACGTATAGGAAGCATAAATCTTCCTGGAGAACTTATAAAGGCTATGGCGCAGACTGATAAAGTTTTTTTAATTGAGGACACAATTGAAAGAAGAATAGAGCGAATTAAGTCCGACTATTTAAGTGACTATGGATTGGAGAAAAAAGAAGAGCTTATCTCGGCATTTGAAAATTTAAGGAGATATATAAGTGCAAAGAGATACGAAAATTATTTGAAGTTGCTGGATGAAGAAAACTTCGAGCTTATAATTAAAGACTTGATAATAAAATACTATGACGCCAATTACTCTATAAATAAGGAGGAAATTTTTTATAAAGTTTTTAATGAAGATATTAAAAAATCCTGTGACACAATACTTAATATCATAAAATAAAAGCCCCCTCAGGGGCTTTTTTCATATCATTAGTATTTGCTTATATCCTCAACTGTTTCTAAGGTACCCATATAAGCACCAGCTTCATCATAAACTGCAAGGTACTTAACTAGGATTTTCTTTCCCTTAATATCTCTACACACAACTAGACGATCTCTCTTCTTGCTTTTGAAATCATCAAGCAAGGACTTTACCATTGGGACAACTTTTGGAGGATGACAAGAGGCAACATCTCTATTTAAACATGACTTAGGTCTAGGAAATATTTTGTCCTTACCCTCAGAATAATATCTTACAAAGTCATCCTTATCTATAAAGGTTAGTTCGGCATCAAGGGTCCTAAAAATTTGAAGGGCTTCCTTTATCTTTAAGCTTCCAGTTTCGAATTCAAGGCTTCCACAAGAAACTTCTTCTTTTGGTAGGATTTCTTTTGGCTTGTAGTCCTTCCAAAGTGGGACATCATCAAGAAGGTCTAGTCCATATTCTTCAAAGTCGCCATAAATTTTATTCCACTCTTCCTCTGTGAAGTTTTCTTTTAAAAGGGGGAAGAGGATATTTTCTTCCTTATATATCATTTCATAGATCCTATCTAAAAGTTTATTTAAGCTTTCCTCATCATAAGAATTTGTCTTTACAATGCGTGATAGGTCACTTCTTATTTCATCATCAACAGCCCACATAACATCGCTAGGACCATTAATATTGTATTTTGTTTTCAAAAGGGGATAAATAAGTCCAGCCTTTTTCCCATAGTGCGAATTTATTTTTAAAAGATCTCTTATCTTAGCTAACTTGTCCTCGCTATTTTTAACCTCGTCAGCCAAAAATTTAATTTTTTTATTTTCTAAGCTTAAAATATTTAGGGGATGACCTGGGATTTTTTCTAAATCCTTTTGACTCTCATCTACAATATTACTTTCGTGGAAAAGTGCAGAGTGGATGTCGCAAAGTTTTTGGACCTTTTCTAGGGGAAGGCCACTCATAATTAGTTCTTGTTCAGCATTGACAATTTCCTTTGAAGATACATCCTTAAAATTTTTTACAAAATCACTTCTAACAGCCTCCAAGTCTTCGCCCTTGGAAAGTCTTTCGATATAAGATTTTAAAAGTTCAAGTCTATCCTTATCTTCCTTGCCACCATCATTAACAATTTCTTCATCAACTAGATTAAAGCCTTCTTCTCTTAATTTCTCTTTGATTAAATCCAAGTCTATATTTTTTATCTTGGCTCCTTTTTTTATCGAAACCATTTTTCCCACAGTAGAAAGGGCTAGGGGATTTGTAATTTCAGTAAAACCTAAATCCTTTAAAATGTTTTTTAAATTTGGAAATTTCTCAATGAGACTTGCTACTGGTTCGTCTACGTTTATATTCTTCATACTTCCTCCTAAAATTCTTAAGGACATTTTAATACTTTTTATAAAAAATTATTAAAATTACTCATATAAATTACAAAAATTTTCCCACTTGAGATAGTGGAATTTTTTATTAGCTTGAAAAACCAAATAAAAAAGAGACTCTGTCGAGCCTCTAGACTTTATTTAGCTTCTAAAACCAAAAATCCTATTAACTTGTAGACAGCTACAAGGCAGATATAGATAAAGATGCTTAAGAAGGGGTCCTTTGTGTAAGTAACAAGTCCCAGTCCAAGAAGTATGCTTATTAAACTCCCTAAAAATTTTTTATTTTTCATGCTTATCCTCCTTGTCAAATTTTATCTAGTCTATAAAAGTTTTTCTTGTTTATCATTATAGACCTCTTGAAAACAATTTTAAAGGATAAACCTTTAATTTACTAAAGAATATTAAAAATTTGTAAAATTTCCCCATATAAAAATATTTCTCACAATTAAATGTTATCATAGATAAAGGGAGGAATTATGTTAATTAATTTTTTTCACGGGATGGTCATGGCAATAGCCGACTCTGTGCCTGGAGTCAGCGGGGGCACCCTTGCCTTCATCCTAGGTTTTTATGATAAATTTATAGACAGCTTGCACGAATTTTTTGGAAGCCAAGGAGAAAAGAGGAGGCAGGCCTTTAAGTATCTCTTTAATCTCGGTCTAGGTTGGATCTTTGGACTCTTATTGAGTATTTTTTTCCTATCAGAACTTTTTCAAAGGGAGATTTACTTCATGACTTCAGTCTTTCTCGGCTTAACCCTTATGTCCCTTCCCTTTTTAATTTCTACTGAGATAAAAATTTTAAGGGAAAATAAGGAAGATTTTTATTTTATCTTTCTCGGACTTCTTATCGTTGTAGTCTTAGTAATCTTTAGGGGGAAGTCAAAATTCATTGGGGACTTTGACCTAATTAATCCCAATGTCTTTGACTATATCTATCTCTTCCTAGCAGGTGGCCTTGCCATCTCTGCCATGGTCTTGCCAGGAATCTCTGGCTCATCAATACTTCTCATAGCAGGAGTCTACATACCTGTAGTTGAAGCCTTTGGTGAAGTCATGAGGTTTAACTTTGACAAGCTCATGCCCCTTATAGTTATGACCCTTGGAGTCCTATTTGGAATTTTTATGTCCATAAGGATTATAAGACAGAGGATGAGGAATAATCGAGGCAAGATGATGTATCTTATACTTGGCATGATTATTGGGTCCCTTTATGCCATTGTCATGGGACCAACTACCTTTGGTGGAAACCCTCCACTAAACTTATATAATTTTTCAATCCCTGGATTTATTTTGGGAATTTTCATCCTATTTATTTTAGAAATTATTAGGATAGGAAGACTTAAAAAGGAAAAGAAGGCTGGTCATTAATCAGTCTTCTTTATTTTTTTCCACGAGTTCTATTAAGTTGTCATTAGTCATTAAGTTCTTGCAGTAGTCGATACATATCTTTGCCCAGTCTGATTCCTTCCTTGCTTCTTCAAGAGGAAGGGGCTTTCTCGTCTTTCTGTCAATCAGCCTAGAGTTTTCAAAAATTCCGTCGCGAGAGTATTCAAAGACCTTGTCTGATGTGATAAAGGAACCCTTCAAGAGGTAGGTTTGAGGATGGACTGCGTTATTTTCTATTTCCTTACCCCAGCCAAGTAGGTCAATACCAAAGGTCGGAATTTCTTTTCTGTCCCAGCCCATGAGATTTAAAATAGTTGGATAGAGGTCAACTTGTGAGCCGACATTGTGTCTTGTGATATTTTTATTAAATCCAGAGACATGGATGAGGAGGGGGATGTTCATCATGTCGTCGTAGTCGACTTCTCGTCCAAGCCATCTTTCCATAGACTCTTTGTTTTTTGTATTGTTAAGAGTGTAGGCGTGGTGGTCGCCGTAAATAACTATTACAGTCTTATCCAAGATTCCAGATTTTTCTAACTTGTCAAAAAACTCTTCCATGGCCCTATCGGTGTAGCGGGCACAAGAAACATAATCGTAGACGAAGTCCGTTTTGTCATCAGCTTCTTTTGGAATCTCTCGCAAGTTTTCTGGAAGATTGTAGGGGGTGTGAGTTGTCAAGGTCACCATGAGGGCGAAAAACTTTTTGCCTTCATTGTCAACTTCTTTTATCTTGTCAAAGGACTGGTTGAAGAAGGACTTGTCTGATAGGCCCATCATGACCTGGTCAGTCTGGTCGTAACTTTCTCCAAGATATATTTTGTCGAAGTCGAAGCCCTTATAGATTTCTTCTCGGTCATAATATTTTCCGGTGTTGCCATGCATGGCTATTGTTTCATAGCCCATCTTCTTGACCATTTTTGGCAGTCCATAAGTTTTCTTGTCCTTGTAGACAGAATAGGCCTGGCCGTCAAGGGTAGGATAAACTGATGTCATGGAGACGAACTCGGCATCAGATGTGTTGCCAAAGCCAAGGAGTTCAAAATAATTATCAAAATAGATGGACCCCTTGGACTTTACCAAGGAATTTAAAAAGGGAGTTATCTCTTCCCCATTATAAGTTTTATTGACCACAGCATTTTGCAGAGATTCGCACTGGATGAAAATTATATTTTTGTCTTTTGCAAGTCCTGTAAAGTCATTGGCCTTAGTCTCTTGTAAGCTAAAGTATTTTTTTATGTCAGTCTTTTCTAAGGATTTTGCATCTTCCTTAGCTTGGAGGCTTGTATAAAGGGGAGATAAAAAAGTTGAAGTGTAGACTTCAGTCCCCCTTAAGGGTTTTATAAAGAGTCCTGGCAGGATGAGAAGGGCAAAAAATATTCCAAGGTCCTTATAAAATCTTTCCTTATTAAAGACTTCTTCTTGGTAATAATTTTTAATTAAGTAGGCAAGACCCATGCCAGATAAAATCATGAGGACATAGGCAGGAGAAAAGTCCTTAAAGATAACTGGAAGGACGCCACCAGCTTCTCTTGCAAGTCCAAGTCTGCCAAAAATATTAAAGGAATGGAACTCTCTAAAGTAAATGGAAAATCCAATCTTAAAAAATATATTTAAGCCTACCACAGTGAATTTATAATTTTTCTTGGGATAGAGCTTTAAAAGAAAATAGTCGAGACGGCATGTCAAGATAATAGCGATAATTAATATGTAAAGGCCCTTGTCACTTGTGGGACTCCCAAGGGAAGTCTTATAAAAAATAAGATTTATTATAAAAAATAAAATTTTTGTAAGGTTTTTATAGTTTTTTTCCATTTGACCCTCTCGTCCTTAATAATAAGCTTAAGGAAATTATAATTTAATAGAGATTTTTAAGCAAGGCAAATGCAGGTTTTAGGGAAGATTCTCCTAGTTAACATCAAAGAAAAGTCCTTTAAGGCAAGTTGGGTTAAGATTATTGGAAAAGCAAGGAAGATTTACTATAATAAAAGACAAGTGATGAATTATGAAAAAATTATTTATTATAAGTTCTAAGTCAGGTAGGGGTCGTGACAAAAATTTTGAGAGAGAACTTTTAAAATATTTTAAGGAAGATGAAATAAAAATTACAGAAAAAGCAGGAGATACAATTTCCTTTGCAGAGGATTTTAGAGATAAAGGAGGCGACCTCCTCTTTATAAAATCTGGAGACGGTGCCCTATCAGAAGTTGCCAGCGTCCTTAGAGCTAGTGACACAGCCCTGGGACTTGTGCCAGGAGGAACGGGCAACGACTTTTCCAAAAACTTTAGACCCTTCGAACTTTCAAATATTTTTAATTATGAAATTTCGCCCATTGATTTAGTAGAAGTAAATGGAAAAACTTGTATAAATGTAACGAGTCTTGGCTTTGACACCAATGTTTTGAAGTACGCCTATGACATTATGAAGAGGAAAAATATTTCAGGCAAGCTTGCCTACCTCTATGGAGTTATAAAAAGTGTGGCAAATTTAGAAATTGTAAATTTAAAAATTTCTTATTGCGACCAAGAAGACATAGAAAGAGAAATTACTGGGAGATTTTTAGTATCTGCCCTTTGCAACGGATCCTATTATGGCAACGGATTTAATCCATCACCAAGGGGAAGGCTAGACGATGGACTTTTGAATTTAATCTTGGCAGATGAGATGGGACCCCTTGGGATTATAAAATTATTCTCGTCCTATCGCAAGGGAGCCCACCTGGGCAAGCCTGGTGTGAGAGAAATTATTACAAGGTCTGGAGTGATTTCATCAGACCAAGAATTTTTATACAACATTGACGGAGAAATTTACAGGGCAAGGGAGATAAGTTACAAGGTCTTGCCCAAGGCATTAAAGTGGATTTATTATAAGGAGTGAGAAGATGAAAGTTGGAGTATTCGCAGGGACTCATGAAGACACAAGGATGGGGGTAGACCTCTTAAGGGAGAGGGGATTTGAAAGCTTGTCCTATCCAATTTCTGAAAACCCCAAGGACCAGTCCCTCCTTCAATACTATTCAAGGGAAGACTTGACAAGGCTCGTTGAAGAAAAAATTGTGGATGCAAAGGCTAAGGGGGCAGAGAAAATTTTTATCTACTGCAACTCTCTTTCGGCCTCCATTGACATCGACGACCTATCCCGTCGTCAGGCAATACAAATTATCACTCCCTTGGACTTTTATAAGGAACTTGACTCTAAGTATAAGAAGTTGATTATCCTTGCAGCAAATTCAAAATCAGCCTACGGTGTTGATGCCCTTGTCTGTGAAAAAAACTTTAGGGACACAATTTCTCTTGGCATCCTAAGTCTTGTGGAAGAAATCGAAAAGAAGACTCAGCCAGAAGAAATCGTAAAGAAGCTGGACCTTAGAGACCTTTTTAATTTTTTCAATAAGATGGAAGATGTGCCAGATGGAATCATCCTTGCCTGCACCCACTTCCCCTACATGAAAGAAGAATTTAAAAAATTAACAGACATAGAAATCCTAGACCCAGCCGAGGACATGATAAAGAGACTGTAAAGTTAATTGATCCACAAAAATTGAAATTCTGCACGAAAAAAAGAGCTTTTTATTAGCTCTTTTCTTTTTTTTACCCACAAAAGTGGATAAGTTTTATGAAATTGTGGATAAGATTGTATAATTTTTATAAAGTTAGCTTAAATTTCTTGTAAAATTGCAAATTTCACTTGTTTTATGAGAATATTTTCAAAATGTGCATGAATTGTGCAGAACTTTTCAAGACAGATGTTCATATTCTTGTGGATAATGTGGATAAAGCTGGGGATAAAGTCTTTATCACAAGTAGGCTTGTGGAGAAAAACTTTATAAGATTTTTATCAATCCTCAAGTTCCATCCATTTTTCATAAAGGTCTTCTAAAGTATTTGCAAGGCTTTCACGCTCTATTGATAAATCACTTGCTAGTTGATAATCGCTGTAAGTGTTAGAGTCTGCAAGTTTAGAGTCTATTGTGGATAACTTTTCTTCGATCGTTGAAATTTCTTTTTCAATTTTTTCTTTTTCTTTGCGAAGGGCCTTATTTTTTTTGCGTTCTTCTCTCTCTTCACGCTTTTCCTTTTCAATTTCTGTCCTTGACTTGTAGTCATCCTCAAGACCTTCCACCTCTGTGGTCTTTTCAAGATAATAATCGTAGTTGCCAAGGAAGGTGTTGATACCAGATTCAGTCATTTCAAAAATTTTATCAACAGTCTTATTTAAAAAGTACCTGTCGTGGGATATGGATAGGACAGTTCCATCGTACTTTAAGAGAGCGTCTTCAAGGATTTCCTTGGAGTCGATGTCCAAGTGGTTTGTAGGTTCGTCAAGGACAAGAAAGTTTGCCCCCTTTAGCATGATCTTTAAAAGTGACAGCCTTCCACGCTCTCCACCAGATAGCTCGTCGATTGTCTTAAAGATGTCGTCACCTACAAAGAGAAATTCTGCCAGGTACTTTCGAATTTGGAAGTGCTCAAGCTTTGGAAACTCGTCCCAAATTTCGTCCATGACAGTATTGTCTAGGTTTAAGTTGTCAAGCTCTTGGTAGAAAAAGGCAACATCCACATTAGAACCAAGTTTAACTTCTCCAGAACTTGGAGGAGTTTCTCCGGCTATAATCTTAAAGAGGGTGGACTTGCCAACACCGTTGGGACCAATTAGCCCAATCTTGTCGTTTTTGTAGACAAAGGCATTGAGGTCTTTGAAGACTAAGTGGTCGCCAAAGGACTTTGAAAGGTCCTTGATCTCCAAGACGTCTTTGCCTGAAGTTTTCTTTGGCGTGAAGTGGAGATTGGTCTTCTTGTTAGATGCCGGCATCTCAATCCTCTGCATCTTATCGAGCATCTTCTTACGGCTCTTGCCCTGCTTGATGAACCTGTCACGTCCAAGATTCATATACCTCTTTATAATCTCTTCCTGCCTCTTGATTTCCTTTTGTTGGTCCTCATATTGCCTCTTCAAGACTTCAAAGTCCTTCTTCCTCTGTCTCATGTAGGTGTCGTAGTTGCCCTTGTAGGATTTGGTTTCCCCATTTTCCAAGAGGACAATCTTGGAGACAATGTTGTTTAAGAAGTATCTATCGTGAGAGATTATGATGACAGCCTTGTCAATGTCCTTTAAGTATTTTTCAAGCCAAGAGATTGCCCCAATGTCCAAGTGGTTGGTAGGCTCGTCAAGTAAGAGCAGGTCTGCCTCTTCGAGGAGGAGCATGGCTAGGGCCACACGAGACTTTTGCCCACCAGATAGGGTGGAGATGTCCTTGTCAAAGTCCTCTTCTGTGAAGCCAAGACCAATTAGGGTTCCCCTTATCTTTGAATTATAAGAATAGCCATCCCTCTTGTGAAACTCATCTTGGAGCCTTTGGTACTTCATGAGCTCTTCGTCGAGATTGTCAGGGTTGGCGGCAATTATGTGTTCTTGATTTCTCAAGTTTTTTTCAAGTTCTATTAGGTCAGCAAAGATTGAAAGGCAGTTGTCGTAAATGGACCCCTCAGTGTGAAGGCTAAGTTGTTGCTCTAGGTAACCTACCTTTAAATCTTTTTTTCTAAAAATTTCTCCTTCATCATAGGAGAGATTTTCTGTGATTATATTAAAAAGAGTGGACTTGCCACTTCCGTTGATTCCAATAAGGCCAATTTTATCCTTATCCTCAACTATTAGGTTTCCAGCCCTAATAGTTTCTTCATCAATATAGGATTTTTTTATATTTGTTAAACTAAGTATTGGCATGATGACCTCCCAGATACATTTTAACAAATTGTAACTTTCTTTAAAAGACAGAGGCTATTGATAAAAAAAGACCTGCAGCAGCAAGTCTTAGATTTATAAGTTTTCTATAAAATTATCATTCAAAGTATAAATTAAAGGTCTTTCCTTTACAGCTTTTATAAAACTATCTTTTTCAAGTTCCTTCAACTCTCTTATTTTTTTGTTTTTATTTTTAAAATCATTAGTATATTCAAATATTTCATCTCGTGTGAGGCCCTTATTGTTGTCAAAATAATAATTTTGACAGAGTAAAAATAGGATGGATTCTTTTAGCTTACTATTTAAAGTTGAGCTATTATTTTCAATACACTTTCTAGCAAGATTCAAATTTTCTATCTTATTAGTCAAATTAAAAATAATATCTTCTTGACCAGCTATTAAAGTTTTTAAAAATTCATCTATAAAATAATTTAGCTCTCCCTTATTTATTTTTGAATTAGTTATATCAAAACTTTTGTAGTAAGAAGTCTTGTTAATCCAGCATCCACGAGCAAGGGACATAGAAGTTAGATAAGAATACTTGCTCCTAATAAAGATACTTGAAATAAATCTATTTACACGGCCGTTTCCATCATAAAAAGGGTGAATGTATCCAAAATAATAATGAAAAATGGCAACCCTAATGAGTAAGTCTAAATCGGTATTTAACAAAAAATTTAGAATATTTGACAAAGACTTTTCTATTTTATTTTCGCCTATGACACCTGTGTGTATAATTTCGCCATTTACAGAATTTTTCTTTTGGACATAGACTGGCTCCAACCTAAAAAATTTTCCATCAAGTTGGTCTTTTTCGTCAATTTCTCCCTCAGTTATCTCGTCATAAATTTTCCGAATATCTTTTAAATCTGATGGGACTTTCAAAGAACTTTCATTTAAAAGCAAGAGATAGGATTTAATCATACTAGTGAGCCTTATTTGTTTGGGATTTTTCGAATTTAAAATATTTCTTGTAGTTTCGATTATTTCCTTCTTTTCTGACTTTACGCCTTCAAGATCATTAGTGCTTTTTAATTCACTAGAAATAATTTCCAACAAATTTGCACTTTTAGCAATTATTGGCAGCTCATCATCTAATTTTTCTAAAGTATTATTATTTTGATTTATTAAATCTATTAGATTTGAGGTCTCTCTATTGAAGACATAATAAAGTTGAAAGGATAAATTTTCCCTGTAAGGCTTTATACTTAGATTAGTTCTTAAAGTTTCACTAAAATCGATTCGTGATTTATAAATTTTTTCATATTCATTTTTATTCTTGTAGTATAAAGTGTATAAATAATCCATAAATCCTCCAATAAAATCAAAAAAACATTAAATTTTATTTATTTCAATAAATTATAACAAAATAAAATCAAAAAAACATCAAAATTTGATTTTATTTTAAAATCTTTAAATTATAAAATAAAAAAATGAGAGAATTTTAAGAATATAAAAAATTTAGACAAAGAAAAAAGTTGCGCCACATTGACGCAACTTTAAGTTTCTGAATAGCCCAAATTTTTTGAAAATTCAATACCAGCATTTTTCACTGCCTTAATATATTCTTTTTTAGAAGCCTCGTTGATCCTTTCCTTTGGAATGACAACTCCAATAGCTCCCACAAGTTGGTCCTTGTAGTTAAAGACAGGGGCTCCAATTCCAATAACTGAATCAATGTATTCTGAATCAGATACAGAAAGTTTATTGTTTCTTATTTGCATTAAATCATGCCTCAGAGCTTCCTTGTCAACAGGTGCATCAAGGTAGTCGGAAAGGTCCTTTTTTAAGTAGTAGTTTATATAGTCATCAGATTGAAAGGCCAAGATAGTCTTTCTTATGGCTCCCTTGTGGAGGTCAATTTCTATTCCAAAATTTTCCACAATCTTTAGGGAGTGCTTGCCTTCAGACTTGGAAAGCATGAGGCCCTTGTCGCCAGACTTTATGACAAAATAAGAGTCCTCATTAGTCATGCCAGACAAGTTTTCAAGGACTGCTTTGCCAACAGCTTGTGGATCAAGCTTTGAGGATGCCTTAATGCCAAGGGGAATTAGGGCAGGTCCCAGACCATAGAGATGGGTCCTTTCGTCCTTGGACACATATCCAACCCCAATTAGGGTGGAGAGAATTCTGTGGGCAGTGCTTGGGGGTATATTTAAAAATTCAGAAATTTCTGCAATTGTAAGCTCTCTATTTTCACTTTTTAAGATGTCTAAAACATTAGCTGCCTTGACTAAACTTTGAATCATAATTTCACCTTCCAGCCTTAATTATACCACATACTGGAAACTATTTCATTCTTAGAAATTAATGTGCCATAAGTTAATCTAATCGTAAGGAAAGAGAAAAGTCTTTTTATTATTTTAAGTTAAATTTATATTTTTTGTTTAAAAAGTTAATTAAAGTTAATTTTTTGATTTTTTTGTGGAAGAGAATATTTTTTATTATGTAAGAAGGTATTTGTTGATTTATAAATTCTAAAATTTTAGAAGCTAATGAGTTTTAAAAATTGAAAGTAAGTGATTCGCAAAAATAAAATTCTCAGAAAAGAGAAAGTCGTGAATAATTAAAACAAAAACTATTTAGATAAATTTCAAAATAGTCTTGACAGAGAGGAGAAATTTTATATAATTAAATTAATCATTTAGATAATTATCAAAATAGAATTAAAGGAAGGGAAGTGGTCTAGTGTTTTCTGATACCTTTAAGGCCTTGTCAGACCCTGTTAGGCTAGAGATTTTAAATATGCTTAGGTCGGGCAGGATGAATGCAGGAGAAATTGCTGACAAGTTTAACCTAACCAAGGCGACAATCTCCCACCATCTAAAAATTTTAAAAGACCAAGACCTAATTTATGAAGAAAAGGAAAAGAATTTTATTTACTACGAACTCAACACTTCAGTTTTCGAAGAAATACTTACATGGATTGTGAAATTCAAAGGAGGTCCAGATGAAAAATAAATTTAAACTAAGAAAAGATTCAATAATTTCCATAATCGCATCAATTTTAATTGTAGTAATTTTTAATCTCTTGTTTTATGACAAGATGCCAGCAGAACTCCCAACTCACTGGAATTTCCAAGGTCAAGCCGATGACTATAGCTCAAAGTTTCATGCTATGGTAGTAATTCAAGGCTTTCTTGTACTTATGAATGCCTTCCTCTGCTTTATGCTAGACAGTGACCCAAAAAATAAGAAACAATTTAACCTTGTAATGACAATAAGTAAGCTTTCCATGCCCGCAATAATGCTTTTGATTTATATAATAACAGTTATGGCAGGATTTGGAAGAGAGGTAAAGGTGTCAACGATACTTCCAATTTTTATTGGTCTTTTATTTATCGCCATTGGAAACTACCTTCCAAAGATAAAGAGGAACTACACTATGGGGATAAAGCTACCATGGACCCTTAACAGTGACGAGAATTGGAGAAGGACTCATAGGCTTGGTGGAATTTGCTTTGTAATAATTGGACTTTGTATTATACTTTCAGTATTTTTAAAAAGTGAAATTGTATTTTTAGTCCCACTTTTTCTTGGTGCAATAATTCCAGCAGTTTACTCTTATTATCTATATACTAAGGGAATTTAAAATTAGAAGTCTTGGTTGACTTCCAAGGTATAAAAAAACTCTTGCAAAAATATCTGCAAGAGTTTCTTTTTGTACGCTTTAGCATGAATAAACCACCAGCTATGCTGGTGGTAGAAAAATAAAGCTTTAGCTTAAAGCAAAAAACCTCCCGTGATAAACTATTAATGTTACTGGCAGTAGCATAAATAGAAAAGGGAGGTATCCTAAAATGGATAAAAATAGTTTATCACATACATCCTGGAATTGTAAGTATCACGTAGTATTTGCTCCCAAATATAGGAGACAAGTTATTTATGGAAGATTAAAACAAGATATAGGAAAAATATTAAGAGATTTATGTGATAGAAAAGGAATAAATATAATAGAAGCGGAATGCTGTCCAGACCATATTCATATGTTATTGGAAATTCCACCGAAATACAGCATATCCCAAACAATGGGATATTTAAAAGGGAAAAGTAGTCTAATAATATTTGATAGGCATGCAAATTTAAAATACAAATATGGGAATAGACACTTTTGGTGCAGAGGATATTACGTAGATACAGCAGGAAAGAATGCGAAAAAGATACAAGAATATATAAAAAATCAATTAAAAGAAGATTACATGGCAGATCAAATAAGTATAAAGGAATTTGTAGACCCGTTTACGGGTGAGCAAGTGAACAAAAGCAAAAAATAAGGTGCTTTAGCACCAGCTGTGAAAATTGGTGCACGAGAAAGAAAGTTCAAAGCATGGAATGCTGCCGGTAACAGCCCCTTATAGGGGCAAAACAAACCACCGGCTTAGCCGGTGGTTATGATTTTATAAATTTTTATAACTTTCTATTTTTTCTCGATACTTCAAGGGGAAGTTTTTCTCTTTCCCTCTTAACCTTATTAGCTTCTAATTTTAAGACTGCATAATTTTTATCTTCGCCAAGGTCCACTTCTATCTTGCCACTTGGGTCAACTATAAGTGAGTGGGCGTAGGCATTCTTTGACAAGTCATCATCTCTTGCTATGGCAGGAGAGACCAGATAGCATTGGGTGTCAACTGCACGAGCCCTGTTGAGAAGGTGGAAGTGAACTTCCCCAGTCTTCTTCATAAAGGTTGATGGAACGAAGATGACTTCTGCTCCATAGTCCCTAAAAGTTTGGAATAGTTCAGGGAACCTCAAGTCAAAACAAATGGCAAGGCCAAAAGTTCCGTACTCTGTTTCAAAAACTCCAAGGGACTTGCCACCAGAAATTGTGTCTGACTCCTTGTAGCCTTCAATGTCGAAGAGGTTGATTTTGGAATACCTGTAGATTTCTCTGCCAGCCTTGTCAAAGACATAGGACCTGTTGTAGATTTTGTCGCCAGACTTAATTGGTATTGAGCCGCCAATCAAGTAGACTTTATTTTCTTTTGCCACCTGGCTCATCTTCTCATAAGTTTCGCCAAAGTTCTCTTCAGCAAATTTTGTGAAATAAGAATTTTGGTAGGGACAGTTCCACATCTCAGGAAGACAAACCACATCAGCTCCTTCTTTTTTTACAAGAGCTACATATTCTTCCATTGTCTCTAAATTTTCTTTTTTGTCGCCCTTAGCAGGCAGCTGAATTATTCCAACCTTAAAATCTTTCATAGTCACCTCAAATTACATTGAAAAAGCCAAGGCATAGGACTACTAAGCCAAGGACAATTCTATAGTATCCAAAGGGGATGAAGTCGTGTTCACGGACGTAGCCCAAGAATTTTTTAATTACAACAAGAGCAACGATGTAGGAGATTATACCTCCAAGTAAGATCAAGAACCATTGCCATAGGCTAAAGGAAAAGCCAATTTTTAAAATCTTTAGGGCAGTTGCACCAAGCATTGTTGGGACTGCGAGATAAAAGGAAAACTTAGCAGAGCTTGTTCTCGAGCAGCCAAGTAGCATTGCCCCAATAATTGTCGCTGCTGAACGAGATGTGCCTGGCACCATGGCAAGGCATTGGAAAAATCCAATGAAGAGGGCAGTCTTAAGTCCAATGTCATCTAGAGTTTCGTACTTAAAGTCCTTATCCTTATTATTTTTTTCCATAAATATAATTACTATCCCGTAAAAGATAAGTGCAATAGCAACTGTTATGGGATTAAAGAGATGGGCATCGATAAAGTCGTCTAAGAGGAAGCCAAAGAAGGCTGCTGGCAAGAAGCCAACAATAATCTTTGCGATTAGTCTCATTGTCTCAAGGTCTCTGTACTTAAATTTTTCCTTAAAGCTTAGTTCATTGTACTTTTCTTCTCCAAGAACTGCTACTAACTTGCCCCTGGCAATGGGATTGATGTCGTAGAAGTAGAGATAAACTACTGCTAGGATAGCACCAAGTTGGATGATGACGCTAAAGGCATTGGAAAAGGCCTTAGGCTCAAGTTTTATAAAGCTGTCAGCTATTATAAGGTGGCCTGTTGATGATACAGGCAAAAATTCTGTAAGCCCCTCGATGATACCAAGGAAGATTACTTTTATTAAATCTAAAATCATATTAACCTCCAATATTTTTTCAAAGCATATTATAACATTTGTCGTAAAAAAAATAAAAGACTCTGCTTTCACAAGAGTCTTTAAAAATTTTATTTACTTATCAATCGTTTCTCTGCAAGTTCAAGAATTTTGTAAATTCCTTCTTAAACATTAACTCAACAGTTCCCGTAGGACCATTCCTGTGCTTGGCGATAATAACTTCACCAACATTTGGTTTCTCTGATTCTTCCTTAGTATAATACTCATCTCTGTAGAGGAACATTACAATGTCGGCGTCCTGTTCTATGGCACCAGACTCACGAAGGTCAGATAGGATTGGTCTGTGGTCAGTCCTAAGTTCTGGAGCACGAGAAAGTTGTGAAAGGGCAATGACAGGAACTTCTAATTCCTTGGCAATGGCCTTGAGGTTTCTCGATATGGCAGAAATTTCTTGTTGCCTTGACTCAGACCTTGATGACATCTGCATAAGTTGTAAGTAGTCAATTACAATTAGATCAAGTCCCTTTTCCACCTTCATCCTTCGACACTTGGCCTTGAGTTCAAGTGGAGAGATTCCAGCTGTGTCGTCAATTTCCATTTTTAAATTAGACACAATTGGCATGGTGTTAATTATCTTTGTCCATTCTTCTTCATTTAAGTTACCACTAATGACCTTTTGGAGGTCAACGTGGGAAGTGGAAGAGATAATTCTTTGGAAAAGTTGGTTCTTACTCATTTCAAGAGAAAAGACTGCAACTGATGCACCACCTCTTAGGGCAGCGTTAGTTGCAATGTTTACCATGAGGGCAGTCTTACCCATGGAAGGTCTAGCTGCCAACAAAATTAAATCAGACTTTTGAAGTCCAGAAATTTTTCTATCTAGGTCCACAAAACCAGTTGTAAGTCCCGTAAGGGCATTGGGGTTTTGGGCCTTTTTTTCCATTTCAGAGAAGGAGTCCAGGGCAATATTTTTTATATTTACAAGGCCGTTCTTTGTGGAGTCCTGAGTTATGTCGAAGACAGATTTTTCTGCAAGTTCAATAATGAGGTCTGCCTGGGCATCAGGAGAATAGGCAGCAGAAATTACCTTGTCCGATGAATCAATTAGCTCTCTAAGGATTCCCTTCTCCTTGATGATCTTGCAGTAGTATTTAATATTTGAAACTGCAGTTACATTAGAAGATAGGTCTGCAAGGTAGGTGATACCACCAACAACTTCAAGGTCGTCGGTCTTTTTAAGTTCCTCTGCAATTGTAATTACATCGGCAGCTTCATTTCTGTTGTAAATATTTAAGATGGCAGTGTAAATTTTTCTGTGAGCTTCTTGGTAGAAGTCCTGGATATTTAATAGCTCAATGGATGTTGTGATGGCTTCCTTGGAGAGCATCATGGAACCAAGGGCTGACTCCTCTGCCTCCAAATTGTGGGGAGGCATCTTTAAATTTGAAACAGAATTAAAATTTAATTCTCCCTTTGCATCCATATCAATCAAGATTCCGGTCTAACATTTACTTTTAAAGTAGCAACAACGTCTGGGTAAAGCTTGATGTCAATGTTTTTCATGCCAGCTTCCTTGATGTTTTCTCCAAGTTCGATTTTCTTCTTATCAACATCAATCTTGTGGTCTTGTTTTAATTTTTTTGCAATGTCAGCAGAAGTGATGGCACCAAAAAGTCTTCCACCTTCTCCAGCCTTTGCCTTAATAGTTAAAGTGATTTCACTAATTTTCTTCTTGATTTCATTAGCCTTAGCACGGTTTTCTTTTTCTAATTTTTCTTCTTCAAGCTTATTCTTCTTCCATGTTTCCATGTTTTCTGGAGTAGCTTCAATGGCAATACCTCTTGGTAGTAAGAAGTTTCTAGCATAGCCAGTCTTTGCGTTAACTATTTCGCCTTTTTTGCCTAGAGTTTTGTCGTCCTTAATTAAAATTACTTTCATATTATTCCTCGCTTTTATTATCAATTAAATATTCGTCAATTGCATTTATTAAAATCTTTTCAGCTTCGTCTAAGTCTGTTGTGTCAAGTTGGGCTCCAGCCATATTCAAGTGGCCGCCTCCACCAATTTTTTCTAGTATAAGTTGGACTGATACAACTTCTCCACGAGACCTGCCTGATATATGGACCTTGCCATCATTTATTGTTAGAACAAAGGATGCGTCTATACCATTGATATCAAGTAGGGCATCAGCAGCTTGTGCTGCAACGAGTACCGAGTTGTTGGATTCCTTGTCAAATCTTGAAACGGCAATGTTGTCGTGGATCATCTTAGTGTTGTGAATTACTTCTGCCCTATAAACCATTGTATCCAAGTCGTCTTGGAAGAGGGCCTTTACCTTTAACATATTTGCACCAGCTCTCTTTAAGATGGAAGCTGCTTCAAAGGTTCTTACACCAGTTTGGAAGGAGAAGTTCTTAGTGTCAACAACTATACCACTCATTAGGGCATCAGCCTCAAAGTGAGTTAGGTTTAAGTCGTTAGACATATAAGTTAGCATCTCAGTTATAAGTTCACAAGTTGAAGATGCATAGGGTTCCACATATTGGAGGACTGGATTGTCAACAAATTCCTTGCCCCTCCTGTGGTGGTCAATAACCACAATTTGGTTGGTTTTTTCTAAGAGGTCTGGACACTCTGTAAAGGATGGCTTGTGGTTGTCCACTAAAATTAAAAGGGAAGAGTGCTTAATATTACTTAGTGCAGTTTCCCTAGAAATAAGTTTTTCGTAAGTTTCTGCTTCTTCTTCCTTCATCCTATCAATTAAATTGTCAATTGATGGGTTGGATTTTTCTAGGACAATAAAGCCTTCCTTATTTCTATTTAAGGTTGCACGAAGACATCCAATAGCTGCCCCAATGGCATCCATGTCAGGGTTTTTGTGGCCCATGATGTAGACATTTTCAGACCTGTCAATTAATTGTTTTAGGGCTTCACCAATTACCCTTGCCTTAACCTTATTTCTCTTTTCCATGGCCTTTGATTTTCCACCAAAGAACTCGTAGTTGTCGTCAACTTTTACTACAGCTTGATCGCCACCACGACCTAGTGCCAAGTCAAGAGAAGAGTCAGATTCAATATAGGCATCCTTGAAGTTAAGTCCAAAGGAAGAAACACCAATGGAAAGTGTAATTGGAATTGAGTTCCCCTTGTTGAGGTCTCTTAGGTCATCTAAGATGTCAAATCTCTTTTCCTTAATTGCCCTTAGGGACTTAAAGTTCATAACGACAAGGTATAAGTCCTCGTCAGATTTTCTTACTAGGGCATCGTACTCTTCAAAGTATTGGGAAATTGTTGAGTCAATTTCTGCAATTAGAAGGGGTCTAATTTCTGATGGGGCAGAAGATATTGCCTCATCAAAGTTATCCACTTCAACCTTTGCCACTATGGCAAATTCATCTGTGTACTTGTCCTTTAAGTTTTGGTAGGCAGTGTTGTCCACTAGATAAAATAGGACAGACTTGCCATCTCCCTTTTCAGACCTGTTTTCAACAATGTTGGTATAGATGTTAAAAAATCTTTTATTTACTTCAACAGGTATAGTTCTTTGACCCTCAGAGTTTAAAATATTTGCAATATCAATATCTCCAATCAGGTTTTCTAGGTCGCCCTCCAAGACATTACTTTCATTAAAAAGATTGATGAAGGGAGTATTGTACCAGAGAATTTTTGCCTTTTCATCTGTAACAACTAGGGGAAAGGGCATGTCGAAGATTGCCTGCTTAGTAAGAGAATCAAATCTTTCATTTAAGTTTTCAAGCGTTTTTAAATTTTCTTCATTTTTTCTATTTATCTTGTTATAGGCCAAGAAGGCTACATAGGCGAGGCCTAGGATTCCCAAAAGACCAAGAACTGGTCTTGTGAAGATTAAGGCCACAACAAGAATTATTCCAAAAATAAAAAATGGAAGAAAATCTTTAAGTTTATAATTATTTTTCATAGCATTCTCACTTATTTAATTTTTCTAAAGTTAACAATTTGATCAAGTCCACCAAGGATTATTAAAAAAATCTGTAGGCTTGATATAGTAAAGCTAAGCCCTATTAAGAGAAATTGTAAAAATCTCTTAACTCCAAATCTTGTCATGTAAAACTTGGCGAGAGCAAGGCCAGAAGCATAGAGCATAAAGAAGACTAAGTTCATTAGGTTAATCATAAAGACTTGACCTGTGGGTCCAAAGTAGTCGCCAGTTAGTGAAAAGATGGCGAGACTCACAAGTGACAAGGCTATAATTTCCCTTGGGAACTTCAAGAATTCAAGAGAGGATGGTTGAATAATAAAAATCCCCCTTGCAAGAAGACTTCTTCCAGCCCATGTATAAGTAACATAGGAAGTCACAATAGATGTGATAATTAGGACAGATGGAAGAATTTGCAAGAATTTCTTGTAGTAGAGTTCTACATTTTCTGTGAAAATCGCCATAGTCCCTGAAGATAAAATATCTTCGCCTGCTAGGTTTTTGTAAAATTCTGTAATGGAATTTATAGTATCCTTTGAATTTAGGACTTCACTGTTGATCCCAAAGGCAAAGAATAAAACCATTATTGATGTAAAAAATATTAAAGATGTCGCCAAGATAGTCATGGAGACAGACCTTTTTGTTGTAATCATGTAGTGAAAAATTAATATGAAGGGACCAAAAATTGTAAAGACAACTATGGCTTGGACTGGTCCCATAAAACCAGCAATTAAAAGTACAACGGCAAGAAGTGTTGCCATGACTTTTATAATTCCTTCCTTCACAGATTCAGCTACATACATAGAAGGAAACAAAATATATAGAAAGGGAAAAATCATTCCAACCATTGAAATGAAAATAGACCTTGTGAAGAGTCTAATGAGTCCCTTATAGTCAGTTTCTTTTTCCAATAAATCAACTCCTATCCACCTTATTTTACCATAGAATTATAATTAGATAAAGAATTCTAACTTTCACGAGTGCACCCATGAAAAATAAAAAAGTTCCTAAAGAATAGGAACTTAATTTTAAAAATTAATAATTTGTTTGTAGCAAATTTAAAAATGAAATTTAATTTATTATTGTTCTTGTAATTCATTTATAGCTTGAACAATTTTATTTAAACCTTCTTCTAGGATGTCCCTTTGGCAGGCGATACTAAGTCTAAAGTAACCATCTCCAGGTTGGCCAAAGACAATTCCATCTTCAATTAATAAGTCGTACTTTGTAATTAAGATGTCCATAAGATCTTTGTGATTTACGTAGGCCCCAAAATTTATCCAGGCCAAAAAAGTTCCTTCGGGTTTCTTGTATTTTGTTTGTGGAAGTTTTTCCTCTAAGAAGCTGACAATAAAATCAAAATTGTCCTCAACATAATCCATTACTTCATCAACCCAATAAGCGCAGTGAGAGTAAGCTGTCTCACATAAAACCATATCAAGTGGTGGGGCAAATCTAATGAAGTGCTTACCATAAGTTTCCTTGTTCCACCTGTCTTTTAAATCCACATGGTCGATTATAATTTGTGCAATTGGAAGACCGCCAACATTAAAGGTTTTACTGGGTGCTACAGCTGCAGCAATTTTATCATAGGCACCGAGACTCATAAGGGGATAGTGTCTTACATTTTTTCTTGTTAAGTCACAGTGAATTTCATCGGAGAAAATAGTTAAGTCATATTTTTTGCAAATCTCAATAATTTTTAAAAGCTCTTCTTTTTTCCATACACGCCCAACTGGATTGTGTGGAGAGCAAAGAAGAAGCATTGTGCTATTTGGATCTTTAGCTTTTTCTTCAAGATCATCGAAGTCAATATAGTAGTAACCATCATCATTTATTAAATTATTATTGACAACTTTTCTTCCGTTTTCTTCTATCAATTGTGCAAAGGGATAGAAAACTGGCGGTTGAATAATTATTCCATCACCTTCTTTTGTAAAAGAATTTATTGCAAATCCAATGGCTGGCAAGACGCCAGGGGAATAAAATATTGAATCTTTTTCTATATTCCAAGAAAATCTATCATGGTACCAGGCTTCAATAGATGAAAAATATTTTTGACCTGGCATTGACTGACCAAAGAATCCATGATCTACTCTTTTTGATAGAGCATCTATAATTTCATCAGCTACCTTAAATTCCATATCAGATAACCAAAGGGGAAGGGCTTTATCGCTAGCCCTAGAATCAATAAAGTCCTTGTGATCCCATTTTACGCTGTTACTTCCACGTCTATCATGCTTAATTTCTAAATTTAACTTTTTCATTTTTCACCTCTCAAGATAAGTATATCAAGGAAGAAAAAATTTTTTTATTTCAGAAATTTACTCTAAAGAAACTTTACTGTAAAAAGTTTCTTCTAAGTAGAAAAGATCAACTTATTATGATAAAATTCTAAAAAAATAAATTATTTGGATAATAAAAGTATTAAAAGAATATTTATAGGAAATTTGGTGAATTAGAATGGATCAATATTTAAAAGAAGTTGGCAATAAAATAAAGAAAATAAGGAAGTTAAAAAAGATGACCTTAGATGACTTAGCAAGAAAGATACATAAAAGCAAGTCAGCGGTGTCAAAATATGAAAATGGGGAAATCAATATTGACCTAATTACCCTAAAGGAGATTAGTGATGTATTTGAAATAGAAATAGCTAATTTAATACCTCAAAGCATAGCTGAATATAGGGGGAAAAATATGGACCTAGACAGGGTCCCTAAATTCTTTAAGGATGGTTCAAAAATATATTCCTATTATTATGATGGGAGGAATTCAAAAATTATTAAGTCCCTTATTGAGATAAGAAGAGAAGAAGCTGAAGACAACAGGGTCTGTATGTACATGAATATTTCAGATTATGACTTTCCTTATATTTGCGAAAACACCTACTATGGAAATATTGAACATTTTGACAGCATAACAAGAATAAATTTGGTCAATAAGTATACGGACCTTGAGAAGCCAAATATTTCAATTTTGTCGCCCTTTGTTGACTCTGAAATAAGATGGGGACTTTGGAATGGAATTTCAATTAGACCAATAATGCCAGCGGCTATAAAGATGCTTTTTTCAACAAAGATTTTAGATGAAAATAAAGAATTGCAGAAGAAACTTATTCTAAATCGTGAAGATATGACCTACATAAAAAAATTCAATATGTTTTCTGTTTTTTAAGTTGAAGTTTAAGTTGATTAAATAAAGTTTATGAAAAATAAAAAAGTTCCTAAAGATTAGGAACTTTATAAGTTAAAATTATTTGCTGAAGTAGGACAAGAAAAGGGCGCCAGGACCTGTATGAGTCCCAACAACACTACCAATTTGTATAAACTCTGGTGAAGAAATTTTATCTTCCCAAAGGCTCTTTGTCTCTCTTAGGTATTTTTCAATTTTGCTGCCGTCACGACCTGTGTAGCCAAGTTTGATTGGCATGTCAAAGTCAATGGACCCAGTCTTTTCTATCTCACTAATGAAAAGATTATTGGCATTTTTTATTCCCTTGGCCTTGCCAACAGATGTAATTGCTCCATCCTTCATGGCAAGTAGGACCTTTACAGAGAAGAGGTTGCCAAGAATGGCTGAAGTCTTTGAAATTCTTCCACCTCTTTCAAGGTATTCTAGGGTGTCAACTAAAACAACTAGTCTAAGTTTTTTCTTTGCTTCATCTAGTATATCCTTTATTTCCCTTGCAGACTTGCCTTCTTTTACAAGTCTTAGTGCATATTCAACTAGAGCGCCTTCAGCGTTAGAAACATTAAGACTATCTACTATAAAGATTTTCTCTTCAAGGCCTTCGCTTGCAAGCTTGGCACTTTGATAAGTTCCGGATAACTTTGAAGATAGGACAATAACAACTGCCTCGTCTCCCTTATCTATTACTTCCTTGTAGACATCCATAAAGGCCACAGGTGTTGGTTGACTTGTCATAGGAAACTCTTCCTTTTTCTCAAGTCTTTCATAAAATTCGTCTTTTGTAATATCAACTGAATCTAGGAAGTCTTCATCTCCAAAGGTAACGTGGAGGGGAACGACAATTAAGTCCTTTTTAATATTTTCTTCCACATCACAAGTTGATCCCACAATTATTTTTACTGCCATATATTTCCTCTCAATTATAAATCTATTCTATAAATTTGAATTCCATCAAATTAAAGTTTTTCTTCTGTCAAGTTCTCAATATTTTCTGAAAGGGCACCTAGGACCTCGTAAAAGATTTCCTTCTTGTCCCTTGAAATATTTTTGTTTGCAAGCTCAATGTATTCCATGGTCTTTTCACTTATCTTGGAACCTATAAGCCTTCCCTTTTCTGTGAGATAAAAGCTGCCGCCGTAGTTGTTCTTCTTGTTAGACTTCTTTTCTACGATGCCAGACCTTATCATTTGGTTTAGGTTTCTCGACACGTCAGACTTGTCCTTACCGCTTATCTTCACAAGCTCCTGGGAGTTAAGTTTGTCGTGGTCGTAGAGGGCCAGCATATAGATGAGCTGACTTGCGTTTAAGCCAAAGTCCTTCATGACTTGTCCTGCTAACTTCTGCCAGTTTTTTACAATATTAAAGACCTCACTGGAAAAGTAGTTGAATTTATCTAGCATAAGCACCTCACTAATTTAATGCAAGCTTAAGTATAATTAATACTTGTTGACCTGTCAACATTTATATCTTTGAAGATTTTTTATTAAAAATATGTGTTAAAATGTCATGAGAGATGAACTTCTTAAGGAGATGATTTTATAAATAGGTATTCAAAAATAACTAACAAGACAAAAAGAGAAATTGTCCTCTTAAAGGCAAGGCCATGTAAGTGGGGCAAGTGTACTTTTTGTGATTATATAGATGACAATGAGATAGACAATAAAAAGATAGATGAGATAAATCTTGAAGTTTTAAAAAATGTAACAGGAGAGTTTGGAGTCCTAGAAGTCATTGACTCTGCATCAGTTTTTGATTTGACAGATAAAAGTCTTGAGGCAATAAAAAAAGTTGTTGAAGAAAAAAATATAAAGAGATTATTTTTTGAAGCTCACTGGATTTATAGAAATAGATTAGATGAGATAAGAGATTTTTTTAAAGTTCCCATAACTTTTAAGACAGGGATAGAAACTTTTGACAATGACTTTAGAGAAAGAGTACTTAGAAAGGGCGCAGACTTTAAAGACTATAGGGAAGTTAAAAAATATTTTGACTCCCCCTGTGTCATGGTGGGCATAAAGGGTCAGACGAGAGAAATGATTGACCACGACATGGAAATTATAAAAAACTTTTCTCATGCGACAGTAAATATTTTTATGAATAACTCAACAGACATCAAAAGAGACGATGAACTTGTGAAGTGGTTTGTAGAAAAATATAGGTATCTTGAAGATGATCCAAGAGTTGATATTTTATTTGAAATAACAGATTTTGGTGTGGGCTAAAAAAATATTTTAGCAATTAGGCTCCTAAGAAGGAGCCTTTTTTACAATCTAATAAGATGATAGCATAAAAAATACCCGATGGAAGATCCACCGGGTTTATTATTTGAGAATATTTTTTTTAGATAAATAAGAATGAAACCATATCTTGTACGTGAAGTGGTGCTTCAGGTCCAACAGGGATTCCAATTAGATACCAAACTATCATTAGGACTGTCCATCCAACTAGAAAGAACATAGAGTATGGAAGCATCATTGATGTAAGAGTTCCAAGTCCAGAATCTTCGTCATACTTTTGCATGAATACAACAATCATTGCGAAGTAAGACATAAGTGGTGTGATGATGTTTGTTGAAGAGTCACCAATTCTATATGCAACTTGTGTAAGTGCAGGTGAAAGTCCAAGGTTGTACATCATTGGTACAAAGATTGGAGCCATGATTGCCCATTTTGCTGAAGCTGATCCCATGAATAGGTTAAGGAAGGCTGATAGCAAGATGAACATTATTAGAAGTGGTAGTCCCTTTAGTCCAATTGATTCTAAGAAGTCTGCCCCGTTTTTTGCAAGGATAAGACCAAGGTTTGTTTGGTTGAAGTATTTTACAAATTGCGCTGCAAAGAATGCAAGAACAAGGTATCCGCCCATGCCCTTCATTGCCTTTGTCATTGCGTCAACAAGGTCGTGTGAATTTTTAATAGTTCCAACAGTTTTACCATAAGCAATACCAGGGATCATAAATAATAGTAGCATTGCAGGGATAAGTCCGTGACCTAAGAAAAATTTAAGAGTCTTAATATCTTTTCCATCTTCTAGGGCTCTAAATGGAGCATTTGATGGGAACATTAAGAATGCCATAACTACAACAAAGATTATTACAGCTATAAGAGCATTTCTAAGACCCTTCTTTTCCACATCTGTAAGTGGACTTTCGTCAGCCTTGTAAGATCCGTGATATTCTCCTAAGTTCTTTTCAACTATTCTATTAGTTACAAAAGTACCAATTATTGTGATTAAGAAAGTTGATACAAATAGGAAGTACCAGTTACAAGTAGCGGCAAGAGTCATGTCAATACCACCAGCTTTTAAAGCTTCGTTTGTGATATTTGTAAGTAATGGGTCAGTTGTACCAAGTAGTAAGTTTGCAGAGAAACCACCACTAACTCCTGCAAAGGCAGCTGCTATACCAGCAAGTGGATGACGACCTGCATTTGCAAATATAAGTGCTCCGAGTGGTACTACTACAAGATAACCAGCATCAGATGCAATATTTGACATTACACCAGCGAAAACAACTGTAGCTGATAGAAGTGTAGGGTTTACATTAGATAGAAGTCTTTTTAAAGTTGCATTAAAAAGTCCACTGTTTTCAGCAACACCAACACCAAGCATAGCTACAAGTACTGTTCCCAATGGAGCAAAACTTGTGAAGTTTTCTGTTGCAGAGTTAAAGATGTAAGCTAGACCCTCCCAGTTAAGTAGAGAAACTGCTTCCTTAGTAACTTCTTCTCCGGCCTTGGCATCAAAGTATGTTACACTTAGTCCTGCTTTTGCAGCGAAGTAAGATATAATGATTACGATTGCACTAAGTATAGCAAAAATCATGGCAGGATGTGGTAATCCGTTACCAATTCTTTCTACAGCCTTCAGAAAGCCGCCAACGTCATTTTGATCTTTGACTTTTTTGTTTTGTTCTTTCATAAATTCCTCCTTTAATGAAAATAATATCCTCATAATTTAATACTATATTATCTATGATATACTTGCAAGGAATATTTGACTTTACCGCAAAGTATTATATTGCGTTAATAGATTGAAGTGGATGCTTAAATTTTTTAAAGAACAAATAAAGAGAAATAAGTTAATTATCCAGTCTTCAAGTGTAATTTCATTTCACAAATTAAGTTTATTATGCTAAAATAAGGTCTAAGAAATAAGGAGGAGTCCAATGAAAGAGTATAGTCCGTTTGAAATTCTTGGACCAATAATGGTTGGTCCATCATCATCTCATACTGCAGGCGCTTGCAAAATCGCTAGATTAGCAGCCAAAATTTGTCCAGATGATTATGAAAGCGTTGAGTTTTATCTTCACGGTTCCTTTGCTTTTACCTACAAGGGCCATGGAACAGATAGGGCACTTCTAGGAGGTATTATGGGTTTTAAAACCTACGACAGTTCTATAAGAAATGCTTATGAAATTGCAGATGAGAGAGGAATAAAATACTCCTTCATACCAATGAATCTTGGAGAAAACTATCATCCAAACACAGTAAAGATTAAATTTAATTACAAAGACAGAGACAGCGAATATGTAATTGGATCCTCAATTGGTGGGGGAAATATGAAAATTGTTGACATCAATGGAATCCAAGTTGATTACGACGGCAAGTTCCCTACACTCTTATTCCAATACCCTGAACAAAAGGGTGTTATAGCAGATGTATCGACTATACTTGCTAAGGAGTCCTACAATATTGAATCTATAAATACAAGTAAGGACGAGCTTACAAATATAGTAACTCTTACAGTTGAACTTGATGAAGGCGCAAGTGAGAGTGTGCTAAATAAATTGTTAAATAATTCCAGATATATTACATCAAAATATGTGGAGGTTTAAATGTTAAATACAGCTAAAGAAGTTATTGAAGCTTGTGATAAGGATAATATTCACATCTATGACTTGGTCCTTCAGGGAGAAACAAAGGCCCTTAAGATGACTGAGGAAGAGATGAAGAATAAGATAAGGGAAATCCTGGAGGTTATGAAGGGATCTTCCCAAGAAACACTAGAAAAATCCTTTGAAACTGAATATAAAATGATAGACGGCTTTGCAAAAATGATGAACGACTATCAAAAAGATAAAGACCCTTTAACTAGCAAGTTTCTAGTTAGGGCAATGGCTATGGCCTTTTCCACATCTGAGACCAATGCAAATATGGGAACTATTGCGGCAGCGCCTACTGCTGGAAGTTCTGGTATTATGCCAGCAGCCTTAATGGCAGCTAAGGAAAAATATGGCTTAGATGACGAGGTTTTGATAAATGGACTATTGACATCAATAGGAATAGGGCAAATTATTGGTAAATATGCAACGTTCGCTGGTGCTGAAGGTGGATGCCAAGCAGAATGTGGATCTGCCAGCGCAATGGCAGCTTCTGCATTAGTTGAAATGCTTGGCGGAAGTCCAGAAGAAGCACTACACGCAGCCAGCATTACACTTATTAATGTAATGGGGCTAGCCTGCGACCCAATAGCAGGACTAGTAGAGTATCCATGTACCTTTAGGAACGCATCAGGAGTTATGAATTCTTTCATCTCAGCTGATATGGCCCTTGCAGGTATTAAATCAATTGTTCCTTTTGACGAAGTTTGTCAAGCTATGGGAGAAGTTGGTCACTTGCTACATGAATCTATTAGGGAGACTGGTCTTGGAGGACTTGCAGGCACAAAAACTGGCCAAGAAATTAGGGCTAAGTTTTTAAATATTAAGGAGGATTAAAGAAAATGAAGGAAAAGAAAAAAATAGGTCTAATTCCTAGACTTATTATTGCAATTGCACTTGGTATTCTTGTTGGACAATTTTTACCAGAAGTAGTAACTCAAGTAGCAATTACAATCTCAGGATTATTTGGAAAGTTTTTGAACTTTATAATTCCACTAATGATTATTGCCTTTGTATCTAAGGGTATTGCAGACCTATCAGAAGGTGCTGGAAAACTTTTAGGAGCAACAGTTGCATTAGCTTATGGATCTACACTAATTGCAGGCTCATTATCTTATACAATGGCAAGAAACATATTCCCAAGCTTTATTAAACCAGAGCTTGCAGAAGAAATTCAAAAAGCAACAGCAAATGAAGTTGCACCATTATTTGAAATTCCTCTTGGACCTTTCATTGATGTAACAGCAGCTCTTGTTCTTGCATTTATGATTGGACTTACAGTTTCTGCCCTAAGAGCTAAAGGATCTGGAGAAGTATTTTACAAAGCTATTAATGAATTTAACGAAATCATAAATCTAGTACTATCAAAATTTGTAATTCCACTACTTCCATTCTTTATCTTTGGTAACTTCTGTAACCTATCATATTCAGGTTCAGTATTTGCAATTCTTGGAATATTCTGGAAGATCTTCATCTGCATCATTGCACTACACCTACTTTACCTAATAGTACAATTTTCAGTTGCAGGAGCATACACAGGAAGAAATCCTTTCAAATGCTTAAAGGAAGCAATCCCAGCTTACCTAACAGCAGCAGGTACACAATCATCTGCAGCAACTATTCCAGTTAACGTTGCTTGTAACAGAAAAATGGGTGTTACAGCTCAAATTAGAGAATTCTGTATCCCACTTTGTGCAACAGTTCACTTAGCAGGATCAATGATTACTCTTACAGCTTGCGTATTCACATTACTTACAATGTTTGATATGCCACACTCTTTCCCACTACTACTTAAGTTTATCGCAGTTCTTGGAGTTGCCATGGTTGCAGCACCAGGTGCACCAGGTGGAGCAGTAATGAGTGCCCTTCCATTCCTACCAGTTGTTGGAATCGAATCATCAGGAACACTTGCTACAATTTTGATTTCACTTTACCTAACTCAAGACTCTTTTGGTACAGCTTGTAACGTAACAGGCGACAACGCTATTTCAATGGCAGTTGAAAAAATCTATTACAATCACATTGTAAAGAGACCTATCCCAGAAGAAGACTTCGAAGACGGTAGAATAAACCTATAATTTAAAAGCATATTTACCGGAAAAAGCTATGTCATTGACATGGCTTTTTTCTTTTGCAAAATTATTTTTATAAATTTGGTATAATGAAGTAAAGGTTGGTGGAAGACACAAGATGAAGACTGTACTTATTACTGGTGCCTCACGAGGAATTGGAAGAGATATTGCAAGAAGACTTGCAAGAGAAGACTACAGAGTAATTATTAACTACAACAAGTCAGAAAAAGAAGCTAAAGAACTGGAAAAAGAAATTAGAGACATGGGTAAAGACGCCCTTGCCCTAAGAGCGGATGTGAGAAAATTTTCTGAAGTTGAAGACATGTTTAAAGAAGTTGAAAGAAGATTTAAGGGAGTTGACATCCTAATCAACAACGCTGGCATATCTTCTTACGCCCTCTTCCAAGATATTGACGAAGAGACTTGGGACGAGATCTTCGATGTCAATGTAAAGGGAGTTTACAATGCAATTCACGCAGCCCTTCCCTACATGCTAAAGAAGCACTCAGGAAAAATTTTGAACATGACATCCATTTGGGGAATAGTTGGTGGATCCATGGAGAGTCACTACTCAGCAACAAAAGGTGCCATTAATGCACTTACAAAGGCCCTTGCGCAAGAACTTGGCTACTCAGGCATAAGTGTTAATGCAGTTGCCCCAGGTGCAGTTGACACACCAATGACAAGAGAGATAGGAACAGACAACCTCTGCATTTTGTCAGAAGACATACCCATGGGGAGACTTGCAACCACAGAAGAGATTGCAGAACTTGTGGCCTTTATGGTTTCTGACAAGAACTCCTACATGACGGGACAAATAATTTCTCCCAACGGCGGAATGATTGTCTACTAAGTAAAAATTTGATGAGTAATAAATTTTTAAAATAAAAAAAGAAAATAAAAAACAGAAGCTCTTACAAGAGGAGGTAATATGACAAAGATTTTATATGCCAAGGACTATGTTGATAAAAAGACTAGGGACCTAGTTGGAAAAGTTGAAAAGTTAAAGGACAAACCAATAATTTCTATTATAAGAGTGGGCGAGGACTATGGATCTCTTGCCTACTTGAAGGGGATAAAAAAGTCTGCAGAAAAACTTGGAGTTAGTGTAGACGTAAATGAATTCAAAGAAGATGTAAGTCAGGAAGAAATTTTAGACTGCTTAAAGGACTTAAACCAAGATAAAAAAGTTGGAGGCATACTTGTCTTTAGACCTCTCCCAGAGTCTATTGACGAAGATGTAATTTCTCTTGCTATTGATCCAGAAAAGGATATTGACTGTATGAACCCCCTTAACAGGGCCAAGGTTTATAGCGGACACCTTGATGGCTTTATCCCTCTTGCATCAAAGGCAGCCCATGAGCTCTTAGGTTTTTATGGCTATGAACTAAAGGGCAAGGACGTGGTAGTCATTAACCACTCTAATGTTGTTGGCAAACCCCTTGCCATGATTTTGTTAAGTGAACTTGCAACTGTAACAGTTTGTCACGTGGGGACAAGGGACCTTAGGAAGCACACTAAGTCTGCTGATATAATCTTCACTGCTATGGGAAGGGCAGAGACTCTTGACGAAACTTATTTCAAGGAAGATGCAGTTGTTATTGACATAGGAACTTCGAAGAACAAGGAAGGCAAGTATCGTGGCGACCTTGATGAAGAAGCTGTCATGGGAAAGATTGGAGCCTTATCTCCAGTGCCTGGTGGAATAGGAAGCATTACTAACCTCCTACTTCTTGAGAATGTAATTAACTATTACTTGTGAGTAAAATTTTATAAATGAAAAATTTATCCCTCCTTGGTGGAGGGTTTTTTATTGGAAATTTGTTATAATTGACTTAATTGATGTAAAGGAGAAATCTATGATAACAAATAAGGTAATTTTAGTTAGGCCCTACGCCTTTAATTTTAATACAGAGACAGCAGTAGACAATGTTTACCAAGTTAGCCCAGAGAAAACTTCTGAAGAAGAAATTCAAGAGAGGGCTTTAAAAGAATTTGACCAAGCAGTGGAAGCTTTGCGAGAAAAAAATATTCATGTTGATGTCATCGAAGACTTTGACGATAAGACACCAGATTCAATTTTCCCCAACAATGTCTTTGTGACCTTCCCTGGCAAAATTTTTATTTCGGAAATGTACACAGACAATAGGAATGAAGAGTACGATAAAATCCTCCCACAACTTAAGAAGATTCTTGACTACAACAAGGCAGAAATAGTTGACTTCAGAAATAATGAAGGAAGAGTCCTTGAAGGAACTGGAGCTGTTGTAATAGACAGGTGGAACAAGATCTGCTACGGAAGTCTTTCAAAACGTTGTGACAAGGGCGAGTTTTTAAAATTCTGCAAGGCCTTTGATTTAAAGCCAGTTTACTTTAGGTCCAAGGACAAGGAAACTTACATCTACCACACCAATGTCATGATGATGGTGGGAGAAAAGTTTGCAATAATTGCAGATGACTTAATAGTAGAAAACAAAGAGGAAGTTCTAAAGTCCTTAAGAGAGTCAGGTAAGGAAATAATTTCTCTTAACCAAGAAGAGTTTGATAACTTTGCAGGAAACTCTATTGAACTAAAGGGAGATGACAAAAACATTCTTGTTATAGGTCAGTCAGCCTGTGACCACCTTAGAAAAGAAAATATAGAAAAAATTGAAAAGTACGATGAAATCCTACCAATTGATGTCGACACAATATCAAAATTTGGGGGTGGATCCATTAGGTGCATGATTGCAGAAAACTTTTTTGACATAAGGGAGGGTTGATATGGATTTATTAAAATGCCTGGCTTTTATAATTTTTGCCATCTTTTGGGCAAGACAAGTCCCCGAAAATTATAAAATATATAAGGAAGACAAGTCATGGGAAAATTTTTTGATACTATTAGGAAAAATTTTAATGGTTCTAGCTTCAATAATCTTAGCTCTAGGAGTCTATATTTAAAAGTTAAAAGAAAATCGAAGGGAAGATAATGAAGAAAAAAATATTAAATATAATAGAAATTCTTCTTGTGATAATCTTGCTCACAAGCCTTTACAGGATTTACAATTACAACAAGGAAGACAAGAACTTTAAGTCTGCCACAAGAGAAGTCCAAGAAAAATTTGAGAGAGAAGATGTTAAAACTTCTGATTCAGGACTTGATGAGAAAAAGAAAAGGGACCAAGAAGCCATAGAAAAAATTGAGGGCCTGAGAAAAGACTACCCTTCTGTTGTTGGTTGGATAAGGGTTGGCGGAACAGACATAGACTATCCCATAGTCAAGGGAAGTGACAACGACTACTACCTAAACCACAATTACAAGGACGAGTACAATGTCTTCGGTGCAATCTTTATGGACTATAGGAACAAGGAAGATTTATCAGACCAAAACACAGTAATCTACGGTCACAACAATCAACGTGCCGGTAATTTTAAGGACCTTCACAAGTATGAGGATAAAGATTTCTTTAAAGAAGACAGGTTTATAGAAATTTATTCCCTCAATGGCTACAAAAAATATAAGGTCTTTGCAGTTTATAATGCCGACCCTTATGATAAGTTTAGGAATCCATGTTATAGTGAGGAAGAAGGGAAAAATCTATTGGCTTACATCAAGGAAAGAAATCTTGTAAGTGGGGTCATGCCAGAGGAAATCAAGGACATGCTAACCCTACAAACTTGTTCGCCAGGAGACACAAGGCTTGTGGTTCAAGGGGTTTTAGTTGAAGATTAAAAGTCGCCTAAGGGCGATTTTTTTATGTAAATTTTTATTGATTAGCAATTAAATACTAGCTCGTAACAAATCATAAGTTCATAGAAAAATAGGGCTTAATAAAAAACTACAAGCTTATAAAAAAATACAAAGTCATAGTAAAACACAAAGCCATAAAAAATTACTAACTCATAAAAACATAAAACAAAATAAAAAGATATTTTCCTTTAATTTACAAAAGTTGCAAAGATTGTTATAATATGAACAATTAGGAGGTGTTAATTTGCCGAAGAATGCAAGGGGTATTTCCGAAACCGTAATAAGGAGAATGCCAGTTTATCATAGGTACTTAAAAGAACTCATAGAAGATGGAGTTGAGAGAGTTTCTTCAAAGGAACTTAGTGGACTCACAGGTTTTTCTGCTTCGCAAATTAGACAGGACTTAAATAATTTTGGGGGATTTGGCCAACAGGGATATGGTTACAACACTAAGGCCCTTAAAGACCAGATTGATAAAATTCTTGGAATAGACAAGTCTTACAAGAGCATAGTTATTGGTGCTGGTAGATTGGGACAGGCCATTGCTAGATACAATGGATTTAGAGATTCTGGTTTTAATGTGATTTCACTTTTTGATATCAAGGATGACATAGATGACATAAGTGGGATTAAGGTCCGTAAGATGGAAGACTTGGAAAAATACATAAGAGATGAAGGAGTAGATGTTGCCATTATAACTGTGCCTAGAGAAGTTTGTGAAGATGTGGCAAAGAGAGCGATTGACGCAGGTGTAAGAGGAATTTGGAACTTCGCACCCTACGACTTAAAGGGACCAGAAGGCATTGTAGTTGAAAACATAAGGCTTAACGATTCGCTTCTAACCCTATCTTATTTTATGAAAGAAATTAGTTGACCTATTATTTTATAATAGGTTTTTTATTTATAGGAGTTTTGTTTTTAATGAAGATAAATTTTGATGAAGGTCTTTGCAAGATTAGTGACCTAGAGGAATTTGATCCCAGAGATATTTTCACTTGTGGTCAAGCCTTTAGGTGGTATGAAGAAGAGGACGGATCCTTTACCTTTGTAACTCATGGAATAGTTGCCAATGCAAAAAAAGTTGGAGATGAAATAATTTTAAAGGGAGTGGATGAGAAGTCCTTTGAAGAAATTTTTTATGACTACTTCGACCTTTCTCGTGACTACAAACTTGTAATGGAAGAGCTTGCCCAAGACGAGGTCATGAAAGATGCTACAGATTATGGTAAGGGGATAAGGATCTTAAACCAAGACAAGTTCGAGACAATTATTTCCTTTATAATTTCTGCCAACAATCAAATACCTAGGATCCAAAAGGCAATTGAAAAAATTTCAGAAATGTATGGTGACTATCTTGGAGAAGATGAGAATAGAAAATATTATGCCTTCCCAAGTGCTCAACAGCTTGCCCTTGCCAAGCCAGAGGACCTTCGTGAGTTTGCAAGGGTTGGCTTTCGTGACAAGAGGATAGTTGAAGCCTCAAAGTTAATTGCATCGGGGGAAGTCGACATAGAAAAGATTTCTGAAATGGACCTAGAAGATGCCAGAAAGGAACTTCAAACTCTTCCTGGAGTTGGACCAAAGGTTGCCGACTGCATCCTCCTCTTTGCCTTTGACAGGAAGGAGTCCTTCCCAGTTGACGTTTGGATAAAGAGAGTTATGGAAGAATTATACTTAAAGGAAGTCACACCAAAGTCAAAGATCGCAAGTCGTGGTAGGGAAGTCTTTGGTAAGAACGCAGGCTTTGCCAACCAATATCTCTTTTATTATGGAAGAGAAAATAAGTTGGGCAAATAATTTTATAACTTATAAGACATTAAGAAAGACTGAGTTTTTTATGGCTCAGTCTATTTTTGTGTGAATATTTATTTTTGATTTTAAATTTTTAATTTGTTTTCAAAAGCAAACTACTTTTGAAAAATTTCTAACTTTTCTATCCTATCAAAGGCTTCGTTAATCTTGTCCTTGTTAACTGTTACGGCAATTCTTATGAAGCCGTCGCCAGCAGAACCAAAGGCTTTACCGTCTATTAGGTTTACGTGAGCCTTTTCCAAAATCTCTTTCACAACTTCATCAGTTGTCATGCCTGGTACAGAAATTTTTGGGAAGATGTAAAAAGTTCCCTTGGGTCTCATAACTTCTACGTGCTTTAGTTTTTTTAGTCTGTCGTAGGCAAGATACATCCTCTCCTTGTACTCTTCGGCAAGGGGTGGGCAGATCCTCTTTCTTTGATTAATTCCAACAACCCCTGCATACTGACAAAGTGTTGGGACAGAATAAACTGTGTTTGTGTGAATGGCAGTCATGGACTTGATAAGGTCCTTGTGGGCAACTATAGCGCCAAGTCTCCAACCAGTCATTACATAGTCCTTGGACATGGAGGAGATAGAAATTACCCTCTCAAAGTTCTTGTCCCACTTAATCATTGGAGTGAAGTGAGACTCGTAGGAGTAAATTGTGTAGATGTCGTCACAAATAACTAAGATGTCGTGCTTAACTGCAAGCTCATAGATTGCCTTTAGGGTCTCATCACTATAGACTGCTCCCGTTGGATTGTTGGGAGTGTTTATTATAATGGCCTTAGTTTTTTTATTTATTAATTTTTCAAGTTCTTCTGGAATTATGTCAAAATCATTTTCGAATTTTGTGTCGTAGAAGACAGTCTTACCTCCAGCCATGTCGATTTGGTCTGGGTAGACGCTGAAGTAGGGTGAAGGGACTATTACTTCGTCGCCTTCTTCTAAGAGGGCTTGAAGGATTAAAAACATTCCTTCAGTTCCCGACATAGTAATCATTACTTCATCAGGGTCGCAAAGAACTCCAAAGTCTTCTTTATAAAAACTTGCCACAGCTTCTCTTAGTCCTATGTAACCTTGTGGATCTTCGTAGTGAGTGTGACCTGCCATTTGTGAGTCGTAGGCTTCTTTTATTATTGCCTCGTCAGTCATGAGGTCAGGGTCACCAACACCAAAGTTAATAAAGTCTGGATAGATGCTAGAGTAGTCTACAGCATAAATTGATTCTTCTACATTTCTATATTTTTCACGGATGAATTTCTTCATAAAAACCTCCTTTTAATATCTAATAATTTATTCTAACATAAACGGATATTTTATTAATGCCAATGTTTTAATTCCTTAATTTAATAGAACC
Source organism: Peptoniphilus genitalis (assembly GCF_023614525.1). Lineage (GTDB taxonomy): Bacteria > Bacillota > Clostridia > Tissierellales > Peptoniphilaceae > Peptoniphilus_A > Peptoniphilus_A genitalis. Next base: position 1,099,198 of record NZ_CP097885.1, read on the forward strand.
TCTGTGATATAATTAAATTAATATAAATAAAATTTTATAGGAGGAATCCTTTTGGATAAAATATTAGTAAAATCAAAGGGCCCACTTAAGGGCAAGGTTAGAATTTCAGGTGCAAAGAACGCAGCTCTTCCAATTTTAGCTGCAACAATTCTTGGAACAGAAGAAATTGTTTTGGAAGACGTGCCTGAGTTAAAGGATGTTGAAATCATTACAGAAGTTCTTAGAGGGCTTGGACTTAAAATAGAAAAAGATGGCAACAAGCTTGTAATTGATCCAAGTGGCCTTAACTCTTACGAAACTGACTACGAACTCATGAGCAAGATGAGGGCATCCTTCCTTGTTATGGGACCACTTCTTGCCAAGTTAAACAAGGCCTATAACTCCCTACCTGGTGGCTGCAACATTGGCTCAAGACCAATTGACCTTCACTTAAAAGGCTTTAAGGCCCTAGGTGCAAATATAGAAATGACTCACGGAGAAATAAAAGCTGAGTGTGACAAGCTTGTGGGTACAAGAATCTATCTTGACTTCCCATCAGTTGGAGCAACAGAAAATATTATGACAGCTGCAGTCCTTGCTGAAGGCGAAACTATTATGGAGAACTGTGCCATGGAACCAGAAATTGTTGACCTTGCAAACTTTCTAAATAAAATGGGCGCCAAGGTAATGGGCGCAGGAACTTCTACAATAAAAATCAAGGGCGTAGAAAAGTTAAGAGGTTGCACTCACCAAATTATTCCAGATAGGATTGAAGCAGGAACCTTTATGGTAGCTGCAGCAATTACTGGTGGAGACATAACTATTGAAAATATAATAACATCCCACCTAAAACCAGTTATAGCAAAGTTAGAAGAAACTGGTGCCAAGGTAATAGAAAATGGAGACACTGTTAGGGTTGTAGGGACAGATGATATTAAACCAATTGAAATAAAAACCCTACCTCATCCAGGTTTCCCAACAGACTTACAGGCACAATTCATGGCCCTTTTAACTCAAGCCGAAGGACAATCTTCCATTATAGAGACAGTTTTTGAAAATCGATTCATGCACGCAGAAGAACTTAAAAAGATGGGTGCAAAAATCAAAGTAGTAGATAGAGAAGCTATACTATTGGGTAAGAACAAACTATACGGATCCAAGGTTGCTGCAACAGACTTAAGAGCAGGAGCTGCCCTTATACTTGCAGGACTAGTTTCTGAAGGAGAAACTGAAATCTCTGAAATTCACCACATCGACAGGGGTTATGAAAAAATCGAAGAGAAATTTAGAAATCTTGGAGCAGATATAAAAAGAGTCTAAGAAAGGAAGATGATAATGAAGAAAAGAGTAATTATTGGAATGCTTTTAGTGCTTTCGCTGTTTATGACGGCTTGCTCCTCTAAGGACAAGTCAGGAGAAGAAGGAAAGGTATTAAAAGTTGCAATTTCTGAAGATACTACAACGCTTGAGCCTAATGCACTAAATGATGATTACGCAGAAAATATTTTAATTCAAGTTTATGATACTTTAGTAAAGAGAAATGCAAAGGGCGAACTTGTAAATTCACTTGCAGAATCAATTGAAAACCCAGACCCACAAACTTTTAAGATTAAATTAAGAGATGGAGTTAAGTTTTCTGATGGAAGCCCACTTACTGCTGATGATGTAATTTTTACACTTCAAAGAGCAGCAGGAAGTGAAAAGTTTAAATCTTTTTATGGCAAGATAGATCCAAATTCCTACCAAAAGGAAGATGATTTAACTTTTTCCTTTAAGTTAACTGAACCAGACGCCGCCTTTTTAAATTCACTATCACACCCAGCTGTGTCTATTGTGTCTAAGGCCTATGTAGAAGGTGGAGCAGACCTTGCTACTGCACCAATGGGAACTGGACCTTTCGTATTAGATGAATGGGTTCAAAATGACCATGCGACTTTCTCAGTAAATGAAAATTATTGGGGAGACAAGCCAAGTATTGCTGGCATCGAAATGAAGGTAATACCAGAAGCTTCACAAAGAATTATTGAACTTGAATCTGGTGGAGTTGACCTTGCATATAAAATCGACCCATCAGAAATTCCTAATATAGAAGAAAACAAGGATCTAACTCTTTACAGAAAATTAGATAACTCAGTTCACTTCATTGGATTTAACATGGACAAGGCTCCTTTCGACAAGAAGGAAGCAAGAGAAGCTATGGTAAATGCAATTGACATGAAGACAATTTTTGAAACTGTTTATATGAATAGTGGAAAGCTTGCAACAAGTCCAATTAACCCTAACTTCAAATATTCTATAGCAGATTCTCTTGAAGCAAACAAAGTTAACAAGGAAAAGGCAAAGGAACTTTTTGCTGCTGCAGGAGTAGGGGAAGGCACAAATATTTCCATCTACACATCTGACAACACTCAAAGAGTTAATGTTGCAACTATGATGCAAGCCCAATTGAAGGAATATGGAATTGGTCTTAACATTGAAAGACTTGAATGGGGAGCTTTCATGGATGCCTTAAAGAGAAAAGAGCACAACATGTTTATCATGAGCTGGAACCCATCAATTGTGGATGCCCACTATGAACTTTTCCAACCTTTCCATTCATCAAATAAGGGCCAAGGACCAAACTTTATGTATTTTGGAAATGATGAACTTGATAATTTAATAAAAGAAGGTCTTTCAACAGTTGATGATGCAAAGAGAGCAGAAATTTACAAGAGGGCTCAAGAGCTTATAAATCAAGAGTATCCATGGTTATACATTTGCTATGGTGAAACACTTGTGGCAGCTAACAGTAGAGTAGAAGGACTTCAACTACTTCCAAAATATCCACAAGAACTTAAAGATGTAACTTTATTAGAAAAATAATTTTTTTGAAATTCACCAAGTTCTTATTTGGTGAATTTCGTCTTTTCTAGGAAAGAAAGGATTAGATATGACAAAATATATTTTAAAGAGACTCTTAATTTTAATACCTACTCTCTTGGGAGTAAGCTTTATAGTCTTCTTGCTCCTCTACCTTTCTCCAGGTGATGCTGCTCTTGCTGCAGCTGGACCCAATTCACCCAAGGAAACAGTAGAGGCAATAAGAGAGAGCCTTGGACTAAATGAACCCTTCCTGGTTCAGTATGGTAATTACTTAAAAAACTTGGTCCTCCACTTTGACTTGGGAACAAGTTACCAATCAGGGAGGTCTGTTACGGCAGCTCTTTTAAGAGTTTTTCCAACAACAATTAAGCTTGCAGGTGGTGCCCTTATAATTGCCATTGTAATGGGAATTTCCTTTGGGGTCCTTGCAGCCCTAAAGAAAAACAGCTTTATAGATTCTATAATCACAGCCTTTGGAATGGTGGGCCTTGCCATGCCAATCTTTTGGTCAGGCCTTCTACTTATAATAATTTTTTCTACTAAGTTAAAGATCTTGCCAGCTTCAGGATTTTCATCTATTAAGCAGATGATTCTCCCTTGGTTTGCCCTGGGTTTTCAATCCTCTGCTGTTATTATGAGGATGACAAGGTCGGCAATGTTAGATGTCTTGGACAAGGACTACATTAGGACAGCCTATGCTAAGGGACTTTCAAAGTCCAAGATTATTTTTGTTCATGCCCTAAAGAATGCAATGATTCCAGTTATAACTACTATTGGACTACAAGCTGGTGGACTTCTTGGTGGAAGTATTTTGACAGAGACAATTTTTTCTATTCCTGGTATTGGAAGACTAATGGTTGATTCCATAAAGACTCGTGACTACCCAATAATACTTGGAGCAATTATGCTCATAGCCATAGTTTATTCAGTGATTTCTATTGTGGTTGACATCCTCTATGGATTTATAAATCCTAGAATTAAGTCAGAGTACAAGTAGGTGGACTATGATAAAGAGATTTAAAACATTTTTTAAATATTACAGTAGGAACAAGATAGCAGTCTTTGCCCTTGGGATTTTAATTTTAATAATTCTTGCGGCAATTTTTGCTGACTTCATAGCACCCTACGACTACACAGAACAGTTCCCAAAAGACAACTTCTTGAGACCAAGCTCTGAACACTTAATGGGGACAGACAATTTTGGTCGTGATATATTTTCAAGAGTCCTAAAGGGAGGACAAATTTCTCTTAGGATTGGATTTTCTTCTGTAATTATTTCTACTTTTATTGGAGTTATAATTGGGGCCTTTGCAGGTTACTATGAAGGAGTCTTTGACGCCATAATCATGAGGGTCATGGACACAATTTTATCTATCCCACAACTTGTTCTTGCAATTGCTCTTGCAGCAGCTCTTGGTGGTGGAATGAGGAATCTGATCTTAGCAGTTTCTCTTTCATCAATACCATCTTATGCAAGGATTGTCAGGAGTCAGGTTATGGCTGTGAAGAACTTGGAATATATTGAATCGGCAAGACTTGCTGGAGTTAAGACCTTTAAATTAATTTTTGCAGAAATTCTTCCCAATTGTTTTGCACCAATAATTGTTCAAGCAACAATTGGAGTGGGAACTGCAATCCTATCAGCAGCTTCACTTTCCTTTATAGGAATGGGAATTATGCCGCCAGAAGCAGAGTGGGGTCAAATGCTTTCTGAGGGAAGGGCTTATATAAGGAACTATCCTCACATTACCCTCTTTCCAGGTATGGCCATTGCCCTAACTATTTTAGTCTTAAATATAGTTGGCGATGCCCTAAGAGATGCCTTTGATCCAAAGTTCAGGAGGTAGTATGTTATTAGAAATAAAAGACCTTGAAGTTTTTTTTAAAAGCTCCCAAGGTATTGTCAAAGCAGTAAACAAAGCAAACATAAATACTCGTGATGGTAAGACAACTGCCATTGTAGGAGAAAGTGGTTCAGGCAAGTCCGTAACATCTCTTGCCATCATGGGTCTTCTTGACAAGTCATCTATTGAAAAAATTTCTGGAGAAATAAATTTTGAAGGCAAGAATTTACTTAAGTCTACTCCCGAAGAGCTAAGACGTATTAGGGGGAATGAAATCTCCATGATCTTCCAAGAGCCCATGACTTCACTTAACCCAGCCCTAAAGGTTGGCTACCAAATGTCAGAGGTTTTTAGGACTCACTTTAAGATGGATAAGAAGACTGCCAAAGAAAAGTCCATAGAGATGATAAAAAAAGTTGAGATCCCTAGACCAGAGGAAGTTTACAACTCATACCCCCACGAGCTTTCGGGTGGTATGAGGCAGAGGATTATGATTGCCATGGCATTATCGTCTTCTCCTAAGCTCTTAATAGCTGACGAACCGACAACAGCTCTTGACGTTACAATCCAAAAGGAAGTCCTAGAACTCATGAAGAAATTAAAGGAAGACATGAACACTTCCATTATTTTCATAAGTCACGACTTGGGAGTTGTATCTGATATCGCAGACTATGTCAACGTAATGTACGCAGGTAAGCTTGTGGAAAGAGCCAAGGCTGAAGATATTTTCAAAAGGCCTCTTCATCCCTACACAAGGGGACTTATTAAGGCCATACCAAGTGCCCACAAGAAGAAGGATGAGCTCTACACAATAAGGGGATCAGTTCCTAATCCAATAGGGCTTCCTGACTGCTGCAACTTTTGCGACAGGTGCGATGAGAAAATGAAAATTTGTGAAGAGAAGGCCCCTGAAGAAGTTGATGTTGACGGACAAAAGGTAAGCTGCTTCTTGTACAGGTGATACTATGGAAGATAAAATAATTTTACAAGTTAAGAACTTAAACAAGGAATTTAATATTGGCAAAAAAAATACTCTAAAGGCAGTTAATGATATTTCCTTTGACCTTAGGACTTCACACACCCTTGGCGTAGTTGGAGAAAGTGGGTCTGGCAAGTCCACTCTCGCAAGGTGCATCATGGGACTCTATCCAGATGCCACAGGTCAGATTATTTATAATGGAAAGAATATTTTAGAAGAGAACCAAAGGGAGCTAAAAAAATACAGGAAAGACGTCCAAATGATTTTTCAAGATCCCTACTCATCACTTAACCCTAGAAAAAAGTGCAAGGACATAATTGCATCAGGCATAAGAAATCTTTTGGGAGAGAGGGACAAGGACAAGATCCACAAAAAAGTTTTGGAGACAATGGAAATTTGTGGCCTATCAGAATACCACATGGAGAGATATCCTCACGAGTTTTCAGGAGGACAAAGGCAGAGAATTTCTATTGCAAGAGCCCTTGCTGTTGATCCAAAAATAATTATAGCTGACGAACCAACTTCAGCCCTTGACGTTTCTATCCAAGCACAAATAATTAACTTGCTGGAAGACCTTCAAAGAGACCTAGGACTAAGTATGATTTTCATCTCCCACGACCTCTCAGTAGTTAGGCACGTGGCAGAAGAAGTCCTCGTAATGTATCACGGCGACTGCGTGGAATACGACGAGTCAGAAGAAATTTTTGAAAATCCAAAGATGGACTACACAAAAAAACTTTTGTCATCAGTGCCAGGTAAAAAACTCGCTGCCCTTGATGAGATATAAGATGTGTGGAAAATTTTAAGCTTGGGTATTATAATTAAATAAATTAGATAAAACTGTAGACTTCTACAGTTTTTTATTTTGTAGGTGAAAAGATGCAGGACTTTGACGAGAAAAAAATTTTTTATAGCCATGGAGAAAATAATTTTGATCTTCCTCTTGATATAATCCAAGATGTTTATGACAAAAGAGAAGATGAGATGCCTTTGAGTTCAAGTGAAAACATTGAGCTTACTAAGACAAAGGAAGATGAATCTTTCGTTGATGATGTTTGCGAAACTTGTGAAACTTGCCATGAATCTTTTGAAGAAGATAAAGAAGAAGGTCAAGAAGTAAATCAAAGTGAAGAAATAGATTTAGAAAATGATTATGACGAGGACTCCTATTATCTTGAGAGGATTGATGAAGTCCAAGAAATTTTGGAAGAAATCTGCGAGTCCATACCAGCCTATGCCTTTGACCATCTAAATGGTGGTATAATCTTATCAGAAGATAAGAAGTATCACGCCGAGGCTCGCAATGATGACCTATTAATAATGGGAGAGTACCAAAGGTCTATCCTTGGCAACATGATAAAAATTTACTACGGGTCATTTATGGAGATGTACAGATTTTCATCGAGAGATAGGCTGAAGGAAAAACTTGAAGAAGTTCTCCTCCACGAGTTCACCCACCACTTAGAATTTTTGGCAAATGAATGGGGACTTGTTATTGAAGACGAAAAGTTTTTAGAAGAATATAGAAAAGGGATAGATAATGAATAAAATTTTAGGATATTTTTATAAGGGTTTGGGGAAATTTTTAGACCTCCTCTTGACCTTCTTAATTGTAATAGTAAATATTGCCGTGGATCTCTTCTCGGCAGTGAGAAGATTTTTCTTGTACATAATTTCTATGGGAGGCTGCTTAATAATATTTTTGCTTTTAAACCCCTTTGCATGGAGGGGCTTGGCGAGAAATGAATGGCTCTCAACCCTAATCGTTTTGGCAATATTTGTGCCAATACTAGGCAACGTGTCAGAGTCCTTCTTGAAGTATGCCCACTACGTTGTGACAGAATTTTTCTACGACAGGGCAGACCACTATCTCCTTGGCAAGGAAAATGAATTTGAAAACATATCTGGCTACGGAAGAGCTTACTGGGAAAAGAAGGAAAGAGAAAGAATTAAGGCAGAAGAAGAGAAGAGAAGACAAAGAGAAGAAGAGTATAGACAAAGGTTTGAGGACTTTGGGGGCTTTACTTGGACAACTTTTGACGACTTCTCACAATTTGAAGAATTCTTTAGGCAAGCAGGCTATGGAGGATTCTATGAAAACCAAGGTGGATCCTATGGCAACAACTATGGAGGCTCTTATGGTGGGTCTTCATCATCTGGAGGCTACGGCTTCAAGGACCAATACGAATCTGCCTGCGACACTCTGGGAGTAAACTACACAGCAGACAAGTATGAAATCAAACTTGCCTACAGGAAGATGGCAAAAAAATATCACCCTGACCTTAATAAGGAAGAGGGAGCAAAAGAAAAATTCCAAAAGATAAATGCAGCCTACGAATTCTTAAACGATACAAATGTGGAAATGTATAAGAAGATGACTGGGGCAAATTAATTTTATTTGATATGAAAATTTAGACAAAAAGAAAGGACCGCGAGGGTCCTTTTTTGGTGTTTAGATTTTTAAATTTTATAACTATCTAATTTATAAGAAAAATGTTTTAACTAACTGCGAGAAATTATTTTATAATTTCTTCTGCCATCTTATAAAATTCGTTTACGTCCATATTATCTCCAGCCATTAAGGCATATTGGATTCCTTTGTAGTCAAAGATTAGGTGCTTTGAAGCATCTTCTTCTCTTTTATCTGAACCAATAGCTAGGTTAAAGAAAGGATCCTTCTTTGATCTTTCAAGTTCTTCTTTTGTCGCATCTTTTTCATCTGGTAAAACGACACTTTCCAACCTTGAATAATAAACTGGCACGCCCTTAATATCTCTCATTTCATGATAAAATTGTTCATCAACAGTTTTTGAATTGTCGGGACGTTTGTCAATTGAGAGCATTACTTTGTCGTCTGCATCATTTTTGTAGTCTATATCAATTGCCTTTCTCTTGTTTAATTTTGCGCCAGTGTCGTCAAGGTCTTCGAGGTTAACCATTCTAATTCCATCAAATTTATAATCTCCTAAACTTTCTGGGGCATAGGCATCGAAACCAGCCTTCTTTTCTGCCTTGGCCATGTCAGTATAGTTTGTGTAGTTATAAAATGATGTTGAAGATGAAATTGTTCCTGTGATTTTTCCTGTTGCAAAGACGCCCACTGAAAGGACAAGGGCAGCAGCTGCTACTAATACAAATCTTTTTTTCATTTTAAATTCTCCTTTTTCTCCTTGCGAATTGATCTCTAAATCAATTTTATTTTTAAGATAATCAGAAGGAGAAGAATCTTCTACAGATTTATTTAATTCATCTTTTATATACTTATCAAAATCTTTCATAATAACTCTCCTTCATATTCTTCACTTGTTTTTAAAAGTTCTTTCTTTAAATTCCTTCTGGCCCTATAAAGTCTTGACTTCACTGTACCCTGGAAGGTCTTGCAAATGCTTGCGATTTCTTCTATGGAAAAATCGTTGTAGTAATAGAGGACCAGGACTTCTCTTTCTTTTTCCTTTAAATTCATTAGGGCATCTTGGATCTCAGACCTTTCTGCAAAGTCATCTTCTCCAAGATAGGTAGGACTTTCTTCAGCCTTATCAAGGACAAATTCATCGGGCAATTCCCTCTTCCTCTTCTTGTATCTTGTGTAGGAAGTGTTCTTTAAGATTGAGAAGATCCAGGGCCTTAATTTTTCAAAATTAGAAAGAGTTTTTACATTATTGTAAATAGAAACAAAAGTGTCTTGGAGGACATCTTCTGCGTCTTCCTTCCTGCCCAAGATTAAGAGGGCAGTCCTAAATAAGACTAAGTAGTATTCCTGGTAAAGGAGGTCAAAGGAATCTTTGTCGCCAGTTTTTAATTTGTCAAAATCTTCTTTTGTAAATTTTATTTCACGATTCATTTTATCCTCCTCTCTTAGATGCATCTACTTATATGACTATTTAGGACACAAAAAGGTTCATTTAATTTGAAATTTATATAAAAAAATCTCCACGCCTCGGTGGAGATTCTTAGTTTAAAGTTTTATTTGAGATCCAGCCCTTCATAGTGTCTTGTGAAATTGCATTTTTAACTTCAACATGGCACCAGATCCTTTGACCTTGTTCGATTTTTGTTTCAAGGACATAAAGTTCAGTTCCCTTTTCAAGGATTTTAACAAGGCCTGAGTCAACACTTGGCTCGGCTCTCAGGTTGGCCTTTTCAGTTACAACAGTCCTGTAAGTGTGAAGGAGGTCAGAGGCTTTTTTAGCAGTTTCTGCTGCATCCTTATCACTTTCTTCTTTTTCGAAGTTTTCTTTTTGGTTTTCGTCTCCTTGCAAACTGTTGGCGCTTTCAATTTCTCTTTTTAACCTTGCCGCCTTAGCTGAATCGGGCACAACATTTAAATAGGAATTCAAAAGTAAAAGTGCATCAGTCCTATTAGTTGCATAGGATGATTTAACTTCATTTAAGATTATATTTTCTATGGAAAGAAGCTTGTCTTGTGCCGACTTATAATTTTTCTCGTCCTCTTGGATTACCTTTTTATAATTGTAGGCAGCGTCGATGTAGTCGCCTTCTTCAAAATAACTGGAAGCCCTTTGGAAGGACTCATCTGATGCTACAAGCTTTTTAAGTTTTTCCATTTCATTTAAGATTTCTGGACTTGTCTTGTCCTTTGTCGCAGAATTATACATTTCAAGAGCCTGATGGTAGTTGCCACTTAGGGCAAGACCTCTGGCATCTTCAATCTTGCTTGCGTTTCTTTCTTTCTTCACTATGTTCAAGGCAAAGATTGAGACAATAGACAAGAAGATGAGGAAGACAAGGGTAAAAAATATTTTTTTCCAAGGGATAGACCTTGGTTTTTTTGGTGCTTCTTCATTGGTCCTGTCAAACTTTAGACTCTCTGTAGTTGGAGCAATCTTGGAAAGATTGGTTTGAGTCAAGTGGGTCTCAAGAGTTTTTAAATTTATCCCATCAGTTGTCCTTGTGTTTTCTATAACATTTAAAATTTTAGAATTTATCAAGGCCTCTGTGAGGTTATTTAAGACGAAGCTCTTGTTTCTACCGCAAAACTCACACTCGCTAGTCTCATTTTCATTTATAAAGCCGCAGGCACAACGCCAAAAATCCATTTGGTTTTCGCCGTAGGTTTTGATTCCATCGCCAAGAGTTTCCTTTATTTGGGCCCTCTTCTTTTCGGGAATAACAGGGAGATTAATTTCAAATTCTTTGTCCCCACAAGTAATATTTTTTCCGTCAGCAGTGTATTTTGAAATGTAAATATCAATGGCCCTTGCCTCGTGAAACCTCTCATCCAAGATAAAGGGATCTAAGAAGTAACGAGTGAAGGGTGCAATATTAACGGCCTGCTGAAAATAAAATTCACGACCATTAAAGAGGTATGACCTTTCAATGGACTTGAACTTAACAGCAAATTCAATGTTAGTGACAAAAGAGTCTTGGGCATTTAACACGTCAATTGCTAGGGCGAAGTCACCAGATGTTAGCTCTGCATTTGCTATTTGAATTTTTTCACTTGTATTAAAGCTAAGCTTTGTGGGTAGGGTTCTAAAAAAACTCATAAAGACTCCTTTCAATTTATCAAATAAATTATATTATATTTAAAAAACTTTTACAATAAGCCGCCTATTTACTAAAATTCTCCCATGTCCTATAATTTAATTAGAATACGAATTAACATAATAAAGAGAATTTTTATATAAATGGAGGTAAAAATGAAAGTTTTAATGGGTCAGGGCTTAGCGAGAAAATACGGAGAGAGAATAGAAAAACTAGGCTACCAAGTTATAGGCTACGATGAAAAAAATCCCAACGAAAAGTCTGACTACGGCGAAGATATTTTAATTGGCGCCATAGACTTGAAAAAGATAAACTACAAGGACCACAAAAATTTAAAATATATATTTTTAACCTCAGTTGGCATAGACTTCCTTGACCTAGACTACATCAAGAAAAAAGAAATAACCCTGTCCAACAACAACGGAGCCTACGACGACCCCATAGCAGAGTGGATAGTCTACGGACTCCTACAAATAAATAAAGACGACAGAAGAAACATAGAAAATCAAAAAGAAAAACTTTGGAAGAAGAGGTCCTTCGCCTACAACCTCTATGGAAAGAAAGCCCTCTTTATGGGGACAGGAACCATAGCAGTAGCAGGAGCAAAAAGACTCAAGGGCTTCGAAATGGAATTAAACGGATTCAAAACAAGTGGCAGGAAGGTTGAACCCTTTGACAACGTCTATTCACTAGAAGAACTTGACAGGATTTTGCCAGAGATGGACTACCTAATCATGTGTCTTCCTGAAACAGAAAAAACCCACCACATTCTAAATGCAGATAGATTTAAAAGATTAAAAGATGGAATGGTAGTAGTAAACATTTCAAGAGGATCAACAATAGATGAGGCAGCCCTAGTTGATGCAATAAAATCAGGTAAGGTAAGAGGGGCAGCCCTAGACGTCTTCGAAGAAGAACCCCTAAGCAAAGACTCAGAACTTTGGGAGTTAGAAAATGTCTACCTCTATCCACACATATCCTTCGCCTGCGAAGACTTGGGAGCAAGACAATTTGCCACAGCCTACCAAAACCTCAAAGCCTTGAAGAATGCCGGCGACTTTAAAAATATAGTAGACTTCGACAAGGGTTACTAAAAATTGTTTTAAATTAAAAATTTTTGAGGTGGTTTATGTTAGATAAATTGTACGCACATATTGATAGGGACAAGATAGAAAAGAAGCAAACTCTTTACACTCATCTTTTAAAAACTGGACTTGAGGCAAAGAAGATAGGCGAAAAAGTTTATATGGGAAATATCAGCTTTTTAACAGGACTTCTTCACGACATAGGCAAGGCCAGCCTTGACTTCCAAGATAAAATCATAAAAAATTCAAACAAAAAAGTAGACCACTCAAGTCTTGGTGGTCTATTTGTCGTGAAAATTTACAAGTCAGTTTTTGATGAAATTTTGGTTAGTAAAGACCAATCTATTTTGGACTTGAAAAGTGTTTTGGAAAAAGATAAATTGACAATCTTAGACTTAAGCGACTATATAAACATTTTGATTTATACAATTATGTCCCACCACGGTCAATACGACATGGTGAGGAAGAATGAAGACATGGCCTATGTTTTGACTAGTCTTGATAGGCTGAAAAAAATTGAAAAGTCCCCTTATAGGTTTGGCGAAAGTTTGCAAGAAAGCCTTGATATTGATGACTTCTATAAAGAAGTTGAAAAATTTTATGAATCAAAAGGAATTTATATAAAAGATATTTTTTGTAAGGGATTTTTAGAATATCTTGAAATAATAAAAAAATTAAAGAATTCTGCCAAAGAGTACTCAAAGAATAAAGAGTATGAGGCTCTGTGCTTATACAAATCGCTTCTTATTAGGCTCTTGGTTTCTATTTTAAAATCTGCAGACATTAAGGACACCATAAATGCTTATGAGAATATAATTGTTGACGAAGACCCGGAAAACTTAAGGCAAGTAGAAAAAAGATTTGAAGAAAACATTAATAAAAAATACGCATCTTTTGGAGAGCCTGAAGGGAAGTTGAATGTTTTGAGGAGAGAAATCTCTGAAGATATTCTAAAAAGATCTAAAGAAGATGGACTTGGAATTTATAAACTAGACCTTCCAACAGGTGCAGGCAAGACTCTCTTGTCCCTTCGCTATGGAATAAATCAAATGAACTATCAAGGCAAGGATAGGTTCTTTTATGTCACATCTTTTCTTTCAGTCCTTGAACAAAACGCATCCGAGATGAGGAAAATTTTAAACGATGATGACTTTATCTTGGAACACCATTCCAATGTTGTTGACGATAAAGATGAAATTGAAAATGATGACAGAGACGATGAACTAGATGTAGTGAAGAAGAAGTTTCTTCTCGATGATTGGACTTCGCCTGTTATTTTGACAACCATGGTCCAATTTTATAATTCTATATTTAAGGGTAAGTCAGCTAATCTGACAAGGTTTAAGTCTCTTATTAATTCTGTAATTATTCTGGACGAGTGGCAGTCGATACCTACAGAATTTTTATATATGACTAACCTTGCCCTTAACTTTATGAAAATAGTGATGAAAACAACTCTTGTTTTATCAACTGCAACTCAGCCTACAAATGCATCTGTATCTCTTGACCACAAACTATTTTATGGAAATTTAGATGGAGAAAATGAAGATATTATTGATAATAAAAATTATGATTTCTCAGCCTTTGAGAGGGTCAAGTTAAAAATTTATGGAGACATAAATAAGATGTATGGAATTGAAGACATAAGGGATCTAGTCTTGGAAAACTTGGACAAGTCTAATTTAATTATTTTGAATACAAAAAAACTTGTGAGAAAGTTATATGACTTGCTTGAAAATAATTATGAAGATAAGGACCTATATTATCTAACGACTAATTTGACAGCTAGCGACAGGTTAAAAAAGATTGGAGAAATAAAAAAGAGGTTACTAAAGGGAGATAAAATTTGTGTAGTTTCAACTCAACTTATTGAAGCAGGAGTGGATGTGGACTTTGACCTTGTCATAAGGTCACTCTCTGGTATGGACTCAGTAGTTCAAGCCATGGGAAGGTGCAATAGAGAAGGCCATCGTCATTCTGCCTTCACCTACCTCATAAACCTAGATAAAAACGAAGAAAAAACTTCTATGTTAAAGGGTGTTGATGAAAGAAAGACTGCCTGCAAGGCTGCTCTCAATACATCAACAGAAGACCTAGATATAAAGAAGTTAACCGAAGAATATTTTGAGAAATTATATGCAAACTTAAAAGGAGACCAATACTCTGACGTCTTAAAATTATTGGCTGAGAATAAAAGAGTCGCAGGTGATTTTCAAAAATTAAACAAGGTGAAAAAAGATCTAAAAGAAGTAGCTGGATACTTATATGATGAAAAGAGACAAATTTACTTTGATTTATTTCAATCTTTTAAGGAAGCCTACAAAGGATTTGAATTAATTGAAGACAATAACAGAAGCGCCATTGTTGACTATGAAGATACAGCAGAAGATTTAAATAAATTGAGAGATCTTTCCTTAAAATTATATGGAGATGATTATCTAAAAAATTTGAAAGAGCTAAAGAAAATAGTAAAAAAACTTTCAAGGCACACTGTAGCTCTCAATAAAAAAGATTTGGATTCTTGTGACAATGTTCTAGATGGAAAAATTTATATTCTTCCAAACACTTATTACAATGAAAAATTTGGAGTAAGTTTCGATGAGTTTGGATTAATAATGAATTAAAAAAGAAAAAAGACCCTTATTAATAATAGGGTCTATCCTCAATAAAAGAATATTTCAATCCACAGCTTTCGCTGACATTTTTATTATACCAAAAAAATTTAAATTAAAACAGTTGACAAAATTATTCCTAAATAATAGAATGAATACAAAAGAAGATGATATCGTTTTCGCAAAATAAAAACAAAGGAGGTGTTATTAATGAATAAGTCAAAATACTTTTTCGCAAAAGTATATGGTGACAGGGCATTGTTTACTTCACCAGAAAGTAAGTCCGGGGGAGAAAAAATCTCGTACAGCGCTCCTACAAGAGAAAGTTTGAAGGGAATAATTGATGCAAATTATTTTAAGCCCACTATTACAAATGTAATTGACGAAGTTAGGATCATGAATAAAATTGAATCTTACACTCAAGGCATGAGACTTCTATTAAGAGACTATAGCGCTGATTTATCCGCATATACCTATATCAGTGATCCCTGCTACTATGTAAAATTTCACTTTGAGTGGAATGAAGACAGGGAGGACCTAAAGAATGACAGAAACTTTTTGAAGCACGAGGCCATAACAGAAAGATCTCTAAAAAGAGGAGGAAGAAGATCAATCTTCCTAGGAGTTTCTGAGTGCCAAGGCTACATTGAATACTTGACAGAAGAAGAGTATGAAAATGACAAAGGGTATTACGATGATACTAATTTAGGTTTTGGATTGATGTTAGTTGGACTAATTTATCCAAAGAAGTCTGGCGAGATGTTAAGGTCAGCCTATGGACCAATAAATATGAAAAATGGAAGAATTACTTTTCCAAGGCCCGAAGACTGCCCAATAATAAATGAAGTTTCAAATTATTCCTTTAAGGAGCCTGACCTCACAAGAACAGTAGACCAAGAATTAGAAGACTATTAATGGAGGTGATATATTGAGTTTTTTAACTGCCTTATACAATTCATATAACTTTGGACTCGAAAATAGTTTGATTGGAGATCTAAATGATAAGTCGAATTTAATACTTCCAATTTATCACAACTCTATGAAGTCCAATGGTAAGAATATTGTTGAAATTTTGATTAATGATAAAAGTGAATTAGTTGATGCAAATTTTTTGGATGATGGTGACCTTGTAATCTTTCCGGTAACAGAAGATTCTGTTGCAAGGTCTAGCGGAGTTGCACCTCATCCTCTCTTCGATAACTTTGATTATGTAATCCAAGACAAGACAAAGAAGTCTGAAGCCTATATTATCCAACAGGAATCCTGGCTTAATTCCGACAGAGATGACTTTGTACAAATTATTCACGACTATATAACAAAAGAAAAAGTTTTTGAAGATATACTTTCAAAACTTTATAAAGATTATAAGATTACAAAAGATAAAGTTGTTGAATATGTAGATAATTCTGAAAAAAAACCGAAGACTGTGACTGTAGATTTTTCGAAGATATTTTTAACTTTTGCTGTAGAAAACTATGAGGGCAAGAAAAACCTAAGCCTATCAGAAAATAAAAACTTGCAAGAAAAATTTATAAGATATACAGAAGAAAGTTTTGAAAGAGACAAGGACTCTGAAAAAATAATTTGTAACATATCAGGGAAAGAAGACTTTTTGTGCTTAAAGCACAAACCTCTCATTGGTTCTGCAAGACTTATATCTCAAATAACTGCAAACAATGAAAACTTCCTTGGTAGGTTTGATAAGCCTGACGAAACTATAAAGATTGGAAAGGACTCAAGCCAGAAAATTATACAAATGGCTAAGGCCCTCTTAAGTGGTGAAAATACTTCTAGGTGGCTTGGAGAATTTACTTATGTCTTGAGTTGGTTTTCTGATGATATTCAAAATAAGACTGAGATGGATGTAACTAAGAAGCTAGAGAAAAGTCTCGAAGAGTCAAATAAAGCTGGCTCCCAAAATCGCCAATTATTTATGCTGTCAGAAGATGATTTAAAAGAAATAAGTAAAGAAACTTCCATGACTATAGGGGATAAAACATCTGAAGATATTGTTAGATCTTTTACCAGTGGCAGGATAAGATTTAACGAAGACTCTAAGTACTACATTGCAATAATAGACAAAGTAAGCAATGGTAGGGTTGCCCTTAAATATTTTAAGGAAATGGATTCTTCAATACTCAAGGAAAACTTGGTTAAGTGGCAAGGTAAATACAATTGGCCTAGATATACTAAGGAAATAGGTAGACACCTATACACTCCAAGTCCCTTTGCTCTAATTCAAACAGCCTATGGAGTTGAAAGAGAAAAAGGCTTAGAAGTATCGAAGAAGAGTTTCTCCACTGATCAATATAAGAACATCATTATGGCCATAGTTGAAGGCAGAGACATGCCTCAAAATATAATTAGAGCCATGGAATTAAATATAAGAAATAGATTAAGCTACGATAAATCATGGCAACAAGTTAAGTTGTGTGCCTTGGCAATCCTAAAAGATAAGGAGGGAATTAAGGGTAATATGTTGGATAGAAAAGAAACAGACAGGTCTTACTTATTTGGTAGGTTATTAGCTCTTTACGAAAGATTAGAAAAGTTGACCTACGATATGGACAACGAGAGAGTTACAAATGCAGAAAAACTTTGGACTAGCTATGTCAACAAGCCAGTGACTATGAATTTGAGACTTAGAAATTTAATTAGACCTTATGAAGATAAACTAATTAACAATGAATCTAAGAGAGGAATATATTTCAAGATAAAAAGAGATATAGGAGAAGTTACTAACTTAATTAGTGAAAACTACGATTATAAATTAAAAGAAACTAATAGGCCATTGGGATCAGGTTTTATATTTGGTTATGAAGCTCAAATGGCAGATTTATTTACTAAAAAAGAAGATAAAGAAAACTTAGAAAGTGAGGAAAAAAATGATTAACAATAAGGTGGATTTTATTTTTACAATTGAAGTTTCTGGAGCCAACCCAAATGGAGATCCTCTAACAGGTAATATGCCAAGAATTGATAACAGAGGATTTGGCGAAATCTCTGATGTTTGCTTAAAGAGAAAAATTAGAAATAGAATGCAAGACATGGGACATGATATCTTCGTAAAGTCTCTTGATAGGAGTGATGATGGTTTTAGGTCTCTTCAAAAGAGATTTGAAGATGTATTTAACAAAGAATCTGACGAAGAAGTTGAAAAAATGGCAAATGAAAAGTGGTTAGATATAAGGTCCTTTGGTCAAGTATTCACTTACCAAAAAAGAGCTCTAGGTATAAGAGGACCAGTTTCTATATCCATTGCAAAATCTATTGAGCCAATAGAAATAACAACAATGCAAATAACAAAATCTATAAGCGGTATGGAACCAGCAGCTGGAAAAACAAGATCTGCAGATACAATGGGAACAAAACACTTTGTGGACCATGGAGTTTATGTAGTTAATGGCAGTATAAATTCTTACTTTGCAGAAAAAACTGGCTTTGACCAAGAAGACGTTGAAACTATAAAAGAGTGTATAAAAACTCTATTTTTAAATGACGTATCATCAGCAAGACCAGATGGATCCATGGAAGTTAAAGATATCTTTTGGTTCAATCACTCATCAAAGGTTGGCGATGTGTCAAGTGGAAAGATTAAGGACCTACTAGAATACGAACTACCTAACGCAGAGGACTTAAAAGTAAAATATGAAGATTACAATATTAGACTAGACCAAGAAAAATTAAAAGAATATGAAGAAAAGGGTTTGAGAGTAGAACACATTCAAGGAATATAAAATGTATGCTGAAGATGACTATTTAATGTTAAATGGAATACAACATTTTTTATTTTGCAGGAGACAGTGGGCCCTTATCCATATTGAAAATATTTGGACGGAAAACTCCTTTACAGCAGAAGGTCAAGTCATCCATACGAAAGTAGACCAACCCTTCATAAAGGAAAAGAGAAAAGACATAATAATATCAAGAGCCATGTCAGTGAGTTGCAAATCTTTGGGACTCTCTGGCAGGCTAGATGTAATTGAATTTCACAAGTCAGATGAAGGAGTAGAATTAAAAAACAGAAAGGGTAAGTGGCTACCTGTAATCGTAGAATATAAAAGAGGAAAGAAGAAAAAATACAACTACGACAATGCTCAGCTTATGGCACAGGCAATTTGTATAGAAGAAAACTTTAAAATCAAATTAGACTACGGCTATCTTTATTACAATGAAACAGACACAAGAGAAAAAGTTGAGTTTACAGGTGAGCTTAGAGAACTGACAATAAAAGCAGCCCAAGAAATGCACTATTATTACAAGAATAAAATTATACCAAAAGCAGAAAATTATAAAAATTGTAGGATGTGTTCCTTGTATGAAGAGTGCAAGCCTAGGTTAACAAAAAAGATAAAAAATGTTGGGAACTATATCTATGGGGCAGAATTATGAAAAAATTACTGAACACCTTATATATAACAAATCCTAATTATTATCTGAGAAAAGAAGGGAGAAATATTTCCATAACAGAGGATTCAAATAGAATCGCAAGATACCCTATCCACATATTAAAGCAAATAGTTTGCTTCAATTACATGGGCGTCAGTCCAGACCTTATGAAGATGTGCATGGAAGAAAATGTGGCAATAACATTTTTTACACCCTACGGAAAATATTGTGGAAGAGTAATAGGAGCCTCTTATGGAAATATTTATACGAGAAAGAAACAATACAAAATGCAAGACTCAGAAGAGTCTTTAGATTTTGTAAAAAATATAATTTATGCTAAGGCCTACAATTCCAGGAAGGTTTTAATAAGAGGGAAGTTAGACAATAAGGACAAGGTAGATGTTAAAAGGTTAGAAGAAGTAATAGAAGCAATAAAACTTTTAATGTTAGAAATAAAAAATTGTGAAAACAAAGATAGTGTAAGAGGTATTGAAGGAATAATAGCAAAAGGCTACTTCTCTGTATTAGATGAATTAATAATAAAACAAAGAGAAGATTTCTTCTTTATAGATAGGAGTAAAAGACCGCCCATGGATAGGTTTAATGCCCTTATATCCTTTCTCTATTCTCTACTTACCAATAATATAGCTGCAGCCCTTGAAGGAGTAGGGATAGACTCTTATGCAGGATTTTTTCACACAGATAGGCCAGGTAGAGTTAGTATGGCACTAGACATAATCGAGGAGATGAGAGCCTTTCTAGTTGATAAGTTTACACTTTCAATGATAAACTTAAATAGAATAAACAAGAACCATTTTGAAGTCAAAGAAAATGGAGCCACACTCCTAAATGAGAAGGGAAGACAGGTAGTTTTAGAAAACTGGAACAAGAGAGAACAAGAAGAAATCTACCATCCATTTTTAGAAGAGAACATTAAAATTGGACTGCTTCCTCATGTGCAAGCCCTCTTATTGAACTCTTACCTAAGAGGAGACATAGAGGCCTATCCACCCTTTATGATAGGAGGCTGAAATGCAAGTGTTAATTACTTACGATGTAGAAACAGTAACACCAGCTGGCAAAAAAAGATTAAGACAGGTAGCAAAAGTCTGTCTTGATTATGGACAAAGGGTACAAAACTCAGTCTTCGAATTAAATATTTATCCAGCAGACATGGTAGAAATAAAGAGCAAATTAGAAAAAATAATTGATCCCAAAAAAGACTCCATAAGGATTTATAACCTAGGGAAAAATTGGGAGAGGCGAGTTGAAAGTCTGGGAAGAGACGATACTTATAACCCAGAAAAAGATCTATTGATCTTGTAGGACTCGTGAGATTTGGACCTGGACATAAAAAGCCCAGACCTAACTCATAAA
The DNA here is from genome assembly GCF_023614525.1 of Peptoniphilus genitalis. Taxonomy (GTDB): domain Bacteria; phylum Bacillota; class Clostridia; order Tissierellales; family Peptoniphilaceae; genus Peptoniphilus_A; species Peptoniphilus_A genitalis. The sequence continues at coordinate 1,119,830 of NZ_CP097885.1, forward strand.
AAACAAGGAAAAAAGAGACAAAACTCTTTAAAAAATGATTAGCTGTATTTTTTAGTAGGAGATAATAGCCAAAAAATACAGTCGCACCCTTCGCGGGTGCGTGGATTGAAATCGTCTTATCTTCTGTAGTTGCACCTTCAATATTTGGGTCGCACCCTTCGCGGGTGCGTGGATTGAAATCAAAGGACTTTTGCCTTGTCATCAGTTTTCTTACGTCGCACCCTTCGCGGGTGCGTGGATTGAAATTTTCCAATTATTAGCCATCATTGAGTTGGGACAGGTCGCACCCTTCGCGGGTGCGTGGATTGAAATTAAAAAAGCATACCCTAGAATGGCTTAAAATCAAACGTCGCACCCTTCGCGGGTGCGTGGATTGAAATTGATCTAACTTATCATACTTTTTATTGTCCTTGAGTCGCACCCTTCGCGGGTGCGTGGATTGAAATATTTAGAGATAAAGATTAGGGGGGATCTAATGGCGTCGCACCCTTCGCGGGTGCGTGGATTGAAATTCAAGTAACTAAGGGTGCAGTTTATGCTACAGCTGTCGCACCCTTCGCGGGTGCGTGGATTGAAATAATACCATTTGTCTAAAGCTTCTAAGGTCTTGAGCGTCGCACCCTTCGCGGGTGCGTGGATTGAAATATTATCTATAAACGAAATATCCACACCACCAAAGCGGGTCGCACCCTTCGCGGGTGCGTGGATTGAAATATATCTTCAGAGATGTTTTCTTTGTAACCTGCTGGTCGCACCCTTCGCGGGTGCGTGGATTGAAATGCCTTGATTGTTTTCTAAAGCTTCTACGCTACTAGGTCGCACCCTTCGCGGGTGCGTGGATTGAAATAAATCAATCAACTCATTTATCTTTTGATCTATCTGTCGCACCCTTCGCGGGTGCGTGGATTGAAATACCTTTACTTTTTCTCCTAAAAAGCTCTCAACTAGTCGCACCCTTCGCGGGTGCGTGGATTGAAATATATCCTTTTTTTATTCCGTCTATTTCTTCTTGGGTCGCACCCTTCGCGGGTGCGTGGATTGAAATACTCACAGAGGAGCAAGTAGAAAGAGCCAAGGAGAGTCGCACCCTTCGCGGGTGCGTGGATTGAAATTTGTCTACCCCTAAATGTAAACGGTTGGCTTTTGGTCGCACCCTTCGCGGGTGCGTGGATTGAAATTTATTGTGAGGAGGTGAGAAAAATGAAAATCTTAGGTCGCACCCTTCGCGGGTGCGTGGATTGAAATATTGTTTCTTTAAAATCTTTATCACCGTATGGAACAACAGTCGCACCCTTCGCGGGTGCGTGGATTGAAATATTTACACAATCTTACACGATTTAAGTCCTCTACAAGTCGCACCCTTCGCGGGTGCGTGGATTGAAATATTGTTAATGATAATATTAGCAACTTGTTTAATGTGTCGCACCCTTCGCGGGTGCGTGGATTGAAATTATCCTAGAGCTATGGCAAAAAGCAAAGGTAGCAGGTCGCACCCTTCGCGGGTGCGTGGATTGAAATTTCTATTGTGTCTGTGATAAATGCCCATGAAAATGTCGCACCCTTCGCGGGTGCGTGGATTGAAATAATTAAATCACTTGGTAACCAATACATTTGCTTTAGTCGCACCCTTCGCGGGTGCGTGGATTGAAATTGATTATCACTTAAAAAGATTACCAAAGAAGCTAGGTCGCACCCTTCGCGGGTGCGTGGATTGAAATAACAACAAGCTTGAGAAAAAAGCTTTGACTTATGTGTCGCACCCTTCGCGGGTGCGTGGATTGAAATACCCTTGATAGTGGGTGGCTCCCGTGGTAGCGTACAGTCGCACCCTTCGCGGGTGCGTGGATTGAAATAAGGAGGAAATATTATGTTTAAAAAGAAAAAAGCCGTCGCACCCTTCGCGGGTGCGTGGATTGAAATGACATGGAAGCAGGCGAAGCAGGTCAAAAGATGGCGTCGCACCCTTCGCGGGTGCGTGGATTGAAATACAGTTAGTAGCAACAGGATATTTACTTACAAGGGCGTCGCACCCTTCGCGGGTGCGTGGATTGAAATTTGTCGGATCAGGCATAGATTTAACTGTAATCGCGTCGCACCCTTCGCGGGTGCGTGGATTGAAATATAAACATGGACGAGTTTGCGGACGACCATCAAGTCGCACCCTTCGCGGGTGCGTGGATTGAAATGTTATCAATCCGAGCCTAAGGGAGATCCCGAGAAGTCGCACCCTTCGCGGGTGCGTGGATTGAAATCTTTACCACTGTGGAGCTTTGGTCTCTTGCAAGAGTCGCACCCTTCGCGGGTGCGTGGATTGAAATAGCTTTAAGGCTAACGACCCAGACGGAGACGATATCGTCGCACCCTTCGCGGGTGCGTGGATTGAAATTAAACTACCGACGAGGTGGTAAGGGCCATGCCATGGTCGCACCCTTCGCGGGTGCGTGGATTGAAATGGATCTCGCTATAAAAAGGACAACGACTTTTTGGGTCGCACCCTTCGCGGGTGCGTGGATTGAAATTTTGTCATCATCAAAAACAACCTGCCCGTCAGCAGTCGCACCCTTCGCGGGTGCGTGGATTGAAATGAATCCTGCTGCATCTGATGGTAGAACGTAAGCAGTCGCACCCTTCGCGGGTGCGTGGATTGAAATAAATTTTTGTCCTTCCATATAGGCGGTGCAATAGGTCGCACCCTTCGCGGGTGCGTGGATTGAAATATAAATTTACAAAGCAAAGAGAACATCGAAGAATATGTCGCACCCTTCGCGGGTGCGTGGATTGAAATAATTATGTACTGATACAAGGATTTGAATTTGGTTACGTCGCACCCTTCGCGGGTGCGTGGATTGAAATAAAATTACATGGGCATTAGAGATTATCTGCGTTGAGTCGCACCCTTCGCGGGTGCGTGGATTGAAATTCATCAAGTACCTTTCCAATTTCTGTTGGATCTCCGTCGCACCCTTCGCGGGTGCGTGGATTGAAATGATCAGGTTGTTATGCACATACACGATGAGGTGGGTCGCACCCTTCGCGGGTGCGTGGATTGAAATGATTAAGAGGTATAACTGCTTCGTGGTCTCCACCTGTCGCACCCTTCGCGGGTGCGTGGATTGAAATCTTTAAGATACTTGGATATATCCTCGTTTGATATCGTCGCACCCTTCGCGGGTGCGTGGATTGAAATAATGGATATGAAGTTAAATATTACATCGGCACAGGGTCGCACCCTTCGCGGGTGCGTGGATTGAAATATCAAAAAGATATCCACAGACCTTGGCTATGACGGTCGCACCCTTCGCGGGTGCGTGGATTGAAATAAAAATTCGGAGTAGGGATTGACCTTGTCCTCTATCGTCGCACCCTTCGCGGGTGCGTGGATTGAAATAACCCTAACTTTGATGCCCTAGAAAAAAACAAGGGGTCGCACCCTTCGCGGGTGCGTGGATTGAAATTTGCTTGACTACTCATACACTGATAACGACAATGGTCGCACCCTTCGCGGGTGCGTGGATTGAAATATAAACATGGACGAGTTTGCGGACGACCATCAAAGTCGCACCCTTCGCGGGTGCGTGGATTGAAATTGCAAGTAATGGCAATATCATTTCCGCCGCACTTTGTGTCGCACCCTTCGCGGGTGCGTGGATTGAAATTGGCATGGCATAGATCCTCATGCCTTTAGTGTGTAGGTCGCACCCTTCGCGGGTGCGTGGATTGAAATAGCCTTTGCTTGTGCAGGTCCTTGGGCAGATTCCTGTCGCACCCTTCGCGGGTGCGTGGATTGAAATCTCTCTAAGCAAAACCATTCTGAATGATTTTTCGTCGCACCCTTCGCGGGTGCGTGGATTGAAATATCTTTAAATACCTGACATTCGATTTGGAAAGTTGTCGCACCCTTCGCGGGTGCGTGGATTGAAATGTTTCGTTGTGATCCACCACTTAAAAGCGGCGATTATGTCGCACCCTTCGCGGGTGCGTGGATTGAAATTTTGTTTCTTCATACTCGCTATCATCCAACAACATCGTCGCACCCTTCGCGGGTGCGTGGATTGAAATTCGTCCATGAGTGCCCCTATGTGGTCAAGATAGTCGTCGCACCCTTCGCGGGTGCGTGGATTGAAATTTTGTTTCTTCATACTCGCTATCATCCAACAACATCGTCGCACCCTTCGCGGGTGCGTGGATTGAAATATCTCATATTTTATTTGCTAATTTCTTGCTTCCATGTCGCACCCTTCGCGGGTGCGTGGATTGAAATAAGTTTGTCATCTTTGTAAATAGCAAATCCCTTAGTCGCACCCTTCGCGGGTGCGTGGATTGAAATGGTTTTGGAGCTTAATAGGTGGAAGTTAGAAATTAGTCGCACCCTTCGCGGGTGCGTGGATTGAAATAAAGCCATGGAATCTGGCTTAGAAAAGCTAGAAGGTCGCACCCTTCGCGGGTGCGTGGATTGAAATACCTTTTTGCGGTCGTGCCTGTAGTCACTCCTTACGTCGCACCCTTCGCGGGTGCGTGGATTGAAATAGCATTATTTGTGGAAAAGCAAGAAAGCCCTGATGGTCGCACCCTTCGCGGGTGCGTGGATTGAAATAGAAATGACTTAAAAAAGGCGGTGGATTGATGATAAGTCGCACCCTTCGCGGGTGCGTGGATTGAAATATTAGATAGAGCGGTATTTTTACTAAAAGATTCAGTCGCACCCTTCGCGGGTGCGTGGATTGAAATATGACAATAAAATTATTGAAGTATGGGAAATTGACGTCGCACCCTTCGCGGGTGCGTGGATTGAAATGAAATAAATACTGGAGATGTTATAAGCACAAATAGTCGCACCCTTCGCGGGTGCGTGGATTGAAATGTATATCCTATTATTTTCTGTATTTCTTCTACTGATGTCGCACCCTTCGCGGGTGCGTGGATTGAAATGGATGAAAAAGCTGTGCTAAAGTCATATTTTTCCCGTCGCACCCTTCGCGGGTGCGTGGATTGAAATCTTTCTAACTCGATTATTTTTTCTACAATCTTGCGTCGCACCCTTCGCGGGTGCGTGGATTGAAATATATTGCAAGCAAAATATAAATTGTTGCCCTGCGCGTCGCACCCTTCGCGGGTGCGTGGATTGAAATTTCTAAAACTTCCTTAGATAAGTTCAAAACAACTTGTCGCACCCTTCGCGGGTGCGTGGATTGAAATGTTAAAACAACAACACCATCATCAAGTTTAAATTCCGTCGCACCCTTCGCGGGTGCGTGGATTGAAATACATTGTTAAGTTATTGAGGTGAAAGAATGACAGGTCGCACCCTTCGCGGGTGCGTGGATTGAAATTGGCTTGTGTCCGTCATACTGTGGTGCTTTCTCTAGTCGCACCCTTCGCGGGTGCGTGGATTGAAATATACATACCAGCTTCCCGCCCCTAGCCTAATCTTAGTCGCACCCTTCGCGGGTGCGTGGATTGAAATCAATATTTACATCACAATAAGAATCTCCAAAGTTGTCGCACCCTTCGCGGGTGCGTGGATTGAAATGCGTTGAGCATACTGTTCTTTCGGCTGTTTCATAGAGTCGCACCCTTCGCGGGTGCGTGGATTGAAATAAAAGAATTACAAGAAAAACATCCCGAATTATACGTCGCACCCTTCGCGGGTGCGTGGATTGAAATCGAATTAGCTGCCAAGATGGGTGTTGCCTTTGACGTCGCACCCTTCGCGGGTGCGTGGATTGAAATATTTTTGACGATTTTTGACGAGATTTGACCGAGTGAGTCGCACCCTTCGCGGGTGCGTGGATTGAAATTTTAAGTGGAAATCCTGATTATTTATCTTTAAATGAGTCGCACCCTTCGCGGGTGCGTGGATTGAAATTTCCTCAACATACTGCTTAAAATCAAGCCAAAGTTTGTCGCACCCTTCGCGGGTGCGTGGATTGAAATGGTTACGATCCTTATGAGATGTGTACAAACCTAGGTCGCACCCTTCGCGGGTGCGTGGATTGAAATCACACCTCCGTCATTTTTACTAAGCCGTATTTGACCGTCGCACCCTTCGCGGGTGCGTGGATTGAAATTGACAAAGCAAGCCTTGACAAGGAAAAGTTTTTGGTCGCACCCTTCGCGGGTGCGTGGATTGAAATGATGATACCTGGTTAAAAGAGTGGTTTGAGTATGGCGTCGCACCCTTCGCGGGTGCGTGGATTGAAATTCTCTTGGTGTAGACCAGGGGAAAGCAAGTATATCGTCGCACCCTTCGCGGGTGCGTGGATTGAAATGCAAAGCTAATTGGGGCTATGGCAAGTGAGACAAGTCGCACCCTTCGCGGGTGCGTGGATTGAAATGATATCAAAAATCTTAACCTTGCATCAGTAAATCGTCGCACCCTTCGCGGGTGCGTGGATTGAAATCTTGACTTACACAGATAACGAAGAAGACGAGAGCGTCGCACCCTTCGCGGGTGCGTGGATTGAAATTCATTTTTTACACTCCCCAGTGCCACCTCTTCAAGTCGCACCCTTCGCGGGTGCGTGGATTGAAATCTTTTATTGCGCCGCTTATTTGGTTAATAAGTCCTGTCGCACCCTTCGCGGGTGCGTGGATTGAAATGCCTGTTATCCTTGCCCTTGCTATATTGTTTATTTGTCGCACCCTTCGCGGGTGCGTGGATTGAAATCTTTTATTGCGCCGCTTATTTGGTTAATAAGTCCTGTCGCACCCTTCGCGGGTGCGTGGATTGAAATGCCTGTTATCCTTGCCCTTGCTATATTGTTTATTTGTCGCACCCTTCGCGGGTGCGTGGATTGAAATAAGTAATTCACTTTGTAGTCCCTGATGTCAAAAAGTCGCACCCTTCGCGGGTGCGTGGATTGAAATAAAGGTTTTTCCCCTGCTCTCAAGGTAGTTGTAAAGTCGCACCCTTCGCGGGTGCGTGGATTGAAATTTTTTCAGAATCAGATACGAATCTTTTAGAACTATGTCGCACCCTTCGCGGGTGCGTGGATTGAAATTCACAATTTCAGACATAGACCCAGCAGCTTCAGAGTCGCACCCTTCGCGGGTGCGTGGATTGAAATTATTATATTCTACTAAATTCTATTAGTTTCTACTGTCGCACCCTTCGCGGGTGCGTGGATTGAAATATTGGTTAAGTTTGACAAAACAATTAACGCACTTAAGTCGCACCCTTCGCGGGTGCGTGGATTGAAATCTATCAGGAAAACTTGAACAACTCTATAAATAAATGTCGCACTCCCCGTGAGTGCGTGGATTGAAATCAAGCAAGGCTATTGAGAATATCCCTATCTTAATCGTCGCACTCCCCGTGAGTGCGTGGATTGAAATGAAAGGATGCTTAGAATTAACATGCCAGCAGACCTGTCGCACTCCCCGTGAGTGCGTGGATTGAAATATATACTTCCATCAGTCTTTCCAAGTAGTCTTTAGCGTCGCACTCCCCGTGAGTGCGTGGATTGAAATTTACATTTGCAATTAAAAGAAAAAGAAGAAATTTGTCGCACTCCCCGTGAGTGCGTGGATTGAAATAGATTCCCTCTCGTCATGTTTTTTTTGGTTCAATGTCGCACTCCCCGTGAGTGCGTGGATTGAAATCTGTTGCTGAAACTACCACTTCTATTAGAGGTATGGTCGCACTCCCCGTGAGTGCGTGGATTGAAATTACTAAATACTTAAATATCTCAAATATAGAATCAGTCGCACCCCTCGCGGGTGCGTGGATTGAAATCCATCTAGTGGGAATGCCAAAAAGCTTTATGTTGAGTCGCACCCCTCGCGGGTGCGTGGATTGAAATAAAAGTATTGCCACGAATGTGGTCAAAGATTGGAGTCGCACCCCTCGCGGGTGCGTGGATTGAAATATGTGAGGAATACACAAAGGCCTATGTGGACCTTGTGTCGCACCCCTCGCGGGTGCGTGGATTGAAATCCGTTGATGATTATGTCTTTCTTTTCCCACAAACTCAGTCGCACCCTTCGCGGGTGCGTGGATTGAAATAATGGAAATCCCGAAAACGGAGGCGCCGAACTTCGTCGCACCCTTCGCGGGTGCGTGGATTGAAATGGTATTGAGGGAACGGATAAGGTAAGAATTGAAAAGTCGCACCCTTCGCGGGTGCGTGGATTGAAATAAAAAACTTTAGAAAACTTAATAAATGTAATTAATTTGTCGCACCCCTCGCGGGTGCGTGGATTGAAATTTAGATGAAGGCGGAAAGCAAAAATCCATCACAATTGTCGCACTCCCCGTGAGTGCGTGGATTGAAATTTTATAGAGGTTAAGAACTCTAAGGGCAGATTGAGGTCGCACCCTTCGCGGGTGCGTGGATTGAAATAAGTCTTGGGAAAAATATCTATGTAGACTTTGAAAGTCGCACCCTATACGGGTGCGTGGATTGAAATGGCAGTAAGCCAAGAGGTCTCGTCCTTTTTCAGTGTCGCACCCTATACGGGTGCGTGGATTGAAATTTTGGTATCATCAAGAATTAAGTTCATAGTAGTTTGTCGTACTCTTCACGGGTGCATGAATTGATATAAGAAATGGAGATGATAATATTGAAAGAATTGAAAACATCTGAGGCACAAAGACGAGCAACGAAGAAGTGGGAACAGAATAACCCGGAGGCTAAAAGATATAGTCGTAATAAGGGTAATGCGAGAACATTTGCGAGGAAATATGCAAAGACTTTGGAAGAAGTAGAAGAGTTGGTAGAGATTTTCAAAAATGAAAACCCTAACTATAAAAAATAAAAGGTAAATTTAGCCGTACTCCATGTGAGTGTGTGGATTGAAATTCCATATATCGGCAACCCTTACCGCTGATACTGGTGTCGCACCCCTCACGGGTGCGTGGATTGAAATTTGGGTTCAAGTCCCATCCTTAGCACCATTTTGTCGCAAACTTTTTTATGAAGAAATTAAAATATTTTAAAAATATGCCTAACCTAAAATTTTTAGGTTAGGTTTTTTGTTGTTGAAAATTATTATGAAGTCATTAAATGATAAGATGTAGAAAATTTTATAATTTTATAAAATTATTAATTTATATATAAGAAAGTCACAAGGCCCTATAAATAAATCTAACAATTTTGTGAAGTCTTGGGGTCTTTATAGTATAATAAAAATAGCGTGCTATGAGATTTTACCTAAAAACTTGTAGAATATAATTTTATTTATTATAATACTTTTATTATGGAGGTAATATGAGATTATCAAAACTGTATATGCCAACTCTTAGGGAGGATCCACAAGATGCTGAGATCGCATCTCACAAGTTTCTTCTAAGGGCAGGTATGATTAGAAAATCTGCTAGTGGTGTCTATACATACTTGCCACTTGGCTATAGATCTATTAGAAAAATTGAAAATATTGTTCGTGATGAAATGGATAAGGCTGGTGCTATGGAGATTTTAATGTCTGCCATCCAACCTGCTGAGATTTGGAAAGAGTCTGGTAGATGGGAAAAGTTTGGACCAGAGATGTTTAAGTTAAGAGACAGAAATGATAGGGAGTTCTGCCTTGGACCTACTGCTGAGGAATATTTCACTACTCTTATTAGGGATGAGGTTAAGTCTTACAAGGACCTTCCTCTTAATCTTTACCAAATCCAAACTAAGTACAGGGACGAAAAGAGACCGAGATTTGGTATTAATAGGGCGAGAGAGTTCTCTATGAAGGATGCCTACACTTTTGACACTTCACCAGAAACTCTTCACACTGCTTACATGAATATGTACGAAGCTTATGAAAAGATTTTTGACAGACTTGAGCTTGATTATAAGATTGTTGAGGGCGACAATGGTGCCATGGGTGGTACTGGTTCTCACGAGTTCATTGCTCTTTCTGAGACTGGCGAAGGTGTAATTGTTTATTCTGAGTCTGGCAAATTTGGTGCTACTGAAGAGAAGGCTCCTGTTGAGTATATTCTTCCTCAAGCTGAAGACAAGAAGGACTTAGAAAAAGTTAACACTCCAAATGCAAGCACTATTGAAGAGGTTGCCAACTTTTTAAAGGTGGACCCAAAGAAGTGTGCTAAGGCGATTGATTTAATGCTAGGCGATGAACCTGCTCTTGTATTTATTCCTGGAGACAGGGAACTTAATCTTGCCAAGCTTGTTGCTTACACTGGTACTGCTGAACACGACATTAGGATGATGGAAGATAGTGAAATCGAAGCTATTAAGTCTAAACCAGGCTACACTGGTCCTCTTGGTCTTGATGTTAGGATGATTTTTGACAAGAGAATCACTGAGATGGATAACCTTGTTGTTGGTGCCAACGAAAGTGAATACCACTACATCAATGCAAACTACGGTCGTGACTTTGAAGGCGAAGTTGTTGATGACCTTCTTCTTGTTGCTGAAGGGGATAAGGTCCCAGGAACTGATGAAGTTTATAAGTTTGCAAGAGGTATTGAAGTTGGGAACATATTTAAATTGGGTACTAAGTATTCAGAAGCTCTAAATGCAACTTACCTTGATGAAAATGGCAAGGCAAATTACTTCTACATGGGTTCTTATGGTGTTGGTGTAACAAGATCTGTTACAGCTGTTATTGAACAAAACCACGATGATAATGGAATCATCTGGCCAATGTCTGTGGCACCTTATGAAGCAATTGTTACTATAGTAAACACTAAAGACGAAGAACAAGTTGCTCTTGGAGAAAAAATTTACAAGGAACTTGAAGCTAAGGGTGTCGAAGTCCTACTTGATGATAGGAAAGAAAGACCTGGAGTTAAGTTTAAGGATAGGGACCTTATTGGTATTCCACTAAGGATTACTTGCGGCAAGAAGTCAGGAAAATCTATTGTTGAGTATTCTACAAGAAGAGAAATGGAAAATTCTGAAATTTCTGCTGATGAGGCAATCAAAAACATTTTAAGTGAAGTAGAAAAGGTTAGATAAGATGAGCGATTTTAAATTTGAAATTACTGAACACTTGGGAACTCTATCTGAAAGCGCTAAGGGCTGGACTAAGGAACTTAACAAGGTTTCTTTTAACGATAGACCAGCTAAGTATGACTTAAGAGAATGGGACCCTGACCACCAAAAGATGTCCAAGGGTGTAACTCTTAATGATGAAGAGATGGAAATTCTTTCAAAGATACTAAAGGACAGAGGTATTTAATAGGTTTTTAAAATAACTTATGTTATAATATAGAGATGTGAAAAACGCGAGAAGCGAGGAGGCAATTGAAATGGAAATTAATAAGAAAGAAAATAACACTGTCTTTTTTGACATTGTTTTAAAAAGAGAAGATATAAAGAAAGCTGAAAACGAAGTGTACAAGAAAAACAAAAAACACTTCCAAATTCCTGGATTCAGAAAGGGTCATGTTCCTATGAAGATGATCGAAAACATGTACGGCAAGGACGTATTCTTTGAAGATGCTATCAACGAACTTCTTCCACAAGAATATGAAAAAGCTGTTAAAGAATTAGATCTTAAGGTAGTTGACCAACCAAACATTGACATTGACGAAGAAAGCATTGAAAAGGCTGAAGACCTTGTTATCAAAGTTTCTGTTGATGTTAAACCAGAAGTTGAATTAAAAGACTACGAAGGAATTGAAATCGAAGACCCAACTATTGAAGTAACTGACGAACTTATTGACTCTGAAGTTGAAAACCAAAGAGCAATGAACGCAAGAATTATCAATGTTGACGACAGAGCTGTAGAAGATGGAGACACTGTAAACATCGACTTCAAGGGTTCTGTTGATGGAAAGTACTTCGAAGGTGGAGAAGCTGAAAGCCAAGACCTAAAGATTGGTTCAAACACATTCATCCCAGGCTTTGAAGAACAATTAATTGGACACAAGATTGGCGAAGAATTTGACATCACTGTTAAGTTCCCAGAAGATTACCACCAAAAAGATCTTGCTGGCAAAGACGCTAAATTTGAAATCAAATTAAATTCTATTTCTTATGAAGAACTTCCAGAACTTGATGATGAATTCGTAAAAGACATCTCTGAATTCGACACTCTTGATGAATTCAAGGCTGACCTAAGAAAGAAAAAAGAAGAAGAATTCAAGACAACTTCTGAAATGGAAAAACAAAGAAGAGCTATTGATAAAATTGGTGAAATGATTGAAGCTGACATTCCTGAAGGAATGATTAACTCTCAAATCGATGACATGATTAGAAACTATGACCAAAGTCTAAGAGCTCAAGGCATTAGCTTTGAAGACTACATCAAGATGATTGGTCAAAGTCTTGACGACTTCAAGAAGACTATGAGACCTGAAGCAGAAAAGACTGTTAAAAATGACCTTGCCCTAGAAGCTCTTGTTAAGGCAATGGAAATTGAAATCACTGATGAAGAAATTGAAGAAGAAGTAAACAAGGTTGTTGAAGAATACTTCAAGGACGACAAAGACCACATGGAAAAAATGAGAGAATATATGCTTAACGACAACAAGGACGTTGTAAGAGATGACCTTGAAAAGAGAAAAGCTATTGAAACTCTTGTTGAAAAGGCAAAATTTGTTGAGCCAAAGGAAATTACAAAAGAAGATATAGAAGAAGTAAAAGAAGATAAATAATCAAGGATGTGATTAAATGGCACTAGTGCCAATGGTAGTAGAACAAACTAATAGGGGCGAAAGATCTTACGACATTTACTCAAGACTTTTAAAGGATAGAATTATCTTTCTTAGTGGAGAAGTAAATGACACCATGGCAGATCTAATTGTTGCCCAACTTTTGTTCTTAGAAGCTGAGGACCCAAACAAGGACATTCAACTTTATATTAATTCACCTGGTGGATCTGTAAGTGCAGGCTTTGCAATTTACGACACTATGAACTATATAAAGCCAGACGTGTCAACAATCTGTATTGGGATGGCAGCATCAATGGGTGCATTTTTACTTGCATCTGGTGCTAAGGGTAAGAGATTTGCTCTTCCAAATTCTGACATTATGATTCACCAACCATCTGGTGGAGCACAAGGTCAAGCAAGTGACATCCAAATTAATGCAGAAAAGATTTTAAAAATTAGACATAAGTTAAATGAAATTCTTGCAGAAAGAACTGGTCAAGACCTAGAAAAAATCGAAAAAGATACTGACAGGGACTATTGGTTAAATTCTCAAGAAGCAAAAGATTATGGTTTAATCGATAAAGTTATTGAAAAAAGGGTTTGAGGTGAAATATGTCTAATACAGATGAAATTTTAAGATGTTCATTCTGTGGCAAAACGCAAAACCAAGTGAATAGATTAATTGCCGGACCTAATGTCAATATCTGTGACGAGTGCATCGAGAGATGCCACACAATCCTAGAAAATGAAGTTCCTCATGAAATCAGCAAGGACTTTGACCTAAAGAAGCCTGCTGAGATCAAGGAAATCTTGGACCAATATGTTGTAAAGCAAGAAGATGCAAAACGTGCTCTTGCTGTTGCAGTCTATAACCACTACAAGAGAATTTCATCAACTAGGAAGGTTAGCAGTGACATTGAACTTCAAAAGTCCAACATACTTATGATTGGACCAACAGGTTCTGGTAAGACCCTACTTGCACAAACTCTTGCTAGACTTTTAAATGTTCCCTTTGCCATTGCCGATGCCACAACCTTAACTGAGGCTGGCTATGTAGGCGAAGATGTTGAAAATATTATTTTGAAACTTATTCAAAATGCTGATTACGACATTGAGAGGGCAGAAAAGGGGATTATATATATTGACGAGATAGATAAGATTGCTAGAAAATCTGAAAATGTATCTATCACAAGAGACGTAAGTGGAGAAGGTGTTCAACAAGCCCTCTTAAAGATTATCGAGGGAACTATTGCCAATGTTCCTCCACAAGGTGGAAGGAAACATCCTTCACAAGAATTTATTCAAGTTGATACCTCTAACATCCTATTCATTGTTGGTGGTGCCTTTGACGGAATTGACAAAATTATAGAAAACAGAACTGCCAAGTCTTCTATGGGCTTTGGATCTGAAATTGTAGATAAAAAAGCCAAACAAGAAAATATTTTACAAAAGGTTGAAACAGAAGACTTATTGAAGTTTGGTTTGATACCAGAACTTATTGGTAGACTTCCTGTTACTATTACTCTTGAAGAGTTAGATGAAGAGGCTCTAGTTGAAATTTTAACTAAGCCAAAGAACGCCCTTGTAAAACAATACAAGGAACTTCTAAAGTTTGACGACGTTGACTTAATCTTTGATGACGAAGCCTTAAATTATATTGCTAGAAAGGCAATAGAAAAGAAGGCTGGTGCAAGAGGACTAAGAGGCGTTATTGAAAACACAATTATGAATGTCATGTACGAAATTCCTTCAAGAGATGACATCAAAGCAGTTAAAATAACAAAAGAATCAGTAGAAGGAACTGCACCTGCTGAATTAATAAAAAAATAAATAAATAATTAGCCGTGGTTGCCACGGCTTTTTTAGAAGGTGAAAAATGGATAAAATTAAATTACCACTTATCCCACTTCGAGACCTAGTTATCTTTCCACACATGGTGATGCACTTTGATTGCGGTAGAAAAATTTCTCTCAATGCAATTGATGCTGCAGAGATGAAGGATTCAAAAATATTTTTGGTGGCCCAAAGAGAACTTGAAATCGAAGATCCAAAGAGGGAAGACCTATTTGAAATTGGGACTGTGGCTACTATAAAACAAATTTTAAAACTGCCTGGTGGAATTGTCAGAGTCCTTGTTGAAGGAGAAGAAAGGGCACAAATTTCTGAGCTCGACATCACAGAAGAGATGATCGAAGCGGAAATTGAAATCCTTGAGGACAAGGAAATTGACTTCACAGAAGAAGAAGAGATTGAAGCAGCTCTTAGGCTTGCCCTTAGTGACTTGGAATCCTACTCATCTCTTGATGATAAATTCTTCCCAGGACTTATTTCAAATATTGCAGACACAGATGACCCATCAAGGTTTATTGATACAGTTGTGGGATATTTGAATTTTAAATTACAGGACTATCAAAGGCTTTTGGAAACCACAGATATCTACGAGAGACTTGTGGTCTTCCACGAGATTATGAAAAAGGAAATTGAAATTCTTTCTATAGAAAAGAATATCAACGACCAGGTTAAAAAGAAAATGGACGATGTCCAAAGGGAATACTATCTCAAGGAACAGTTGAGGGTAATCCACAAGGAGCTTGGCGACGGAGAAGACGAAGCTGAGATAACAGAGTCCTACAAAAAGAAAATCGAAGAGAAGGCCCTTCCTGATGAAGTAAGGGAAAAGGCCTTAAAAGAAGTTAAGAAGCTTGGCAACTTAAACTCACAGTCGCCAGATTATTCTCTTTTAATAAATTATCTTGACTGGATTCTTGACCTACCTTGGCTTGAGTCTGGAGATGAAAAGAGAGATATTTCTGATGCGAGAAAAATTTTAAATTACGAGCATTACGGACTTAAAAAAGTTAAGGAAAGGATCCTAGAATTTATTGCCGTTAGGATTTTATCTGGCGACAAGGGAAGGGGACCAATTCTCTGCCTAGTGGGACCTCCTGGAGTTGGCAAGACTTCCATTGCTCAGTCAATTGCAAATTCTCTTAACAAGGAATTTGTTCGTATGAGCCTTGGTGGTGTAACTGACGAAGCAGAAATAAGAGGTCACAGGAGGACATATATTGGAGCTCTTCCTGGAAGAATTATTTCTCTCTTGAAGAAGGCTGGTAAAAATGATCCGGTATTTTTATTTGACGAGATAGACAAGGTGGGCAACGACTTTAAGGGCGACCCTGCATCAGCCCTACTAGAAGTTCTTGACCCAGAACAAAACAATTCCTTTACAGATAGGTACTTGGAACTTCCCTTTGATCTATCAAAGGTATTTTTCATTGCAACAGCCAACACAAGATCAACTATTCCAAGACCACTTCTCGACAGGATGGAAGTGATCCAACTTGAAGGCTACACTCCTAATGAAAAATTCAATATTGCAAAAAAATATTTAATTTCAAAGCAAATTGAAGAAAATGGACTTAAGAAAGAAAATATAAGTATTTCCGATAGGGCCATCAAGGACATAATAGATTACTACACTCGTGAGTCTGGAGTAAGGGGACTTGAAAAACAAATTTCAAAAATTGTGAGGAAGGCTGCCCTAAAGATTGTGGAAGAAGACTTAGACAAGGTTTCTGTTTCCACAAGAAACATCGAGGACTATCTTGGAGAAAAAATTTACAGGATTTCTGAAGCAGAAAAAACTCCTGAAGTTGGTTCAGTAAATGGACTTGCTTGGACAGAAGTTGGTGGAACAAGTCTTGTAATAGAAACTACAGTTATGCCAGGCAAGGGAAAGCTTACTCTAACAGGATCACTTGGAGATGTTATGAAGGAGTCAGCCATAGCTGCCATCTCCCACATAGCATCCAATGCAGACAAGTTTAAGCTAGATCCAAACTTTAGGAGCACTACAGACATCCACATCCACGTGCCTGAAGGTGCAGTGCCAAAGGATGGTCCATCAGCAGGTATCACAATAGCAACATCTGTCCTATCAGCTCTAACAAAGAAGCCAGTTAAAAACGATGTGGCCATGACGGGAGAGATAACTCTTCGTGGTAAGGTCCTACCAATTGGCGGCCTAAAGGAAAAACTTTTGGCAGCAGAAAGATATGGGGTTAAGACTGTAATAATTCCAGAAGATAACAAGAGAGACTTAAAGGAAATTGAAGAAGAAGCGATAAAAAGATTAGACGTGAGACCAGTTTCCAAGTTTGAAGAAGTAGCAGAGATTGCCATAGGTGATTTTAATGAAGATAAATAAGGCAGAACTTGAAAAAGTTGCAGTAGAAGAAAAACAATATCCAGACACAAGCATCAAGGAGTTTGCCTTTGCAGGCAGGTCCAATGTTGGCAAGTCATCTTTTATTAACGCAATGTTAAATAGAAAAAATCTTGCGAGAACTTCATCAACACCAGGAAAAACTAGGACAATTAACTTCTACAAGGTAAATGATGATTTGCGTCTTGTTGACCTACCAGGTTATGGCTACGCAAAAGTTGCCAAGACTGAAAAAGAAAAGTGGGCAGGCATCATAAACAGATATCTTGAGCATAGGGACAACTTAGTTGAGACAATCCTACTTGTTGATATAAGACACGAGCCAACAGCCCTTGACAAGCAAATGTATGACTACATCATTGAGTCGGGCTTCTCAGGAATAGTTATAGCAACAAAAAAAGATAAAATAAAAAAATCTCAAGTAGATAAACATATTTCAGTAATTGCCAAGAAGCTTGGTGTCAAGCACAAGGAAAATATAATTCCCTTCTCATCATCAAAGAAGGATGAAGTAAAGGACATGTGGTTTATCTTTGAAGATATGTTGAGATTTCATGAAGAATAAAAAACAAGAGCTGGGGGACCAGTTCTTTTTTGATGAGCAAATTTTTAAAAACTTATAAGACAAGAGCTTTAAAATTTTATAAGCCTACAAGACTTTAAGAAATTCTTAATAAGTGGTGGATAAATTTCACATACTTTTTAAGTATTATTCATATATAAATGGTATCATAATAAAAAATGGAGGATGTTATGAAGATAAGAAATAAAATTTTAGTGGCATCACTTTCTCTTGCCCTTCTACCTGGCTTTGTTTTCGCAAAAGAAGGGGACGAGATCGTAACACTTGGTGCCGACTTAAAGGAAAGTCAAAAAAGTGAAATGCTTCGTGAGATGAAGGCAAACGAAGATGCAAAGATCATCGAAGTTACTAATGCAGAAGAATACAAGTATCTTGGCGATGTTTTGTCATCAAAGGAAATTGGCAACAAGGCAATCTCCTCTGCAATTGTGAGATATGAAAAAGCTGGCAGTGGTTTAACTATTGAATTATCAGACAACATAAGAGTTGTAAAGGAAGATGCCTTTATCAATGCCCTTAACACTGTAGGGATTGAAGATGCTGATATTTATGTAACTGCGCCAGGAAAGGTTAGCGGTACAGCAGCCTTGACTGGAATCCTAAAGGCCTATGAAGCGAACACAGGCAAGGAACTCCCGGAAAACCTAAAGAAGGTTGCAAACGAAGAACTTGTTGTTCAAACAAAATTATCTGAAGAGCTTGGCGACCAAAAGACTAACGACATAATTTATGAAATCAAGGACGCCATGGCAAAGAATATGCCAAAAGACGAGAAAGAAGTCAGACTTATCATCGAAAGTGTTGCTAAAAGTGGTGATATAAACCTTACAAAGTCACAAGAGGACAAGCTTGTTGGACTCTTTAACAACATGAAAAATGCCAATGTTGACTGGGACAGAGTGGCAGATACTGCCGTTAAGTACAAGGACAAGGCTGCAAAATTTTTGAACTCTCCAGAAGGAGAAAAAGCCGTTGAAAACACGAAGAGCTTTTTGGAAAAATTAATAGACTTTATTGTCAGCTTATTTAAATAAGAATTAAGAATAAAGATTCACTCAAGGGTGGATCTTTTTTATTGCAAAAATTCTGAAAATAAAAAAATCCGACTTAATCGGATTTTTCATAAATTAAAATTTGTTGTAGTGGACTTTTGAGGATACGTCAAATTCTTCGTGGTCCTTTGTTCCTGATTTTTTGTAGCCAATTGGAATTAGGCATTGAGCCCTGTAAGGTTTTTTCACGCCAAAGTTTTCTTGGAAGTATTCTTCATAAGAAATTTTGCCAGCAGTGTTTCCTTCTCTTACGTTAATCCAAGATGATGAAAGGCCTTCGTCTTCAAGTAGAAGTTGTAAGTAGGCTGCTGTAAGTGAAGCTTCTTCGACCCAAGTTTTGCAAATATCTGTGTTGGCAATGACAATTACAATTACTGGAGCTTCTTTAAGGTAAAGAGTTGCGAAGGAGTCCATGTTGGAAAGTTCTTCGATCTTTTCCTTGTCATCAACTACTATGAATTCTACTGGATGGGAGTTGCCGTTGCTTGGTCCCATGGAAGCATACATTAAAAGTTCTTCTAACTTTTCTCTGTCAACTTCTTTGTCTTTATATTTTCTAACGCTTCTTCTTTTTAAAATTATATCTTTTAACAAAATATCACCTCTCTTATAATTCTACCATAAAAAAGAGTGCAGGGAAGTCTGTGAAAATATATTCATAATATTCTTAATAGATAGGACTAAAAACTTGTATAAGATTGAAAATAAGCCGATATAGAAAAGTTAAAATCTTTGAAAATATTTTCATAAAAATGTTGACAAAAATTATTAACTAAAGTACAATATACATGAAGTGAAAACTTCATCATCTTTTTTCTTCCCTTAGAGAACAGTTATTGAATACATAATCTGTTCTCTTTTTATTTGCATAATTTTAATAAAGAAGTTAAATTTTGTAGCTTTATAAAGGGGGAGAAATTTTAATGGATTTTAAATTAATAATTTTTTTGAGAAGAGTTTAAAGGACTCTTCTTTTTTATTTTAAATTAAGATAAGTTAGTGAAAGATAAATCAACTTCAATTTTTTGTAAAGTCATAAACACTTACGGGGCTATAAAAGTTTACAAAGTCATAGAAAATTATTAAGTCATAGGAAATTACAAGGCCATAAACATTTACTAAGCCCTAGGATTTTACTAAAGTGTAAGAAATTAAAAAGTCAGGATTCTCCACATGTTTGCCATATCTAACAAGTTAAAATCCAAAAGAAAAAAACATAATATTATATTATGATAATAAATGAACTAATGTTGCAAGAGTGTTACACCAAAAAATCCTTTGTAACAGAAACTTAAAATAGAAAACCTGTTATATAGAGGACTTTGATATATAATAAGAGTGAAGGTGATAAAGATGAAGATTTTTAAAAAGACTTCATTGATCATTATCTCCTCAGCATTGATTTTGACAAGCACTGTATCTGCAAGAACTTTTAGAGACACAAGAGGTCATTGGGCAGAAGCTTCAGTCGACTTTATAACTGACAAGAAGATTATGTCTGGTTACCAAGATGGGACTTTTAAACCTAATGAAAACATGTCAAGAGCAGAGTTTTATGCCACTGTAAATTCTCTAGTGGGTTATGATAAGACTTATACTGTGACTTTTTCTGATGTAAGTACATCTGATTGGTTTTACAATGATGTAGCTAAGGGAATAAAGGCAGGTTACATTACACCAACAACTGGTAGGCTAAATCCAAATAGGGAAATTACACGAGAAGAGGTTGCAGAAATTCTTGGGTATGTTTATTCGCTATCACCGAGGGAAGCTTCAACAAATGAGTTTGGCGATAGGGCAAGGATAAGCCCTTCGGCAAGGGGCTATGTAGGCGCCCTTGTGGATGCAGGGATTCTAAGAGGTTATTCTGATGGTAACTTTTATCCCGCAAGATCAATTAGGAGGTCAGAAGCTGCTACGCTTTTTAGGTCGATGATTTCTAATTACAACTATCCACAAAAGAAGGCTCTAAATAATAGCAAGATTAAATTTGGAGGCAGAGATCTTTATGAATAAGGCAGGCGACTGTCTTATTTTTTTGCCCAAATTTATTTGGAAGTTAATTTATATTAAAATAAATTTCTTTTATGAATTGTAAATCTTAAACTACAATTTAAAGTCAAAAAAAAGAGACCGAAGTCTCTTATTTTTGCATTTATTAAATTTTCAAATTTATTCTATAAGTTTCTAAAATAATCTAAGAGGATCTCTGAGGTTTCCTTGTCGTAATTTTTTATTACTCTAAGGTTCTTATACATATCAAAGCCGCCGGCTCCTGTTGCCCTGTAGTTGTTCATGACAAGGGAGAAAGTGTCTTTGTCTTTAACTTCCTTGCCCTTGAATAAAATTTTGTCAATTCTCTCGCCAACTTTTTTTGTAAGGTCCTTTTCAAAGTCTATTCCGTAGAAGTAGTCAAAGTTGTAATGTTCTTCCTTTGGCTCCAAAAACTTCTTTGAAATTTTATAGGTCCCGTCATACTCGATGTAGGAAAAGTTTTGTTCTAGGGCAGCTCTAAGAGTCTTGCCGTCAATTTCAAGTACTACTGTTGTGTTGGGGAACCTGTAAGTGTTTAGGACGTCTCTTGTTGTTAAGTTCTTCTTTAGACCTGAGATGACATTGGCAAAGGAAGTGATAGAAATATCTGCTCCCGTGTAGTCCAACTGAATCTTATTTATTAGGTCTGCGAGGTCTGAACCCTTAAGAGCCATTTTTATCCTGTCCTCTGGCAAGTAGTCGCGACTGAGCCTTGCTATTGGCACATCGAGATAGTCTTGGACTTTTTCTTCAACGTCTTTATATTTTTCTATTAGGGCGTTGTCTCCAAGCTTTGGTTCTATGAAGGAAGCCTGCATTTCTTTTGTTGCAAGATTAACTTCAACAAGGGCTGCCTTGGATCCATTGGCTGGAGTTTCGATAGCAAGGGTCTTGCCGATGTAAGCAGCAATCTCCATGTGTTGGTGGCCTGCCAAGATTAGGTTGAAGTCCAATTCCTTTGCAAGCCTTCCCCCAATATTTTCTGTGGTTTCAGAAAGTTTCTTGCCACTCTCTAAGTCGATTTCGTAGCCACCGTGATAGATTAAAATATTAAAATCTGTATTTTCTTTTTTAAGTCCATCAAGGGCCCTCTTTGCTCCTTCAAAGGTATCTGTGACTTCGAAGTTCACAAGATTTTCTTTTCTCTCCCAGAGGTTGACCCAATCTGTAACCACACCAGCAAGCCCAATCTTGTGGCCATCAATTTCTTTTATGGCGTAGGGTTCAAAATTAATTTTTCCAGTTTTGTCTATGACGTTGGCACAAACTAACTTGCCCTTCATATTCTCCACATAAGTCTTTAGGTAGTCGTAGCCATAGTTGAAGTCGTGGTTACCCAGTGTGTAGTAGTCAACATTTTGCATTATATCTGCAATTATTTCTGAGCTTAAATTTTCTTTCACATAATAGGCGAAGGAGGACCCTTGAAGGATGTCTCCTCCGTCAGTTAAGATTGTGTGATCATCTTTTGCTATATTATTTAATAGGGACAGGTAACCTGTGTTTTTTTCTTTTCTATCAAGATAGTCTGTTGGGAAAAAATATCCATGCAAGTCTGATGTGTGAATTATTTTTAAAATCATTTTTCACCTACTAGTCTTGCTCTTATTTTTGTTGAGAAGTATTCAATAAATAAAACTAGAACAATTAGACCCAAGAGGATAGCCCCAACTTCACGCCACTTGTAAGAGTTAATAGCGAACATAAGTGGTGAACCAATACCACCTGCTCCAACAAGTCCAAGGACTGAAGCATCCCTTAAATTTATGTCAAAACGATAAATTGTTGTTGATGCAAAGTTGGCAAAAAGTTGTGGAATTATACCAAAGCGAATCTTTTGGAAGGTTGTGGCTCCAATTGATGAGAAGGACTCTAGTATTGCCTTGTTAAGGTTCATTATGTTATCTGAAAATAATTTTGTAAGCATACCAATAGATGTAAAGGACATGGTCATAAGTCCTGCAAAGGGGCCAGGTCCAGTTACCCTAATAAACATTAGGCCGTAAACAATAGCTGGAATTGTCCTAATTAGGATAATGAACATTCTAACTAGGTAAGCCACTGGAGCTGGGACAATATTTGATGATGCCAAAAAGCTAAGTGGCATAGCAATTATTGCTCCCACAAGAGTACCCAAGAAGGCTATACAAATAGTTTCAAGTAGTAGGTAAGGAACACCCTTTGTAGTTAGGTTAAAGAGCATATCCCTATTTGGGTTAAAGATTCCCTTAATAATATTTTTGGCTACTTCCATCCCATCTTTTGTAGCAGAATCAAAATTAATTACAGAAGATGACCAGATTATCATAAATAAAACCACTGCTACAATCATCAAGATGTAGCCATGATTTTTCGGTTCTGATTTTAGTTTTTCTATTACTTTTTCTGACATATTAATTCAACTTTCTTCTAAAGTAGGAGCTGATATTTTCGATGACAAATACTGTTATAAGTAGCATCAAGAGTATCATGCCCACACGGTTGTAGTCTCTCCAGTTAATGTTTTCGTTAATAAGAAGTCCCAGTCCACCGGCACCAACATAACCAAGGATGGCAGCGTATCTCACGTTACCTTCAAAGTTATAAAGGGCAGTTGATAAATAAAAGGGAAGGATCTCTGGCACAATAGATTTGAAAAATGCCATAGTCCTAGTGAAGCCCATGGAGATCATTGCCTCAAAGGCTCCCATGTTAACTGTTTCGATTTGCTCATAAGTTAGCTTTCCAACATAGGAGAAGGAAAATAAAAAAATGGCAACTGTACCAGCAAAGGCACCAAGTCCAAAAATATAAGTTGCTATAAGTGCAGACACAAGTGTTGGAATGGTACGTAGGATTGAGAAAAGTAATTTAACAATCCAGTTTATGACCTTGTTATTTACCATGTTGTTCGATGCCAAGAAGGCAAAGGGCATAGCCAAAACTGCACCCAAGAAGGATCCCAAGAAGGACATCTTTATTGTGTCAAAAAGTGGTCCCACTATTGAAGGGAAGTAGGATGTATTTGGCTTAAACATAGGAGATAAAATGGCAAAGAGCTTGTGAATATTTTTCACAAGGCTTGCCAGTGAAAAATTTGTAACCCTTACAGAAAGGATGGTAAATAGGAGCAAGAGAATAAGTACAGGTATTGTCAAAGTTGGCTTCTCATAGACTTCCTTACCAGACTTTAAGGTATGTTTTTTTGGTTTAAAGATTTTGTAGTAGAGGCTCATACTTCCTCCATTTTTATTTCTTCAAAGGAATCTCCATAAATAGATTTTAAAACTTTGTCGTCCACATCCTTGGCTGGGCCATAATAGATTACTTCGCCATCGCGAACGCCAAGAACTGTTGTGGCATATTCAAGGGCAAGCTCAACGTGGTGGATATTTAATAGGATAGTAATTCCAAGATTTTCGTTAATCTTTTTAAAATAATCCATAACCTGTCTTGCAGTTACTGGGTCAAGACTTGCAACAGGTTCGTCAGCAAGGATAATGCTTGGGTTTTGCACAAGAGTCCTAGCAAGGGCAACCCTTTGTTGTTGACCACCAGATAGGTTGTCAGCCCTTTCAAAGGCCTTGTCAAGGATATCAACTTGTTCAAGAGCTTCAAGAGCCTTTAGCTTACATTCCTTTGGATAAATTCCAAGAAGTGACTGGATGGGATTTAAATCAGGAACAAAGGAAGACATTACGTTTTTAATAACAGAAATTCTCTCCACAAGGTTAAAGGATTGGAAGATCATACCAATATTTCTCCTAAACTTGCGAAGGTCCTTTCCCTTTAGAGATTTTACGTCAACTCCATCAACAGTAAGAGTCCCCGCATTAATGTCGTGCATCTTATTTATAGTTCTAATAAGGGTAGACTTACCAGCACCAGACCTTCCTATTATGGCAACGAACTCGCCGTCCTTAATAGTCAAGTTGATATCTTTTAGGGCCTTAAATCCACCAGGATAAACTTTATCTACATTCTTAAATTCAATCATAATTCTCCTCATAAAAAAGAGCTTCTAATGAAGCCCTTTCTTAATTTTTAAGTTCTCTTAATAATTTTTGTGCTTCTCTTTCACCATCATAGTTCTTGTCATCAGCAGGCTTGTAACCTTCGTGGCTGTAGATAGCAATGATGTCCTTACCTTCTTCGCTTTCACCGATTTCAATGAAAGATTCTTGAAGAGCTTTTTTGAAGTCATCTGTCATAATTTCAGAGTTCTTAGAAACTGAAATTGTGTCGTTGTAAATTTTATCAGTTACACCGATTACATTTGTTTCGTCCCAGATAGACTTAGTCTTGCCAAATTCCTTTTGCCATTTTTCAGCGTTGTCAATTCTCACATCAGAGAAACCTACCATAATATCAACTTGACCAGAAGCAAGTCTTGCCATAGAAGATGGGTAAGAGTCAGCTTGAACAACTGAAGGAAGATCAGTTAGACCCTTTTCATAATTCTTTTGTAGCCATAGGTATGGGTAGATGTAACCAGCAGATGAAGATGATCCCATTACAGACCATTTAGCACTTGCAAGGTCTTCCCAAGTTAATTTTTCTCCATTATTTACCTTTGCAGCAAGTTCTTGACCCTTTGCAGATGGACCAGCGATAATAAGTGATCTGTAGAAGTCAACTTGGTCTTCAGCCTTTTCTGTAGGCTTCTTGTCGTTCCATTCCTTTGGATCTTCAGCATCAATAGAAAGGCCCTTTCTTGTTGCAGTAAGAAGAACTTCAGCACCATCATCGTAGATAGCATAAGTTCCACCAGGGATAAATCCAATATCAACTGAGCCAGCGCTTAGAGCTTCACCAGTTGATTCATAGTTTGTACCAACTGTGATGTCAATGTTCTTAACATCGTAACCTTTTTCAGCAAGCTTAGCCTTTAAGATTTCCTTAAGTGGTTCAGTCTTAGTTACAATTTCGTCTGGTTCTCTTGAAGGAACAAATTGAATTTTTAAATCTTCAATAACATTACCTTCGCCATCAGCTTTTGCCTCTTTCTTGTTACCGCCACAAGCAGTAAGAGTCATTAGCATTGCAAGTAGCAATACCAACCATGATTTTTTCATATAATACCTCCAAAAAATTTTCGTGGGACTCCCCACCAACAAAGTCTTGTCAAATGTATTATACCAAATAAAAGAAAAATATAAATTAAAGACTATAAAAAAATTAAAAATTGTAGCTAATATTTCTTAAGCTATTAAATTGAGGCAATATATTTAATTTGATATAATTTCTCTAAAGGAGTGAAGAAATGAGTATCATAGTTAAAATAGATAAATCAAGATTTCCTAACCTATCAAGAGGAAGCTTTGAAGATAGAGAATACCACTTTAAGGGTGGCATAGTTGGACAAAGAGTTGAGATAAAAGTAAGAGGCAAGAAGTCAAAGAAGGCTAAGCTTCTTAATATAATAGAAAGATCTGACATAGAAATAGAAAGTCAGTGCCCTCACTCTGAAAAGTGTGGCGGATGTAGCTACCAAACCCTAAGCTATGAAGAGGAACTTAAATACAAAAAAGAATTAATAGAAAACTTATTTAAAGAAAATGGAATCGAAAGAGAAATGGAAATTATTCCTTCGCCAGTCCACAAGAACTATAGGAACAAAATGGAATACACCTTTGGCGACGAGTACAAGGGTGGACCCTTGTCCTTGGGACTTCACGTGAAGAATAGATTTCATGAAATCATAAACACCACAGACTGCAAGATTGTTGACGAGGACTTTAACACAATAAGAGAAGAAGTGAGAACTTATTTTGAAGACCTTGGCGAAGTTCAATACAACAGGAAGAGACACGAAGGATTCCTCCGTCACCTCCTAATAAGAAAGGCAACAAAGACGGGAGAGATAATGATTTTACTTTCAACATCAAGTCAAAGCCAGCTTGATGAAGAAGCCTTTATAAAATTTTTACTTGACCTAGACCTCAAAGGCCAAATAGTTTCAATCTATCACGTGAAGAATGATGCACTATCAGATGCCATAGTGCCAGAAGAAATAAAATTAATTTACGGCAAGGACCACATCGAAGAAGAAGTCCTTGGATTAAGATTTAAAATAAGTCCCTTCTCCTTCTTCCAAACAAACACAAAATCAGCAGAAGTCCTCTACAAGATGGCGAGAGAAAAAATCGACGCAAAAGACAAGTTGGTCTTTGACTTATATTCAGGAACAGGAACAATTACTCAAGTCTTGGCAGAGTCAGCAAAAAAAGTTATAGGAGTAGAGATAGTAGAAGAAGCAGTAGAAGCTGCAAGAGAAAATGCAAAGTTAAACGGAATCGACAACGTAGAGTTCATAGCATCAGACGTCTTAAAAGTATTAGACGACCTAGACAAAAATCCAGACCTAATAGTCCTCGACCCACCAAGAGAAGGAATAAATCCAAAAGCCATAGACAAGATAATAGACTTCGACCCAGAAAAATTCTTGTATATATCCTGCAACCCCGTAACCCTAGTCCGAGACCTTGGAGTCTTTAAAGAAAGAAGCTATGAAATAGAAGAACTAGAAATAGTAGACCAGTTCCCAAAAACCTCCCACGCAGAATGTATAACTTTAATTTCTAGGATAGATTAACCAACTACAAAAATTTTTATTTAATAGGGAGTGAATATGGAAGGCAATTTTTTAGAAAATGTATGGATAGATTCAAAGATTATTGAAGATTGTATTATTGATAGGGTTATGAATGTTGGTAAAATTTATGGGCTAAATAGTGCTTATGAAATATGGAATGAAGCAAATAATACTATATTAAATTGTAATGATAATAAAGAAAAGCTAAACCAGGGATTCTTATCTCTTAAAAGAGCCTTTAATGTAACTTC
The DNA here is from genome assembly GCF_023614525.1 of Peptoniphilus genitalis. Taxonomy (GTDB): domain Bacteria; phylum Bacillota; class Clostridia; order Tissierellales; family Peptoniphilaceae; genus Peptoniphilus_A; species Peptoniphilus_A genitalis. The sequence goes on from NZ_CP097885.1 coordinate 1,147,105, forward strand.
TATGGAGTTAAGAAAAAATTTAGGAATTGATAATATAAAATACAGCTCTAAAAAGAAAACTAAAGATTTTTTAGGAGATTTAGAATATTTTGAAATTATAAAAACACTGACATTAAATAAGTATCTTAATCTTAGAAATCTTATAGAACATGAAAATCATTCTCCACCTTCAGTTGAAGATTGTTTATCTTTATCAGAATATATATGGAATTATATTAGGAATACAGCTAGTATTCTTAATCAATTTACAGAATATATTAGCATTATTAGCGATAATAATAAAATTTTATTTGAATATATTATAGAAGTAAAGAATAATATTTACTTTCCTCATTTGTTTGTTACAGCTTTTGTAGAACCAAAATTTGTTTCATATCTTTATAAAGAGAACTCAATAAATGTAGAAAAAATAAACTTGTTAAACAAGTTTGATTTACAGAAAGAAATAGAGTTTGAAAAAGAATCTGAATATATAGACGATTTAAGTCATATTGCTATTAAAGGAGAAATTCTTAATCAAGATATTATTGCTGAGTACATTAAAGTATTGATTTTACCAGAATATGGAGGTTTAGATGACATATCAATCCAATCAATTTTCTCAAAAGTATGAGATAATTGATTTTGAAATTTTTTTAAAGTCTGATTGTGAATATGATGATATTATGCTGGGAAGAATAGATTTTTTCGAATATTTATGGCAAGACGAGGCAGAAGTTAAAAAGTTTATAGCTAGTATATGCTTTTATATCTTTAATATTTATAATATTGAAGATATGTTATTATTAGCCGATAGTATTTCTGGTGATTTAGAATATGTGGCAAGTGCTTATAACATTTACTGTAATGAAGTTGGAGGAATAGGATCCGTTGCTATAATAGATGATTTCAATCTAATAGATGAGCCGAAAGATTTTTTTGAGAAAACACAAATGATTAAATACTTTTTAGCAAAAACAATAGAGAAATTACAAATAATAGGTACAGGGACATTGCTTTTTATGTCCAAGGCTTTGATTTTAGATCTTAACAAATCAGATAGAATATACTTAATAAATGAATTACTAGATATTAATTGCATACCAATATACCAAGATGAAAGTGATATTGTTTTAGCTAGGAATTTAGTTTAGACATTATAAGCTAAACAAATATTGATTAATGCTAGATATAGGGCTTAAAATAAAATTTATCATATAAAATTATCATATGAAGTGGAAAAAAGACTTAAGTACGAAAATATTTCTAGAAGATTAATCTGTAATATGATTGTAAATGTAAAGTAACATGTAAATAATTGGGAGAAAAGATGACTAAAGAAATTAAAACAACGAAAGAAGAAATCTGTGATTATTGGTTTTCTAGAATTGATGAAAGCAACTTAAGTGTTGATGCATCGGAAGCATTAGAAAGATGTTGGAGATGTGGATCAAAAAGGAGGCTAGAGAGATGTCATATAATTCCAAGATCCTTGGGTGGTGAAGATATTCCACGGAATTATGTCCTACTTTGTAAAAGGTGTCATTTAGAAAATCCTAATGTTTATGACCCTGAAATTATGTGGGATTGGTTAAAAGCATATAAGAAACCATACTATAATACATTTTGGATAAACCGAGGTTTAGAAGAATATGAGAGAATATATAAAAGTAAGTTTAAAGATGACATTGCCATATTTAATGAATTTATAACTGACAAGGAAGTTAAAGAAATTTTAGGAGAAGATATAGGTATCTATGCTACGCACCATTTTGGACAAGCGTATTTAAATTCTTCAACTATAGCTGGACTAATGAGGATTTTAATCAAAAAATTGAGAGAAAAGTATGGAATTGATTGAAAATTAAAGATAAAATTTTTTTATAAGCTAGTATTATAATTAATAACAATTACTCATAATAAATTTGCGATTTGAGCTTAAATTGAATAGCATAGAAGAAAAAATGTAAAATGAGCGCTGATAATAAATTGACAAATTATAATTAATACTATACTATGCAATTAACAGTACCCGACACGCCTCTTAACAATGCGGACCAAGTCGGGTCTTTTGATTATAAGAAGAAATAATTTGAAGAAAACTTATCAAGCTCCTATAGATGTAAGCAAACAAATTGAAAATTTAATATCTTTAGGTTTAGAAATAGAAGATAAAAACTATGCAGAAAGTTTGCTTAACAGGGTATTCTATTATCGACTTATTAAAGCCTATAGTATAACTTTAAAAGAAGATGGAAAGTACATAGATGGAACTACTTTTGAGAATATAGTTGACCTATATTTATTTGATATGGAACTTAGACATATTCTATTTTCGTTGATAGAGTATATAGAAGTTTATTTAAGAGCTGTAATTACTAATTACTTTTCATTAAAATATGGGAATTTTGGATATAAAGATATTAGTAATTACAAGAAAAAGAATTTTCAGAAGAGTACCCTAAAGGAATTAGAAAGAGAGATAAAAAGAAATAAGAAATCGCCCTTTATACATAACTTCAAAGAAAACTATGAGGGTGGAAAGATTCCATTCTATGTTGCAATAGAGGTAGCAAGTTTTGGCACACTTTCTAAATTGTACAAGAATATGGAGAATGAAGATAAGAAAGAGATTGCCAAAGAATTCGAGGTTGATTATATTTATTTAGAATCTTGGATTGAGAACTTGTCTTATGTCAGAAATATATGTGCTCATTATGGTAGATTGTATGGAGCTAAATTAACCAAGACTCCAAAGTTATATAAAGAATATTTAAACCAAGGAATATCTAATAATACTATTTTTGCTAGTAAAATTAATCTTAAGATTCTAGCTGAAGATGATTATTACGATAAATTTCATACAGACTTGTTAGAATTAATTAATAAATATCCATCAGTAGAATTAAAGTACTTAGGGTTTATAGAAAAATGGGCAAACATTATTTAATGATTGCATAATAAGCTAAACAAATAATTATTAAAATGCAGCTCCAAGTGAGCTGTTTTTTATATTATATAGGATGGTATAATAAAATCAGAAAAAGTAATGATGTAGGTGATATTTTGATATGTATGCATAAAATTATAGATTTAATTAACTTAAAACAAGAAGGCAGCTACTGGGATTTTAAGAAAGAATGGTATAAATCTGATAAAAAAGGAAAGCAAGACTTACTTCATGATATTATTTGCATGTCTAATAATTTAGATAGTAGAGATGCTTATATAATAATAGGTGTCGACGAAGAAGATAATTATAATGTTAGAGATATAAGTGAAGACGATGGAAGGAAAAACACTCAAAACATAGTTGATTTTCTAAAAGACAAAAAATTTGCGGGTGGTTTAAGACCAACGGTATATGTAAAAAGCTATCAAATATTAGGTAAAACAATTGATGTAATAGTGATATTGAATGACAATAACACACCATATTATTTGGCAGATAACTTTCAGGGAATTAGAGCAAATTATATTTACACGAGAATTCAAGATACTAACACGCCTATAGATAGATCAGCAGATTTAGATAAAGTTGAATATTTGTGGAAAAAACGATTTGGACTAACTCAAACAGTTTTAGAAAGATTTGAGATTTATCTTGAGGATTATGAAAATTGGAATGATGGTCCATATGGTGAAATGCAAAAGTACTACAAGTATTTTCCAGAGTTCACTATTGAATATGAGAGTGCTAGAGACGAAGGAGATGGATACAGATATTATTTTTTTCTCAAGTAGATTCAAGGCCACATTGGTATGATATAAAATTTAGATATCATCAGACACTATTGAAAGAATTAGGTGGGGTTGCTTTAGATGGAGGCAGGTATTTTACGCCTTGCCCTGAAATAGATGGAATTACATTAGACAAAAACAATAGCTTTAGTTGGGATTTTTCATATAGATATTTTACGAAAGGAACTTTTCTTTATAAGTTAAATCAGTTTTTCTATTTTCAGGAAAGCTTTAGTGATAAGTTTTCTAGAGACAGATTATTTGAAGTTGTACTATTATTTGAATCAGAAGAAGAACGCATAGAATTTAAAGAATTTATTAGGAATAATTGGTATAAGAGAAATGAATATTTAAAAAATGTATATGTACCAAATATTCCGAATTTCCATCAATACAAAGAGGGGGCATTTGTTGATGAATATGAAAATGCAATAGTTTTAAATAAAATGTTAAAAGAATTTAGAAATAGTTCAGAATAAATATATCCCCACATACGAGGCTTTTGAAAAATATCAAATTTTATCCATACTGACTACTCAAGCTACGCAGAGTGTATAAGTTTAATTTCTAAGATGGATTAAAAAACTACAAAAATTTTTATTTAATAGGGAGTGAGTATGGAAGGCAATTTTTTAGAAAATGTATGGATAGATTCAAAGATTATAGAAGACTGTATGATTGGTAGGGCTGTAAATGTTGGTAAAATCTATGGGTTAAATAGTGCTTATGAAATGGGAGGATTTAAGTATGAATTTTGAAGAAGTTGTAATTAGTTTATTACCTATAACATGGTTGCTTTTGTCTTTTTTTTATAAGTATAGAGCAAATGGAAATATCAGTAAGCATAGTGGATTTAGGACAGCATTAAGTATGAAATCAAAAGAAAACTGGAAGTATGCACATAAGTATGCAGCTAAACTTTTGCGCATATATGCTATATTTCTTATATTATTAAATATTATAGTAATAGTTAGTAATAGTTTAAATAATACAACTATGACAGTCATAGTTGTATTGCAAATGCTGTTTTACTTCATTATTGGATATAGAGTTAATAAGGATTTGGCGAAAAAAGAAAATGGTTAGGATCTATTAAAAATTTAAAGATTAGCTATCATGGGTTAAGAAAAAAATCGCAAATAATTACTTCTTTGATTTAAGATACATAAAATAAGCATAGAGATTAGGCTTAAGAATTATTTATACTGTTCTCTCAAATCATGCAGAATGTATTACATTGTTGTTAAGAAAATAGAGGCATTAAAATAAAAATCGGGTGACGCATAAATGCATCACCCGCAAAACTTTCGTTTTCAATTCGTATTTTCATTATAATACTATTTTTAAAACTTGTCCAGGATATCGTGGTGTCCAATATCTAAAAGAAATATCAACTCATTATTTTCATAAAACCAAATAATTCGAATATCCATGTTAATAGAAGACTCGCATATTCCATCTGAACCTTGTATTTTCTTGGTTCTTAAAGATGGATGAGTAGGATTTTCTACGAAAAACTTAATTTTCTTTTTAGTTTGTTTCTTTTCAGTATCAGATAGTTTTTTATAATGTTTTTTAAAGGCTTTCGAATAAGTAATTTTATAGGACATTACTTATCTAACTCCTCAAATAGAGAGTCAATGGAATCAAAGATTGGCCTTTCTCCATTTTTTATAGATTCTTTAATTTCTTTTACTTCAGCTTTTAAATTTTTTATGACATGCTCTGGATAGATTGCAACTGGAACAAGTATGATCTTTCCATTGTCTTCTGTGACTTCAAATTGGTCGCCTTGATTTAATTCCATAGAGTTTACTATGTCTTTTGGGATAGTGACTTGTGATTTAGCTTTTAGTTCAACTAACATAACAAAACCTCCTTAGTTAGAAATTCATACTTTCTAACTAAATTATATTTTTGCCTAAGAAAAAAGTCAATAGAAGTAGTGGAATTCATTGTAGTAAAATTATTGCAAAATACTTGTCCAGCTAAGAAGTTTTAAGAGAGGTGGTTTATGACTTTATTAAAAATAATACTTATCCTAGTAGGACTAGCTTTTATTATTTTTGGTTATTTAATATATTTTAAAGAAAAATACAATTTGATTAATGGCTTTGAAGGGGATTTTAAATCTGGAAGAAAAACAGAGTCCTATGCTAAGAAGGTGGGATTAATAGAGCTTATTATTGGAATTATTTTTGTTTTAATTGGAATTGCTGTGATTATAATAAAATAATCGCCGCTAGTTTATACTTCGAGACCTATGAATAGAAAAGTTTACTTGTTATACTTAGTTATAATACAATCTATGAAGTATGCATTATTCTTCTAACTTGCATTGAATATTTTATCTTCATAGCAATTATATATTTAATAAGTTTCGCAAAGTTAATAAGTCGAAGGGACAAAAATTATATTTTCAATAAAAATTATAAAACTTATTTTAATATATTGAGTCTTATATAAGGGGGGATAGAATGGATATATTTTTAGTGACAGTTAGAATTTTGTTAGCGGCCTTTCTAGGAGCTATTATTGGCATAGAAAGGGAAACTAAGAAGAGGGCGGCTGGTTTTAGAACCCATATTATTGTTAGTGTTGGCGCCTGCTTAATTATGCTTATAGGAATAAATGGATTTGGAAAAATATCTGACAATGTAGGGCAAGATACTGCACGTCTTGCAGCTCAAGTTGTAAGTGGGATTGGTTTCTTAGGTGCAGGCACTATACTCCAAACCAAGAACAGGGTGTCAGGTCTTACCACAGCTGCGACCCTATGGCTATCTGCAGCTATTGGACTTGCAGTGGGTATTGGATTTTATGAAGGAGCAGTAATAGCAACTGTAATTTGCCTCGTGACCTTGATATCATTAATGGGTGTTAGTGATTTTATAAATGATAGGACAAGAAAGTCTTACATAATGTTATTTGATACTAATAATTATGATGAAGAGAGCCTTCTAAACTTTGCTTCGAAAGAGGGCGTTGAAGTTAAGAAATTTGATATAATTGATGAGGACATAGATGATAAATTAATGATTAAAGTAACCTTGTATTTCCACAGAAATTATAATATAGATAAATTTTTTAAAAAATTAGAATCAGACTATCATTTGAAGTCAGTAAAGTTGAGTAAGCAAAGAAGTTAAGATAAAAATTTTTACGAGTTGATTGAAAATAAAGTAATCAATGAATAAGAGTAAGGCAAAGCATCCACTTGTGTGGGTGCTATTTTTATTTTTAAAATTCATATTGATAAGATCCAAGCTTTATCCTTACATTAAAATAAAAATTTAAAACTCATTTAAGATCATTAGACCTTAAAGAAAAATAAAAAACAAAAATCATAAGCTAAGTATATTCTCCTAGTTTTCTAATAGATTTTAATTTTTTCAAGTTGTATAATTAAGGCGAAAATAAGTAGCATTTAAAGTTACAAAGGAGTTTTTTATGAACTTACATACCTGCATCTTAATTGGTCTCTTGGGATCTATCACAATGTTTATGGGGGATATGTTCCTCTACTACGATCGCAAAGATTATGATAACAAGAACAAGGTAAATAGCATAATTGAAATAATGAAAAAGCTCGGCACAAAGAGATTATATCTGGGTGGCATCTTAGGACCTCTAGGATCATTTTTATATTTGCTTGGATCCTATCACATGATCTTAGCCAGCCAAGAAAAATTTTTAAAACTTGCTTGGATTTTATTTTTAATAAATTCTTTTGGAATAATTTTTGGGGGAGCCTATCATCTTCAATTTGCCTACCTGGGTCTCTTGTCAAGACACGAGGGCAAGGAAGCCTTTGATGAGTTTTTAAAATTTTTAAAATTTCAAGCCAAGTTAGTTTTTGGATTTATGGGTCTTGGCAACTTAGGTCTTGCAATAATGATTCTTTTTGGCTTGACGATTTTTCCAAGCTGGCAAGTCTTACTCACTCCCTTAGTTCTTGTTACTCTAACACCACTTCTTGGTAAATTGCCAAGAGGTCTACACATGATTATCTGTGGTGGCTGGTTCAATTTAATTTATTTTATTTACTACTTATCTTTATTTATAAACCATACTAATATGAATTTATAAGATTATAAAGTAAAGGGTTAGAATCATTATTTTAGTTGATAAAGGGGAATTTTATAAAATTTATTATTTAAAGGAGGAATGTTTATGAAACAATCAAATTTTATTGATAACAAGAAAACAAAGCCTGACTATAGAAACTGGGTTCCTGTAAGTTTACTTAGGAATTTCATCGGAGGGACTATAATTACTTTTATTCTCTTTATAATTTTCGCAGGGACAGACCTTGTTTTCAGTGGAAGTCTTAGGATTATCTGTGGAATTATTTTAGGAATTGGAGTCTTAATACTTCTATTTTCTTCAATTATGCTTTCCTTTATGTATCGAAGCTTTGACTATAGGGGTAAGAGGAAACTCGCCAAAACTATTATAGAAGGTGTGGCTCAATATGTTGAGATACCAGATGGTGGAGTTGGACTAGATGTAGGATGTGGCAGCGGTGCACTTACCATAGCTTGTGCAAAAAGAAATCCAAAAGCGACCATGGTGGGCTGCGATATTTGGAGCGGTTCATACAAAGTGGAGTTTTCTAAAAAGATTTGTGAATACAATGCAAAGGCTGAAGGTGTTTCTAATGTGAGATTTGAAGAGGGCAATGCAGTGAAACTTCCCTTTGAAGATGAAAGCTTCGATGTGGTGACAAGCAACTACGTTTATCACAATATAATGGGACATAATAAGCAGAAATTACTATTGGAAACTTTGCGTGTTCTTAAAAAAGGTGGCGTTTTTGCCATACATGATTTGATTAAGAAATCAAATTACGGAGATATAGAAAAATTTATCGAAGAACTTAAAAAAGAAGGATACAAAGATATAAAACTAATAGACACAACAAGGGGAATATTTATTGACCCCAAGGAAGCTAAGTTGTTAGGCCTTTCTGGTTCAAAAATTTTTATTGGAAGGAAGTAGAAATATAAAAGTAATTATTATTAGGCTAGAAGACTTTTATAAGCTTAAAGCTTATGTGGAATAAGAAGCTTAAGGATAGCGGCAATTAACCATGGACTTGTTAAAACAAGAAGTCATATAAGGATAAGGCCTTTAAGATTTTAAATCTTAAGGGCCTTGTTTTTTACAAAAATTATTTTTACAGAATTTTGATAAAGAGAAGGAAAAATCTCTAAAAAATTTTAAATTTATTGACATCTATCGAGACTCGATATACAATTCAATTATCGATAGTCGATACTAAAGGAGGTAAGATTATGTTAAAGGCAAGATACTTAACTTATACAAACTTTGGACTTTTTGAAAAGTGGTATGAAGATATGGCGAAGGAAGGCTGGCAAATTGAAAAAATAATTTTGCCCTTCATCCACAAGTTTAAAAAAGCTGCACCAGAAGATGCCAGATATAAAATTTCAATTGCACCTAACGAAGGATCTTTTTCTGCCTTCTCAAAAGATGAATTAAGGGACTTTGATGAGATGGCAAAAGACCTTGGTTGGCATCTTGTAGACAGGACCTTCAACGTAAATATCTATAAGCTTGATGAAGGAAGCCGAGACTCCCTTTATAATGATGGAAAAGACGAAATTGAAATTTTAAAGAAGGGCGTGAGGGGCGAAATAATTTCTCTTAGCATAAATTTCATTGTTTTTGCCTTTCTATCTTTCTTTTTAATTTCTCAATTTTTATCAAGTGACATATTTTACTCCAACTACACAATATTTATGGGTCCGGCTGTTATTTTATTCCTTCTTTTGGATGCCTTGGCTCTGGGAGATTATATATTTTTTAAAAATAGAAATAGAGACGCTAAAGATGTAAATGAAATAAAGTTTTCAAGACTTACTTTTTCTAAGGCCTTTGTCTTAATATTTTATATTGCACTTACTTTAATAATACTTGCATTTACATCAGGCTTTTTGCTTCCTAGCGGAGATTCAAATTCTTTTGTAATGCTAATAAGTTTGCTGCCAACTCTTATTATGCTTTCTTTTATTTATTTATATCGCAAAAAAATTAAAGCCATGAACATAAAAAGAGGCGGGAAAAAATTTATTTTAATATCAATGGTAATTTTAATTTCGATAATTACCAATGTATTTACATTTACCCTAATCGATAAATTATCAACTGCTAATGAAGTTGAAAGCCAAGTTGTGGGAGATTTTGTTATAACTAGGGAAAGAAGAAGTTTCCTAACAGAAAGCTGCGATTATTATTCATCAGAAAAAAATAAACTTGGCATAAGAAAGACTGTGGTAAAGTCACAGGACCTTGCAGGTAATTTATTTGAAAGAATATTAAAAAATTCTATGAAGCACCCTTATAGGGCTGAATTTGTTAAGGACATTTCAGAGGATTATCCCTATGATAAGACTTATATCTTATCTGCTGAAGAAGACTATTTGATTTTATATAAGAATGTGGTCTTAGAAGTAAATGGGAACTTCCAAGATGAAAAGGTCCAAGAAGAGATTGCAAGGATCCTGGAGGTGTAAGCATGGCAAGAGATCAATTCCAAACCCTAACAGAGCCCATGTACTACACCCTCTTGGCTCTGGACCAAGTTAGAAATGGGGCAGAGATAACAGCCTGGGTAAGTGAAATCACAAGGGGAAGAATAAACTTAGGACCAGGAACCCTCTATGCCCTCTTGGCTCAATTCTTAGAAAATGATTTTATCACAAGAGTCGAAGTAGACAAGAAGGGAAAATATTACAAGATAACCGATGAGGGACGAGAACTTCTTGAGGAAGAAGTGAAGAGACTTAGACTATTAATAGATAACTACGAAAATTATTTTCATGTGTGATGCTTATAAATAATTCTGGGAAGCCTACTAATTGATGGAAATTATTTCGGATATGAGAGAAAAAGACTAGCCTTATTAAAAAATATATGAAATAAATTAAGACATAATAAAAATTAAACTAAGGGAAAAAACAAAGGCCCTCCCTATCTAGGAGGGAGTTTTAGGTGGATTCCACTTACAAGGGGAGCACAAAAAAATTAAATGGACAAGGCAGGAGAAAACATTTAATTTGTTTTATAGTTATGTTTGTTCTTATGGCTATTTTCTTAAGATAAGCTTTTAAGCGTCCAGAGGCAAGGATTAGGATGCCAGTTGCTGTCCCACACATTTTTTATATTATATGAATAGGAATCGTTACTTGTCTTGTAAAATTTTTTAAAAGTAAACAATATATTGAATGGTATAACAAATACAGGATTAAAACAAAATTAAGGGGAATGTAATCTATAATTTATAGGTTACATTCCCCTTAATATAATATTAAATTTGTTCCGTGTTTACGGGTTCATTTCACTTTTACATGCTCCCATACTTTAGAACTTCCAATTACTCCAATTTTTACAGATTCGTCTGTTGTAGTAGTTTCTGTGCTATTTTCTTTTTCTTCTACATTTGTAGTAGTTTCTTCTTGTTTATTAACTTCTGCCTCATTATAGTTCCACATCCAGTAAGGATTGTAACTAAGGCTAAAAATAAAATACCTTTTAGTTTTTTCAGTATTTTTCTCCAATGCCCCATGCTGGGAAGACTACAGGTGTTTCTTTTTTTCTAAGTTTGATTACTTCATCACTTTGGTATAACTCTACTATTCGTTTGTAAATTGGGTTATTTTCTTCACCTTCTCTAGCTACTATTACGTTAATGTATGGGTTATCTGGTTTGATATCATCCGCACTATTTAAGTCAAATGCTAATGAATCTTCAATTGGTCTTAGTCCTGCATCTGATGCTTGTCCTGAGTATAATGCTACTAGTTCTACTTCATCTAGAGCTGATTTAATATTAGCTGAGTTAAACTCTAGAATCTTAAAGTTTCTTGGATTTTCTATATCTTTTAGAGTAGGTGTGTATCCTGCATCCTCTGGCACTTTAATAAGTCCTATTTTATCTAAAAGGTTTAATGTTCTACCAGCGTTTGTAGCATCTTCAGGAATAACTATTGTATCTCCATCTTTTAGCTCTTCTATAGATTTTATTTTTTTAGAATATACTGCAATTGGTCCAATAAATGTGTTTCCGATAGGGTTTATTTTGTAACCAAGTTGTTCTTTTTCTCCATTTAGGTAAGCTACGTGTTGGAAAGAGTTTAGATCAATTTCTCCAAGATCTAAGGCAGCGTTTGGTAGAGTATAGGAATCAAACTGCACTAGTTCTATATCGATACCTTCTTTAGCAGCTTCAGTTTTAACATAATCCCATTCTTTACTATCGCCAATAATACCAACTTTTACTTTTTTATCTTTTGTTTCTTTATTTTCTTTAGTTTCTGAAACTTTATTTGTTGCTTGTTCTTTATTTTCTGCATTTTGTTTTTGGTTATTATTTCCACATGCTGTAAATAATAAAAGCGATAATCCTATAATTAATATTGAATATAATTTTTTCATTTGTTTTTCTCCTTTAAATTAATGTGTAGTTTTCTTTATTACTCTATTTCCGGTAAACTGAATTATTGTTACAAATATTAAAATCAGTATTACTGAAACGTAAGTTATATCGGTAAAATGTCTATTGTGACCATATCTTATTACAAAAGCTCCTAGGCCACCTCCGCCAACAGCTCCCCCCATTGCAGTAAGGCCTAAAAGACTTATAGCTGTAATTGTTGTGGCTCTAGCTATATCTGGGATACTTTCTCTTAGATATACTCTAAAAATAATTTCTAAAGGTGAAAGTCCCATTGATTGTGCGGCTTCTACAACACCTTTATCAACTGATGATAATGCTAAATCTACTTGTCTTGTAAAAAATGGGACACATCCCATTACAAGAGGGAAGATTGCACCTTTTACTCCAATGAATGTTCCCATTATAATTCTTGTAAGTGGTATCAATAAAGTTATTAAAATTACAAATGGGATAGATCTAAAAACATTTACTATTGTAGCTAATATGTTATTAATAAATTTATTTTCTAAGATATTTCCTTCCCTTGTGACTACTAAGATCGTACCTAATATAATTCCAAATATAAAAGATAATATTCCTGATGCAAATAGCATTATTAGTGTTTCTTTAATACTAACTACAAATTCATCTAAATAATAAAATAAATTTGGTGTGTACTGTTCCATTAATTGTTCCATTAGTTCACCTCCCTTTCTTTAATTATTTTAGTTGATATACCGTTACTGTTAAGATATTTAATAGCTTCAAGCTGATTTTTTTCTTCTCCCTTAAATAAAACTATAAGAGATCCTACAATTGTGTTTGTAATAACGTCTATATCACCAAAAAGTATACTTACATCTAAATCAAAATTTCTAGATATATATGAAACTGTGGCATCCTTAGTGTCTGAACCAGAGAAATCTATTCTAATAATTCTGTCGTTTTTTGTAGTCTCGACTAATTGAGATTTTTCTAAAATCAACTCATCAACTTTTGATAGGTTAGAGGTAGTAGCTATAAAATCTTTTGAGATTTCTGCTTTAGGTTTTCTAAACACTTCTAAAACATTATCACTTTCTACGACTTTACCACCTTCCATTATTGCTACTCTGTCACATATTGTTTTTATAACGTCCATTTCGTGAGTTATTATAACTATTGTGATTGCTAGAGTTTTATTTAAATTTTTTAAAAGCTCTAGTATTGATTTAGTAGTTTTTGGGTCTAATGCTGAGGTAGCCTCGTCACATAGTAGAATTTTTGGTTTTGATGCTAGTGCTCTAGCTATTGCTACTCTCTGTTTTTGACCACCTGAAAGTTCTGATGGATATTTATAAATCTCTCTTTCTATTCCTACGATCTCAGCTAGCTCTTTTACTCTGGCTTCAATTTCAGATTTTGATAATGATGTGTTTTTTAAAGAAAAAGCTATATTATCAAATACTGAAATCGAGTGAAGTAGGTTAAAGTGCTGAAATATCATACCGATATTTTTTCTCTCTTCTCTTAGCTCTTTTTCACTTAGAGTTGTTAGATCAACCCCATCAATTATGACATTTCCTGAATCAGGTTTTTCTAGTAGATTTATACATCTTACTAGAGTAGACTTACCAGCTCCTGAATACCCTATAAACCCGAATATTTCTGAATCATTTATTGTAAGCCTTACGTCATCGACAGCTTTAATAAAATAATCTCCGCTTTTAAAAGTTTTAGTTACATTCTTAAGTTCAATCAAATTTTACGTCCTTTCATATCTATTTTCTTCCCTAAAATAAAAAAAGCTTCCGTCCCCAAAAAGGACGAAAGCTATGCTTACGTGATACCACCTTAATTTATCTTTTTATTACTAAAAAGACCTCAATAGGATACTCTTAATATAGATCATATCCCTTCTTCTGTAACGGGAAGTCCCGTATAGTTCTAATATCGAACTATCTCATCAGAGACCATGTTCATCAACTCTTCTTTTAGTTTCTCTCATCACCCGAAACTTCTCTGTAAAAAGTCCTTTTGACTACTCTTCTCTTCGTATAATTTAGAATATGTTTTAAATAATACTAAGTTAAAATATGCTTGTCAACAATTTTTTTTAAAATTATTGTATAATTTTTTAGGAAAAGGAGAAGCTTACTAACAGAAAGCTGCGATTATTATTCATCAGAAAAAAACAAACTTGGCATAAAAAAGACTGTTGTTAAGTCACAGGACCTTGCAGGCAATTTATGAGAAAGAAAAATAATAAAAAGTAAAATAATATAAAAAAGCAACTTATAATTTGTTACAATGGTATTATAATAAAGCAAATAAAGGAGGATATTATGAGATTTGAAAATAAGGTTCTTGTTATTACAGGAGCATCATCTGGTGTAGGAAGAGCTGCCAGCCTTATGGCGGCAAGTGAAGGGGCAAAAGTTTATTCCTTTGCAAGAAGAAAGGAAAAGTTGGAAGCTCTAGCTGAAGAAGCAAAGTCCTTGGGCTACAAGGGAGAAATAATTCCTGTTCCAGGTGACGTGTCTAAGCAAGAAGAAGTGGATAGACTTTTTGAAAAAGTAAAAAATGAAAATGAAAAGCTTGATGTCCTCATTGCCAATGCGGGCATAATGGATAAGTTTGAACCTGTAACTCACTGCCAAGAAGAAACTTTTGACAGGATCTTTGAAGTTAATGTAAAGGGATCCTTTAGACTCTTTAAGGCTGCTATCCCTCTAATGAAAGATGGAGGTTCAATTGTTGCAACAACATCAATAGCAGGTGTAAGAGGCGGCAAGGCAGGAGTTGCTTACACAATGTCCAAGAGTGCCATCCATGGTCTAGTGAGAAACACTGCTGCTATGTATGCCAATGACAAAATTCGCTGCAACGCTGTAGCGCCTGGTGGCATCGCAACAGAAATCCTAGAAAATCTTAATGATGTTGACGAAAAGGGAATTGAAGTCGTAATGAGGGGACCAAAGCTTGACAAGATGGTGGCAAGCGCAGAAGAAATTGCTGCAAATCTTCTCTTCCTTGCATCAGACCAAGCATCTAATATCAACGGACAAATTTTAGTTTCAGACGGCGGACTTACTAACATGTAATTAGATTTTGAATTTTAAAGGTTCATGCAAGATTTTTGCATGAATCTTTTTTTATTTAAAGACAAGCTTAGGAGGCTTTTAATTATCTAACTACAGATAGGAAAAGGGGCAAGTATAAATTAATAGTCAAAGAACTAAGCTACTTTGATAAGCCTAATATTTTGCTAACAAGATAGAGGTTGCAAGCATATGTACTAGATTGAAAATATTTTTCATTTAACATATAATTCCCTTAGAACTTTAGCAATATTTTAAAGCAAGTCTATCTAGTTAAGAGGAGACATAAAAAATTTTAGCAAGGGTTAGGTAAATGGATTTTATAGAAGTAAACAAAGAAAATAAAAAGACAATACTACTTATACATCCTCTGGGATTTAATGCAGAGGCCATGAAAAATTTAATAGCTGATAAGTTGCCAAGTGATTATAGATATATAATTCCAGAACTCGCAGGTCATGGCAAGTCGAAGGAAGTATTTAAGTCGACTGAGATTGAAGCGAAAAAAATTGAAAACTACCTATTAGAAAAGGGCATAAGAGAAATAGACTTAGCCTTGGGGGCATCCTTGGGCGGACTTGTTCTCTTGAACTTATTAAATTCAAAAAAAATAAAATTTAATAAGTCAATATTTGAAGCTTGTTCCCTGTCAGAAGGATCCAAAATAAAGGAAATTTTGGCTAGAAAGTTTGTAATGGATAAGCAAAAGAAGGCTCTTAAAGATAGGAAGTTCGCCCTAGATGAAATTGAAAAATTTTATGGCAAGCAGTGGAGCAATATTATTGCAGACACTCTTATTGGCATGGATAAAAAAAGTGTGACCAACCTTGTCAAGACTTTTGTTTATGTAAAAGTCCCTAAGCTATCCAAGGCAGACCAAGAAAAATGTATTTTTTGTTACGGGTCAGAAGAATTTAATTTAAAGGAATCAAAAAAGATAATTGAGAAAAAACTTCCCAATGTAAAAGTAAAAATTTGGAAGGGCTACAATCATTGCGAAATCCTAGCAAGGAATAACTCATACTATTGCAGATTTTTAGAGGGCGAGTTAGGCTAAAAAGCAAAAGGAAATACATAGAAAATTATAGGCAGAAAAAACATAGGCTGAGAAAAAGTTGGAAAACTTAAATTACGTCTATGAAAAGGGAATGGGACTTGTAATGAGGGGACCAAAGCTTGACAAGGTGCTGGCAAGCCCAGAAGAAATTGCTGCAAATCTTCTCTATCTTGCATCAGACTGAGCATATAACATAAAGGGACAAATTTTGCTTTCAGGCAGCGGACTTACTAATATGTAAATTAATAGTCTGATAGATTTAATTCTTAAACAAAAATAAAATTTTAAAAATTCGCAAGTCTCACATGAAAGAGATTTGTGAATTTTTTTGTTTTCTAGTAAGTTATTATTTAATTAACAAAGGAGAATTGGGTGGCAAGATACAGGGTGCTTCTTTGCCATAGGAATCAGAGAAAGAGATTAATAATAAGGAAATTGCGAAGAGAGTTGACGACCTATTTTTCTGTTTGAAAGTTTTACTTGATGGCTTGATTAATTTTTTTTACAAAATAAAAAAAGCAAGATACTAAAATTTTAATTAATATCTTGCCTTATTTTTAAAAATTATTATTTATTATTGATTGAATGAGTTGTTGGTAAATCCATTCATTGTATTCTCAGCGGATTGAGTTTTTATTTTCATTTTATCTAAAATGATTTTTGCCTTTTCTTCGTAGACATTCCTATGAGCCATATCGTATTGAACATCCCTTGCGTCAAAAGTTTGAACTATCATGTTTCCGTTTTTTGTTATTTTACTATTTTCTTCGAGTAACTCTTTAGCTTGTGAAATACTTCTAATGAAGCCACCATATTGTTTATAATTATCTATATCATAAAAAGAAATTCCAGAATCGAAGAATTCAAGTTGAAATTTATTAAGATCTTTTTCAGGTATTTTTATAGATAGTTTTGGGTTTCCAAAGCTATAGACAAATTCGCCGTCAATAATATCAGCTTTTACAGAAGAAAATTCAGGTATTTTATTTCCACAAGGAGCAACTATAATCCTATCCATTAAATCATAAGATTTCATCATTTCGTCATATAGCTTTCCAGATGATTGAATAAAATCTTCAACTAAAATTTTTCCAATGAAATACTTTGAACCAGAAATAAGAGTTGTTAAAGTATAATCATCTTCATTTATTTCACTTCTAAAGATATATGTTCCAAGGTATCCCAAATCTTCATATCCAAGTTTTTTTCCAGCTTTGTTTACTTCTTTTGAGTAAACAGCAATTCCCTTTTCAAATTGGCTAGGTCTAAATTCAATTTTATCTTCAGAATTTTTCGGAAGGAATAATTTGAAACCAAACTCTGGGTATTCTTTTACCTCGTAATTAGACTTTTGAACTTTAGGAAATACGGCGGGCTTTTTGCCAATGTAAACAGACCTAGAATCATTGTCCCAGCCAACTTCTTTGCCAAAGTTTTCGGAAATAAATCTAAGAGGGACAAAAGTCCTATCATTATTTATAAAAGTCTTGACATCCATTTGACTTGTTTTGCCATCTTTCTCGTACTCGCTTGAGTCAACTTTTAAGTTAAGCTCATGAGAATCATTGGAGATTTTAATTCCCTTGCTTTCTTTAAAATAATCTACTTTGTAGCCAAGATTTTCAGAAATAAATCTAAGAGGAACAAAAGTCCTAGAGTCTTTTATTATTACATCAGCCTTTTGAATTTGTCCGTCGATAAATAAATTGGGACTAGATGTAGCAAAGACACTGCTTGGAAGTAGACTAAGAGCTAACATGCCAATAAATAATTTTTTGTTCATAACAATCCTCCTTTTTATTAGATTATAGCATAAAAGAAAGAAAGTATTCTTTTGGAAAATTTGAAACGCAACAAATAAATTATGAAAAGAGAAAAGTAATCATAAGTGTGATAAAATAAAATTACAAATGAGATTACAAGGGGGATATTATGTCAGATAATAAAAAAATTGCCATTCAAGAAACTTACGGCGAAAGATTTCAATACTGTTGGGGTTGTGGACCAAAGAACCATGAGGGAATGCACCTAAGATCTTATCCATCTGAAGATGGAAGTGATTGCATCGCTAAGGTTACTCCTGATTCAGTTTACACTGGTGGAGTTCCTGCCAACCTCTTTGGTGGAATGATTGCCATGATCTTCGACTGCCACGGCACTGCTTCTGCTGCTTGGTTTAAGCACAGAGACCTTGGCCTTGAACTTAATGAAGACACAGTTATTGGTAGATTTATAACGGCAAGACTTGAAGTGGACTTCAAAAAGCCAACTCCAATGGACAAGGAAGTTACAGTTACTGCTACTGCTGAAGAAATTGGTGAGAGAAAGGTAATTGTAAACATGGTAATGGAAGCTGATGGCGAAGTTCGTGCTAAGGCAAGGATGGTTGCTGTTGGTGTAAAAGATAATATGTAAATTATTAGGAGACAAGTTCTCCTAATTTTTTTGCAAATTTTTTTGAATTACTTATAATGTAAGAAAAGATTATTAGGAGGAGCCTATGACCTTAAAAGATAAAAAATTTTTATATATTTTTCTTTACTTACTTTCCTTTGGGCAAGTCCTTGGGGCCTTAATTTTCGTGAATAAAATTGAATTTATTCCAATTATCAACAACGTCCTACTTGGTCTTAGCTTTTTAGTTTTCTTTGGCCTACAAATTTTATCCATTTATAAGATTTTAAATTTTAAGTTTAACAAGTACTTAAAGGTCCTTGTGGGTCTAATCTTAATAGGACTTTGTATCATCTCAATGGCTTATATACTTATGGCATTTGCTTTTGCTGGCAAAGAAAATCGACAAGTTGCCTATGATAATGAAAATTTTTACATCTTAAATGTTGGCTGGTTTGACCCAGTTTATGAAGTCTACAGAAAAAACTTCATCACCATGGATAAGCTAAGTGAAGATGAAATTAAAAATACCTTTGCTGATTTAAATAAGATTGAGGACGATGATGCAAGGGATATTTTAAAAATTTTGATTTATGGAAGGGAAGGCCTTGATGGTGAGAGACCAGAGGAAGAAAATAAAAATCAAGATTTAAAGGAAGTAAAAGATAATAAGGAAGAAGTTTTAAAAAACTTTGAAGCCTCTGACGCCATAAAGATAGAAAATTCTGACTACGGTCTCTTAGAAGTTGACAGGGCAGGGGCAAGGTCACGCTGGTTCCTCGTAAAAATTTCTGGCGACAAGATGAAATTTTTATCTGAACTTGAAGAAACAAGTCCAAAAGCTTCTGGAAGGATGGATAAGGATGGCGTCATCCATTTGGAATTCAATGACATAAATAATAATAAGACCACTTACATTTCAAAAGATGGTGGAAGGACCTTTGAAAAAATAAAGAGTCAGTGATGGAAATCACTGATTTTTTAATGGAAAATTTATCCTAAGAAGAGCAACACAAGAGGAATTCATCTAAAATAAAAGTTAGTAGAGGAAGTTATACTAAATAATTCTCAATAAAGAAATATAGACGAGGCAAGAGTTAGGTCACTGGGAGGCAGATGTAGTAGAGTCAGACAGACTAGATCATGAAGGGGAAAGCGGATATTGTTTCGGAACTTTACAGAATGCCTTCAAATAATCAATTACAAGAGAGCATAAGCTCTCTTTTTTATTTGACCTACATATATAAATTATAGTTGACAATTTTACTAGGTATTTTTATAATCTTAGTTAGGATCGCCTAATTAATGTAAGTTTATCAATTTTAAATTTAAAGGAGAAATTTATGAAAAAAATATTTTTAGCACTGGCACTTATGCTTTGTTTGACGGCTTGTACGCCAAAGGCTAATGATGCTAATGCTAATTCAAAAAGTAATAGTCAAAGACAGACACAAGATACAGGAAAGAAAAAAGTTACTGTTACTACTTCTTTTTTATACGACATGACAAAGACTCTTGCTGGAGATTTTGTTGATATTGATTTAATCATTCCAGCAGGGGAAGACCCACACCTTTATATTCCAAAGACTAATGATGCTAAGAAAATTGAAAAGGCTGACCTGGTTTTATTCCACGGTCTTCACTTTGAAGGAAAGATGGTAGATATTCTAGAAAAATCTGGTGTAAATCTTTCAAAAAACTTCCCAAAAGAAAAGCTTGGAGAAATGGACCAAGATGGAGAAATTATTGTTGACCCTCACTTCTGGTTCGATATTTCCCTCTACAAGATGGCTACAGAAAATGCAGCCAAGGCTCTTTCTGACTTAGTACCTGACCACAAGGCTGAAATTGAAGAAAATTTAAAAAATTACTTAGCAAAGCTTGATGAACTTGATGAATACAACAAGAAAAAGCTTGATGAAATTCCAGCTGCACATAGGTATCTAATAACTCCTCATGACGCTTTTAATTATTTCTCAAGAGCTTATAATATTAAAGTTGTTGCTCCTCAAGGTGTTTCAACTGACTCTGAAGTTGCGAATAAAGATATTGAAAAAACTGCTAACTTTATAGTTGAGAAAAAAGTTCCTGCAATTTTTGCTGAATCAACAACTGACCCTGCAAGAATGGAAAAGTTAAGGGAACTATGTGCTGCTAAGGGCTTTGATGTAAAAGTTATTAGTGGAGAAGGCCACGAACTTTTCTCCGACTCCCTAGCACCAGAAGGACAAGCTGGAGATAATTTTATTGATATGTATAAGCACAACATTGATTTAATCGTGGATAATTTAAAATAGGTGATTAAATTGAAAAATGATGTAATTATAAAGGTTGAAGACTTGACTATAGCCTATGACGATAAGCCAGTAATCTGGGATAATGATGTGGATTTTATAAATAATTCCATCACTGCAATTATTGGTCCCAATGGAGCAGGTAAATCAACTCTTCTAAAGGGAATCTTGGGACTTAAAAATATTTTATCTGGCAAGGTTGAAATTATGGGCAAATCTTTAAAAGAAGTTCAAAAAGAAATTGCCTATATCCCCCAATCGTCTTCAGTCAACTGGGACTTTCCTACAACTGTTTTTGACGTTGTCTTAATGGGAAGGTATATCCACTGTGGCTGGATTAAAAGGCCTAGCAAGAAGGACAAGGAAATTGCCAGAGCAGCTATAGAAAAAATTGGCCTTTCGGAATTTGAAAATAGGCAAATTTCTCAATTGTCAGGAGGGCAAAAGCAAAGAGTTTTTATAGCCCGCGCCATTGCATCTGATGCCAGCATATTTTTCATGGATGAACCTCTTGCTGGTGTTGACAAAAAAACCGAAGGCATAATAATGGGTTTTTTAAAGGAATCACAGAGAAATAAAAAAACTTCTATTGTGGTCCACCACGATTTAAATACAGTGGATAAATATTTTGACCATTTGGTTATTTTAAATAAAAAGATTCTTGCCCAAGGCAAGGTCTCAGAAGTCTTTACCAAGGAAAATATTGAAAGGGCCTTTGGAGGCGAGATAAATGTTTAAAATTGACGTTTTAACTTCCTATAGCTTTTTAGTTGTAGCTATTGGGACCCTACTTCTGGCAATTTCTTCTGCTGCCTTAGGGACTATTACAGTCTTGAAGGGGCAGTCCCTCATAGGTGATGCCATAGGGCACTCAGCCTTTCCAGGTCTTGTCCTTGCTTTTATGGTTTTTTCTTCGAGAAATCCTGTTATCCTTTTATTTGGAGCAATTTTCTCAGGATCCATTGCCTTTATCTTAATTCAAGTCATAAATAAGAATTCAAAGCTTGGTCTTGATACAATTTTAGCTATTGTCCTATCCTCTTTCTTTGGCCTTGGTATGGCACTTAAGTCCCATATCCAAGGAAATCCAAACTACAGGGGTGCATCTCAATCAGGCCTATCTAACTATATATTTGGTCAAGCTGCCTACATGATGGAGACTGACGTAAAAATTATTCTTGTAATTTCTATTGCAGTTTTACTACTCATAACTTTGTTTTATAAGGAGATCAAGGTCTTTATCTTTGATGAAGTCTATGCCAAGACCATTGGCATAAACGAAAAATTTATCTATGCAGTTATTATGATTTCTGCCATGAGTTTAATTGGGACAGGACTTAAAATAGTTGGAGCAATTTTAATTTCATCACTCTTAATAGTCCCTGCCATTGCAGCCTTACAGTGGTCTAACGACTTCTTTAGGGTAATGGCTATTGCGAGCTCTCTTGGAGGATTTTCTGCAGTCCTTGGGACCTATATATCAACAGTTTATGACGGCATGAGTACAGGGGCGACTATTATTGTAATAATGACAAGTCTTGCCTTTTTATCTCTTCTATTTGGACCTAGGGGTCTTATAGCAAAGTACAAGAGAAGGAGGACCTACAAATGAATATAATGATTTTTATTATTTTATTTATGACAGCCCTAAGCTGCGCTGGGATTGGGTCTTTCCTAATGCTTAGATCTCTTTCCATGCTAACAGATGCCATAAGTCACTCTGTCCTTTTAGGTATAGTTATTGCATATTTTATAACGAAGGACATTGAATCGCCTATACTAATACTTGGAGCTGCAGTCTTTGGGCTTATCACTGTATACGCAATAGAAAGTTTATCCAACACTGGACTTGTAAAAAACGACGATGCAGTTGGGATAGTCTTTCCGCTTTTCTTTGCCCTTGCAGTAATTTTAATTACAAAATTTGCAAGAAATGTCCACCTAGATACTGACGTCGTCCTAATGGGTGAAGTAATACTTGCACCACTTAACACAATAACTATCTCAGGCTTTGAACTTCCAAAGGCCTTAGTCCTATCAAGTGGAATGTTTATTGTAAATACTTTATTTATAGTGGTCTTTTTTAAGGAGTTAAAAGTTACAAGCTTTGATCCAGACTTCGCAAGTATAAGCGGTTTTTCATCAAAGTTATTGTTTTATGCCCTTATGAGTCTTGCATCATTAAGTGCTGTAATTTCCTTTGACAGCGTAGGCGCCATACTTGTAATATCCTTCTTTATTACACCTGGTGCAACTGCCTATATTATAAGTAAAGACTTAAAAAAGATGCTTTTCTTATCAGCAATATTTGCCTTTATAAACTGTATGTTGGGCTTCTTAGTGGCGACTTATTTAAACCTTTCTATGTCAGGAACAACTGCCGCCATGGCAGGTCTAGTGTTTTTACTAGTCTTAATCTTTAACAAGAATGGAATGATTGGACAAATTTATGTAAGACATCAAAATAGGATGCTTATAAAGGCCTATTCTATTTTAATCCACATAGGTTCTCACCAAGGAAGAGAAGAAGAGAAAGCAGAACTTGGTGCAGACTCTATAGCCAAGCACTTAAATTGGGACAAGGCAACAACTGATAAAAATATTTTCTATTTAACTAAGAAAAAACTCATAAATTTAAATTCTGACAAAATGATTTATGAGCTGACTTCTTTGGGGTATAATAAATATACATCACTTTTAGAGGAGTTTAATATCAAATGAGCCCAAGCAAGGAAGATTATATAAAAAATATTTTTAAAGATATAGAAGAAAGAGGCTACTCTCTAAATAAAGATCTTAGTTTTTATTTAAAAGTCTCCAAGCCTTCTGTCACAGAAATGATAAAAAAATTATCAGAAGAAGGCCTAGTCTATGTGGAAAATCAAAAAATTTATCTCACAAGGGATGGGGAAAAAATCGCCAAAAAATTAATTTCCATCCACAGGTTATGGGAGCAGTTCTTAGAAAAAGTCCTAGACTTTGACGAAGATGAAATCCACGACCAGGCTGACCTCTTAGAGCATGCAACAGGAGATAAGCTAATGGAAAGCTTAAATAAACATTTGGACTATCCAAAAATATGTCCCCATGGGCAAAAAGTGTATATAAATCTAGAAGATTAAAAAGGTGCTTAGATTTTTCTAGGCACCTTTAATTATTTTTGTTTTACCATAAGGGGCAGGGCCTAGAAGAAAACTTTTTGCTTTCTTAGCATAGGTCTTGCATTTGATTTGACAATTGGTCTTTGGAAAAATTATTGAAGTTGCGAACAAAGTTTGGTACTATAAATGTAACCAAATACACCAGGTGATTTAATGGAAATAGAAAATGTAGTAATAGAAAATAAAATTGCTGAGTACAGAAGAGAGCTAGGACTTTCTCAACACAAGCTAGCCAAGGCTGTGGGACTTAAGAGGAGGTCAATCATGGCCTACGAGAACAACACTATTAGTCCAACTCTTGAAACAGCCTACAAGATCTGCAAGGTCTTGGGCAAGGACATCAAAGAAGTTTTTATATTTAAGTGAGGTTTTTTATGGGATTATTATTTAATGACAAGAAGGAATTTAGTGACAAGGTTGAAAAAATTTTTGGAGACAGGGACAACTACCTAGTAGCCTTTAAGGCCAATGACATCAAAACAGGACTGGGCAAGTTGCTCCTAAGTAATCTCTACTACACTATGGATTCATCTAGGACTTTTATTCTCTACTTTAGCCCTAAGGGTCTTTATGAAAGTGAAATTTCTAACTCAACAAAGAGGGACTTCTACCTCATGCCTTGGAATGAAATCGAAGACTTTGAAGTTGATGAGAAAAATAATAAGGCCATCATAAGTCTAAGGCACTTGGGCAAGAAGGTAATGTATGAAGTTGACTTCAAGGGCAAAATTTTTGAAGGCAATGAAGAGAGATATAAGGAATTAAAATCAAAGGATTGGAATAGGATTTAAAAATATGGAGACAGAAAGACTTATTATTAGAAGATGGACACTTGAAGATGCTGAGTCCTTGTTTGACTATGCCAAGGACCCTGAGGTTGGACCAGTTGCAGGTTGGCCTGCCCACAAGACTATTGAGGATAGCCTTAGGACAATAAAAAATGTTTTTAATGGAAAAGAAGCCTATGCCCTTGCTCTCAAAGAAAGTAATGAGGCAATAGGGGCAATTGAATTGAAGTTAAGGGGTAATACAAAGCTAACAGATAGGGATGATGAGTGCGAGCTTGGTTATTGGCTGGGCAAAAAATTTTGGGGAAGAGGACTTATGCCTGAAGCTGCAAGAGAAATCTTGAGACATGCTTTTTGCGACTTGGGCATGGCCAAGGTTTGGTGTGGCTACTACACAGGAAATGAAAAATCGAAGAGAGTCCAAGAAAAGTGTGGCTTTATTCCTCAAAAAGTAATAAGAGACGAATACCTTCCTCTCATGGATGAGAAGCGAGATGTAAATGTCAACTTGCTTACGAGAGAAGAATTTTTAAAGAAAGAAGGATAAGATGGGAATTATTTTTGGACTTATTGCAATATTTTTTGCAACTAAGAATGTCTTGGCTTGGTCAAGGGGCCTGGACTCCTCTAAGGATTGCTTCCTCAGTATGGCCTTCACATGCCTTGCAATTTTTTCTTTTTATAACATGGGAGCAAACTTTTTAATTAAGGAAGATATTGCTGGTGCCCTTGATGTAATACCCACAATAAGAGGGACCTTGCTTGCATGCACTCTTGGGTCAATATTAATTAATGGGGTTACTATTTTTAAGAAGAAGTAATTTTATTATAAGTAATTTTTGGAGTGAAGAAGATGAAGGAAAAAAGATTTTCAAGGGCAATGACCTTTATAATTTTATTTGGAATTGTAAGTCTCTTTTCAGACATGACCCATGAAGGGGCATCAAGCATTAGGGGAGCCTACCTTGCCCTACTTGGTGCATCAGCAGGCACCATTGGATTTATATCAGGCCTTGGAGAACTCATTGGCTACTCCATGAGGTATGTCTTTGGAAAAATAACTGACAGGACAAGAAAGTATTGGTCCATGGTAATCTTTGGCTACATATTAGACATCTTAGCAGTCCCTGCCCTTGCCCTTGTGGGCGAAGGAGGATGGATTGCCGCTGCGGCACTACTTGTAATCCAAAGAATGGGTAAGGCAATCAAGAAGCCTGCCAAGGATACTATCATGTCCTTTGCTGCTAGCCAAGAGGGAGTAGGCAAGTCCTTTGGAATCCAAGAGATGTTAGATCAAATTGGAGCTTTCTTGGGGCCAGTATTTCTTTATCTCGTCATGCTTTTTAAGACTAAGGGGACAACTTTTGAAATTTATAGGACTGCCTTTGCCTTCTTGGCAATCCCAGGTCTTATTACAATCCTACTTTTATTTGTAACTAAGGGGGAGTTTCCAAACCCAGAGTCCTTTGAACCAGAAACAAAAAAGGAAGAGACCTTTGTCATGAAGAAGTCCTTTATATATTATATTTTTGGGATTTCACTTTTTGCCTTTGGCTTCATGGACTACGCCTTAGTCATAATGCATATATCCAAAAATCTTGTGGGACTTGGTGGAAGCTATGAAAATTTTAAATTTATAAGCCAAGAGACCCTACCACTTTTATACGCAGGTGCCATGTTAGTGGATGCCCTAGCTGCCCTTGTCTTTGGTCACATCTACGACAAGAAAGGTGTGAGGGCCCTTGTTATATCTACAATAATTTCTGCCCCCTTCTCCTTCTTTATCTTTGGATTTAAAAGTGAACTTGCAATTTTATTTGGCCTAGTCCTTTGGGGCATAGGGATGGGGGCCCAAGAGTCAATCTTAAAGGCTGCTGTCACTTCCATGGTTCCAAAGAAGAACAGGGCCACAGGCTATGGGATCTTTGAATGCTCCTTTGGAATTTTTTGGTTCTTGGGGTCCTGGCTCCTTGGTCTAATCTATTCAGCCTCACTTCCACTTATGATTGGCCTTTCAATCCTTGCCCAATTAATGGCAATACCCTTTTACCTAAGGGCCTCAAGGGCAAATTAAAAATTGAGAATTATAAAAACAATTAAAGAAGAAAATAATTTTCGACGGCTTAGCCGTCTTTTTTCTTTTAGCAATTTCTTTACAAAATCTTTACTTTGTCTTTAAAAATTGGGAATTATATTGTAAGATGAAATTGAAAAAAGATTTGGGAGGACTTATGTCAATTAATTATTTTATTGAACTATTAGGAGGACTTGCTCTTTTCCTTTATGGAATGGAAATGATGAGCTCGGGTCTCGAATTAGTCGCAGGTGATAAGCTCCGAGTTGTCATTGAAAAGATGACTTCGAACTTTTTTAAATCCATACTTGTTGGTGCTCTTGTCACTGCAGTAATCCAATCATCTTCTGCGACTACAGTAATGGTTGTGGGTTTTGTAAACGCAGGTCTCATGACTATCTATCAGTCTGTCGGAATTATTATGGGGGCCAATATTGGTACAACAATCACTGGTCAATTAGTAGCCCTAAATATTTCAACCCTAGCACCTATAATTGCCTTTGTAGGTTTCTTATTGAACACCTTCTCCAAGAGTAAGAAGAAAAAATATATAGGCCAATCAATTATCGGTCTTGGATTCTTATTCATGGGTATGCAATTTATGAGTGACTCTATGGCACCACTAAGGGACTATCCTGGATTCGCTAGCTTGATGACGAAGTTTGACAATCCAATCTTGGGAGTCTTGGCAGGTACAGGTGTAACAGCCTTACTCCAATCATCATCAGCATCCCTTGGTATCTTGCAAGCCGTTGCCAACCAAGGTGTAATATCCCTTCACTCTGCCATGTATATAATCCTAGGATTTAACATTGGTACTTGTGTGACTTCAGTTTTATCTTCAGTTGGATCTTCTAAGAATGCAAGAAGGACTGCCCTAGTCCACGTTCTATTTAACATTATTGGTACAATAATTTTCGTGCTTGCATCCTTTGTCATTCCAATAGACAAGATAGTTATAAGCTTCTCAAGGAACTTGCCGGCAGCAGAAATAGCCAACCTTCACACATTATTTAACATTGTAACAACAATTTTATTAATTCCTTTCTCCAAGAAACTTGCAGACCTAGCCTTCAAGATTATTCCTGGTATTGACAAGGAACAAGAAGAGATGTCTTTAAAGTACATCAACTTAAATGTTGTAAAGGATGCGCCAGCAACCTTTACTGACGTCAAGGCAGAGGTGAGAAGGCTACTTGATGTAGTTGCTATGAACTACGAACACTCTGTGGAACTTTTAAAAGAATTTGACGAAGAAAAATACGAAGAAGTTTTTAGGAGAGAGAAAGTTATCAACTACCTCAACAAACAAATTTCTGCCTTTATAATTGATTCCTTGGGTCTATCTATGAACGAGCAGACTTCTGCTAACTTCGCAAACTACCTTAGAATATCTAGGGACATGGAAAGAATTGGGGACCACTCCAAAAACATTGCCGAAGTTGCCAAGTTAAAAAATGACGAAGGTCTTTTGTTCACAGATGTAACCTTTGACGAATTGAGAGAAATAAACGCAATTATTGACAAGATGTTCCACTCCTATGACGGAGACATGGAAAAAGACGAGAGAGTTCTCTTCATGCGTCAATCTAACGAGCTTGTTCAAAAAGAGGCATCAGCCTTTAGAAACAACCACATGATTAGAATGAGGGAAAAAATTTGTAATCCTGAATCAGGACTTCTTTATGAAAAGACTCTTGCAGCAATGGAAAGAATTTCATCTTATATATCCAACGCTGGCAAGCTTTCAATGTGATAATTTAATTGTAAATAAGAAATATTAATCTGCCTTAGGGCAGATTTTTTTGTGGAATTAATTAGCTTGTGAGAAGGCATGAGGTCATAAGAACTTGTGAAGTCATGGACTCTTATAGGTTTGTAAAAAATTATAAACTTGTGTACACTTATGAGTTTGTACAAGTTTATAAAGTTGTGAGCACTTGCAGACTAATAGAAGTTTATGAAGTTGTTAATACTTATTAACTTGCAGAAGTTTATAAAGTCATAAAGGCCTATAAGAACATAAAAAACCCTCAAAAATCCAGTAAAAGAAAATCTGTTTACAAACAGAAGTTTCAATGTTAAAATGACCTTGCAGAAAGATTTAAGCTTTTATTTTAGATAAGTCTTATTTTAATTTATAAAGAGAGGAGAGAGACTTAGTTTTACCTAAGTTATAGATATGATTTACTTATACGACGGGACAATTGAGGGACTCTTCACAGTGATCTTTAATGCCTACAAGGTCTTAGAAGAAGTGGACTCAATTTCAAAAAGAGTAAGCCAGGTTAATTCCAAAAAAGAAAGGATCAAGTGCCCAACAGAAGAGGACAAGGCCCTTAGGGTTAGGAAGTCTATAATAAAAAACTTCTCCTACTCCTTTTACGACTCAATCTTAAAGGTCTTCGCTGTGCCCAGTGAGAAGAAGGAGCTTGCCATAGCCAGGACCCTAAAGAAGCTCTACCTTCATGGCTTTTATTATCTTGAAAGTGATGATAAGGATGTAAAAGACTTTAAGAATTTATTAGATAGGGTCTCAGGAGAAATTAACTCCTACAAGAGCCTCCCTTTTGAAGAAAAGAAGGGTCTCCTCTTTGCCAAGTTCCAGCCACAAAATGACATCCTATATTTTGTTTATAGACACTTTAAGAGTAAGCTTGCCAACAAAAGTTTTGTCATTGCAGATTTTAGGAGGAATAAGGCAGTGATCTATAATGGAGAAGAGGGCAAGTTTTTTGAATTTGAAATGTCAGAGGACATGAAGTCTACTGATGCCTTCTTTGACCTCTGGCTTTCCTTTTATGATGAAGTTGCTCCTGACAAACGAAAAAGAGATATAGACAGGATGGGAGATATGCAAAGAAGTTATTGGAGTCACATGGCTAATATGCCTGGACCAAGGAGAAGCCAAGGCAAATAAAAATTTCTTTCAAGGGTATAAATAGGTTGGGAGGAAAAAATGGAAAAAAATAGAATTGCAAACTTAGATACTTATGTAGAAAAGACTTATCCTGGGGCAAGATTTATTGAGTCCAGCGACTTGGACCTGCCAGACTTCTTGCAAAAAGATTTTCAGGACAGCCACAACAACTGCACTATAGCAAGCCTCACTAGGATTATAAATTATTACTTCAAGGACAAGGACAAATTTGAAATTTACGATGAAGTCTTTGGTATTGCCAAGAAAAATGGTTACTTCAAAAGCATTGGCACCCTTCCTCTTTTAATCTCCCACATTGCCAACTCCTACTTCAAGAAAAATAAAATTGGCATAAGGGCAAGGGGAATTTATCTCGGCAACTTTTACTCCCACGTAAAGGGAGAGATTGATAACTTTAAACCCCTTCTCATGAACTTGGGGTCAGGCTATTACAAGAACCACTCCTTGGTTGTTTCAGGCTACTCAATTTACAAGTTCAGGGGAATGAAGTTAAAGTTCTTGCACGTTTACGATGGATGGAACAAGGACAAGTCCTACATTGACTACAACGACCTAAGGGGATTTATGAAGTTGCCAGTTTTTTCTTACAATGTCTTTAGCGTTGACATATTAGAAGACTTGTAATAAAGTTTAAGACCAGACAGGTGATTAAATGGAAAGAAGCTATTTGAAATTTTTGGTGTCGGAACTTATCTTTGTAAGGGAGGACACACTTATAAACTTGATTCCCAAGACTGAAGACAAGTATAGGGAAATCTTTGGAGACCTAGAAAATTATGTAGATACCCTAAATTTAAATATTAGAAAGCTTAGAAGAAACATAAAACTCTTGGATAAACTTTCTCCAGACCTTGCCAAGAAGAAAGTAGATGAAGAATTTGAGAGAGACCTTGAAGAGCTTAGAGAAGAGGAGAACTTTGTAGGCAGGTCTAGACTCATAGATGATGACAAGCTGAGGGAAGTTGAAGACCTCTTTAGGCAGGTAATCTTTTATTACAGCCCCAAGCTCTATGACTTTTCTCTTGAAGACTTTGACCAGGCGAGAGATGCCTTTAAAAAGGCTGACAAGAAAGGGCTTGAAGAATTTTTAAAGAAGGACAAGCCAAGGGAACTTGAGATGACAAACGAAGATCTTGAGAAGATGAGGGAGGATCTTGAGATAGAAATTTCTATTTTGTTTGAAAAATTTCCCCTCAACCAGTTGGACATGCTTGAGGACAAGGAAGCCATTGACTTCAACTTAAATAGACTTAAAAATGTCTACGAAGAATACCAAGAAATTTATGGAAGTCTTGGCGAAGAATTGAATATTAAAATCGCAAAAAAAGAAACTACCTCTTAAAAAATTTTTATGAGGTAGTTTTTTTTAATTTGTCTTTAATTATTTTTGTAGCCACTAGACTTGATAGACCTCCCAGAACAAAGCCTGCTAAGACATCTGTGGGATAGTGGACTGATAAATACATACGTGAAAATCCTATTAAGGCAGCTAAGATGAGGGCGAGTATGCCTTCTTTTTTATTGTAATAATAAAGAGCAAAGGCTGCGGCAAAGGATGATCCTGTGTGACCTGATGGGAAGGAATAACCCATAGGAGGCTCAATCAAAAGATTAAAAGACTCAACCATAAAGGGTCTTGGTCTTCCAATGAGGGGTTTCAAAATCAAAAGTCCCACAATAGAAAAAATAATTAAACTAAGGAATAGACCAAGGGCCTTCTTTTTTGAGGTCCTATTATTTTGTAATAAGAAAAAAAGACCAAGGCCAATCCAAAAGATTCCCCCATTGCCAAGACTTGTTATAAAAACCATAAGCTTGTCTAGGATGGGGGAGTGGATTGATTCTAAAAATTTTAAGAATTGTAATTCCATCTTAATTTTTTTCTTTGAACTTATTCTTGATAAATTGAACAAAGTCCTTTAGGTTTTTCTTTAGGTAAGTTTCTTTGTGGTAAACCAAGTTGTAGTCTCTAGAAATGTCTAAATCCTTAACCCTGTGCATGATGATATCGTCATCGTTAAAGGAAGACTTGGCACCAAAAGATATTGCGTCAGAAGACTTAACAATATTTAGGACCATGTCCTTGTTCTTGCAGATATACTTAATATCAATTGGGATGTTAGTATCTCTCAAGTAAGAATGAAGATTTTTCATTGATTGCTCACCAAGATAACCTAAAACAAACTTCTTGCCCTTTAGGTCGTCATGATCTAGGACAGGCTTGTCTTTTAAATCAGAATGATTAGATGAAATAACATAAATTTCATCCTTGTAGAAAGGAACAGAAACAATTTTATCAAGGTCTGCTTCTCCGTCTATAATTGCTATGTTAATTATACCAGCATCTAATTTTTTAAGTAATTCTTCACGTAAGTCAACATAAACTCTAATCTTTACATCTTCGTGTAATTTTTCATATTCATTTATAATTTCTAATAGAAATTGTGAGCTAAAGTATGAACTAACTCCAAGGTTGATACTGTGTCCAGCTGATGAACCTTGTAGGTAAATAACAGTATTTTGAAATTGTTCCAAAATATTTTTGGCATAATCAAATAATCTTAAGCCAACGTCTGTTATGTATAATTTTTTTGAAATCCTATCGAATAGTTGGACATTGTATTCATTTTCAATTTGTGAAATTGCATGAGAAACAGTTGGCTGAGAAATTTTTAAATTTTCGGCAGCCTTGGACATATTTTTTGTCTTACATACTTCGATAAATATTTCTAAATCTCTAATTGTCATAAAAACCTCCTTTAAACATATTCTATTATCATATTTAATAAAAATCAAGAAAATATAGAGGAAAGCTTATAATTTTATTTTCGTATTTATTTTAAGAAGCTTCAACTTATGAATATTATCCCATTAAAGTGTAATAAATAAAAAAATAGACCAAGTCTAATTGACTTAGTCTATCAAGATTTATTTATATTGTAAGTTTTTAAGTCTTCAAGCCATGACTTGTCCTTGGCAAGATTTTCTTGGAAGACTCCTTCCCTCTTCATGTAGTCGATGAAGAAGTCATTAAATTTTTCAGCGCCAGAGACGTTAAGGTGATGGGGGTCGTAGAAGTCATCCTTGTGAAGTCCCATCTCGTGATAAAATTCGTTAAAGTCAATAAACTTTGCCCCACGATCTTCTAGGTATTTCTTAAAAACTTTTATGTTGTCTGCATAGTAAGAGTAAGAATAAATTGGTGTCTTCACAAAGTAGACTTGGGCTCCATTTTTTTGACAAGTTTTTATTATTTCGTCAATGGCCTTTAAGTTTTCTTTTAGATAGGCTTCCTCGTCAAAGGATGCTACAGACTTTAAAAAGTTTTCTTTATCCTTGATTATATCTTTTTTAAAGTCTTGGCTTTGACCCTTTAAGAGGACATAGCCCTTGAGGTAGTCCTCATAAGTTTTCTTGTCAAAGTGGTAGTCCTCATCCTTTAGGTCATCCCACCTTGAATGGTAGGCGACGAGGGGGAAGAGGGCTGGAGCCTTGAAGCCTCTTGGGACTTTTGTGGCTACCATCTTGAGCTTGTTAAGAGACATGGGAAGGTAGTCGGAATAAGAATTTACAACTCCCAGGTCTTCTGTAATTTTGAAAATCCCTCCGTAGATGTCGACGAAGATGACTTTGGGATTCTTTCTCTTAAGGGCCTCTTTTATATAAGTTGCTGTAATCTTTAGGGGCTGCTTTTGAGAACTCAAGACATAGGACTTCATGCCAGTCTTTTCGTAAATATAAAGTGGCTCAAAGGAACAGTAGGCATGACTTGTGCCAAAGAACATGGCCTTGTAGTCTTCACTTTCGTTAAAGAAGCCGCCAATTTTATTTCCCATGTCCCAAGGTTTTGAAAGGGACTTTCTTATAAATAAATTATTAAGTTGTAGGCAGGCAAAAATTAAGATGCCAAGAAAAATTATGGATTTTAAAATTCTTAAAAATTTTTTCATTAAACCACCTAAAACTGAAAATAAATAAAGGCTGACTCAGAAAACTCTGGACCATAAATTCCAAAAATTATTATGGCAAGGATGAATACAAAATAAATTATCCACCTTATTGGCAAGAAGAGTTTGAAGATCTTTTCTGAAAGGTCTATCTTATTGTACTTTATGATGTCAAAGATAAGTAAGATAAAAATTCCCACGCCAAGAGGATAGAGGTTTGCGATACCGAATTTTGAATTTGCAATTTCTCCTAAGAGATTGTTACTTGATGGGTTCTTAAGAATTCCCAAGATGTAGGCATTGCCTTGGTGGATGTTCTCTGCCCTAAAGTAGATAAAGGCAAAAACAACAATCACTAGGGTCAAGACCCTCCTAAAGAAGTCCAATAAAAAATTTGATTTCTTACTTTTGTTTATACCTAGCAGGCTTTCGATTACATTAAATACTCCGTGGATAAGTCCCCAGAGGACAAAGGAAAGTTCTGCCCCATGCCAAAGTCCAGAAACTAAAAAGACAATGAGAAGGTTGATGCACTTTCTCAACTCGCCATGTCTGTTGCCACCAAGTGGGATATAGAGGTAGTCCTTAAACCAAGTGGAAAGAGAAATGTGCCAGCGTCGCCAAAATTCTGTGATGGATTTTGAAAGGAGGGGTTCCTTAAAGTTATCCATTAGGTCGATGCCGAGAATTTTTGCAGACCCCTTTGCCATAATTGAATAGGAATAAAAGTCGCAATAAATTTGTAGGGTAAACAAGAAGCCACCAATTAACAAGAATTCGTTAGAATAAGTTTGGTAATGACCAAAGGCATCGTTGACAAAAATTGCAGCCCTGTCGGCAAGGATTAACTTCAAAAACATCCCATAAAAAAATAACTGCAAGCCCCTCACGAGATTTTCATAAGAAAACTTCTTGGGATTTTTTATTTGTGGAAGAAGATTTCTACTTCTCTCAATGGGACCTGCCACAAGTTGGGGGAAGAAGCAAACGAAAAGGGCGTAATCAATAAGTGACCTTTCAGCTTCAAGGTCCTTCCTATAGACGTCGATGGTATAACCAAGAGCCTGGAAGGTATAAAAGGAAATTCCAACGGGAAGGAGAAGGTCAAGGGCTATGTTAAAGTTGCCACCAGAGATTTTACTTGCCAAGTCCATAAAAAAGTTAAAGTATTTGAAGATAAATAGGATGCCTAAATTTATAAAAAAGCACAAAAAGACAGCAAGCTTCATCCTAGCCTTGGAGTCACGATTGTTTTCAATGAAGATCCCCGTCATGTAGGTGATGAGAATTGAAAGAACCATGAGGAAGGTGTACTTCACATTCCAAAAGCTATAAAATGTAAGGCTTGCTAAGAGCAAAAATATATTTTTAAATTTTCCCCTAAGCAAGTTGTAAAAAATCACAACTATAGGGAGAAATATTAGGTATTCAAAAGAATTAAAAAGCATAAAATCCTCCAATTACTACATAATATAGTAAAAATTGGAGGATTTCAATAAATTATTATCCAGCTAGTAGGCTCATCTTGTACTCCTTAGGAGTCTTGCCTGTGTACTTTTTAAAAGTCATTGTGAAATGAGGTTGTGAAGAAAATCCACACTCATAAGAAATGTACTCAAGAGTCTTCTTGTCTTCTAAGAGAAGCTTCTTTGCCTTATTTGTCTTTAAAGTGTTTAAGTACTGGCAGAAAGTAAAACCAGTTTCTTCTTTAAAAAGTGAACAAAGATAATTTTTTGAAAGATGAAGTTTGTTTGCAAGGTCTTCAAGTCCAAGCCCTTTGCTAAACTCTTCGTTGATAATTTTTAAAGCCTTGTCGATGATTTCGTTCTTAGAAAAACTTAGGGCATCAAGAAGAGAATTTGAATAAGCTTCAATTAAGTCGTGTCCAATGATTTTAACATCTGCCTCTGTAAGTGAACCTTCAAGTCTGTTTGAAAACTCTGTATGCAGGTAAGTAAGGTCCTTGTTGTATGTAATCAAAAAGTATGTATAGAGAAAGGTGTTCAAGTTTTCTACTTGTCTTTTAATCTCATCAAGAGAAGAAGTTTTACCACAACATGAAATTTTTTCAAAGATTTCTGTAGCGCAACCAAGTAACTCGGGTCTTGTCATTTGTGCAAGATCAAGATAATTTGTCATAATATCCTCCTATGTAAATTCGTAAATTTTATTTATTTAATTTTTTTTAATTTCTTAACCTGAGTTAATTATAAGCCAAATGATACTGAATATCAATAGCTAAATACAATTATTTTTAAAAATTGTTAATTAAGAGTTAAGAACTTGGTCATCAAGCCATCAAAAATTTAAATTTTAAGGGCCACTAACTATATTAATGAATTAAAAAATTGATTTAATTAGAAGAAATAAAGCCTATAAGGTTTTAATTTTTAGTAAATAGCATATAATAGGATAGAGGAGGGATTACTGTGACAATTTCAAAAAATAAAATGATAGAACTAGAAAAGAGAACCATAGATGAATACAAAATTGATTCTCTTATTTTAATGGAAAACGCAGGAATGGGAGTTTATCGCGAAATTAATCAGTATAATTCCTACACAATAGTTTGCGGTAAGGGAAACAATGGTGGCGATGGACTTGTCATCGCAAGGCACTTGATCTTAAATGGCAAGCTCGTTGAAGTCTTTGTTCTTGGAGGCAAGATGACAAAAGAATTTGCTAGGAACCTTGAGATCTTAGAAAAACTTACTGAAATAAATTATATTGAAGATGAAAATGATTTTGATGACCTAGTTGAATCCATGGAAGTCAATGAAGTTACTCTTGACGCAATCTTTGGCATTGGACTAAATAGGCCCCTCAATGATTTTTATAAGAAACTAATAAACCTTATTAATGCCCACGGCAACTATATTATTGCCGTTGACATCCCATCAGGTATGGACGCAGATACAGGTGACGAGTATGGAGCTTGCCTTGGTGCTAACATTACCTATGCTATATCTGACATAAAAGATGGTCAGCTACTAAACAGCAAGGTTGGAGAACTTAAGAAAATTTATATAGGGATTGTGAGGTATCTGGATGAGTAGAAAAAGAAGACCAAATAGAAATATAAATTTAACAGAGGGTTCAATTGTCCAAGGGATAATTATGTTTGCCATCCCTCTACTTCTCACAAACTTTTTGCAACAGCTTTACAACACAGCTGACCTTATGATAGTGGGAAGATTCGCTGGCAAGAACCCCATGGCAGCAGTTGGTGCAACAGGACCAGTTTCCAACTTATTAATTGGACTCTTCCTGGGACTAACAACTGGTGCCTCTGTAATAATTTCACTTTATTACGGGTCCAATGACAGGGAAGCCCTAAAGAGGTCTGTAGGTTGTTCCTACTTCCTTGGACTTATCTCAGGACTTTTGATAACAGCCTTTGGATATTTTACAACGCCCTTCTTTTTGAGAATAATGGACACGCCCCCAGAAATTTTGCAAGACGCTACAACTTACATGAGAGTTTTCTTCTTGGGCACAGTTCCCATACTTATTTACAACATGGGCGCTTCCATCTTGAGGGCAACTGGTGACTCCAAGAGACCTTTTAACTTCTTATGTGTTTCTGCTCTAGTAAATATTGTCTTGGACTTAATCTTAGTTGGATATTTACAAATGTCAGTTCTAGGTGCGGGGCTAGCAACTCTTGCCTCCCAAGTTACCTCAGCAATACTTGTAACTTATTCACTCTTAAAGACTGACTCATCCTATAAACTTAGGAAGAGTGAAATCAAACTTCACAAGCATGAAGCTAAGAGGATTTTTGAAGTTGGAATACCAACAGGAGTTCAAACAGCGCTTCTTTCTTTAACCAACGTAATCTTCCAAGCAAAGATAAACTCCTTTGGACCCGATGCCATAGCCGGTGTTGCTGCTGAAGGAAGGATTGACGGTTTCCTCTTTATGGCCCTACAAGCCATTGCCCTTGCGGCAACAACTTTCTCGGGACAAAACTTTGGAGCTAAGAAGTTTGACAGACTTCGTGAAGGTATGAAGGTCTCCCTAATAATTGTATTTGGAATTTCCTTTGTCCTATCACTTATTGCCTATTTCCTAGCAAGTCCACTAATAGCAATCTTTAACCCAGACCCAGATGTTGTTGCTTATGGTGCCGACTTCCTAAAGATTTTAAGTCTTGGCATATGGTCCTTTGGACTTTCAGAAACAATCTCTGGCTTCATAAGAGGAAGTGGACACGCAATGGGACCAATGATTATTTCACTTCTTACAATTTGCATCTTAAGGCTTGTGGTAGTTTACTTCGCAATGCCAATATTCAATTCAATAAGAGTAATCTCAATTATTTATCCAGTTTCATATTTTGCTAACTTGGTCATCATGGCTATTTACTTTAAATTTGGAAGCTGGCGAAAAGATTTTGAGATGTAAATAAAAATTAATAAATCACGACAAATTGGCACCTAATTGGTGCCTTTTTTAATTGCAATGAAGTCAAGCTTTATTGTAAACTATAATTAATAAATAAGAAGCAGTGATACTATGAAGAAAAAAACTTTAATCTTAATAAGTCTCCTTGGCTTGGGAATTTTTTTTGCCCTCTACAACTTTAATCGTTATCCAAAAAAAGTTGTTGCAGAAATTCTCTACACCGTTGACGACAGAATCTTTGCCTATGTAGATAAAAACATCCAAGACTTTGGCTTCTCTGATATCTTTAGGAAGGTCAAAGACAGTGGCGACTACGGAATTAGGCTGAGCCTTGAAGATAATAAAAATGATAAATTAAATATAATCAGCTATCAATGTCCCAACAAGAAGGAAAGATACTACCACGAGAGAAGAGAAGTGGACCATGAGATAAAAACCCATGGAGAAAAAATTGTAAATAGCGACGTCTATCTCTACAGAGACGACATATCAGACTTGCCACTTTACATTGACAGGAACACCATGGTCAACCTATCACGTGACTCCAAGGTCATGTCCGACCTTGGCTACGACATATCCAACAAAAAATTATTTCTCCCACCAGTTTCACTTTCTGAGAAAAACACAGAACTTAAAAAGTACGTGAAGAAGGAATGGGCAGAGACAATAAGAAGGACCAAGGTAAAAAAACTTTCGGGCAGGTCCTACGAGGTGAAGGTCAGGTCTAAAGATTTAAAAGACCTTTTTGCGAAGATAGAGGATTTTTATTATGAAGAAAACTACTTTCCTTACTCCTACTTTGCAGATCTATTGAGGAAGGAATTTGCAAAAATTTCAAGTGACTTAGACAAGAGAGACCAAATAATTTTCTATATCTACACAGATGAAGACCTAAACCTCTTGAAACTAAAGTCCGACGACAACAAATATGCCCTAGCTATAAAAGACTACATGGAGTTAAAACTTCCAGACACAAGAATCTACATCGAGCCAGAGGAAAATGGAAATTTAAGAACTCTAAGGGGA
The DNA here is from genome assembly GCF_023614525.1 of Peptoniphilus genitalis. Classification (GTDB taxonomy): domain Bacteria; phylum Bacillota; class Clostridia; order Tissierellales; family Peptoniphilaceae; genus Peptoniphilus_A; species Peptoniphilus_A genitalis. The sequence continues at coordinate 1,186,455 of NZ_CP097885.1, forward strand.
AAGATAAACGAGAGGTCCTTTAGGATGTCCTACTATCCCGATTCCAAGAAACTCATCTACCACGATGGGAAGGTATTAGTAAATGCCAGATTTTATAATTTTGTAAGATCCAAGAAGTTTAAACTTATTGCAGATATAGATGGAGCAAAAATAAAAAAATTAAATTTAAATTTCTATACAATCCCAGAGAAAATTGAAAGGGAGAAAAATTATATAGAAATTTTGAAATTAAAAAAAGAAGATTGGCAAAAGCTAATGTGGGGTGAAAAAGATGAAAAATGATATAAGTAACAAGGACAAGTTAATATTTAGTATGTTAATAGACTCCCTGATGGTGGGAGCTCTGGCAGGATTATTCTCTGTCCTCTACAGGTTTGTGATAATGAAGATGGACCTCTACAGGTCCTTCCTCTACAAGGAATTTAACCTAATGTCCCTAATAGTTTTAATAGTCTTGGGAGCAATCATTTCCTTTATAATTTATAAATTACTAAAGTGGGCACCCCTATCAGGAGGCAGTGGAATACCACAAATTCGTGGCGAAATCCTGGGCAAGTTTAGGATGGAAGAAGTTCCAACCCTAGTTTCTAAAATTCTTGGAGGAGGCTTGGGAAACCTAATGGGATTTTCTCTTGGAAGAGAGGGTCCTTCAATCCAAATGGGTGGAGCAGCAGCCAAGTCACTTGGCAAAATTTTAAAGAGGCCACCAGATGAACTAAAGTACATGATAACAGCAGGGGCAGCAGCAGGACTTGCAGCAGCCTTTAACGCACCTTTAGCTGGTTGCATCTTTGCCATAGAAGAACTCCACAAGTCCTACTCAAAATTTGTTCTCTTGCCAGCCCTAATTGCATCAATAACTGCAAACTACATTTCCTTTATCATAATGGGACAAGAAACATCCTTCTCCTTCTTTGTCACAGAGTCCCTACCTATGAAGCTAATCTGGGTTGCCATCCTAATAGGAATCTTGACAGGACTAGTTGGAGGAGTCTACAACTACTTAATAACAAAATTTCAAGACCTCTTCAAAAAAATAAATTCAAAAATTTTAAAGTACGCCCTACTAATGGGAGTTACAATTCTTGTTGGCTTTATGTTTTTTGAAGGAACAGGTGGAGGACACGGCCTCTTAGAAAATATGGCAAGACATAGATTTGCAGTAAAATATATACTTGCAATCCTCTTAGTAAAATTATTTTACACAAGCTTTTGCTACGGATCAGGAGTCCAAGGCGGGATCTTTTTGCCAGTACTTGTAATAGGAGGATCATGTGGAGCCCTAGTCTTTGCCTTCCTAGACAAGAGCTTTGGAGTAGATGCCTTCTACATCAACTTTATAATCCTGGGCATGAGCGGAATCCTTGCATCAGTTGTGAGAAGTCCAATCCTATCAATAATATTGGTATCAGAAATGACATCAACCTTTGAGCACTTGATAGCCCTATCCATTGTAGTCATGGTTTCATACTACGTGGCAGAAGCCCTAAGAGTTGCACCAATTTACGACACACTATTTGAAAGACAACTAAAGGATAAAAACTTATTAAGTCCTAAGGAAAGAGAACTTGGCGACTACTCAGTCTTTGAATACACAATCACAGATGGCTTTAAGTATATGGGCAAGGACCTAAGAGAAATAAACTTTCCAAAACATCTAATAATAATGTCCATCGAAAGAGATGGCAGCGAATTTGTCCCAACAGCCGACGACTTAATCCTACTTGGTGACGAAGTAACAGTCCTAATAAGCGCAGAAGACGCATTAGATATAGACGAATTTTTTAAGGGCGAATAAAAAATTTTGCCAGGGTTTAATAGACTCTGGTTTTTTGTGGGTAAATTTAAAATTCTTAAAAATAAAAAGTGCAAGATTATTTTTCTTGCACTTCTTTTGCTTTTAAATTTAATTTTACAGACTTTCTAAATATTTTTTAACTTGTGGGCCTACGTAAGCCTTACCATCTTTTAAGAGGATTGGTCTCTTAACTAGCATTCCGTCAGTGGATAGGAGCTCGAAGATTTCTTCTTCTGTCATGTCATTCTTCTTGTCCTTTAGGTTTAGCTCTCTATACCTAACTCCTGATGTGTTAAATAGTTTGAAGATGTCAACTCCTGCTTGGTCCTTAATTTTTTTAAGTTCCTCAACACTTAAGAGGTCCTTGTCGATCTCCCTGTAGTCGTAGGGAATATTTTTTTCTTGCAAAAGTTTTTCAATATTCTTGCAGGTGCTGCATTTTTTGTATCCGATTAATGTGTTCATAATAGCCTCCTTCTATGTCAAATTATACTATAAAAAATTATAAAATAATTTTAAAAATTTTTGCAAAAAGTGTTTACATTTTTATTTTGCGTGGTATAATAATAGTACCAAATAAGATTAACGTGATAAAGCAATAAAAGCTTAAAGATTTTTCTTATTTGTGAACAATGACAATTCCATCCAATAAAAAAGTAAAACGTATTTGATTTTATTTAAATTTATTAGCCTCTTATAAAAAGGCTTTTATATAAATTGAAATTGAAGATGTAATTAAAGTACGATGGTAAATAGTTTAGAAAGTAATTGTTATTTACTCTTAGTTTTTATATAAATGGCAGAAAGTCCTAGAGTAGGGAGCTTTCAAAAATGTTAATTTATATAGGGCTTTGGTAAAATGAAGAATATAGGTGATAGATGTGATTGAACCAAAAAGTTTAAATTGGATGGAATTAAATATCTGAAAAGAATGTCTTTTAATTAAATGATTAAGGACATTCTTTTTTTATTTAATTTTTTAATAGGGCCTAGGAAATTTAAAAACTTTATGAAGTATTAGCGAGATTATTTTGTCTTAACAGAAAAATTTGATAATTTAATAGTTTGCTTATTTATAAAACTAAGAAGAGGGAAGTAAGATAACAGATAATTGAAAGGAAAGAGGCTTAAAGAATTATAAGAGATTCAAAAAATTATAAGTTAACAAAATTAAAATAGCCAAAAAATAAAAATCCCAACTAATCTAAAAATAAAAATCTACATAAAAAAACTCCACCTATTTCACATAAGTGGAGTTTTTTTTTATTTATTTAACTTTTATTAATCTTCTTTTGCTAGGATCTTTGCAGCCATTTCCTTACCGAAGTCGATAAGTTGTTGTAACTCTTCATGCGTTGCTGCACCTTGGATTTCAAGTTGAGTGTCAAGCACATCGTACTTGCCATCTTCCATGTATTTTTTTAGAGTTTTTAGAGCTCCACCTGACCATGAGTAGGAACCGAAGATTCCCCAGTAATTGTTTTTCATTCTTTGGTGAGAAGCTTCTGTCATTAGGTAGTTCATTGGAGGGAAGAGGTTATTGTCGTAAGAACATGAACCAATGATAACTCCCTTGTATCTCCAGATGTCAGAAAGTAAATAAGAGTTGGAAGTCTTTGTGATGTCACGAACCTTTACATCAGTAAGTCCGCCTTCAGAAAGTCCTCTTGCAACTGCTTCTGCCATTGTTTCTGTGTTACCATACATTGAACCGTAGATTACTACACAGCCATCAATTGTTTCTTGCTTTGCAAGTGATGTGTAGATGTCGATGATCTTTTGTGGATTTTTTCTCCAGATTGGTCCATGGTCTGGACAAATAAGTTCAATATCAAGACCTTCTAGCTTCTTTAGAGCTTTTAGGGCTTGTGTTGCATACTTACCAACTATGTTGATGAAGTATCTTGTAGTTTCTTCTAGATACTGTGAATTGTATTCAATTTGGTCGTCAAAGATTCCACCATCAAGTGTACCAAAGCCACCGAAGATATCTTGTGAGAATAGGGTCTTAGTTGCTTCTTCGTAGGCAACCATAGATTCTGGCCAGTGAACCATTGGAGTCATGTAGAAAGTTAACTTTCTATTTCCAAGTTCTACAGTTTCTCCTTCTTTAACTTCGATGATGTTGTCTGTAACTTCGTAGAAGTTCTTTAACATGGCAACAGCCTTCTTGTTTGTAACAAGTTTTGCATCTGGATAGATGTCCAAGATTGTCTTAATTGAAGATGTGTGGTCTGGTTCCATGTGATTGATTACTATGTAATCAATTTTTTCATTTTCTCCAATAATTTCATTGATTTTTTGAATGTAATCGTCAATAGTGTTAACTCTTACTAGGTCAAAAAGTATATTCTTTTCTCCCTTTAGTACAAAAGAGTTGTAAGCAACACCCTTTGGTAGTGGCCACATTCCTTCAAATAGTTCAGTCTTTCTATCATTTGTACCTATAAAATATATATCGTCTTTAATAGGTACTGACAATAAGTTTTCCATAAATCCTCCTTATATTTTATAAAGTAAAGACTTAATTAAGTCCTTCCCTTCAATACATTTAACAAAGTTAAATTACCTTAACTTACATACCCCATAATCCCGATAAAAAACAGGATTTTTTTTAGTAAAATTCTAAAAAGTTGTGTCTTTCGCCCTTTTCCTTGTAGCCAAGAATTTGGTCCATGTTGACATTTTCTGTTGCACGCAAGATATTTATGTCAACATTTTTGTTTTCCTTCTTGAGCTCTTCGATGAGGTCCTTGATAAAAAACCTCTTGTTGCCAGACTTCTTTTGGGTAACAGTGCAGGCACAGTCAAGAGCAGAAAGTCCAGTGGACTTCATAAACCTAATAATAGCTTCTTCTCTTACGAGATACATGGGTCTAATGAGTTCTAAGCCTTCAAAGTTTTTGGATTTCAACTTTGGCATCATTGTCTTGAAGTCGCCAGCGTAGATTATATTTAAAAGAACAGTCTCGATGACATCATCAAAGTGGTGACCAAGGGCTAGCTTATTGCAGCCAAGCTCTTGGGCTCTGTTGTATAAATTGCCTCGACGCATCCTTGCGCACATGTAACAAGTTGATCCACCTGATGACAATTTTTCTGCAACCGAAAAGACATCAGAGTCGTGAACCTTAACTGGTATGCCAAGTTTCTCGCAGTTGTACTCAAGTCTCTCTCTGTTCTCAGGAAGGTAGCCTGGGTCCATGGCAATGAATTCTAATTCAAAGGGAACCTTGTTGTGCTTCTTGAGTTCTTGCAAGAGCTTGGCAAGAGTTAGCGAGTCCTTGCCACCTGATATTGCAACTGCAATCTTGTCGCCAGGGCTAATCATTTCATAATTGTTGATCCCCTTGACGAATTTTTTATAAATGTCTCTCCTGTAAGTTTTTATTAGGGACCTCTCTATGTCCACAATGCTTTTAACTTTTTCCAAAAAATTTCACCTTTACCAATCTATTGTTATTATAGCATAGTTATTTACTAATTAATAAGAATTTGAAAATCTTTAAGAGTCTCTTCATAGAAAAGAAGCTCGCAAGAATTTTTTCTTAAAAATTATAACACAAGTAAACTTTTATAAAAATATTTTTGGACATATATAAGGGTGAGAGCCATTAAATTTTTAAAAAAATCTCCTTTGTGATATAATTTAGGTAATTAACTAAAGGAGACCTAGCTAGGCTAGATAAAAGAAAAGGAAGTATAAAATGGTAAATTATAATGTAAAGAAAAATTACACCTTGCTTGTGGATTTCTATGAACTCACAATGGCCAATGGTTTTTTTAAGGAAGGACTAAGAGATAAGACTGTAATCTTTGATATGTTCTTCAGAGAAGTGCCTGACAACGGAGAGTACACAATTGTTGCTGGCCTTGAACAACTTATTGAGTACATGGAGAACCTCCACTTCTCAGAAGAAGACATAGACTTCTTAAGAGAAAAGGGAATTTTTGACGAAGAATTTTTATCTTATTTAAAAGATTTTGAATTTAAATGTGACGTTTGGGCAATGCCAGAAGGAACTCTAGCCTTCCCTGGTGAACCACTTTTAATAGTAAGAGGCCCAGCTATTCAAGCTCAAATGCTTGAGACTATGGTTCTACTTACAATAAACCACCAATCTATGATTGCAACTAAGGCATCAAGAATTGTTAAGCAAGCTAAGGGCAGACCAGTTGTTGAATTTGGATCAAGAAGAGCCCAAGGTTATTCTGCAGCAAATCTTGGAGCAAGGGCAGCATACATAGGTGGTTGTGCAGGAACAGCTAACACTTTGACAGACAAGATGTTTGGAGTGCCAGCTCTTGGAACTATGGCTCACTCTTGGGTTCAAATGTTTGACACAGAACTAGAAGCCTTTAGGGCCTTTGCAAGAGTTTATCCAGACAACTGTCTACTTCTTGTTGACACTTACGACACTCTTAAGGAAGGTGTCCCTAATGCTATCAAGGTCTTTGACGAAGAAGTTGTTCCTCGTGGATTTAGACCTAAGGGCATAAGAATTGACTCTGGAGATATAACTTACATTTCCAACAAGGCGAGAAAGATGCTAGATGATGCAGGATATGAAGATGTTAAGATCATGGCATCCAACTCCTTAGATGAGTACACAATTAGGACAATCCTCCACCAAGGGGCAAAGCTTGATTCCTTTGGAGTTGGGGAAAGACTTATTACATCAAAGTCATCTCCAGTTTTTGGTGGAGTTTATAAACTAGTTGCCACAGAAGATGAAGAGGGAAAAATCACTCCAAAGATTAAAATTTCTGAAAACGTGGCAAAAATTACTACACCTGGCTTTAAGGAACTTTACAGATTTTATGAAAATGAAACTGGCAAGGCCATGGGTGATGTCATTGCCCTAAGAGATGAAGAAATCCCTAAGGATAATTACGAAGTCTTCCACCCAATCTACACTTGGAAGAGAAAGACACTTACAGACTATACAGCTAAGAAGGTCCTTGTTCAAATTTATGACAAGGGTGAACTTGTATACAAGATGCCAAGCCTTGATGAAATAAGAGCAAGAGCTGAAGCAGAACTGGATACTCTTTGGGAAGAAACTAAGAGACTTGACAATCCAAACGAGTACATCGTCGACTTGTCAGAAAAACTTTGGAAGCTAAAGGACGACTTATTAAAGAAGCACGGAAAAAATTAAAATAAAAAGAGAATAAAAAAGAGAGGGAAGTTATATGCAGTATTATGGAAATGTTTTTAGACCGCCAAGTGAGGCTAGGTCACTAATAATTCAAGCTACAGTTGGTTGTTCCCACAACAACTGTACTTTTTGCTACATGTACAAGGATGATGATTTTAGGATAAGACCCCTTGAAGATATAAAGAAGGACCTAATAGAAATGAGTTCCTATGGAGATTATTTTGAGAGGATCTTCTTGGCAGATGGAGACGCTCTAGTATTAAAGACAGAGGACCTTGTTGAGATCCTAAGTACCATAAAAAAATACTATCCCAATGTAAAAAGAGTTTCATCCTATGCAACTGCCCAAGATATAAACAGAAAGTCCCTAGAAGAACTAAAAGAGCTTAGGGCTGAAGGACTTGAGATGCTCTACATTGGTTTCGAGACAGGAGACGAAGAACTCCTAAAGGAAATCAAAAAAGGGGTAACTTATGAAGAATATGTAACTGCCATGAAGAAGGCAAAGGAAGCAGGATTTACAACTTCCATCACAATCATAGCAGGCCTTGGTGGAGTAGAGGGCATGGAAAGAAATGCAATAGGAACTGCCAAATTAATTTCAGAAACCAAGCCAGACTTCTTGGGTTATCTCACAATGAGAATTTACAAGAACACACCTCTTTATGAAGACTATGTAAGTGGCAAGTTTAAGATGCCAGATGCAGGTCAAATTCTTGAAGAGATGAAAATATTCTTGGAGCACGTGGACTCTGAAGGCACAGTGTTTAGGTCCAACCACGCATCCAACTACGTTCTCCTTGCAGGAACTTTAAACGAGGACAAGGAAGGCCTAATAAGTGCAATAGAAAAAACTTTAAAGAAAAAGTCTTTTAGACCTGATGTATTGAGAGGATTTTAAAATTGAAAGACAAAAATTTTGAAAGTATGGATGAAAGGCAAAAATTAAAAAATTTGAAAAGAGAATTGGACTCTGGAGTTATTTCCTTTGAAGAAAAAACTGAGGATACATCCCTTGCCCTAAATCCTGTTAGGTATCTTATGCCTCTTGAGTCAAAGCCTAATAAGAAAGAAAAACTCGACATTGACTACAAGAAGAAGGACCAACCTAGTGACAAAAATTTCGAAATTATTATAGAAGTAAATCCCAAGGGTTATGAAGAAAATAAAAAGAGAAGGAGGGAGTCAAAGCTCCCTGCCCCTCACAAGTCTTACCCTCTTGAAAGGGTGAAGAGAGATCAGCAAAAGATAAACAAGGGGTCCCTATTCTACGACTACCTAGAGATTTACTTAAACAGGACAAAGAACATAGAGAGACAGTTCTTTGAAGACTACTTTGGTTTGTAGTATAAAGAAAAGAGGAAGAAATGGAAGATAAAAGAGAAAGAGAAGAAAAGAAAATCCCGTCAAGCTTATCCTTTAAGACCGACGTCTACAAAAAGATATTTTTGACAGGGCTTGCCCTTTTATTTGTGGCATACTTATTTGTAAATTCCAAGACAATATTTTCAGGTCTTGGAGTCTTACTTGGCGTTATTGCTCCCTTTATCCTAGGGGGAGTTATCGCCTTTATAATGAAAATACCTCTAAACTTTTTCGAGAGAAAAATTTTAGACAAGATAAAAAATGAAAAATTTCAAAATCACAAGAGGACAATTTCCATTGCTATATCCTTTATAGTGATAATCCTCGCCATATTTATAATTACGGCGATAATTGTCCCACAACTTATCAATTCCTTTAACGAACTTAGGAAGTCCCTTCCAAGTTTCTTGCAAATGGCAATTGATAAGACAAGAGAGATACCTTATTTAAGCAATTACTCTGACAAGCTTCAAGCTGAGTACGACAACTTGTCTTGGAATGAAATTTTTAATAGGGTAAGGAGCTTTGTCAAGTCTGACGAACAGTCATCCTATATACTAAACTCTGCCCTATCGACAGCGTCCAGTATCTTGGGTGGCTTGGTCTCCTTCTTCCTTGCCCTTATTACATCAATCTACATCCTTGCAGACAAGGAAAGACTTGGCTATCAAGCAACTAGAATTTGGTACTCATGCTTTAATAACAAGGTCGCAAATAAAATCTTGCACGTTGCCCACCTCTTACATGAAAACTTCTTTGGTTTCATAAGGGGACAGCTAACAGTGTCATCCTTTATAGGTATAGCGACTTTTGTGTGCTGCTTGCTTTTAAGAATTCCCAACGCAGCCACAATTGGTGTAATAGTTGGCGTGACAGACCTTGTGCCAATCATCGGCCCCTTCCTTGGTGGTGCCATGGCCTTTGTCATGATTGTAATTGAAGACCCAACTAAGGGACTTATGTTTATAGTATTGATTTTGATTTTGCAACAAATTGAATCAAACTTAGTTTATCCAAAACTTGTTGGCAACAAAGTTGGACTTCCATCCTTATGGACTCTTGTGGCAATCACAATAGGTGGATCTCTCTTTGGAGTAGTGGGAATGTGGGCCTTTATACCACTTGCATCAACTCTCTACGCTCTTATTAAAGAGTACACAGAGTACAAGATCAATGAAAAGAACCTAGACCTAAGAATGAAAAAAATATAAATCAAAAAAGACTTCTCATGTAATAGTGAGAAGTCTTTTTTTATGCAAGTTTATCTGACTTGCAAGTTAATAAAAAATTATAAGTTAATAAGAGCTTGCGACTTTACAAAAAATTATAAGTTTATAAATTACTGCTAAGTCATAAGAAGATATAAAGGCATAAAGATTTACAAAGTCACAAACAATTGCAAAGTCACAAATAATTACAAAGTCACAAATAATTACAAAGTCACAAATAATTGCAAAGTCACAAACAATTGTAAAGTCTCAAGTAATAAAAATTTATATAAAACCCACAAGATTAATCTGACCATTTTGCAAATTATTGAAAGTTCCCTATTATGGGTATAATAGAAAAGAACAAAAAATGCTTAAAGATATTAAAATATTTAAGAATGGAAGCTAAGGTCTTCGAAATAATGAAGACCAATTGATTTAAGGAGAGATTATAATGATTGAATTTAAAAAAGTCAGCAAGATCTATCCCGGTAATCAGGTTGCAGCGGAAAATATAAATTTAAAATTCAAAGATGGCGAATTTATATGTTTTATTGGAGCCAGTGGATCGGGCAAGACTACCTGCATGAGGATGATAAATAGGATGAACGAAATTACATCAGGGGATATCCTCATCAACGGAGTCAGCATCAAGGAAATGGATCCAGTTGATCTAAGGAGACAAATTGGATATGTAATCCAACAAATTGGACTCCTGCCACATATGACAGTTTACGACAACATAGTTTTGGTCCCAAGACTTTTGAAATGGGACGAAGAAAAGTTAAGGCCCATTGCAGAAAACTTAATCGAAAAAGTGGACCTACCTCTTTTCTACTTAGACAAATACCCATCAGAATTATCTGGAGGCCAACAACAGAGGATTGGAGTTATAAGGGCTCTGGCAGCAGACCAAGATATAATCCTAATGGATGAACCCTTTGGTGCCCTTGACCCCATAACGAGAGATGCCCTTCAAAAACTCGTGAAGAGACTTCAAAGAGAAATGGGAAAGACAATAGTCTTTGTGTCCCACGACATGGACGAGGCCCTTTCACTTGCAGACAGGATTGTCATTATGAAGAAGGGTCACGTTGAACAATTTGATACGCCAGAAAATATACTTAAAAATCCAAAGTCAAAATACGTAGAAGAAATGCTGGGCCAAGAAAAGATGAACGAGGCCAAGACTTCTTACAGGACTGTGGAAACAATTATGCTTAAGAACCCAGTTTCATTAACAAGTGACAGGTCAACCTATGATGCCCTTGCCCTTATGAGAAACAAGAGAGTCGATACTATTTTCGTAACCGACGAAGAAGGGCACCTACTTGGAGCTGTGGGCATGTTTGACATAGGAAGATATGGTAAGCACATAAAAGCTCTTTACGAAGTCATGGACAAGGTCTACGCCATAGGAGAGGACACAGTAATTATGAATGCCATTCGTGACATTTATAATCTAGACATAAAGAACCTGCCAGTTGTAGATGAGGAAAACAAACTTGTTGGCCTTGTTACCAGGGCTTCAGTAGTAGATACAATTTACACCAACCTCTGGGGAAATGAAGAAGAGGAAGAGGCTGAAGAAGTCTATGAAGAGGACAACTTATCTGAACTTATGAAGGATGCATCAGGTGAGGCACCTAAGAAAATAGGTGATGATAATGATTAATTTTTTACTAGAAAATAGTGGAGAAATATTGTCAAAGTCTATGGAACATCTTATAATTGCGACAATTTCTCTTGCCCTTGGGATTCTTGTGGCAGTTCCTCTAGGGATCCTCTTAAATAGGTCCAAGCAGGCAGCAAAAATTGTCATGGCAATAGCATCGGTTCTTCAAACAGTTCCATCCTTTGCCCTCTTGGCACTCATGATTCCACTTTTTGGAGTTGGAAAAAAGCCAGCCATAGTTGCACTTTTTATCTACTCCTTGCTTCCAATTATGAGGAACACCTATCTTGGTATAGCAGGAGTAAATGAAAACCTAATAGATGCAGCTAAGGGAATGGGGATGACAAGGTCCCAAATACTTTTCAAGGTCCAGATCCCTATGGCTATGCCAGTTATCATGGGTGGCATAAGACTTTCAGGAGTTTACGTCCTTGCCTGGACAACCCTTGCAGCCTATGTAGGAGCAGGTGGACTTGGGGACTTTATCTTTAACGGACTTACTAATGCCATAATGCCAATGGTAGTTTGGGGGACAATCCCAGTTACCCTCATGGCAATAATAGTGGACTTCCTCTTTGGAATCCTAGAAGAAAAATTATCGCCTAACAAGAAAAGTGAGGTGGCATAATGAAAAAAATTAAAAAATTACTTTTAATCTTTCTTATCCTGCCCATCTTTTTAACCTCATGTAGTCTACCAGGACTTGGTGGCAACACCAAGACTAGTGTAGTTGTGGCAACGGGATCCAACACAGAAAGGCAGATCCTTGGGGAAATTGTTAAGCAAATGATAGAACACCATAGCGACATAGATGTTTCACTAATTACCAACCTATCATCATCTGTCCTAAACCACATAGCCATGTTAAAGGGAGATGTAAACATAGTTGGAGCCATGTACACTGGTACTGCACTTAGTGGAGAACTTGGCATGGATCCAATTAAGGACCCAAAAGAGGCAGAGAAAGTTGTAATGCAAGAATACTACAAGAGGTGGGAGAGATACTGGTACCCATCCTTTGGCTTTGACAACACCTATGCCTTTATGGTTACAAAAAAATTTGCAGAAGAAAATAAGCTTAAAAAAGTTTCTGACCTTGAGAAAATAAAAGACAAACTTGAAGTTGGAGTAGACACAGCTTGGATAAAGAGAGAGGGCGACGGTTACAAGGCCTTCAAAGAAATCTACGGCTTTGACTTTAAGACAATTTATCCAATGGACATTGGTCTAGTTTATACAGCCCTTGCCAGTGGAGAGATGGACCTAGTCCTTGGATATTCCACAGATGGAAAGATTTCATCCTATGACTTAGTTGTCTTAGAAGATGACAAGAGACTTTTCCCACCTTACGACTGCTCACCAGTTTTGTCAAAGGCAATCGTGGAAAAATATCCAGAGCTTGAGACAATAATGATGAAGCTTGTGGGACAAATCTCATCAAAAGACATGCAAGAGCTAAACCGTCAAGCAGACGAAGACCTTGAGATGCCAAAAATAGTTGCAGAAAACTTTTTGAAGAAGCACAAGTATTTTGAAGACGTAAAAGTTGACGAAAACAAGATAAAAGAATACAAGGAACTTGTGGAAGGAGGAAAAAATGTCTGATGTAATAATTTACTATATGGAGAACGCATCCTATGTCTTTGAACAATTTATTAGACACTTTTTAATTTCCATCTACGGAGTTCTATTTGCCGCAATAGTGGCAATACCACTGGGCTTTGCAGTAGCGAGAAAGAGAAAATTATCAAGACTAACAATAAGTATCGCCAATGTAATGCAGACCATACCATCCCTTGCCATGTTGGCTATCCTCATGTTTTTAATAGGAACGGGACCAAACACAGTTGTCTTTGCAGTATTTTTATACGCAATCCTTCCAATATTAAAAAACACAGTGGGAGGAATCAACTCAGTAACACCAGAGCTTGTTGATGCGGCTAAGGGAATGGGGATGACAAAATATCAAATAATGAGGAAGGTAGAACTTCCCCTTGCCATTTCAATAATCATGGGCGGCATAAGAAATGCCCTAGTCCTCGCCATAGGAGTTACAGCAGTGGGCACCTTCATTGGAGCAGGAGGCCTTGGAGATATAATCACAAGGGGGATCACAGTAGCCAATGGAAGCCCCATAATAATAGCGGGAGCAATCCCAACAGCCCTAATGGCAGTCTTGGCAGACTTCGCCCTCGGCGCCATAGAAAATAAATTAAAGCCAAGAACCTATACAAAGATATAGAATAATAAAAAATCAAACTGACCTTTAATTTTAAAACAAGATTAAGGGTCAGTTTTTTATTTAGAAATTAATTTGAGTAAAAGAAAAACGAGGAAACTTTACACTTTCACTTTAAAAATAAAAATTTAAAGCGAGAATGTAAGAAGAAATATTTTGTAAAATATAAAACTCAGGTTCATGAAAGAGCCTGAGTTTTTTGCGTGCAAAGATTTTTATAAAGTTTTTAGAATTTATTTTCAAAAGTTCTTAAGTCCTGCTACTTCTTAGTCCTATAGAAGTCCACCACAGAGAAGATTGTGTTCACTAAGATGATGTAGTGGTGGTAGAAGGAGAAGTAAAGGGACATTACTGGTGCGCCAACCATTTCCAGTGGTGTCCTTCCCGCTATGTTCCAAGGGATGTAGGATGGAGTCATGACTGCCGAGTTCTCCATATCAAGGGCCAGGTCATATTGGTCCTTATAGTTTTCCCTTGCCATCTCATAAGTAAGCATGATTGTAAGAGTTTGGTTGGAAGAAAAAACTGAAATCATTGCAGACATTAGGGACATGACAAGCATCTTAGGTAACTTACTAAACATCCTATTTACAAATTTCTTCACGCCGACTAAGAGGTCAGTCTCCTTGAAGAAACCAAAGTAACCAGAAGAAGTTCCAACTATTAAGAGCATCTTAAACATGGAGAAAAATCCTCCACCGTTAATCAACTTGCCTGCAGGAGAATCCAAGTGAAAACCAAAAATCAAGGCATGAAAAACTTCTGCCAAAGACCTGCCTTGTAAGACCATGGCAAAGACTATAGAGATCACAATGGAAATAAGCATGTTGATCTTTAAATCAATTTTTAAAATTGCAAGGATGATAATAGAAAGAGTTGGAATGATGAGGAGGAAGTTAAAATTAAAAATCTCCCTAATCATCTCGATGCTTTCCTTGTCCACTCTTGCCTCGATTCCCAAATTAAAAATTTGATAAGTTGCAATAGTTAGTATAAGAGGAAGGATGCAAGTCCTAAACATATTCTTTAGGTTTACATAGAGGTCTGTCTTGGTAAGAGTTGCCACCAAGAGGGCTGATGTGGACATTGGCGATGACCTGTCTCCAAAGAAACAGCCAGATAAAATCGCACCACCACAAATCACTGGGTTAAAATTCATGGCGTTGGAAATTGACATGGAGATAATCCCCGCTGTAGATGCAGTCCCAAAGCTTGTCCCAGTTAAGAAGGAGATGGCTGAGTTAAAGATAAAGACTCCCACATAGAAGAACTTAGGCGAGATGAAAGAAGTCCCATGATAAATTATGTAGGCAATGGTACCTGAAAGTCGCCAAATTCCTGTTATCATTCCAATGAGGGAAAAGACAAGAAGGATGGTCTTGGTGTCCCTTATACCTGTGAAGGCCATGGACCAAATTTCTCTTGGGCTAAACTTTCTCATGTAAGCATAAAGAGACAAGAGAATTAAATTCAAAAAGAGGGCAAAGACAATTGATATGTCAAAAATTATTGCCACAAAAAGATTTATCATAAATAAAAATAAAATTAAAATTTCTAGCATCTTTCACTCCGCCCTTTCTTAACTCTAGCTTTACTCCCTTTATTTTATAATTAAGCTAAGCCTTCTTTCAAGGAAATTTAGACAAATCTTAATAAATTTGAAAGATTTTGCAGTTCTTTACTATTGTAATTCTAGAAAAGCTTACTATATAATTAAGCTTGGAGGTAGAGATGAAAAAATTTTACACAAAAGCAAAAAATACCATACTTAAAAATAGAAGAAATAAAATCTTAGCAGGAGGAGGACTTGCCCTCGTCCTTGCTCTTGCCATTGTGCCAAAAATTGCTGGACTTGGTGGAGGAAAGGCAGAAACAATTTCTGAAAACCAAGTTGTCACATTGAAGAAGGGGAGCCTCACAAACTCCGTCAGCGAAAAGGGAAAGGTAGTTCCATCAAACTCAGTAGAAGTATTCTCTGAAAAGGCCCTGCCAGTCACTGAAATAAATGTAAAAGTTGGCGACAAGGTGAAAAAAGGCGACATAATTGCCAAGCTTGACTCATCAAGTATAGAGCAACAGTTGAAGTCAAGGAAGGCACAAAAGGCAGCCACAGACAAAAACCTTTCGGCACAAATTTCTGCTGCCAAGAAGAGACTTTCTGAAGCCCTATCAGGTCAAAAGACTGGCAAAAACTCTGCCCTTGTTGCTGCAGAGACATCCCTAACCCAAGCCATGGACCAATACCTTGCTGCAGAGAAGTCCTACAATGACTTCAAGAGGAGCATCGACGAGAGATACAACCAAGGTCTTGTGGCAGAAAAGGGGTCAAGGGAAAGTCTTGCCTACCAAGAAGAAGCAACTGACCTAAGATACAAGCAATTGCTAGATGACATAAACAAGAATAGGGACAAGATTTCTGAAAATAAGTCCCTTGCATCTGGTGCATCTAGGTCCAAGGACTATCTCCAAGCAGACTTAGACAATGCCAAGAGGAGACTTACTGAGATTGGAATTGAAATCTCTGAAAAGCAGGCAGAAATGACTGAAAAACAAGGGCAACTTGTTGGCGGTGAAAAGCAAAATATCCAAAGCCTGCCTAAAAATAATAATTCAAATTCAGAAAAAAAGAGCATAAACGCAGGCACACTTGAAAGTAAAATTGTAGAAAGCACTACAGTGGGAGAAAACCCAGATACTAAAAAGATCCAAAATGAAATAGAAAACCTAAAAAATAAAATCAAGAGCCTAACAAGAGAACAGGCAGAAACAGAAATCCTAATTGGAAAAATTTCTGAAGACCTAGCCACTGCCAAGGCTGATGAACAAAAATACCAAGCCGAAGCTGAAGCCCTAGAAAAAGAAGTGGAAGGCCAAGCAAAACAAGTTGAATCCACAGGCCTTGAAGTGAAAAAGGCAAAGGAAGACCTCTACGCTGATGCCGACAAGGCATTAAAGGCGAGAAAGTCTCGTGATGACGAATTAAAAACTTTGGCACAAAATCTTGAAACAGCAAAGAACAACTACGAAAGTGCCAAGAAAAATCTTGAGTCAACAAAAATCCAAGTTGCCAACGAAATCTCTGGTCTAAGGGACAACCTAAAGACAAGTCAGGCAGGAGCCAACAATCTTGACAATGTAGAAATCGAAAACCTATCAGAAGAACTTGAAAAAGTAATGATAAAGGCACCAGCAGACGGAACTGTAACAGAAGTCCCAGCCAAGGAAGGCCAAGTACCAACAGGCTACCTTGCCAAGATCGAAACCATTGACAAGCTTAGGATAGAATCCCAAATAAAGGAATACGACAAGAACTCCATCAGCGTGGGAACACAAGTGGAAATCACATCAGACTCCCTTATGGGAGAGGTATACAAGGGCAAGGTCATCTCCATTGACCCAGCTCCAATGCCAGTATCTGAAGACAACAAGTCTGGCGAAGTATTATACAAGACTGTAATAGAAATAGATGAAGGCCAAGAAGAAAAATTTGCCCCAGGCATGACCCTTAGGATTAAATACATCATTAGCCAGGAAGAAAACACCTTCAAAGTGCCAAGTGATGCCATCTTCGAAAGAGACAATAAGTCCTATGTCCTTGCATTAAAAGACCTAGGCAAAGACAAGTACCAAATTGAAAAAGTTGAAGTGACAAGGGGGCTAGAAAATGATGCAGAAACTGCCATCAAGTCCAAAGACCTCAAGGAAGGCGACAAGATCCTTGCCACATCAGGAGGCTATGGAGAGGGCAGCCAAGTTAAACTTATGAGGGATCCAAACTCCAAAGAAAGTGATGGAGATGAAAAAAGTGTAGATGCCAGCACCGCAGAAGCCGGAGGAGTTATCATAAAATGACAGGCAAGCTTATAAAGATGGAGAACATAAAAAAGTCCTTTAACATTGGAAAAGAAAATGAATTGGAAATCCTCCACGGCATAAATTTTGAAGTAAATGATGGCGACTTTGTATCAGTTGTGGGCCAGTCAGGTTCAGGCAAGTCTACCCTAATGAACATCATTGGACTTCTTGACAGGCAGACAACAGGTTACTACGAACTCAATGGAGTTGACATCTCCACCCTAAAGGACAGCGACCTATCAGCCTACAGGTCCAAAAAAATTGGCTTCGTCTTCCAAAACTTCAACCTCATACCCAGGTCCAATGCCCTAAAAAATGTTGAACTCCCCATGACCTACGCAGGTCTAGGCAAAAAGGAAAGAGCTGAAAGGGCTGAAAGACTTCTTGAAATAGTAGAGATGAAGGACAGGATGGACCACCTACCCAACGAGCTATCAGGTGGGCAAAAGCAAAGAGTTGCCATAGCCAGGTCAATGGCAAACAACCCCGACATCATCCTGGCAGACGAGCCAACGGGAGCCTTGGACTCCAAGACTGGGAGGAATGTAATGGACCTCTTCCACAAACTCAACAAAGAGGACAAGAGGACCATAATCATCATCACCCACAACATGGAACTCGCCAAGGAAGCAGGCAGGATCTACAAGATGACTGATGGACTTTTGGAGGAGATTTAATGGATATACTAGAAACAATAAAACTCTCCCTAGAGGGACTAAGGTCCAACAAGCTCAGGTCCTTCCTCACCATGCTGGGAATAATAATTGGTATTGGGTCAGTAATCGGCATCACAACCATAGGCGATGCCCTCACCAAGTCAGTCAACAAGGCCTTTGACTCCATAGCCAACACAGCAGTCAATATTTATGTAAAGCCAAAAAACGCCGACTACGACGGAGGAGAGCTTACGGACTCCGACTACTTCTCAGAAAATATAATAAATTATTTAGAAGCTCAAAAGGGCAGGACCATTGAAGACCTAGTCTACCGTGGAGCCAGCGGCCAAGGTTTTGTCAAGGAAGGGAGAAACAAGGAAGCAGTATCCATAGTTTCCACATCAGAGGGCGAAAAAAATATTTTCAAACTCAAGATGGTTGCCGGCAGGTTTTTAAATGATGAAGACGTGGCAAGGGGCAAGTATGTTGCAGTAATTTCAGACAAGGTCCTTGAAAAAATTTACAAGGTCCCAGCGCCAGAAGCCCTAGGTCAAGAAGTGAAAATTGACGTCAATGGTAAACTTCTAGTTGCCACGATAATTGGTGTCTATGAGTACGAAGAGATGAAGGTCATGGGTCAATCCCTCAACGGAGCTAGCTCATCCCTTTACATCCCAAGGACAACGGGGGATAGAGAACTTTTGACAGAACCGAGGACATCTTACTACGACATCTCTATGACTTTAAAAAACCCTGACACCATAGAAGAAGATTCCAAGGCTCTAGTTGATGAGTTAAATGCAAAATTCTACAAGGACAACTCACGAGCAGAAGTCGCCTATTATTCAGCCAAGAGCCAAATATCACAAATGAACTCCGCCATGGGGTCCATCCAAGTTGCCATAGGAGCCATTGCAGCCATCTCCCTTTTAGTAGGTGGGATTGGGGTAATGAATATCCTCCTTGTGTCAGTAACAGAGAGGACCAGAGAAATTGGAATCAGAAAGGCCCTGGGAGCAACAAGGGGCGACATAAGAAAGCAATTTATCATAGAGTCCGTCATCATTTGCATCATCGGAGGATTCTTCGGCATCATCCTGGGAACTATAATAGGATTAATTGGGTCCAAACTTTTGGAATTCCAAACACTTCCATCCCTGGGATCAATAACAGTTGCAGTGGGCTTCTCTATGTTGATAGGAGTCTTCTTCGGCTACTACCCAGCCAACAAGGCAGCCAAGCTAGACCCAATCGAAGCCTTGAGGTATGAATAAGATGTAAGATGTTGGAAAGTTATAAAAAATTAAATAGACTATATAATAGAAGAAAAGCACTGTCGAGAGGCAGTGCTTTTTGCTTGTTTATCTACCTGCAACCATCTTCCAAAAAGAAGGAGTAAAGCGAACTTCGGTTTGGAGCAGATGTCTGCCCTTGTTGGTAGATCAGATGCTTGCTCTTGCTATAATCCAAATTTCTTAGCGAATAATTGCTAAGTCAGTCTTGACTGAATTGTAAAAAAGAGTGAAGTTGTGAATTCTTACGAAGTTAAAAAGTCTTATGGCTCTGTAAAGACTTAGGATTCGATAAAAATTTGTAACTTCGTAAAAGGCTATAAGCTTGAAGAAAAATATAAAGTCCTAAAGTTATATGAATTAAGACTTGCTTGTGACTTCATAATAAATTAAAAAGTCCTGATCAAAGACCGACCAAGAAAAACTTATATAATAGATAGAATTTGAAAATGGGTTTTTAATTTGTACTTAATTTACAAAGGAGCAAGGAAAAGGATTGGTAAAAAATTAAGATCAAAAGAAGTAGGACTTAAAAAAATTAAAATAAGAATACAAATGTTACAGGACATGTAATTTAAAAATATTACTGCCATAGAAATAAATAGAAAATTAAAATAGATGAATTTATATAAAAAAAATTTTTGTATATTACTAGGAAAAAAGATAAGCAAGAAAATAGAAAGAAATTATAAAAATAAAAAAGAAGCCCCATAGATATAGGCTAAGAAATTATAAAATCCACTAGATAGAGGAAAAAAATCGAAAAAATTTAAAATTTTACCCATGGTTAAAATTGTATAAAATAAATACAATAATTCATAACAAGATGGCACATATATTAATATTTAAATATATTTAAAATACAGGGAAAGGCTATAAATAGAGGCTATTACAAATTTATTGCAAGTTATTCATAGTGTTTATACTATTGAAGTGAGGGGGAGTATTAGTGTAAAAGCTCAACAAATGACAGAAATAAGCCTTTGTAAGAAAAGTTTTTTTATGAAATTCTATTGATATGTAATAAGCCTTGTATTACAATATATATATTATTACTAGAGAATTACATTTTTCCTAGTATAGACTTAAAATGATTGGAGAATAGGAGAAAGAAAATGGACAATATTTTTAAAAGATTTACATGCCTCTTACTGGCATTCTTAATGGTTATGGAGGTCTTTAGCCCAGTAGCAGCTTTAGCGGCAAGCTTAATAGATGAACCTGAAAGCCAGAATTCAACTAGAATAGAGGAAAACATTTCTGGAGAACTATTTAACAAACCAGCCGCAAAAGCAGAAAAGACCGATAATAGGAATAAAGAAGAAGTACATAAAAAAACTTCTAACAAAGCTAAGGATACGGGCAAGGCTCCTGACTTAATACCGGCTAAGAAAACAAAGAATGACCACGAATCAATGAATCCGGCTAAGCAAGCTAAAAATGATTATGAAATTTTAGTTCCTGCTAAAGAAAAAGCTAAGCCAGAAGCAAAAGCTGCAGAAGAAGCTAAGGCTAAAGAAGAACAAGCTGCAAAAGAAAAGGCAGAACTTGATAAGATAGAAAAAGAAAAGCAAGAAGCCCTAAGAATCGAAGCAGAAAGACAAGCACAAGCAGCAAGAGCAAACGATGCAGAAGCCGCAGCAGCCGAAGCCGAATACAGAGATGCTCATCAAAAGAGGCTAGAGCTTGAACAACTACTAGAAGAAAAATTAAAAGAAAAAGGTCTAAGAGACCAAAAGAAACAATCAGAAAAAAGTCTAAACGCGGAAGAATCAAATAAATTAAAAAATACAAATAAAGAAGAAATCACAGAAGAGGAAGAAGAAGGATTCCTAGACAAGGTAAAGAACTTCTTCACAGGCGATGCCGACATCGCTCGTATGAAGGCAGAGTTCAGAGCGCAAATCCCAACAGAACAAAATCAAGAAGAAATTGATGCTGGACTTATTATGGTTCAACCTTTTGACAAGCAAGAGGAAGAAGCACCAAAGAGAGCATCCTTCAGGTCTGCCTTTAGATCAATGGCATTCTGGATAGATAATTCAGAAGAAGATGAAAACTCAGGATTAGAAATATCTGATGAAGAGCTTCCAGGTGCAGTTGGAGCAGGTAGAGAGTTAACAGATCAAGAAAAGACAAACTTGGCAAATAAAAAGTTCACTGTCATGACAAGATTTGAGACATCAAATGTACTTGGACCAATTCAACCAGGTCAATTCTTTAATATTCACCTAGATAAGAAGCTTACAGTTAAAGATCCATCTAGCCTAGAACCAGTTAGATATAATGGTGAAATTATAGCAAGCCCAACTTATAATGCAAAAGATAATATTATTGAATATAAGATAGTAAAAGAAATACCAAACAATATAAAAGTTCCACTAAATATTCCTGTGGATTACAATACATCTAACATTACATTGGATAATAATGGCGAATTTGTTGTAACTAACAGAGTATCAGGACTTGGAGTAAAAGCACCAAAAGACCTAATACCACAAAAGGTTGACAAAAATGGTAATCTTGCAGGATCAATTATTGAGCCAGGCAGGGGAGATGTACCAGAACTTATAGAGGCAGATGACAAATCTTACAAGGTAGATATGGATGCTTACGGAACTCCAGATGTAGTAGATGGAGTCCTAAAAGGATTTAACTGGACAGCCCAAGTTATGTCAACTAGAAATCTAAATGGAATAGACTTTAGTGTTAACTTTACAACAGTAAAGGGATCTGGACTTGGTAAAATAGAAAAACTCGCAATAGATGGTATTTCTATAAACCCAGAAAGCAATAATTTAACTGGCAAACTTGGTATAGAAGACTCAGTCCACTATAAACCAGCGCAAAAAGATGGTAATAAATTCACTTATACTTTCTATACACCGGTAACAGAAAAACAAGAAACCTATATGTTGGATATTAACGCAGTTGCCAATGGAAAGGTAGGAGCTAAGAGAATAGTAGGTACCCAAGGATATCCTAGAGATAAGGTCGCAGATGCTACACCAAATCGTGTAGGTATGAACAACAGGACTTCTATCCTTGGTGAATTTGCAAAATCAAACCAAGCTAAGTGGACAGTAACAGATCAAGTCTCAACAGGTGATGATGGAAAACTACCATTAGCTTCAAGACAATTGAGCGGAAATCAAACTCTAAATTCAGGTCAAGTTGCTGTCTATGGAATAGATAAAGAAACAGGCAAGATGGTTCAAATTGGTACTGTGGAAAATCTTGGCGCAATTCCAACAGAAGGGACAACTCCAAGTCCAGAAAAACCAGTAGGAACAATAGCAGCCTACGAATATACAACAAACATCACAGAAGATAAAAATCCACTAACACTAGGTGGAGTTGCAATATCTAAGTACGAAGACCTATCCATAGACCAAAACTGGGGACTTGATACTGGTGCAAAAATGCCAGCTCAAACTATTAAGGCTGTAGATGCTGGTGGAAATGAACTAGGAAAAGTTGATGTTTCAGCAGCAAAAAATGATTCATCTACAAGAAGGATAACAATCCCTAATGTAAAAGTATGGACTATCGCTGATGATGGAAAAGCAACCAAGGTTCAACCGAAAGTTGTTCAAGACCTACCAAAAGAAGATACAATAGATGGAAAGAATTTCCAATATCTTGAAAACTATAATTACTACGAGCCTAGCAGACACGAATATTATGTTCACAACAGGGCAGTAGCAAAAACTCAAAAGAAATTTGGTAAATTTATTCTTAACAAGACTGACGCTGATGGTAATCCACTAGAAGGTGCAACTTTTAGACTTTTCCCAGGCCCAGAAGTCCTAACAGATAAAGATGGTAAAGCGACATTCTCTAATGTTGAGCCAGGAACTTATACCCTTATGGAAGTTAAGGCACCAGCAGGCTACAAGCCAGCTGATGACACTACAATTGTCGTAGACGATAATGGTGTAGTAAGAGCAGCAGGTGATGATGCCAGTCAAGAAGACGACAAGACAGCAACTAAATACTACGAAGATGATAGATATCCAGCCTTCATGAACGTTAAGTCCTATGCAAAAGGTAAAAAAGACGATACCATGACTACCTATATCTACCTAAAACCAACTAAAGGTGGCGGAACTAACCAAAACACTAGATTAGATATAGTTGGTTATGATAATAACAATGGACTAAGCGTTGAAGTATTTGATGTAAGCCCAGGCCAAAGGGATGCAGTATCTGAAGCTATGGACCTACAAAATAGTCCAGAGAAAAAGGCTGGCGGCAATGTTCTAGGATCAGTCCATAGAAATGCCATTACAGGCGGCCCAAACACATTTGATTCATTTACACAAAGAACAGGTTACCAAATCAAATTCCCATACCAAAGATTTGATGGAGACTGGGGCTTCCTTGTAAAAATAACAGGAAGAAACAATTCTTCTGATGGGACAGTATCTTATGACTGGCTAACAGAAAACAACCCAGGAAACAACGCCAAGATTCAAAAAGCAATTTACCCAGTTGACCCAAGTAAAACGTCAAGCAATACAGGCGGTTCTGCAGGCAAAACAAAAGACACTATAGTAACTATTAAAAATGAAAAGTTTAAAACTTCACCAATTGAAGTTACTAAGGTAACAACTGACAAGGAAAAACTTGGAAAGGCAACTTTCGTTCTAAAGGATTCAGATAACAATATCCTAAAGACAGTAACTTCTATTAGTACTGAAGGCGAGGACAAAGGTAAGGTAAACTTTGGACAAATGCCTCCAGGACACTATGTAATAGAAGAAGTTGCAAGTCCTGATGGCTATATTGAGTCACAATTAGTATTTGACGTAGTAGTGGATAATGCCAACCAAGTAACTTACTCAGCTAGATTCAAGGATGGCAAGGGTACACCTGTCCAAGGTGTAGACTACTGGATAGAAAACGAAGAAATAGCTGATGAAGACACTAGAGTCCCAGTTACAACTGTTAATCAAAAGATGTATATCAGTGAAAACAACCCAGGTGAAATAGGTACCCAAGACGGAGTATGGGAAGCCTACCGTTATGAGTCTCTAAATTACGAGGCAAAAATAACTACAAGTAAAGCCAAACCAGGTGGTAGACTAACTATCCAGTTTGACCCTAACCTAGATTTCACTCAATATGTAAACGAAATACCAAAGATTATAGATAATGGCGAAGTTATAGCAAAACCATATTTTAACTATGACTCTAACACCCTAACTTATGTCTTCACCGATAAGGCAAAGGGAGGAAAGCTTAACTTTAACTTAAAAATAGTTGGTATAATCCCATCTAAGTTCTATGCTAAGAACTCAGGAACTTACTACTTCACAAACGTAGTTGCGCCAGGACAAAAAAATGTACAGGGAAATCAAAAAGATGAAAATATTGAAATAAAAGCCTTCTACGATGACTACGACTCAGCTAGAGATGGATCCCAACCAACACAAATGTACTACTTTAGAGACGTATACAAGGAAGGCGACCAATGGTATGTAAAAGCACTAGCTTACTATAACCCAAAGGCCAATGCCCAAGGTAGCCGTAGAAACGCTAGAACCCTATCATTTAACTGGATGACTACAGACTGGTTCCCTAATAAGCAAATAGCTAGGTGGGAAGGCTACGGACAAAAACCAGCCTATGAACTTGATGACCTAAAGGTTTATAGAGTCCTTCCAGTACCAACAGGGTTTAAAAACTTTGTGACTAATGAGCCAAATATGCCTAGGTCCATGGGTATCATTCCAGAAAATGACCCAAATACCTACAACTTAGTTTATAGTCAAAAAATAAAACCAAATGAAAGCTTATACGACAGACAAGGTAATATATCTGTAACTTATGACCCATCTAAGATAATATCATCTGGTGGCGTAAATACATCTTTACCATTATCTGTCTCAATGCCACAAATATCTTCTGCCAACGAAGGTTATGTAATTGAACAAACCTTCAAGGTAACGGACTTAGATAAATTTAGGTCGAAATTTAGAACCTTCTATATGACAAACGGCAACCTAGAGTCTGCCTTTGCATCCAAGGTAAACCTAAACGAATCAGCAGCTTCACAAGCTGGCAAGGAAATTCCAAAGTACTACAAGCAAAAGATAATGATGGCAAACGAAAAGTATGTACCAGCTAAGTTTTCTATCAAGAAGTTCAGTGAAGCTGATAAGAAGCTACTAGCAGGGGCAGTATTTACTTTAACTGATAAATCGGGCAAGGCAGTATCAAGGACTACAGGTACAGATGGTATCTTAACCTTTGATAACCTAAAGCCAGGAGAATATACACTTAAGGAAACGACAGCACCAAAAGACTATAACCTAGTAGAAAAAACATGGAATATTAACGTGTCCAAGGATGGTTATGTAACCATCAGAGAAATAAGCTTTGACGGTCAAGGAGACTACCTAGTAGGAGATAATCTAACTCTTGATGTATCCAACAGACCTAGTGGAACAGACTTTAAGGTCTACAAAAAAGACGACACTAACCAACCACTTCAAGGAGCAGAATTTACGCTAACTAAGGATGGAGCTTTGGTTAAGAAAGTAAAATCCGACCCTAACGGTGTAGTAAGCTTTGAAAAGCTATCTAAAGGAACGTATATATTAGAAGAAACTAATCCGCCAGCGGGCTTTAAAAAGCTTGACAAAAAATGGGTAGTAGAAGTAGGCGATAATAACAAGGCCAAAGTCTACGAATATAAAGACCCTGATGCTACAAGGCCACCAGAAAAAGAAAACACTGATGCGACTAAATCTTTGTTTGGCAAAGATGGAACAAAATGGGTCGACGTGGCCCACAGACCTCTTACAGGTTGGAGTCTAGATGACAACAGATGGGGTGGCTATACAGGTAATAACCATCAACCATACAAAATGGGTACTAGGATCCTTGGTATCAATAAGGGCCAAAAATATGTAATCCAAAGATATGTTATTAATCCAGAAGGCGGAGCGATGGATCTTAACTCTGCGGTAATCCACAGAGAAAAACCACAATACAACAATATGACCTGGTATGCAGGAAATGAAGAAATAAAAGCCTTTATTTTAGACAAACCAGTAACAGGAAATGTTGAAGATATTAGACTACAAGACTTTGGAATAACTGAATTAAATATCGGTGGACTAAATCCAGATATTACAACAGGGAAAGTTCAATATTCTGGTGGACAAAATAGGCTAAGCCTACAATTTACTGATAATGGTAAGACTAAGATTGGCAACCATCCTATAGTAATAGATGTCAAAGTACCATACGACTCTCCAAATGCTGGAGTAGGTACAGGTATGGACCTTTACGCTGATGGAACAGTTTACTGGAAGTCTTACTACTACGAATCAGTATCCTATATAGTAGAAGGAAAGGACGTAAAAGAGAAACAAGACGACCCTGCAACACCAAACATCAAGGGTGACCATGTATCTGATGGTTCCTTAGACGTTACCAACGAAAGAGAAAGACACAACTTCAAATTCAAAAAGGTAGACCAAGATAAGGATACTGATGCAGTAACAGGAGCAACATTTAAACTCCAAGGACCAAAAATAGATGATAATAATCTAGGAGATGAGTTCTGGGCTCATTCAGGAACAGATGGTATTGTTAACTTTGACAACCTAGTTCCAGGTGTTTACAAACTTACAGAAACAGGGCCAGCCCAAGGTTATGAACCATCTCATACAGACTGGACAGTCTTTGTTAAAAAAGACGGGAAGGTCTATATTAGAGATAACAACTCTAGCACAGGAGGACAAACTAATCCTGATACTCAATGGCAAAAGGTAAGTCCAAATGGAAAAGAAATAAACAAGACCTTTGCAAACTTACCAAACAACCCACCAAAGGTTGCTACTCAAATAGTTGAAGTAAATAAAAAACTCAACAAGTTTAGACAGGTCTTTATCATAAATGGTAATCCAGAAGACTTGAAGAACACATACTTTGAACTACATGCACAAGAAGAAAAAAGGAGCCTAAATGATACTAATGTAAGGATAGTATCTCTAAAGGAAATCGGGGCAAACTATAAACCAGCTGACATCAAAAATCCTGGCACAGCTGTGACCTACGGAAAGGAAATCATAAACAGAAACGGCTTTGAAAGATTAAGGATAAAACCAAATGTAGCAGGTCCAGAGCACAGACTTGCCCTAACTATAGAAGGAGATATTCCATACTCAGGTACTATTGGTACAGGACTAGACTTCTACAACTATGGTTCTTATGACCAAAATAACAAATACAATGGTAACCATTACTGGGCAGCAGAAAGCTATAAAACATTAGCAGACATGACACTTCTAGCTGCAGACCCATCATCAACAGGCAAATCAAGGTCAGTCTATGTAGGTGATGCTTTAGCAAGTACATCTGCGAGAGCATCTCTATACACTGCAAAGGCGCAAGAAGTAAACGTAGCAAATGCATTGTTAAAACCAGAGTTGGTAACAAGCCCATCATCTGTTGTAGATAACATAGCTATGGCAAATGCTAAGAGAAACATCATAAAACTTGCTAACGAAGAAGCTCTAGCTACAAGTGGTTTAGAAATGAGTAATAATTTAGTTAGTGCCCCAGTAGGAGCAGGGCAAGATTGGGAAGCTGTTGATCCTAACAATTCAGATTCACCAACAACAAGAAACGATAATCCTGAGAAAATTCAAACTAAGATAACTGATATTAACAAAAACGATGGTAAGATTAGGCAAGTTTTCCTAGTAAACAAAGAAAACATTAAGATGATTAAGGCAAGACTTGATTTTCACGCTCAGCCTAAAAACATGAATGTTATTGGGCCGGGAGTTAATGCAAATAACTATCCAGTAAATCTTAATATAGTTAGTGTAAGACCAGTGTCTACAAACTCAACATTAGATAATCCAAATTACACTGGTGGAGAACTTCCATATAAAAGTGCAAACTACAATGAATTAACTTACTGGAGAAACCAATTAACATTAGACAATAATAACTATCAAAGTCCTTTTGTTGTTGTAGTAGAGTTTGAATATCAAAAATCAGGTGCTATAGGATTAGGTGCAGATTACCAACCTAATCGTGGAGATGCAAATAAAAAGTATTGGGCTGCTGAATCTTATACAACTGGACCAGCAGGTATTAACAAAAACCAACCAAAGATAACTTATGAATACGGCTCTGAATCCACAGAAATTCCAATAGTAGATTACTCCAATGACCCTTCAAAATATGTTAAAGACCCTAACCTTGAAAAAGGAAAATACAGAATTGAAGAAGGTACGATAGGAAACAAGAGAACCTATTATAAATATGAATTAAAAGATGGAGTTCGTACTGGAAATAAGGAAATTGATACTAGCAAAGGTACAAATGGTATTACTATAATAAACGAAATGGTACCAAAGCTTAGATATATTGGTACAAAAGATGTAGCTTCCTCAACAGTAACAATAACTTTTGATGGAAATGGTGGAAAGTGGCACATGGATCCTCAAACTGTAACCAAAGGCTTAGAGTATGAATTACCAGGATGCTCATTTGTAGCGCCAGATAATACTAAAGAATTTGATGCATGGTTAGTAGGTGGAGTGAGAAAAAATCCAGGAGATAAGATTACAGTAAATGACAATATTATTGTCAAAGCTATTTGGAAAGATAAAGCTGCCCCACAACCAATAGAATACACAATAACATCTTACAGCGATGCAAATGGAAATTCTGTTACAGCTAATCTAGCTAAAGCTACTAAAGATACAAAAGTTGATTTGACAGTAACAGCAAACAGCAATTACTCTTTAGCAACTATTTGGATAGAGGACGAATCTGGTCAAAAAATTCAAGATGTCATTAATAACACCTTTAATATGCCAGAGAAAAATGTCCACATTAAAGCGACATTTAAACCAAAACAACAAGTTAAATCTTTCTATGTAGGAAGTGAACCACATGGTTGGGGTAATGTTACTGTAGATCCTACAGAATCTAGAAATCAATATGCTAAAGTAGGAGAAAAAGTCACTTTCACCCTAAATCCATACACAGGATACAAGGCTACTGGAGCAACAGTAACAAAGAATAAAGGCGGACTAATAGATGTACAATTTGATCCATCTACAAATAAGGGCTATTTCATAATGCCTGATATTAGCCCATCTGATGCTGTAACTGTTCGTGGTGTCTTTAAAGAAATCCCAGCAGGAACAAGGGAAGAAAAATATACTTCTACAGAAAAAATACCATTTAAAGTAGAAAAAACTGTAGACCCTAATCTTGCTCCAGGTGAGAAAAAAGTAGACCAAGCGGGTAAAGAAGGTAGCGTAACTTATAACTACACTATCTCAATCGAAAAGGGAACTGCTCCAGATGCAGCCTACCCAGCAGATTGGCCACAAGACCTACTAGCAACCTTTCAAGCAATGAAGCAACCTGGCGATAGGATTGCAGCCTATGCTAGAACAGAAGTAGAAGGTTCAAGAATAGGACCAACTACAGAAAAGGTTCGTGTTGGTAAGTCTAATGACCCAATCGATAGCTATGAACCACAACCTGGTGACATTGAAGTTCCAGCTGATGATGCAGCAGAGATTATAAAGATTCCTAACAAGAAGCAAGGTTTCGTTACAAAGCTATTTAAGAGAAATGCCATAGGCAGACCTCTTGAAGGAGCAACGTTCAGTGTCAATAAGATGACAGATGACACTTACAAGACAAGGGACAAGTCCTTTGCACCAGCAATAGGAACATCAGACAAAGATGGAAATATAACCTTCACAGACCAAGCTGGAAACCCTATAGCCCTTAAACCAGGATACTACACTCTAACAGAGGACAAGGCTCCTACAGGCTACAAGAAAATTACAGCTGACTGGAAGATTCAAGTTAAAGACGACGGCGGACGTGTCTATGCAGTCTACAAGGGACCATCTGACACACCATCAAGTCTAGTAAATGATAATAAAAAGGCCAATGCTGGAGATAAGATTGAAAAAAACATTACAGTCAAGTCAAGGCTAACTGATATTAACCCAGAAAATAAGACATTTGTACAAAGAATCTATATAGATACTAGAAACCATTCTGGAATCCTTAACGTTCAAATCACTCCAGAGCACAAGAGAGAGGAAATTGACAGACCAGGACTACCACCAGTAACTATAAAAGAAGGGGTTAAGACAGCTTATAGATCAACTTATAAGATTTCTAACGCAGCTACAAATAAGGATATAAGTGATGGAAACTTTGACCATATCCTAAGGACCTACGACCTTTCTGGTGATGACGTGTCCATGGTTAACACAGCAAGGTGGAGACCATTTGACTGGGGCTTTGACGAAGACCAACTTAACCTAGAACCTGGAGTTTATATAGTAGAAGTTGAAGGTTACTATGACGACTCTATAATCGATAAAAGAGTTACAAACGAAGTAAAGATAGACGAAAATTATAAATTCCTAAATAAGGAAGGAAAGAAAGATTATGATAGCGAAGGCAAGGATGTAACTAAGCCTACGCTAAAAGACCCTTACGATAGGACAGACATTGATACGGATGACCTAGCTAAGCTTGACCTCCACGTAGACCTATATGAAGGCAAGAGAGAGTTTAAGCAACTTAAGTTGGATAAAAATGGAAACAAAACTTATGAAGTTGTTGACAAAGGCTCCTACCAAGGTGGTGCTGATCAAGTAACTAATTATGTAAAGAGCAAAAATGGTGAAGACGCAGCTAAGGAATGGTCAGGAACCCAAGACCCTAAGACAAAATACGCAAACTTTGTAGGCAAAAAAGTTGTTTATAATGGAAAAACTTATGTAACTGGTAAAGTTGATCCAGCATTAGGTGAACCATACCTACACGCTGACACATCTATAAACTTAAAACCAATTTACGACTCAACCCATGAACAAGAGTTACCTAAAGAAGGTATGGAAATCATAAACGATGAAGAAACTTATAATATTACCTTCTCTAAGCATGGTAAAGATGACCCTAATTGGAAGGATAATGGAAAGGAAGTTACAGAAAACAGACTTGAAGGCGCAATTTTTAAACTTCAAGAACTAGCACCAGGTGGTTATATAGACAAGCCAGGTACATTTGTATCTTCAGCCTTTAACGGTTACTTCGGTTTCAGGGGATTGCCACCAGGTCGTTACAGACTAATGGAAGTAAAAGCACCAGCAGGCTACAAACCAATTAAAGATCCTATTCTTTATATGACTATCAAATACACAGGTGACATAGTAGATGGTAAGACTGGAGAAATCACACCAGGCAGAGGTCTTGTAACCCTAGAGTATAACAAAAATGCCAACGGCATCATCAAGTATGCTCCAGATGAACACGCAACGGTTCAAGATGGTAAGCTAGTTGACTATGTAACATCAGCCACTGCCAAGAACATGGGTAAGATTATTAACGAAAAACCTGGCAAGGGTGCAGTAACCATTAATAAAAAAGATGGATTAAATAATGCGCTTGAAGGAGCAAACTTTAAGCTAACTAGGTTATCTAGTAAACTTCAAAAAGATCCAACTAAGCCAGAAGAAGGAAATGCTGGTGTATCCTATAGTAAAGAATCAGGTAAAGATGGTGTTGTAAAATTCGAAGAACTACCAATTGGTAACTATCTACTAGAAGAAACTAAATCTCCAGACGGCTACCAAAACAAGGGACAAAAATGGTACTTTACCGTAGGTGGTAAGGGCCTTGACCCATACGCTGGCCCAGTAACAGAAAAGGGGCAAGACCGAACAAGCTCAATTTCAATTGCTAATCAGGTAATAGAAGTAGTAAAACCAAATGCAGATGACAAAAAACAAGAAGGAATTATCAAGCCAAACTCAGCCCACGTTCTAAGCATAAAGAGTAAATTTAAGCTAGATGATGGCATGGATATAAAACCAGGTGACTACTTCAAAGTTAAACTATCAGACTATATGGACCTAAAGGGAATCTATGACAAAGAACTTATCGATGGTCTAGATATCTTTGCAGAAGGTATAGGAACTATTGCCAAGGCAGATTATGACTATGACAATGGTATAATCACTTATACATTCACAGACTATGCAAACACTTATGACCTTAAGAACTTTGAAACAAGTCTAACAGGCCATATAAGAACGGATAAGCTAAAATATTCAGCAAAAAATGTACCAGTTGGTATAAAGATGATTAGTGATCCAGACATTGAATTTGGAAAGATCAACGTAGTTTATGAACTTGACACAGCATCTCACACAGATGACTGGGGTAATAACCTAAATATCGCAAGTAAGATTACAAAGTTTAATCCACAAACTGGTGAATTTGAGCACATCATCTATCTAAATAGAGAACAAAACTTCTCTAATGCTGCAACTTTGGTTTATAAACCAGGAACAGATGTAGTTAATCTCCATGTAGAGGAGTTCAAGATAGAAGAAAAATGGACACGAAGTCAATATAGAACAGATAATATTAACTTATTGATGCCACCATCATTCTATGTAAAGCCAAATAACACGGACTTTAGAAAACCAACTGATGATAAATACTCACGTATTGTAAATGATGCCAACCCAGCTGAACTAAACTACAACACAGGCGACCTAAACTGGGACGACACTTATATTATTAGAGTCACTGGTCAGATTGCAGAAGGCAAAGACAGGTCCTATTACAATCCAAAGGTAAGAATAGACGCTAATAACTATCCAGTATGGTCAGCTAGGGAAGACTATGTTTATGAACAATGGAATAAGAATCTAGCAGAAGGTAAGATGGAAGTAACAGCCATCAACCCTAAGAATGAAATAACCTTCAAGAAGTTAGACCAAGCAGGAGAAATCCTTCCAGGTGCTACATTTAAACTTGTTAAGTATAATGAAGACACCCAAAAATGGGATGATGTTACAGATACTGAAGGAAAAACTATTACAAAAACTTCTGGCCAAGACGGTTTAATTAAGTACGAAAAACTTGCACCAGGCAAGTATGGTCTTGTAGAAACTGCAGCTCCTGAAGGCTACAGTCCAATTGAAGGCCACGCTGCTGAATTTACAGTTGGTGATGATGGTGTAATCACAAGGAAGGTTAAAAAACCTAAGGATCAAACTCCTGTAGGAGAAAAACCAGGAGAAAAACCGAAAGCGGGAGAATCTCCTATTAATCCAGCAGGTGAAAATCAAGGTGCAGATCCGGGAGCTACTCCAGAAAAACCAAAAGAAACAAATGTTGAATTGGTTACAGTAGATGAACCAGTAGGAAATGGTCCAATTAATATCATCAACTACAAGGACATTGAATTTGTAAAGGTAGACGCAGAAGATAAAAATGTATTTCTAAAGGGTGCAGAGTTTGAAGTCTACAAAAAAGATGATAAGGGCAACTACCAACCAGTCAAGGAAACAAAAACTAAAAAGGCAGAAGATGGAAGCGAAACTACTGAACAAGTAACCATGACAGTAACTTCTGACGAAAATGGTAAGTTTAAGCCAAAAATTAACAAACCAGGAGACTATGCACTTAAGGAAACCAAGGCACCAGAGGGATACTCTAAGATGCCAGGCTGGATTAGGGAATTTAGACTTGCAGATGGTAAGCTCTACACTCTAGAAAAAGATCCAATTAAGGCATCTCATACAGATAGCACTGGTGGTATGATAACTAGTGAAGTTTTAACAGTTGATAAGGATAAGAGAACATTCACACAAAGAATTGTAATAAATCCAAACCACAAGGATTTCACAATACCAAACTTCCAATCTTATCTAAGAATCTTTGAAAATGGTTGGTCAATCACACCAAAAGCTGATGGCGAAAATAAAGGTGGAAAGATTAAGGTAGCTTTGATAGGAAAAGATAGCACTAAGAAAATATCTGACCTAAAAGACAAAGACTTTACTAAAGAATATAGTCCAGTAATCTACAAGCCTGAAGCCGGCAACACTAGATCAGCTTACAGCCTAAAGGAAATTACAGGAAATGGACAAAAAGATGGTCAAGTTATAACCACTGATACTATAGTAGTAGAATACACTGGTGCTCTAGCTCAAGGTAAGACAAAGGTAGACCAAAAGGCAGAAGTAATCCTTAACTACTCAATAACAGACCAAGTTGACTACAGTCTAGATTGGACAGTCTTAACAGAAAACAAGTCAGTCTACGATGAATATGACCTAACAAAAGCAGTTGAGGTTGAAAACCGTAAGGCGGAATATCCGCACACTGGTGGTATGGGTACGTTGATCTTTACTCTTGCGGGGCTTGTGCTTATGAGTGCGGCAGCTTATGTTTACAGCAGGAAGAGGGGTGTGTCTTATGATGATTAAAATTACGGACAAGAAGAGGCACCCTCCGTAAAGTGCTTGTTGTGCAAGTCAAAATCAATGTTAAAAATGAATAGGGAGTGTGGAGGGAAGCCGAGTTGGCTCGCCCCTTGGGATGGGCCACTCACATCACTCTCTCATTCATACATTTAGTCTGGCGATGCCAGAGACCTAGTCGATTCTCATTGAAGGACAAATGAGGTTGACGGGGAAGGAGCCGAGGGGCAAGCTTTTATAAGGAAGCAAGTGCCAAGGGCGAGTCTTCCAAGAGGAAGGCTACAAATAATAAGGATGAAGTGCAGACATGACGCAGGCTCAAGGGGCAGGTGGATGGAAGGCTTCAAGGCTTATTAGATAACCTGAAAGGGTTTATGTTTTAGGGGTTTGGTCCTCATGGACTGGGCTAGTCTAAGACAAAAATAATTGCTCAAGGGCAAGTAAGTTATGGTAATAATTTACTGTTGAACTATGCAGTAAATTCTTATAAAAAATTTAAAACAAGGAGTTATATTATGAACAAGAAAAAAATTATGTCACTAATCATGGCATTAGTGATGCTAGTGGGAGTATTTTCTCCACTATCAGCACTAGCGGTTGGCGAAGAAAACGCACAAGCTAGTGATCCGAAAGAAATTAAGGTAAATGTACACAAAGTATTAATTAGTGAAGATGCTTTAAGTAAACATAATGCACAAAAGAAGTATGATCCTACTAAAGCAATGACACAAGAAGAATTGAAGACATTTTTTGGCGACAAAGATGTTAAGACAATTGATAATGTATATTTCATAGCTATTAAAGAAAATGAAACTGGATATAATGACTTCGACTCCAAAACCAAAGAAGAACAAAAAAATATAATAGAATCTTTAGATGCAGGAAGAAAAGGAAAGACAGAAAATGGTGGAATTAAGACATTTAAGCTTGCAAGTCCTGGAAACTACAAAATTTATGAAGTTAAATTTATGTCTGAGTATAAGGGTCCAAAAGGAGAAGTTTTAACAGGTGTTAAAGCAATTCCAGTTGATTTAAAACTTCCTGAACATGCTAGAAATGAAAATGGTATACAAAATGAAATTCACGTATATCCAAAGAACTCTGAAAAGAAAGTACAATTTGACAAGAATTTTGCTAAAGAAAATGGTTTAGAAGCAATTACTGACCCTAACACTTTAAAAGATGTTGGAGCAGTTTTTGATAATTATAAAAAAGAAAAAGCTAATGCAAAAGCTGAAGTAGGAAAAACAATTCATTATGAAACAAAAGCTTTTCTTCCAAAGGATTCAGTTTATACAAATCTTGATTTAAAAGACTCTATGGACAAAGGCCTTTTATATGATAGTGTAACAGGAGTAAAAGCAACAGTTGATCCTACAAGTGTAACATTAGACGCTAAAGATTATACAGTTACAAATCAAGCAAATGGATTCTCACTTACTTTTACAGAATCAGGATTAAAGAAAATAAATGATGCAGCTAAAACACAAGATGTTACAGTTACATTCACATATGATGCTAAAGTAACAGCTGATGCAGTAGTTGATAATCCAATGGATAACCATGCATCATTTATTTACAATCACAAACCATCTAATCCTACAAGTGAAAAAGTTAAACCGAAGAATAATGAAATCACAGTTACAAAAACATGGGGATCAGATGGTAAAGGAACTGCACCATCAGAAGTATGGGTTAAATACCAACTTTTAGATGAAAATGATAATCCTGTTGCTGATGTAACATTCAAAGATAAAGATAATGTTGATAGAACAAATCTTGGAAATGGAATAACATTTGAAAAAACAGGAGAATTTTCAGGTAAATTTAAAGGACTCAAGGCAGATAAAGAGTATAAAATTAAAGAAATTGTTAATGGTTATGAACCAGAATTTACTGTAAATAATACTGATGGAACAGTTACAATAAAGAATAAAGTAGTACCAAATATAATCACACCTACACCTCCTAAGGTAACTGTTGGTGGAAAGAGATTTGTAAAGACTAATCAAGATGGATCAAAAAGATTAGCTGGTGCTGAGTTTAAGATTAAAAACTTAAACAATGGAACAGATAATGGTAAATTCCTAAAAATTACAGGAACAGATAATAACAATGCTTATATAACAGCAGAAAAAGCTTACAATGATGCTATACAAGCAGTTAATGATGCATTGAAAAAGGGCGAAATTTCAGCAACAAATAAAGTAACAATTGACAGTCAAGATTATGATAATAAAGAAGCAGCTATGAATAAAGTAAAAGAATTAGAAGATGCTAGAAATAAAGCTTTTGTAGGTGCAAATCTAAAATATGAATGGGTAGAAGAAAGTAAAGCTACAACATTTAATACCAATGCTGATGGACAATTTGAAGTTAAAGGACTTGCTTATGGTAAATATCAAGCAGTCGAAACAAAAGCTCCGGCTGGATTTGCACTTCCAACAAACGGTGGTACATTTGAATTTACAGTTATGGAAGGTTCTTACGATGGAAAACCAACTGGTGTAGAGGCTGATCATATAGGTTATGCAGATAATCAAGATACTATTCAAGGCCAAAAGATTGTTAACAATGACGTAACTATCCCACAAACTGGTGGTATGGGTACTGTTCTATTCACTGTTGTTGGTATTTCTCTAATGGCTGGCGCTGTTGTTGCTATGAAGAGAAACAGGGAAGAAGCTTAATCTTATTAAGTAAGATATTTTGAGATTTTCAATCTCAATTAAGGTTTAATTATTTAAATCTATGGGAGGGGGCGCCCCCTTCCTCTACATATTATGATAGAGGGGTAGAGATGAAGAAGAGAATTAAAGATTTGATAATTTTATACATGATGGTAACTATGGTCTTCCTACCTCTTAATGTTTTGGGAGCATCATCTGTTACCATCGAAATTCACACCAGAGAGGACCTGACTCGTGAAGACTTGGAGGGTAGGACTCTGGGAATATGGAAGATTAATGAGAATTTTATTGACACTAAGATGGATAAGACTAATCTTGTGGCAATACTTGATAAGCTTAGTGAGGATGAACTGGATAGGCAGCTAGTTAATAAGGCTGACAAGTGGATTTTAAATCCTAAGGAAGCTAATGATTATAAGTCTGTCTTAAATCTTGAGCCTGGCACTTATTATTTAAGGGAGCTAGGGGGCAAGGACAGGAAGAAGTTCATTGAGTCTGCTGTTTTTAATCCAGCTGAGACTAATATTGTGAAGGTCAAGTGGGGCGAGAGAAAGACTCCGCCACCTCCACCACCTCCACCACCAGAGTTTCCACCTCCAGAGAAGCCACCTCATGAGCCACCGACTCCACCTAATTCTGTTCGTCTCTTTAAGTACAGTGACGAGGGAAGGGGTCTTGTTGGTGCTAAGTTCCAACTTCTTGATGAGGATGGGAATGTGGTGAAGACAAGGGCCTTTACTATGGACCCTAAGGGGACTGAGGAGGTCTTTGAGACTGACAAGAATGGTTTTATTGTCATAAGGGATCTTGAGCCTGGGGTTTACTTCTTCAAGGAAGTGGAAGCACCTAAGGGTTATGAGATTGTTAGTGAGAAGAGTCAGTTTGTTATTTTTGAGGGCCAAGCTGCTAAGCTAAGTGTCCTTAACAAGAAGAAGCTTGGGTCTTATAATTTCTACAAGACTAATGAGAAGAGAGATGTGGGCCTTAGTGGTGCTGAGTTTGTCATCACGCAAAGGGTCAATGGTAAGGACCAAAGGGTTCAAAGAGATGGCAAGGACCTTGTTTTGAAGTCTGGTCCTGATGGCAAGTTCTTTGTAAGAGACCTTCCTTATGGGACTTATGAAATTTGGGAGACTAAGGCTCCCGAAGGCTACACTCTATTGCAGGGTTCTTTAAAATTTGAGATTAATGACAATTCTTTTGAAAAAGTCCTAATTATTGAGAATACTACTAAGCCACCTATTCCAAAGACTGGGGATATTACCCTTATTGTGCTTGTTGTTGCAGGGGCAATTATGATTGGGTTAGGTAGGTTTATGATCAAGGACAAGAATTAAGAGGGGCTCCTTGGGGGCCTCTTTTTTATGGGTGAATAGATGAGTAAGAAAAAGAAAAAATCTAATAAGTTATTTATTTTTATTTTTATTTTGGGTCTGGGGATCCTTTCTTATCCCCTAATATCAAATTGGTATTACAGGATTGAAGCCAACAACCAAGTTGCCGACTATAAGGAAGCAAGAGACCTCTTGAGTGAAGAGGAAATCCAAAGAAGGTTAAGGCTGGCTCAGATTTATAATGACAATCTGGGTAATGTTACGCCAAAGGACCCTTACAGTGAAGAGGAGAAGAAGAGGGCCTTTGACAATTATGCTCAGATGCTAGAGCTTAGGACCAAGATTGGTACTATTGAGATTCCTTCTATTGATGTGGACCTGCCTATTTATGCTGGGACTAATGAGGAAATTTTGCAAAAGGGTTGCGGCCACTTGGAGGGGACTTCCCTTCCTATTGGGGGTGAGTCTTCTCACACTGTTATCACTGCTCACTCTGGTCTGCCTTCTGCAAGGCTCTTTACGGACCTTGAGAAGGTGGAGATGGGGGACAAGTTTTACATCAACTACATTGGTGGTGTCTTGGCTTATCAAGTGGACCACATTGATGTCATTGATCCATCTGACTTTTCACAACTTCTTGTGGTGCCAGGCAAGGACTATGCAACGCTTCTTACTTGTACGCCGATTATGATCAACACTCACAGGCTTATTGTGCGTGGCCACAGGGTTCCTTATGTGCCTGAAAAGGACGACAAGGTAAGGGAAGATGTTGGCAAGAACTTAGATATTGATAAAAGACTTATCATTCTCTTAATTTTTGCTATAATTATCTTATTGAGGTTTATTCTTGATAGGAGAAGGAAGAAGAAGGCTGCCAAGAGGGAAGCTGATAGGTTAAAAAATATTGAGATGGCAAAGATGAAGGCTCAAGAGAAAGTGAATGAGAATTCTAGTGGGAATTTAAATAATAATTCAAATAATAAATCAAGTGATAAGGCAAGTGACAAGGAGAGGGGCAAGGGCCATGATGAAGAAGTTTAAAAGGAATTGGAAGATTATTCTTCTATTTATTGCTGGCTTTTTGATTGCAACTTATCCTATTTTCTCCAACTGGTATTACACTGTGGAGAACAACAACCAAATCGTGGACTTCAAGGAAGCTGTTGATGAGATGAGTCAGGCTGAGATTGACGAGAGGATTGACCTGGCTCGTGCTTACAATGAAACTCTTGACCCCTCAAAGCTGGCTGACCCCTACACTGAAAGGGAGAAGAAGGGTGTTGAAAATTATGCCCGTATGCTTGAGGCAAGGGAAAAGATTGGTTACATTGATATACCAAAGATCAACCAACAAATTCCTGTTTATGCTGGTACTTCTGAAGATGTTCTTCAAAAGGCTTGCGGCCACTTGGAGGGGACTTCACTTCCTATTGGGGGCAAGTCTACCCACTCTGTTATCACTGCCCACAGGGGACTTCCACAGGTCAAGCTCTTTAGGGACCTTGATAAGATGGAAGTGGGAGATGTTTTCTACTACACTAACGTTAAGGAAACTCTTGCTTATCAGGTGGACCAAATTCTCGTTATTGAACCGTGGAATTTTGATCCTGTCCTTGTTGTTGAGGGGAAGGATTATATGACTCTACTAACTTGTACGCCTTACATGATTAATTCTCACAGGCTGCTAGTGCGTGGTCACAGGATTCCTTATGTGCCAGAGGAAAAGGATGAGGCTGAAAAGAAGGCTAAGTTTAACTACAAGGACTTTATTGTGCCTGGTTTTGTTTTACTTCTTCTTATTCTTATTTTGTTAATTTACCTAAGAAGACGCAGGAGGAGACGTTATGAAGGCTAAGACAAGGGTCATAATTGGATATTTATTTATCTTGTTGGGGATTTTTATGCCCCTACTTGCCTTTACTTCTATGTCTTATAGGGAGCTAATGGCAAATAAGAATTATGCTTCTTTTAAGGCAAGAGACAGTCAAGTTACGGATGACTTGATTGACTACAATAAGAAGGTTATCAAGGGGGACAGCAATATTATCGACCCCTTTGACAATGAGGACTATGTGGGTGCTTATGATATCAAGGGGATTGACAAGGACGAGGTCTTTGCCTATCTCATTATCCCCAAGCTTGACATGAAGAAGCCAATTTATCTTGATGCAACTTTT
Organism: Peptoniphilus genitalis; assembly: GCF_023614525.1. Lineage (GTDB taxonomy): Bacteria > Bacillota > Clostridia > Tissierellales > Peptoniphilaceae > Peptoniphilus_A > Peptoniphilus_A genitalis. Next base: position 1,227,196 of record NZ_CP097885.1, read on the forward strand.
GACCATCTTGACTGGGGTGTCGCCCAAGTTGAGGGGACAAGTCTTCCCCTTGGTGGGATGTCAACTAGGTCTGTCATAGCCGGCCACAGGGGCTGGTGGGGTGACCTCATGTTTTACAATGTTGACAAGCTAGAGGTTGGCGATGAGATCTTCATTGACGGTCGCACAGGTCTTCTTGAGTACAGGGTTACTGGGACAGATATAATTTCTCCTTCTGATTGGGAGTCCATCCTTCCAGTGGCAGGCAAGGACATGGTGACACTTCTTACATGTCATCCAAAGAGGCCACCAAGACCTAAGAGGCTACTTATTAATGCCGAGAGGGTCGAGGAAAAGAAGGCTGACGTGAAACCTGTGGTGGAAGATAAGACAGAAGTTAATTATTTAAAATATGTGATTTATCTAGTTACAATTATTGGTTGGCTTGCCATGGTCCTAGTTTTTATTAGGATGATGGGATATATTAGGTCTTCTAAGAGAAGGTCTAGGAGAAGATAATTGTGGTTTGATTTAGATTTTTGTTTATGAATTGTAAGAGTCTGGTTATGCCAGGCTCTTTTTAATGATAAGAAAAACAGAGATGAGTCTCTGTTTTTCTGATTTTGTGGTAAGAATAAAGGAAGGCAGATTTTTGCCAAGCAAAAAGCTCTTGCCCGAATATCTCATTCCAAAAATTGATGTTTTCTAAATCTCGACCTTCTAAAATCGCAAACTCGCTATCGCTCAAACAATGCGATTTTGTACGAAGGTCTTCGATTTGAAAACATGGCAATTTTTTACATAGGATATTCTTGGCAAGGAGCTTTTTAATAAAAATTATCTTGATTTTATTTTTATGTGATATAAAATGCTTGTAAAGAGATGGGGGATGGTTGCGTGGTAGAATTAATTATTGATGTCGATGATGGTCTGCTAGAAGAAGTCAAGAAGGTGTGCGAGGATAAGGGCCTTACCATTGATGATGCAATAAATATTTTTCTTAAAAAAGTTACAGATGATGGGAAGTTGCCTGATGAGATCGTAGAAGAACTTTTTTATTGCGATAAGAATATTGAGTATCTTGAAAGAAAGTATAGGGATTACAAGGAAGGCAAGTTAAAATTTATAAATCATAATTAAATTTTTGTAAAATAAAAAACGTGCAAGCTTAGTGTGGTTAACACATTAGTTGCACGTTTTATTTTTAAATATTTTCAAAGGTTCCTAGGACTTCTGGTTTTTTGTTTCTCACCATTACCTTGCCCAGGGCGAGGACTGTTTCTATTTCTAGGCTTTTTTCATCTAATAGGTTGATGTCTGCGTCGCATCCAACTTTGATTGAGCCCTTAGTCTTTAGGGACAATATCTTGGCTGGGTTTGTAGTAAGACCTCTTAGGGCGATCTCAAGTGGGATGTCTTCTTTAAAGACACATTCTCTTATGGCTTCTATTAGGCAAGATGATTTGCCAATGCCTAGTCCAATGTATTCGTTCTTTTCGTTGAACATTGGGAAGCTGCCTTGTCCGTCTGATGTGAAGGTGAAGTTGTCTAGGCAAATTTTTTCATCGATGATGCGTTTTAGGGCCTTGGATATCCTCACTTCGCCATATTCTTTTTCCCAGAGGTCGGGGTCGTCTGCACCAGTGAAGTCACAGTAGCCACCACGTTTTAAATATTTGATACTTTCTTCAAAGAGTTCTGGATTTCTGCCGCAGTGGGTTGGCAAAAATTGTGAAATTGGTATTTCTGTTTCGTCAACTGCTCGGTTGAGGTAGGCCAGGTTGGACTTGCCGTCGCCCATGTGGATATTTATTATACCAGCCTTGCCAGATAGCATGCCAGCAACTCTTACATTGGCAGCAAGTCTTATAAATTCTTCGAAGGTAGGTTGTGAAGACCTGTGGTCGGAGAGGGCGATTTCCCCTGCGCCGATTATTTTATCTATTGACATGATGTCCTTCATGACGTCGCCTGTTAGGGTTGGGGTTGGAACTTGATAGGCACCTGTGTAGATGTAGGATGTTATTCCTTCTTCTTCAAGGCCTCTTGCCTTGGCAAGGAGGGCTGAGGTATCTCTTGCAAGTCCATCTGTGCCAAGGGTTCCAACTACTGTGGTTACACCAGCCTTTGTTAAGGTCGTAAGGGTGATCTCAGGTGTTCTCGTCTTGAAGCCACCTTCTCCACCGCCACCAAGTATGTGGACGTGGGAGTCTATGAAGCCGGGTGTTAAAATTTTTCCACTTCCGTCGATTTCTTCCACTTCCATGCAGGACACCTTAAGCTTTATCTCGTCTTCTATGCCTGCAAGCTTGTCGCCAAGAATAAGGACGTCCTTTGTCCCTAAGAAGTCGGGGCTATAAACTTTTACATTTTTTATAAGTTTTATCATCTTCATCACTTCCTATTGGAAATTAATCATTACTGCAATAATTAGGATTATTGAGCCAAGTAGGAAGAAGAAGGCTTGCATCTTGATTTGGAATTTTGCCCACTTGGACCAGTCGATACCTGCAACACCAAGGACACCAATTAAACTTGCTGATACTGGTGTAAAGGCATCCATAAAGCCTGCACCCATTTGGTAGGCGAGGACTGCGATTTGTCTTGATAGACCAACGAGGTCAGCAAGAGGTGCCATGATAGGCATTGTCAAGGCAGCTTGTCCTGAGTTGGATGTAACTACTAGGTTGAATAATGATTGGAATAGATACATACCAATTGCTGCGATTGCCTTTGGAACTCCTGCGAAGGCATTGCCCATGGAGTAAAGGATTGTGTTTAAGGCTGAGAAGGAATTTGCATCACTGCCACCAAGTACAATTAGAATACCCTTTGCCATACCTACAACAACCGCAGTACCTGCTAGGTCTGCTGCACCTGATTGGAAGCAGGAAGCCATGTCGTTAATTGTCATGTTGTTTAGCTTGAAGATTACTGCTGTAAGGCCTGCCGCTAGACCCATTACAAAGAATTGGGATGCGATTTCTGGGATGTAGTAACCTTGTTTCATAACTCCCCAAACAATCCAAACTAAGACTGCTAGCATTTCAAGTAGGATGATCTTGTGGCCAAGTTTAAATTCTTGGGCTGAGTCGTCTTCTGCCAATTTTTCTCTAAATTTGTTATCTGTTTCATATACTACTGAGTGACTTGGGTTCTTGCGTATTCTTTCTGCATAGATCATTGTGTAGGCTGCACCAAGTCCTGTTACGATTACCCAGCAGGCAAGTCTAAAGCCTGCACCAGATAAAACTGGTATGCCAGCTATACCTTGGGCAATGGCAACTGAGAAAGGACTCATCCATGAAACTGCGTTGCCTAGTTGTGATGCAACGAAGGTAACTGTAACTGCAACAATGGAGTCGTAGCCAAGGGCAATTACAAAGGGAACCATGACCATGGAGAAGGGAATAACTTCCTCACTCATGCCAAAGGTAGCTCCACCAAGGGAGAAGAGGTAGAATAAAATTGGAATTGCAAATTTTTCAAGACCCTTTGTCTTGTTGATTACGGCGTAGATGCCTGCATCAATGGCACCAGTTGACATGATGATACCAAAGGCTCCACCAACAACTAAAAGGAGGGCAACTATACCAACTGCTGATCCGTATTTGTCTCCTGATACAAGACCTTCGAAGAGGTAGTTAAGGAAGCCAAAGCCGTTAAAGTCATCTGTTCCCCAAATTTTTGCAGTCTTATTGAGGTTGACAGACTTATCATAAAAATTGTCCCCATAAAGTCCGTAGAGGACATCATCTGTCAAGCCAACCTTGTCTAGGGCAGCTTGGTCCCAAGTGTCAGCTGGAGTCTTTAAAAGTTCTCCAAAGGCCTCTTGGTCTACGTCATTTTCCTCTAAGGCAGGCTTGTCTTGGTAAAGTTTTTCAAGATTTGCTGCTAAGAAGTCCTTGTTGAGGGGGTGCATGTACCTAAAGGTTTCAGTTTGCAAGACTGTTCTCGTGTCAATTTCGCCAGAGGCATTTTCGTATTCAACTTCGTGAGTTGAGAATTTACCAGCTGGGATTAAAAAGGTTAGGCCCCAACAGATAAGAACTACAACAAAAATAATTGCATAAGTGTGTGGCGTTTTGAATTTTGTTAAATCTTTTTTGCTCATAATTTTCTCCTTTCGATTTTAAATTTTATAATGATAAGTTAAAGATATAATTTTTGCTTTACTAAGCTAGCCACAAAAGTTTATATCTTTGTTAAATAGTATATATCAAAAGGTTTTCACTTTGTAGTAGTAAAGATGTAAAAATAAAAATTTTTCAAGTATTTATACTTATTAAGAAGTTGATAATTTTTGATTTTAGATTTTTGACTAAATTTATTTTGTTTGGCAAGTCTCTTGAAGGTCTTATAAAATTTTCTTGTTTATGAATGGAAAATCTTATCCAAGGAAGACAGATTTTTAACAAGCAAAATCAGTGGGCAGACTTATCAAAATTTCTTGCAGAAATTTGATTAAGTCTTAGCCAAGAAAAAAGGCTATGAGTTTTCATAGCTTTTCTTAGTATCTTTTCGATTTGCTTAGTTAATTTTTATCTCTTTAAAGATTTATCTATTGTTTTTATTTTGTTTTTAAATATAGTCTAGTTTTATATAAATTACGATAAAATACTGAAAAAGAATAACAAATTTAAAAGGAATTAGATTGCCATATTTAAGCCGTTTATTTAAGAAAAAAGCCAGTAATATTTTTAATTTTTCTGATCGTGATATCAATTGATAAATTATTGTATTTTGGTATATAAATTCAAAAGATAATTTGTTAAAATATAAAAGCTTGTCACTAATGATAAGTATTATTGTTAAAATATTTGGAGGTAATATGAATAAAAATTTAAAAAGATATTCTTCGTTAGGTTTATCTTTAATTTTTGTAATGAGTTCTTTTAATGGCGTTTTTGCTGAAGGCAATAATATTAATAAGCCTTTAAGCGAGACTGAAAGACTTGTAAGAAGTCAAAAGGAAATGAATTTCAAGAAAAGTAAAATTCTTGAAGAATTTGAAAAAGATGAAACTTGCCTAAAGGTTAAGAGGGAAAAGGTAGTTTACTTTGTAGAGTTTGATGATAAAGCAAATAAGGATCAAGTTATACAAAGTTTAAAAGAAATTAAGGATGTAAAAGTTCTTTATGAATATAATATTTTGTTCAAGGCTGTTTCTGTTGAAGCATATCCCGAAGTGCTTGACAAGTTAAAGAGCATAAAGGGTGTAAAGGATGTTGAAAGGGCTGGCAAGTTAGTTCCTCTTATGGAAAATGCAAGAAAACTTGTTGGTGTCGACAAGGCAAGTGATTATCTAAAAAGTTTAAATGCGATTAATGCAAATCTTGGCAAGAACTATGATGGTAGAGGGATGATTATTGCCAACATTGATACTGGTATGGATGCAAGTCATAAGGCTATGCGTATTGATGAAGATGCTAAAGGTTCTCTAAAGTTAAAAAAGAATGATCTAAAGGGTTCTGATAAGGAGTTTTGGCTTTCTGATAAGGTACCACATTCTTTTAATTACTTAAATGGTGGCAAGATAACAACAGAGAAGTATGATGATGGTTCAGATTATCATGACCCACATGGAATGCACATTGCTGGGATTTTGGCTGCTAATGACAAAGATGAAGATATTAAGGCCCATAAGGGAATAAGGGGTATTGCTCCTAATGCTCAACTTTTTTCTTACAAGATGTATTCAGATGCAAGCGATGGATTTGCTGGTGATGAAACTATGTTTCACGCCTTTGAAGACTGTATAAAACATGATGTTGATGTTATTTCTGTTTCTTCTGGCTTCACGGGAACTGGTTTGGCTGGAGAAAAGTACTGGCAAGCTATTAGGTCTTTGAGAAAGGCTGGAATTCCTATTTGTGTAGCGACAGGTAATTATGCAACTTCATCTTCTAGTTCGTCGTGGGACAGGTATGCGAATAATGCTTTAAAGATGACTGATACTGGCAATGTAACAAGAACTGCTGCTCATGAAGATGCAATAGCCGTTGCTTCTTCTAGAAATACAAAAATTGAATATGAAGGCGTAAATATTGGAGGCAAGGATTTTAGGTATTCACAAATTGGTGCTTTCTTCGATAAGGGAACTTTCAAACAAGATAAGTACAAGTTCATATATTTGGGACAATGCCAAGATGAAGATATTGCTGGTAAGGATCTAAAAGATAAGATTGTTGTAATGGATAGGATCTATACCAAGGACTTAAAATACTCTTTTAAAAAGGTATTTGATAAGGGAGCAAGGGGCGTAGTTGTAGTTAATACAGTTTCCTATTACAACAGAGATGATTGGGAAAATATTCCTGCAATGGGATATGAAGAAGATGAAAATACAAGAGTTCCCGTTTTCTCTGTATCAGGTATGGATGGAAAGTTAATCTGGGATATGATTTGCGGCAGAACTCCTGATGAAAAAGAAGATTTCAAGGCAAAGAACTCTGACTATAGAATTGATATGGAGAAGTATAATTCTAAAAAACCTAAGGTTGGAGAGGAAAAAGAGCTTAGTATAAAATTCTTGGATCATAAGATTGCATGGGAAGATACTAATGTGCCAGCTGGTTCTACTTCTTGGGGTCCTAGAATAGATTTGATGTTAAAGCCAGATGTATCTGCTCCAGGTAAGAATATTTATTCAACTTTGAATAAGATAAATGGTGTTGATACTTATCAATATATGTCGGGAACATCTATGGCGACTCCTGTTGTTTCTGCTTCTACTGTCTTGATTAGGCCAAGGGTGAAGGAGCTTGTCAAGGAACCGGTTATTAAGGCCAGGGGAATTGATATAACTTCTCTTACTAAAATAATGCTTCAGAATACTTCTAGACCAATGATTGATCCAACAACCGATGACGGCAAGGGCAATTATCTATTTGCATCTCCAAGACAACAGGGATCGGGTCTTATTAATGTTGAGAGGGCATTGAAAAATAATTTAATTGTGTCATATAAGGTGGAAGATTCACTTGGAGAAATGAACTCCTATGGAGCAGTTTCTCTTAAAGAAATAAAGTCTGACAAAAAAGACTTTACTATAAATATAGACAATCCTTCTGACAGGGATATTACTGTTAAAGTTTCTTCATCAAAGGTAACTACTGATGGAGAAGTTAATAAGAAAAAATTAGATGAGCAATATAAGGATGAAAAAAGTAAGGATGGTATCCAAAATATTGCAGAGATCCACCCTACAGAAGTTAAGGGAGCAAGTATAAGTTTTGCACAAGATGAAATTACAATTCCTGCAAGGGGTTCTTTTAACTTAGGTGCTACTCTTAATGTTGGAGAGGCAAAGGATAAGGATAAGTTTGTTGAAGCCTTTATTAATTTTGAATCTAAGGAAGAGAAGGAGAATGTAAAAGATCCACAACCTTCACTTTCAATGCCAGTAATGGGCTTTGCAGGAGATTGGAATAAGGAGCCTATTGTAGACAAGTGGGCATGGGAAGATGGTTCTAGATCTAAGGGGATTGTAGGTTATGATGATGAGGGCAATCCAAAAATTCCTGGCACTTTAAACAAGGGCCGTGGTGGTGAACATGGAATAGATTTATTTAAACCAGCTGGTGTAATTCAAAATAGAGAGAATGAAAATAAGACTCTAGACCAAGACCCTGAATTATTTGCTTTTAACAATTCTCAAGATTTTACAATGAGTTCCACAGGTGATAGTAAAATTATTTCTAAAAATGAAATTGACAGGGGACTTACTCCTAGTCCTTTGATATTAAGATCAGCTTCTGATTGCAAAATTTCCATTGTAAATACTATGGATGAAAAGAATCAAAAAGATCTTAAGGTAATTACAGTGGATCATTTTATAAAGGGGATTTTAAATTCGAAGAGAAGTGATGCTAAGGGAATTAAGTCGTCAAAATTAAAAGTCTATGGAGATTTGAGATGGGACGGATTGATTTATAATCCTCATGCAGAAGATGATAAGGGTGCTACAAAATATGTGGAAGGAAAATTTGATCCTATTGCAGAGGGTCAGTACTATTACAAATTCCAATATAGGCTTTCTCCTAAATATCCTTATCAAGTTTCTTATATTCCTGTAAAAATTGATAGGACTCCACCTCAAATTATTAGCTTAAATGCAGATAATCCTGATGAAATGATCTTAAAGGTTAAGGATACCTACCATGTTCAAAATGATCACAGTAAGACTTTATTCCAAAGGGATCAAGAAAAGAATTCAGGTGATTTTAAAGAAACAAATAACAAGGTTTGGTTTGCTGGTGCTGCTTTTGTTAATGAAGATGGAGATATCGAAGAGAATTTAAAGGTAGTAAATACTGGAAAAGTTGACAAGTATGGAAGCTTTGAGATGGACGAGGAAGGAAACTCTGTTTATAAGATTCTTGGAGCAAATAAAAATCTTCTTGGCAAGACTTTAGAGGTGGCTGCACTTGATGGGGCATCAAACTTCACTAATCTTTATAGGGTTAAGTTTGACGATGAAGTTAAGGATGGAAAACTTGCTTATTATTTGGAAGGAAATGAAAATACTAAGCTTGGGGAGATTGATGCATCTAAACTTAAAAATGTAGAAGTTAAAGATGACAAAGAAGATAAGAATGAGAAGGAACTAGAAAAGAATAATAGAGAAAACATTAGTGAAAAGCCTCTAGTAGGTCTTGACGATAACTCTTATGTAAAGCCACTTTCTGAAGAGGATACAAAGAGAATTATAAAACCAAGGGAAGAGAAGGTTGTTAATCAATTTACTGGTCTCGAAAGCACTGACTACGATTATGGTGATATAAATTCAGTAGATGACTATGGTATTCCTCGTAAATATTCTAATGGCGATCCAATGGAGTTTAAGGATAAGGATCTTGCAGCATTAAAAGCTATGGGTTATGTTGGAAAGATTGTACCTGACGAAAGGGGAGGCTTTGACTTAAGTGGATATGTAAAAAATGTATCTCCTGATGCAAAAATTTATTTTAGATCTACAAGAATGAAAAAGACTAATAAGAGAGAAGAACTAAAGAAGGTTCCTGGTTCTTATGATGAAAAAACTCACTCTTTCAAGTTCAATCTATGGGGCAATAAGGATGATGTTGACAACAATAAGGGAACTGACTACAAGGGTGACATTGAATTATATGTAAAAGATGGAAATGAGATAAGCGAGAGTATTTTCCTCAGAATGCCAAAGGAAATAAATGATAGTGTAGAGAAAAAGCAAAAGGCAAAACTTTTAACTTCACAAAAAAGTATTATTGAACTTGGAAAAGCTGAACTAGGTGGCGAGCTTAAAGAGAAAAAGGATGAAAATGGAAAAACTTACTATGAAGTAAAAGATGAACTTAAAATTAGCAAGGGCTATGGAGTAAGGATTATATCCAGAAATCCAGGTAAGACAGGCTTAGACGCTAACTATAGGAAAGATTTCATAAATAATGATGAAGATGTAATGCCTATTGATGCAAATATCAAGGGTCTTGATGGATTTAATGTAGTTAGATATGAAATTTACAAGTTAGATGACAGTGGAAAGCTTAAAGAAGAAAATTTAGTTGAAGAAATGGGCAAGTGTCTTTACATCGATAGGGATGGAGTTCAATTAGACATGGACCAAGATACATTTAATCCTTACAGTGATGGAGAAAAAGGGGAACTTTATGTTAGGAAGAGTCCACATACCCTAAGAGGAAGGATTGGAGATAAGGGTGGCTTCAACTGGCATCTTAGAATAAATGAATCAATGGTAGACCAATATTTAATTTATGGTGATTTGAAATCTGACAACTCAAAGGATTTTGAAGTTACCTTTGATGTTAGGGACAATGATGTAATGGATTGGTCTGCTAAGGACTATAAATTAAATGGTCCACAAAAAGGAATCTTATCACAATATAGGATTTATTTAGATAGTGTCAAACCAGAAATAAAATTGTCTAAAGATGAAATTAGTGAAAATGACATTTTGCTGAAATATAAAGACAAAGCTATTCATCTTAATATCTCTGACAAGAGAGATGGCGACAAAGCAGGACGTGTGGAAAGCAGTAAAATTTATGTAAATGGAAGGGAATTTAATCCTAATGAGTCATTTGAAGCTTATAATAAAGATGGAAAAGTTGAAGTAAGAGTAAGTGCAAGTGACTATGCAAAGAATACAAGTGTAAAAATTTATTCTATTGACCTAGATTCAGATGAAATTAAGGAAGTAGAAAACAAGGATATAAAAGTAAAGATTAATGGAAAAGATCAACTTGTAAAAGAAGGGGAAGATTTTGTACTTCCAGAATATAGTGGAAATGTAGAGGCAAATAAAAAATTCGTTGGCTGGAATGTTAGAGGGGTAACTCAAAAACCGGGACATATATTCTTAACTAAAGAAGACATTGAAATTGAACCAGTATTTGAAGAAGTTATCCAAAAGAAATATAGTGTAACTTTTGAGGCAAATGGAGGAAGTGGAAGGATAGATGGTATTAATGTTGGAGATAAGGAAGAAATAATATTACCAGAAAATACCTTCACTTCACCAAGTGGTAAAGTTTTTGATGGATGGATTGTTTCTGGAAATAAGGATGAGAAGAAGCCAGGAGATAAAATTGAAGTTACTTCAGATATAACTATTACAGCTTCTTGGAAAGATATGGACAAAGAAATATCACATGAAAACAATAAGCCATCTGATGAAACTAGACCGCAAGATAATAATAAGCCATCTGATGAAACTAGACCACAAGATAATAATAAGCCATCTGATAGTTCTTCTGAAAGTGGAAACAACTGGAATACTGGTATTTTTAGAAGGAGAAGTCATGAAAACACAAGTAAGGTTGTTACAGGATCTAATGACAAAAACAAAAGTAGAAGTATCTTCTCATCTTATAATTCGTATCCAAAGGATATTGAAAATCACTGGGCAAAGAAGGCTATTATCTCTGCAGTGGAAAAAAATTATTTTAAAGATATAGCTGACTTAGATAACTTTATGCCAGAAAAAAGTCTAACAAGGGCTGAGTTTGTAACTATACTTGGCAGGCTTGCAAATGTAGATGCAAGTAAGTATAAGGACAAGGTCTTTAACGATATCGATGGAAGTAAGTACTATTCACCATATATTGATTGGGCTTATAAAAATAAAATTGCAAGTGGATTTGGCGATGGTAAATTTATGCCAGACAAGGAACTTTCAAGAGAAGAAATGTGTGCCTTTTTATCAAGATTTAACAAGGTGCATAAGATAAATAATAAAGAAGAAAATATTAATATTAGTTTCAAAGATGAAAAGAATATTTCAAATTGGTCTAAGGAATCTGTAAAAGAAATGGTTAGACTAGGTCTAATCAAGGGAATGGATGATGGAAAATTCATGCCAAAAGAAAAATTAACAAGGGCACAAATTGCTCAAGTAGTATTTGGGATTAAGTAAAAGATCAAAATAAAAAAAATATGAGGCTCGAGAAATCGAGTCTCTTATTTTATTACTTAATAGGAATAAAATAAGTTAAAAAAATATGATTATTTCGGATTTGGGAATAAGAAATTTGATCAAGTCTTAGGGAAGAAAAAAGGCTATGAGTTTTCATAGCCTTTCTTAGTATGTTTTCGATTTGGTTAGTTAATTTTGGTAAATTTTATAGAGTGTTTTTAGATTTTTTAATAATTTCTTTTTAATTAATTCCTGCGTGCTAATTCTAAATAAATAATTGATAAATTCTTCCCACTGGCCTAGGCCTTATGGGACATTTTTTTGAATACGTGAACGTATTTATGGAAGAGCTTCTCTAGGTCGTCGACTTGGTACTTCTGACTGAAGTCTGAGTCCATGATTTCTTCCAGACTGTGGTGGATCTTGTTGTGGATTTTGACGTCGGTCACTATAGATGTGGAAGTGAGGTCGCCATCGTCGTTAATCTTCTTGAAGAACATGTTGTTTTCGTTGATGAAAAAGTTGAACTTGTCGAGGCCCATAGCTTGGAGAGGCCTGTTGTCTTTTATAATATAAAAGTTTATGTTGTTGTTCTTCTTCATAACTGAAATGATGTTGTTCAAGTGGGCTTGAATCTCCTCAGTGGAAAGCTTGGCTCTTAGGGAGCAGTAGAAGATTTCTCCTGTCTCAAAGTATTTTAAGAGTCCTGTCCTCGTTGCCAAGAAGTTGATCTCTGCATCTGCAAAGAGTTCTTCCCAAAGGAGTTTGATGCCCTGGACTTCCTTCTTCTTGAAGTCCTTGTCCTTGTCGATTTCGTTTATTATCCTGTCGATTATGGGGTTAGGTAGAAGAAATTCAAAGCCGTAGTTAGATAGGAAGAGAAACTCGTTGTCGGAATAGAAGTACTTCCTGTAGTTGGACTTTGCCAATTCTTCTGACTGGGAAAGAGCTATTACCTTGTTGAGTCCCTTGAAAAGTCCCATGATATAGGAGGAGATTTCAAAGAGTGTGTCAAGTTCTTCTCCATGGGTTAGGAGGGAGAAGTCTTCTTCTTGCCTAAGGATAAGGTAGGCAGTTTCTCTTATTAAGATAATGTCGTAGCCAATGCCTGGGTCCTCGTAGAGCTCAATGTTGATGCCTGAGTTGTCGGTTATTTTCTTTAGAATGTCCAACTTGTCTAGGTTCTTTTTCTTGCAAAGGAGGTGGAGGTTAAATTCCACGTCCTTATTTAAATTTTTACCTATTTGCATGAGGACTTGGGCGAAGTGACTATTGATGTCAAAAGTTGCCCAGATGTCAACTTTTTTCTTTTTCCCAATTATTTTCTCCAAGGTTTCTCTTAGGTCCTTGTCTATGGAAGAGTTCTTGAAGATGAAATTTGTATTTGAGACTGTCTCCATGGGGAGGTCTTGGTTGGAGTCCATGTAGGCTTCGTTTAAGAGTTTATAGATCAAGACTTCTAGACCTTTTCTTGAATCGCTCTTCAAGACGTCCTTGTTGTTGATCTTGAAGGCAGTGAAGAAGTCGTCCACCTTGTCTTCTTCTATGATGACTTTGGCAAATAGGGAGGAGAGTTTTCTATTTATGGTGTAGATGTTCTTAGATGAGGGTAACTTTCTCCCGCTATTCCACTTGCTTATGTAGGATATGTCATAACCCAAGCTAAAGGCAATGGTGGATAGTTTTGTATTTGTTAGGTCTATTAAAGTTTTAAAAGCTTGCCTGTATTGCCACATAATATCTCCTCAATCTCTCATAAATACAAGATAATTATATTAGTTACTTGAATAAAAGTCAAATAATTGAGGAATAATTCAAGATTTTTCAAGAGGGAAAACAATTTTTTTTATCTGGTCCATTATATAATAAAGACAATAATATTTTTAATGAATTATTGGAGGGAAAAATGGTAAATTATAACGCTGTTACAGACAATGTGATAGAAGAAATTAAAAATGCTGTATCAGGCAAAGTTTATGTTGGTGAAGAGATTAACATCGACTTCTTCCACGATGAAATGCCTATTTACGGTGAAGGACAACCTGAATTAGTTGTTGATGCAACTAACGCTGAAGAAATTGCTAAGGTTGTAAAAATTTGTAACGACAACAAGATTCCTGTAGTTCCAAGAGGTGCAGGTACTGGTCTTACTGGTGCTGGTGTTTCTAGACACGGTGGAGTTATGATTAACATGCAATCAATGAACAAGATTCTTGATTATGATGAAGAAAACATGGTTGTTAGAGTTGAACCTGGTGTTCTATTAAACGACCTTGCTGAAGACTGCCTATCTAAAGGCTACATGTACCCACCTGATCCAGGTGAAAAGTTTGCTACTTTAGGAGGAAACGTAGCAACTAACGCTGGTGGTATGAGAGCTGTTAAGTACGGTACTACTAGAAACTATGTACGTTCTATGGAAGTTGTTACTCCAACTGGTGAAATCACTACTTTTGGTGCAACTGTTTCTAAGACTTCTACTGGTTACTCTCTAAAGGACCTTATGATTGGTTCTGAAGGTACTCTTGGTATTATCACTGAGCTTACTCTTAAGATTATCCCAGCTCCAAAGGAAACTATGTCTTTAATCGTTCCTTACGAAGATCTTGACACTTGTATTTCTACTGTTCCACAATTATTTAAGGCTAACTTAAATCCTCAAGCAATTGAGTTCATGGAAAAAGAAATTGTTAATATGTCAGAAATCTACATTGGAAAGTCAACTTTCCCTAAGGAATTAGAAGGAATTGATATTGGTGCTTACCTTCTTATCACTTTTGATGATGAAGATGAAGATGCACTTAACGATATTGTTGAACAAGCTGCTGAAGTTCTTATGGAAGCTGGAGCAATTGACATCCTAGTTGCTGACACTCCAAACAAGATGAAGGAAGCTTGGGCTGCTAGATCTTCTTTCCTAGAAGCTATTGAATCTCAAACTAAGCTTCTTGACGAATGTGACGTTGTAGTTCCAATTAACATGATTGCTAAGTATGTACACTATGTTAACGAAAGAGCTAAGGACTTCCCATTTGAAGTTAAGTCTTTCGGTCACGCTGGTGATGGTAACCTACACATTTACACTTGCTCAAACGATATGGAAAAAGAAGAATTCGTTAAGCAAGTTGATGTATTCATGAACGACATCTACAAGAAGGCTTATGAATTTGGTGGACAAATTTCTGGTGAACACGGAATCGGATTTGGTAAAAAGACATTCCTACACGAATTTGAAGGCGCAGTTAACACTGAGCTAATGAGAGGAATCAAGAAAGTATTCGATCCAAACTTAATTCTTAACCCAGATAAAGTTGTTTAATAGAAGGAGATTTTAATTAATGTCATATTTAATTTCAGAAGAAGCACAGGACTTACTTTTAGATATTAGAAATTTTTGTGAAAAAGAAGTTGTAGAAGTTTGTAAAGAAGCAGATAGAACTGGCGAATTCCCAGAAGAACTTTATGAAAAGGCAAAGGAACAAGGTTACTTTGCCCTTGAAGTTCCTGAAGAATTAGGTGGACCTGGTCTTTCTAGGGTTGATGTAGCTGCCCTATTCGAAGAAATGGCTAAGGCTGATGCTGGTTTTGCAACTACTATCTCTGCTTCAGGTCTTGGTATGAAACCAGTTCTTATTGCTGGAAACCAAGAACAAAAAGAATATATTGCTGACGTAACACTTGAAGGCGGACTTGGTGCTTTCTGTCTAACTGAACCAGGTGCTGGTTCTGATGCTAGTGCAGGAACTACTACTGCTGTAAGAGATGGTGATGAATACGTATTAAACGGAAGAAAATGCTTCATCACTAACGGTGCAGTTGCTTCTTACTACTGTATTACTGCAGCTACAGACAAGTCTCAAGGTGTTAGAGGACTTTCAATGTTCCTAGTACCTGCTGGAACTCCAGGTCTAAGTGCTGGTAAGGAAGAAGACAAGATGGGAATTAGAACTTCAAACACAACTGACGTTGTTCTTGAAGATTGTAGAATTCCTGCTAAGAACCTTATTGGCCAAGAAGGACAAGGCTTCTCTATAGCAATGAAGACTCTTGACCAAGCTAGAGCTTGGATGGGTTGTATTGCTGTTGGTATTGCTCAAAGAGGAATCAACGAAGCTAAAAGATATACAACTGAAAGAATCCAATTTGGTAAACAAATTAACAAGAACCAAGCTATCCAATTTAAATTAGCTGACATGGACATTCAAACAGAAGTTGCAAGACAAATGGTTGCTAACGCTCTTACTAGAATGGACATGGGACTAACTTACAATAGAGAATCTGCAATTGCTAAGTGCTTTGCTTCTGATATAGCTATGAGAGTTGCTGAAGATGCTATCCAATTATTTGGTGGATATGGATACTCAAGAGAATATCCTGTTGAAAAGCTTCTAAGAGATGCTAAGATCTTCCAAATCTTTGAAGGTACTAACGAAGTTTTAAGAATAGTTGTTGCTAATAATTTATTGAGAGGTTAAGGATTAAATAATGAACATTCTAGTATTTATAAAAGAAGTGCCTGATGATTCAGTAGCAGTTTCTGTCCAAGGGGACAGAGCTGCTATCTCTGATATCACGCCTGTTGTTAATGCTTTCGACACTTACTCCCTTGAAATGGCTGTAAGACTTAAGGAAGCTAATGAAGAAAGTCAAGTAGTTGTAGTTTCTATAGGAAATGAAGAGGTTAAGAACTCTCTTAAAAACTGTCTAGCAGTTGGTGCTGACAAGGCTTACTTAGTTAAGAATGATGATTATAGAAAGCTTGATGCTAAAGCTATAACAGAAATTCTTATGGGAGCAAAGGAAAAATTAGAAGCAGAACTTGGTGCTTTTGATGTAATTTGCTTCGGTAAAGAAACTACAGATGCAGAAGCTTCACAAGTTGGAGTTTACTTTGCAAATAAGTCTGATCTTGGTGTTGTTACATCTGTTATCGCAATGGAAAAAGATGGCGACAAGCTTGTTACTAAGCAAGAAATCGATGGTGGTTATAGATTAGTTGAAACTATTCTTCCATCTGTTGTAACTATTGCTAAACCAGACTATGAGCCAAGATACCCTACTATAAAATCTAAGATGGCTGCAAGAAGACAAAAGATTGATGACTTTGAAGTAGAAGCAACTTCTAGCCCAATCCTTGAAGAAGTTAAGGACTTCGAACCTAAGAAGAGGGAAGCTGGAGTTAAGATCCAAGAAGAAGAAGTTGAAGATACTGTAGCTAAGGCTATTAGCCTAATGTTAGAACAAAAGGTTTTATAATAGGAGGAAAAGATGAAAAATATATTAACTTATATAGAAATTAAAGACGCTGCTCCTATTAAACTTTCTTTAGAGTCTCTTTCTAAGGCAAGTGAACTTGCTAAGGAAAAGGGCGGCAAGTCTCTTGCTCTTATTGCTTTTGAACTTGCTGATGGAGAATTAGCTAAAATAAAGGCTGCTGGAGCAGAAGAAATTGTACTTGTAAAAAGAGAAGCCTACAACATGGAAGACTTCGCAAATATTATTGTTGAAGTTTCTAAAAAATATGACTGTGAAGACATATTTATCCCAGGAACTCTTGATGGCAAGGACCTAGCTCCATATGCTGCTGCAAGTCTTGACACAGTTTCTATTACTAACGTAATGGACATCAAGTTCGAAGGTGAAGATGTTATTTATGTAACTCCTTCTTACGGTGCAACTGTTTTAACTGAATCAAAAATTGAAAAGGCTCCAAGAATTGCTGTTGTAAGAGCAGGATCCTTTGACAAGAAAGATGACCTTAATGGTGCAGGAAATCTTGTAGAAGAAAACATTGATGAAGTTAAGGACCTAAAGGCTATTATCAAGGATATTGTTACTTCAAACGAAGGACTAATTAACCTTGAAGATGCTCCAATTATTGTAACTTGTGGTAGAGGTGCATCATCTGATGAAATCTTCCCACTTGTTAAAGAACTAGCTGACGTTTTTGGCGCACCAATTTCAGGAACAAGACCTGTTATTGATGATGGTGTACTTCCAAAGGCTTCACAAATTGGTCAATCAGGTAAGATTGTTGCTCCAGCTCTATACATCGGTTGTGGTGTAAGTGGTGCTGTTCAACACGTTTCTGGTATTGAAAACTCAAACTTTATCGTAGCTATTAACAAGGACGAAGATGCTCCTATCTTTAACATAGCTGATATTGGAATTGTTGGAGATTGTAAGCAAGTTCTTCCATTATTAATTGAAGAAGTTAAAAAAATAAAAGCTAACGCTTAATAGGTGGCCTATGAATTATTTAAAGGAATTTGTCATACTCTGTGTGTGTTTAATGCTTGGGGTTGTGACAAGACACTTGATAAACTTCCCAATACCTGAGGCAGTTTATGGGATGATCTATCTCTTTATTGCTTTCTCAGTGGGAATTATAAAGCCAGACGATGTTAAAAAGACATCCAATGGTATCCTTCATAACCTAGCTATTCTTTTCGTGCCAGCTGGTGTTGGTATTATCAATAGTTATGATGAAATCAGAGGCAAGGCAGGCCTACTTGTGGTACTAGTTATTATTGGTACTGCAGTTACTATGGGCCTAACTGGCAAGATTATAGAATTGCTTCAAAGGAGGAAAGATGTTTAGTAATAAATATTTTGGTATCATCCTTACTTTTGCAACTTTTGAAATTGGTAAGATGATTAGTAATAAATTAAAGACTCCTTTGGCAAACCCTCTTTTAATATCCATTGCTCTATGTATATTATTTTTAAAGGTAACTGGTATTCCTTATGAGGATTACAAGCAAGGTGGAGACTTCATTATGTTCTTTATCGCACCTGCTACAGTTGCCATGGTAGTTGATTTGTACGAAAACCTTCCAGAACTTAAGAAAAACTTAATCCCAATCTTATCTGGAACAATTTTAGGTTCTGCTATTGCTGTCTTCTTTGTTATTTTCGCTTCAAGCTTCCTAGGCATTGACGAAAATCTTGTGGTTTCTTCAACTCCACAATCAATCACAACAGCAATTGCAATTTCTCTTTCTGAAGAGTATGGTGGAGCTTCCGCTATAACTGCAGTTCTTGTAGTTATTAGAGGAGTTACTGGAGCAGTAATCGCTCCCCTTGTTATGAAACTCTTTAGGATCAAGGACCCAACTGCACAAGGAGTTGCCATTGGTACTTCTTCCCACGCTGTTGGTACTTCTGAAGCGAGAAAGCTTGGAGAAATCCAAGGAGCTATGAGTGGACTTTCTATTGCAGTGGCAGGTCTTGTGACTGTAATCCTAATGCCAGTTGCAATGAAAGTTATAGAGATGTTATTTTGATTTAAATAAATATAAGTAAAGAATACGTATATAAAGGCCTATTGTCTCCCTCAATAGGTCCTTTTTAATGATAAGAAAAACAGAGACGAGTCTCTGTTTTTCTGGTTTTGTGGTGAGAATAAAGGAACACAGATTTTTGACAAGCAAAAATCTGCGGGCAGACTTATCAAAATTTCTTACAGAAATTTGATCAAGTCTCAGCCAATGCGAGCGTCAGCGAAGCATGAGCTGATGAAAAATCTTATCCAGCGAAGGAAGACGATGCGACCGAATAGTGAGAAATGCCCGGTGAGTCGGATATCTTGATATAGACAAAAAAATAAATTTAAGTTTTATGGATTTATAGACGGGAAAATCTGTAGGAGGGAGATTATGGAAAATAAGTCGGCAATAATAATTGCAATTTCAATAATAATTGCTAGCATTATTATAGGGCTATGCATATTTAAAGGGTTAGGTTTGGTATCTGGAGCTATTATGGTGTCACAATATTAAGTAATCTTAAAATTAGTCATTAAAAAAGCTTGGTGAGAGTAAAATTTCACCAAGCTTTTTAAGTTAAATTATTTTATCTGTAGTTTTATCTTCTGTTTTTTATTGCTTCGATTAGTCCAGGAACTACGTTAAATAAATCGTCAACAATTCCGTAGTGAGCTGTCTTGAAGATGGCAGCGTCTGGGTCGTTGTTGATGGCTATTATTGTTGTGGAATCTTCCATTCCCTTAGTGTGTTGGATTGCTCCTGATAGTCCAAGGGCAATGTAAAGGTCTGGTCTTACTTGAACTCCAGTTACACCAACTTGTAGGTCCTTGTCACACCAACCAAGGTCTGTTACAGCCTTAGTTGCTCCAACTGCACCGCCAAGTGCTTCTGCAAGTTCTTCTACTAGGTGCCAGTTTTCTGGTCCACCAAGTCCTCTACCACCAGATACAACAACTTTTGCATTCATTAGCTTATCAAGAAGTGGATTGATTTCTTCTTCTTCAAAGCTTATGAATTTTGTCTTGACATCATCAGCTGTGATATTGGCATCTTCTTTTATTACTTCAGCTTCTCTTCCTTCTTCGAAAGGAGCTTCAACGAAGGCGCCTCTACCAATTGTAGCCATCATAGCTTCAGAAAGGATTCTTATGTCACACAATAATTTTCCATCGAAGGATGGTCTGATCCACTTTATGTCTTCCTTGCCTTCAGTTAGTTCAAGGTTAGAACAGTCGGCAACAAGTCCAAGACCTCTATTTGCTGAAACCCTACCTGCAAGGTCACGTCCATCGTGTGATGCTGGAAGCATAACTATTGCTGGATCGTATTTATCCATTAGACCTTCTAGGACTTTGGCATAGGCCATTGTGTTGTAATTTTCTAAAAGTTCATCAGATACTTGGATTACCTTGTCAGCTCCAAGATTGCCTGATAATTTTACCTTGACATCGTTCTTGTAGCCAATTTCTACTGCTACAAGTTCTCTATCTAATTCATCAGAAAGTTCTCTTGCTACAGACATCATTTCTTTAGTTATAAGTGAAAGTGAGCCTTCTGAAGTTTCATTTATTACCCAAATATTTCCTTTTTTCATATTATCACCTACACTAACACTTTTGAGTCTTCGATTATCTTAATAATTGCTTCTATATTCTTGTCAGCAGAACCTTCGTCAATTATCCTGCCTGTTTCATTCTTGTCTGGAGCAGAAAGGTCTTTTACCACTGTAAGGGAACCCTTTTGTCCAATCTTATCAAGGTCAAGGCCAAGTTTTTCTGCAGTTAGGTCGTGGATTTCTTTTTCTTTTGCAATACTAGATCTCTTTAGGGCAAACTTTGAAGGTTTGTTAACTGAACCCTTTAGGGCAGATGCCACGAAAGGTGTCTTTAAGGAAACTGTTTCAGTTCCGTCAGCAGTCTTTCTCTTAACTTCAAATTCGCCACCCTTGTAATTGATGTCGGAGATGTAAGTCACTTGGTTCATGCTAAGTCTTTCTGCAATTTGTGGACCAACTTGTCCAGTGTCTCCGTCCATTGTTTGGTCGCCAGTGAAGATGATGTCATAGTCACCAATGTGTTTAATAGCTTCTGATAGGGCATAAGATGTTGCAAAAGTGTCAGAACCCTTGAACTCTAGGCCTTCTAATAAGTAGGCTTCTTCTGCTCCCATTTGAATACACTCACGTAGATATTTGTCTGAATCTGGTGGTCCCATAGTTAGGACGTCAATTTGTACATCTTCTTCCACTTGTTCTGTGACATTAAGTGCAAATTTTAAACCGCAAAGGTCTGATGGGTTAATAACGGTTTTAATTCCATCTCTCTTTAGGTTTTTTGTTTCTGGATCGATTTTTGCATTTGTAGTGTCAGGAACAATTTTCATTAGTAATAATATTTTCATAGTTCCTCCTAAATTTTATTCCATATATCTATATAATACCCCAAAAGGGGGAAAGTATTAATAAAAATTTTAATAATTGATAAAAATAATCAAAAATTTTTAAGGTTTATATTTATGGAATTTTGTAGTTTCTAATGGTCTGATATTTTTGCATAAGCTTATTAGTTTGCAGGGGATAAGAATTTATTTAAACTTCATCAAGGTCTGTAAGCTTATAGTTTTTAATAAGCTCATTAACTTTTATAAGTTTATAATTTCTTTCGACTCCATAAACATTAGCAAGTTTATAATTTTTTACAACTACATAAACTTCAACAAGCTTTTAATTTTTTGTGGCTTCACAAGCTTTTACTAACTCATAAACTCTTACAGAGTAATTAATTTCTACAAACTCATATGATTTTGCAAAGTCATTAAACTAATTATCTTAATAAACTTAAAAGAGGATAATTTTTCGGGGTATATTTAATACTGAAAGTTGTTATCAAATAAAAATTTAAATATAAGGAGGACAATATGTCACAAATAGGAAAGAAAATACCTGAGTTTAAAACTATGGGCTATGCGCCTAGCAAGGAAGAGTTTGTAGAAGTTTCTAATAAGGACTTTGAAGGCAAGTGGACAGTTCTAATGTTTTACCCTGCTGACTTCACTTTCGTATGTCCAACTGAGCTTGAAGATATGCAAGAGCAATATGGAAAGCTAAAGGAACTTGGGGCAGAAGTTTACTCAATGTCAACTGATACTCACTTCGTTCACAAGGCTTGGCACGATCACTCTGAAGCTATTAGCAAGCTTGAGTTCACAATGCTTGCTGATCCTCACAAGTCTATTGCAAGAGACTTTGATGTTCTTGATGAAGAAGCTGGTCTTGCACAAAGGGCAACTTTTATCATTGATCCAGATGGAGTTATTCAAACTCTAGAAATCAATGCAGATGGAATTGGACGTGACGCAAGTCAAGTTTACGACAAGATTCGTGCAGGTCAATTTGTAAGAAACAATCCTGGTCAAGTTTGTCCAGCAAAATGGAAACAATCAGGAGAAACTTTAACTCCAGGCCTAGACCTAGTTGGTAAGATTTAATGTTAGACCAAAATTTAAAAAATCAGGTTAAGGGATATTTACAACTTCTCGAGAGAGAGGTTGTAATTTCTATTAGCCTTGATGATTCAGAAAATTCTAAAAAGTTAAGGGACTTTGTTGATGAAGTAGTAAGCCTTACAGACAAGATTAAAGTAGAGGAAGCTGACTTAAAGTTTAAGCCAAGCTTTAGCCTTTCCTCTGGGTCTGTAAGTGGAGTTACTTTTGCTGGACTTCCTCTAGGCCATGAGTTCGAGTCCTTTATCCTTGCTCTCTTACAAGTTGGAGGTCGTCCTCCAAAGATTGATGACAAGACTAGGGAGAGGATAGAAGCCTTTGATGAGGAAATGGAATTTGAAACTATGGTGAGTCTATCTTGCCACAATTGTCCTGAAGTTGTTCAAGCTTTAAACATTATGGCAGTTTTAAATCCAAAGATTAGGCACACAATGGTTGATGGGTCTGTTTTCACAGACTATGTTGAGGACCTTGGGGTCTTGGCAGTTCCAACAACTTATCTAAACTCTGAAGTTTTTAACAATGGAAAGGCTTCTTTAGATGAAATCTTAAACAAGATTAGTCATGAGGAAGTGGACTTAAAGCTAGAAGAAAAACCTGTCTTTGACAGTCTTGTTATTGGCGGCGGTCCTGGTGGGGCAACAGCTGCCATCTATGGAGCGAGAAAGGGAATAAAAGTTGGACTTGTAGCTGAAGAATTTGGCGGCCAAGTTAAGGAAACTCTTTCAATAGAAAACATCACTGGTATTGAGTACACAGAGGGACCAAAGTACATGGATGATGTGAAGGTTCATCTGGATAAGTACAAGGTTGATATTATTGAAGGCGCATGTGTCACTGGCATAGAAGAAGGCAATCCTTTAAAAGTTATTACTAATAAGGGAGAGCTCTTTGCCAAGACTGTAATAATTGCAACTGGTGCCAAGTGGAGGCTAATTGGAATTCCTGGAGAGATAGAATTTAGGAACAAGGGCGTTGCCTACTGCACTCACTGTGACGGACCACTCTTTAAGGGCAAAAAGGTAACAGTAATCGGTGGAGGTAACTCTGGTATAGAAGCTGCAATTGATCTTGCCAGCCTTGCCAAGGAAGTTCTAGTCCTAGAATTCTTGCCAGAATTAAAGGCTGACAAGGTTCTTCAAGACAAGCTAAGGGAATTTAAAAATGTAAGAATAGTTACTAATGCAGAGACCCAAGCCTTGACTGGAGAAAAAGTTTTGGAAAAGATTTCTTACAAGGACAGGATAAGTGGCGAAGTTATAGAAGAAAAGACTGAAGGTTGCTTTATCCAAGTTGGACTTGTGCCAATGACTGAGTGGGTAGACTTTGTGGAAAAAAATTCTCGTGGAGAAATTATTGTAGATGAGTTTGGGGCTACAAGCCTTGAAGGAGTTTACGGAGCAGGGGACTGCACTAACTCAGCCTTTAAGCAAATTGTCATAGCAGAAGGATCTGGAGCAACAGCTGCCCTAGGTGCCTACAATTATCTAATGACTAAGTCCAAGTGATCTTATTAAAATAGTAAAACTTATAAAAAATTAGTAATAAAAAGTGTATGAAAAGTATGGTGGTCTGCCATACTTTTTTTAATTCTTTCTATGATATGGGGTCCTGCATAAGATTGTATAATCAAAAATTTTTGCGATTTGAAAAAAAATTAAAACTTGTGGAAAATTTTTATGTCTACTCAGAAAAAAATTATTTTACTAATTTAGGTTAAAAAATAAAAAAAATAAAAGCCTATATAATAGGAAGAAATTTTTTATAAGCAATTAAATCTTAGAAAAAAATAATTAAAAAAATAATTTATTAATAAATAGGAAGAAAATTAAAAATATTTTTATAAAAATAGATAAAGCCTTGCAAATATAAGACTTTTAGACTATATTAAAGGGAGTGTCTATAAATTTAGATGCAAAAAATAAGAGCAAAAATATTCTTAATAAAAAATCTGAAGAAATTCAAAAAAACCTGTAAATATCCTTTACAAGTGGGATTTTTTATTATATAATATTTGAGCGTTTAAAAAGAATGTTGCGATGAAGTCATAAGTTGCTTGAGATTTTGTTGAAAAAAAGGGGTTTCAAGGTAATTATGACAGAGAAGTCCAAGCTGGACTTGGGCGTGGGTTATTTTTTTCAAATGTGCCCTGTTTACACACCAGGGTGCGTGTATCGATAACCCCATTCGCAAGTAAGGCTTTAGCGAATAGGAGGTAAATATGTCTAACAAAGGCAAACAAAAAATCAGAATTAAACTTAAAGCTTATGATCACGAACTACTTGACAATTCAGCACTAAGAATTGTTGATGCTGCTAAGAAGAGCGGTGCAGAAGTATCTGGACCAATTCCTCTTCCAACTGAAAAGGAAATCATCACAATTATAAGAGCTGTACACAAGTACAAGTATTCAAGAGAACAATTTGAGCAAAGAACTCACAAGCGTCTAATTGATATATTAAACCCTACACAAAAAACTGTAGATTCACTTATGAAGTTAAATCTACCAGCTGGTGTAGATATTGAAATTAAACTTTAAAACTTTGCTTTATATGACTTCTAAATAGAAGTCCGCTGTAAATATTAGGAGGTGCAACATGAAATATTTAGTAGGTAAAAAAATTGGCATGACCCAAATTTTTGATGAAGAGGGTATTGTCACTCCTGTCTCAGTTATTGAAGTAGAACCAAATGTTGTTGTGCAAAAGAAAACAATTGAAAGTGATGGATATAACGCTATCCAAGTTGCAACACAAGAGGTTAAAGAAAGAAGATTAAACAAACCTGAGAAGGGACATTTAGACAAAGCTGGTGTAGGATATAGAAAACATCTTTCAGAATTCAGAACTGATGATGTAGAATCTTACAACTTAGGCGATGAAATAAAAGTAGATTTATTTGAAGTTGGAGAACACGTTGATGTTGTTGGAACTTCAAAGGGTAAAGGAACTGCTGGTATTATCAAACGTCACAACTTCGGTCGTGGTAGAGAAACTCACGGTTCTAAATTCCACAGAATGCCAGGTGGTATGGGAGCTGCTTCTTATCCAGGAAAAGTTTGGAAAAACCACAGAATGGCTGGAAAAATGGGTAACGAAAGAGTTACTGTACAAAACTTAGAAATCGTAAGAATAGATACAGATAAAAATTTAATTTTAGTTAAGGGTGCTATTCCAGGACCTAAGAAGGGAACTGTTAGAATTAAAAGCACTGTTAAAATGACTAAATAAGATAGGGAGGTTAAGAAATGCCTAAAATTCAAATGATTGACATTAAGGGAAATCCTGTTGAAGAAGTCGAACTAAGTGAAGGGCTATTTGCTGCTCCTGTTAGCACTCATGCTGTTTATTTAGTTGTTAAAAATATTTTAGCTAACAAAAGACAAGGTACTCACTCTGCTAAGACACGTGCTGAAGTTCGTGGAGGCGGAAGAAAACCTTGGAGACAAAAGGGAACTGGTCGTGCAAGACAAGGTTCTATTAGATCACCTCAATGGAGAGGCGGTGGAGTTGTTTTCGCTAAGAAACCAAGAGATTACTCTTACACAACTCCTAAGAAGACTAGAAGAGTTGCTCTTAAGTCAGTTCTTACTAGCAAGTTACAAGATGGCGAAATGATTCTTGTAGATTCTATCCAAATGGAAGAAGCAAAGACAAAAGTTTTTGCTAACATCTTAAAGAATATTGGTGCTGGTAAAAAGGCGCTTGTAGTTGTTAATGACGACGAAAAAGATGTTCAAAGAGCAGCAAGAAACATCGCTGGTGTTAAAACATCAAGAGCTACAGACATTAACGTATACGACTTATTAAAGTACGATAACCTTGTTATCACAAAGTCTGCACTTGATGTTGTTGAGGAGGTTTTTAACTGATGAATAAATTTGACGTTATAAAAAGACCTTTAGTCACTGAACAAAGTATGGACATGATGGCAGAAAACAAATACACTTTTGAAGTTGTTAAAACTGCTACAAAACCTGAAATCAGAGAAGCTGTTGAAGAAATCTTCGGCGTTAAGGTTGAAAAAGTATATACAATGAA
The DNA here is from genome assembly GCF_023614525.1 of Peptoniphilus genitalis. GTDB lineage: Bacteria > Bacillota > Clostridia > Tissierellales > Peptoniphilaceae > Peptoniphilus_A > Peptoniphilus_A genitalis. The sequence continues at coordinate 1,253,400 of NZ_CP097885.1, forward strand.
TATGCGTGGTAAACTTAAAAGACAAGGAGTTCATCAAGGAAGACGTCCTTCATGGAAAAAGGCTATAGTTAAGCTTACTGATGACTCAGAGCCGATAGAATTTTTTGATTCTATCTGATAGTAGGAGGTATTAATAATGGCGATTAGAGGATTTAAACCTACAACTCCTTCCCGTAGAAAAATGACAGTTGCTACATTTGAAGAGATTACTAAGACAACACCTGAAAAATCCCTTGTAACAACTATCAACAAGACTGCCGGTAGAAATGCTCACGGTAGAATTACTAGTAGACATAGAGGCGGCGGAGTTAAAAGAAAATACAGAATTATAGATTTAAAGAGAGATAAAGACAATATTCCTGCAAGAGTAGCAGCTATTGAATACGATCCATATAGAACAGCTTACATTGCTCTTCTAAACTATGCTGATGGTGAAAAAAGATACATCATCCAACCAAATGGTTTAAAGGTAGGAGACGTAGTTGAATCTGGATCAGATGCAGATATTAAAGTTGGTAACACACTAAGACTTGCTGACATTCCAGTTGGTACAACAGTACACAACATCGAAATGACTCCAGGTAAGGGTGGACAAATTGCAAGATCTGCTGGATCATCTGCACAACTTATGGCTAAAGAAGGAAAGTTCGCTCAACTTAGACTTCCTTCAGGTGAATTTAGATTAATAGACCTAAGATGCAAGGCAACTATTGGACAAGTTGGAAATATTTCTCACGAACTTATCACTTTAGGTAAGGCAGGTAAGAGCAGATATCTTGGAAAGAGACCTCACGTAAGAGGATCTGCAATGAACCCTGTTGATCACCCTCATGGTGGTGGGGAAGGTAGAACTCCAATTGGTAGACCTTCACCAATGACTCCTTGGGGCAAGAAAGCTCTAGGACTTAAGACTAGAAAGAAATCTAAAAAATCTGACATGTATATTGTAAGAAGAAGAACTAAGTAATCGGAGGGTATTAATGAGTAGATCAATAAAAAAAGGACCATTTGCTGATGAACACCTTCTAAAGAAGGTTGACGAGCTTAATGATAAGAACGAACACAAAGTAATAAAAACTTGGTCTCGTCGCTCAACTATTTTCCCTGAATTTGTTTCTCACACAATTGCTGTTCACGACGGCAGAAAACATGTGCCAGTATATATTACTGAAGACATGGTAGGACATAAATTAGGTGAATTTGTTCCAACAAGAACATATAGAGGCCACGGCGGCAAGAGCGAAAAGAGTACAACACTTAAGTAAGGAGGGTTATAATGCAAGCACAAGCAATTGCTAAATATGTAAGAATATCACCTCTAAAGGTGAACTATATTTGCGCAGAAATACGCGGAAAAAGCGTTGATGAAGCCCTCTCTATTTTAAAGTTTACTAATAAAAGAGGAGCTCATGAACTATATAAGGTACTACATTCAGCTGTAGCTAACGCTGAAAACAACCTTAACCTAGACAGAGGAGATCTTTATGTTAAAAAGGCTTACGCAAACGAAGGCCCAACAATGAAGAGATTCCGTCCTAAGGCTAAAGGTATGGCTTATCCAATTTTAAAGAGATCAAGTCACATTGGCGTTGTAGTAGCAGAAAGAGAGTAAGGAGGTAGAGAATGGGTCAAAAAGTAAACCCACATGGACTTCGTGTTGGAGTAATCAAAGATTGGGATTCAAAATGGTACGCAGATAAGAAAAATTTTGCCGATCTTTTAGTTGAAGACAACAATATTAGAAATTACGTTAAGAAAAAACTTTATGCTGCAGGTATCTCTAAAATCGAAATCGAAAGAGCTGCTAATAGAGTTAAAGTTTCTATTCATACAGCAAAACCAGGCATGGTAATTGGCCGTGGTGGTGCTGGTGTCGAAGAACTAAGAACTGAAATTGAAAAACTTACAGATAAATCTGTTGTAATAAATGTAGAAGAAATTAAAAACCCAGACCTAGATGCACAAATCGTTGCTGAAGGTATTGCTGAAGCTCTTGAAAGAAGAGTTGCATTTAGACGTGCTATGAAACAAGCAATCCAAAGAACTATGCGTCAAGGAGCACTTGGTATTAAAACTTCTGTTGCAGGTCGTCTTGGCGGTGCTGACATGGCAAGAACTGAAGGATATTCTGAAGGAACTATTCCTCTACAAACTTTAAGAGCTGACATTGACTACGGTTTTGCTGAAGCTGATACAACTTACGGAAAACTAGGCGTTAAAGTTTGGTTATACAAGGGTGAAGTTCTTCCTGAAATCGAAGATGAAAGAGGAAGAAAACCTAGAGATAATAGAGATAACAGAAATCGCAAGAGACGCGATAACAGAAACAATAATTTCAATAGAAATAATAGAAGAGACAATAAAAATAAAGAGTCTTAAAGAAGGGGGGAATAGTCATGTTGATGCCTAAGAGAGTAAAATATCGTAAAGTTCACAGAGGCAGAATGAAGGGCAAGGCTATGCGTGGTAATGAGCTTGCATACGGCGAATATGGTATAAAAGCTTTAGAACCTTGTTGGATAACTTCAAATCAAATAGAAGCGGCACGTCGTGCTATGACAAGATATATTCGTAGAGGTGGAAATATCTGGATTAAGATTTTCCCAGACAAACCTGTTACAGAAAAGCCTGCTGAAACTCGTATGGGTTCCGGTAAAGGTGCGCCAGAATACTGGGTAGCAGTTGTTAAACCAGGTAGAGTTTTATTTGAAATGGGTGGTGTTTCAGAAGAAGTTGCAAGAGAAGCTATGAGACTTGCATCCATGAAACTCCCTATTAAAACAAAATTCGTTATGAAAGATAAGGATGGTGACTCAAATGAAGGCTAATGAAATCCGCAAGATGTCTAGCGAAGATTTAAATAACAAAGTTAATGAACTTAAAAATGAACTTTTTAATTTGAGATTCAGATTGGCAACTGGCCAACTTGACAATCCATCAAGTATTAAAAATGTTAAAAGAGATATAGCAAGAGTAAAAACGATCATTAGAGAACGTGAACTTGAAGTTGGAAAGGAGGCTTAATCTCATGGAAAGAAATTCAAGAAAAACTATAACAGGAATTGTTGTAAGCGATAAGATGGATAAGACTATTGTAGTTCAAACTGAGACTTTAAAGACTCATCCAATCTATAAGAAGAGATTTAAGAAGTCTACTAATTTCAAGGCTCATGATGAAAATAATGAATGTGGTATTGGTGATCGCGTAAGAGTTATGGAAACTAGACCACTAAGTAAAGATAAAAGATGGAGACTTGTAGAAATTATTGAAAAGGCTCAATAATTTTAGCTTGAAAGGAGAATAACATGATTCAACAAGAAACAAGATTGCGTGTTGCTGACAATTCAGGTGCAAGAGAACTATCTGTTGTTAAAGTCCTTGGTGGTACTAATAGAAGAACAGCAAGCATTGGTGATATTGTAGTATGTTCTGTTAAGCATGCAACACCCGGTGGCGTTGTCAAAAAAGGTTCTGTTGTAAAAGCAGTTATTGTTAGAACAAACAAGGGAATCAGCAGAAAAGACGGATCTTACATCAAATTTGACGATAACGCAGCTGTTGTAATAAAAGATGATAGAAGCCCTGTTGGGACTCGTATTTTTGGACCTGTAACTAGAGAACTTAGAGCTGGAAACTTTATGAAGATTATATCTCTAGCTCCGGAAGTACTATAATTTGGAGGTGTAATATGAGAATTAAAAAAGATGACATCGTAAAAGTTATAGCCGGAAAAGATAAAGGCAAGACTGGTAAAGTCCTAAGAACAATTCCTAAGAAAGACTTAGTTGTTGTAGAAAAAGTTAATGTTGTAACTAAACACATGAAACCAAAGGGACCTCAAGCACCAGGTGGAATTGAAAAAATGGAAGCGCCAATTCACGTATCTAACGTAATGTACTTTGACAGTGCATCAGGCAAGGCTACTAGAGTTGGTTATAAATTTGAAGACGGAAAAAAAGTTAGATTTGCAAAATCTAGCGGAAAGACAATTAAGTAGGGGGTAGAATAATGACTTCAAGATTACAAGAAAAATATAAGACAGAAGTTGTGGGCCACCTAATGGAACGCTTCAATTATAAAAGCGTTATGGAAGTACCGAAACTTGAAAAGATCACTATTAACATTGGTCTTGGCGAAGCTAAAGATAACCACAAGGCTCTAGAAGCAGCTGTTGAAGACCTAACTATTATTTCAGGTCAAAAGGCGCTTGTTACTAAGGCAAGAAAATCTATAGCTAACTTTAAACTTCGTGAAGGTCAAAATGTTGGTGTTAAGGTAACTCTAAGAGGCGATAGAATGTACGATTTCTTAGATAAGCTTATGAACGTTGCTCTTCCAAGAGTAAGAGACTTTAGAGGTGTTAAGCCAACTGCATTTGACGGCAGAGGTAACTATGCACTAGGTCTTAAAGAACAACTTATCTTCCCAGAAATCGAATACGATAAAGTAGACACTATTAGAGGTATGGACATCAATATAGTAACTACAGCTAAAACTGATGAAGAAGCTAAAGAATTCCTAGACAAAATGGGAATGCCTTTTGCTAAGGCTTAAGGAGGTACAAAGTGGCTAAAAAATCAATGATTGCTAAACAAAAGAGGAAACAAAAGTATTCTTCTCGTGAATATACAAGATGTAAAATTTGTGGAAGACCACATTCAGTTTTACAAAAATATGGAATATGTAGAATTTGCTTTAGAGAACTTGCGTATAAAGGACAAATCCCTGGCGTAAGAAAAGCTAGCTGGTAATAAGCCTTAGATGAAAGGAGGCAAACTGATATGATGACAGACCCAATTGCAGATATGCTATCAAGAATTAGAAATGCAAATAATGCAAGACACAAATCTGTTGATGTTCCTTGCTCAAACATCAAAAAAGAAATCGCTAGGATTCTTCTTGATGAAGGTTATATTAAAGGATATGACGTTGTTGAAGACGACAAACAAGGAATGATCAAAATAGATCTTAAATATTCTCAAGACGGTGAAAGAGTTATCTCTGGATTAAAGAGAATATCAAAACCGGGACTTAGAGTTTATGTTAAGTGCGACGATGTTCCTAAAGTTCTAGGAGGACTAGGAATTGCAATTATCTCTACATCTAAGGGAATAATTACAGATAAAATGGCAAGACAAGAAAAAGTTGGCGGAGAGGTAATCTGCTACGTTTGGTAATTTGGAGGTGAAAAATGTCAAGAATTGGCAAAAAACCTATTGAAATCCCAAAGGGCGTTGAAGTTAAAGTTGACGGCCAAACAGTTACTGTTAAGGGACCAAAGGGTGAACTAACACAATCTTTCGATAAAGATTTAAGAATAGAATTAAATGACGGAGTTCTCACTGTAGAAAGACCAAATGATATTAAAAGAATTAAGGCACTTCACGGTTTAACTAGAACTCTAATTTACAATATGATAATTGGCGTTACAGAAGGTTATACAAAATCTCTAGAAATAATTGGAACAGGATACAGAGCTGCTAAGAAGGGAAAGGTTCTTTCTCTAAACTTAGGATTCTCTCACCCTCTTGATATAGAAGATCCAGAAGGTATTGAAGTAGAAGTTCCATCTCCTAACTCAATTATTGTTAAAGGTAACGATAAACAACAAGTTGGCGCTTATGCTGCTTACATTAGACGCTTCAGAGAACCTGAACCATATAAGGGTAAGGGTATTAGATATACTGATGAACATGTAAGACGTAAAGTTGGTAAGACTGGTAAGTAAGAAAGGAGAATTTAAGTGTTAAATAAAATTAATAGAAACGAAAACAGAATTAAAAGACACAAAAGAATTAGAAATCACATCTCCGGAACTTCAATGAAGCCTAGACTTTCAGTTTACAGATCATCTAAACATATTTATGCTCAATTAATTGATGATGAAGCTGGCAATACTTTATTAAGTGCATCTACACTTGACAAGGGATTGAACTTAGAAAACACTGGAAATATTGAAGCAGCTAAATCTGTTGGAGGATCTATTGCTAAAAAGGCATTAGAAAAAGGAATTGAAGAAGTTGTCTTTGATAGAAGTGGATATATTTTCCACGGTAAAGTCAAAGCACTTGCTGATGCAGCTAGAGAAGCTGGTCTAAAATTCTAAGAAGGAGGAAGTAATGGAGCGTTCATTAATAAATGCGGCAGAACTTGATCTTGAAGAAAGAGTTGTATCTATAAACAGAGTTGCCAAAGTAGTTAAGGGTGGTAGAAACTTTAGATTCTCAGCTCTTGTAGTAGTTGGCGACAAAAACGGACACGTTGGTGTAGGTACTGGTAAAGCTCTTGAAGTTCCTGAAGCAATAAGAAAAGCAACACAAGATGCTAGAAAGAATATTGTAAGAATTAACTTACTAAACACTTCTATTCCTCATCAAGTAACTGGAATTTATGGTGCAGGTAGAGTTTTCTTAAAGCCAGCAAGAGAAGGTACAGGAGTTATTGCCGGTGGTGCAGTACGTGCTGTATGCGAACTTGCAGGTATTACTGATATTCGTACTAAAAACATTGGTACAAACAACCCAAGAAACGTTGTTAATGCAACTATGGAAGGTCTAAAGTCTCTTAAGACTGCAGAATCTGTTGCAAGACTTAGAAATAAATCTGTTGAAGAAATTTTAGGATAGGAGGAAAATCATGAGTACAATTAAAATTAAACTTGTTAAAAGTCCTATCGGTAAAGTACCTAAACACAGAAAAACAATCAAAGCTCTTGGTTTTAAAAAGTTAAACCAAGTTATCGAAAAAAATGACACTCCTCAAATTAGAGGAATGTTAAAACAAGTCGATTATATGATCGAAGTAGTAGAATAAGGAGGTGTACCTAATGAAGTTACATGACTTAAGACCTAACGAAGGCGGCGGAGTTAAAGCTAGAAAAAGAGTAGGTCGTGGAATTGGTTCCGGTACTGGTAAGACTTCCGGCAAGGGTCACAAAGGCCAAAATGCTAGAAGTGGCGGCGGAGTAAGACCTGGATTTGAAGGTGGACAAATGCCACTATTCAGACGTCTTCCTAAGAGAGGATTTACAAATATCTTTAAGAAAGAATACGCTGTATTAAACGTAGCAGATCTTAATGTATTTGAAGAAGGAACTGAAATCACTCCTGAATTCTTAATCGAAAATAAATTTATAAAGGCTGGTAAGGCTAAAGACGGACTTAGAATCTTGGGAGATGGTGAATTAAATGTTAAATTAACTGTTAAAGCTCAGCATTTCTCAAAATCTGCTATAGAAAAAATTGAGGCTTGCGGAGGAAAGGCCGAGGTGATTTAATGCTGTCCACTTTTAGGGATGCGTGGAAGATTGAATCTCTTCGTAAGAAGATGCTTTTCACTCTTTTCATGCTTCTATTATATAGACTTGGATCACACATCGCTGTTCCTTATATGAATTCACAAGTGATTTCACAAATTTTTTCTGGATCAGGCGGATCAATTTTCTCCTTCCTTGATTTAATGGCAGGGGGAAACTTTAGAAGATTTACAATATTTGCTGCTAACATTTATCCTTATGTTACAGCATCAATCATACTTCAACTTTTGACAATAGCTATTCCTTCATTGGAATCTCTTGCAAAAGAAGGAGAAACTGGTAGAAAGGCTATTGCAAAATACACTAGATACCTTTCTATTGCTATCGCTCTTATTCAAGCAGTTGGTTATACTTTTGGTCTATTTAGACAAGCAGTTAACGCAACAAGTGCTATTGAATACACAACTATTATCCTATCAATAGTTGCTGGTACAGCGGTACTAATTTGGATAGGAGAACAAATAACTGAACACGGAATTGGAAATGGTATTTCAATCTTAATTTTTGCAGGTATCGTTTCAAGATTCCCACTTGATATAGCTCAATCTGTTGCTCTTGTTAAGGCAGGAAAGTCTAGCCCAATTTTCTTAGTGCTATTCTTAATAATTGCTATTGCAATTGTTGTTTTTGTAGTAACACTAACTGAAGGTGAAAGAAGAATTCCTGTACAATATGCAAAGAGAGTTGTTGGTAGAAAGATGTACGGTGGACAATCAACTCATATTCCTATTAAGGTTTTAATGACTGGTGTTATGCCAATTATCTTCGCTAACTCACTACTTGCTATTCCAGCAACTATTGCTATGTTTACAAGTGAATCAACTAGAAATTGGATTCAAAAATGGTTAACTCCAGCTGGAGGACCAGGAGCTGTGCTTTATATAATATTTACTGTTATTCTTATTGTATTTTTCACATTCTTCTATACTACAATCCAATTCAACACTGTTGAATACTCTAAAAACCTTCAAGCTAATGGTGGTTTTATTAGTGGTATTAGAGCAGGAAAACCTACAAGTGATTATTTAGGTAGAACTTTAAATAGATTGGTTATGCCGGGAGCAATTGCACTTTCTATACTTGCAGTTCTTCCAACTATCCTAACACTTATTTCAGGCCTACAATTCAACTATGGTGGTACATCAATTATCATCGTTGTTGGTGTTGTACTTGAAATCCACAGAGTGTTAGAACAACAATTAATCATGAGAAATTATCGTGGATTCTTAAAGAATAAGTAGGAGGTAATTATGAAATTAGTTATATTGGGACCTCCAGGGGCCGGCAAAGGCACACAAGCTGAATATATTGTAAAGAGATATAATATCCCACATATTTCAACTGGAGATATCTTTAGAGAAAATATTAAGAACAACACTGAACTTGGAAAGAAAGCTAAGTCTTATATGGACAAGGGTCTTTTAGTTCCTGATGATCTTGTTATTGCACTTGTTGAAGATAGACTTAACAAGGACGATGCTAAAGAAGGATTTCTACTAGACGGTTTCCCAAGAACTGTAGCTCAAGCTGTTAGTCTTGACTCAATCTTAGACAAGAATGACGACAAGCTAACTAAGGTAATTAACATTTCAGTTGATCCTGAAATCTTAATTGAAAGAGCTGTTGGAAGACGTGTTTGTAAAACTTGTGGTATGACTTATCACGTTAAATTCAATCCTCCAAAGGAAGAAGGAGTTTGTGATAAGGACGGCACTAAGCTTATTCAAAGAGATGACGACACTGAAGAAACTGTAAAGACTAGAATTTCTGTTTACTTTGATCAAACAGCACCTCTTATTGACTACTATAGAGCACAAAATCTATTAATAGACATTGACGGTGCAAAGGATATTGACAAGGTATTTGACGATATAGTTATTGGTCTCGAATAGTTCATGGATAAAACATTTAGTCTTTTGAAGGGACAAGTGGTAAGATCCAAAAAGGGTAGAGATGAGGGCAAGGTTTATATCATAATGGAAATTATCGATGATGACCTTCTCTTGCTCGTTGATGGAAAACTAAGAAAGCTAGATCGACCAAAGAAAAAAAAGGTAAAACATCTTTATATATATAAGGATGTCATAGATACTGAGGTAAGTGACTTTAGTGACATCTATATTAGAAAGAAACTATTACCTTATAGCTAAAGGAGGATCCTTAATAATATGGCTAAAGAAGATGTAATTGAAGTAGAAGGCGTTGTTGTTGACGCTCTTCCAAATACTCATTTCAAGGTTGAACTTGAAAATGGACATATCATACTTGCTCATATTTCAGGTAAATTGAGAATGAATTATATTAGAATTCTTCCTGGTGATAAGGTGACAGTTGAGCTTTCACCTTATGATCTTACACGAGGTAGAATAACTTGGAGAAAGAAATAATCCAGAGTCAGGAGGCATTTAAATGAAAGTAAGACCATCTGTAAAAAAGATGTGCGAAAAGTGCAAAATTATTAAAAGAAACGGAAGAGTAATGGTAATCTGTGAAAATCCGAAACATAAACAAAGACAGGGATAAGGGAGGTAATTATGGCTAGAATTTCCGGTGTTGATTTACCTAGAGAAAAAAGAGTTGAAATTGGACTCACTTACATCTATGGTATTGGAAAACCCAGATCTCAAGAAATATTAACTGCAGCTGGCGTAGACTTTGACACTCGTGTTAAAGACCTTACAGAAGCAGAACTTGCTAAAATTAGAGAAGAAATTGATAAGTACCACGTAGAAGGTGATTTACGTCGTGATGTTGCTATGAACATCAAGAGACTTCGTGAAATCAACTGTTACCGTGGAAGAAGGCATAAAATGGGTCTTCCTGTAAGAGGACAAAAGACTAAGACAAATGCTAGGACAAGAAAAGGTCCTAAGAAACTTGTTTCTAAGGGTAAGTAAGGGGGGACTTAAATGGCAAAAAAACAAAAAGCTACACGTGCTAGAAGACGTGTACGTAAAAATATTGAAAAAGGTGAAGCACATATAGCTTCAACATTTAACAACACTATGGTTACTCTTACTGATATTAACGGTAATGTTATATCTTGGGCTAGTGCTGGACAACTTGGATTTAGAGGTTCAAGAAAGTCTACTCCTTTTGCAGCACAAGAGGCAGCACAAGAAGCAGCTGAAAAAGCTAAAGAACACGGACTAAAAAGCGTTGACGTATATGTTAAGGGTCCAGGCTCAGGAAGAGAAGCTGCTATTAGATCTCTTCAAGCATCAGGTCTTGAAGTAACAATGATTAAAGATGTTACTCCAATTCCTCACAATGGATGTAGACCACCAAAACGTAGAAGAGTCTAAACTATTTACCGAGAAGGAGGGTACCCATGATTGAAATTGAAAAACCTAGGATTAGTATTGAAGAATTAGATGAATCAGGTTTATATGGCAAGTTTGTCGTTGAACCTCTAGAAGCTGGATTTGGTATCACTATTGGAAATTCCTTAAGAAGAGTGTTACTTTCCTCTCTACCAGGCGCAGCTGTATCTTTTATCAATATACGTGGCGTTGAACATGAATTTGATACAATTCCAGGAGTATTGGAAGATGTACCTGAAATAGTTTTAAATATTAAATCTATAGTTTTAAAGATGACTGAAGATGAGCCTGTAAAACTAGTAATAGAAAAAAAGGGCAAGGGTGAAATAAAAGCCTCTGATATTGAACTTGTTCCACATGTAAGTATTATTAATCCAGATCAACATATAGCAACTCTAAATGATGATGCTGATTTCTATCTTGAAATGATGGTGGAAAAGGGAAGAGGCTATGAACCTTCTGAACTTAAAAAGGAAGAAATATCTGAAATAGGAATTATTCCTATGGATTCTAACTTCACTCCTGTGGAAAAAGTAAACTGGAAGGTCGAAAACACAAGAGTTGGACAAAGAACAGACTTCGATAGATTAATCCTCGAAGTTACAACAGATGGTTCAATGAAGGCTGACGAAGCAACATCTCTTGCAGCAAAAATCTTGACAGAACATCTTGAACTCTTCATTGGCCTAAAAGAACATGTCAGTGAAATAAATTTGATGGTTGAAAAAGAAGAGGATCAAAAGGAAAAAGTTCTCGAAATGACAGTTGAGGAATTAGACTTATCTGTAAGATCATTCAATTGCCTAAAGAGAGCAGGCATAAATAGTGTTGAGGAACTAACTAATAAAACTGAAAGTGAAATGATGAAGGTTAGAAATCTAGGTAGAAAATCTCTACTAGAAGTAACTGAAAAACTTGACGAGTTAGGCTTAAGCCTCAAACCTGAAGAAGAATAAGGAGGATATTATGGCAAAAAATAGAAAACTTGGCCGTAATTCAAGTCATAGACGTGCAATGCTAAGAAACCTTGTTACTTCTCTCTTAGCTGAAGGTAGAATTCAAACTACTCACACAAGAGCAAAAGAAGTTCAAAGAATTGCTGATCGTATGATTACACTTGGAAAAAGAGGCGATCTTCACGCAAGAAGACAAGCTTTAGCATATATTTATTCAGAAGATGTTGTAACAAAACTATTTACTGAGTATGCAGAAAAATATGCTGACAGAAACGGTGGATACACTAGAGTTTTAAAGATGGGTCCAAGACGTGGAGACGGCGCAGAAATTTCAATTATAGAATTAGTATAAGGAAATCCAATGGGGTTTCCTTTTTTTTTTATAAACTTTTGGAGGCCATATGCTCTATAAAAAAATATACAAGTCATTGCTGGGGGACATATTAATAGTTTTTAATGAAGAAGCCTTGTTTGGACTCTACCTATACAGTCAAAAAGAATTTGCAGAGAAACTAAAAGATACTGAAATAATTTTAATTGTTGATGAGGTCTTATTTTCTTCTAAAGAAGAGGACTATAAAATTTTAAGACTCACAGAAACTTGGTTGGATAAATATTTTTCAGAAGGAGATCCAAGCTATATTCCTCCAATAAAAGTAAGTGGAAGTGAATTTAGAAAAGACGTCTGGGATATCTTGCTTAAGATTCCCTATGGAGAGACAAGGACCTATAAGGAAGTTGGAGAAGCCTTACTTGCAAGTGGGAAGTATGAAAGAGTATCCAACCAGGCAGTTGGAGGAGCAGTAGGTCACAACCCAATCTCCTTGATAATACCCTGCCATAGAGTCATAGGAAGCGATGGGAGTATAAGAGGTTATGCTGGAGGAGTAGATGTAAAGAAGAAACTCTTGGAGTTTGAGAGGAAAGAGAAAAAAGTAAAAAAAAGGACTTTTTAAAAATACTTAATAAAGAAGTTTTCGTTAAAAAGTTTTATTAAAAGCTTATGCTTTTATATTTACAATTGGAGGGGACTTAGGGCGTTTCGATTCGCCCTTGTCCCCTCCAAACCTCCCCTTACCACCCCCAACGACCTGGCAGGGGCCCGACCCATTAATACGCAAAAAGCTCTCCGACTAAAAATTTCAAACTCGCTTCGCTCAAACAGTGAAATTTTTTTAACGTCTCCGAACTTTTTGCTTACTGTTTTATTAGCTTGCGGTTTATTGGCTAACCTCATAAGCTTATAACATTTCAACAAGCAGGGGCACTCGACAAATTCACTGCTTAAGACTTAAGTTATAGCTTGTTACAAAGTACGGAAAAGTTGGAGATTTATAATTAAATAGAACTTTATAAAAAGTTAAAGCTTAATCGATACTGATTAAGCTTATTTTTATGCAAAAATTTTTAGTTGTATCATGTTTTATTAAGTAACTCAACATAAGTTTGTAACTCTGTAGAGGTAAAACCACGAACTAAGATTGAAGAACCCCGTAAGGCAAGACAGCCGTTAAAAAATTCAATTGTTTGAGTTAAGCGATTCAGTAAATAAATAATTGTGATGAAATCTTAATTTATTTATAAGTTTTTTAATCTCAAATACTTAAGCTTAACGAGTTTTGAATTTTAGGCTGTCTGCCGCTCGGGGTTGTAGGCAAAGGCCCCTGCCAGGTCGTTGAAGGTGTTGGGGGTGGCCCGGAGGGGGAAGGACCAATCGAAAGGTCCTAACCCCCTCCGGATAAAGAATCGTAAAGCTCCGCTTTACAAAACTTATTTAAATAATAACTTGATAAATAAATATAAAAGCAAGGCTTTTAAAATAATTTTCTCCCCCAACTACTTGAAAAAAGTTTTTATTTGAGTTATCATATACATATTAGCAGAAGGGACAAGCGAGTGCTAAAAATAAATTATAAATTTTAGGAGGCTTATATATATGAAATTGAGACCACTTGATGACAAGATTGTCATTAAAAAGATTGAAAAAGAAGAAACTACTGCTTCTGGTATTGTTCTTCCTTCTTCAGCTAAGGAAGAATCAAACATCGCAGAAGTTATTGCAACTGGCAACAAATTAGATACAGATGAAGAAATGAAGGGACTTGTTAAGGTTGGTGACAAGGTTATTTTCTCTAAATACGCAGGAAATGACATTGAACTTGACCACGAAAAATACACTATAATCAAGTTCCAAGACATCTTGGCAGTTATTGAATAAGGCTTATTGAATAAGGAGAGATGATAAAAATGGCAAAGGAAATTAAATTTTCAGAAGATGCTAGAAAAGGCTTAATAAAGGGAATTAACACTCTTGCAGATACAGTAAAGGTAACTCTTGGACCTAAGGGCAGAAATGTTATCTTAGACAAGGAATATGGCACACCACTTATCACAAACGATGGTGTTACTATTGCAAGAGAAATTGAATGTGAAGATAAATTTGAAAATATGGGAGCACAACTTTTAAAGGAAGTTGCTACTAAGACTAATGACGTTGCAGGGGACGGTACTACAACAGCTACTTTACTTGCTCAAGCTATCATTAGAGAAGGCATGAGAAACCTTGCAGCAGGTGCAAACCCAATGGTTCTTCAAAAGGGTATTGCTAAGGCGGTTGAAGCTGCAGTTGAAGAGATCAAACACTTCTCAACTGAAGTTTCTTCAAAGGAAGCTATTGAACAAGTTGCTTCAATTTCTGCTGCTAACGAACAAGTTGGAAAACTTATTTCTGAAGCAATGGAAAAGGTTGGAAACGACGGAGTTATCACAGTTGAAGAATCAAAATCTATGGGAACAAGCTTAGACGTTGTTGAAGGTATGCAATTTGACAGGGGCTACCTATCTCCATACATGGTGACAGATTCTGACAAGATGGTTGCAGAATTAGAGGATCCATACATCCTAATTACAGACAAGAAGATTTCAAATATCCAAGAAATCCTTCCACTATTAGAACAAGTTCTTCAACAATCAAAACCACTTCTTATTATTGCAGATGATATTGACGGCGAAGCTCTTGCAACTCTAGTTGTTAACTCACTTAGGGGAACACTAAACGTAGTTGGAGTAAAGGCTCCAGGCTATGGCGACAGAAGAAAAGACATGCTTCAAGATATTGCAATCCTAACAGGTGGACAAGTTGTTTCATCTGATTTAGGTCAAGACCTAAAGGATGCAACAATTGAAATGCTTGGATCAGCTTCAAAGGTTAGGGTTGAAAAAGAACTTACAGTGATTGTAAATGGAGCAGGCGAAAAATCTGAACTTGATAACAGAATTAGCCACATTAAAAACCAAATCGAAGAAACAGATTCAGAATTTGATAAAGAAAAATTACAAGAAAGACTTGCAAAACTTTCTGGCGGAGTTGCAGTTATCCAAGTTGGAGCAGCAACAGAAGTTGAACTAAAGGAAAGAAAGCTAAGAATCGAAGATGCTCTAGCAGCAACAAGAGCAGCAGTAGAAGAAGGAATCGTTGCAGGTGGTGGAACTGTACTAATCGACTCAATCGACGCAGTTGCAAAAGTAGTTGACCAACTAGAAGGCGACGAAAAAACAGGAGCTAACATTATCCTAAGAGCCCTAGAAGAACCACTAAAACAAATAGCAGAAAACGCAGGGCTAGAAGGCTCAGTAATCGTAGAACACGTAAAGACAAAAGAAGCAGGAATTGGATTCGATGCATACAAGTCAGAATACGTAGATATGAAAAAAGCCGGAATAGTAGACCCAACAAAAGTAACAAGATCAGCACTACAAAACGCATCAAGCGTAGCATCAATGATCTTGACAACAGAAGCAGCAGTAGCAAACATAAAAGAAGACGCACCAGCAATGCCTCCAATGAATCCAGGCATGGGCATGATGTAATGATAAGAAAAACCGAGACGAGTCTCGGTTTTTCTGGTTTTCACAGCGAATGCAAGCGTAAGCGAAGCATGAGCTGATGAAAAATCTTATCCAGCGAGCGTAGAAAATTCGACTGAATAAGGAGAATTTTCAAGCGAGTCGGATTTGTAAATCAATAAACAACCTAAACAAAGGCAGTCACAAACATGACTGTCTTTTATTTTATCTTCACACTGAAGCCGAGCGATAGCGAAGGCTGAAGTGATGAAAAATCTTATCCAGCGGAAAATAAAGGTACACAGATTTTTGACAAGCAAAAATCTGCGGGCAGACTTATCAAAATTTCTTACAGAAATTTGATCAAGTCTAAGCCAATGCGAATGAATAATGAGCATTTTCAAGCGAGTCGGATTAAGTAAATATAGTAAAAACCTTAAACAAAGGCAGTCACAAAGTTGACTGTCTTTTTTAATTTCAAGCAAAGTTTATGAAGAACCTTATCCAGCGAGAATAAGGGAACACAGATTTTTGACAAGCAAAAATCTGCGGGCAGACTTATCAAAATTTCTTACAGAAATTTGATCAAGTCTCAGCCAATGCGACTGAATAAGGAGAATTTTCAAGCGAGTCGGATTAAGTAAATATAGAAAACAACCTAAACAAAGGCAGTCACAAAGTTGACTGTCTTTTTTAATTTCAGTAAAGCTGATGAAAAATCTTATCCATCAAAAATAACAAATATTTAAAAGCATAACAAAACCTTCCCATGTTTAAATCTCACCAATAAGAGTAAGAATATTATGAGGTGTTTTATGGATATTAAATATATTAAAGCTTTTAATGACAATTACATTTGGACTATTGAGAAGGGCGGCAAGGTTCTCCTTGTTGATCCTGGCGATGCAGGTCCTGTTATAGATTATTTGAAGGGCAGAAAACTTGATTATATTCTTTTAACCCACAAGCACATGGACCACGTAGGTGGCCTTGACGAACTTAAGATTAAATACGGCCCAAAGGTTTATGGACCTAGGGAAACTAGCGAATACAACGACGTGACTTTAAAGGACGGAGATGAATTTAATCTTCTTGGAGAAAATTTCAAGGTTATTTCAACTGGAGGTCACACTGAAGACCACATTTCTTATCTAGTTGATGGTAACTTGTTCTGTGGAGATGCCCTCTTCTTAGCAGGTTGCGGCAGGGTCTTCACTAAGGACTATAAAAAATCCTATGAGGGTCTTAACAAGTTAAAAAATTTAGCTGATGACACTTTAGTTTATCCTGCTCACGAGTATTCTCTTGCCAACTTAGAATTTGCCAAGTCCGTAATTTCTAATGAGGACTTGGATAGGGAGTATGAAAGAGTAAAGAAGCTTAGAGAAGATGACAAGATTACTTTTCCTACGACAATTGGAAAAGAGAAAAAAATAAATCCCTTCTTCTTGGCAAGGGACTTAGATGAATTTATAGATTTTAGAAACAAAAAGGATAATTTTTAAGAAAAAGTAAGCAAAAGAAAAGTGCTGGCTATTACAAAAGCCAACACTTTTTTTATTTACAAAATTTTATTAACCAATACCACCAAGTATTGCACCAGCTATTAGGGCCACTATGGCAGCTGTTACATATACATATTTTGCTAATGGATAGTACCATCCTCCAATGCCTTTTGGGGATCCTTCATTGACTGCAGCAAGAACATAGTCTTTGCCTGCAACCCAAAGGAACATTATACCTGCAAGGGCTGCTCCAAGTGGGCAAATGTAAATTGATACTACATCCATCCAACCACTTACTATTCCTTGAATTAGAATTGCAACGACACAACCAATGATGTGGATAATTGTAGTTGCAAGAAATCTTGATGCATTGAATTTTTCTTGTAGGTAGGCAACTGGTGTTTCGTAAAGGTTTATTATTGAAGATACGCCTGCAAATAGAACGCAGATGTAGAAAATCATTCCAATAATTCTTCCAATAGGCATACCGTTAAATACATTTACAAGGAAGATAAACATAAGGCCAGGGCCACCTGTATCAAGTGGTGCATCAGCTGCTGCCATTGCAGGGATGATTACAAAGGCTGCCAAGAGGGCTGCTATTGTGTCAAAGACTGCAACATTCCTTGCTGATGATGGAATACATTCATTTTTAGGAAGGTAAGATCCATAAATTACAGTTCCTGATCCTGCTACTGATAAGGAGAAGAAGGCTTGCCCAAAGGCAAATATCCAAACCTTAGGATCCTTTAATCCATCAGGATTTACTGTGAAAATATATTTATAGCCATTTGAAGCACCTGGAAGAGTGCAGATGTAGAATGCAAGTCCTACAAATAAAATAAATAGGGCTGGCATCATAATTTTGTTTGCTTTTTCAATTCCACCAGATACACCCATTACCATTATGGCAAAGCTTGCAAGAATTGCTATTACTACCCAGGTGTTTGCACCAAAGGCTCTCGCTGTTAGGCCAAAGGTACCACCAATTACATCCATATCTTGTCCCATTTCATAAAGGTGACCTGATAGAGAAAGGAAGGTATATTTAAAAATCCAAGCCATTACACAAGTGTAGCCTATAGCTAGTGCCAAAGAGCCGAGAACTGGGATAAGACCAATTAATTCGCCAGGCTTTTTATTGCCAGTTCTTAATTCTGTACATTTTCCAAAGGCGCCAACTGGTCCAGCTTCGGCTGACCTGCCTAGTGCCATTTCGGAAATTACTCCTGTAGATCCTATTAAGGTTACAAAGATAAAATAAGGAATGAGAAAAGTCATCCCACCATAAGTTGAAACCATTATAGGGAATCTCCAAATATTACCCATACCAACTGCAGAGCCAATACAAGCTAGTATAAAGCCCCATTTGCTTTTAAAACCATCACGAGTTTTTAAGTTGTTATCCATAATTTTTCTCCTTAAAGGGTAATTTGCCCCTCAATTAAGAGGGGCTTATTTAATTTTTTGTATTTATAAAAAAGTTTAGAGAAATTTATTTTTCATCTTCAGAAGGTTCATAAGTTTCAAGGAAAGCGTGGAAGTGACGCATTGGAAGGTTCTTTCCCTTGACTATTCTAATATTAGGAATAGTAGCACGATCTTCGTAAAGAGCCTTAACTGCTGCTATTACATAATCCATGTGTTCCTTAGAAAGTTGACTTCTATTTATTGCGAAACGAACTACGTTTGCTACTTCAGCTTGTTGTTCTGGAGTCTTTAGGTCATATTCCATAGAATAGTTACCAAGTTCTGCAGTTCTAATTCCATATCTTCTTATTAATTCAACAGAGAAGCCTTGACCTGCAAAAGTTTCTGGTCCCCTCTTGTTGTCGAAGAATTCGTCCATGTTGATATAAACACCGTGGCCACCTGCAGGAAGTACAACTCCTTTAACGCCAGCCTTGTAGAAACCTTGAGCAAGGTATTCACATTGCTTAACACGAGCATCAAGATAATCAAACTTAGCTGCTTCATAAAGACCTGCAGCAAGAGCCATAATATCTCTACCACTCATTCCACCATAGGAGTCGTTGCCGTAAGAAGAAATTTGTTTAACTTTTAGGAGGATACCTACATCAGTTTTAACTGTGCCGTCCTCGTTAAAGTCAGAGAACTTCTTCCAGAATAGTCCCTTATCTCTAAAGGCAAGAACGCCGCCCATATTTGCGTGTCCGTCTTTTTTAAGTGATGCAGTAAAGCCGTCGCAGTAAGAGAACATTTCTTTTGCGATTTCTGGAATTGACTTGTCAGCATAACCTTCTTCATTAACTTTGATGAAGTAAGCATTTTCAGCCCATCTAGCAGCATCAAACATATAAGGTATATCATACTTATGAGCAATTCTTGAACATTCTCTTAAGTTTGCCATAGAAACTGGTTGACCACAAACTGTGTTGTTAGTGATAGTAGTGTAAATTAGTGGCACATTTTCAGGTCCTAATTTAGTGATAAGTTCTTCTAGTTTTTCAGTGTCCATGTTGCCCTTAAATGGATTCTTTTCATAATGACCATTTTCAGGAACTTCCCAAAGTAATTTTTTATTGTATAGGTTTCTTGGAATTGAACCCATTTGTTTAATATTACCTTCAGTAGTGTCAAAGTGACCATTTGAAGGAATAGTATAAATCTTTCCTGGTTCTCTTGCGTTTAATATTTTTTTGACAAGTTCGAATAAAACAGATTCAGCTGCACGACCTTGTTGAATGATAAAGGTATTTGGTCTTTCCATTTGGGCAGAACCACCATTAAATAGGCCGCCTTCATATTCGCAAAGGTAAACTTCGTCCATCATTTTTTCAACATCTTCGCAGTCAGTTCTTACAAGGTCGATGATTCTTTTTTGATCGTCGCCTCTTTCGAATACATCCCTAAAGGCATCGAGAAGAACATAGTAGCCCTTGTTTCTACCATAAGATTCATCTCCTAAGAACATTGCAGACCATTGAACATCTGTCATGGCTGTAGTTCCTGAGTCTGAAAGCATGTCAATAGTTAACATTCCTGCAGGAAAAGCAAATTCATTGTAGTGAGTAGCCTTAAGAGCTCTTTCCCTTTGTTCAACTGTAACATTTGGAATATTTTTTGTTACATAAGTGTAGGAATGTGGTGTAGGTACGTCTAATTGATACTTCTTCATAAAAAACCTCCATATAATAATAAAAAAGTTATAGAGGAACCCCGGTCATTAATATAAAATTAACTAGCGGACAGTATCCTATAGAGAACCCCGGTCATTAAAAATTTAACTAGCGGACAGCACTCCAGATAATGTTTATTATCTATGCAATAGTTTACATTATGAAAAAATAATTGTCAATAATAAACTGCATCAATACAAGCTTTAGCTAGGGTTATAAAATATGAAAAAACATTTGCAAATCAAGAAACAAAATAAAAAAAAGACCTCCAAAATTGGAGATCTTAAAAATCTTACACTTTATTTTTCAACTGAAGCTGAGTAGTTCTTTTCGATAGAGTCATCAAGCATCTTTGTAAATTCTTCGGCAGTTTGATTTACATTAAGTCCTTCAGTAAGGGCTCTTGAGTAGGAAGCAATTACGCCCCTGTTTTTTCTAAGTTTTTCGTTGGCTTCATCTCTTGAGTAGCCACCAGATAGGGCAACGATCCTAACAGTTTGATCAAAGTCGTAAAGATCTTCGTAAAGATTTTCCTTTTCTGGAAGAGTTAACTTAAACATTACATAAGTGTCCTTGTCTAACTTTTTAAGTTCTTCCACAAGATATTTTTTAAGGACTTCTTCGATTTCAGCCTTGTCCTTAGCGTGGATGTCAACTTCCGGCTCGATAATAGGAACAAATCCTGCTGCAGAAATTTTCTTTGCGTAGTCAAATTGTTGTTCAACAACTTTTTTAATGGATTCTTCGTTGAGTTCCTTTACAACAGAACGCATCTTAGTTCCAAAAATATTTCTTTCCTTTGCATTTGCAAGAAGCTCGTCAATGTGCTTGAAAGGTTTCATAAGTTGTGCGCCGTCTTTTTCTACATCAAGACCTTCGTCAACCTTAAGGATTGGAACGATGCCCTTTTCTTCCCAAAGGTAGTCGCCAGTGAACTTGCCGTCGATTTTAGAGTTCATAGTAACCTTAAATAGGATTGCAGCTAAAATTCTATCAGATGTAAAGGCCTTATCCTTTATAATTCTCTTTCTCATTTCGTGAACTTGTTCAAACATTTCTTCTTCGTTTGAATAAGCATCTTCAGTCACACCATAATTTAATAGGGCCTTAGGTGTTGATCCACCAGATTGGTCAAGAGCAGCAATGAAGCCCTTGCCATTTTTCATTCTTTCAAATTGTTCTTTGTTCATTTTTACCTCCAAAAGTCTAGACTTCTAATTACTTCTAATTATATAATAAGTAGACATAGTTGACAAATGACAAAATTTTGAGGTGAACATGAAGTATTACGCAGTTAGAATAGGAAGAAATCCTGGCATCTATCACACCTGGGATGAGTGCAAGCGAGAAACCATGGGTTTTAAGGGAGCAAGTTTCAAAAAGTTCTCCACTCGTGAAGATGCTGAGGCCTTTATAAATGAAATAGAAGAAGACAAGAAGGAGTCAGCGGAAAAGGATGAGCTTGTAGTTTACGTTGACGGATCCTACAGGAACAGCGACAAGTCCCACTCCTATGGAGTCTACATGTTTAATGATGAAGAAGAATACACTTACTCAAAGAGATTTTTCAAGGACTCAGACATGAGAAATGTGTCGGGAGAAATCAAGGGAGCCATGCGTGCCATGGAAGAAGCAGCAGAGCTTGGCAAGAAAAAAATCTACCTTCACTACGACTACGAAGGCATAAGGTCATGGGCTCTTGGTTTTTGGAAGACTAATAAGGAAGGGACGATTTATTACAAGAAATTTTACGATTCTATAAAGGACAAGCTTGAGGTAAAATTTATAAAAGTAGAGGCTCACACTGGGGTCAAGTACAATGAGTTAGTTGATAAACTTGCAAAGGAGGCAAAATGAGAAAATCTTGGGATGAATATTTTATGGAGATAACAGAAATGGTTGCAACAAGGTCCACTTGCGACAGGGCATTCGTGGGATGCGTCCTTGTGAACTCTGACAACAGGATAATTTCAACAGGCTATAATGGATCAGTAACAGGCAACCCCCACTGCGACGAAGTGGGACACACAATGCGTGACGGCCACTGCATAGCCACAATCCACGCAGAGATGAATGCCCTCTTGTACTGTGCCAAGGAAGGAATATCAGTAAGGGGAGCCAAGGCTTACGTAACCCACTTTCCTTGCCTTAACTGCACAAAGGCCCTGATCCAAGCAGGCATAAGAGAAATAATCTACCACGAAGCTTATAGGGTCGACGACTACGCCATGGAACTTTTGGAAAAGAACAAGGTTATCTTAAAACAAATTTAAAATTTAGAAGATGATGAGAGATCTGGGAATAATTCCTGGATCTTTTGCTTTAAATCAATTAATAAAAATTATTTATTACTATAGAAGAAAATCTCAAGTCACGGTAGAGGCTTGGGATTTTTTGTTTTCAGTTTTTTTATAATCATTATGGGTAATTAATATTCGTAAGGAATTATATTTAAATTATTACTTTGATATAAAGGAGGAAAAATGAAAAAGTTTGCTGATGAATTTAGAGAATTTATTGCGAAAGGTAATGTTATGGACATGGCTGTAGGTGTTATCATAGGTGGTGCCTTTGGTAAAATCGTTTCAAGCCTTGTTGAAAACATCCTAATGCCACTCATTGGTATCTTGCTTGGCGGTGTTAGCTTCGAAGATCTTGCTGTCACAGTGGGTACTGCTGAAGTTAAGTATGGAATATTTTTACAATCAGTTTTTGATTTCTTGATTATCGCTTTTGTTATTTTCGTTATGATCAAACAAATTTCAAAAATTACTGATAAATTCAAGAAGGAAGAAGAAGCTCCAGCGCCAACAGAAAAGGTATGTCCTTTCTGTAAGTCTAAGATTGATATCAATGCTACAAGATGTCCACATTGTACATCTGAATTAGGAAGTGCAGAATGAAAAAATGGGCATTAGTTCTTGAAGGCGGAGGAGCCAAGGGTGCCTACCAAGTAGGAGCCTACTTCGCCCTTATGGAAATGGGATTTGATTTTTCAAAAATTGTTGGGACTTCTATAGGTGCCTTTAATGGAGCCATGTTTGCTCAAGGAGATGCCTATGAATGCTTTAAGGCCTGGAAGTCTTTGGACTTTTCTGCCTTTGAAACTGAGCTACAAGAAATAGAAAAAGATGATAATTTATTTTCGAAAATTGTAGATAAACTTAGGGAACACGATATAAAGATTCCAGAACTTACAAGGTCTCCCTATCCTCTTTACAGGTTAGTGGACCAGTTCATTGATGAAGATAAACTTAGATCTTCAGATGTGGATTTTGGAATGTGTACAGTGAATGTATCTGACCTCAAAGTTGAAAGATTATTTAAGGATGATATTGAAGAGGGCCTTTTAAAGGACTATATTATTGCCTCTTGTTATCTTCCCTTTTTTAAATTGCAACGTCTTCATGGCAAGTACTTTATTGATGGTGGCTTTGCATCACTAGCTCCTATGGAGATGATTGATGAAGACACAGATATTGTCCTAGTGAGACTTTCAAGGCAACCACTTAAAAATATTGAAAGGGCAAGTTATATTATTAAGCCAAATAAAAATCTTGGATCATCTCTTGGCTTTGACAAGGAAAAGGCTGACGACTTAATAAAACTTGGCTACTTCGATGCCTTTAGGGCTATTAAGGGTCTTAGGGGAGAGGACTACTATATTATGCCTCTTGATGAAGAGGAGAGCCTAAAATATATTTACAGACTCCTAAGGGACAAGGTTAAGGAAAGTGAAAGTAAGATTGCAAGGATAATCTTTGAAGACTATGCTCCAAAGCTTGCAGAAGAATTGGAAATGCCAGAAAACTTTAGGTATGATGAGCTTCTATACATGCTTCTTGAAAGAGAAGGTAACAAAAGACAGATTGATAGGTTTAGGATTTACACAGTAGAAGAATTAATGAGGGAGATAGAAAATGTCAACTGACCAAGACTTAAATTTAGAGAAAATTAAAGCCAAGGTCCAAGAAATAAAACCTATGCCCGTTGACGTGAAAAATAGGTTTTCCGTCATGATTCCTCTTATAAAAAGAGATGGGGAAATTCATCTAATCTTTGAGGAGAGGGCTTTTACTCTTAGAAATCAACCTGGAGAAATTTCCTTCCCCGGAGGTAGAATTGAAGAGGGAGAAAGTCCAAGGGACGCAGCTCTTAGGGAGACTTCAGAAGAGCTTTTAATTTCAGAAGATGAGATTGAAATTTTTTCTGAGGGAGACTTTGTAGTAAATCCCTATGCAGCAATTATTCACAGCTTCATTGGAGAAATCAAAAGAGACTTTGACAAAATCTCTCCTTCATTAGATGAGGTTGAGAAGGTATTCACAGTTCCACTTTCCTATTTTTTAGAGACCAAACCCAAGTCCTATAAGATCGACTTAAGGGTTGAGAGGAATGAAGACTTTCCCTACCACTTGATTCCCAATGGTATAAATTACAAGTTTAGAAGGGGAAGAGAAGAAGTCCTCTTTTATGAATATGATGGACATATTATCTGGGGCTTTACTGCCAAGCTGGCTAGGCGTTTTGTAGAAAAACTAATGTATTAATTTTAAAAATTAAAAAGATAAAGCTTAAAAAATTATTTTGTTTTTAATTTTTTAAGCTTTTTATTTTTTATAGGAGGGTAAGTTCTTTATTAGAAATAGAGACTAGAAATAATTTAAAATTCACTTACTAAATGTTATTTTTATCAAAAAATTAGCAAAATAAGGAAAACTTCATAAGATTTTGTAACACAAACGTAATATTTTATAAAGAATCCCTAATTTTCAGGCTTTGAGAGAGAATTTATTTTTATTTTAAAATAGACTTAATTTATATAAATTACAAAATGGCTTAACTAAGCCCTTTGCCGAGAGATTTACAAAAAAGTTACAAAAAAATTGACAAATCTTATTTTTTTTAATATACTCTTAAAAGATTAGAAGAGGTTACAAAGTAGTAACAAAAGCTACAAATTTGTAACTGAATTTATGGAGGTAATATTTTTGAATAAAAAGAACATTTTTAGAAATGCGAAATTTATATTGATTGCCTTAGCTCTTGTGTCAATCCTAACAATGGGTTTTAACACGGCTCTAGGTAAAGACGTTGAACTAAATATAAATGGAAAGACTAAGACAGTTTTCACATATGAAAAAACAGTAGGAGACTTCTTGGAAAAAGAAGGCATTGTTCTTAAGAACAAGGACCTTGTAAGCCCAGGTCTTGATGAAGAAATTACTAAGGACACTAAGATCCTTATAACTTCACCAAAGTCCTACCACATCAAAGATGGAAACAAGACATTAATTGCAGAAGCAAATGGATACACAGTTGCTGATGTACTTGAAAATCTTGACATAAAGCTAAACAAGCTTGACAGAGTTTCCCTTCCTCTTGATGAAATTGCTAAGCAAGGAATGGAAATTAAAATCGATAGAGTTGTTGAAGAAAACTTAGTTAACAAGGTTGAAATTCCTTTTGAAACAGAAACTCGTGAAAACAATGAAATGTTTAAGGACGAGAAAAAAGTAATCACTAATGGACAAGTTGGAGAAAAGCTAGAAAGCCTAAAGAATACTTATGTAAATGGAAACTTAGAATCTACTGAAGTCCTAAAAAGTGAAATTACAAAAGATCCTGTAAAGGAAGTTGTAGAAGTTGGAACTAAACAAGGATCTGCTGCTCCTAATGGAAAGTCAGCTAAGAGAGTAATTGTTATGCAAGCTACTGCTTATGACCCAACTGCAGGTTCAAAGACTGCTATGGGAACAAGAGCAAGAGTTGGTGCAGTTGCAGTTGACCCTAGGGTTATCCCACTAGGTTCAAAGCTTTACATTGAAAGTATGGATGGATTTGCATCTTATGGTTATGCGACAGCAGAAGATACTGGTGGAGCAATTAAGGGAAATAGAATCGACTTATTCTACAGCACAAGTTCCCAAGCTAGAAATTTTGGAAGAAGAAATGTAAAAGTTTATGTACTTGATTAAGAGAGTCCTGGTAACAGGACTTTTTTTATTGGAAATTTTTAGTTTTATAGACTAAGATTTTAAAAGTTATGAAGTAAGAAAAATATTTATAAAAAATTTAAAATACAAGCTTTTTAAAACTTTAAAGATATTCAAAAACTATTAAGTAATCAAAAATTTATAGGCCATAAAAATAAAGTAAAAAAATTTTTAAATTTGTGATTAGACATTTAAAAGAACCAATATTTAACTTATAATGTATATGAGGATGATTTTATGAAATTAATTGAACATGAACTCGTCGATAGATATATTTATTATTTGCAAAGATACATCCCCTATGACAAGCAAGAGGCTGCCAAAGAGGATTTTTTAGATATACTGAGAGATAGACTTCCAGAGATTTATACAGAAGAAGACATAAAAAAAGAATTAAATAGGATGGGGAACCCCTATGAGTTTGCAGGAGCCTACAGTGACCCAGGCAACTTCCTCTTAAGTGGAAAGAATTATGAAATCTTTAAGGCCTTTTTAAAGATACTTTCAATTTCTGCCCTTATTGGCCTTGTAGTATTTATCTTTAACTACTTTAGACGCTTTCAAGGGACAAGTTTATTTGACATCTTAAAGAGCCTTGTAGTTAGCATTTTCATCTTGAGCCTTTTGCCATCATGGATTTGCGAAAAGATTAAGACTACAAAAATCTTAAGAGCCCTTATGGACGAATGGGACATAGACAACCTCTACGAGTCCAAAAAGTTAAAGCTAGAGGTCTATGAGATAGGTTTACTCATGGTGAAGTTTTCCATGTACTTTATGCTACAAGTCTACATCTTGACTGCTAGCATAAATATTTCCATAGCTACTTATTCCTTTGTCATGATTTTATTTTTTATAAATGTGCTTTCTGTGAATTTTAAGTTTTCAGAAAACACAATTTTTTCAAAGACTATGTATGTGGAATATTTCGTTGACATCTTTAGCATCATTAGTTTGATTTTTTTAACAAGCTATCACATGCCAAGGGTATTTGCCATAAAGATAATAATCCTATGCAATATTGTTAATTTAATTTTGAACTCTTACACTATTTCCAAGTCTAAAAATATATTGCTATCGCGAAAAAAGAGAAAGAAAAACAGAAGAAGAAACAAAAAAGACAGAGATTAAACTCATTGAGTAATCCCTGTCTTTTTTTATAAAAACTTAAGCTACATTTTCTTTTAGGTATTTAATAATGTCAAGTGATTCATAAAGAGGCTTGTCTCCAATGAAGAGGCAAGGCACTTGCTTTTTGCCGCCCTTTTCAATTAAATATTCACGAGCGTCTTTATCCTCATCAATATTTTTTATTTCTACAGAGTCAATGCCTGCATCTTCCATGAAGGCTTCTACCTTTTTACAGAAAGGGCAAACTGTTCCTACATAAAGTGTTAATTTTTCCATAATATCCCTCCAAATCTTTTTTACCCAATTAAAAATAAAGAAAACAAGGGCAGTATTTAAAAGATATGAGATTTTTGGTATAATAACATAGATTCGAGGTGATATTGTGGGATTTTTTGACAGTCTTGATGGCAATTTAGATGACCTAGTTGGTAATTTAAATTATCTAAAGAAGAAACTTGTGACTGAGTCGCAAGAAATTAAAAAGGCAGCAAGGTTGAGATACGAACTTTTAAATGAAGAGAGAAAGCTAAGTGAGGTCTTTGAAAAGCTTGGCAAGCACCAATACCATGCCCTTAAGGGTGAGGTATCTAATCTCGATGTAAGTGAAACCTTGCAAGAAATAGAGAGGTTAGAGTCAAGAATTTCTTCACTAAAGATGGGCCTTGACTTAAGTGAAAAGACATCTGGCATAAGTTTTACAGAAGAAAATTCTAGCCAAGATGCCTATGAGTCCTCTTCAATTTTTGTAAGAGATGAAGAAGACCAGGGCTCAATAATTTTTATAGAAGAAGATGAAGATGAAAATAGATAAAGAATTTGTTGAAATAGACGGTATAAAAACTGCATATATTAAGAGGGAGGGTGGCGAGAAAGTCCTTGTCATTCTCCACGGTTGGGGTGCATATATTGAATCAATTATGCCGATTTTTAATGCCATCCCAGAGGGCTACACAGTTTATGCCTATGATGCGCCAGGCTTTGGCGACAGCGAAAACCCAAAAGAAGTTATGGGGACCTATGACTACTATGAATTTCTCTTAAAGTTTTTGGACCACTTTAATATTAAGAAGGCGACTTTTGTTGGTCACTCCTTTGGTGGCAAGACCCTTACGATTTTGGGGTCAAGAAATAAAGACAGGGTTGAAAAGCTTATAATAATTGATGCTTCAGGAGTCCTTCCCAAGAGAAAGCTGTCCTATTATGGCAAGGTATATTCCTTTAAGGCAGCAAAAAAATTCTATATGCTTACTCATGGCAATAATGAAGAGGCCATGGCAAAGTTTTATAAAAAACATGGGTCTGATGACTACCAAGCAGCAGATGGAATTATGCGAAAGTGCTTTGTAAAGGTGGTAAATGAGTCCACAAGAGATGAATTCAAAAACATAGATGCAGAAACACTCCTTATTTGGGGAGATAAGGATGAGGCAACTCCTCTTTATATGGGTAAGATTTTTGAAGAAGAGATAAAAAACTCTGGGCTAGTTGTCCTAGAGGGAGCTGGACACTATTCCTACCTTGACAAGTTTGGTCAGTTTAATGCAGTTATTAATTCGTTTTTAGGTTAGGAGATTTTCATGGAATATTTTTTACAGAGACTGCCAATTTGCTTAATAGATTTTGTAATCATATGCCTGGCACTTTATTATTCCCTAATTAGGAGTAACTTTCCCATTCACATGCTCCAATTAGAGGGCTATGACAATGATGAATACAAGACATTTTTAAAGAACAACAAGGAAAAGATGAACAAGTTAGTCTATAAGCTAGAGACAAATCAAAAGACTCCTATAGTTTGGACTGACAGGGCAAAGAGACTTTTAAAGAAGCACAAGCTTGTAAATTTTATTGCCTTTGTCCTTATAGTTGTCTTTTCATTGGGAATTTTTGATGGGTCAGGATCCTATGTCATTTCAATTTTAGCTACACTAATCCTGTCATTTTTAATTTACTTTTACCAATACAGGCTGCTAATCTTGACAAACAAGTGGGCAAAACCTACTGAAGACAAGATAAACATGGGCTTTTACAAGTCAGCTCAGGCAAAAATAAAAAAATACAAGGAAGAAGAAGGCTTAAAGGTCCTTGGAATCACTGGATCCTTTGGAAAGACTTCAGTTAAATTTATATCAGACACAATTCTATCTGAAGGTCTAAGGGTTAAAAACACACCATCATCCTTTAACACTCCTATGGGGCTTTCAAAGATCATCAACAACGAACTAGAAAGGGACAGGGAAGTTTTCATAGCAGAGTTGGGAGCAAAAGTTCCTGGAGAAATCCACGAAGTTGCAGAGCTTGTCCAACCAGATATCGGGATAATAACTGCTATTGGGCCAACTCATATGCATCTTTTTAAGACAATTGAAAATATACAAAAGACAAAGTACGAGTTAATTGAAGACCTACCAGAAGATGGGATTGCAATCTTTAACTACGACAATGACTATGTTAAACCTCTTGCAGACAAGACTAAGAAAAAGACTTACAGGTATGGAACTAAGGACTTTGACAAGCTAGATGTCTACGCTGACGAAATAAAAGTCAATGAGACTGGGTCAGAATTTGTCCTCCACATCAAGGGAGGAGGAGAAATCAAGTGCTCTACAAGACTTCTTGGAGTTCACAACATTTCAAATCTTCTTGCAGCGGCGACTGCTGCTCATGTCTTGGGACTTAGCCTAGAAGAAATCCAAAGGGGGATTTCCAAGGTTGAGCCAGTGGAACACAGACTTTCACTTATTCCATCATCAAACAATACCATAGTTATTGACGATGCCTTTAACTCAAACCCAGTGGGCTTTAGGGCTGCTCTTGATGTTCTAAGAGAATTTAAAGACCACAGGAAGATAATAATAACGCCAGGCATGGTTGAGCTTGGAGATATGGAAGAAGAAGAAAACAGAAAAATAGGTCAAGTTATGGCAGATGTCCTTGATTTTGCAATTTTAGTTGGCAAAAAGAGAACTCTTCCAATCTATGAAGGCCTTAAGGATAAAAATTTTGATGAAGAAAAAATTTATAGGGTTTCTTCACTAGACGAGGCAACTAAGGTTCTCGCAAAGATTTCAATGGCGGGAGATGTCGTTCTCTTTGAAAATGACCTTCCTGACAATTACAATGAGGAGTGAAAAAATGGAAAATATAGGTGTAATCTTCGGGGGAAGATCCGTTGAACACGAGGTTTCTGTTATTACAGGAATGCAAATTATTGAAAACATGGATAAGTCTAAGTACAATCCAATTCCAATTTATATTACAAAAGATGGCAAGTTTTTGTCAGGAGAAAGCTTAAAGAACTTCAAGGCCTACAAGGATCAAGACTTCCACGATGGAGTAGAAGTTTTCTTCAAGCCAGAATATGGCAACAAAAACTTATACTATGTAAAGCACAATCCAAAGAAACTTTTTAAGGCAGAATATGATTCAATAGAAGTTTACCAAAAAATTGATGCAATATTCTTTGCCCTTCATGGAACCTTTGGAGAAGATGGATGTACCCAAGGACTTTTTGAACTTATGGGCATGCCTTACACTGGCTGCGGAGTTATGTCTGCTGCTGTTGGCATGGACAAGGTAATCATGAGAAAGGTCTTTGAATCAGAAGACATCCCAATGACAAAGTACAAGTACTTCTACAGGGAAGAACTTAAGAACCTAAAGGGTCTTATAGAAAAGTGCAAGGACTTAAACTTCCCACTTTTTGTTAAGCCAGCTAACCTTGGGTCATCAATAGGGATTTCAAGAGTAGAAAATGCCCTTGATCTTTCAAAGGCTCTTGAAGTTGCAGCCCACTACGACAGAAAAATTATTGTAGAAGAAGCTGTTGTAAATCCAAGAGAAATTAACGTGGCAGTCCTTGGTTACGAAAATGACCTAAGGGTTTCTGCAGCAGAAGAACCTCTTGGCTTTAAGGACCTATTAAAGTATGAAGACAAGTATGTTTCTGGATCTAAGGGAGCTAAGTCATCTCAAAAGCACCAAAACAAAAAACTTCCAGCAGAACTTAAGCCAGAACTTGAAAAAGAAATTAAAGAACTTGCAAAAAAAGCCTTCTCAGCAATTGATGGTGCAGGTGTGGCAAGGATTGACTTCCTTGTTGATGGCGACAAGGCTTATGTAAATGAAATCAATACCCTTCCAGGTTCCATTGCCTTTTACCTTTATGAAGTTGATGGACTTATGATTAAAGATTTAATCACAAGACTAATTGAACTTGGCAAGGAAAGACATAGTGAGAGAGCTGCAAATAACTATTCAATTGATTCAAATTTATTTAATATGACAAGTTATGGAGCAAAGATTTAATGATTAAAGAAAAGATTTTAGAACTCATTAAGAATTCGAAGCCAAGGACAAAAGATGATCTTGCTAGATTATTTAAAATTAAGAGCAAGGAGAAAAAAGAATTTAATAGGATTCTTGAGGAACTTGAAAAAGAGGGCTTAATTTTCATGGACCACAGGAAGAAGTACAGACTCGTGGACAATGACAAATTCTTTTTTGGAAAACTTCAAACAAATGCCAAGGGTTTTGGATTTTTAATAAGCGAAAATCTTGACGAGGATATTTATATATCAAGAAACAACCTTAAGGATGCTTTAAATGGCGACGAAGTCATTGTAAGAAGATATAGGGACTCCTTTGGCGACAAGCCAGAGGGCAAGGTCCTATCAATTGTGAGAAGGGTTAACAGCAAATTCGTTGGAGTCTTTCAAAACAAAAAGGACTTTGGCTTCGTTGTATCTGATGAGAGCAAGATGGCCATGGATATTTACGTTCCTAAGAAGAAATTCAAGGGAGCAAAAAATGGTCAAAAGGTTGTTGTAAAAATAGAAAAATGGCCAGAGGCAAACAAAAAACCTGAAGGAAGAATAGTAGAAGTCTTGGGCTACCCAGAAGACCCTGACGTTGATATTCTTTCTGTAGCTGCAGGCCTAGACCTTCCCATGGAATTTTCTAAAGCTGCCCTATCTGAAGCCAAGTCTCTTCCGCAAGAAGTTAGCCAAGATGACCTAAAGGGCAGGAGAGACTTAAGAGATCTTATGACTTTTACAATTGATGGAGCAGACTCCAAGGATTTTGACGATGCAGTTTCTCTTGAAGTTGCAAAAAATGGCAACTACCTCTTAGGAGTTCACATTGCAGATGTTGCCCACTATGTTGAAGAGTACTCTGCCATAGATGAAGAGGCATTCAAGAGGGGGAACTCAGTTTACCTTTTAAACAAGGTTATACCAATGTTGCCCTTTGAACTTTCCAATGGAATTTGTTCCCTTAACGAGGGTGTAGACAGGTTGACCCTATCTGTCCTTGCAGAAATTGACAAGAAGGGCGAAGTAGTAAAATATGAAATCCTTGAGTCTGTGATTAATTCTAAGAGAAGATTAGTTTATGAAAATGTGTCAGACTACTTAGAAAAAAATATTACACACGACTCCCTAAAGGGGCTTGAGAAAACCCTAGACAAGATGTATGAACTTGCAAAAATTTTGGAAGACAAGAGGGAAAAGGGTGGCGCCATAGACTTTGACATACCAGAAGTTATCATTGAAGTTGACGAGAGAGGTTGGCCACAAAATATCCACAAGAGGGACAGGAGATCTGCCAATAAGCTCATAGAAGACTTCATGTTAATGGCAAATGTCTGCGTGGCAAAGGAATATTATTTTAAGAAAATTCCTTTTTTATACAGGATT
Organism: Peptoniphilus genitalis; assembly: GCF_023614525.1. Lineage (GTDB taxonomy): Bacteria > Bacillota > Clostridia > Tissierellales > Peptoniphilaceae > Peptoniphilus_A > Peptoniphilus_A genitalis. Next base: position 1,286,312 of record NZ_CP097885.1, read on the forward strand.
CACGAGAGACCAAAGGATGAAAAAATTTCAGAGCTCAACTCTTACTTGAGACCACTTGGCTACATGATTAACTTTGATGAAAAAGTTGAGCCAAGAGATGTGCAGAAGGTCCTTGAGAAGGCAAAGGGGACTAAGGAAGAAATGTTTATCTCAACTATGACCCTAAGGTCCATGGCAAAGGCAAGATATTCTGAAGTAAACGACATCCACTTTGGCTTGGCCTTTGACCACTACTCCCATTTCACTTCGCCAATAAGAAGGTATGCGGACCTCACAATCCACAGAATTATAAAAAAGAAGATCCAAGGCAAATTATCTAAGGGAGATCTTACAAACTTAAAGGCAATCTTGCCAGACATAGCAGAGCAAGTTTCTAAGACAGAAAAAGTTGCCCAAGATGCTGAAAGGCAAGTTGAAGACATCAAGATGGCTGAATACATGTCTGAGAGAATTGGAGAAGTCTACAAGGGCAGGATTTCATCTATCACAAACTTTGGAATGTTTGTTGAACTAGACAACCTAATCGAAGGACTTGTGGGCTACAGGACCATGGATGGCTACTACGAATTTGACCAAGACAACTATAGGGCAATTGACTACAGGACTAAAAAAGAATTTCACATTGGCGACGATGTTACTATAAAAGTTGTAAATGTTGATCTCAACATGGGCAACATTGATTTTAAAATGGTAGGTGATGAAGATGAGTAAGGAAAAAAACGATGCAATAGCAAACAATAAAAAAGCCAGCCATCTTTATTTTATCGAGGACACTTATGAAGCAGGGATTGAACTTGTTGGGACTGAGGTCAAGTCCATAAGGGCAGGCCACGTCAACATCAAGGATGCCTACTGCGACATCAACAAGGGAGAAATTTTTGTATCAGGCATGCACATTTCGCCCTATGAGCAGGGAAACATTTATAATGTTGACCCCATGAGGAAGAGAAAACTCCTCATGCACAAGGCAGAAATCCTTCGCCTTGAAAAAGTTAAAACTCAAGAGGGCTACACAATTATTCCCCTAAAGGTTTATCTAAAGAGGGGGAGAGTCAAAGTCCTAATTGCCAAGGCAAAGGGTAAGAAGCTTTGGGACAAGAGAGAGACAATGAAGAAGAGAGAAGTAGACAAGAGACTTCGCCGAGCAACAATGTATTAATTTTTAATAACTTGCGATTGGATAAAAATTAATTGCGAGGAACTTCATTAAATTTAAAAAACAAAAAATTGAAAACAAATCATTAATTAACGCTCACTTGTGGGCGTTTTTTATTTTTAATTATCTTATTAGCTTTTAATGATATAATAAGCCCAGGTGATATTATGGCTTTTATCGAAGTTAAGGACCTCTCAAAAGTTTACACAATTGGGGAAAGGTCTGTCATGGCAAATGATAAATTAAATTTTGAAATAGAAAAAAATGAGTTTGCAATTATTCTTGGTGCATCAGGGGCCGGCAAGTCAACTTTTCTAAATATCTTAGGAGGTCTCGACACGACCTCTTCTGGTGACCTCTTAGTTGATGGGAAAAATATTGCAAAGTATAGTGAAAGAGAACTGACAACTTATAGGCGTTACGACATGGGCTTCGTCTTTCAATTTTACAATTTGATTCCAAACTTGACTGCTCTTGAAAATGTTGAGCTTGCCAGTCAAATTGTAAAGCATGCCAAGGACCCAGTTGAAGTTTTAAGGTCTGTGGGTCTAGGAGATAGGATGGATAACTTTCCATCACAATTATCTGGTGGAGAGCAACAAAGGGTTTCAATAGCTCGTGCTATTGCAAAAAATCCAAAACTTTTATTGTGTGATGAGCCAACAGGTGCTCTTGACTATAAGACAGGTAAACAAATTTTAAAACTATTGCAAGATCTTACGAGGACAACAGACACCACTGTGGTCCTCATAACTCATAACTCTGCAATTAAAAATTCTGCAGACAGGCTAATTGAAATTTCTGATGCCAAGGTTAAGGATGTTTTTGTAAACGACAATCCAAGGGATATTATGGATATAGAATGGTAGGTGGAGGGTGAAAGCTCGCGACAAGGATAATCTCAGGGAGATAAAAAATTCTCTTCCAAGATTTATCTCAATAATGATAATTGTCTTTCTCGGAGTCTTTGTCTTAATTGGACTTATTTCCACAGGCAAGATTATGAGAAATACAATTGATGATAAAATTGAAAAATTAAATCAAGAGGACATAAAAATTTCCGTTCCCATTGGACTTGAAGCTAAGGACCGACAAATTATTGAGGATCAAGAGGACATCAAGGAGCTGGAGTATGGCTACGACAAGGATGTCTTTCTTGCAGGAGACCCAACTGTTATAAAAGTTTTAAACATGCCCTATGAAATTTCTAAACCAGAAATAATTGAGGGAAGAGAGCTTAGGGGTCCCGATGAAATTATTTTGGACGCCAGGATGAAAAAGGCTGGTAGCAAAATTGGGGACACAATAAGATTTAAGGAAGACAACGACGATGATGAGGACAATGACCTAAAGAGGCTTTCCTTTAAGGTTGTTGGCTTTGCAAATTCTCTGGACTTTCTTCAAGAAAATAACGCAGCCCACTCTGAAAGAGGATACGGACAAATTTCTTACTTTGCCTATATTGACGATGGAAACTTTTCTGGCGACCCAACTCTTGCCAAGATAAAATTCTTGGGGACTGAAGGCTTAAAGACTTCAGACAAGGAATATGTTGACTACATGGACAAGAAGAAGAGGGCCCTTAAAATTGACTTGAAGTCTAGGCCAAAGGAAAGACTTGCCTCCATTCAGGGAGAAATTTCTGACAAGATCACTGATGCAGAGGACAAGATTAGTGATGCCGAAACAAAATTATCTGATGCAAGGGACAAGCTAGTTAAGGGTCGAGAAGACCTTAACAAGGGTAAGTCCGACTACAAGAAGGGCCTGGATAAGTACAATAGTGAGAAGGACAAGGCAGAGTCAGAAATTTCCAAAAACAGAAATAAACTTTACAAGGCATCTGTGGAAATAGATGATGGCGAGAGAAAGTTAATCGATGGATACGAAAAATTATCTGATGGTAAGAAGAAACTTGACCATGCCAAGTCTGAATTAAATTCTGGAAGAAAGAAGTTGACAGAGGGCAAGGAAAAGTACCAAAAGGGACTTGGAGAAGTTGAAGCCTCAGAAAAAGCCCTAAGGCAAGGAGAAGACCAGCTAGTTGACGGGAGAAAAAAACTTGATGATGGCTGGGCCAAGATTGAAGAATCAAGAAAAAAACTTGCTGAGGGCATGAGAAAGTATGAAGAGGGAGAAAGGGACTACCAAGCTGGTATGACTCAACTTGAGGCAGGAAAAAGCAAATTGGTTTCCCAGATGGGGGCTTCTTCCTATGAAGATGCTGTGGAAAAAATCTACGCCATAGACAAGGCCTTGGAAACAGGTGAAGACCTTCTTAAAAAGCTTCCGACTATAGAAGGTGAAATTTCAAAAACTTCTTCCCAAATAAGCCAAGTGGATAGGGGTCTTTCACAAATTGATGGTCAGCTTTCTGCTTTGAAAAATTCTCTAAATAATCCAGACCTTACTGGTGAAGAAAGAAAAAATATAGAGGGACAAATTGCTGGACTTGAAGGGAAAAAATCAGAACTGGAAAAAAACAAGGCTGACTTAAATAGAAAGTTAGACTTTTTAAAGACATCTAAAGAAGAAATCGATAAGGCTCTGGAAGAAATCAAGAAGGAAGTCCCAGGTGGAATCACTGGTAACTTGTCTGACTTAAAGGCAAAGTTAAAAGAAGGGAAGACTGGAATCCTAGCCATCCAAGAAAATGAAAAGAAACTTGCAGCAGGCAGGGCCACTCTTGATGCCAGCAAGAAGCAAATTGAAGATGGAAAGAGGCAACTTGAAGAAGGAATTGCTGAGGCAGAAAAGGGAGAAGCTGACTATGCCAAGAGCAAGGATGAAATCGAGAAGAACAAGAGAAAACTTCAAGAAGCCAGAGAAGAATTAGCAAAAGCAAAAAATAAAATCAATGAATCTGAAGAAAAATTAAATAAGGGGACTGCTGACTACGAGTCTGGCAAAAAAGAATACGAAGGAAAGTATGATGACTACGTGGAAGGCAGGGAAAAACTTTCAAGGGCCAAGGAAAAATACTTATTAGGGAGAAATGAACTAGATAGGGGCCAAGAAAGACTTGATAAGGAATTAAAAACTGGCAAGAGCAAGTTAAATGATGCCAAGTCAAAACTCTACAAGGCAGAAAAAGATTTGAATAAGGGCGAAAATGAATACAAAGATAAGTCCCAAGAAGCTGAAGAAAAAATTGCTGATGCAAGAGAAAAGATTGCTGATGGGAGAAGGTACCTCAGCCTAGTCAAGCAACCTCGTTACACAATCACACCAAGGCACCTAGAAACAGGCATCAACACCTATCTTGATTACGCAAAGAGAGTTGACGGCCTTTCACTTATCTTCCCAATATTTTTCTTTGCCATTGCCCTCCTAGTTTGTTTCACAACAATGACTAGGATGGTGGATGAAAATAGGCTTGTAATTGGGGCCTATAAGGCTTTGGGCTACACCAATAGAGAAATCGGCAAGAAGTTCTTCCTCTATGGGACACTAGCATCCTTAATTGGTGGGACCTTGGGAGCAATTACTGGGTCTTACCTCTTGACCTATATAATCGGAAACGCCTACTCAACAAAGACGATTTTTGAAAATAAACTATTAATAAATATCTTCCCACTAAGAGCTATTTTCGCCATTGCCATTGGATTTTTATTTACCAGCGTGGCTGCCATGATAACAGTTAATAAAAACTTGGAAGAAAAAACAGCCAGCCTCTTGAGGGCAAAGGCACCAGCCAAGGGTAACAGAATTCTCTTGGAAAAAATTCCCTTTATATGGAACAGGATGAGTTTCCTATCAAAGGTAACAGCAAGGAACCTATTCTTGTCAAAGAAGAGGATGTTTATGACTCTTGTTGGGGTTATGGGTTGTGCAGCCCTCTTAGTCCTTGGATTTGGAATTGCTGAATCGGTAAAGGACGTTGAGACCCTACAATTTAAAAACATTTTGAAGTACGACATATCTGTCCTTTATGACAGGGACCTTGACCAAGATTCCTTTGAAGAATATAAGAAGTCTTTGGCAGAAAAAAATTTAGATTACACAGAAACTTACGAAGAATTTTTCACTGTAGACTACGATGAAATTGATCAATCGGTAAATGTAATAGTCCCAAGTGACAAGGAAGACTTCAAAAATTACGTGTCCCTCTTTGACAAGGACACAAAGGAAGAATTAGAACTTCCAAAGAGGGGTGTCATAATAACAGAAAAGTTGTCCAAACTTAAAAAGTTAAAAGTTGGCGACCCACTAGAGATGAGAGACGTCTATGGAAATGAATTCGAAGTAGAAGTCGCTGGCATCAGCGAATTTTATATAGGTCATAACGTCTACATGGATAGGGACTACTTTGAAAAGGTAACAGGATCAAAGTTTAAGGCCAACACCGACCTCATAAAAGTTCCTAAAGACTTTGACAAGGATGCCTTTATAAAATCCACAATAGAAAAGAAGTCCGTCTTTAATATTGGAAATGTTGACGACATGAAGGACATCTTAAATCAATTTTTGTATTCAATAACTAAGGTTGAGATAATAATTCTAATAGTGACAACAATTTTGGAAGTTGTAGTCCTCTACAACCTCACAAACATAAACATCGAAGAGAGAATAAGAGAAGTCTCAACAATAAAAGTCCTTGGCTTCTATCCAAGAGAGACAACCTCATACATTTACAAGGAAACCTACATCTTGGCAATAATTGGAATAATCATAGGACTCTTCGTGGGAAAAATCCTCCACTACTCAGTCCTTCAAATAGTAGTTCCTTTTATGGCCATGCTGCCAGAAGACTTGAGTCCAAGACCCTTCATCTTGGCAGGAATAATAACAGCCCTTGTGAATACGCTAATAATGATAATCTTCCACTACAGGATAAAGAAGATAAACGCTTTAGACGCATTGAAGTCAAACGAATAAAATTTATGATTTAAGATTTGAGATTTGAAAATAAAATCTGATAAACAAAAAGCAAGTGTAAAATAGCACTTGCCAGATTGTAGACAAACCCAGGAATATTTCCTGGGTTTGTTGCATTTTTAATATATTCATTAAAAAAATTCTTAATTTATTCAACATTAAATCCTTATTAGGATCCAATTTATATAGTAATATTGCTAATTTTTTCATATTTATGTATGCAAATGTAAGTGCAGCTTTCATTTCCATCTTTGCTAGTCCAATCATATTTGTGTATCTAAATCCATGGAATTCTTTTGCACTTCCAAATTGCCTTTCTAAAGTTTCTTTTCTTCTTTTATATTCTTCTTTTCATTTTTTGGTGTATCTGTACCCCTCTGTTTCGTATAAGCATTCCTGTTCTATTTCTTTGTCTAATTCTTCTTGGTATGCCTTTGTTACTTTCTTGATTTCTTCTTTTTTGTTTTTATGTCTATTGGCATGGGCTTTTACATGTGTTGAGTCTACGAATTGTATTTTCTCATCTACAAATCCTTTGTTCATTGCTTGGCTTAATATGTTTTGAAATATTTCTTCAAATATATTTGTGTCTTTAAATCTTCTTCTGTAGTTTTGACTAAAGGTTGTGAAATGTGGAACTTTATCGTAAAAGTCTAGTCCTAAAAACCATCTATATGCTATGTTTACTTCTATTTCTTTTATTGTTTGTCTCATACTTTTTATGTTGAATAGGTACTCTATGAACAGTATTTTTATTAATACTACTGGATCGATACTTGGTCTTCCATTGTCTAGTGAGTATTTATCTTCTACTAATTCATAGATGAAGTCAAAGTCTATGTATTTGTCTATTTTTCTCAATATGTGATTTTTTGGTACAAATTGTTCTACTGATATGATCTGTACTTGATCTGTTTTTCTTTTATTGTTTTTTGATAGCATGTTACACCTACTTTCTTAGTTAATTTTTACCTTTTTTCTGTAAATTCAGATGATTTCATAAAAAAATCAGGCTTTTTTGCCTGCTTTGTCATCAGTCTTCGGACTGCCTTTATTTTTTTGCTATATTTTAATAGACTGTATAATGATGTTATATCATTATCATAGATATTAATACACAAAAGTTAGCTGAAATTAAATCTTAATATGTCTACAATATTATTGAAAACTGAAGTTAAAATACAAAAATAAAAAAATTACAATATATTATAATTTATAATTAGTAATAGAATTTAATGTATAATTTTAGCGGATAGTCTTTATCTAATTAAGAAAATCACATTCCATATAATAAATAGTATCGGAATTTAAATTTTAAAAGGAGGTCAGGATGAGAAAACAAAATTTCATTTTAATTACTCATATTTTATTGCAATTTATTTTGTTTATGCCTATAGCACCATTTATAAAATATCAGCAGACATTAGATATGGGGATTTTAATAGTATTTTTACTGAGTATAATAAATTTTATAGCTTATATTGTATGTGTGTTAAATTCTGAAAAAAATTATATAGTGATTCATAGCTTAATAGTTGAGTTATTTATAATTTTCACTTTTTTAGAAGACTTAATATTAAGAGAATTGTTAATAGGAAAATATATCGAATTATTAATCTATAGTTTAATAATTTTTGCAACTTTTAATCTAACAAGACCATCAAATAAAATTAAATATATTCTGTCAATTACTATATTAGGATTGTTTATGTCAATCATTTTGATGAAATTGAATGTATCTTTATCATCTTTACTATTTAATTGGGTGGTTATTATTCTAATGTTGACTCCAAGCATCTTATTTATATTGGATAGACAAATTCGAAAATATGAAAGTAGTTTAGTTATAGCATTACAAATTTTATATATTACAAGTTTTATCATATATAAAAAGTATGAAAACATAGGTCTAGTGTCTATCAGCGAGTATCAATTATTTACATGCATCTTCATTGAATCGGTACTGCTATATAGGATGAGTAAGACAAAAATCAAAAGTGGTTTAGTATTTTTCTCCCGTTCTCTGAAAAAAATATTTCCTGAATTTATTCTGTTATTTATTATGTTGTATTTAACCTCCTTATCTTTTTCAGGAGTGATATTATTTTCTTTAAGCTTCTTCATGATTTTAGTAGAATTTAGATTATTTGAAAAACATAAAAAATCCAACATGATAACTTTTGAGGAAATGCTGGATACCTATTATCTTGAAAAACATAGAAATTTAGAAATTGAAAAATTAAATACTCTAAGGATCCAGACATTTTTACATGACGACATTCTACAGATTATCATAGCAATACGAAGGTGGATAGAGGATAATCTTTCAGGATCTGGCAAAAAATACATTATAGAAAATCTGGATAAGTTAAACGATTTGATTCGTCATGAAATAAATGCCTTTAATCCAATGCTCAATGATTATAACTCTCTTTATGACGCCTACAACAGGCTTATAGTAGATTTAGAAAGCATGTATTTAAACAATGAAATGCTGATAGAATTTGAATGTGATAGAAATATAGACTTGCCCAGTCCCTATGCTGAGTTGATTTACAAATGTATCAATGAATTATTAATAAATGCACTAAAACATTCAAAAGGTTATAGTACGGACATTATTCTTAAAACGGTAAAGGATAAAATTCATCTTACCATAAAAAATTATGGGGATTATTTAGACCATGAAGAAAAAATAGTAGAGGGAAATATAGGCTTAAATATATTAAGATTCAACTTAAAAGAATATGGTGGAAAATTTGATTTTGATTTTTCTAAGAATCAAAAGGAATTAGATGAATCATTTGTGGAATTTAAAATGGAAGTTCCAGTAGATAGGAGGGTTGTCAATGAAAATCTTATTAATAGAAGATCATAAAATGGTCGCAACTTCTTTAAAAATGAGCTTAGAGACGGACGAATCTATTTCTGTAGATATAGTAAATAATGTTACAGACCTTAGTATTAATGAATCCGTACTTTACTATGATTTGTTACTTATAGATATTAATTTGACCGGAATAGAAGGAACGATAAATGGTTTAGATGTTGCTGAAGAACTGATTAATAAGTACAAAGAGCTAAAAATAGTAATTTTAACAGCCTATAAATTAGACTTTTATATTAAAAGAGCAAAAAGAATTGGATGTAAAGGATTTATTTCAAAAGAAGAAGAGACAGCTAAACTAATAGAGGATATAAAGTCTATCGCCCTGAAAGGCAAAGCAATCTTTCCGGAAGAAAATCACATGTTAGAGCCATTGACAAAAAGTGAAATTCAGATAGTTAAACTATATTCAAAGGGGCTATCAAGGAAAGAGTTAGCTAAAGAACTAAAAACAAATGTAAGAAGTCTGGCAGTATCCTTATCACGAATATATCAAAAGTTAGGCGTTAGAAATTACCAAGAAATGATAGATAAAGTGCGTGAATTAGGATATGTTGATTCATTTTGATAGATGAGCATTAGAATTTTATAATTCTAGTGCTTTTTTTATTCACAAAAGTTAGCTGAAATAGGAATTGAAAATATATAAAATTGAAGAAGAAGTATAAAGTTAATAATATTTAAAGGAGATAATTAAAGATGACTAAAAAAAATGTGTTTTCTATTATGATTGTATGTGTATTGATTTTTGGTGTTATTTTTATATTTATTAATAAAAAAGCACATGAAAATAATAATCCAGCAAATGTTGAACAATATTTTTCTGAGATTAATATTCCAAATCTTAAATATTCAAATGATAAATTAACATATAATGGCAATCTAGTAAAAGGTTTTTTTGATCCTATAGAAGTTGCAAAAAAGAATGGTAGATATGTTGGTTTTGTTTATTCAAATAATGATTATGGTGATGGAATACTTTTGATTGTCCGTAGAGATGAAAAAAATAAAATTATAGGGGTTGAGGAAATTACTCAAGAACGTTTAACTAAAGAAGTATTGGGAAATTAAAAACTTAATAATTGTTATTTATGGTGCTGAATCTATCCCATAATATTTTTTATAATTTTTCTCATACTGAACAAGATAAGAAAATTGTTTTTTATTCAAAGAATACTCTTGCATAAGGGTATTCTTTTTTTCTTTCAATTTATCGAGTTTGGTTAATATTTCTTTTGTGGTGGGTAGTTTTTTATAGTTTTCTAAGATCTCTTTAGCAGCTATTTTGTAGACGGAAAGTTCACTATAATACTCTTCTTCAAATTGTTTATCTTCAAGATTTTTCTTGTGGTATTTATAAATCTCATGATATTTATTTATAATTTTTACATTTTTTCATATCTTGTGATAGATTTTTCTATTTCGGTTTATACATCAAAAGAAGAAGAAAAACATCAGGCTAACTAAGATAAAGACATGCTTGACATGAGATTGAAGTAAAGAGCAATTTCTAAAATAAAAGGGAAAATTTAAAATAGTATTATAGTAATATTTTTTTATGAACAAGGAATTCAAAGAATAAGTGATGGAGTATTTTCAATGACTAAAAATTATATAGCAAAGATATAAATAATATTCACAAAAGTTAGCTGAAACATCTTATAAAAGATCTTATAATTATGTTAAAAGTAGGATATATAATATCATTATTTAGAATTCCTCATAAAATTATAGAAAGGAATAATCAAATGAGCGAATCTATATTAGAAACTAAAAATTTAGTAAAAAATTTCGGAAATTTTACAGCAATAGATAATGTTAATTTAAAAGTAAAAAAACAATCTATTTATGGTTTAATAGGAGATAATGGAGCTGGAAAATCAACTATTATGAGGATGATATCTGGATTATCTAATAAGAGTAGTGGGAATATAGAGCTATTTGGTAAAAATGTTAAAAAAAATTCTAGTTATTTTAGTAAAGTAGGCAATTTAATAGAAACACCAGCATTATATATGCAACTAACAGCTTATGACAATTTGAAATTAAAATGCTTATCTTATGATATAGAAAATGAAATGTATATAAAAGAAATACTTAAAATAGTTGGGTTGGAAAATTGCTATAATAAACAAGTTAAGAGTTTTTCCTTAGGAATGAAACAAAGACTTGGTATTGCAATGGCTCTTATAGGATCTCCTGAAATTATTATTTTAGACGAGCCAATTAATGGACTTGATCCTCAAGGAATAGTCGATATTAGAAATATGTTAAAAGAAATTAATAAAAAATACGGCATTACCATAATTATATCAAGCCATATATTAGAAGAGTTATCTAAAATCGCAACAGATTTTGGAGTAATTTCAAAAGGGAAGTTACTAGCTGAGTTTACAATAGAAGATTTGCATAAAAGATGTAGATTAAGAATAGAGATAATAACCAGCAAAACGAATGAAGTATCAAAAATTTTAAATAAACATGGATATGAAAATGAGATTATAAATAGTAAAAAAGTTATATTAAACGATTACTTTGATAAAATGAGTCTAATAAACTCTTTGTTAGTAAATTGTGGTATAGAAATAAGTTCAATTTCTGTAAAAGAAATGAGCTTTGAAGATTATTATATGGAGATATTAAGATGAGTAGAGCAATAAAATTAGAGTTATATAGACTACGAAGAAACAAATATCCATGGATAATTTTAATTCTTAGTAGCCTTATGATAATTGGATCTGTATATATGACAAAAGTTGATTATCATTACTATATTAATGATAAAGCAGCACTAGAAAACTTGAAAATAAATTTCACACAGATAAATTGGGGGATTTATGTTGGAAGTGTGATTCCAGATTGGTTAGATTTAGGCTATATACCTATAACTGAATTATTTATGAGAAATATTCAAAGTAAAATTTTATTGATGTTTCAAACAGTTTTTATTGTGATGTATATAGGAGATGAAATTAAATCTAGTTTTCTAAAAAATATTAATCAAGTTTTTCAAAAAAAAATAGAGCTAACTTTAGGAAAAGTAGCAATAATATGTGTATACACATTAGCTATATTTATTACTAGTTTTATTATTATGTCATTATCATTTTACTTTATGGAAGGATATTTGAAATTCACAGAAATAGGAATATTCATAAAATATATACTCACAGAATACTTATTATATATAACCTATAGTATTATAATAATGTTTTTAGCGTATTTGATAAGAAATTCTGCCGTTACACTTATTATTGGTCTCCTTGAGTCAGCTGGAATATTACAAATAATTGATACAATATTCCATCAAATATCTGGAAATTTATCATTTTCAATTATGAATTATCTTATATCAGGAAACATAGTATTATTATCAATTGATAGCAGTGATTCTATTTATTTAAGAGTGACATTATTATCGATTATTTATTTGATTATTATGATAATATTGAATATCATGATTCTTAGCAAAAGAGATATTTATTAAAATAATTACTATTTTGGAAAATAAATTAGCTTATGAAACTAGGTATACTTTGATAAAGGAGATTTTGTTAAAATATTTGGTCAAGTAAAAACAAGAATTGATAACAACGGAAAGGAACATAAGAGTGTCCGTATTCTGTCTTCTAAGCTCTTAAAAGCAAAAGAACAAGTAAAAGGAGTCAAGATAAAGATAAAAAGTCCATATTAGGACAAATAAAAAGCTTTAAACAGATGATAGAATTAAATCTAACAAGAAAGACCATAGCAAAGGTGCAGAGAGGTAAATATCGGTAGTCTTCGGACTGCCTTTATTTTTTCGCTCAATTTAACGCGGTAAATCATATAATTGAAAGGAATCTGTGTTATATGTTATAACTAGGTAGTTAATCTATACCTTTAGAAAGGTAAAATATAGAATTGGAGAATGATATGAAATTTTCATATAATAAATTATGGAAGTTATTAATAGATAAAAATATGAAAAAAACAGACTTGCAATGTGCAATAGCAACAACACCCAAGACAATAGCAAAAATGGGAAGAGATGAAAATGTAAGTTTGGAAACATTAGGAAAGATTTGTGAGTTTTTTCAATGTGATATTGGTGATATTATTGAATATAAAAAATAGAGTTGAGGTAAATGGTAAATAAGATTCTTAATTATATTTGTTATTTTCATCAACGGTACTTGGAAGATCTATTGATTTTAAAATGGTGGCGGAAGATCAGAGAGATTATTCTATATAAGAATTATTGTTAAGCCTTAGGGATTGTTAAGGAGGAGTATGGCTGAAGATACAAGAACTTATAGTGAAGTTATAAAAGCATATAAGCATATAAAAAACACTAGAGATAATTTTGGATTTCCTAGGAAGTCGATATTTCATATTCACACACCAGCTTCTCATGATTATAAATTAATGGAGAATTTAGGCACGAATGGATATAAAAAAATAAGTGAAAAAGAATTAGAAGATATAATTTATGAAAGAAGTATTATTCCTCTCATAAATGGGAAAAGAGATGTAAAGTTTGGTGGAGATTTTGACATTTTTGAAAGTAAAAAAGAAATATATGCTTTTTTATTGTTAGCTAATGAATTACTAATAAATCAATATGAGATAGCTGTTGTTACAGATCATAATACATTTGAGGGAATAGACAAATTAAAAATATGTATACATCATCTAAAAAAGTTAAAAGCTAAATATAATGTTGAAACAATATTATTTCGAGGAATAGAAATATCATGTGCTGACAAGCTTCATGTAGTAGCAATATTAGATGACGATAAGAATAATGAAGAGGAAGTAATTAAGTGGCTAGATGAAAAATTGATTTCTGAAAAAGACGGTGTGTATGTTACTAGTTTAGAAGTTATGGATTTTTTTTCGAGTTTAGGAGCGATAACTTATATAGCTCATATATACTCATCAAATATAAATAAAGATAAGTTTTTAAGCGGGGCGTATAAAAAGAAATTATTTTCCAGTGAAAACACTAGAATTGTTGGTTTAAAAAACAAGAATCAAATCAAAGGTGCAAAAAATTTCATGAAAAATTATAGAGAGGATGTAAATTTTTTAATTGACAATGACTCACATTCAATTGATACATTAGCAAATAATTTTTTTTGGATTAAAGGAAGTGATATTAACTTTCAAATGTTAAAAGAAGCTTTAATTGATTTTGATATTTCTGTAAGTTATGAGAACATGAATAAAAATAAAGTTTATATAGAAGGCTTATATGTAATGTTTGAAGAATCTGGTTTTCTATCTAATAAAAAGAAAGATGGAGATTTTACTGTAAAATTTTCAGATTCTTTAAATTGCTTGATAGGGGGAAGAGGAACTGGCAAGAGTACTGTTCTTGAAACAATTGATTTTGTAATGACACAAAGTGTTCATGATGAGAATCTTTTAGATTTTATTTGTAAGCATGGGAATGTATATTTATTATTTCAATGTGATAGAGATGAGTATATTGTTGAGTTTACAAGTCCTTATAAAGAAGATAATGATAATATTTTAAGCCGATTTGAAGAGGAACGACCTTATCAATATGGAAGAAGATATTATTTTAATAGAGACAGAATTAAAAAATATATGCTTAAAAAGTATTTGAACGTATATAAGATAACTTGTAGTAATGTTAAAGAGATGGATATTAGCAATATCGAAAAAGTACGTAATAAAACAAAAGTCCTATCAGAACTTTATGATAATAGGTATTCTGTTAATGATCTTGTTAGATATGCAAGTGGAGATGAAATTAACAGGTTTATTTATGATTTGATGTTTAAAAATAAAGAGTTAGAACCATTTGAAAATAAAATAAAAATTAAAGCTAAATCAGGTTTATCTAAATTTCTAAGAGATATAGAAAGTATTTTAAAAAATAGAAGAGAAGATGTAAAAAAGGTACTAGATCCTTTTAATGAAACTCAAAAAGGAACATTAAAAATCGATTATATTCAAAAGGATTTAGTGCTTGAGTACCCCATAGAAGAAATTTATAAAAGTAAATTTTCAAGTATTATTAATAGATATAATATTAAGAGAGAAAATTTAGAGGGGTTTATATTTTATATAATAGATAAAAAAGGATTGATTAATTTTTTGAAATCATCAATAAATAAAGATTCTTCTTGGATAAATCCTAAAGAGTTTTTAGAATTTACAGAAGAAAGTAGTTTTAAAGTAATAGATTCCAATAAAACAATTATTAATGCTGATATTGCTAAGACATTAACATCGGATTTATTAATATATGCAACTGACGATAAAAATATAGATACATGGATTGGATATTTTAAAAACTACTTTAGAAAACTTGAAGAATACACTATCCTATTTAATATTAATAGTAGGGAAGACAATAAAAATCTTCAAGAGATTTATAAAGATATAAAAAACTTATCATTAGGTCAAAAAGTCGTAGCAATGTTAGACTTTATATTAGGATATGGGAAATATAACGATGATTTCAGACCGATTGTTATTGACCAACCAGAGGATAATTTGGATAGTAGATATATTTATAAAAATCTTGTTCAGCAGCTAAGGAAAACTAAAAATGATAGACAAGTTATAATTGCAACTCATAGTGCAACAATTGTAACTAATGCAATGTCAGATTGTGTGTTAGTAATGGATTCTGATGGAGTACATGGATGGGTGAAAAATCAAGGCTATCCTGGTGAAGTAGCTATAAAAAAAGAAATAATAAATCACATGGAAGGTGGAATAGACTCATTTAAACATAAAATTTTAATCTATAAGGAAGCTTTGGAAAAATAAAGTTAAGAAGATTTTTAACATAAATAAGAATATTGTAATGTATCTAAAGCTTTATACAAGGGAGAGCATTTCATTGAAAAAGATATTAATAATTGAAGATGATAAAAATTTAAATAAGGGGCTTTCTATAGCTTTAAATAAAGACTATGAAGTTTTTTCCGTAAGCACAATTATTGAAGCTAAAAATTTTATTGATGATGCGGATTTGATTTTACTCGATATGAATTTGCCAGATGGAGATGGACTTGAAATAATAAAATTAACGAGACAAACTTCGTCAATTCCTATTATAGTTTTATCAGCGATTGATTTAGAATCATATATAATTTCAGCCATAAATTTAGGGGCAGATGACTATCTAACAAAACCTTTTTCTTTAGGGATCTTAGAAGCAAAGATAAAAAGAGCTTTTGAAAAAATAGTTTCTAGTGATTTGAATCCTTATAAGAAAGATGGTCTAGACTTTAATTTCAATGAAAATATTTTTTATGTAGATAATAAAAATATAGATCTCACAAGGACAGAGACAAAAATTGTGTACTACCTAATAACAAACAAGTCTCAAGTTATTACTAAGGAATTACTTTTTGATTTTGTTTGGGGAATAGATGATGAATTTATTGATCAAAATACACTTAGCGTCAACATTTCTAGAATAAGAAATAAATTAAAACCCTATGACCCAATAGAAACAGTCTTTGGAGTTGGATATAAATGGAAATTTTAATAGGTCTTCTAGTAATTGTAATCGGAATTATTTTATATAAATATATTGTCTTGAGAAGTGAAATGAGTGAACTCTCAGCTTATATTGATAAAGCTTTGGATGGAAATTTAGAAATTACAGAATTTGATGAAAAGGAATTATCTAAAATAAAATCAAAACTCATTAAGTTTTTGTATGCCAGTCAAGTAAAAGAAGCGAAAATAAATACAGAAAAAAGTAAAACAAAAGATTTAATAGCAGATATATCACACCAAACCAAGACACCCATTACCAACCTTTCTTTATACATTAGTCTTTTAGAAGATGATCCGAAAGATGAGTATCTTGAAATTATAAAGTATGAGCTTAATAAACTAGAATTTTTAATTCAAAACCTAGTAAAATCTTCTAGGCTAGAATCCGATATTATTTCATTACAAAAACATCAAGCAAATTTAAAAGACATAGTAGAAGATGTTTTGAGAGAATTTAAAGTAATATTAGATGAAAAATGTATAAGAATAAATTTAAAAGGCGAAGACTTAATTTTCAATTTGGACGAAAGATGGCTTAAAGAAGCTATTCACAATCTAGTAGATAATGCTATAAAATACTCGCCAAATGGTTATACAATTAATATTTCAATCTATAAATCTTACCTAAACTATAATTTAGACATAGAAAATGAGTGCAAAGATTTATCAGAAGAAACTTTGCCAAAGATATTTGAAAGATTTTATAGAGGAAAAAATTCCGTTTCAAAGGATGGTTTGGGTTTAGGTCTTTTTATAGCCAGAGAAATTATAGAAAAGCATGGCGGAAATATAAGAGCGTCTTTGGATAATAACAGAATAAAATTTTCAGTAGACTTCCCCTTGTGAGAAGTCTTTTTTCTTACAAAACTGTAAGAAGTCTTGTAAGTACTTTGTAAGATATGAATGTTATATTAAATGTAAAGAGGTGATAGAAATGTTAAAAGTAGAAAATTTAAAAAGATATTATAAATCAAATGACGTGGAAGTAAGAGCTCTTGATGGAGTATCTTTCGATGTGGAAAAAGGAGAATTTATTTCTATAATTGGAGCGTCAGGATCCGGTAAATCAACCCTATTACATTTATTAGGAGGACTTGATTATCCTACAAGCGGAAAAGTTTTAATTGATGATACCGACATTTATGGATTAAAAGATGATGAGAGAACTATTTTTAGAAGAAGAAATATTGGTTTTGTCTTTCAAGCATATAATCTCTTGCCCATGCTAAATGTATATGAGAATATAATTATTCCCTTTGGTCTTGATGGGGACAAAGTAGATAAGAAATATGTTGATTCCGTAATAGACATTCTAGAAATAAGTGATCAAAAATATAAAATGCCTAATGAATTATCTGGTGGACAGCAACAAAGAGTTGCCATAGCAAGAGCCTTGGTTACCAAACCATCTTTAATTCTAGCTGACGAACCTACAGGAAATTTGGATTCAAAATCATCTTCTCAAGTTGTTTACTTACTAAAAAAAATTAATAAAGAGCTTGGAAACACTATTCTTATGATTACTCACGATGATGCCGTCGCTCAAGCTGCAGAAAAAACTCTAAGGATAGAAGATGGAAAGCTGGTGGGAAAAAATGAAAGTCAAAAATAAAGCTTATATAAGGAGGCTTGCAAAAAACATTTTAAATGCTAATAAAAGCAGGAGAAATATACTTTTATTAGCAATTGCTTTGACTTCTATACTATTTACGAGTCTGTTTTCCGTAGCCTTAGGTTTAGGAAAAAGCATGGAAACCCAAACGATGAAAACTGTTGGAACAATCAGCCATGGTTCTTTTAAAGATATTTGTGATGAAGATGTAGAAACATTAACCCATGATAAGGATATAAAGGATTTTTCAGTTAGAGAGAAAGTTGGGATTCTTGATGATGAAAAAGTTATGGCAGAACTATCCTACATGGATAAGAAAGGATTTGAATGGTCTCTAATAGAAAAAGTTAAGGGGGAGTTTCCAGAAAAAGATAACCAAGTATTTATAGATATAGCTACTGCAAAAAAGTTAGGTTATAAGGGTGAAATCGGAGAAGAGATAGAAGTTCCTTTTAAAATAGAAAAACCTTACACGGGAGAGATTATCGAAAAGAAAAGTGATAAATTTATTATATCTGGAACCTTTCAAAATCCTATTGACTCAAATGTTGGTGTAGGACAAATCTATTTATCAAAAGCTTATGTAGATAAATTATCCCTTCCAGAAAATAATAATGACGTGGAAGTAATGCTAAAGAATTCTTTTATGATAAGGAATAAGCTTTTAAAAATTGCAGAGAGAAATGGTTATAAAGTGGTAGATGACCCTGGAAATCTATCCGACAAAGAAATAAGAATTGGTGTTAACTTTGCTTATATTTTTTCTGGTGATTCTAGTTTTGATTTTAAAACATTTTTACCTTTCTTAGCTTTTTTAATTTTAGTAATGGTTGCAGGATACTTAATAATAAACAATATTTTCAAAATATCAGTAAATGAAGATATTAAACTTCTGGGACTTTTAAAAACAATTGGAATGACAAAGCCACAAATCAAAAAACTCGTTCATCTAGAGTCTTTAGCAGTGGCACTTCCTTCAATAATAGTTGGAGATATAGTAGGGATTTCTATTGGAAAAGTTATTTTAAATAAAATATTTGCAAATAATGAGATACTAACGGATGTAAAATTATCTCTAGCGGTAATAATCATAATTATCTTATTTTCGACAGCCTTTACTTTGCTTACAGTATTTCTATCAGTTATGAGACCTGCAAGGTATGCAGCAAAAGTTTCTCCAATAGATGCCAGCAAATACAACGATACCATGATAAAAAATAAATATAAAAGCGCGAATATTTCTTTAGGTAAACTTGCTAGAAGACAAGTATTTTCCAATAAATTTAGATTTATATCCATAGTTCTATCTATTAGCCTTTCTGCTGTTATTTTAAATAGTGTATTAACTTATACTGGCAATATTGATTTAGAAAAAGGAGTATCTGATGTAATTGCAACGGACTATAATATAGCAAGCCCAAAATATTTTAGGTATATGTACTCGGGAAGTGAGGACGGTATCAAGGATAATTTCATTGATGAAATAGAAAATCAAAAGGGATTTAAAGGTGGTGGCGCCTTATATTCCTATGGTTATGAGTACGATTATCCAGATATTAAAATAGAAGATCATAAAGTCGCTCCAATCTTATTAGGAATAGATGACTATCTAATAAACAAACAAAAATTTATAGATGGAGTGTTTGATAAAGAAAAATGGCAAACAGGAAATTATATTATAATTGGAGAATTTGGTAATAAAAAATCTGCATTTAAATCTGGCGATAAAATAAATATTAAAGTTAATAATAAGGTCAAAGAAGTCCAAGTGATGGGCAAGGTTGAATATAATTTTTCCAATGGACTTAGATATTTCCCTGTAATTAAGGAAGATATAAACGACGAATCTAGTCCTACTTTAGGTTTGGAATATATTTATATGAAGCCGAATGAGTATAAAGAGCTCACAGGAGATAAAAGTATAATGTCCTATGGCTTTGATGTGGAGGATAGTGAAAAAGAAAATTTTGATAAGTTATTAAAAACTTTTGAAAATGAACCAGACTTTTCCTATGACTCAAGAGATCTTCAAATAAAGTCTTTTAAAGATTTCAAAAATCTTATAGAATTTGTGGGTTATAGTTTATCTATAGTATTGTTTTTAATTTCTGTACTGAATTTTATAAATGTTATTGCTACTGAAATTTTGAGAAATATGGTGAACTTATCAATTCTTGAAGCAATTGGAATGACAAAGAAAAATATTAAAAAATATTTGGTGAAAAAGAATTTGATTTATTCTTTATGTGGCTTAGTATTTTCTTTCATCATCATGCTTCTTGTAGATAAATACATCTTGATAGGTTTTATGGAACAAGCTAAGTGGACTTCCTATAAATTTGCAATCATGCCACTTATACTTGTCAACTTTGTAAATATAATCATTGGGATAATATTTACAGGTAGATTCTATGAAAAGCATAGCAATAACAGTCTTGTAGATAGAATAAGAAGTTTAGAATAAATATGTTTTAAGTTGCTATAAATAAAAAAAGGATGTGAGAATTTAAACTCACATCCTTTTATCGTGCCGCCCAAAGACTTTCTAATTCAGTTTTTCTAAAATCCCTAATTCAATGATTAAGTCTTCTTAATTTTTTACCTCTAAACTCATTTCTTTTATTCAATCTTCTTATCCTCTTACTCTCTCGTTATCCTTATCATAAAATACCCTGTCGCTTAATATTGCTTCAAGGCTTCCTGCTTTTGTTTTTATTTCTACTTTTTTACCTTCTACTGCTGCTTCTTTTTCTATCATGCAGTATCCAATGAATTTTTCAAGTGTGTAGCCGTAAGTGAATTTTGTTACTCTACCAATTTTTTTGCCATCAACTAGGACTTCGTCGCCTGGTTCGACTTGACCATCTTCTAATAATTCAAAGCCAAAAAGATCTCGTGTAACATTTTCTTTTGCCTTTAGGAGGGCTTCTTTGCCAATAAAGTCACTGTCCCAAGCTATTGTCCAGCCATAACCAACTTCTAGTGGGTTTGCGCCTTCAAGGTCGCTCATAAGAACGTAGCCCTTTTCACCAGGAAGGCTGCCAATTATTACATCACTTGTGATGTTCACGAGATCAAATTCTTTTCCAGCTTCTTTAATTTTTTCTTCTAAGACGTCTTTTTTGTCTGACTGAACGTAAAGTTCGTAGCCTAGTTCACCTGTGAAGCCTGCTCTTGCTACCATTAGGTCCAAATCGCCAAGAGAATTGTCTTCGATTGTGAAGAATTTTAAATCTGAAATGTCCTTGTCTACTATTTTATTTACAAGGTCCTTGGACTTTGGCCCTTGTATAGCAAACATTGTTAGCTTGTCTGTGATGTTTTTGTATTCAACATCAGAACCATTTTTAAATTTGTCAAACCACTCAATCATCTTGTCGATGTAGAGGGTGGAGATCAAAAATTTATCTGCTTCTAGTCTAAAGACAATTACGTCATCAATGATTTTGCCTTCTTCATTTAGCATTGTTGTATAAAGTGCGTGGGTATCTTTCATATTTTTTATGTCATTTACAAAAACTTTGTCCAAGAAGTCGGCAGCGTCCTTGCCCTTTACATCTAGGACCTGGTGAGTAAAGTCATAATAACCAACGCCTGATCTAACAGCTTCATGTTCTCTTCTTCTTAAAGCATCATTTTTCATAAAATCACTTTCCTTTATCGCTTTAAAACAATATCCTATATTACTATGATACCCAAGTAAGTTTTTAAATAACAAAGGGTGGTAGTCTAGTGACTTTTAACTTTTATTTTCCTAGTAAAAAATTAATGACTAATAAAAACTTAGTCATTGAAGATAAATAATTATAGAAATAAAACTTAGTCAAAAAAATAAACTCTTCATCCTAAACTGAACTAGTGTATATACACTTGACTTGTCCTGTCTACTTCTTTGTAATATAATTTTAAGCAAAATTTATTAGGAGATTGGTGAGATTGAAAAATTTAGAAAATTTAAGTTTAGAAGAAAAAATTGAAATATTAAAGAAATTAAAGGAAGAGAGGGATGCAGTTATACTTGCACACTTTTATGTTGATGAAGAGATCCAAGCTGTGGCTGACTACATAGGAGATTCTTTTTTCTTAGCTCAAAAGGCTACTGAACTAAAAGAAGGAACCATAGTCATGGCAGGAGTCTACTTCATGGGAGAAAGTGTTAAGATTTTAAATCCAAGCAAGAATGTTTTGATGCCCGACCTTGAAGCGGACTGTCCCATGGCCCACATGGTGAGCATTGAAAAAATTAAGGAGATGAGAGAAGCCTACGATGACCTAGCAGTTGTAACTTACATAAATTCTACTGCAGAGATCAAGGCCTACTCGGATATTTGTGTCACATCTTCCAACGCTGCAAAGATTGTAAACAAATTAGAAGAAAAGAATATATTTTTTGTGCCAGATAAAAATCTTGGGGCGTATATTAAAAAGTCCTTGCCAGATAAAAATGTAATTTTAAACGACGGCTACTGTCCTGTTCACGACGAGATAGACCTTGAAGATGTGAAGGCCTACAAGGGCAGGGTAAAAATTTTGGCTCATCCAGAATGTAGGAAAGAAGTCTTAGACCTTGCTGACTTCATAGGGTCTACAAAGGCAATTATTAATGAAGCAGGAAAGTATGATGATGTTTTAGTTGTCACTGAAGAAGGAATTTTTACTGAGTTAAAGAAAAAATATCCAGAGGTAAACTTTAGAAAGCTTGCCAAGGGACCAATTTGCGATGACATGAAAAAATTGACTCTTGATAAGATTATCGAGGTCTTAGAAGAAAATAAAAATCAAGTGGAAGTACCAAGAGAAATTAGGGAAAGAGCTTTGAAGCCACTAGAAAAAATGTTGGAGTTAGGTGCATAGGATGAAAAAATTTGATGTTTTAATTGTTGGGTCAGGTCTTGCTGGAGTCAGCACTGCCCTAGAACTAAGTAAAGATTATAAAATTGGTCTTGTAACGAAGAAAAATTTAGAAGATTCAAATTCTTATCTTGCCCAAGGAGGGATAAATGTATTAAGAGATGATGACGACAGACAAGTTTTCATCGAGGACACCATGAAGGCTGGTCACTACAAAAATGATTTGAAGTCTGTTGAGACCATGGTGGACAAGTCCCAAGAGGCAATTGAGTTTTTAATGGATCTTGGAGTTGAGTTCACAAAGAAAGATGGTCAACTTGATTATGCAAGAGAGGGAGGTCACTCTGCATCAAGGGGACTTCACATTGACGATGAGATTGGCAAGGGAATCTTGGATGTCCTCTATAAAAGGCTAAGAGAAAGATCAAACATAGAAATATTTGAAGACACTCCCATACTTGACCTTATTGTAAAAGATGGCAAGTGTTACGGAGCAAAGTCTCGTGATGAAGTTTTTATTTCTACAAATGTTGTCCTTGCAACTGGTGGACTAGGTGGACTCTTTGACAAGTCTACTAACTTCCCTCATATCTCAGGCGACGGACTTGCCATGGCAATAAAAAATGGTGTCAAGATAAAGGACATATCTTACATTCAATTTCATCCAACTTCCCTTTATGAAGAGGGAGTGGAAAGGCAACTATTAATATCTGAATCTGCTAGGGGAGAAGGTGCAGTCCTACTTAATCACGAGGACCAGAGATTCACAGATGAAATGAAGCCGAGAGACATAGTAGCAGGTGCCATAAAAAATGAAATGGAAAGAGAAGGAGTAGACTTTGAATACTTGTCTATGAAGCCCCTTGGAGAAGAAAGAATTCCCAAGAGATTTCCAATGATTTTTGATGAGTTAAAAGCCAGGGGGATAGACCCAAGATACGAAAATATTCCAATAGTTCCCTGCCAACACTACACCATGGGAGGAATAGAGTGCGACATTGAAGGAAAGACTAACCTAGAGGGACTCTTTGTAGTCGGCGAGGCTGGCAACGTTGGAATTCATGGTTCCAATAGACTTGCTTGCAATTCCCTTTTAGAGTGCCTGGTCTTTGGAAGAATTTTGGCAGACTACTTAAATGAAAATAAACTTGAAGAAAAAGAAATAGACTTTACAATTGACACAAAAGACCTTGATGGAGAAGATAAGAAAAAAATTATTTTTGAAAGGATAAGAGAAGATGAGAGAGCTAAAGCCAATCTTAATTGACAAGTATATACTTGCAGCTCTGCAAGAAGACATGACAAGTGGAGACATTACCACTGATGCCATCTTAAAAGATGAGAGGGCAGAGGTAAATTTAAGAGCCAAGGACAAGGGAATCCTTGCAGGACTTGATGTCTTTAAGAGGGTCTTTGAAATCTTAGATGAGGATGTGAGCTTTGAATTTTATTTTTCTGATGGCGATGAGGTTAATAATAAGGACTTAATAGGAAAAATAAGTGGAAGGGCCAAGGCAATCCTTGAGGGAGAAAGGACAGCTCTAAACTTCTTGCAAAGGATGAGCGGGATTGCAACTTACACAAAGAAAATGCTTGATGCCCTTGACAGCGACCATGTAAAAATTCTTGACACAAGAAAGACAACACCTAACATGAGGATTTTTGAAAAGTATGCGGTGACACTTGGAGGAGCTTACAACCACAGGTACAATTTATCTGATGGAATTATGCTTAAGGACAACCACATAGATGCAGCTGGTGGAATAAGAGAGGCAGTTGAAAAAGTGAGAAGTCTCAATCCCTTTGTAAAGAAAATCGAAGTTGAAGTAGAAAATTTTGACCAAGTTAGGGAAACCTTAGAGGCAAAAGCTGATATAATAATGTTAGACAACATGGATATAGAAGAGATAAAAGAAGCCTGCAAGATAATTAATAAGAGAGCCATCATTGAGTGCTCAGGTAACATTAGCCTTGAAAATATAAATTCTTATAGGGACCTAGACATTGATTATATTTCTTCAGGTGCAATAACTTATAGTGCAGGAGTACTTGACCTATCTATGAAAAATTTGAAAATCTATTGAGGGAGATATGTTAGATCCAAAATCAAGAAGAGAAGACTTGTTAAAATTTTTATACGAAAATCAAAAGCCCATGTCGGGAGAAAATCTGGCAAAAAAGTTTGATGTGACAAGACAGGTTATAGTCCAAGACATGGCAATACTCAGGGCCAGCGGCAAGGATATTGTCTCAACTAATAGGGGCTACTACTTAAACGAAGCTAGGACCCAAAAAGTTTTTAAGGTCAAGCACAGTGACAAGGACATAAAAAAAGAACTAGAAGCCATTGTTGACCTAGGAGGACTTGTTAAGGATGTCATTGTCCACCACAAGGTTTATGGTGAGATAAAAAAAGATTTAAATTGTTCATCAAGAAGGGACATAAAAATTTTTTTAGAGAAGATGGATGAAGAAAAATCCAAACCCCTTGACGTGCTAACAGGTGGAGTCCACTACCATACAGTAGTAGCAGAAAACGAAGAAGTCATGGAAGAAATAGAAGTTGTCTTGGGGGAAATGGGATTTTTAATAGAGGACTAAGGAGTTAGGAAACTAACTCTTTTTTTATTGTAAAAATTTACATTACAAGAGATAAAGATTAAAAAGTAAAATAATTTACACAAAATTTACAAAAGACTTCTTGGCAATTTACAAAGCAAAATTATAATGACCATGAAATAAAAAATAAATTAAATTTTGAAAGGATGAAAATTAATGAAGTTAAAAAGTTTTGGTAAGGTTGCTGTAGTTCTTGGTCTTGCTACAAGTCTTGTCGCTTGTGGAGGAAACAAAAAGGAAGAAGCCACTGCTAATGCTGGTGGAAAAGAAGAAGGAAAGACTCTTGGAAAAATTAATGTTATATCAAGGGAACAAGGCTCTGGAACAAGATCAGCCTTCACTGAACTAACTGGCGTTCTTGTTAAGGATGGAGACAAGGAAACTGACAATACTTATGCAGAAGCTGCTGTTCAATCTTCTACTGATGCAGTTCTTACTGCAGTACAAAATGACGCCGCTTCTATTGGTTATATTTCTCTTGGATCTTTAAATGATGATGTCAAGGCTTTAAAGCTTGAAGGAGTTGAAGCCACTCCAGAAAATATTAAGGCAAACACTTATAAGCTTGCAAGACCTTTTAACCTTGCTTACAAAAAAGACCTAGATGAAAAAGCTATGGACCTTGTTAAGTTTGTAATGTCTGATGAAGGACAAAAGATTTGTGAAGATGAAGGATATGTTGGCGATGCTAAGGGAGAAACTTACGCACCGGTTGACAACGATGCAAAGTTAACTGTAGCAGGTTCAACTTCTGTCACTCCTCTTATGGAAAAACTTGTTGAAGCCTACAAGGCAAAGAACCCTAAGGTTGAAATTGATATCCAATCTAATGGTTCATCAGCAGGTATGACTGCTGCAATGGAAGGAACTGCACAAATTGGTATGGCATCAAGAGAGCTTAAGGACGAAGAAAAGAAGGCTCTTGACTTCACAGTTATTGCAAGAGATGGTATCGCAGTTATAGTAAACAAAGAAAACCCTGCAGAAGATGTAACTATGGATAACTTAAAACAAATCTTTACTGGAGAATTAACAGATTGGTCAGAACTTGCAAAATAAAATGCAAAGGAAATAAAATGGAAAATATTAATATAAAGGCCCCTCGAGATGACAAGAGGACCAGGACATTTTCGTGGGAAGAAGTATCTAAGTACTTCTTCCTACTTTGTTCTGTTCTTTCAATTTTCTTCTTACTCTTAATTTGCGTATTTATCTTCAAAGATTCAATAGAATTTTTTGGAAAGCTAGGAGTGAAGGATTTTATCTTAAATGACTCTTGGGCACCTATGAATCAACCGCCAACTTATGGAATCTTATCCATGATTCTTGGCTCAATAATTATTACAGCCCTATCATGCTTGGGAGCAGTGCCTGTTGCCATTATGGTGGCAGCCTACTTGGCCTTTGATTGTCCCAAAAAATTTTACAAGATTTTAAAACCAGGACTTAATTTAATGACAGGGATCCCATCAATTGTTTATGGTTTCTTTGCCCTAACAATTATTGTTCCTATTAACAAAAGTATTTTTGGTGGAAATGGAATGAATATTTTAAGTGCGGCAATTCTACTTTTAATAATGATTCTACCAACAATAATTTCTATGGCAGAAGCTTCACTTAGGACTGTGCCAAAGTCTTATTACTCAGGTTCACTTTCTCTTGGCGCAAGTCACGATGAAACTATAACAAGAGTTATGATACCTGCTGCAAGATCAGGAATCTTTGCAGGGATAATACTTGGAATTGGACGTGCTATTGGTGAAACTATGGCAGTAATCCTCGTTGCTGGTAACCAAACAAGACTTACACTTAACCCTCTCAAGGGAATTAGAACTATGACTACAAATATTGTTTTGGAAATGGCTTATGCTGCTGGCGACCACAGACAAGCCTTAATAGCAACAGCAGGAGTCCTATTTATATTTATCTTAATAATAAATACAAGCTTCTTCATAGTTAAGAATAGGAGAGAAAAAAATGACTAAAATAATTGTCCTAGGTCTCTTGGCTATATTTATAATCTCAATTCTTGGACTTCACTTTGTTGGGAAGATGTCCTTTTATAAAATAACTACAAGACTATTTTCTGCAATGACTCTTGGAGTCCTAGTCTTTATAGTTTTATTTGTTGTAGTAAAGGGAGCCATGTCCTTTAAACCAAGCATGCTATCCCTTAAGTATTCAACAGAAAATCTCTCCATGGGTCCTGCCATTGTAACAACACTTTTAACAGTTGTCCTTTCAATTTTATTGGCATCACCTATAGGAATCTTTACTGCCATCTTCCTAGTTGAGTACACTAGGGTGGAAAATAAACTCGTAAGGGCAATTAGGCTTGCAACAGAAACTCTTGCAGGCATACCTTCCATTGTATATGGACTTTTTGGGATGTTGTTCTTTGGACTAAAATTAAAAATGGGATTCTCAGTAATTTCTGGTGTCCTAACAGTTTCTATTATGATTCTGCCAATTATTATTAGGGCAACAGAGGAAGCTTTAAAGTCAGTCCACCCATCAGTAAGGCAAGGTTCACTTGCCCTTGGTGCTGGTAAGCTTAGGACAATCTTCAAGGTTGTGCTACCAATAGCAATCCCAGGGATCTTATCAGGTATAATTTTATCTGTAGGCCGTGTAGTTGGAGAAACTGCTGCCCTTATGTACACACTGGGAACAGCAACATCTCTTCCAACTTCTCTTAAATCATCTTCAAGGACTCTTGCCCTTCACATGTATGTACTTTCATCTGAGGGTAAGCACGTTGGAGAAGCCTATGCAAGTGGTATGGTCCTCTTGATTTTAGTTTTAATAATTAACTGGTCTTCCACAAAACTTGCAAACAAACTTAGTGAGGTTGAATAATGAATACAAAAATGAGCGTTAAGGACTTGAATCTTTACTACGGAGACTTTCAAGCCCTTCACAATATAAATTTAGACATAAAAGAAAAGGAAATTCTTTCCTTTATTGGACCATCAGGTTGCGGCAAGTCTACCCTATTAAAATGCTTAAATAGGATGAACGACCTAGTCCTTGGCTGCACGATTGATGGAGAAATAAAACTTGATGGCGACGACATCTACGCCAAGAATTATGATGTAAATAAACTTAGAAAAAGAGTGGGAATGGTATTCCAACAACCTAACCCCTTTCCAATGAGCATCTACGAAAATATTGCCTATGGACCAAAGACTCATGGGATAAAAAACAAGGCTGAGCTTGATGAAATTGTTGAATCATCACTTAAGCAAGCTGCAATTTGGGATGAAGTAAAAAATGATTTAAAGAAGTCTGCCCTTTCCATATCAGGAGGCCAACAACAAAGGCTTTGTATAGCAAGAGCTCTTGCAGTTAATCCAGAAGTAATTCTAATGGACGAACCAACATCTGCCCTTGACCCAATTTCTACAGGAAAGATTGAGGACCTTGCCCAAGATCTAAAGGACAAGTACACAATTGTAATGGTAACTCACAACATGCAACAGGCATCAAGAATATCTGATCAAACTGCCTTCTTCTTAAATGGAGTTATTGTTGAGAAGGGAAAGACTGTGGATATCTTTACAAATCCAAGGGAAGAAAAAACGGAATTATATGTAACAGGAAGGTTCGGCTAATGAGAAAAAGATTTGATGATGAATTAAGGCACTTAAATGACTTGGTTTTAGAGATGGCAAGTCTAAATGAGTCAGCCATTAAAAAGGCAATTTCACTTTTAGATGAAAAGAATAAAAATATTGCAGAAGATGTCATCCATGATGAAGAGAGGACAGACCAATACGAAAAGACTATCCAAAACCAATGCCTTAAAATTTTTGTAGAGCAACAACCAGCAGCAAGTGACCTTAGGAGGGTCTCTTCTGCCTTAAAGATGATTACAGACTTAGAAAGGATTGGAGACAATGCAAGAGACATTGCAGAAATTTGCATGGGCCTCCCAGATGACTGTGACACAACAAGCCTCCCTCTTATAAAAGAAATGGCTGAGGCCACAGTAAATTTATTAAATAGGTCCATTGATTCCTTTGTAAATCTAGATTTAGAACTTGCAAAAAAAATTGATGACGAAGACGACGTAGTTGACAATTATTTTCTAATGATAAGAGACCAATTAATTGATATAATTAAGGCAGATTTTGACCCAGGGGCTGCCATTGACTTTATAATGATTGCCAAGTATCTGGAAAGAATTTCTGATCATGGAGTAAACATTGCTGACTGGGTAATCTTTACTGTAGAAGGTTCAAGAACTTAATAAGAAATCAAAATTTATAAGGATGATTTTATGCTAATTTATCTCGTTGAAGATGATACATCGATTTTAAAATTAATTGAATACTCCCTAAAGACTAAGGGCTATGAGGTCAGGGCCTTTGAAAGGGGCAAGGACTTTTTTAAAGTTCTTGAAGAAAGAAAAGCTGACCTCGTCCTCCTTGACATAATGCTGCCCGACATGGACGGGATTGAAATTTTAAAAAGACTTAGGGAGAGAGAAGACACAAGGGATACTTGGGTCATAATGATAACTGCCAAGACCTCAGAATACGATGTGATCTCTGCCCTTGACGAAGGAGCAGACGACTACATCAAGAAGCCCTTCTCTGTCATGGAACTTTTATCAAGAGTTGGGGCAGTGGAAAGACGTGCTGGCAAAAAAGTTGTGGACACAGGAGTCCTTGACTACAATGGAATTGTTATTAAGGACAAGAACAGGTCCGTTACTATTGATGGAGTCCAAGTTGACTTTAGTTTAAAAGAATATGAAGTTTTAAAATACTTAATTTTAAATAAGGACATAGTTATATCTCGTGAGAAACTCTTAACAGAAATTTGGGGTTACGATTATGAGGGAGAAACTAGGACTGTTGACATGCACATAAAGTTAATAAGGGACAAGCTTGGCGACAAGAGAAATTCCATCAAGACCATTAGGGGTATTGGTTACATGATGACCAAGGAGGAATAAGATGAAGAAAAGATTTTTCAGATACCTCCTTGGCATTGCCCTCTTGACCTTATTTTTATCAACTGTGGCATCCATGTTTATTTTTTATTCTGGATATGCCAAGAGGTCTAACGAAGACTTGAGAAATATCGTCATGGCCATGGGAGAAAGTCTCAACAAGGATGAAGATGACATAGCTTACTTGGAAGGACTTGCAAATAAAAAATTGGATTTCAGGATAACTTTGATAAGAGATGACGGCGAAGTTCTTTATGATTCAAAAAAGGATGTAAAGCTCTTGGCATCTCACAAGGATAGGCCAGAATTCATTGAAGCAAAACGACTTGGCTATGCCCAAGTGGAAAGATATTCTAACACACTTTCCAAGGACCTCTACTATGTCAGCCTAAGGCTTGATGATGGAAATATGATTAGGATTTCTAGAGAGATGGACAACTTAATCGGTGCCTTCACAAAGGTCCTTCCCCTTGACATCTTAATGTCTATAGTGATTTTTATAGTGGCAGCTCTCGTTTCAAAGACCTTAACTAAGAAGACCTTTGAGCCACTTAACAGTCTTGAAGAAGACCTACTTAGTCTCGACACAAATATTTTTCCAGAGCTAAGTCCCTTCATCAATAGGATAAAAAAACAAAAGATAACTATAGATGAGAGCTACAGGGAGATTGAAAGAGAGAGGGACACAATTAATACAATCCTAAAAAACATGAGGGAGTCCCTTATTATTGTTGATGAAAATAAAAACCTCTTGGCAGTGAATGACTCTGCAAGAGAAATTTTTAAGTCTAAGAGAGAAATCCTTGGAGAAAATATAATCAACCTAATAAGAGATGAAGAAATTTTAAAAATGACTGACGAGGCCCTTATGGGAAAGAGCATCGAAGCCATAACAAGAATTGGCGACAGAGACTACAAGTACTATGTAAATCCAGTCTATGAAGACAAGAGGGTGAGGGGACTTTTGATCCTCTTCATTGATGAGACAGAAGAGATTAGGGCCCTAAGACTTCGTGAAGAATTTTCATCAAATGTCAGTCACGAGTTAAAGACTCCCTTGACATCAATTTCTGGTTTTTCAGAACTTCTTGTCAATAACTTAGTAGAAGACAAGGACAAGGAAGGATTTTACAAATTAATTTATGATGATTCCAAGAGGCTCCTAAGTCTTGTGGAAGACATTATGAAAATTTCTGGACTTGAAAATGCAGGAGACTACGACAAGGAAGAAGTAGATTTAAGAGAAATTATTTCTGAAGTCCTAAAGGGATATGAAAATTTGATTGAAGAAAAAAATCTTGAAGTTAAGCTTGAAGGACAAGGCACTGTCTTTGAAAACAGGACCATGATCTGGGAACTCTTCTCCAACTTAATTAACAATGGACTTAAGTACAACAAGGAGGGGGGAAGGCTAGATATAAAAATTTCTGAAGAAGAAAGAGCCTACAAGATTATAATTGCCGACACAGGAATTGGAATCCCCCAAGAAGACCTTGCAAGGATCTTTGAAAGATTTTACAGGGTGGACAAGTCTAGGTCACGCAAAGTCGGTGGAACAGGTCTTGGCCTCTCAATAGTAAAACACATCTTGCAAAAGATTGGTGGCAAGGTAAAAATTTCTTCACAACTAGGTCAGGGAACGACCTTTGAATTACTTTTAAACAAAGAAAATAAATAAATTTTCAAAAAGCTTTAATAAAAGAAAGTAAACTTAAATGACCTATAGGGGTTGGACTTAAAAATCAACCCTTATAGGTTTTTCTTGTATGTAAACTTTCTATACAATAAAAACTCCTTAAATCAATTTAATAGGGCTTAAAGGGATACAAGGTTTGGGATACTATAAGATTTTCAAAATTGAAATCAAAAATCAATTTATGTTATATTAGCTATTGATGATAAATGTAATCAAAATTAAAGTAGGAATCATTAACAATATTAAGATTTATTTCAAGTAGCCATAAATTAGTAAATAATTGATTTTAAATATCATTGTATTATTGAAAAATTATTTTAAAATTTTGCTTAATTAGGAAATTTTTTAAAAAAATGATTGTAATTTATAGATTATTGGGTATAATGAAGGCAAAGAAAAAATTTAGGAGGTTTTTTATAATGAATAAGAGATTAATTAATTTAGGATTAGGTTTAGTAGTAGGTGCCCTTGGTGGAAAAATTCTTTCATCAGATACTGCAAAAAAATTAGCAGTTAATACTGTTGCTGGTGGTTTAAAAATCAAAGAAGGCATCGACAAGAATCTTGAAAATGTAAAAGTTACTAGCGAAGATATTCTTGCTGAAGCAAAAATTAAAAAAGCTGAAGACGAAAAGAAGGAAGCTGAAAGAAAGGCTCAAGTAGACATAGAAAAAGTTGCTGATGCAGAAGTTGTTGAAGAAGAAGTTGTTGAAGAAGAAGTAGAAGACTAAGATGATTGCTTCTATTGCTAGCAGGACTCTGGGGAGAGCTCGTTTCACTTACGAAGGGAGCCTTCCAGATTCCAATGTAAATAAATTAAAATATAAAATTGAAGAGCTTGAGGGAGTTAAGTTTTGCAAAATTTCTCCCCTTGCCAATTCAATAACTGTAACTTATGAAGAGAAATTTCTTCCTAAGATTGCAAGATTTATCTTGGACTTTGACTTAAGTGACTTAGATGACTTTGAAATCGATGATCCAGACTTTGTACCACAAAATAATAGGGAAGTATTTCACATCTTGCGTGACGCCATGTACAGGAGGATTTTCTTTACAAAAATTATGCCAATGCCTTTGAGACCAATTGGCGTAATTATAAAATCCATCCCTTACATCAAGGCTGGTTTAAGGAGCCTTAAGAATAGAAGGCTTGACGTGAGCCTACTTGATGCAACAGCAATTGGTGTATCTATACTTGATGGAGAGTTTGGCGACGCAGGTAGCATTATGTTCTTGCTAGGACTTGGCGAAGAACTAGAAGAGTACACACTAAAGAAGTCTAAGGATGACCTAGCTCAGTCCTTAAAATTAAATGTTGACAAGGTCTTTGTAGTTGAGGGAGATAAGAAGTATTTAAAGAAACTTGAAGAAGTAGAAATTGGCGAACTTGTTGAAGTCAACATGGGTTCAACTATTCCTGTTGATGGAGAAATAATTAGGGGTTACGGCATGGTCAACGAGGCCTCCCTAACTGGTGAGTCCCTTCCTGTTAAAAAGACTGAAGGCAAGACTGTATTTGCAGGCACTGTCTTAGAAGAAGGAGCTCTCTTAGTAAAGACTGCCAAAAAATATGACGACTCAAGAATCAACCACATAATAGAATTAATTGGAGAAAGTGAAAAGAATAAGTCTCTTGCAGAAAAGAGGGCAGAATCTCTTGCAGATTCAATTGTAAAATATTCCTTCCTTGGAGCAGGACTAACTTATCTTTTGACAAGGAACTTTATCAAGGCCAAGTCCTTCTTAATGGTGGACTTCTCTTGCGCCCTAAAACTAACAATGCCAATTGCAACAATGAAGGCAATCTCATCGGCATCAGAAAGAGAAATTCTTGTAAAGGGTGGAAGGTATCTTGAAAAGTTAGCCCACGCTGACTCCATAGTTTTTGACAAGACAGGAACTCTTACAAAGTCAGAACCAAAGGTTGAGAAGGTAATTGCCTTCTACGACCATGATGAAGATGAATGTCTAAGGATTGCAGCTTGTCTTGAAGAACACTTTCCATACTCAATTGCCAATGCAGTTGTAAAGGCTGCTAAGGACAAGGACCTTAAGCACGAAGAAATGCACTCAAAGCCAGAGTACATTGTGGCTCATGGAATAAAATCAACTATTGAAGGAAAACCTGCCTTAATAGGATCTGCCCACTTCATACTTGAAGATGAAAAGATTCAAATAGACAAGGATCAAGAAGATAAGATTGAAGAGTTAAAAGAAGACTATTCACTTTTATATCTTGCTTTTGATGAAAAACTAATTGCAGTAATTTGCATCAAGGACCCAGTTCGTGAAGATGCAAAATTCACTATTGATGCCCTAAGAGAACTTGGCTTCACAAGAATTGCAATGCTAACTGGCGACGCAGAAAATTCTGCAAGAGCTGTAGCAAAAGAACTTGAGCTTGATTATTACGAGTCTCAAGTCTTACCAGAAGACAAGAAAAATTATGTAGATAGGGAAAAGGAAGCAGGCAGAACTGTAGTTATGATTGGAGACGGCATCAACGACTCCATTGCTCTTTCATCAGCAGATGTTGGCATCTCAATGCATGAAGGTGCAGACATTGCAAAGGAAATTGCAGACATATCTATTAAGTCTGACTCCCTAAAGGAACTCATCGACGTAATAAAAATTGCAAGAGCTCTCGAAGGAAGAATTCACAGAAATTACAGGGAAATTATTTCCTTTAACGGAGCCCTAATTATTCTTGGAGTCTTAGGCTATGTGACAAACACTCGCTCAGCCTTCCTACACAATGCATCAACAGTTGCCATTGCCGGAAGAAATATGAGGGACTACGCAATATAAATAACTTATGATAAGGTAAAATAGTAAAATAAAAATATATTCTTAGAAAAACTCTAACAAAAAAGGACCGACCTGGTCCTTTTTCTTTTGCTTATTTATTTTCTTCTTCTGTCAAGATTTTTAAAATCTCTGAATAAATTTCTTCTGGATTTTTTTTGAAGTTAGCAGAAATTTTCTTCGCCATAGTGGCGTCTGAAGTTTCAATTTTTAAATTTAATACTTCGATCTCGTCGTCTCTAATTTTTAGTTGAGCGTAGTGGCTCCCATCTCTTTCCATGACTTCTGCTGAGACAGAATTTTTTAAAAGTAATTCGTGGTGGTAGGCTTCCATCTTCTCGTCCAAAAATTTTATATTTTCTTCAGGTATTTGCTCGTAGAAAATATTTAAGGTCTTGACTCCATCCTCTGATAGATAATATTTTTTGTCATTGTCAAAGAGGACAAGGCCCGTTGACTCTAGCTCCTTTAAATATTGTTTGAAGTAAAAATAATTAAAGAGCTCAATATCCAATACAAAATAAGACAGGTCATTCTCCTTTAGTCTGTGGTTGAAGTTGTCTATTATGTAGAGGATCAATAATTTATTCAATGCAAGTTCAAAAGAACTTTTTTTCATAAGATCACCTTCTAGGGTATTATACCAAAGCTAGGTTCATAATGGCAATTAAAGATGAATTTTTACAAGTTTTTGATATAATGTACTTGGAGGAATTATGGAAAAAGAAATTTTATTTTCTCGTGAAGAGATACAAGAAAAAGTTGTAAGCCTGGGCAAGATGATTGAAAAAGACTTCGAAGATGATTTCGTAGTTATTTCTCTTTTAAGGGGAAGTTTTATCTTTGCAGCAGACTTAGTTAGAGAGATAGATAGATTAGTTGAAATAGATTTTTTAACAACGTCAAGTTACGGCCACAGCGAAAGCTCCAGTGGAGAGGTTAGGTTCTTGACAGACCTTCGCACAAACATTGAGGGAAGAAATGTCCTAATAGTTGACGACATATTGGACACAGGTAATACCCTTTATGCTGTGAAGGAAAAGTTAATGACTTATAAACCTAAGTCCATAAAGACTTGCGTATTGTTAGATAAACCTTCAAGGAGAGAGGCAGATGTAAGCGCCGACTATGTTGGCTTTGAAATTGAGGACCTCTTTATAGTTGGTTACGGTCTAAACTATGGCGACCACTACAGGAATGTCCCTTACATCTACACTTATAAAGAAAAAAATGAAAAACTTTAAGAAGAAAAATTTAAATGTAATGAGTGTCAACTCCTTGACTCTCGTTCTTGCAATTATATTTCTGACAATTGGCTTTAATATTCAGGAACGTTTTAGTTTTTGGGGGACCCTAATAACAGAAGTGGTCATTGTTTTGATTCCAGCCCTACTTATTTCTTCTACAGGAAGAATTAAAGAGGTCCTAAAGGTCAAAAAGGTCCCAATGAAGAGCTTGGGACTTACAATAATCCTTGTGGTATTAATTTATCCTGTGATTTTGCTTCTTAACGGAGTATTTTTGTCCCTTCTTTCAAACTTTATTGAATACAAAAATTTTCCCATGGAGTTAATGCTACAAAATGTTCCGATTTTTAATTATTTAATCTTCATGTGCCTTGTGCCGGCAATTTGTGAAGAAGTTTTCTTTAGGGGAACCCTCACCAATGCCTATAATGTCTATGGAGAGAGGTTTGCCATAGTGGTGTCGGCTCTTGTCTTTGCCCTCTTCCACTTTGACATCCAAAATTTTATAGCTCCCTTCTTGTTGGGACTTTTATTTGCAAGTTTAATTGAAGTTACAGGCTCAATTCTGCCTGCAATCTTGGGTCACTTTGTCAATAACGTCCTTGCAGTTTTATCTGCCAGGTATGTAAATGAAAGAGTATTTAACTTTTTGAGGCAGACAAAATTTTCTCGTGAGATTGGATCTCTTGAGCTTTCAATAATTATAATTTTAGTTGTCCTTTCTATTTTCTCAATAGTCTTTAGCAGGCTTATTTTGAAAAATCTAAAGAAGGAAAATCAGGCTGAAGGTCAAGTTAAGATTAGGTATAGGGACGTAGAGGCTATTGACTTGTTCAACTTTGTGCCCCTTATTGCCCTTGTGATTTTGTATTTCATCTATCACTATATTGTTTTTTAAGGAGATAGGATATGGATAAGATTAGAGAAGCAGCAGATTTAATTTTAAAATCAAAGAAGGTTTTTGCCCTAACTGGTGCAGGTATTTCTACAGATTCAGGTATTCCTGACTTCAGGTCATCATCTGGCTATTATTCCAAGATGGACCCAGCCCTTGCCCTTTCTAAGGACAGACTTTTAAACCATCCAGAAATTTTTTATAAGGAGGGCTACAAGATTTTAGAAGACCTAAATGACCAAGAACCCAACGGAGGCCACAAGGCACTTGCCATGATGGAAGAGGAGGGTTATCTTGCTGGCATAATAACACAAAACATTGACAACCTTCATGCTAAGGCTGGTTCCAAAAACATCTACGAAGTTCATGGCGAAACTCGTGGAACTCACTGCATGAAGTGTGGAAAGGAATATCCCTTTGCTCTAATGAGAAAAAAGGTTGAGGCTGGAGAAATTCCACCAAAGTGCGATGCTTGTGGCGGAGTAATAAGGCCTAACGTTGTAATGTTTGGCGACATGATGCCAGACGACTTCGAGAGGGGAGCAAGGGAACTTGATTCCACTGACACCCTAATAGTTGTTGGCTCATCCCTTACTGTTTCGCCAGTAAACTTCTTGCCAAACTACGTGGACCACTTGATTATAATTAACAATGACCCAACACCAATGGATAGGCGTGCCGATGTAGTAATCCACGAAAACTCCACTAGGGTCTTAGAAGAAATTTTAAAGGAGCTTGAAGTTAGATCATGATGTACGGAGATTTTGCTTATTTTTACGACAAGCTCATGTACGACCTTGACTACGAAAAAATTTATAAATTTATAGGAGAGCTTCTAGGGAAAAAATCTCTAGAAGCTGACTTAATTTTAGAAATGGCTTGTGGGACAGGAGGTCTCACAGAAAAGTTGGTGAAGGACTACAAGGTCCATGCCTTTGACCTATCAGAGGACATGTTGGCAGTCTGCGAAAATAAGATTAGGAGTAGAAATTTAAGACTTTTTAAGCAAAACATGGCAGGTTTTTCTGCCCCAGGGACTTATGACGCCATAGTCTCAGTTGGCGATAGCTTAAATTATTTAATAGAGAGGGAAGACTTTGAGGCAGCCTTGAGGTCAGCCTATGACCACCTAAGAGATGGTGGGATCTTTATCTTTGACCTCAATACAGAGTACAAGTTCAAAAACATTGACCCCGTAACTGTGGACGAAGTTGAAGACGTCTTTTACATCTGGGAAAATATTTTTGATGGGGAGTCAAAGCTCAACACCTATGGAGTTAATTTTTTTAGAAACACTGAAGACAACAATTATAAGAGATTTTATGAAGAGCACCTAGAGAGGGCCTACGACCTTTCTTATGTGAAAAATATTTTAGAAGAGATTGGATTTTGTGACATAGAAGTTTATGACGACTACGACTTTAAAGAAGCAAGTGATAAAACTTCGAGATACACAATAATCGCAAGGAGGTAAATTTGGGATATATTTTAAGAGCAATAGATGAAACAGAAACAATAAAAATTTCTGCTGCCATAACAACTGATGTAGTTGAAGAGGCAGCAAAGATTCACAATCTATCAAAGACAACTGCAGCAGCCCTTGGCAGGGTTTTAACTGCAACAGCAATTATTGGATCATGGCAAAAAAATGAAAAGGACTCAATAACTCTTTCCATTAACGGAAATGGACCAGCAGGTCCCATTGTTGCAACTTGTAAAAACGACGGCTATGTAAAGGGTTACGTTGCAAGACCTGGGGCTGACCTTCCAATAAGAAAGTCCGACGGCAAGATTGACGTTGCTGGAGCAGTGGGCCAAGGAACCCTTACTGTGACAATGGACGTTGGAATGAAGAAGCCTTACACAGGGACAGTCAACCTAACAAGTGGAGAAATCGCAGAAGACCTTGCAGTTTACTTCTTGCAATCAGATCAAGTTCCATCAGCAGTTGGACTTGGAGTCCTAGTTGATGTTGACTATTCAATAAAGGCAGCAGGTGGCTTCATAGTTCAACTAATGCCAGACTGCAGGGAAGAAGAAATTGCAAAGCTGGAAGAAAACTTGAAGAAGTTAAAGAATGTAACTTCAGTAATTGATGAGTACCACGACGCAGAAAAGTTAATTGAAATTTTAATGGAAGGCATGAACTACAAGGTCCTTGAAAAGAGAGATATTGAGTACAAGTGCAACTGCTCTCGTGAAAAAGTTGAAGATGCCATAGTGTCAGTTGGCCCAAAAGAAATTAGAGAAATTTTAGAAGAAGACAAGAAGGCAGAAGTAAATTGCTATTTCTGCAACTCTGTTTACAATTTCGATGAAAAAGACCTTGAGAGAATGCTAAAGAAGGCAGAGGACATAAATAAAAATAGGGAAATAATAATCCAAGATAATTTTTAAAACTTTATAAAAAAGAAAGATAGCTAGAAAATTTAATCTAGCTATCTTTTTTATTTTATGCTATTAAAAACTTTTTCCATGGGTTTTAATATCACAAGGACGATGATGGATGATACTCCAATTTGAATTAGGTTGCCTGGTATTGATGCAAGGGGTGCAGCAAAGGAAGACAAGATAAAAATTTCTCCTATGTAATAAACAACAACTTTTACAAGGGCAACAAGAATGAAGGACAAGATTAAACTTTTAAGAGTGTACTTCTTGTAGTTCATCTTGTTAAGTATGTAGCCCATAATAAGTGCTGAGATCACAGTCATTGGTGACCAAAGGATCCATCCACTTGTGAGGTCGAAGAGTCCCATGCCCAAGGCTCCTGCTGTCATGCCAACTCTCTTGTCAAAAAATATGGCTGCCAAGAAGAAGGGTACATTGCCCAAGTGAATTAAGCCTCCGTTGGGAGAGAAGGGAAGTTGAATTTTTACAACCCAAGTGAATACATATACAAGTGCAATAAATAGTGAAGTGACGACAAGGTCTCTGACCTTAAAATTTTTCATGTGAGCTCCTTTCACGTTTTTAAAAATATTTTAAAACTATTTTATCAGAAATTGTCATATAAATAAAGAACAAGGTCGACAATCCGACCTTGTTTTTAAAAATTTTATTTCATAAGTTTCTGTAAAGTCAAAATTTTAAATTATGAAGGCTCCCTTTTTATCAAGGTCAAGTGCCACAACTTCATAAGAATTTGCGAGTTTGTCTAAGTTATTTTTTATTTCCTCTTCTGAAGTCTTGTCCTTGGCCTTTAAGACTAGCATTATTGTTGAGCCGGCACCACTTAGGTAGTGACCAAGGGCATCGCTATCATAAATAATTTTTTCAATCTCATGAATTTCTGGAATTAGTTTTAACCTGTAGGGCTCGTGAATCTTGTCATCAAGGGCAACTTTTAAGTTTTCTTGGTCGCCAGAGATTAGGAACAAGATGACCATGGAAAGCCTTGATAGGTTAAAGACAACATCTTCCTTTGAGTAAGTCTTTGGCAAGACATCCCTTGCTTCCTTTGTAGGTAGTTTGAAGTCAGGAATTATTGCCAAGAATTTAAAATTATTTGAAATTTCAAATTTTTCTACATAGACTTGGTCATCTTTTAAGATTGAAGCCACAGCATTTCCAAAAATTGCTGGAGCCACATTGTCTGGATGGCCTTCCATCTTTGTTGCAATTTTTAAAATCTCCTTCTTATCAAAGTCTCTCTTCATGACCTCGAAGGCTGCCATAATGCCCATGACAATGCAGGCAGCTGATGATCCAAGACCACGTGAAAGGGGAATGTTTGCGTCAAGGTCAAAGTCAACAGGAAGGACTTCTTTATCGTAGAAGTCGAAGGCATACTTGTAGGCCTTGTAGATTAAATTTGTTTTTAAATTATTTTCAAATTCCTCTTTATTATCAGTCAATTTAAATTCACAAGTGTTGGCAAGGTCAAGGGCAAGTCCAAGTACGTCAAAGCCAGGTCCTAGGTTGGCAGAAGTTGCTGGGACAGAAATTCTCTTGCCACGTTTTGCAAATTTTAAAACTTCTTCTTCGATTTCATTTTTTTGAATTTTTGTCTTGTGAAGAATTTTTTTATTTTTCAATTTTTTAATTTCAGATGGAATCTTCACTCCAGTTTTTTCGTGAAGAATATTTATGTTTTCAAACTCGTCATCTGAAAGATTTTCTCCAAGGGCCTCAAGGACTGTTGAAGAAAACTTGTAGGGACTTGCAGTTGACAAAATCACAGTCTTTTCAAATCCAAGCTTGTCTACAATATTTTTTGCCACCCCTGTGTGAGGGTCAATTAAATAATTTTCTTCTTCAAAGACCTTCTTAATAGTTTTCCTTGTCTCGTCTTCATTGGCATAGCCACACAAGAATTCATTGAAGTCTCCCTCGAAGTCAAAGACTCCCTTGTCCCTTAGGTCATCCATCTTTTCTTTAACAACAGCATCTGATGACTTGTGGAAGATTAGTCTCTCAAGATTTGATGAAACTAAGATGTCCATGGAAGGAGAAATTGTCTTTACAAGGTCTCTGTTGGCATCGTAAGTCCCAGTAGTGAAGAAGTCTGTCAAAACA
This sequence comes from Peptoniphilus genitalis, assembly GCF_023614525.1. Taxonomy (GTDB): domain Bacteria; phylum Bacillota; class Clostridia; order Tissierellales; family Peptoniphilaceae; genus Peptoniphilus_A; species Peptoniphilus_A genitalis. The sequence goes on from NZ_CP097885.1 coordinate 1,327,966, forward strand.
TTGTTGTCATTTGATGCAATTACAAGTTTGTCAACTGGCAGACCCATTTCCTTGGCGTAATAACCTGCCAAGATGTCTCCAAAGTTACCAGTTGGGACGCAGAAGGAAATTTTTTCGCCAGCATCTATTTTTTTATTTTTAACTAGGTCTGCATAGGAATAAAAATAATAAACAATTTGGGGAAGGAGTCTGCCAATGTTTATGGAGTTGGCAGAAGAAAGATAAATATTTTCTTTATTAAGCTCTTCCTTTATAGCTACATCGTTAAATATTTTTTTCACAGCAGATTGAGCATCGTCAAAGTTTCCATCAATGGAAATAACTTTTGAATTTAAAGATCCTGTTGTATCCATTTGAGCCTTTTGGATGGAGCTCACACCTTCTGTTGGATATAGGACCAAGATGTCAATGTCCTCTGTGTTGTAAAAACCTTCAAGGGCAGCCTTACCAGTGTCGCCAGATGTTGCAGTAAGGATTAATGTCTTGTCCTTGATGCCCAGAGATTTTTTTGCATAAGCCAAGAGGTTTGGAAGAAGGCAAAGGGCAAAGTCCTTAAAGGCAGAAGTCCTGCCATGATAAAGTTCTAGGTAAAAATCCTTTTGGTAAGAAATATTTACAATTTCATCTTCAAAGGATGCGTAGGATTTTTCTATAATTTTTAACAAGTCATCCTTGTCAAAGTCTGTCAAATATAAGGAAAGAATCTTGTGGGCCAAGTCTGTGTATGATAGGTCCAAATTTTCCATTATGTCGAAGCTAGGGAAGGATTCTGGGACAAAGAGTCCGCCATCTTCAGAGATTCCCTTAACAATGGCTTCTCTGCCAGAAATTTTTAAATTTGAATTTCTTGTTGATAAAAATTTCATAGGTCCTCCTCAATTTCTGCCAAGAAAACTTGTGAAAGGTCGCCTAGGGCATCTCTCAAGTCATCAAGGGAAACTTTCTTTGTAATAATTAAGTGTTGGTCGTCTAGGACTTTTTCTTCTTCTATCAGGTCTTTTAATTTTTCTGAAACTTCACTAGTCCTTACATAAAATTTATTTTTCAAATTATTTTCGACTTCATAAGAATTTCCCGCGTCATAAAAAGTCTTGATTTCTCTTCTTGCAAGAACTCTCAAGAGGTCACGCATAACTGCATCGGCAGTTTCAAGCTTGCCTGCACCAGGTCCCTTTAGCTCGTAGGCAGAGAAATTTTCTCCCCAGACCTTTACTCCATTAGTTCCACCAAAAGTCTTTGCAAAGAAATTATCCTTTATAAATGTAGGTACTACAGAAATATTTATTTTATCCTTTGCGAGCTCTGACTTTGCAAGAAGTCTAATGGAATAGCCTTTTTCCTTTGCGAAATCAAAATCAGATTTATTTACATTTTGAATGCCAAAAGTAAAAATTTCTTCTTCATTTATTTTTGCATTGTAGATGAGAGAAGATAAAATTCTAATCTTTCTCATGGCATCAAAGCCGCCAACATCAGCAGTAGGATCTGCCTCGGCATATCCAAGTTCTTGTGCTTCCCTTAGGACCTCGTCATAGGAGGACCCTTCCACTTCCATCTTTGAAAGGATGTAGTTGGAAGTTCCGTTTAAAATCCCTTGGACCTTATGCATGTCGCTGAAGAAGGCCTCTTCCATGATGGGGTGGATTACTGGAATTGCACCAGCAACTGCAGCCTCATAGGAGAAATAAATATTCTTTTCTCTAGCAAGCTCATTTAATTCTTCAAAATATTTTGAAACCACAGCCTTGTTGGCAGTGACAATATTTTTGCCATCCTTCATTAGGTCTACAATTCTTTCGTAAGTTTCTTCAAGACTTGATGTCACATCAATAACTGTGTCCACATCAGAATTTAAAATTTCATCAAAATCATCTGTGAAAGCGAGGTCGCCAGCCAAGGGAGACCTTTTTTTATTTTTATTTCTAATTAAAACTTTTTCAATTTTTATATCAAAATGATTTTTTAAAAGGGCATCTCTTTTTTTGTATAGAATTTCTTCGACACCTGTTCCCACAGTGCCAAAGCCCATTATTGCAATTTTCAACTTAAACCTCCAAGACTTTTTCCGCAATTTGCACTGCGTTAGTTGCAGCTCCCTTCCTAATGTTGTCGGCACAAGACCATAGGTTTAGACCATTTTCTACAGTGAAGTCACGTCTAATTCTGCCAACAAAAACTTCATTCTTGTCGGCTGCCATTAGGGGCATTGGATAAACTTCATTGGCAAGATCATCTTGAAGTACCATGCCAGGGTAGTCGCCGATGATTTTTTTTACATCTTCCACTTCAAAAGGTCTTTCCACTTCAACATTAATGGAAATTGAGTGGGAGAACTTAACTGGCACACGAACTGTTGTGGCAGTAACAAGGATAGAGTCGTCGTGAAGAATTTTTTTAGTTTCGTTAATCATCTTCATTTCTTCCTTGGAGTAGCCATTGTCTAAGAAGACATCAATTTGTGGGATGCAGTTATTCTTAATTGGATACTTGTAAGCAAGTTGTGTTCCTTCTTCCAAGTCAGAAATTCCCTTTATGCCAGATCCAGAAACTGATTGGTAAGTAGAATAAATTACCCTCTTGATCTTGTACTTGTCGTGAATTGGCTTAAGTGGAAGTACAGATTGGATAGTTGAACAATTTGGGTTTGCAATAATTCCCTTGTTCATTTTAATATCTTCAGGATTGATTTCTGGAACAACTAGGGGAACCTCTGGGTCCATCCTAAAGGCAGAGGAGTTATCAACAACAGTTACTCCGGCCTTAGCAGCTATAGGAGCGAACTTTTCACTAACAGCACCTCCAGCAGAGAAGAGGGCGATCTTAATGTCTCTTCCTTCAAAGGAATCTTCCTTTAATTCCTCAACAGTGTATTCCTTTCCACAATATTCAATTTTTTTGCCAGCTGATTTCTTGGAGCTAAACAAGTATAAATTGTCTATTGGGAAATTTTCTTCACTTAAAACCTTTAACATCATGCTTCCAACAAGTCCAGTTGCACCTACAACTGCTACATTAACCTTCATCTTTAGTCCTCCTTATAAAATTCTCTATAAATTGCGCGAATTGCTTTTTCAAAATCCTGAGTTTCCACACCAATAATAATATTGATTTCGCTGGAACCCTGACTAATCATCTTAATATTAATTCCTTCTCTGGCAAGGGCAGTGAAAGTCCTAGAAGACACACCCTTTTCATTGATCATGCCACGTCCAACAACGGCAATTAGGGAGATGTCCCTTTCCCAAGAAATATTGTCCACGTTTAAATAAATCTTTAGCTCTTCAAGAACCTTGTTTAGCTTTGGTGTGATGTAAGAATCTGCAACAAGGACAGAAACTGAATCAATACTTGAAGGCATGTGCTCAATGGAAATATCATTAGACTCGAAAACTGTAGTGAGCTTCCTGAAAAAGTCCTTTTCGCTATTCATATTTACCTTCTCAAGATTTATAACAGTGAAATCTTTTTTGCCAGAGATACCAGTTAAAATATTTTTATTTTTTATGTCACATTGAGAAAGAATCAAAGTCCCTTCTTCATGAGGGGCGTTAGTATTTTTAATATTGATTGGAATGTTCTTGTCCCTAAGGGGGAAGATTGCCTCTTCGTGAAGGACCTTGGCTCCCATGTAGGAAAGCTCCCTCAATTCCTTGTAGGTGATAGTTCCAATAGGGGATGGGTTCTTGACGATTTTGGGGTCGGCAACTAAGAAGCCAGACACATCAGTGAAGTTTTCATACATCTCTGCATCAAGGGCAGAGGCAATGACAGAACCTGTCACATCAGATCCACCACGAGAAAAAGTTTTGACCTTGCCGTCTTCCTTTTCTCCATAGAAGCCAGGGACAACAGCCTTTTCATGTTGAGTTAGAAGATTTCTAATCTTTTCCTCTGACTTCGGAAGGTCCAAGACCCCATTGGTAAAGGCAATCAAGTCTCTTGCATCTACAAAGTCAAAGCCAAGATAGGCTGCAAGGACTTGGGCACTTATAAACTCGCCACGGCTTATGACGAAGTCGTAGCTTGCTCCATTAGTGATCTCATCCTTGACTTCGGCAAGAATCTTATCAATGTCTATATCCAAAACAAGATCATCAACAATATTCTTATAAACATTCTCGATGATCTTGTAAACTTCATTAAAATTCAATTCGTGCGCACTTAGCTCGTGGCACATTGCTAGAAGGTCAGTGACCTTGTGATTGTTGTTAACTCCTTTTCCAGGCGCAGAAACTACTATGTACTTTCTAGCTTCATCTTCCAGTACAATATCCTTAACTTTTTTCAGCTGACGAGCATCGGCAAGTGAACTGCCACCAAATTTTGCGACTTTCATCTCTTTCTCCTTTTTGTAAAATTAAGAAAAACTTTTAACACAATAAAAATTTTTGAGTTAATAAAAATTATTTAATCAAAACTACTTAATAATAAAATTTTGAATTGAAAAATAAATTTATAGAACAAGCTTATAAATATAAGTAAAAATGTTAAAAGTAATTTTTTCGATTATACAATTATTTAGCCCAGTTGTCAATTGAAAGGGACTTATAAGAAAGGAAGAAGAGGGATATCATAATAAATTTAAAACAAGCGAGAGAGAACAAAAATTTAAAATTTGAAAAATAAAAAAGGCCGAGTTAACTCGACCTAAATTTTTCTAAGCTATTAAGATTGTTTTCTTTAAATTTATTTTCTTGAAAAGGAGTTGCGTTTATAAAATTCTTTTTTCAACGCTTCTGCCACCAAAGCATAGACGAAGGAAATTAAAAACATGGCAAGTAGGACCTTGATAGGAAGGTCAACTAAACCAAGATAGGAGTTAATTGGGCTGTAAATTATTCCAACTAAGAGGATGCTGACACAAACTATAGCTAGGATTAATTTTTTGGAAGGTTTGCTTTTAAAAATTGGTCTTGCAGTCCTAACGATTAACATAACCACCATAGCTGAGATAACAGACTCTAACATCCAACCTGTTTGGAAATAGCTTTCCTTTGCCTTGAAAATATAAATTAAAACAAAGAAGGTCACATAGTCAAATAGGGAGGATATAATTCCAAAAACAACCATAAACCTCTTAATAAATTTCATGTCCCACTTAACAGGATTCTTCAACCAGTCCTCATCAACAGAGTCCGATGCAATTTGCAAAGAAGGGAAGTCAGTTAACAAGTTTGTAAGAAGAATTTGCTTAGGCAAGAGGGGCAAAAACTTCAAGAAAAGACTTGCGCCTGCCATAGAAAACATATTTCCAAAGTTGGCACTTGTAGCGACAAAGATATACTTCAAGGTGTTGATGAAGGTCCTTCTTCCTTCCTTAATGCCAGACAAGAGGACAGTGAGACTGTTTTGCAAAAGAACAATCGAAGCTGCATCCTTTGCTGTGTCAGCAGCAGTGTCAACAGATATGCCAACGTCAGCTACCTTTATGGCAGGAGCATCATTGATGCCATCTCCCATGTAGCCAACAATTTCTCCAGCTTCCTTATAAGACCTAATGATTTTTTCCTTTTGATTAGGACTTATTTCAGCAAATATATCAATATCTAAAACTTTTTTGTTAAGTTGACTTATGGAGTAAGAACTTAGATCTTCTCCAAGCAAAATTTTTTCGGGATTAAGTCCAATTTGACTGCCAATATTTTTTGCAATCTCTTGGTTGTCCCCAGTTATCATCTTTAAGGCAACGCCAAGCTTATTCATATGGCTAACAACGTCCCTTATGTCTTCCTTTAAAGGGTCAATGAAGAGCAAGAAACCCTTGAAGATCATATCTTGGGCAGCTTCTTTTTCAGGGTCGCAAGAGTCATCTAAAAATTTGTAGGAAAGACCTAAGACCCTATAGCCTTGACTTGAATACTTATTGAAAGAATTTTTTAAACTAGAGACCACATCATCAATTGGACCAATAGAACCATCACTTCCTTCGTAAGTCTTGCAAATCTTTAAGATGCTTTCAAAGGCCCCCTTGGTGACCATTAAATTTTTATTTGAAAAATCATCATTGGTTTTCACAATGACACTCAAGAGTTTATTTTCAAAAGAGTAGGGGATTTCAAAAAGTTTTTTGTAGGCAGAAAAATCTTCTGACTTGTCACTTAAGATAGCCTCATCAATTGGATTTGCATAGCCCTCTTGAAAGTATGAATTAAGACCTGCAAATTTTCTTAATTTTTCAGAATTTTCTCCAGCAAAGTTGAGGCTAGAGTGGAGCTTAACCTTACCTTGAGTGATAGTTCCAGTTTTGTCAGAACACATAACTGTCATGGAACCAAAGTTTTCGATGGAGTTTAATTTTTTCACAATAACGCCTTGCTCAGACATCTTCTTGGCACCCTGTGACAAGTTGACGCTAATAATAGCTGGCAACATTTGTGGAGTTAGACCAACAGATAGGGCAAGGGCAAACATGAAGGATTCCAAAAAAGACTTATTTAAAACAATATTAAACAAGAAAATTAAACCAATTAAGAGGGTTGTAACGTGCAAGATTAAATTTCCAAAATTTTTAATGCCCTTTTCGAAGTCAGTATCCGAATCTCTTTGACTAAGAGAATTTGTAATTTTTCCAAACTCAGTATCCTTTGCCAAGTTGACAATTAGAGCCTTGCCAGACCCACTAATAAGATGAGTCCCCATCCAAAGAGAATTTTTTCTAGCAGAAAGACCTGTGCTTGCATCTAATTTTCCGCATGACTTTTCAACAGGGAAGGTCTCCCCAGTCAAGCTTGACTCATCAGTTGTAAGAGAGTTACTTTCAATAAGCAAACAATCAGCAGGGATCATGTCGCCAGTTTTAACCTTAATTATGTCACCAAGAGTTAGATCAGCATTGTCTAACTCTTTAAAACTTCCATCTCTTAAAACTGATGACGTAACACTAACAGAAGAAAGGAGTTTCTTCACAGCGTCCTTTGCCTTGCTCTCATGAAGATAACTCAAGAGAGAAGAAATCAAAATTATAATTAAAATAATGAAGCCATCAGAATAATCCTTCAAAAAAATTGACAAGATAGCAGCAAAGATAAGAATCAAAGTAATAGGACTTTTGAATTGAGATAAAAATATCATGAAGTTAGAAGAAGCCTTCTTCTCATCAAAAACATTCTTACCATAAGTTTCAATCCTCTCGGCAGCCTCTTGACTAGTTAAACCATCACGGCCAGATTTTAATTCCTTCAACGCATCATCTATGTCATAAGACCAAAAATTTTTCATAATACCTCCTAGATAGGTCAAATATATATCTAACAATAATAAAACACAAGAGATTTACAAAAATAAAAATATGTAAGTAAAATAAAAAAAGACCGAAGGCTCCTCGCCAGAGGGCTGTGATTTTCCGCAGTCATGGTCTGTTCCAAATCAAAAAGAGGACGCTACGCTTCCCCTGCACTGGCTGCCGCCAGCTACCCTTTGAAAGGAAAAATTTATAGAAACAGTATTTACTACGAAATTCACCACTAAAATATTATTTTAAGAGATATAAACTTAAAAACAAATTAGTTGACGCATCAACTAATTTGTGGTATACTTCACTTATTATGAAAAGTGATGTAAGAGTAATGAAATATAAACGTTATATTTTCCCTATATTGATGGGGAGCACAATGAGTTGCATTATGTCTCAGATGAATACTGGAAAAATTGTTTTTCCGTCTATACTTTTAATGATATTATTGCAATCTATAGTTGCAAGTATAGCATCTTTGATTTTTCCGGCTGGACTTATAGGTGCAAAAGTAACAGAGAAACTATATACTGGAAAATCATATATTGTTTTTTTAGTTCTTTCATCAATAATTCCAGCGATATATTTTACTACAATTATGTCTGTAAGCGGATTGTTAAGAATGAAGGGATATGATGAGAATTTCTGGAAAATATATTTTTCCTCATTTCCTATTAATGTTGTATTAGGATATTTTTCGAGTATTTTTTGGAATGTGATATTGGACAAAGTTTTAAGAAGAAAAGAGGCATAAAGTGGAGAAAAGTATCGGAAAACTTATAACTTATTTATCGAGATGTATTCAGCAAGAATTAAAAAATGTAGTTGTTCCATTTGACATAAGTGTCGGAGAAGAGCCTTATTACATGGCACTTACAAAACAGGATGGATTGACTCAGGATCAATTAACAAAGCTTGTGAAAGTAGATAAGGCTGGTACGGCTCGAATGGTTAAATCATTAGAGCAAAAAGGATATATCACACGAGAAACAGACCCTAAAGATAAAAGAAACAAAAAAATACATCTTACAGAAAGAGGACGATTAAAATATGAACCTTTAAGTAGAGCATTAAAAGAATTTAATCAGAAGTTGACATCAGAATGGACAGATGAACAATATGAAATCGTTTATCAAAGTCTGGAAATGCTAAAAAAAAATTTTGAGATTGATAATAAATAACTTTCAATTTATTGCCCCTCTACACATCGGGTCAACTTGCCTCGAACTTTTACACCTTGGATTGTCAACACTTATTTGTACAATTTAAAATCGAACGCACTAATTTAAGATTAAATGATAATTACTAGTTAATCTTGATTGTCTATATTTAACTGGGGGCTGTAAATAATTTTGTGTATCAACCTAAATCCTGACATAAGGGTAAGGGTTGATACATTTTTTGCATTTAAATATCTATACACTCCTATAGAAATAGAGCATATCGTAGTATTATAAAACTTTAATTATTGAACTAGAAGTTTAAATATTATCATAATTTCTACATTTTTTCATTCCCTCCTTAATAATAGTGAATGCACATCCCACAACTCCTTGGATATTTTCTCTATTTTTTCTCTCATATAATCTATATCTTTCTTATAAATGACTCCCGTTGTATTAGTTGCTTTTACGGTCTGGTTTATATTATTTGTTGCATTTGAAAGTGACCATTGTAAATCTCTAAATTGTTCTAGGTCTATAATATAAATTTCTTTTTCTTCATATGTTGAGTATATTTTTAGTTGATTTTTTAAATTTATTTTATACTAGATGTCGCTTTTAATTGTACAACCTATCAAATAAAAAAGACCATAACACTTAAGTTATGATCTAATTTTTTGTCCAAATGTAAACCACTTGGAACTATTATTTAGTTTATTCTTTTTAGCTTCCAGTACCATATCAGTACCAGTAGCCATTTTTCATTCTCTATATAGCTTGTAATCAAACCATTTCAGAAAATTTTGCGATTATTCCCATTCTTCTTTTCCAAAGGTACGATATATCTCAAATCATTCAAAATACTAGATTTTATTTTTCTAGTATCACTAAATCCACCTAATTATAGGACATTTTCAGATTTTTAGTCTCGTCCCAGTCCCAGTACCGGAGAAATATTGTTTTAATATAATATCTATTTTTGTCTTCTAAGCTCTTAAAAGTAAAAAATAAGTAAAGAGTCAAGATAAAGATAAAAAGTCTATATTAGGGCAAATAAAAAACTTTAAAACAGATGATAAAGCCAAGTCAAATAAGAAAGGCCATTGCAAAGGTGCAGAGAGATAAATATCGGCAATCTTCGGACTGCCTTTATTTTTTTGCTAAGTTTAACGCAGTAAATTATATTATTGAAAGGAATCTGTATTATATGCTCTCATTAGATAGTTAATCTATACATTTAGAAAGGTAAAATATAGAATTGGAGAATGATATGGGATTTTCATATAACAAATTATGGAAGTTATTAATAGATAAAAATATGAAAAAAACAGACTTACAATGTGCAATCGCAACAACACCCAAGACAATAGCAAAAATGGGAAGAAACGAAAATGTAAGTCTAGAAACATTAGGAAAGATTTGTGAGTATTTTCAATGTGATATTGGAGATATTATTGAATATAAGTCAATGGAAATCAAGTATGATAACGGAATTTGATAGTATTCCATATTCCAATGCTGGTAGAGGGCTACAATGCTTATTAAAAACTGAGCTTGCTTTAAATAATATTAATACAAATAAAGATAAAATAATTTTAATTGAATAGCCAGAAAACCATTTGTCATATTCTAACATGAATAATTTAATTTATATTCTACAAGAAATTAGTAATAAGGAATCTAGTCAAATAATTATTTCAACCCATAGCAGTTTTGTTTTAAATAAATTAGGCTTAGAAAATTTAATACTTTTATCAAACAAAAAAAGCTCTAAAATTACAAATTTAAGTAGTGATACAGAAAAATATTTTAAAGCTATTTCAGGATACGACACATGTGGAGACGGTGGTGTTATTGTCAAGAAAATAGAATAACAAGATATAAAAGTTTTGAAATAGGTGCTTTTAGGATTTTAAAAGAAATCAGTTCTATAATAAATTAAAAATCGTGTTGGTAGAAAAATCGTCTACTTCTACCAACACGATTTTACAAAGAGCCAGTACTTACATCTCTTTTTCTCCTGTAAAACTATTGTATCTTGATACTTTAAGGAGTTTCAATTATTCTATATGTTAATTGTCATTTTTTCGGATCTAATCTTAATAAAATAGCATTAATGGCGACTATGACTGTTGACACAGACATTAGGATTGCTCCTAATGCAGGGCTTAATGTGATACCAATAGGAGCCAAAATTCCTGCAGCTAGAGGAATAGCTATAAAGTTATAACCAGCTCCCCAAAAGAGATTTTGTTTCATTTTACGAGTTGTTTTGTGTGCTAATTCAATGAATGATTCAATATCTCCTGGGTCAGATTGAGTCAAGATGACATCAGCTGAATCCAATGCCACTTGAGTTCCTGCACCGATCGCTATTCCAACATCTGCCAAGGCAAGAGAAGGAGCATCATTGACACCGTCACCTACCATGATAACTTTTTTCCCTTCTTCTTTAAGTGTTTTTACTAACTCATATTTGTCTTGTGGAGATTGATTTGATCTATATTCAATCCCTAAATCTTCCGCCGCTCCTTGAGCCGCTTTTTCATTATCACCTGTTGCCATAATTGGCTCTATATTGTTATTTTTAAGAGCTTCTATTAACTCTTTACTCGTTGGCTTTAATTCGTCTCCTAAAGCTACAGCACCAATGGCATCATCGTTTTCTACTAAGACACTGAGAGTTGCTCCTTTTGGAATATCCATATCTAGATTACGTCCGTATGCTTTTTGACTGATTAATTGGTATTGGTGCCCATTGGCTTTACCTTCTACGCCAGCACCGGAAATTACATCAATAGAATCAAAGGATACTGGACTTATACCTTCTTGGTTGGCGAAGCTTATAATTGATTGAGCAATTGGGTGGCTAGATCCTCCTTCAATACCTGCCAGTAAGGCAATGATTTCCTCTTTTGTATATTTGTCATTAAGAAGTTTTACATCTAATACTTTAAACTCACCAGTTGTTAAAGTACCCGTTTTATCTAAAATCATCACATCTGCATCTTGAGCTATTTCTAAAGATTCTCGGTCTTTTACTAGTAAGCCACGGCTAGCTCCTAAGCTTGTGCTACGGGCGGTTACCAATGGAATAGCCAGACCCAATGCGTGCGGACAAGCAATAACTAATGTAGTAATAGTAAATATAACTGCCGTTGGCAAATCTTCTATAACCATCCATGTTACAAAAGCAATTAGCGCGACAATAACAGCAATATAGAAGAGCCATCCTGCAACCTTTTGCGCAATATTTTCTGCTCTGGAAGGCTGACTTTGAGCTTGGCTGATTAAATTCTGAACTTGAGAGATGAAGGATTGATCACCTGTCTCGTTCACTTTAATATAAAGAACTCCTTCTCCATTTGTTGAGCCTCCGATTACTTCATCGCCAGGACCTTTTTTAACTGCTTTTGATTCTCCAGTCAAAAGAGCTTCATTTACACGTGATTCGCCACGCTCGATAGTTCCGTCTGCTGGCACATTTTCTCCAGCTTGAACTCGAATTAAATCACCTACCTTTAAGTCAGCAACTGGTCGTGTTTCTATTGAATCGTCATCTAATACTACATGAGCATCTTTTGGTACTAGCTTAGCCAGTTCTTCTTGTGCATCTCCTGCTTCTCCAATAGCTTTCATCTCAATCCAGTGACCTAATAACATGATTAATAGTAATGAAGCAAATTCAAAGAAAAAATCCATAATTTGTTCACCTGTTACGTAGCTTGCTATTACAGTATAAATACTATATAAATATGAAACACTTAAACCTAAAGAAACGAGAGCCATCATTCCGGGTTCTTTTTGTTTAAATTCGTCAACTGCCCCTTGATAGAATGGACGTCCACCATAAATAATTAATATAGTAGATAAAATAGCTACTACAATATCAGAATATGGAAAAGTAAACTGGAATGGTAGGTCAAACCCAGCCATAGGGGATAAGAGCATAATAATGATTCCTAGTGGCAATGATTTTAAGAAAAGTTCCTTAAAGTTACCGTGATGATGGTGGTCATGCCCTCCGTGCCCACTGTGGTCATGACCAGCATGATGGTCGTGATGTTGATTCTTATGGTCTCCATGTTCTTCCGTGCTTACGTGCTCATGTTTTGAATGATCCATGTCGCCATGATTATGGTGACTGTGGGATAAATGTTTGTTGTTATTGTTCATTTTAAATTCCTCCTTATTCTTAATGATGATGTAAATGACATTTGCATTGTCCTTCTGGACAATTGCAATCCACATCTTCTACTGCGAAAGATTTTTTCATCTCTAATATTTTTTCTAGTCGATCTATATCATCGAAGCTTAAAACATGATCTTCAATGATGCTTCCTATTACATTTCCGACTTTCTTATTGCAAATACGGTTAAAAATATCTTCTGCATAATCCATTACGGCTTCTGTCTCTTCAATATTGGCTGTGTAAATAAACTTTCTACCTTCTTGCTCAGTATTTAGTACGCCTTTTTCAACTAATCGACCTAAGATCGTTTTGATAGTGGATTGTGTCCAGTCCATTTTTTCTTGCAATACGGAAATGACTTTTTTACTAGTTACTCGATCATTTGCCCAAACTACACGCATGACTTCCCATTCTGCATCTGTGATATAAGTATTAAGTTCTATTGTGCTCATTTTCCTTCCCACCTCGTCGTTTACAGATGTAAACAAATATGCTCAAAATAAGTTTACTATTGTAAACGAATTATGTCAAGTCTTTTTAATAAATGTAAGCAACGCTTATAGCTTTTTATCTCTCCACTTCTATCCCATAATAATTTTCATAGTTTTTTCTATACTGAACAAGGTCGGAAAATTGTTCTTTATTTAAAGAATACTCTTGCATAAAGGCTCATTGAATTAGGGATTTTAGAAAACTGATTTAGAGAGTCTTTAGGTGGCAAGTAGAAAGGCTATGAGTTTAATGCTCATAGCCGTTTTTGCGGGTCTGTAAATAATTTTGTGTATCAACCTAAATCCTGATATAAGGGTAAGGGTTGATAATTGGGATAAGATTTGATCCCAGCCTCGTATTCTATATTTCCATATGATGATCTAACTGTTTTTTTACTAGGACCATTTCTTGTATTTAATGATAGTGGTTTTTCTCCATATTCATAGTGTAAATGCTAATCTAATTCTGCTTTTAAAAGTTCTTCCATTGTATCGCCTAGAAGGTCTTTTAGAGCTTCTTGAATATCTTGTGCACTTTGAGGCTGATATTCTTCAATTAACATTTTTGCTTCTTTTTGTTTCTGGTCTTTTTTTTGGCATAAAAATTCCTCCTGATTAGTTTTTACTTACCCTAATCAGGAGGTTTCTATACACAAAATTTTACACAGTCTCCGCCATGGTCATTTTTTTCTTTATTTATATTCTCTTTTGTTCATTGAACAACAATCTAATCTTTCATTTCCAAAAGATTTTTTATTTTCATTTGCTAGATTTTTCAAGAATTTTTTCCATCTATTTTTTATTGATTCAAAGATTTTCATATTTTACCTCCTCGGGTAATTATTTGTAAATTTTCTACAATAATATTTATAACAGAAAAAAATTATTTTTTCAATTTTTTATCTCTCCACTTCCTTCCCATAATAATTTTCATAGTTTTTCCTATACTGAACAAGGTCAGAAAATTGTTCTTTATTCAAAGAATACTCTTGCATAAGGGTGTTCTTTTTTTTCATAATTCCATTCCAATTTCGTGAGCTTTTATAGGATCAACCTCTCCTGGTAGAAAAGATTGGATTAAATGTCTAGCCAAAATTGTACCCTTAGTATCATTGTCTTCTCGTGTTTTCATAAATTTAATATTGGCAGTAGATGGATGACATTTAAATGAAGATACTAAGATTTTTTCATCAGTTTTTTCACTCTTAGTTATATAGTCTATTGCCAAATTTAGAGTTGATTTTATAGGATGTATTTTTGTAATTGCCATATTAATCACCAGAACTTTCTTTTGATTTATTAAGAATCAGGGAATATATATCCCATATTTCTTTTTATAATTTTTCTATTCTTTCTCTAATATAATCAATATCTTTCTTGTAAATAACACCACTTGTATTAGTTGCTTTTACAATCTTGTTTATGTTATTTGTAGCATTTGAAAGTAACCATTTGAGATGTCAAAATAAATTAATCCTCATAATATGTACGCAAAAAGACCGTAGCTTGAAACTACGGTCTAATATTTTGTCCAAATGTAAACCACTTGGAACTATTATTCAATTTATTCTTTTTTACAAATGTTCCTATTTTAATCCCAGTTACAATTTTTAATCTTCTGTAACCATTGATTTTACAAAGTTTTTTGTTTTTTTTGCGATTATTCCCATTCTATTGTTGCTGGGGGTTTGGATGTTATATCATATACAATCCTATTTATATGGTCTACTTCGTTTACTATTCTATTTGACACCTTATCTAAGATTTCCCAAGGGATTCTTGTGAAGTCGGCTGTCATGAAGTCTGTTGTTGATACTGCACGAAGGGCTAGTGTGTAGTCGTAGGTTCTAAAGTCGCCCATTACTCCTACTGTTCTGTTGTTTGTTAGGACTGCGAAGTATTGGTTGATATCTTTGAGTTTTGCTTTTTCTAATTCGTCTCTAAAGATTTTGTCTGCATCACGAAGTATGTCGAGTTTTTCTTTTGTGATTTCGCCCATTACTCTTATGGCAAGTCCTGGTCCTGGGAAGGGTTGTCTGTCTACTAGGTAGTCGGCAAGTCCTAGCTCTCTTCCAAGGTCACGTACTTCGTCTTTAAATAGCATGCGGAGTGGTTCAATGATTTCTTTGAAGTCTACGAAGTCAGGTAGCCCGCCAACGTTGTGGTGGGATTTTATTACTGCTGAGTCGCCTAGTCCTGATTCAATTACGTCTGGGTAAATTGTTCCTTGTGCTAGGAAGTCTACTGCTTTTATTTTTTGTCCTTCTTCTTCAAAGACTCTTATGAATTCTTCGCCGATGATTTTTCTTTTTCTTTCTGGGTCTGTTACGCCTGCTAGTTTATTTAAAAATCTTTCTTCTGCATCCACTCTTATGAAGTGCATGCCTGAGTCTTTAAAAGCTTCTTCTACTTCGTCACCTTCGTTCTTTCTCATTAGGCCGTGGTCTACGAAGATACATGTTAGTTTTTCACCAACTGCTTTTGATAGTAGGGCTGCTGTTACTGATGAGTCAACTCCACCTGATAGGGCAAGGAGGACTTTTCCATCGCCAACTTTTTCTTTTATTTCTTGGATGGATTTTTTCGCATAGTTTTCCATTGTCCAATCTTTTTTTGCTCCACAGATTTCTACTGCAAAGTTTTCTAACATTTCTTTGCCATGAACTGAGTGGTTTACTTCTGGATGGAATTGTAGGGCATAAAGTTTTTTGTCTACATTTGTCATGCCTGCTATTGGACAGTTTTTACTTTTTGCTATTACTTCAAAGCCTTCTGGCACTTGGCTCACTCTATCTACGTGACTCATCCAAACTGTTTCTTCTTTTGATAGGTTTTTAAAGATAAGTGATTCTTTTGTTTCGATTTCTGTTTTTCCAAATTCTCTTTCATTTGGTGCTTTTATTACTTCGCCACCAAGTGTGTGTGCCATGATTTGCATTCCGTAGCAAAGTCCAAGTACTGGTATGCCCTTGTCGAAGATTTCTTTTTCTATTTGTGGTGCGCCTTCTTCATAGACTGAGTTAGGTCCACCTGTAAATATTATTCCTTCTACATTGTTTCTATTTTCTAATTCTTTTAAGGCCTTGTTGTAGGGTACAACTTCGCAGTAAATGTTAAGATCTCTTATTCGTCTTGCTATTAACTGGTTGTATTGGCCGCCAAAGTCAACTACTAGTATCATATTAACCTCCTCTTCATTTAGTCCATTTTATAATAAATTTTTAATTTTGTATAGTTTCAGCTGAAGGGATTTGATTTAAATTAAGTAATTAGCCTATTTATATTGACATTAAATAATAGTAACAATATAATTTATAGAGATATATTGAACGGGATTTTTATTGTAAAATATGCCATTTAATGATAGAATAATACGTCAGGTAAAAGGAGTGGTAAAATGGGTTTAATGGAAAAGATTTTTGGTACCTACAGCGATAGGGAACTGAAAAAGATCGAGCCCCTAGTTAATAAAGTTATGAGTCTCGAAGGCGAGATGGAAAAACTTTCTGATAATGAGCTTAAAGAAAAAACTGAAGAATTTAAAAATAGAATTAAGAATGGTGAAACAACTGATGACTTACTTCCAGAAGCTTTTGCTGTTGTAAGAGAAGCTGCTTGGAGAGTCCTAGGCATGAAGCATTTTAGGGTTCAAGTTATTGGTGGTATTATTCTTCACCAAGGTAGAATCGCAGAAATGAAAACTGGTGAAGGTAAGACACTTGTTGCTACACTACCAGCTTACTTAAATGCCCTTGAAGGTAAGGGTACTCATGTTGTTACTGTCAACGACTACTTGGCTAGTCGTGATAGGGACTGGATGGGTAAGGTTTATGAATTCCTAGGTCTTAGTGTTGGATGTATTATCCACGACATGGATCAAGAGGAAAGACAAGCTGCTTACAATTCTGATATCACCTATGGTACTAACAACGAATTTGGTTTCGACTACCTAAGAGATAACATGGTTATATATAAGGAAGAAATGGTTCAAAGAGGACTTCACTTCTGTATAGTCGACGAAGTTGACTCTATCTTAATTGATGAAGCGAGAACACCTCTTATTATTTCTGGTCAAGGGGATGAATCTATTGACTTATATGTTAGAGCAAGAGATTTTGTTAACACTCTTAGCCACAGAATTAAGTCTCAAGATGAAATTGATCTTGAAAGATTTAACAGGGAATTCGAAGAAGAAACTGTTGACTATGTAATAGATGAAAAAGATAAGACTGCAACTCTTACTGATAAGGGTATTACTAAGGCTGAAAAATATTTTGGCATTGAAAACTTATCTGATGCAGCAAATATGGAATTATCTCACCACATTAACCAAGCTCTTAAGGCAGCAGGTACAATGCACAGAGACATTGACTATGTTGTAAAAGATGGCGAAGTTATTATTGTTGATGAATTTACAGGCCGTCTAATGTACGGTAGAAGATACTCTGAAGGTCTACACCAAGCTATTGAAGCAAAAGAAGGACTAGAAGTAAGAGCTGAATCTAAAACTCTTGCAACAATTACCTTCCAAAACTACTTCAGAATGTATGACAAGCTTTCTGGTATGACAGGTACTGCCATGACAGAAGAAGGCGAATTTAGAGATATTTATAATATTGACGTTGTTGAAATCCCAACAAATAAACCTGTACAAAGGGAAGACGACAATGACCACATCTATATAAATGAAGATGCAAAGTTCAAGGCAGTTACAAGAGAAATTGCTGAAGCACATGAAAAGGGACAACCAGTCCTAGTTGGTACTGTATCAATTGACAAGTCTGAAGCACTTTCTAAATATTTAAAACGTGCAGGCATTAAGCACAACGTCTTAAACGCCAAAAATCACGAACAAGAGTCTGAAATAGTTGCTCAAGCAGGTCGTTTTGGTCAAGTTACTATTGCCACAAACATGGCTGGTCGTGGTACCGACATTGTACTTGGTGGTAACCCAGAATATCTTGCAAAGAAAGAACTTAAGAAACAAGGCATGGAAGAAGAAATGCTTGAATACGCAGATTCATACTTCAAGACTGATGATCCAGAAATCATAAAGGCAAGAGAAGACTATCAAGCTCTTGTTAAAAAGTTTAAAGTTGAAACTGACAAGGAAGCTGAAGAAGTTAAAAAAGTTGGCGGACTTAGAATCATTGGTACAGAAAGACATGAGTCAAGACGTATCGACAACCAATTACGTGGTCGTTCAGGTCGTCAAGGAGACCCAGGTTCTTCAAGATTCTACATCTCAGCTGATGATGACTTAATCAGACTATTCGCTGGGGACAGATTCAAGGATACAATGCTTAAACTTGATCCAGCAGAAGATGAACCAATTGAACACAAAATTCTTACAAGACTAATCGAGTCAGCTCAAAGAAAAGTAGAAGGTAACAACTTTAGTATTCGTAAGAACGTCCTAAAATATGACGACGTTATGAATAAGCAAAGGGAAGTAATCTATGCAGAAAGAAGAAGAGTTCTTGAAGGCGAAAACCTAAGAGACGACATCATAGCAATGAGAAATGATGTAATCGACAAGACAATTGACTTCTACAACAAGCTAGATGACAACAACAAGAACTATCTTGACTTTGAATCAATAAGAAACTTTGGTGTAACTACTTTTGACTTCGAAGAAGACTTCTTAAAGAAGCTTGAAAATCCTACAGTGGATTCATTAAAGGCATACTTCAAAGAACTTGCTGATGCAAAATACCTTGAAAAAGAAGAAGAATTTGGCGAAGAAAAATTCAGAGAAATCGAAAGAGTTGCCCTTCTTCAAAATGTTGACCAAAAGTGGATGGACCACATCGATGCAATGGATCAACTAAGAAAGGGAATTGGACTTCGTGCAGTTGGTCAAACTGACCCAGTAAGAGCCTACGCAGAAGAAGGCTTTGACATGTTCGAAGCAATGAACGAGTCAATAAAAGAAGACACAGTTAAGATGCTTTACCACGTAGTTAACCCTGAAAGAGTACAAAGAGTTAGAGTGGCAAAGGAAGTTGAAACTGTAAATCCTGATGACGGAAAACAAAAACCTTTCGTTAGAAAAGAAAAAAAGGTTGGAAGAAATGATCCATGTCCATGCGGAAGTGGAAAAAAATATAAAAACTGTCACGGAAAATTTGAATAAGATTTAATATAAACTCTGGTAGAGATGCCAGAGTTTTTTTATTTGTCTTTATAAGAATATGAAAGTTCTATTGTTTAATAAGTATTAAGATAAATTAAAAAAATAAAGAGGCATTGATTAATAAGTCTTAAGACAGATAAAAAAATAAAGGGCGATTGATTAATAAGCTTAAAGACAAATTAAAAATTAAATTTCGATTGATTATAAAGTCTTAGGACATATTAAAAAATTAAAAATCTTATACAAAAAAAATTTAAATTTTTCAAACTTCAACGCGTTATCATATTGACAAAATTTGCGAATGATAGTAAAATGTTTTCACAAATATATATTAACTGCTTCATTTTGCATGAGCTATTACAGTAGATCAAAAAGCTTTATGAGACCCAGTAAATAAATACTTTTTATTTTGCTGGGTTTTTTTATATTGTTTTTTAGTTTTGTTATTTGAAGTTAGGAGAAGGAGGTAAAAAATGAAAATTACAGATGTAAAATTAGGAATTTTATCTGTTCCCTTGAGGGTGCCCTTCAAGACAGCCTTGAGGTCCGTTAACAGCGTAGAAGACATAATAGTGGAGATCCATACCGACACAGGTCATATTGGTTATGGTGAAGCACCACCAACAGGAGCAGTAACAGGAGAGACACAATACTCAATCATAGGAGCCTTCAAAGACCACATAATAAAAACAATTCTTGGTAGAGACGTAGATGATTTCGAAAATCTAATGATGGCTCTAAACTCTTGCATAGTTAAAAACACAAGTGCAAAAGCAGCATGCGACATGGCCCTTTGGGACTTATACGGTCAGCTACATAAAATTCCTGTCCACAAACTAATGGGAGGCTCAAGGAAGAAGATCACTACAGACATAACAATATCTGTAAACGATCCAGAAGAAATGGCAAGAGATGCCATAGACGCAATAAAAAGAAAATACGACACCTTAAAAGTAAAAGTAGGAATAGATCCTAGCTTAGACGTAGCAAGACTAGATGCCATAAGAAAAGCAGTGGGACCAGACGTAAGAATAAGAATCGACGCCAACCAAGCTTGGACACCAAAAGAAGCAGTGAGAATCTTAGACTCCATGCAAGAAAAACTACTTGACATAGAATTAGTAGAACAACCAGTAAAAGCTCACGACTATGAAGGCCTAAAATATGTAACAGACCATTCAATAGTCCCAGTCCTTGCAGACGAAAGTGTATTCTCAGCAGAAGACGCCATGACAATCCTAAACATGAAGGCAGCAGACCTAATCAACATAAAACTAATGAAGTGCGGCGGCCTTTACAATGCTCTAAAGATAACAAGCATGGCAGAGCTATGTGGAGTAGAATGCATGATAGGTTGCATGCTAGAAGCAAAAATATCAGTAAACGCAGCAGTCCACCTAGCATGTGCAAAACAAATCATCACAAAGATAGACCTAGATGGACCGGTCCTATGTTCTGAAGACCCAATAGAAGGCGGAGCAGTCTTCAATGAAAAAGAAATTACTGTAAATGATGACTATGGACTAGGAATAAAATCAGTAAGAGGAATAAAATACCTAGACATATAAAGAGAAATCATAAAAATAAAAAGTAAAAATAATAAAAAGAAAGGAGTAAATTATGGTTATCACAAATGGATTTACTTATATAGCATTCTTAATGTTTATAGCAGGAGCACTACTTGCCCTAGAAAAATACACAAAATGGAAAATATTTAATGTAGTACCACCACTAGTATTCATATATGTATTAAACATGGTATTCTGTACAATGGGTTTATACGCATCAGATGCATGCTCAGACACATACTCAGCCCTAAAGAACAACCTACTATACGCAATGATCTTTGTAATGTTACTACGTTGTGACTTTAAAAAACTTGCAAAACTTGGTGGAAGAATGGTAGCAATCTTCCTAGGATGTTCACTAACACTATTCATAGGCTTCCTAATAGGATATCCAATATTCAAACATGCCCTAGGAACAGACACATGGGCAGCAGTGGCAGCCCTATTCGCATCATGGGTTGGAGGATCAGCCAACATGGCAGCAATGCAAGCAGCCCTACCAGTAGATGCAGGAGCTTACTCATGTGCCCTAGCACTTGACACAGTATGTTACTCACTATGGATAGCCCTACTATTACTAGCAGTAAGATACGCACCAAAGTGGAACAAGGCAACAAAAGCAGACACATCAAAACTTCAAGCAGTAGCAGACGCTGCAGCAGCAGAAGTTGCAAAAGAAAAAAGAAGTGCAGACTCAGCAGATTGGATATTCCTAATTGGTCTATCACTAATAGTATCAGCATTATCACAATTTGTCGGAGCAAAACTATCAGAAACATTAACAAACGCAGGCTTAGCAGTATTTGATAAGGGAACAATAACAACCCTATTTGTAACAGTACTTGGACTAATCTGTGCATTAACAAAAATTGGTAAACTTCCAGCAGTAGAAGAACTATCCAACGTATACCTATACGCAGTAGTGTCCCTACTAGCATCAACAGCATCAGTAGTAGACCTAATCTCTGCACCAATGTGGGTAGTATATGGAGTATTTATCCTAGTAGTACACGTAGTCTTAATGTACCTACTATCAAAAATCTTCCACTGGGATCTTTGCATGGTATCAACAGCATCCCTTGCAAACATAGGTGGATCAGCATCAGCGCCAATAGTAGCCTCTGCTTATGACGCATCCTATGCAGGTATAGGAGTCCTAATGGGAGTATTAGGAGCAGCAGTTGGTAACTTCTTTGGTATTGGAATGGGACAAATCCTCAAGCTATTGAGCTAGAGATAATAGAAAAGAAAGTATTCATATGATAAACTATAAGGGATTACAAAATAAAATAGAAAATATAGTTGAAGAGAGTTCTGCAAATATTTCTGTATCCTTTTACGACTTAGACCTTGGAGAAGGATTTTCCATAAATGGAGACAAACAAGTTCCTTCAGCAAGTATGATAAAGCTTTTAATCTTGTTAAAGGCCTTTGATGAATGTGCTAAGGGAAAACTTAATCTTGAAGACACCATAGGTCTTGATGATTATGAAAGAGTTGATGGATCAGGGATATTAAAGGAACTTTATAGGAACCACAAATTTTCTATAAGAGAGCTCTTGACTCTTATGATAATTGTAAGTGACAACACAGCCACAAATATTTTAATAGATCTTCTTGGAAGAGAAGAAATAAATAAAATTGGTCATGAACTTGGACTTGAGAAGACAATTCTTCAGAGGAAGATGATGGATTCTCTTGCAAAGGAAAGGGGCCTAGACAACTTCACTTCTTCAAATGAAATTTTAAAACTTTTAAAAATGATTTATGAGAAGAATTTTATTAATGAAGACTACTCTGAGCTTGCTCTTGATATTCTTTTGAGGCAGCAGGAGAGAGATAGGCTTCAAAGATACCTTCCAGAAGATTTAAAAATTGCAAATAAGAGTGGCGACTTGGATAATTTGGAAAACGACGGTGGAATATTTTTTACAAAAAATAAAAATTACATCCTAGTTGTTTTAGTAAACCAAGCAGAGTCCAATGTCCTTGCAAAAGAGATTATAGGAGAGATTTCTCTAAAAATCTATAAGGAAATTGGAGAATAAGATGAAGAATACTTTATATCTCACAGGAGAAGCTAGGACAAGTTCAGACAATGCCATCACAAAAATTTATGGAGTCTTTTACTTGGCCTTCGAAGTGGATGAAGATGGGAAAATTATTGATTCCGACAGCAATGCAACCCTTGAACTAACTCGGAAGTTTATAAAGGATATTTTTGCTGGCAAAAACATCAAGGACCAGGAGATAATCACCGACGAAATCCAAAGAAGATACAATGCTTCTTCTACTAAGGCAATAATCTCTGCTTACAAAGATGCCTTACAGAGATATAAAAATTTAAAATAAGATCTAACTACCCTTTCATTAGAGAGGGTAGTTTTTTATGTCCCATTGAAAGATAAAAGTTTTAAGTCAAAAGAAATTTGAAATAAATTTTAAAAAGTACAAACTCATTAATGGTTAGAAAATAAAATTAAAGAGACTTAACAAATATACTTGCTAATAAAAAAATTCAACAAAAAAAAGAGGGACGAGCCCTCTTTAAAATTTAAAACTTATCTTACATATCTTTTTCTATAAGCTTACCTGTTTCATAGTCGTAAGTGTAAGAGATATCTTTAGTTCCGTTAACGACTTCAACTGTTACTACATACTTGCCGTCTTCGAATTCAACTTCGTATTCTCCAGCTTCAAAGCCTTGTCCAGCTTCCTTTAAAGCTTCGTCCATATACTTGTCAACTGCTTCAATCATATTTAATTGAATGTCAGCTGTCTTAGCTGAAGTGTTTTCTGCTTCGAACTCATCCTTCACAATGTCACCAGTCACTGCGTCCACTGTAACTTCGTATTCTTTTTCAGCGTCGTAGCCGCTAACCTTGTAGTAAGCTTTTCCGTTTTCAACTTCAAGTTGGAAAGATTCAACCTTTGCGTCAGCATGAAGTTTTTTGAAACCGTCAAAAGCTATTCCTCTATCTAAGTTTGCAACTGCACCCTTATTAATAGCTGTTTCTTCCTTTGTTTGAGCGTCAGCAGCCTTCTTGTTTGCATTTTTATTTGCGTTTGCTTCAACAGCTGCATTATTTTTTGCATTAGGATTATCTGCTTTTTCATTCTTTGGACCACAAGCAGTAAGTGTTAGTGCAAGTCCTAGTCCAAGTGTTGTCATTAAAATTTTCTTATTCATTATATTCCTCCAATTAAAGTGTGTTTTAATTTTGCCTACAATTATGTTACCCGAAATGGCAAGGTATAAACATTTGGAAAAGCATGAAATATTGAAAATAAACGTATAGCAAACTACCAACTTTATGGTATAATGAAAAAAGAAAATTTCCTAGACTGAAGGAAAACATTTTTAGGATGTAGGAGGTGAGATTTTTGGATGTAAAAGCTAATAAAAAGTCTCTTAGCAATATGGTCTATAGGGATTTAAAAGAAAAAATATTGAAGAACAAATTACTTCCAGGGGATAAGCTTATTGAGATGGAAATCGCTTCTAAACTCGACGTTTCTAGGACACCAGTAAGAGAAGCCTTGAAAAAGTTGGAGAAGGATGGTCTTGTTACAAGTTTTCCAAGAAAATCTTATATTGTTTCAAAAATTTCTGTCAAGGAAGCCAAGAATCTTTATATAGTTAGAAAATCTTTAGAACCTCTTTGTGTTGAACTTTTAGCAGAGAAGGGATTGACAGATAAAACAAAGTACTTCGAAGAAGTCAACGAAGATCTTAGGATCGCCATTGAAAATGGTGAAGAAGAACTTGCTCAAAATCTTATTATTGAATGGAACATGGCCCTTGTAAGGTCACTTAACAATGAAATTCTTATTGAGGTAATGACTATGGTCAATAAGAGACTTTACAGGTTTGGTAATTTTATTTTCAGAGACAAGAAAAATTACAAGAGACACTACGACAACTTGCAAAAAATTTATAAATTAATCGAAGAGAAAAAACCTAAAGAAGCTAGGAAGGCTAGCGAGAGAACAATTGAAGTAATTTACGAGATGTTTGAAGAGCAAGCTGACTATAGAATGTTTAGAAAATAATTAAAAAAAACACTTGACAGGAGTGTTTTTTTTAATTATAATTATTTTTGTTGTACTGATGGTACACACAAGTTAATACTCATGCACCTTTAGCTCAGTTGGTAGAGCAACTGACTCTTAATCAGTGGGCCTACGGTTCGAGTCCGTAAAGGTGCACCACTTAAAAGCTTGTAATCTCAATGGTTACAAGCTTTTTTATTTGCTTTCTAAAATATCAAGAATTCGCCTGAATTCGCTTGAATTTTTATAGATAACGCACAAATAACGCACAAATAACGCACAAATTATTTTGCTAGTTGTTGCATTTCTTTTTGAAGTGCTTCTGTTAGATCTCCTATATAATATTTTTCTGTTGTTTTAAAATCTTCGTGTCCCATAATTTTTTGTAAAGTGACCATATCCATTCCCATTTTTTGAAATTCTGTTGCTCCAGTCTTCCTACATTTGTGAGGGGTTAGTTTTTGAAGTCCTAATTCTTCTATTACTTCATAGTGCCTATCTAAGTAATATCTGTAACTTACTTTTTTTCCTTCCATAGACACTAAATATTCTGATCCTTGTGTTGCCATAAGTTGTTTTATGAAAGGCTTAATTTTGTAGTAGATTGGAATGTATCTATCTGTTCCTGCTTCTGTTTTTCCACCTGCTATGATGTAGTTTTCGTCAAGATGTACATTAAATTTTGTGACATTTAATAGTTCACTTGGTCTCATACAAGTATAAATCATTACTACCATTACTTTTGCCCAGTAATTATTCTTTGCACTTTCAAATAGTTTATTTATTTCAAATTCACTAAAAGTTGCATTGTTAGGTTTTGGTTTGTCAGGTAAAATGATAAATTGAGCATAATTTTTGCTTATTAAGTCATCTTGCATGGCTATTTTATATAGTTGTGAAGCTAATACTTTTACTTTGTGGACTGAAGAGTAGCTTTTACCTTCGTCTAAAAGATTATCAACTATATCTTGTATGTGTCTTGACTTGATTGTGTCTATGGGCTCATCTTCTAAGTCTTCAAAGTAATTCCAAGTTGTATAGTACATATCTTGTGTTTTTTGTGCTTTATGTCTTTTTGTGATCATAAAGCTTTCAAATATTTCTGATAGTGGTGGTTTACTGTCTTGAGGTTCACTTTGATTGTAATCAGATAGCATAGTAAGGCCCTCTGATTTTGTTTTTGCATATCCCACTGTCTTTTGGTTGCCGAACTTATCGGCAGGAGCTAATATCCTCCATGGTTTTCTTCTATTGCCAGAAAGTTTATATACACTTCCATAGCCATTGGGTAATCTCATAATCTTCCTCCTAGTTATTAACTAGGCTATGTGATATAATTATTTTAGGTTATAGCGGTAATCTCATAGCCTTCCCTTATTCTATGGCAGTAGAATAGGGGATTTTTTATTCATTTTATTCTTTTTTTTCTCACTCATATTAAGTCTTCATCAAGCAATAAATTTATCAATTCTTTATTATCTGTTATATAGTCTAAATTTTTTCTTATTATATCTTCCTTAAGATCTAAATTACTTTTTGTTATAGAATCGATGGTTGGGTTAATATTATTTGTAATTAATCTATCAATTAATTCAGTTTTCTTACCCGATAATTTTAAGTTGTTTTCTCTTAATAAGTTCTTTAATTCATCAACTTTTAATGACTCAAAGCAAAGATAATCATATAAATTAGCGGTTGGTAATTCTAAGCAATACTCATAGATATTATCTAAATTCTCAACAATACGATCTCTATAAGAAAAACGAGCATTATTACTATTATGACAATTTAACCAAGAGTCTTCGAAATACAGTTTTCCACCTTTGCCTTTTGAAAAACAGAACTTTTTGAAGTCGTCGAATGCTAAAATACTTTTTACTGTGTCTTCTATAAAATTACTCTCCATAAAAGCGTAAATTAAATTTTCGTATTTTTCTATTTCATTCTTATATTTAAAGAAGAAATTAAAGTCTAGTTCTTTCTCACTTTCTGTTCGATGAAATTTTGGATTATAAGATCTATCCGTTTCTTTTTCTGGAGATTTTTTCGTATATGTTTCTGGAAGGTTATTATTTTTATATGGAGTATCAGTGCCTGATTTTATTTTATTTATATTCTCCATAGCTTTAGCTTCTTTTAATTCAGCTTTCTTATTATAATAATCGGGATCAACTTTTAGTTTCTTATCTTTCTCTTTTTTAGATGCCCATAGACCAATTTTTATCAATAAAATGGAGGGTACCAAAAAGATCATTGTTCCGATAACATATTGTGCAAATTGAGTAGCTGCTTTAGCTGTTACTAAAAAACTAATTGCAAATAATAAAGAGAATATGAAGCATAGGACTTTTAATATTGTGTATCTGTTCATTTTGACTCCTTTCTAACAAGAATTCTTTAAAATCAGAGAGTGTTTTGAGTACTGAATAACATCATTTATTGACATTACTTTATTTTCTTCTATTATTCTGCTGAAATTCTCCATCTCATCTAAAAACCTCTTTCTTTGCTCGTAAGCACTGTAGCTAACTCCATATAAGTCCAGGACATAATTTGGCGGGAATTTTGCAGTCTTATACATAATTTCTCTAGGCATTAAGAGTTCTCCTGCAAAGGCATCTGCAGATTTTTCTTTTACATAATCACTTAGATATTTATACTTTGTGTGATGCTGCAGGAAGATGTGACCTAACTCGTGGGCCAAGGTAAATCTTTGACGGGATAAGTCATAATTTACATCATCAAGTGCTATAAGATATCTTTTTGTCTTGGCATTATAGATACTATAACCATCTAAACCTAAGAGATCTTCTTTTTTTATCTTAATATCTTTTCTATATTTAATAATATCTTCCACATTTATAGGTAGTAACTGTTCTTCATATGTAATTTTCTTGTGAACACAGTGTGCCATGCTAACTGCATAGCGTATGTTATAGTTTAAATTATTCATATTACAAACCTTAGTTCTTTTTTAGATAAAAAATATATAGGGATTTTCTCCCTTATATATTTCTAAACTTATTAAAATTTATTTTTCATCATCTTCAAAAAAAGTTGCTTTTATCATTCTTAGCATGACTTCTTTTTGCTCTGGTGTGAGGTTTTGGTTGGCTCTATAAAGCACAGAAATCCCCTCTGGAAATTCTTCTTCTAATTCTGAAACTTTAGAGTTTTCTTTAGAAACATTATATTTATTAGGTCTTCCAAGAAGGTAATCGAGAGAAACATTAAAATAATCTGCTATAAGAATTTTTATATCATCACTGGGAACTCTAACATCACTTTCATATTGAGATAGTGTAGAGTTTGCAATGTTTAATATCTTAGCTAATTCCTTTTGAGATAGATTATTTTTCTCTCTTAAATATTTTATTTTATTACCTAAAGTAGCAGCCATTTGTCACACCTCTTTCACTCTTTGTGAATATTATATAGTATAATTTGCAAAATGAAAATATTATTTCACAAAAAGTGAAAATAAGTATTGACTTTTGCTAATTGTGAATATATAATTAAATCAAAGTTCACATAGAGCAAACTGTTTGGAGGTGGTTTAGTGAAAAAAACATTAGCAGAAATAAGAGATGAAAGAAGAATGTCTCAAAAAGATATGGCTGACATCCTTGGAATCGCTGTATCTACTTACTGTCAGTATGAAACAGGGAAAAGAAATGTTCCTGCAGAAACAGTGGATAATATAGCACAAATATTGAATATAAATAAAGATGATATTTTTTTACCAACAAAGTTCACGGTTAGCAAATAACAAGGCTTAGAGAAAGGAGTTTTCTTATGTTAAATGATCTTACTTTAACTATAAAAGAGGCCGCTAAAATTCTTGGAAAGCCTGAGCAAACTATAAGGCTTGGGTTGCAGCAAGGGGTTTTACCCTTTGGAGCTGCAATCCTCAATGAGAAGCAGTACTCTTACATTATTTTTAAAAAGAAGTTGGAAGATTATGTAGGAAATGTTGAAAGTTATTTAGGAGGTTAAGATGAAAGCTTTAAGTGTTAGTTGGTACAAGATACCAGTTGGAATAAGAAGATTTTTAGGAATTTTAATTCTCGTTATGCTTGCATATTGGACTTTCACTTTTAGTGTTAAGTTAATTTGTTATCTCTTGTATGCAGGCACAAAAATTATAGACGGATTTTTTAAGTTTTTAGTAGGTTGAGGTGGAAAAATGAAATTAACAGATTTACATGAATTATTAGGTAAGGAAATAGAAAAATTAGCAGATGACACTGAAAAGAATGCTTTTGACATTGATAAGGCAAATGCTATTTCTAATATGGCTAAGCAAATAATAAACAATGCTCAAGTAATAATTAGGGCTGAAAAACAAAATGTTAAAACCGAAATTATATAGCTTAGTTTTTGTTAGTCCAGAGGATAGAAAAGAGTTTATTCTTAAGAACTTTAATAAACTTTCAGGACGAGAAATGGCAAGAAGATTAGATATGGGAAGTACCCGAGTATCAAAAATATTAAGAGAAAATGGAATCTACGCAGATGATTATATAAATGGAGTTAAAAAGTCAGATATTAAAAAAATAATGAACGATTATTCTGGCAAAGTGACCAAGATTGAACTTATGACAATTATAAAAGATAGATTAGGTCTAGATTTATCTTATTCAAGTATTAAGCTTTGGGGAAGAAGATTTGGATTTAAAACTATTAATCAAAAAGGGAAAGATGCTGAAACCAGATTCTTTATTGATGGAAACAAAGATAATTTGGCAGTAGATAACATATTAATGTTACCAAGCAATATTGGTTGTCATTTGCTCGGGAGAAACTTAACCGGCGACAGCTTGATGACTATGGCAAAGGCCTTAGAGTTACAAAGATTAACATACGATTTATTAGAATCTTGGATTGCAGTAAATATTGAAACTGGGGCTAAGGTAGAAACAAAGACCTTAAAAGAATTATCTGAAATTTGTGGATTTGCTTGTTCAAATGTTCATAAAAATAAAAGAGATTTTAATAGGTCTGTAGTCACAAAAGGTTGGATAGTCAGTAAACAATTTGGAAATTTAGAAGAAAAGGCAAATGAAAAAAGCCCTGCAGCGACTAAACAACAGGACTAAATAAATTATAAAGAAATATTTTATTTGCCTTTATTATACCACAAATAAGGGGGAAATTATGAAATTTAAAATAGAATTTGAACTTGATTTTACTAATAAAGAGATTTTAGACATGTTACTTGAAACTCATACTGTTGATGAGCTTACACAAAATGGTTACTGCTACACAGTTGATAAGATACTAAATAATTTTAACATAAACGGAACGCAGGAAGTAAGCAATATCAAGGTTAAGAGAATTACTGAAGACAATAAAGAAATTGCAGTGGCATAAAGGAGATCTTATGGAAAATTTAAAATTGATTGATGAAATTAAAGATGTAGAAGAAGTTGAAGAGAAAAGGGAAGTCTTTGAAATTAATTCTCTTTCAGGTGCTGACTGGTGCTTTGAAAGACTTAAGGGCATCAAGTCAAATCTTGAGGAAAGAAAGGCCTATGCTGAAGAAGAGATTAAGAAGTATAAGGAATATATTGAGGCTGAAGAAAAGAAAGCTGCAGATGATATTGCATACTTCGAAGGACTTTTAAGGATCTATACAGATAAAAGACTGGAAGAAGATAAGGACTTTAAGTTAAAGACTGCAAAAGGTTCTGCATCTTATGGCAAGGTTCAAAAGAAGTGGAATTATGACGAGGAAGTCCTTTTAAAAGACTTGGAAGATAAGCACTTAGAGGACTACATCAAGGTTAAGAAGTCCATTGATAAGACTAAGTTAAAGGAAGATTTGAATTTAGTAGCAGATAATATTGTAGTTGATGGCAATGGAGAAGTTGTTGAAGGTATTACAATTACTGAATTCAGAAACTTCAATGTTAAATATTAAGGGGAGTAATTATGAATAATGAATTAATGGTTAAGTACGAAGCAGGTGGCCAAGAAATACAACTTACTCAAAGTGATGTTAAGAATTTTTTGGTTACTGGAGATGCTGAAAAGGTTACAGATAAAGAATTTAAACTATTCTTGGAACTTTGTAAGGCTCAAAAGTTAAATCCCTTTTTAAGGGAAGCCTACCTTATCAAGTTTGGCAATGATGCAAATATTATAACTAGCAAGGATGTCTTTCTAAAGAGGGCAAGGGCAAATGAAAGCTTTAGAGGATTTAAGGCAGGGATTATAGTCCAAAGTGAAAAAGAAATTGAAAAAAGAGAAGGTACTTTCTACCTAAAGGGCCAAGAAAACTTAGTAGGTGGTTGGGCATCAATTTATATTAAGGATTGGGATGTTCCATTTGACCACACAGTAGCACTAACTGAATTTAATAAGGGAACTGCAACATGGAAGAACATGCCTGCAATTATGATAAGGAAGGTTGCACTGGTGCAAGCTTTAAGAGAGGCCTTTCCTGATGATTTATCACAACTTTACGCAGCTGAAGAAATGGGAAGTGATCCATCAATTGAAGATACCATTGTTTTAGAAAATAAAGATGAATTTATTGGAAATTGCGACAGAAAGAAAATATTTGACCTAGCTGACGGAAAGGCAGAGGTTGTTAAGGCAGTTTTAAGTAAGTACGGATATGAAAGTACTAGGAATATAAAAAAAGATGATTTTGATGGTATCTGTGAAGATATTACAAAGCTTTTAAGTCTATCTAAGACAGAAGAAGATGAAATCATTGAAGATGCAGAAGTTGTTGAAGAAGTTGAAGAAGAGGAAGATTTTTTAAAGGGTACTCCTTTTGAAGGTTAATCCTAATAAAAACAAACAAAATTTGGGTGCTAGCTGCTGACTTATGTCGGGGCTAGCAACTTGAAAGGAGTTTTTAACATGGCAAGACCTTTAAGTAGAGGGATAGAGTATTATCCTTTAGATGTGGATTTCATGAATGATATTAAAATTAGAAAAATTATGAAATCTTGTGGGCCAAATAGTATTGCGATAATTATACTGCTGCTCGGAAATATTTACAAAGATGAAGGGTATTTCATGAAGTGGGATGAAGATATATGCTTTTTAGTTGCTGACGAAGTTGGGGCTAAGGAAGTGTATGTAAAAGAAGTTTTAAAAAAGTGCTTGCAAATAGATCTATTTTCTAATGAATTATTTGAGAAATTTAAAATTATAACTTCTAAAGGAATACAAAAAAGATTCTTTGAAATAACAAAAAGAAGAAAGAGAGACAACTTAATAAATGAATATTTATTAGTTAATGTAACAGAAACTGGGGTTAATGTAACAGAAACTATAGTTACTGAAGCAGAAACTGGGGTTATTGTTAGCAAAAGTACACAAAGTAAAGTAAAGGAAAGTAAAGTAAAGAAAAGTATAGAGGGTGATATAAATAATAAGCTTATATCCAAGCTAAATTCTTTGCTTAAAATTCCTGTATACCCTAACTTCCTCACAAAAATCAATTCAAACATTGATGTTGAGAAGCTAATTGAAGAGCTTTCTAAGAGCAAGTGGGTTTGTGAAAATCATAACTTAAACAAAGCTAATAACTCTTTTCTTGTAAAACTTTGTAACGGCGATTATAGGGATTATAAGAGACCTAGTTCCAATAAATTCAATAACTTTAAGGGAATTACTGACTCTTTTTCTGCTGAAGAGCTTGAAGATGTTGCTATGAAAAAGCAGAAAGAGGGATTTGAGAAGTTAGGAGTTAATGTAGATGTATAAGAAACCTAGTAAATACAGGGCAATTAAGACTGTTATTGACGGAGTGACTTTTGACAGTAGGAAAGAGGGCAGGAGGTATAGGGAATTAAGACTTCTAGAGAAAGCAGGAGTTATTAAAGATCTATGCCTGCAGCCTCACTTTCTGCTACAAGAGGCTTATTCTAAAAACGGAAGGGCAGTTAGGAAGATTGAGTATATAGCTGACTTCTCTTACTACGACCTTGAGAGAAAGAAGTTTGTAGTGGAAGATGTGAAAGGCTTAAAGACTGATGTTTACAAACTCAAAAGGAAAATTTTTGAATACAAATATCCTGATTTGGAAATTAGTGAAATTTAGAAAATGTTAAGAAATGTTAATGTTTTAACGCATAGGAGCGACAATGATTAAAGTTATTTTGATATATCAAGACGGAGACAATACGCAGGAATATTGTGAACCCTCATATAAAATTATTTTTGTAAAAAATGAAGAAGAGTTTTGGAAAAAATATAACTTAAACAATGAATATATTAAGTGCGAAGATGAACTTGCAGGTACATTTAGAGTCTATTTAAAGAAAGATAAAATTATAGAAATTAGGATTGAAAAATTTAAAGGAGAAAAGAAAAAATGAAAACTTATAGATTTGAAGTTTCTGCCTATGAAGAAATCGACATTGAAGCAGAAACAAAGGAAGAAGCTGAAGAAAAAGCTAAGGAATATTGGGATGAAAAATTCCCGACAATGTTTGGCGGTGTTGAGTTTATTAAAGAGGTGGAAGAATGAAAGTTGGAGATTTAATTGAAGAATTAAAGTTATATAACCCTGAACAAGAAATTTATGGGGTACTTGCAGAAGATGAAAGCAGTGAACAATATTTATTAGAAACCTCTGAAGGTACTTTTATTGAGTGGAAAGATGGAATACCAAGAATTTGTTTCTTTTGTCACTATTATTAAATGAGGTGGAAGAATGAAAAAGTTAGAAACCATTGTTACTTTAATTCAGAAACCTACTGAGGTTGAATTTGCTTGTCCTTACTGTAAAGCAGATGTTTCTGAAGACTTTGAAGAATTTTTAGATGACCAAGGCTTATCTTGGAGTGACTTTTCTGATTGGAAATATGAAAAAATAAAGTGTCCTTTTTGTGGAGTAGAAATTGAGCCAGAATATGAATTTGATTGAGGTGGAGGAATGAAGACAATAGCACTTAGTGATTTTGAATTAAATTTAATTCATGGGCTTTTAGCTGATGAAGAAATAAGGTTAAAGAAAGTCTATAAGATTCTTTCAGGTCATGAAGATAAATTTGAAAATACAAAAAAATATATAGAAGAAGTAAATAAACTAAGAAAGAAATTTACAAAAATAGACGATACAGAAGATTATTTTAAAGTTGCTGACAGAATTGAAGATTACAACTTAGATAATAAATAAATTGAGGTGGAATAATGAGAGCGTGGATATTGAGTTCAGAAGAAAGTCCAGAAACCTGCAGTAGTCTTGTATGGGCTGAAACAAGAGGTAGAGCAAAAGCACAAGCTAACTACGATAGCCCTTATATGTATCAATGCGACTTAGGAGCAGATGACTTTACAAGTATAAGAGCAATTAGAGCCAAGAATTTGGATAACTGTGAGGAATTTTCAGAAAAAGAGATTTGCTTGAGACTTATGAAAAACTATGGGTGGATTTTCTACTTAGGGAATGAAACCTATGACGAAGATAACATTAAAGAATTTGAAAAACTTTTTGAGGTGGAATAATGTTTGAAAAATTAAGTAAAAAGATTATTAAATGGGCAAAGGATAGAGATTTGCTCCATAGGAAAAATGCTCCTAAGCAATTCATGAAATTTATAGAAGAGGTCTTTGAGTTTAAGGCTGAGATGGACCAAGTTGAGAGGATAGACCACGAGAAACTAAAGGAAATCTACACAGATAGGATGAAGCTTGAAATGGGAGATATCTTTGTTACTCTAATTATTCTTTGTGAGCAACTTGGAATTGATTTGTTTGACTGCTTAAACAAAGCTTATAAAAAAATTTCCATAAGAACTGGAAAAACAATCAATGGAACCTTTATAAAATCTGAGGATTTATGATGAATGCAAAGGTGCTTATTAATTCCTTATAAAACTTTTAGGGATAGAATCAGAATTGTAAATTATTATGAAAGAAGAGGCTACTATATAGAAGTTTGGGAAGGCTATATTTATTGTTATAGGGGGAAATAATGACTAAGGAGCAGTTAGGGCAATACAAATGCCTATGTCTTGAAATCAAAGAACTAGAGAATAGACTTAACAATTTAAAAAGGCAAGAAGTAACTGACAAGGTCCTTGCATCTGCTTCTGATTTTCCTTATAACCAATATGAGCTTAAAATCAAAGGCTATGAAGATGATAAGTACATAGAGAAGATAAGGGTAAGACTCACTCGCAGAATTAGAAGATGCAAGAAGCTTAGGCTTGAGATAGAGGAATTCATTGAAGGGATAGAAGACTCAAGGATCAGATTAATATTTGAGTTAAGATATATTCATTGTAAAAGCTGGGTATATATATCTAATAAACTAGGTAGCTGCAATGAGAGTTATGCTAGAAAAAGTCATGATAGATATATTGCTCGAGGTGAATAAAAATGAATTGTATGTATTGTGGGAAGGATTCTTCAAGCTCTAAAAATCAAGAACATATTATATCGGCTTTCTTGGGTGGTAAGTCAAAATTGCCCTTGGGTTATGTTTGTGATGAATGTAATAACAATTTTTCGAAAATAGAACTATCTGTTTCTAGAGAAGGTTTAATAGGAATGATGAGAAGCTTTGAAGGACCAGGTAAGAGGGGAAGTATATCAGATAGCAAAAAATTTATTGGCAATATTGGAAAAACAAAAGATGTTTATGGGCGTACTAATTTTATTTATATGTCCAAGGGTAAACCCTATGTTATCAACAGTATAAGTATTGAATATTATGAATTTTTGAAAAATGAAAGGATTCATGGACACATAAAAGATGAAGATACATATAATGATTTTTTCAATAATCTAATAAAAATTGATGAAAATAACCTTAAAATGGAAAAAAGGAACTATGATATAGGGGATAATGAGATAATTTTTTATTATGATTATCCTCACGCTAACAGACAAAAAATAAAAAATTTCAATAAAAAATATTATAAGGTAATTTATGGAAAATGTATTGAACAAAGTGAAGTTAAAGAAGTGTTTAGTAAACTCAAAAATCCAAAATCATCTGTTAGGTATAACATTTCTGAGAATACTCAGGAGAAACCTATAGTTGATTTTAGTTGTACTATAGATGTCAAAGCCTTGGATAAATTTGCAATAAAAACTATGCTGAACACATTGGCATATTTTGAGGGAAAAGAAATTCTTGATGAAGATAGCTTCTATAAATATAAAAAACATATTTTAAATGAAAATTCTAAAAACATGTATTGTCATGGCACAAATAACGGCATTTGTTCTGTTTTTAAATCAAAATATATTCCACAAAAAATGGAGTTTAATCATTTTTGTTTTTATCAGTATAATCATCTTCTAAAAAAGATATTTTTAGTCTTAAATTTATACAATTGTTTAGAATTTGGACTATATATACCTTATTGTGGAGAACTAAAATGTAATGAAAATGGAATTTTTGTAAACTTTAAAGAACAAATAGATTATTCATATTATGATTTTATTTTAGGTAATTTTAAGCCAGAATATCCCAATTTATAGATTGTCCGTTTTGTCCGATTTTTGTGTGTTAGTATATATTATGAAAGAATGTAATAGTTAGTGGGTTCATAATATGAGGATTTCAATCAATTTTAACGCTCCCCAAGAGGCCTCTAAGCAGGTCTCTTTTATTATGCAAAGAAAGGTGGTAATAATGGCATTAACAATTAAACAAAAGCAAGTTGCTGATGATTTTATTATCACTGGCAACAGGACAGAAAGTTACTTAAAATTTTATAAAAATATTAAAAATAGAGAGACGGCAGCTGCAGCAGCAAGCCGTCTTTTTAGTACTCCAGAAGTTAAGGAATACATTGAAAGCAAGATGAAAGAACTTGACGAGGAACTTATTGCTGACCAAAGGGAGATTTTAAGAGGTATTACTAAGCAATTTAGACGAGAAGAAATTGACTATCAAGTTGTTATGGTAAAGAAACCTAGATTTGACGATAATGGCAACTTCTTAGGAATGGAAGAAAAGCCAGAGGTTATTAAGTTACCTACACAGAATAAGGACTCTATAAAGGCAGGAGAATTATTAGGCAAGAGATTTGGTATGTGGACTGATAAGGTTGAACTTGAAGCGTCTAATCAAGTAGTGATAGTTGATGACACAGATTAAGTTATCTGAAGTCTTTACAAAAAGTTTCATAAACCTCCATAAAATAATTAAGAATGAAGATTATCTCAAGTATGTCTTAAAGGGTGGTCGTGCTTCGGGCAAGTCTTCCTTTATTGCCCAGGAGATAATTCTGGATGTTATTAAATATCCCATAACTGTCCTATGTGTGAGAAAGGTGGGGAATACCCTACAAGAATCATGCTATGAACAGATAAAAGAAGCAATTGACCAATTAAATTTAAATGGCTACTTCAAGTTAAATATCAGTCCACTTAAAATTACATATACTCCAAGAGGTAATGCAATTATTTTTAGGGGTGCAGATGATCCTGCAAAGATTAAGTCCATTAAGATGGCAAAATATCCTATTGCAAGATTATGGATTGAAGAGCTTGCAGAATTTAAGACAGAAGATGAAGTCTCAATGATTGAGAACTCTATCCTGCGTGGAGAACTTGACAGAGATCTAAAGTATAAGTTTTATTACTCCTACAATCCACCGAAGAGAAAGCAGTCATGGGTCAATAAGAGGTATGAAACTAACTTCTTACCTCAAAATACTTTTGTACATCACTCTTGCTACTTAGATAATCCATTTATCTCAAAGGCTTTTAGGGAAGAAGCAGAACATATAAAAGAGACTAAGCCTTTAAAGTATAGGTGGGAGTATCTTGGTGAGCCTATCGGTTCAGGAGTAGTGCCCTTTGATAACCTTGAATTTAGGGAAATTTCTACGAAGGAACTTTTAAACTTTGACAATATAAGACAGGGCATTGACTGGGGTTATGCTAATGATCCCTTTGCCTTTGTAAGGTTACATTATGACAAAACTAGAAGAAGGATATTTATCTTTGACGAACTTTACCAAGTCAAGCTATCTAATAGAAATGCAGCACAGAAAATCAAAGAAAATGGGTGGAATGACACAAAGATAATAGCCGATTCTGCAGAGCCTAAGTCAATTGACGAGATGTGGGAATATGGCTTAAAGATATATGGTGCAAATAAGAGACCTGGAAGTGTTGAGTATGGGGAAAAGTGGCTTGACGACTTAGAGGAAATTATTATAGATCCTAAGAGGTGTCCTAACACTGCCAAGGAATTTGAGAATATAGATTATGCAGTGGATAAAGATGGCAATCCAAAAAATAAACTAGAAGATAAGGATAATCACGCAATAGATGCAACAAGGTACAGCCTTTCTGAAGATATGAGGGGCTCGCTTGTAGGATTTTAGGAGGTGTGAATTGAATTTAGAACTATTGAACAATGAAGAGCTTGTAAAGTATCTTGAAAGTAAGCTTTCAGGCTTTGAAGAAACTAAGACTAAGATGCAAACTGGCATTGATTATTATAACTATAAACAAGCGATTGATGACAAAAAGAGGGCAGTAATTGGTAAAAATGGGAATTTGATAACAATTAAGAACCTGCCAAACACAATTATAAAAGATAACCAGTATTCAAGGGCCTTAGACCAAAAGAGGTCCTATGTCCTATCAAAAAGACCTAACATCAATTCCAAGAACAAGGCAGCTATAGACTTCTTAGACGGATTTATTGACAACAGGTTTATGAGGACCTTAAACAAGATAGCTATTGACTCTTATAACACTGGATATGGGTGGATGTACCTTTATACTGACGGTAAAGACATCAAGTATAAGAGATTAGATCCAATGACTGTTATACCTGAATGGGCAGATGATAACCATGAAAGTCTAGATGCAGTTATTAGAGTTGTAAGCGAAAGTGAATTTGAAGCTGCTGAGTTAAAGGTCAAGCACTATGTTTATGTTTACATGTTAGACGGGATCAAAGTTTTTAACTACAAAGATGGCAAGCTTGCTTACTTAAAAGATGAGCAATACCTAGAAAAAGAAGGAAACTTGTATAGCTACAAGAAACTACCTTTTGTCTACTTTAAACAGCCTAACGAGATAACACTACTTGATAGGATTAGGTGCTTACAAGATGCTCTTAACCTCTTACTTTCTAACTATGCTGACAACATGTTTGAAAATCCTATGAACTCAATATTAGTTTTAAAGAACTATGAGGGTGAAGACCTAGGGGAATTTAGAGAAAAGCTTGCACAGTATGCAGCAATTAAGGTTAGGACTGCTGATGGAAGTGACGGAGGAGTTGACACTCTACAAGTTACAGTTAATTCTGACAACTACAAGGTAATTATAGAACTTATAAAGAAAGCTATTGCTCATAATGCTAGAAGCTTGTACTTAGATAATGACAGGACAAGTAATGCTCCTAATACCTTAAATATAAAGGCAATGTATTCTGACATGGAATTAGATGCCAATGATTTGGAGTTAGAATTTACAGCATCTTTTGAATACTTATTCTCTTGGGTTGCTGATATTGTTGGAATTGATTTCTCAGATGCAGAAGTGAAGTTTAAGAGAAGCATTATGGTAAATGACGAGTCAACAATTGAAATGATTAGAAACTCTATAGGAATTATTTCTGACGAAACTTTAGTTGCAGCACATCCATTTGTGGAAGATGTATCTGAAGAAATGAAGAGGATTGAAAAGGAAAAAGAAAAGTCTCTTGAATACTTTGATGACTATAAGAACTTAGGCGGTGAAGGTCATGACCAATTACTGGGAAGCAAGGATAGAAAGGCTGAATAAAGAGACTTTTAGAAATTCTGACAAGTATGTAAGGGAATTAAG
Organism: Peptoniphilus genitalis; assembly: GCF_023614525.1. Lineage (GTDB taxonomy): Bacteria > Bacillota > Clostridia > Tissierellales > Peptoniphilaceae > Peptoniphilus_A > Peptoniphilus_A genitalis. Next base: position 1,367,576 of record NZ_CP097885.1, read on the forward strand.
AAAGCTTTACGAGCAAGAAGTTAATAACATTGATGAGAAGATTTATAACCACCTTAGTAAACTTCAAGAAGAAGCAGGTGGTATTTCTTTGTTTGAGGCCAAGAAGCTATTAAATGACAAGGAACGAGATCTCTTTAAAATGGACTTAGAGGGTTTCATAAAAAAGTCTCAAGGGAATATAAGCCCTGAGTTAGAAAAGGAACTTAACATAGTGTCTCGTAGGGTTAGAATATCAAGGCTGCAAGCAATGGAAGTAGAACTTAAAAAGACTGTGGCGGGTCTAATGTCAAAAGAGGAAAGTGGACTCTTTGACGAACTTGGAAAAGCCTATCAAAGTAGGTTTTATAAAGAATTATACGAACTCCAAAAAATTACTGGCTATGACAGTGTTAGAAAAATATCCAAAGAAGACCTAGATATAATTTTAAAGGATCCCTGGACCAGTGATGGCAGGGAATTTTCTCAAAGGATTTGGGATAGGGGAGATAAGCTTGTAAACTCCCTAAAGGATAACCTAACAAGAAACATTGCAAGTGGTGCAAGCCCTAAAGAAAGTATAAAGGACATAGAAAGCCAATTTAATGTTTCAAAGGCTGCAGCATCAAGACTTGTTTACACAGAAACTGCAGCTATATCATCAAAGGCAACTCAAGACTCATATAAGAGAATTGGAGTTAAGAAGTATGAGATTTTAGCAACTCTTGACTTAAGGACAAGTGACATCTGCAGGAGTCAAGACGGAAAGACTTACGATATAAAAGATTATAGAGTTGGCATAACTGCTCCGCCTTTCCATCCTAATTGCAGGACTGACACAATACCTTTTTTTAATGATGACTTAGAAAGACAACTAGATAAAAATGTAGGGAGAATGGCACGAAATCCAGACAATGGGAAGAGTGAAGTCGTAGAAAATTTATCTTATGAAGATTGGCATAAGAAATATGTTGAAAAACTTCCAAACAATAATCAAGAGGGAGATACTCCTGATCCAACAGAACCAAAGCTTAAGTATACAGAAGCAGAAACAAATGAAGCTATAGAAGAGTATGTTTCAGGAGATGGAATGTGGATAAATAACAAACTTAGAGGCATAGGAGAAATAGCAGACTATCCACTCAGCGAAGACGATAAAATATATTTGGAAAAACTAGACCAAGCAACTCAAAGCCAAATAGTAAAAGAAAAAACTCTATACAGATCAGTAGATATATCCTCAATAATAGGCGATATAAGTGATTCTGAGTATGATGATTTAAAGAGTGCCTATATATATAATAACAAGTCGAAACCTGCACAAGAGGTGATAAATAAATACTTAAAGAACATTGAGGGTAAAGAAATAGTCGACAAAGGTTTTATATCTACAACAAAAGATAAAGAAATCGCCTTAGATTTCCAAGACTTTACTGGGAGCTCAAAGCCTTGCGTTATTGAATTTAATGTACCAAAAGGAATTAAGGGTATAGATTTAAAAGACTTTGATATTGCTGACATGGAACAAAAAGAGGTCTTACTTGCTAGAAATCAGAAGTTTGTTATAAGAGAAGTAAGACAAGAGCAAGGTCAATTTTACTTCAAAGCTGATTTAATTCCTAATAATGGGTATAATAAAAATGAGATAACTATAAATAAAGAATCTGAAATATTCAAAAAAATAGGCGAAGAGCACTACACTAACATGCAAAATATTTTAAAGGACGCTCCAGAGTTACAAAGAAATGTTTGGGTGAAGCATGAGAACGATTTGAAAGTAGCAAGTGCAAAAGCAAAAGTGCATCCACGCTTCAGTCCAACACAAGGAGGAATAGAACTGGATGTGTCAGAGTCAGCAAAAGGAGACTTTTATAGTGCACCATACCAAACTGTATTTCACGAGTTTGGGCATAACATAGACTATATAGCGAATGTAAAATATGGTGATGGAGATAAGTTTAGACCTTATTCCTACACATATAAAGACAATATCTTCGGGAAGACAATAAAAAGTGAGATAACCGAAAAAATTAACTCAATTTCAGAAATGTTGAAAAAAGAACTTGAAGAAAACATAAATAATATAGACTGGCTATATAAAAATAAATATATTAGTGCACTTGACCTTGAAACTAAAGTTAAAAATGGCAAGTGGATTGGTAAACCAATCAGATTTAAAAAAGACCATGCCTATAGAGCTTTGCGTGACGAAATAATTCAAATACCTGAAATTAATAGAGCAGACCTTTCTGATATAGTCGAAGGGGCGACTAGAGCTAAGACATGCTGCGGATTTGGGCATGGTAAAAGGTATTGGAATTATCTTGGAAGTTTATCTACGGAAGCTTTCGCTGAAATGTTTGATTCTAGCGTGGCTAATCCAGGGCAACTTGAGGCAATTAAAAAATACCTACCCAAGTCATACGAGATTTTTGAAGATATATTAAAATCAATTTTGGAGGGTGAATAAAAATGTCAGATAAAACAGGTAAAATACTATTAGAATATAGTGAGAAATTTAAAGAAAACTTCCCAATATTTATTGTTAGGGATTTGAATGAAGAGGAAATTGTAAAACTCGTAAAAGATGCAATTGAAAACAATAAACCTTATGAGCCCGAAATAGAGGAAGGGGCTCTATATTGAAGGCTGTGAGATTATGTCGAAAGGTCGCTTTAATCGTGAGCAGCTTAAATAAAACAATTAAACAATATGTATTTATCAACGATTAATCGCAAGTTAATCGTGAAAATATGGCTTTAAGACGACTGTAAAAGGTCGTCTTTTATATTGCCTTGGAAGGGCGTAAAACTTATCCACCTGTGAGACTGTAACACTCGTAAAAAAAACGTAAGGAGACGAAAGAATGAAGAGAGAATTTTTAGAAGGTCTAGGACTGGAAAAAGAAGTAATCGACAAGATTATGGAAGAAAATGGCAAGGACATCAATGCTGAAAAAGCTAAGGCTACTGCAAAAGATGACGAAATCAAAACTTTAAAAGAGCAGGTAGACACAGCAAACAAGGAAATCAAGTCATACAAAGACATGAATATTGATGAAATCAAGCAGTCAGTAGAGACTTGGAAGACAACTGCTAAAGAGCATGAAAAGGCTTATGAAAAGCTTAAGAATGACACTGCCTTAAAGGATGCAGTAAGAGGCTATGACACAGTAGACGAAGATGTACTTATGAAGCTAATAGATAGAGATAGTCTTAAGTTTTCTGAAGATGGTATAAGTGGACTTAAAGAGCAAATAGAAGGTCTTAAAGAGGCTAAGCCTTACCTTTTTAAAAGTGATGAAGGAAGCAAGCCTGAAGATGATAGGTTCAATGCTCACACTCCACCTAATAGTAATGGTGGTAGCGTAAGTCCAATGGAAGAAGCTATTGCAAATGTATTTAATGAATAAGGAAGGATGAAAATATGGCAATTAACACACTAGAATATTCAAAACTAATGATGCAACAGTTAGATCAACACGCAGTGCAAGGTCTAACATCAGGTTGGATGGAAGCAAATGCAGGACAAGTTATTTATAATGGCGGAGATGAAGTTAAAATCCCTACAATGTCAACTGTTGGACTAGCTGATTATGATAGAGATAACGGATTTGTTCAAGGTGGAGTTACTTTAAAGTTTGATACTTATAAGATGACTCAAGATAGGGGTAGAACTTTCCAACTAGATGCAATGGATGTAGACGAAACTGGATTTGTAGCAACATCTGCTAACTTAATTAAGGTTTTCCAAACTGAACAAGTTATCCCAGAAATTGATGCTTACAGATACTCAAAAATTGCTTCAATTGCAAAAGCAGCAGGACAAACTGAAGCACTTGCTTTAACCGCTGACAAAGCATTAGACAAAATTAGAGAACATATAAGAGCGGTACAAGATATAGTAGGAGAAGACGTGCCTCTAGTACTTACAATGTCTTCTATAACTAGAGCTCTTATTGAAGGGTCTACAAAGATTGGTAAGTCTATCAACGTGGCAGACTTTAAACAAGGTACTTTAAACTTTAAGGTTAAGGCTCTTGATGAGTGCCCAATTAGAATTGCTCCATCAGCAAGACTTAAGACTCTATACGATATCCAAGATGGTAAGACAAGCGGTCAAGAAGCAGGTGGACTTAAGGCAGCTGCTGAAGCAAAGGACATTAACTGGATTATCACTCCTCTCAATGTGCCAATTGCAATCAATAAGACTGACAAATTAAGAGTGTTTACTCCTGATGTTAACCAAAAAGCAGATGCTTGGAAGATAGACTTTAGAAAATACCACGATCTATGGATTAAGAAACAAAAAGAAAATCAAATTTTTGTATGTACTACAGCTTAAGAGGTGGAATATGAGACTTAGATTAGACAATCTTTATTACACTACCGACAATCCAAATAAGATTTTAGAACTTCAAGAACTTGGAGCTGAAATTGTAGGTGGAGAAAAGACAGTAGAAAAGGGAATTAAGATTGACAAAGTATCAAACCTTGAAAATTTAAAGGTTGATGAACTTGAAAAACTATGTGATGAAAAGGGAATCGACAGAAGCGGAGCTACAAAAAAAGCTGAATTAATTGAACTGTTAAAGTAGGTGGATTATGTTTAAGGACTTAGTGCCTATGGATGAATTCTTTGCAAGTATCTATGCAGATGATATTTTAGTAGCTTTAAAGGCTGCAGGCTTTGAGGAGATAGATCCTAGTCTAAAGATGATAGCAGTTAAGGAACACATGAGGCTTAAAAACTTCTGCAACATAGTATTTATCCCTGAAAGAATTTACTATCTGCTTTATGAAATGATACTAGGTAGCTTTTTAGAAACTATGTATCAAAATGGCAAGCTTCCTAAGTCCTTTGACTTTGCAGAAATTGCAGGAAGGGTGCAAATTGGAGATACATCAGTAGAACTAGAAGGCGACAAGAGCATAAATGACATGAGCGAAGCCAAGCTACTTAACTGGATAGGTTCACTTAAAAGCTCCTGGCAGAAAGAGGCGATTACATGCAGAAAGATAGAGTGGTAACTGCTTATAGAAAGGCAATTGAAAGTTTATACACTGGTCTTTTGACTGCAGTGGTAAGAGAGACATCAAGAGATCCTGTGACAAAGGTTAGTGATTTTAGAGAGAAGACAGTTTATGAGGATATACCTTGTAGACTGTCTTTTTCTACTGCCGAAAACTTACAAGAAGAAAAGACTATGGCAAGTGAAAATATTATTACTCTTTTTACCAGTCCAGAAATTGATATAAAGACGAATTCAAAAATAACAGTCAAGCAAAATGGCTATACTTTCACTATTACTAACGCCAATAAAAAATCTTATGCAAGTCACAATGAGTACTCCTGCACTGAGTTTTTGAGGTGGTTATAGTGAGTGTAACTTTTGATGTAAGTAGCCTTAAAGATTTCAAGGACCAGTTAAAGGGATTAGGGGGCATAGTCGACAGCATAATACAAGAAGCCCTAGAGGAATGTGTTGCTAGGGAAATGAGGATGGCAAAGAAGTTAACTCCAGTAGATACAGGCAACTTGAGAAGGGCTTGGAGGATAACAGATGTCAAAAAAGATGGAGATAGCTATCAAGTAACTCTATACAACAACGCAGATTATGCTGATTATGTGGAATTTGGTCATAGGACTATAGACCACAAAAACTGGGTGCCAGGTAAATTTATGCTGACTATATCTGAAAGACAAATTGAAGCTGTAATTGAAAGCATAGTAGATAGACACTTAGAGGAGGCTTTTAGCAAATTATGATTAACTTACTGCAAGGAATTGTTGATAGGCTTGCTGAACTCTTTCCCGACACTAATATCTATGTAAATAATGCCGACCAAGGCTTAATCGAACCTTGCTTTTTTATTACTATGGTAAATACTGACATGCTTAAGCTAATGAGCGAGAGATACCAGTTTAAAAATCTTGTAAATGTGGTCTACTTAAGCCAGTGTGAAGATGCCTTTGTCTTTCAGTCCATAAAAGAAAGACTGCTCTTGGGAATGCGAAACATAAGTATTGATAGAGAAAAGGACAGTGGTATCTATGGCTATGGCATGAGCGTAAGGACAGAAGATGACAACTTACAACTTGATGTCAATTATGACTACATTGGCAAGTTTCCAATTTTACCTGATCCAATGATGGCAACAAATAAAATTGTGCATTACACAACGGAAGAACCATATATCAAGGACACTACAAAAATCAATCCTGGTATGTGGAAGACTCCACCAAGGCAAAGGAAGCCACTTAAGATTTATCCTGCCATGAATTCAAGAGATGAAAGGTATGTAGATAAAAACAAGGGTAAGATGTGGAAACCAAAGGGCTATAAGGATAGATACGAGCAAGATAAGGAAAGATACGAAGAAGAAGCTGAAGATTTAATGAGAACCAAGGAGATGACCATTGATGAAAGATAAAGAAGTTAAAGATACACAAGTGGCAAAGTACACAAAATCTGTAATTTTAAGTGCTGACAAACTTAGATGGAATAGAGATGTGTTGGCAGTGCTACTTGAAGATAAGGAATACACTCTTGATGAAGTTGAAAAAATTGTAGACGACTTCAACAAAAGAGAAGTTCACTAATGAGGAGGATTAATTTATGGCATATGGTGCACTAGGTGGAGGTACTTTTTTAGTACAGAATAAAATATTACCAGGCTCTTACATTAACTATGTAAGTGTGCCAAGGGCAAGCAACTTATTTTCAGATAGGGGATATGCAGCAATTGGTATGCCTCTTGACTGGGGTAAAACTGGGGAAATAATAACTCTTGAGCCTGCAGATTTGCAAACTGAATCATTAGCTATATTAGGCTACTCTTATACTCATGATAAAATTAAACCTTTGAGGGAGATTATAAGGGGTGCCAAAGTAGTATATCTTTACAGATTAAATGATAGCGGTGGCAAAAAGGCAGAAGGAAGCTTAGGAGAAACTTTAAAGATCACTGCAAAGTATGAAGGTATTGTTGGAAATGAAATAATGATTTCATGTGAAAATGACATTGACACAGAAGGTGCTTTTGTAGTTACTACAAGAGTTAACGGAACAAGAGTTGATGAGCAAGTTGTAAAGAAAGCTACAGAACTTGAAGACAATAAATTTGTTGACTTTAAGGCAAGTGGGGATGCTTTAACTTTATCTGCAGGAGTTAAACTAGCAGGTGGTGCTAATGGCACAGTTACAGGACAATCACACTCTAACTTCCTAGAAATCATTGAAAAATACGACTTCAACTGTATAGGCTATGCAGGAACTGATGAGACAATTAAAAGCTTATACCATCAATTTACAAAGCGTATGAGAGATGACGAGGGGGTTAAGTTCCAAGCTGTAATTTACAACATGGATCCGACTAAGGCAAATTACGAGGGAACAATTAATGTTAAAAACAAAGCCCTTGATGATGAAAATGAAGCAGCTCTTGTTTACTGGGTTACTGGTCAAGAAGCAGGTGCTGATGTAAATAAAAGCATTACAAACAAGCTTTATGATGGTGATTACAAAGTCTTTACTAAGTTTAAGACTAGAGATGCTAAAGAAGCTATCATCAAGGGATATTTCTTCTTCTACGAAAAGAACGAAGAAGTTAGAGTCCTTGAAGACATTAACTCATTTACAGAATTTACTCTTTACAAGAATGAGGACTTCTCAAAGAACCAAGTAATGAGGGTACTAGACCAAAGGGCAAAGGATATTTCAATCATCTTCAATAAGAGATACCTAGGTAAGGTACAAAACAACGAAGATGGTAGAATTGCTTTCTGGAACGAACTTGTTAGACACGCAAACACACTAACTGAACTTGGTGCTATTGAGGACTATGATCCAAAGGACACTACAGTAGAAAAAGGTTATGCAAAGGATGCAGTTGTTGTTAAAGACTACTTGCTACCAGTAATGGCAATGCAAAAACTTTATATGACAATCTGGGTAAGATAATAAACTTTGGGAACTCGGGAAGGGTTCCTTTTTTAATATAAAGGAGTGAGAAAATGGCAGATTATAATCAACCTATAATGCACGCTAGAGAGCCAATCCATGGTGCTGAAGGTGCTGCTTATGCAACTATTGAAGGCAGTAGATATTTACTATTCCAACTTATAGACTGTGAATTTACCCTAGAAAAGGGCAAAGTTGAAATACCTAGATTAGGTACAAGAATGGCTGGAAATAGAAGTAACTATGCCAAAGGTAAATGGAAGGCAAAGTTATATTACAACACTGATGTGTTAAGAAAATTAATGATGGTTTATATCAAAGACCACAAAGACATCTACTTTGACATCCAAATCACTAATGATGATGCAAACTCTAATGCAGGAAGACACACAATGATTTTTAGAGACTGTAACATTGATGGAAGTGTTATGGCAAAGCTTGATGTAACCAAGGAATATCTTGATGAGGATTTAAGCGGCACATTCGAAGATGTCGAAATGGCTGAAGAATTCCTAGTATTGGAGGGAATGAATCAATGAGTTTAACTGCGTTTTTAAAGGATAATGTTGCGAATCCTTTTGAGGAAGTAGAATTTGTAGTATCTGATAGATTTAAAGATGATAAGGGTGCTGTAGCTTGGAAGTTAAGGGCAATGTCTCCAGACAATGCCCTACTAGCTTCTGATAGGGCTACTGTCATGAATGGAAGACAAAGCGACTTTAAGACAAGCACATATTTTAAAAATGTTGTTGCTGAAACTGTTGTATATCCAAACTTAAGGGATAAGGAGTTACAAGATTCTTATGGGGTTATGGATCCTGGGCAACTTTTAAATAAGATGCTTAATTCTGCAGAATTTAACAAGCTACTTGAAAAATGCTTGGAAATCAATGGTCTTAATAAGACATTTGAGGACTTAAAAACTGAAGTAAAAAACTAATCAGGGAGGACTTAGAAACCTCCCTTGCTTATTATGTTTTTGTATGCAGCAAGTTCCAGGTTAGACCAGAAGAATTCATCAAGTTTGACGAGCCTACGCAAGCAATGTATGTTGCTATGCTTGAACAGTATGCAAAAGATACTAAGCCAAATTAGGAGGTGTATATGGGAGTTTTATCAAGCACAATAATTTTAAAAAATCAGATGACTGGAGTCTTAAACAACATTGTTGACAGCATGAACATGGTGGTAAGTGCCGCATATAAGGTAGAGGGGGCAAATAAAAAGGCTTTTGATCCCACTACACTAAATGCTGCCAAAGACAAGTTGAGAGAAGCTCAAGCATCTATACAAGCAGCAGCAACAGAACAAGAAAGTTTTAACAAGAAACTTGAAGGTGGTTCTGAAGCTGCAAGTAAATTAACTGGCATGTTAAAAAAAGCTTTGATAACCTATGCCTCTTTTAGGAGTATAAAGGCTTTTGTGGGGCTATCTGATGAGATGACACAAATAAAGGCAAGGCTTAATGCAATTAATGATGGTCAACAAACGACTGTAGAGTTGCAAAACATGGTATATGAAAGTGCACAAAGAGCAAGAGGGGAATATAAAACAACTTTAGACATTGTATCTAAGCTAGGTGCACAGGCTAAGGCTGCCTTTAGTAGTAATAAAGAGACAATAGCCTTTGCTGAAAATCTGAATAAGTTATTTACAATTTCAGGTACTTCTGCACAGGGTATGGAATCTGTAATGTATAACTTAACTCAAGCTATGGCTTCTGGAGTTTTAAGGGGTCAAGACTTGAACGCAGTAATGGCAAATACTCCTCAACTTCTGCAAATTGTATCGGATTATATGGGAGAACCTATAGGAAGAATAAGAAAGTTGGCAGAAGAAGGACAATTGTCCGCTGATGTAATTAAAAATGCACTCTTAGGTGCTACTGATGACATCAACACACAATTTGAAAAAATGCCTATGACCTTTGGACAAATTGCAACATCTATGAAAAATAAGTTTATAAAAAACATAGAGCCTGCACTTAATAGGTTAAATGACTTTGCAAATTCTGATAAATTCAAGGTATTTGTTGACAGGGCATCAAATGCAATAGGGGTCCTTGCAAATGTAATTGTAAGTGTCACAGAAAAAGCAGTTAACTTTGGTAACTTTTTAGCTGACCATTGGGGAGTTGTAGAGCCTGTAATCTGGGCCTTAGCAGGTGCCTTTGGTGGACTTGAATTGGCAACAGTTGCTCTTACAATTAAGACCATGGCTTTAAACACAGTCCTAAGTGCAAATCCTATTTACTTAATTCTTGCAGCAGTAGGAGTTTTAATCGCTTTATTCGTTAGATGGATAAATTCTGTCGGTGGAGTACATGTAGCTTATTTAATCATGGTAAATGGAATTAAGAACCTTATGGCAAGCTTTGTTATACACACTAAGCAATCCCTAAGTGTAATAATTGCTCAATGGGGCATGTTTAGAGTTGGCATTTTAAGGGTTAAAAATGGTGTCCTCAATGCATTAGATGCTATGAAAATCCAAGGCTTAATCATTGTTGAAAACTTTTTAAATGGTGTAATTGCAGGTATTAATAGACTTATAAAACTTGTAAATGAAATACCTGGAGTAAGTATTGACACTATAGACAAGGTCTCTATTGTAGCAGGAGCCAAGGCTCAAGCTGCAGAAAACAAGAGGCAAAGAGACGAGGCAGCTCAAGCTGCAGAAAATAAGGTTAAGACTGACAAGGCTACTAGAGATGACCACATCAAAAAGCAAGAAATTAAATATGACAAGGAAAAGTTTGTAAGAGAAAAAGAAATCACAAAGCTACAATCTGAAAAGAAAAAGGCTAGTGCAGAAAAAGCAAACTTTAATAAAAAGTTTGATATACCTGCTTATTCAGGTATACCAGATATTGCAAAAGATGTTAAGGCAGGAAAAGATGCTGCCAAGGGCACTAAGAAGAATACTGAAAAGCTTAAGGATGGTATTGAAGTTAAAAATGACGATATATCCTATCTTAAAGATTTAGCAGAAATGAGGGCAATTCAAAACTTTAGCTTTGATAAGATAGAGGTTATTGCTAATAATAACTTTGGTGATGTGCACGAAACTGCGGACTTAGACGGATGGATGGATAATTTGACTGATAACCTATCTGAGGCAGTTAATGCGACTATGGGAGGAGCGGTAGCTTATGAGTAAGGGATATGACTTTTATATTGACGGACTTTTATTGCCTATTACTCCTGGGTCCATAGACACGAAGATTGGCAATAAAAACAAAATTGTCACTCTTTTAAATGGCGAGGAATTAAACCTCTTAAAGAAGCCTAAGCTTACAGAATTTGACTTTGACTGTACTTTACCAAGTGAGAATTACCCTGCAGTTAAAAGCTTTGTGCCACCAATAACAGTCTTAAATAAACTAGAGGACTTGAAGAAAAATAAAAAGTCCTTCCAGTTTATTATTATAAGGACACCATATGAATCGGGATTAAACAACTCAATAAATAAGAAGGTTACTCTTGAAGAATATGTCATCAAGGAAGATGTGAAAAATGGTCCTGACTTAGTTGTTAGTATAAAGTTAAAACAATATATACCTCTTAAGACCAAGGTAGTTAATACCAAGGCTGACGAATGCGGCGGAGGAGGTATCAAAGTCACCTCTGATGCAGTCGATAAAGGCCTATCTTGTATGTCAGTAATAGGGAAAATTGCACAAAAGCCTTTGATAAGTGGTTCTGCTACTATGCTTAAGGGTGTAAAAGATGCAGCTATGAAGTATCTTTTCAGGTGATGCAAATGGCTAAGTATAAATTAGTTATTGAGAATAAACAATTAGGCAATTTGCAATTTCCTAGTGTAGAAGGTGAACTCACTGTGACTTGGTCGAGAGAGGGCAGTCCTGGAAAATTAATTTGTAACATTGTAAAAGATGAGAATTTAGACTATCAAGAAGGTAATACAGTTGCCTTTTATGTTGATGATGAACTCTTTTTTTATGGCTATGTCTTTGAGAAATCAAGGACTGGAGAGCAAATTATAAAGACTACCTGCTACGATCAAATAAGATATTTAAAAAATAAGTCAACGCTCCAGTATAAAAACTGGTCCTATTCTGAACTTTTAAAAAATATCTGTGCAGATAGACACCTAACAGTGGGTGACATAGAAGACACTGGCTTTAAAATCCCTGCAAGGGCAGAAATCAATCAGGAGTATTATCAGATGCTTAAGTTTGCAAGTGATCTCACTACTGCAAACACTAATAAGATTTATGTGCTTTTTGACAAGGGTGGCAAGATTTGTCTTAAGGACATACAAAATATGAAATGCAAAGATGTAATTGACTATGACTGCACACTTGACTTTGACTATGCAACTTCAATTTCAGAAGGTGTTTATAACAGGGTTTATCTCAAACTTTTAGATGACGATAAAAGAGAGGTTAAGAGTGCATCTGCTGAGGATAAAGACAGCATTGCTAAATGGGGGATATTACAATACTTCGATCAAACAAACAATGAAGAAGATATTGAGGGCAAGGCCAAGGAACTCTTAAAACTTTTAAATAAGAAGCACAGGAGATTAAAGTTAAAAAACATTGTTGGAAGAACTGATGTAAGAGCAGGAAGCCTGGTGCCAGTAGATATGCCTGCAATTGGTGACATTGACATTAAAGGCTATATGATGGTGGCTTCTGTGACTCATAAATTCCAAGAGGAACATCATTTTATGGATATGGAAGTTTACAACAAGGACATTAGTCCTGGAATTAGTCCTCCATCTATGGGCAGTAAAAATAGTGAAGGACTTGGTTTTGGTGGTGGCTTTGGTGGTGGCAAGGGTGCTTCTGGTGCCATTAAATTCCTACAAGCCAATATTGGTGCTCCATATAGCCAGGCTCAAAGAATGAGTCCAGGTAAGTTTGACTGCTCATCTGCAGTAATGAGGGCTTATCAAAGTGTAGGTCTACTACCTACAAATGGATATAACCTAACTACAAGCACAATTGCATCAGATAAACACTTTATGGAAATCAACAAGAATCAACTACAGCCAGGAGATGTTTGTTGGAAGAAAGGCCACATGGAAATGTATGTTGGAGGAGGTAAAACTCTTGGTGCTCACAAAGTTGGCACTCCTCTAGGATACTCAACTCTTGGCAATAGGTTTAATAGATTTTATAGAATTAGGGGTGACAGTTAATGGCTCAAGGCAAAGAACAGAAAGCTAAAAAGGAATATAATCCTGAAAGACTAAAAAATGTTTTAACTAATATTGTTTCAGAATACATGGGAACTCAAAGCTTTGCTACAGTTTTTCATGCAAAACTAGAAAGCATATCTCCTCTTAAGTTTGTAAGAGATGACGGGATAGAAATGTATGAGAACTTTTTAGTAGTGCCTAAGTATAGGAAGTTTACTGAAGAAGAAATTGGTCACTTTTTTGTATTTTCTGGAAATCATGAGATGCAGGTCTTTTATTATCTCTATGAGTCAAGCTATCCTCAAGGGTCCAATGGCAGGTCTTATCACTGGGAAGGTTACCTTGAAAAGGCAACTTTGCATGGTACTTGCTCTTGTGGTCATGATGTAGTGGTTACTCATGGAGAAATAATTGACTGCAGGCATGACTTTGGCATAAAGAAGGTGAAAGATTGATACCACAACAAGATAATTTTAACGATATGCTCATGGATGGAGTAAATGTGGAGATAGCACCTACTTTTACCCATAGGATGCATGTCAACTTTATGAGAATTTACGGACATATAGATGACAAGGAAGCCTTAAAGCAGATGATATATAAGCAGCTTAACACAGAATTTGGGGATCACATCATTTATCCTAACTTTGGTATGCCTCTTAAAGACCTTTTCGGACAGCCTAAGCACTTTGTTTATATAGAAGTTATTAGAAGAATTGAAGAGTGCCTAATAAGAGACGACAGAGTTTTAAAGGTCTACGACTTTTATTATCACAGGGATAAATCTCCAAGAGATGAACTCAGTATCTCTTTTACTGTGGACTCTGTTTATGGCGACATAGAAATCTATAATACATGGAAGTTTGACTACGACAAGGGAATAGGGGGTGACTGATAATGAGTGATGTAAAAGTTAAAGGCTATGGATTTATAGGGGAATGGAAGCAGAAAGCTTACGAGCCAGTTTTTGGTGAGTACACTGCTTCTTTTATTTTGGAAAGAATGCTCTCAAGGATCCCTGATAAATTTGATAAAAGGGAAGGCTCTATAATTTATGATGCTCTTGCTCCTGCAGCAATAGAACTTGAAATCATGTATATGGAGCTTGACTATATCTTAAAGAATGTCTTTGGAGATACTGCCGATAGAGAGGGCCTAATTAGACTTGCTTATGACAGGGGCATGTCTCCATATCCTGCAAGTCAAGCAATTGTAAAGGGTGAGTTTAATGTCGAAGTTGACATTGGAAAGACATTTAATTTTGACGATTTGAACTTTACAGTTAAAAAATTCATTGAAAATCAAAATGAAAAATACTACTACGAACTGGTATGTAATAAGTATGGTGCAATAGGCAATGTGCCTTATGGGAAATTAATTCCAGTGGACCATATAAAGGACTTAAAGAGTGCCTTTATTGTAGGGGTTATAAAGCCTGGAGAAGAGGAAGAAGACACTGAAGAATTTAGAAATAGATACTACAGAAACATTATGTCAAATGCCTATGGTGGCAATATTGATGACTACTTAGATAAAGTCCATGCCATTGATGGTGTTGGTGGTGTTAAGGTCTATCCAATATGGCAAGGTGGAGGCACTGTTTTAATTGTTTTTTCTGATGCAAATTATATGGTGCCAAAGCAAGAGTTAATAGACAAGGTCCAAACTATTATAGATCCTGTGACTAATCATGGAAAAGGCATAGGTATTGCTCCTATTGGTCATACTGTGACAGTAAGAGGAGTCAAGGAAGATAAAATTAACTTTAGCTTCGAGCTCCTATATAAAGAGGGCTTTAACTGGGATAAGGTTGCTGACGAAGTCAAGGCTACCCTAGAGCTATACTTCAAAGACCTAAGAAGAGAATGGCAAAACTATGAAAAGTCAATCCTAAGGCTTAGGAGAATAGAAACAAGGCTATTAGATATAGAAGGTGTGCTTGACATTAACTCTTCTAAAATCAATGGGCTTGCCAGGAACTATGAAGTAGATGGAGAAAGCATACCAGTACTAGGTGATGTCAATGGCAAGTAATTACTTAGAGAAGTCTTATGTTTTTGACTTAGATGGGATAGATTTTTCAGGCAAGAAAATTCAACTAAAGAGAAATGTCGACCTTGCAAAGTATAACGATTATGAAACAGAAGCAAAGTCTATTGACTGGAGAATAAGGTGCGAAAGTGAAAATCTAGAGTTTGATATTGCCTCTTACAGGGTCTTAAAGACTTTCTTTGATAGGTTTATATTAACTGCTACAGGTGATGGACTTAGCAGGTATGAAAAGATACTAGGCATAGATCCTGGCAAGAAAACTCTTGACGAAAGAAGAAGAGAAGTCTTTTTCTTGTGGAACAAACAAATTAGATATACCGATAGAAGCATGAGGGCAATGCTAGATGTGTTACTAGGTAAAACTAACTACAGGATGAAGCTCATATATAATGAGTACGAACTTGAAGTTGAGCTACTAATTAACAATAAATTTAAAGACTATGGGATATACAAAGAGCTTAGAGAAATTATTCCTGCAAATCTAGGGATTTCAATTAAATATGGTTTTGTATCTAGTCTAGTGCTTAGAACTCAATATGGCGACTATGTGAACCCTCAATATCTTTGTGGAGAGGAAAAATGTGGGGATATTCCTTGGGAAATTAAGGCAGATAATAGGGTATTTAATCTTAGGATTAGGACTGAAAACTATAATTCTAAGAATTATTATGCTTTGCCTAGTGATGAACTTCCTACTGGCATTGAGTTTGAGGACTTAATTGATGAGACTATTTTTATCCAAGACTTTTCAAGTAAGGATATATACGAGTTTAAAGATAAGGAGTGATAGGGATTGCTAAGTAAATTATTAATTAGACAAGTTGCAGAATTTGTTGAGAGTCAAGTTGCTAGTGCTGAGGCAATAATTGAGAATAAGCCACATGACATTCCAATTATGAAATCTGAAATTGATGGCAACTTACTTAAGATTTACACAAATACTGCTGATGTTGATGGTTTAATTACGAATATTAATCTTAAAAATGCTAAGGGCGAAGTGATAATTTCCAAGGATACTAACATTGAAAAGAATGATACTTACTCTGTTGTATCTTCTTTTTATATTAATGTCTTGGAAGAAGAGATTGAAAAGCCTATTGATATTTTTAAGGTTACTGGGAGGACTGAATGATAGATTTAAGAAAATATCATAAATATAATGAGATCCTTGGAAAAAGGGATTTAAATGATGAGGAAAAAAAGGAAATCCTAAGTGATTTTTCTTACACTCCAGTTGACTGGCTTGACCATATAGCACAAACTGCTGATGTCAAAAAAGAAACTGTGGTTGCTGAATTTCCAGATGGGAGTAAGTCTGTAAGACACGAAAGAGATGATGGGGAAATCTTTCAAAAGGGCAAGCCTATTAATGAGAAGAACCTAGGTAATATGGACTTTGCCATCTTCAAGCTCTTTTTAAAGATTTTTGAGATGGAATCGGAACTTAGAAAACTTAGTGTTTTAGTAAGTACTCTATTAGGTCAAAATCAAAACAACATGCCTTTCAATACTTTTGTTTTATCTTGCGAAGACCCTATTAATGGTCTAGTAGTGGTTGAAGGTTGGTATGATGAAGCCAATGGAAGGGGTGTGATTTGACCATGATGTATAAATGGGGAAAATATGATTTAAAAGGTAATTATCGAACAAAACAAGTTCTAGCTGATACATCTAATTATGCAAATACGACTACCTCAAATTCAAAGGAGGAAATCGCATCATTATTTCCTAGTGGTTCAAAAAAATGGGGAGATTTAACAAGTGGAGATATTATTAACTTCCACAGAAATGAGGTTTTTGTAGTAAGTGGGATTAACCACACAACTGCTTCTAACATCACTTTAAGTGGCAGTTGGTATAAACTAGAATATAAAAGCGAATTTTCTCACTGGTCAAGGGGCTCAAAAATAGACACAGTTAAATCAGAAAATCGAAACGCTTATCCTAATGACGGACAAAGTGGAAATTGTTGGTATACCTATGAAGGCATAGCGAATGAAGCCCCAACAATATCTGGTGCTGATGGATTTTTGGGAAACAAGTCATCTAATTTTAGACTTGATTATATAGTTACTGACAACGACTTAAATGATGTTGTAAGGGTTGAAATTCAAGAAGATAAAAGAGAACCTAAAGTCATAAATGAAATTAAACTAGGTGTTAAGAATTATCTTGATATCAATGTTGAAAGCTACGAACTGGGAGACCATACTATAACAATTAAAGCTATTGACTCCCAAGGTGCTAGTGCTACAAGAACTTATAGGTGGACTAAGATAAATAATGCTCCTCTTATTAGTGGAAGTGACAAAGACCTTGGGGAAAAAAACACTGCTTTCACTGTGACTTACCAAGTATCTGATGTTGATAATGACATTGTAAATGTGGTTGAAAAAGTAAATGGTAAAGTCCTTAGAAACCTCAATAATGCTAGTAAAAACACTGATTTATACCTTAACATCACACAAGAGAAAATATTGGCATTTGAGATAGGTAAAATTAATACTATAGAAATTGAAGCTACTGACACAAAGGGTGGTGTATCTTATAGAAGATATACCTTCAAAAAGACTAATTTACCACCAATGATCAGTGGTAATGATAGGGATTTAGGTATTGTGGATAAGGGTTTATCTTATTCTTACTCAGTTACTGATACAGAAGATGATGATATTTATGTTGATGTAATTATTGATGAGACATACATCCAAAAAGAAGTAAAAGTTGAAGCAGGTAAGACTTATAAAGTTGAAATTAAAGACTTAGACTTTTTAAAATTAAAACCTGGCAAACACACTCTTAAGATTCTTGCTACTGATAAGAAAAGTGAAAAGGTTGTAAGGTTAATTAATTTTACACGAGATCCAAAAAGACTTGTCGTTATGAGTGCCAAACCTATAGAAACTGATGCAGCTGCTAAGAAGTTTTATTTTAATCCAGTGTGGAGGGTGGCAGTTGGAGCAGAAGGGAAAATTGAAATTTGTAATAATGGTTTTGACGCTAACCCAACTTGGGAGGATGCCACAAGTACAGTTAAAGTAGGTAAGACTTTTAACTTTACAAACCAAACTAAAAAGGCTAATAAGTGGGGAATTGCAGTTAAGATGACAATTAATAAAAATAATGCTACTGCAATATCCTATATAGCGACTGCAGGAGGTGCTTTTGAATAATGGTAATTTACAATCCAAGAAGCGTTAAAGAAATCCAAGAGGAAAGAAAGCTTGAATCAAGCGGAAGCACAAAAGAGCAATTAGCTTATGTTTTAAAGGTGCAAGAAGCAAATAAGGGTCTCACTGAACAATCAGTTGGAGACCTTTCTTTGGCACTGGGGGAAATTGCAAAGGACTTTTCGCAAGCCATGGCAGAAATAACTATGCTTATTGGTGCAGGAATGGGAGGTACTAACTAATGAAATTTACAAAAGACAGTGGACTTGTAAGGGTGTGGGTTAACCTAATTAAGAATGGATATCGCAAGTTAGAAGAAGTGCCAAAGCTTTATAACTTGAAAGAAGTTGTAACAGAAATTATTGAGAAAGGAGATAAATAATGCTTAAATTTACTAAAAATAGTGGACTAACTAAAGTATGGGTAAGCCTTGTGATGACTGGTGTTTACACTATAGACCAAGTGCCAACATTTTTTGGCCTTAAGGAAGCAGTCCAAGCAGTAATTGATGAACTTACAAAAGGTGAGTAACTATGAAAATTGTAAGAATTGGTAGATTTACCTTTCAAGAAGGAACTAGGTCAGAGTTAATAAGCTCTGACTTAATTTTATATGAAGGCGAAATTGCACTAGAAGCCGACACTCAGCTTATGAAGATGGGAAATGGCAAGACAGTTTACAAAGAATTACCCTATATGAACCGAGGACCGCAAGGACCAAAGGGGGATAAGGGAGAAAAAGGCGATACTGGTACAAGTTTAACTATTAGTGGCACTGTAGATAGCGAAGCCTCTTTACCTAAAAATCCTAAAGATGGTGTAGGCTATATGGTCCAAGGAGACCTTCACATTGCAAAAGATGGTGTCTTTGTAAATGTTGGTAGGATTAAAGGACCTAAGGGCGACACTGGACCACAAGGAGAACAAGGGCCTAGAGGACCACAAGGCATCAAGGGAGAAAAAGGAGACCTTGGTCCTCAAGGATTTAAGGGAGACCAAGGAGAAAGAGGACCTCAAGGACTTAAGGGAGATAGAGGAGATGTTGGACCGATTGGGCAAACAGGACCACAGGGGGCAAAGGGAGATCCTTTAACTTTTGAAAAACTCACAGATGAGCAGAAAAAAGATATTGCAAACAAGGTTGTAATTGATGATATAGCTGCTGCCTATGTTAAGAAAGATGACTTAACACAAAGCCTTTCTAACAAGGCAGATAAAAGTGATTTAAACAAAAAGGTTGATGTGGTATCTGGAAAAAGTCTATCCTCTAATGATTTTACCAATGATTTCAAGGCTACCCTTGAAGAACTAACAATGTCTAATCCTCCAAGTTCTGACTTTAATAATGTTAGTAAACAAGGAATATATAATGGCTCTTTTTCCTCAAATTGTCCTAATGGGTCCGGTAAATATACCCTTATAGTCTTGCCAACTGATTCATCTACTCAACATAGGACCAATTACATGTTTCAAATTGCAGTAAGAGATAATTCTGACTCTACTCCATACTTTAGGCAAAGAAGAGGGTCTTCGACTTGGGGTAAGTGGTATAAGTTTTCTACAAATGACTATACAGATTCAGACAAGAGAAAGCTTGATGAAATACCATCTAATGCAAAATACACTGACACAACTTATCCTGAAGCAAGTACATCAAGTAGCGGTCTTATGAGTGCAAGTGATAAAAAGAAGCTAAACAACTTGAAGGAACAAGTAATACTTACTGAAGCTGAATATAATGCTCTATCAACATCTCAAAAGAATGATGCTAGTAAGATTTACTTTATAAAGGCTTGATGTTATGGATACTAAAAATGTTAAGGATATAAAAATAGTAGGTGCTGATACTCAAAGGGTTATGTCGAACAATGAAGTTTGGTGGAAGAAAGAAAACCCTTGGCTTCCCGTTAAAGGACCAGTTTTTATAGATAATTGGAGATTAATATATTTTCAACACCAATTAAACGATTATTGCCCTATGAAAGCTGTTGAATTTAAAATAGATAAAGCTGGCTATCTTGCAGAAGTTGGAGAATATTACTCCACTGGGGATATTAGCATAGAATTTTTTGACTTCTATAACAAGAAAGGTAGCTACGTTTCATCAAAAAGTAGTTACGATAAGAAAACTGAAATATTTTGTATGGTGTTTGATGAGCCTGTGTATAAGTTTGAGGAACTTTACCTGAAAAATACAGATTTCCCATCTAAGTATAAAGAAGATAAAATTGAAAAAGTATTAAATTTACAATTTAGAGTCGTTAAGTAGGTGAAGTATGTTAATTGATAAAAATACAAAAAGAGTAATGCTTGGGAATGTTGAAATTAAGCGAATCATGAGTGAGGGGGGGGGTGCTGTGGGAAGCAAACACAGTGCCTGGACCTACTAAGTTAATTGGTGGAAATGAAGAAGCTGGATTTTATGGTGAAGTGCCAACTAGTGAACTTATTACTGGTGATGAGTTAGCAAAAATGATAGGTCTAACTGCAGGAAAAAGTCAAAACTCTAACGCTGGTTGGCTAAAGTTCGCCTATATGGGAAAAGTTGAGTTTGTAGCGAAGAAAACTTTTAGAAGTTATATTTCTTGGGACCATATTAACGCAGTAAGTGCTGTATTTGGAAATAGGACAATTAAAATAGGCAACCACACTTACAAGATAAGACTTATGAAGGGAAAAACTGAAGGGAAGCAAAATGATATTGGTTCTTATCAGGGTGATATTTGTAAAAATTCTGAATGGAATAAACTAATGTTACCTATTCATAAAAATGCACCGTCTAGTTGGGAGTATCCAAAAAATGTCAATTCTCCTACCGAAAATTGGAATGTAGGATACACGGACAACGACTTATTTACAAGTAGTTCTGCAGGCGATGGTTCTTATTCCTGGTGCCAAGAACATGGGAATAGCATAAGCTGCCGCTTGTATCGTGGTCACATTTATGTTTCTAGTTCGAACTTCAACGTTCCCTCCCGTGTTATCTCTAACCATGGTTGGCGACCTGTTCTAGAACTTGTTGACTAAAGAAAGGGGAAATAATTGAAACTAATACAATATATAGACGATAGCTACTATGAAAACTAATTAATTTATATATCAAAACAAAAAATCTAAAGAAAGGAAGAAAAGCCTATGACTGATGAAGAAAAATGTAACGACCACGAACAACGAGTAGTACTCCTGGAAAAAATTGCAGAGAGGCATGAAGCTACACTTAAAGACCACGGAGTAAAGATAGAGAAACTTGCAAATGATAATTCCATACAAGACACAAACATTAAGCTCTTTCAAAAAGACTTAGACTTTATAAAAGAACAGTTAAAGACAATGAATGCGACATTGATAGAACTTACTGATAAGCCTAAAAAGGCTTTTGACAAGTATAAGGACACAATAATTACTATTGTAATTACTGCCATTGTCACTGGCTTGATAGCTAAGATAGTTAAGGGGTGGTAAGATGGTAAATTTTAGATTTATGCCTATAAACTACAATTACTCCAGTAGAAAAGGCAAGAAAGTCCAATTTTTAGTTATCCATGATACTGGTAATTCTGGAAGAGGAGCCAATGCTTTTAATCACTTTAAATTTTTTGGTGGTGGAAATAGGAATGCAAGTGCCCATTATTTTGTAGATGACCATGAGATAGTGCAAATTATAGGAGATAGCTTTTCTTCTTGGCATTGTGGAGATAATCAAGGTCATGGTAGGGCTTTAAATGGTGTTAGGAATTGCACTTCAATTGGGATTGAGCTTTGTATAAATTCAGATGGAGATTATCAAAAGGCTTATGACAATTTAGTAGAGTTGGTTAAAAATCTCAGGGTTAAATTTAATATTCCTATAAAGAATGTTTGTAGGCACTATGATGTTTCCAGGAAAAGATGTCCTGGAACTTTTTTTACAAAAAATCTTTGGGAAAAGTTTTTAAAGGATATTCAAGAACCTATTAAGATTAAATTGGATTTATCAAAGTCTAGTGTTGGTGTACCTGTGCAAGAAAAGGAACTTAAAGAAAGGATTGATAAAGTTATGGATCAAATATTAAAGACCGACAAGGTTAAGATTAATTACAACGGCAAGGAAATTAACTTGCGAGGTAAAAATATTCAAGGTACTAATTATGTATCTATAAGAGACCTTGCTGAAGCTCTTAATTTAAAAGTTGGTTGGAATCAAGAAAAGCAAACTGTTGAATTGAGGGGATAGGATGCAAGACTTAGTCTTTAGCTTGAAAGAATATTTAAGTCCTGAACTGGTTTTTATGATTCCTGTGCTTGTTGTGATAGGGAAAGCTTTAAAGAAGTCCAATAGAATAAGTGATAGTCTAATACCTACAATTTTATCCATTGTAGGTATTCCTATTGCCTTGGTGACAAGTCTTGCCAATCGAATAGATCCTATGAATAATATTCAAATTGTTGTGTGGATTCTTATGAGTATTGGTCAAGGAGTTTTTCTTGGTGCCACAGCTGTTGGAGTTCATCAATTTTTTAAGCAACATACTGAATTTAAAAATCTTAAAGACTGGGAAATGAAAGAGGACTTAATTAAGGAATTTAAAGAATCTATGGAGGATAGAAATGAATGCAAGTAATATTTTTTATGTAGTTTTATCCGTTGTATCTGTGCTAATTACAGGTGTCTTGGTGCCTCTTTTAAAACAAAAATACGGCAAAGAAAAAATTGTCAATGTAATGGAAGCAGTGGATATCGCAGTTAAAGCAGCTGAGCAAATTTACAAGGGTACAGGTCAAGGTGACCTTAAAAAGCAATATGTGCTTATGAGACTTAATGAACAGGGATTTAAAGTAACAGAAAAGGATCTCGATGATATGAGAAGGGCGAGTGTCCTTGAGTTAAACCGTTGGAAAGAAGAAATTAATAAATAAAATTAAATGAAACTTTCCATAAGATATAAACCTAGGTGCTATGATAGGCCTTGGCTTGTAAAAAGAGTTAACGGGAAATACGGACAGCACGCACATATGCGAAGAAAAAAAGATGCCGTTAAACTTAGAAATTTACTTGATAGGAATTTGATGCCTTATAGTGAAGAATTTAAAACTGCTGCAAAGAGATTGCTCAGTGAAAAAGAGTATAAAAATCTTGAAAACAACAGTAATAAGGCATATAAAGGTATTAAGAAAAAATAAAAAGCCCTGTATGGGTCTTGTAGAGCCTTAACTTTTGTAGGCTTGTTATTTACAGGCTTGTAGAAGTCAAAAATTTTTGTAAGAGCGTAACTATAAAAGTATGTACAATGTATGTACTTTGGATGTAATAAAAATTTTTTATAACTTTTTAAGACAATCAAGCCTGGGGAGAAATCTCTGGGCTTTTTTTATTTGGTTATAAAAAATTACATAAAATTAAAAAAAACCATAGTAACTTTTGAAGAATTTTTCTATATATATAGTAGAGGTATTTAGGAGGTGAAAAAATGAATAATAATTTTAAAAAGAGATTTAATGATGATGAAATAAAAGAAATACTTATGGCTATAAAAATTTATAGAGAGGATCACAATGTAAAAAATTGGTGGAATATGAAGAAAGTAATTGAAAAGTATTTTCCAAATTTCATGGAAGAAAGGTTATTTTTAGAAGACATACTTTATATAATATTGGAGGATAAAGTAAATTAATTATTATTAAAAAATAGTGCTAAGAAATACATTTGGTTAGCACTATTTTCTACAATTAACTTGTTATTAAATCTTATGTTATTTATAATTAATCACATAGCCTAAAACATAAATAAACTTAACGCACAAACTACGCACAAGGTGGTGAAATAGCGGGTTTAAGGGTCTTAAAAACTGACTCTTAATCAGTGGGCCTACGGTTCGAGTCCGTAAAGGTGCACCATTTGAAAGCCTGTGAATTTAATCTTCGCAGGCTTTTTTCTTTATATTTTTAAATACATAAAATTCACATGAATTCCCTTGAATTTTGGTGGGCTGCACACAAATTTATTTTAATTTGTAGATCTTTAAAGTCTAGAGGGAGTATAAGCTACAGATAAAGTCAATTTGGTAGATTAAAAGATGTGGAAGTGGAAGATGAATTTATAAATTAAAGTCTCATATTGACACTACGTAATAACACGTGGTAAAATAAGGCTGTCAGGAGGTAGGTATACATGCCGATGACACAAGATGAAATGGTCAAGCTACTAAGAAAGAATGGTTTCGAAGTAGTTAAGGGTGGCAAGGGCAGTCATATAAAGATGACAAAACTTGGCATCAAAAGACCAATCATTATCCCACATGGAGAACTCCAAAAGGGAACCGAGCGTGGGATACTAAAAGAGGCAGGGCTAAAATAGCCCTACTTCTTATATTAAGAGAGGTGGTAAGTATGTTAGTTTCTTATCCAGCTATATTTTATTATAGTCCAGAAGAGAAGGGTTACTATGTTTATATGCCAGACATTGGAGGTGCAGGGACTCAAGGCAATTCAATAGAGGAAGCTTTGTTAATGGCAAGTGACTACTTGGGAATAATGGCTAGCTCTATAATAGAAGGCGGAGATACTTTGCCAAAACAATCAGCCATAAGTGACTTGTCTATTGAAGATGATTTTCCTTTTAAAGATGATGATGATTTTGATGGCTTCTATGATTATTCTAAGTCCTTTGTTTCTCTCGTTTATGTTGATTTAAAGGACTATTTAGGTAGCCAAGAACTTGTAAAAAAGACCTTATCTATACCCAAGTGGAGCAATGATCTAGGGAATAAATTGAATTTGAATTTTTCTAAGTTACTGACTGAAGCTATTGTAAATATCGCCAAAAATTAAAAATATAAAAACAATAATTAAGCACTCTTTTTATAAGGGTGTTTTTTATAATAGTATTGAATATTGACCAAGCTATGGATATAAATTTGCCGATTGATAGAAAAATTATACACTCTTGCTTAAAATAAGGTAAGACAAAGTAAAATAAACAAGATTAACAATATGCCTAACTTGATAGAGAGTATGATATTTTATATAATTAATCACATGGCTTAAAATATAAAATTTATGACAAGAAGGAATTTTTATAAATACAATTATTTACAATGAATTTATATTCTTCTTTTTGTTTTTCACAATTTATAGTATTATATAAAATAGTTGGTGATTTAATGGGAAATAATGTGATCGGCTTTTATGATAGCGGAGTCGGAGGACTTTCTGTTTTAAAAGTCGCTTTAAATAAAATAAAAAATAAAAACTTCGTCTTCTTTGGCGACACTCTTAGGATGCCCTACGGTGCCAGAACTAACGAAGAAATAAAAAATTATACAATGGAAGTCATGGGTTTCTTCAAGGATCTTGATGTTGACCTTTCAATTATTGCTTGCAACACTGCAACAAGTCACGGACTCAAGGAGTCCAATGAAAGATACAAGTATCCAATAATTGGTGTTGTTGAACCAGGAAGTGAAAATGCCCTTGAGAGAACTAAGACCAAGAGGGTTGCTCTTGTTGCAACAAAGTCCTGTGTTGAAAGTGGAGTATATGACAAGGTCTTAAAGTCCATGGACCCATCTATTGAATTAAGATCTGTTTACTGTCCTGATCTCACTCTTGCTATTGAGAGGGGAGAGTTTGAAGAAGAATACATGGACGGAATTGTAAAAAAATACTTAGACTACTTCGAAGACTACGACTTTGACACAATGATTCTTGGCTGCACCCACTATCCTCTTGTTGAAGATTCCTTTAAGAGAATTTTGAAGAAACAAGGTAAGAAGGTCTTGATGGTTGACCCAGCCTACAAGACAGTTCTAGATGCCATGAATATTTTAAAAATTGAAAAGGACAACCAAGAGATTCCCAATAGGACAATTGACTTTTATATAACTGGAGACATTAATTTGTTTCGTTCTACCATGGAAAAGATAGTAGACCTTTCTGACTTCAAGGTAAGCTTCCATCAAGTAGACATAAAAAATTTAGAAAAATATAGGTAATAAAAGAAGGCTTCAAAATCATGAAGCCTTCTTTTTGTTTAAGTCGTAAATAATTTTAAGTCCATAGATGCCCAGGTCGTCATCTCTTATTAAGTCGTACTTAGATAGATCTAAGAGATGGGCATAGGGTCCAGTGATTAAAATATTTGTATCTTTTTTATTAAGTGAATAGCCTTCCACTATTTCATCAATTATACCGAGGACTGCCTTCTTGTAGGCGAAGAAGAGTCCAGCCTGAATTGCCTTTTCAGTATTTTTTCCAACTATGCCATCAGGCTTTTTTAATTCTACATGAGGGAGCTTGGCGCTACCTCTCACAAGTGAATCTTGAAGCAAGTTGATTCCTGGCAGGATTAGTCCTCCCAGGAATTCTTTTTTTGCATTGATATAGTCAACTGTTGTAATTGACGATGCAGAAACTATTATTATGTTGCCTGTGTACTTTCTTGTGGCAGCAACTGCCTTTATAATTCTGTCTGACCCAACTTCTCTTGGGCTCTCACACTTTATATTTAAACCAGTCTTAACTCCAGCAGAAATAAAAATTGGTTTCTTGCCAATGAGTTCTCTTCCAATCATCTCATAGGAAGATGAAAGCTCTGGAACAACATTAGAAATTATAATTTCATGGATGTCAGAAAGTTCTATATTCTTATCCATTAAGATGAGTTTGATCATCAGTTTAATTTCCACCACAGACCTATTCCTGTCAGTTGTAATTGAAAACTTATCAACTAACTTATCTTGGTCGAAGACTCCAAAGTCTGTTGTCCTATTATCTATATCAATTGCAAGTAACATATTAACCCCTTCTTGATTTCAAAGCTTTTATAACTGCTGTAGTAATAATAACAGATAGGATAGCTTCAGGTATTCCTGATGTAACTGACACACCAAGGATTGCAGATTTTGCATTTTCTAGTGGAATGTTAAGAGCCTCAACATATCTCTTGGCATAGATTACATAAATGCCACCAAGGACTAGGATTGTGTTAGTCATTGATCCCACAAAGGCACCAATGGCAATAGGGAAGTCCTTCTCGCTTGACTTGAAAGAATAAATAAAAAATCCAAGGCAAAGGGCAAGTAGTATTACTACAAAAGTAATATTTAGCGTTGACCCACCACTTTTTATATTCTTGTAGAGTAAGTAAGCTAGGAAAATTGAAATTAGTCCCCAAAGTCCCTTAGTTAAGTTTCTCAAGTTCTTGTCTTCTAACTTCTTCATTGCTGCGTAAGAGTAGTAGGAAGTTATCCCAATTAAAACTCTTGGCAAGACAGAAATTAGTGGATTGTAAAAGACAAAGGCAACGGGACTTGCACCCCTTAGGATTGCATTTAAGAGTGATGACACTCCAAAGATAAGTCCAACCATGGCTCCAACCACAGGGCCCTCTGCTATGGCACCAATAATTACTGGTATGTGCATAGTAGTTGCATTGATTACTCCAAGTGGAATAAGTCCAAGAGGAGTGAGACTAAGAACAACTGTGATGGCACCAAGCATGGCAGCTATCACTAGCCTTCTGTTACGTTCAGTGTTTCGATTCATTTTTACCTCCGATAGGGTTCACGAGGATACCCTTCTTATTTGCATCAAATTATTTGATGGTCCTATAACTTACAAGCCCTCCAGAATCCTCGGCTGAATAAATTGCATTGGCAATAGACCTTGAGATGGTCTTTGCAGCAAGAATTCCAACTAAATTTATGTCTGCTTCAACTTGGCCACTTGCTAGTGTAAAAATTGTATCTCCATCGTTCATGGTATGCACTGGATTGATTGATCTTGCATATCCATCATGAGCCATTTGTGAGATCTTATTACAGTTTGCCTTAGTGAGCCTTGCGTTAGTTGCCACAACAGAAATTGTAGTGTTGGCAGGGCTAAATTGATTATAATCTTTAAGCTGCTTTTCGTAAAGGGCACAAGTGTCTAAAAAGATTTTATTTTCCCTGTCGTAAACTCCCGCAATTCTTTTTCCAGCTTCGTAGTCAAAAATATCTCCCAAGGCATTTAGGGCAACTATAGAAGAGACTACAAGGTCCCCAAGTCTTATTGATGATTGACCAAGACCTGACTTCATGGCAAAGTCATTGCCCAAGATTTTTCCAACGCTGGCACCACAGCCTGCACCAAAGTTGCCTTGAGTCTTGTCATCTTCTCTTGCATTTTTCGCAGCTTCATAGCCCATCTTAAAATCTGGTCGAACTTTTGAATCGCCTACTGCAAGATCAAAGAGAACTGCGCCGGGAACTATGGGAACTATACCAACTCCCACGTCAAAGCCAGCACCCTCTTCTTCCAAGAACTTCATAAGTCCACCACCTGCGTCAAGTCCATAGGCAGACCCACCAGTTAAGAAAACACCGTGGACCTTTTGGACCAAGTTTTCTGCTCTTAGAAGATCAGTCTCACGAGTGCCAGGTCCTGCACCACGAACGTCAACTCCTGCCGTAAAGCCTTCGGGGCAAAGAATGGCACTTGTTCCCGTTAGAGCAAGGTCATCTTCTGAGTGGCCAAGCCTTATCCCCTTAACATCTGTCAAAAATCCCTCGTACATATTTCCTCCTTATTAAAAGTTCATCAACTCATACATAATTATAAACTTGCAAAAATTTACAAAGTCATGAGAGTTTGCTAAGTCATAAAAAAATATTAACTCACAAAAACTTACAAAGTCATAAAACTTAATCACTTACAAAATATCAAAAAACCTCATCAAAGTCGATGAGGTTTGAAAATTTATTTATTTTTTCTCTTTTCGTTGACAGATGTAATTTTATCCTTGAATGTGTAATCCTTGTCGCGTCTGTCATCAATTTTTACAACAGAGTAAACCCTGTCTGCTCCAGATTCAAAAACTGATTCTTGCATCCTTCTTATTACATCATATAAAACTTTTAAATCCTTATGGGCAATTGTTGTTCCCATGGCATTAAGTTCATAAGTTAGTCCATCAACTTCGCCAATGGAGTCAAGGGCACCTGCAATGTACTTGCTCACAGATGTTGTCTTTGTTCCTATAGGTATAAGTGTTAATTCTGCTACTGCCATTTTATTCCTCCTAGTCACTAATCCTTGGCAGGTTCCAATTTCTTTTCACTGCCAAGAGTCTAAATATTAAAACTGTAAAAAAACAAATTATCATGGAAACCTGGTCGCCTAAAAAACTTCTCGTAAGGAGAAAAACTATAGAGCCCAAGATGCAGGCGCCGGCGTAAATTTGTTCCTTAAAGATAAAGGGGATAGTGCCTGCCAAGACGTCACGAATCATTCCACCGCCAACTCCCGTTATGGAACCAACAAAGATAAGCAAGAACCTCTTATCAAGTCCTAGGGAAAGGGCAGTTGCCATTCCAGTAATAGTAAAGGAAGCAAGGCCAATTGTGTCGCTAATAATCATAAACTCATTCATGAAACTTATGACCTGTCTTGATTGAAAGTTTTTTCTAAAATAGAAAAACATAAAAACTAAAATTGAAAAGACAGTGGATATGATTGCGTTAGTTGAATTTTGAAACATCTTTGGTGGATTGATACCAAGGACCAAGTCACGAACGAAGCCTCCCCCAAGAGCTGTGACAAGACCCAAGACGGTAACGCCAAGTATGTCCATCTTCTTCTTGCAACCAAGTATGGCACCGGAAATTGCAAAGGCAATTGTCCCGATGATATCAAAAAATACATTGAACTCTAAATAATTTCCAATCATAAGGTCATTATACCAAAGTTTAAATTTGTGGGAATCGGAAATTTCAATAAATTGAAAAAATTTTTTTAAACTTTGTTATAATGTTAATAGTATTGGAGGGACTATGAGCTTACTTATAAAAAACATTTCCTACTTAGATATAGACCAGGAAAAAATTATTGATAATGCAGATATTCTTATAGAAGAAAATAAAATAAAAAAAATTGGAAGAGATTTAGATGTTAAAGCTGACCAAGTTTTTGATGGCAAGGACAAACTTCTTACACCGGGTTTTGTAAATGCCCACACCCATCTTGGCATGTCCTACTTTAGGAACTATGCCGACGACTTGGCACTGATGGACTGGCTGGAAAATGAAATCTGGCCAATTGAAGCAAAGTTAAACCCAGAGGACATATATTGGTCCTCTAAGCTTTCTATTATTGAAAACATAAAGTCGGGTGTGACAACTTTTTGCGATATGTACTATGAGATGGATAAGGTTGGGGACGCTGCTATTGAAGCTGGAATTCGTGGAGTCCTAACTCGTGGCATGACAGACCTTGATGGAGAAGGGGAAGCCAAGCTTAAAGAGTTTGACGACCTTTACAAGAACTACCACAATAAGTCTAAGGGAAGAATTAGAGTTGTCCCTGCACCTCATGCAATTTACACTTGTTCCACAGAATTTTTAAAAGAAATCTCCAAGAGGGCAAGGGAAAGGTATGACAGCCTAATTCATATCCACTTATCTGAAACTCTTACAGAAGTAGAAAATTCTAAAAAAGAATATGGGATGACCCCAATTGAGTACGTGAACTCTCTTGGCATGCTTGATAGCCAAATAATTGCAGCCCACTGCGTACACATAACTGATGAAGAAATCGAACTTGTGAAGGATAAAAAATTCTTCCCAGTTTACAACCCATCATCAAACCTAAAGCTTGCCAGTGGATTCACACCAGTTGATAAACTTTTGAAAAATAATATTACCATTGCAATGGGAACTGATGGGGACTCATCAAACAACAACCAAGACTTTGTAGAGGAGATGCACATTGGTGGCATAGTCAATAAGGCTGTTACCATGAATGAAAAGGCTGTGCCAGCTATTGAAATTTTAAAAATGGCAACTGTAAATGGAGCAAGGGCCCTTGGCTTTGAAAATCTTGGCTTGATTAAGGAAGGCTACCTTGCAGACCTAACAATTTTTGATTTAGATTCAAATTCTTTCACACCGAGAAATAATTTGATCTCAGCCCTAGTTTACTCAGCCAACTCATCTGATGTTGAAGCAGTCATTTGCGACGGAGACTTCATCATGAAGAATAGGGAAATAGTAAAGCTAGATGAGGGAAAAGTTAGACAAGTGGTCAATGAGAGATGGGAAGACATTAAGAGTAGATAAGACCATGGAAAAGAAAAAGACAAATAATTTTTTTAAAGTTATACTAAGGCTAGCTATTTTATTAATTACTATTACCATCTTCACTGGTGGCATCATGCTAGCCCTGTCCCTAATTTTTTATGGGCAGACTTATTTTAAGAGCGACTATAAAAATGCCAACCTAGTGATGTTAACGGGGACTACTGGACAACTCTTGGCAGGAATCTTTTTTGTGAAATTTATTTTGAAAAAGAAAATTGACTACATCTTCTTTAAGAGAGAAGGCCTTGCTAAGAACATTGGTCTTGGACTCTTCCTTGGGTTTTTGCAAATTTCTACTTATGTCTTGTTAGACATGGGAAGGGGAGTCCTTGGATATGAGAGAATTAACTTAGGCAATTTAAACTTAATTTTTCTTGCCTACTTCATTGCCTTCTTTATCCAATCCACATCAGAGGAAGTCTTGGTAAGAGGAATCCTAACAAGAGTCCTATTTGATAAATATGGAAGGAAGGTCGCAATTTTACTTCCTTCTATCTTCTTTGGACTTTTGCACCTGGGCAACGAGGGAGTTACAATCTTATCCACCATCAACACAATCTTGGTGGGAATATTTTTTGCAAAATTATTATTCTACTCAGATAATATTATGTTGACCTCTGGAGTCCACGCAGGCTGGAACTTTTCCATGGCAATGATCTATGGACTAAATGTTAGCGGCTTTAGTGGTTTTGACAGCCTACTTAATTTTAAAATTTTAAATTACAACTTGTACGACAAAACTTATGGGCCAGAGGGAAGCATCCTCGTGACCTTCATTGAAATAATTAGTATTTTTATTATATTTTATTTGGAAAAAAGAAAGAGAGATAAAAATGGAAGATAAAAAAATAGTTTACTCTGGGATCCAACCTTCAGGTTCCCTCACTATTGGAAATTATATTGGAGCCTTAAAGAACTTTATTGGACTTCAAGATGAATACAACTGCCTCTACTGTATAGTTGACATGCACGCCATCACTGTTGCACAAGAGCCAAAGGACCTTAGGAAGAACACACTTGATGTCCTTGCCCTTTACCTTGCAGCAGGTCTTGACCCAAAGAAGTCAATAATTTACATCCAATCTCATGTGCCAGCCCACGCTGAACTTGGTTGGGTCCTAAACACAATGACAGGTCTTGGACAACTTCAAAGGATGACACAATTTAAGGACAAGGCAAAGAAGTACACTGACGTGCAAGCAGGACTACTTAACTATCCAGTCCTAATGGCAGCAGACATTTTGCTTTACCAATCTTCCTTTGTACCTGTTGGCGAAGATCAAAAGCAACACATAGAAATTACAAGAGACTTGGCACAAAGATTTAACTCAAGATATTCTGAAACTTTTACAATTCCAGAAATTTTAACGCCAAAAGTTGGGGCAAGAATTATGTCACTTAAGGATCCTTCTTCAAAGATGTCTAAGTCTGACACAAATAAGGACGCCTTTATCTTAATTCTTGATTCAGAAGACGACACAAGAAAGAAAATAAAAAGAGCTGTGACAGATTCCTCTGGCGAGTTTAGATATTCTGACGAACAAGCGGGCCTAAAGAACTTGATCAACATTCACGCTTCCTTCTCTGGCATGAGCCCAGAAGAAATTGTCAAGAAGTACGAAAATCTTGGCTACGGAGAATTCAAAGAAGACCTTGGCGAAGTTGTAGTTGAAGGACTAAGACCACTTCGTGAAAGATTTAAAGAAATTAGAGAGGACAAGGCTTATCTTGAATCAGTTTACAAGGAGGGAGCAGAAAAGGCATCCTATCTTGCAAACAAAACCCTAAGAAAGGTTTATAAAAAAGTTGGTTTTATCCCTAGATAATCAACAATTTATTGATTTCAAAGATTTTTTGTGGTATCTTTTATATTAAGTTGGAGGTGGATTATGAAGAAAATAATGATTGTAATAGCCATTATCTTAATAGGTGCAGGAGTATTATATAGACATAATTCTAAAGAAGCTGCATCTATTGGAATAATTCGCGGATCAGACGGACCAACAGCTACTTTTACTACAAAAAATAAAAAGACTGACAAAGACAAAGATGATGGTGTAGAAATAATTGGCGGAGCCGATGGCCCAACTCAAATCTACGTGAAATCTAATGGAAAATAGAAACTTATATCAATCAACGCCCATTGGATTAATTGGTGTAGATTCGACGAAAAATCATGCAATTGACGATGATAGAAATGATTTTCAAAAATTAGTTGATTCTGGATATTTTTATTTTGAAGATGAAAATATAAAAGCTGAAATTAAAAAAGAATCTGATAATGCAGCAACAGCTTACGCTATATGTGATGATGAGGATTATTTTATAAAAAAGACACCAATTTATAATCCGAGTATTGCAAAAACACTTGTAACTTTAATAAATTGGGAGAATTCTAGCTTAGAAATTAAAATAGATACTTATGTAAGCTCAAAAATAATGTTAAAATCTGACTATACAATTTTAATTGCTACAAAAGACAAAGAAGTTATTAAAAAGCTAGAAATAATTAATTCATCAGATGAAGCTACAGATCATTTTAAGAAAACAGAAAAGGTATTTGGAATTTCTAATTATGATGAACTTATAATTTCTATTGAAGAAAATTTTATTTGTCTAATAGATGGCTATGAAGTAGGTCTAGTGTCTACAGGTTATTTAAAAATAGAAAAATGAGCAATAAAAAAGAGGATTGTAAAAATTTATATTTAGAGAGAGACTAGATGGTGAGAGGTCTTTATAAACTTTACAATTGTAGCTTTTTTGCTTCTTTGGTGAATCAAGTAGCCAGAGACGACTTATCTCGTTAAAGATTATAGAGTGTTTATTGAAAAATAAAAATTAAGGTGGTACCGCGTCTTTCGTCCTTAGGGATGGAGGACGCTTTTTTATTTTTTTAATTTTATAAAATTGTAAAAATTCAAAAATTATAAATTATGAGGAGGAAAAATGAAAGAGTTAAACAAAACTTATGATCCAAAGGATTTTGAAGAGAAAATCTATGACTATTGGATGGAAAATAATTACTTTAGGGCAGAGGTTGATGAAAACAAAAAACCTTACTCAATTGTAATGCCACCTCCAAATGTAACAGGCAACCTTCACATGGGTCACGCCCTTAACAACACTATCCAAGACGTTCTCATTAGGACAAAGAGGATGCAGGGCTACTCAGCACTTTGGCTACCAGGAACTGACCACGCATCAATTTCCACTGAAGCAAAGGTTGTAGAAAAACTTAGAAATCAAGGCATAAACAAGGAAGACATTGGTAGAGAAAAATTCTTAGAACACGCTTGGGAATGGACTCACGAATATGGTGGCAACATTGTAAACCAACTTAAGAAGCTAGGAATATCTTGCGACTGGTCAAGACAAAGCTTCACCCTTGACGACAATCTTTCCCACGCAGTTGAAGAAGTTTTTATAGAACTTTATGAAAAGGGACTTATCTATCGTGGCAACAGGATTATTAACTGGTGCCCATCTTGTGAGACTTCAATCTCTGATGCAGAAGTTGAACACGAAGAAAGTGATGGCAATATTTGGTACTTCAAGTATCCCTTTGCAGATAGGGAAGGTGGAATTGAAATTGCAACAACAAGACCTGAGACTATCCCAGGAGACCTTGCCATTGCAGTAAACCCTGAAGATGAAAGATACACTGACCTTGTTGGTGAGTATGTAATGATTCCAGTAATGGGCAACAAAAAAATTCCAATTATTGCTGATGATTATGTTGAAATGGACTTTGGTTCTGGTGCAGTAAAGATTACTCCATCCCACGACCCTAACGACTTTGAAGTTGGAGCTCGTCACGACCTTGGTCAAAATATAATTATGGACGGCAAGGGCTACTTAAATGAAAATGCTGGTGCCTATGCAGGCTTGGAAAGATACGAAGCTAGAAAGAAAATAATTGAAGACTTTGAAAAGCTTGGCTTCTACATTGGCAAGAAGCACCACCATAACGCTGTTGGTCATTGCGAAAGATGTCACACAGTTATTGAACCCCTAATTTCTAAGCAATGGTTCGTTAAGATGGCACCACTTGCTAAGCCAGCTCTTGAAGAATACAGGAAGGGCAACTTAAATATAATTCCAGAAAGATTTGGAAAGATTTACGAAAACTGGCTAGAAAATATTCGTGACTGGAACATCTCAAGACAATTGTGGTGGGGTCACAGACTTCCAGTTTGGTATTCAGACTCTGACGATGAAATTGTAATTTCAAGAGAAGACCCATCAAACACTAAGGGACATGAAGGCAAGACTTACACACAAGACCAAGACACACTTGACACTTGGTTCTCATCAGCCCTTTGGCCTTTCTCAACTCTTGGTTGGCCAGAAAAAACTCCAGAGTACGACTACTTCTATCCAACAAATGTACTTGTAACAGGCTACGACATTATCTTCTTCTGGGTAATTAGAATGGTATTCTCTGCCCTAGAACAAACTGGCAAGCTTCCTTTTAAAGATGTATTCCTAAATGGACTTGTAAGAGACGACCAAGGAAGAAAGATGTCCAAGTCTCTTGGCAATGGTATTGACCCACTTGATATCATAAGAGACTACGGTGCCGATGCCCTTAGATTTACTCTTGTAACAGGTAACACTCCAGGCAACGACATGAGATTTTACATTAAGAGGGTTGAAGCAAATAGAAACTTTGCAAATAAACTTTGGAACGCAACAAGATTTTTAATGATGAATATGTCTGAAGAAATCGAAGATTCCAACTTTGATGTAAATAAGCTTCACTACCAAGACAAGTGGATAATCTCAAAGCTACAAAAAGTTATAAAATCAATTACAGAAAAAATTGACAAGTACGACATTGGTCTTGCAGCAGATGACATTTATGACTTCATCTGGTCCGACTTCTGCGACTGGTATATTGAAATTGTAAAACCAGTTTTATATTCTGACGATGTGGAAGAAAAAACAAACACAGTAAAAGTTTTACTTTATGTATTAGAAAATATTTTAAAACTTCTTCATCCATTTATGCCATACATCACAGAAGAAATTTGGCAAGCCCTACCTAATAGGAAGGAAGCACTTATTGTTGCAGCTTGGCCAGAATACAGGGAAGACCTTGTATTTGAAAAAGAAGAAAGGGCAACAGAATACATTGAAAATGCCATTCGTGAAATAAGAAATGCAAGAAGCGAAATGAATATAGAAAACTCAAAGAAGTCCAACACTCTTGTTTACACTAAGGACAATGAAGTTAAGGAAATCTTTGAAGAAATGAAGGGACTTCTTCTAAATCTTGGCTACTCAAACTCTGTAGAAGTTACAGATGACGAAAGCAAAAAGAATTCAGAAAATATTTCTATAGTTCTCGACAAGGCAGAAATCCAACTTCCACTTAAGGAACTTGTGGACTTTGAAAAGGAACTAAAGAGACTTCAAAAGGATAAGAAGGAAGCTGAAGGGGAACTAAAGAGAGCCAAGGGCAAACTTGCTAATGAAGGCTTTGTTTCTAAGGCACCAAAAAAACTTATTGAAGAAGAAAAAGAAAAAGTTACTAAGTATGAAGAAATCCTAAAGACAATTGAAGTGCAAATTGCAAAGGTAGAAAAAAACCTATGACATACCAAGAAGTTGTAAAAAATATTGAATCCAGGATTGGCAAGTTCAAGTCCAAGGGTAATGTGAGGATCAAAAAGTTTTTAGAAAAGCTTGGGTCACCCCACAAGAACTTAAAAGTCATCCACGTTGCTGGGACCAACGGCAAGGGATCAACAGTTAACTTTATAAAAGATGTCTTAAAAGAAGACTACAAGGTGGGGTCCTTTGTTTCTCCCCACCTCATAACTTACTGCGACAGGATAAAAATTGGCGATGCAGAAATTTCTCAAGCCGACTTTGCTGAAATTGGTGAATTTATAATTGAAAGGGAAAAAGATATTGTAGAAGAATATGGGGACCTAAACCTCTTTGAGTTTTTGACAATTATGGCGATAATCTACTTCGAAAGAGAAGGGGTGGACCTTGCTATCCTTGAAGTTGGCATGGGTGGACGAGCAGACTCCACAAACATCTTCACAAGTCGTGAAAAATTAATTTCTCTTATCACATCAATTTCCATGGACCACATGGAATACCTTGGCGACACCATAGAAGAAATTGCAGATGCCAAGGCTGGCATCATCCAAGAAGGTGGACTTGTAGTAACAACCAATAGGGATCCAAAAATTCTTGGAGTTATAGAAAGAGAAGCAAAAGAAAAATCTGCAGAACTTTTCTACACCAAGGAACTTGCAAGCGAGATTTTAAGGTCTGATCTAAGGGGGATTGACTTCAAAGTGAAATTAGATGAAGTTGAAGAATTTCATCTCACACAAATTGGCGACTACCAAGTTGAAAATGCTATTGGAGCAATTTACGCCCTCTACCTCTTAAACAAGAGGGGAATTTTAAAAATTTCTATGGAGGATATCAAGGCGAGGATAAAAAGATCAACTTGGAAGGGAAGGATGGAGATTGTCTCAAGAGACCCACTTATAATTCTTGACGGAGCTCATAACTTTGATGGGATCAAAAGACTAGTTGAGTCCCTAGACAATTTTAAATTCAAAAAACTCCACCTCATTATGTCAATCCTTGCAGACAAGGAACACAAAAAGATGCTAGAAGAAATTTCATCTTACACAGATGAAGTTGTCTTTGTAAATCTTGACTACAAGAGGGGAACGAGCCCAGATGAACTTAGTCGTGAGGCAAGTGAGTACGGACTTAAGGGTCAAGTCATGACAATTGATGATGCCCTAGCCTATTACAAAAAGTCTTACCAAGAAGGAGACTTGATATTAATCACAGGCTCTCTTTACTTTGTAAGTGAAGCAAGATCAAAGATTTTAAACTACGATTACAGCA
Source organism: Peptoniphilus genitalis (assembly GCF_023614525.1). Lineage (GTDB taxonomy): Bacteria > Bacillota > Clostridia > Tissierellales > Peptoniphilaceae > Peptoniphilus_A > Peptoniphilus_A genitalis. The sequence continues at coordinate 1,405,887 of NZ_CP097885.1, forward strand.
TTTAATAAAATAAAAAATTGTAAAAAAATAAGACCATGGATTTTTGTTTCCATGGTCTTTTAATTTAAGTTAAATTATTTTGCTTCTTTAGCAGTTTCTTTAACTTCTTCTTTAGCTTCTTTAACGTCTTTCTTCATTTCTTTTTTAGCTTCTTTAACGTCTTTTTCCATTTCTTTTTTAGCTTCTTTAGCTTCTTTCTTTTCTTCTACTTTAACGTCAGCCTTGAAACCAAGTTGTTCTTTAGCTTCAACAAGTGCCTTAAGTTCATTTGTGAATTGTTCAGCAGTAGCTTTTTCATCAGCTAGTAGAGATTTTGCAGCTGCAACAGCATTTTCAAAGTTAGATTTTACTTTATCGTCAGCTTTCTTGTAAGCTTCAGATTCACGAACTTCTTTTTCGTTAGCAAGTTCTTTTTTAACAGCTTCTTTAAGTTCTTCAAGTTTAGGAGCAACTTTTTCTTCCTTAACTTCTTCTTTGTTTGCAACAGAAGTTAGAAGAACAGATTTAGTAGCTTCGTCATATCCAACGCCAAAGCCAAGTTCTTTTCCAAGGTCTCTTAACTTGTAGTAGTTAAGGTCATCAATCTTGTAAGCAGTAGCTGTAAGAGTTTTGTCTCCAACTAGAACCTTGTCGTTAGTAAGCATACCCTTAGACATAGCCTTAACTTCTTTTTGGTCAGAGTCTACAACCTTGTAGTCAGCAGCCTTAGTAAGAGTAACAACTCCGTCCTTGTATTCAACTCCGAATTTAGCTTGAGAGTCTTTAAGAACTGCAGCTAAGTCTCTAAGTTTGAAGTAGTTGTAACCATCAATGTTGTATCCGTAGATAACAACGTCTTTTCCGTCAAGTTTAACCTTTTGAGTAGTAGCCTTAACGTCAACAGTTTTAACTTCTTTCTTTTCTTCAACCTTAGCATCAGCCTTGAAACCAAGTTTTTCGTGAGCTTCTACAAGAGCCTTAAGAGCATTTTCAAATTGTTCTGGTTTAGCTTCCTTGTCATTAGCAATTGATTTTGCAGCAGCAATAGCATTTTCGTAATTAGTGATTACGTCATCTTTAGCTTCTTTTAAATTTTTAGATTCACGAACTGCTTTTTCTTTTGCAATTTCTTTATTAAGAGCTTCTTTAACTTCTTCAAGCTTAGGAGCAACTTTTTCTTTAGCTTCAGTCATTTTTTCTTCAGCTTTTTCTTTAGCTTCAGTCATTTTTTCTTTAGCATCTTTAGCTACTTCTTTTCCAGCTTCCTTAGCGTCTTTAGCTAATTGTTCAACCTTAGATGGTTCTTTAGCTTCTTTCATAGCATTTTCAGCTGCAGCGAAAACTGGGCTAGCAGTAGATAGTAGCATTACTCCAGCTAGAGATAGTGATGTTAATTTCTTGTTCATTATAATTTTCCTCCTAAAATATAAGTTAACCTTATTATACATAAATTAATTGATAAATCAATTAAAGTGAGTAAAATAGAGAATCATTTTAAAAATTTTAATAATTCTGTAACATTAATTCTTGCTATAAGTGTAAACGAAACCACCACTTGCATCTACAGTGACTTCGCCAGACTTAGTGTAGAAGACATAAGTACCAGCATCAGGGAGGTAATCCCTTTGGTCCTTACTAAGCTCCTTATCTTTTAAAAATCTTTTCTTGTTTCCCACAAGATTCATAAATTCACGAGCAACTTTTCTTGACTCATCTTCACTCAAGTGTTTTTTCAAGAAAGGATACTTTTCGTTAGGGAAGTAGTCAAACTTATAAAACTTTAAATTATTATTCTTATCAAAGATGAACCTCATAGATAAATTTTTCTTTTCATAGTCCTTTAAAAATAATTCATAGACCTTGCCGTCTTGAACTTCTTCCACCTTAATGACACCATCCCTTAAGTAGTCGCCAAGGTCAGTGACCTTTCTTATCTTATTAATAAGAGCAAGATCCTTACCATCCTTAAGAGGGTCAGGCTCACGAGTGACATCTCTCTCATAGCCATTATTGATGCTGCAGTAAAATTCTTTTTCGTTCCACTCAAGCTTGGCATTCATTGCATTGGCAAGTGCCCTAGCAGGTACATAAGCAGTGTCATTTAAGATAAAAGTTGGCGAGTCAATTGTAAAGACCATGTCATCAATCCTGTACTCCTTAGAGTCAATGTAGAAAACAATCTTTTTTCCCTTGTTAATAATCTCCACCTGCCTTGTGTCGCCCTTCCAAATAACATCAGCTCCTAGGTTTTCAGAAACAAGCCTAAGGGGAATGTGGATCCTGTCATTTTTCACAACGAAATCCTTCTCGAAGACAATGTTATTGATGACAAGAGTCATCTTTTTCCTTTCACTAGCGTAGACACTGGTGAAGAGTAAAAGAAAAGATAGGATAAATAAAAACTTCTTCTTCATGTAATCACTCCTTTAGTTAATTATAACACTAATAAAAAATTAAAAACTTACAAAAAGCTTAAGAATAAGAGAAAAGAAAAAAGTCCCCCTAAGGGAACTTTTAAGAATTAATTATGAACTTGTTGCCACATGACTTGCAAGTAACTCTTATTTTGCCCTTGCCTCTTGGCACCTTCATCTTTAACTTGCATGAAGGGCACTTGATGTACTTGTAAGTCTTCCTATTGTCGTATCTAGTCTTGGAAGTGAAGACCTTCCTCCTCAGTGGTTCAACGCTATCTAAGAATTTTTGATTTTCTCTATACCTTGCGTTGATGTCGCGAGAGAAGATCCTGTAATAGGAATAAATAATAAGCACAAGGGCAACAGTTGGTAGGCTTGCCTTCTTTATGAAGAGATTAATAATCAAGAGGACAAGAGCTAGGGAAGTGATGAACCTGCCCAATTGATCTTGACCATACCTGCCCACCATAAACTGTCTAAACTTATCTTTGATTTTCAAAAAATCAACTCTTTCTAATTTTATAATCTTATAGGTCTAACTTTGCAATATGATCCTTGATTACGCCAGCTGTCTTTTTAAGTCTACCCAATTCGTCTTCTGTTAAGTCAAGCTCAAACTTTTCTTCTATACCATCTTTGCCAACCCTAATTGGAGTTGAGATGTATAGGTCATCAAGTCCGTAGTGTCCTTCCATTAAACAAGAAGCCTTTAGGACAATTTTTTCATCATTGGCAATTGCTTGGATGATATTGTTAACAGTGTTGCCAATACCATATTGAGTTGAGCCCTTGCCCTTGAAAATATCCCAGCCACGACGACGAGTGTCATCTTCGATTTGGTCCTTGTCAAAGTCCTTAAATAGTTCTGGGTGAGTTTCCTTATACTTATCAAGAGTCATAGATCCGATCATAACTTGTGACCAAGGAACGAATTGACTTTCACCATGTTCGCCAAGTACAGTAGCGTTGACAGACTTTGGAGAAATACCAAGCTTATTTGCAATTACAACTTGTAGCCTTGCAGAGTCCAAAAATGTTCCTGAACCAATAACCCTTGAGTCATCGAAGCCAGAAACTTTATAAACTTCATAAGTAATAATGTCTACAGGGTTTGTTACAACGACAAAAATTCCCTTGAAGCCAGCGTCAACAATTTTTCTTACGTAGCTTGCAACTTCTTTCTTATTTAACTCAAGCTCATTAAGTCTATCTTCTTCAGGGATCTTGCCAGAGCAAATTACAACGACATCACGGTCGCCCATGTCTTCATACTCGCCAGCTCTAAACTTAACATCCTTTGGATAGAAAAGTCTTCCATCATTTAAGTCAATGGCTTGGGAGATTGCTTTTTCTTTTATAACATCATTAATAATAATGTCAGATGCAATACCTCTCATGGCAGAAGTGTATGCCACGATTTCGCCAACAGCTCCAGCTCCAATAATACCTAATTTCATCTTTATTCCTCCTTATGTCCTCCTGGGACAAATTTAATAAGAAGTCAAAAATCTTCTTATTAATACCATATTATAGTACAGTAAAATCTAAAAGGAAATAAAAAAGTAAATTAACTAAGCATTTACATAAAAAAATAAAAATAAAAAATTGTAAATTTCTGTAGCTTTTTTCAAATTCAACTGTTATAATAAAGAAGCACTTGAAAGAGGGAGAAAAATTCCTCGAAAAAATATTTTAAAAACTTTTTAAAAAGTATTGACAAGATATTAAAAAGTGCGTATAATAAGTTTTGTTGTTAAAACTTCATGCGGGAATGGCGGAATTGGCAGACGCGCTAGACTTAGGATCTAGTTCCAACGGAGTGGGGGTTCAAGTCCTCTTTCCCGCACCAACATTAAACACACAAGTTAACTTGTGTGTTTTTTTGTGTCCTTTTTTATAAGCACAATCTTTACAAAAAAATCTGTTGGTTTTTATTTCCAACAGATTAATTTATTTCTTATCTAAATTTTCAATATCATACTTATAAAGGTCTTCATAATAATAAGAATTTTGAATACCACGCATATAAACCTGCCTGCTATCTATGTCTTTGGTCAAGGCATCTCTTAACAAGTGCCTTATCTCTAAAGAATTAACAGGGGACCTTTCCATGGCACTTAGGTATTGAAACTTGTCAACCTTGGACCAGTCCACGCAAAGCTTTAAGTTTTTCTTTAAGATTAAGTCCAACCAAATTCTAGTGGCACGACCATTGCCCTCTCTAAAGGGATGAGCCACATTCATTTCCACATATTTTTCTATTATCTCATCAAAGTTATCTTCAGGCATCTTTTCGATTATTTTTAAATTATCTCTTAAAAATAAAAGAGGAGCAAATCTAAAATTTCCCTTTGAAATATTTACATCTCTTATCTCGCCAGCAAAATCAAAAATATCTTGAAATAAATATTTGTGAATTTCTTGTAGACCCTTAAGGCTTCCAACTTCAAATTCATTTATTAACTTCTTGTCCCAGAGTTCAATTGATCGCTTCTTTGATAGCAACTCTTCATCCTTCATTGAATCACCCCTTAAGTTTTACTTTATAATTATTCTACAACATATAAAAGGAAAAGCAAAAAATATTTACAATTATTTTACATTTACAAATTCATACAAAAAAAGAAATTTTATCGAGTATAATATGTGAGGGAGGACTTATGAAAAAAACTTTTAAAATAATTTTTGGACTACTACTAATTTTAATAATTTCTATATACATAGGAGGACTTTTCTTCTTCACTAATAGGTACATGCCAAGGACCTACATCAATGGAAGAGACTTTGGGCTTGTAAAAAAATCTGAACTCAAAAAGACCTACGAGGACCTTTCAAGAAACTTTGAACTTGAAATCATCGCCAAGGACAAGAACTTGAATGACAAGATCGCTGCCAAGGACTTTGGATATGTTGACTCTATAGGAAGTGAATCTATAGACCAGACAGCCTTCTACTGGCCAGTGGCATCTCTTGTGCCAAAGCACTACAAGGTTGACCGTGACCTAAAGTTTGATGCAGAAGCCTTAGATGAAAAAATAAATAAACTTAAACCAGTAATGGGACAAAAGGACCACTCACAAGATGCAAAAGTCATCTACCAAGATGGGGAATTTAAAATCCAAGATGAAATCCATGGCAACTTTATAAAGATGGACGAATTTAAAAATTCCATCCTAGGTCACTTTGGAGACTTGAAGGAAAAACTTGACCTTGCAGAAGAAAATCTCTACCAAGAACCAGAGATTACTAAGGATTCAGAATATATAAAAAATCAACTTGCTTCTTATAAAGACGTCTACAAGAAAAAAATAATTTTTGACTTTGACGACAGGAAGGAAGAGGTGACAGGTCAGGGGATAATTGCTATCTACTCCAAGGCTGATGACGGAACCCTTGCCCTTGACGAAGAGAAACTAAAACACTTTGTAGAAAGACTTGCTGCCAAGTACGATACCTACAGAACAAGCAGGATTTTTAACTCAACAGGGCTTGGTCTCATGAAAGTTGACGGAGGCATCTACGGTTGGCTAACAGATAGGAAGGCTACAAGAGAAAAAATAAAAGAGGCCCTTGCTAAAGAAGAACCAGTTACAATAAAGCCAGCCTATAGGCAAGACGCAGTATCAAGAAAAGTTGACGACGTGGGCAAGACCTACATCGAAGTAGACCTTGCAAGACAAAAACTTTGGTACTACAAGGACGGAGCCTTACAACTTGAAACCAATGTTGTAACAGGTAACCCAACCAAAGGCAATGGAACACCAACAGGTACTGATAGGATTTGGTCTCGTGAAAGAGATAGGTACCTAACAGGAGAAACCTACCGATCAAAAGTTTCCTACTGGGCACCAATTAACTGGTCCGGAGTGGGTCTTCACGATGCATCATGGAGATCAAACTTTGGCGGAAACATCTACAAGTCAGGTGGATCTCATGGCTGCATAAACATTCCAGTTCCAGTTATGAAAAACTTATTTCCACAAACCTTTACGGGCATGCCAGTTATAGTTTATAACTCAGCAACCCAAAGAGTTAATGATGCTGGGGGACAAGTAGTAGTTGGTCAACAACCACAAGCCCAAGCCAATCAAGGACAATAAAATTAAGAGCAAAAGCAAATTGATAATTAATATAAATTAAGTCCACATAAAGCTTGAAAAAAATTTAACGAGTGATATAATAAAAACAAGAAATAAATAAATATTTTAAATCTTCAGGGAAGGGTGCAAATCCCAACCGGCGGTAAAGTCCGCGAGCGCAAGCCGAATTGGTGCAATTCCAATACCGACAGTAAAGTCTGGATGAGAGAATGATTTAAACTTTCACGCCCCGAAGGTTCGGGGTTTTTTTATGCCCCAACAGGAGGTAAAATGAATAAAGTAAATTCAAGTTCAATGATAAGAACAAAAGACATGACAAAAATAGGAATGCTATCAGTAATTGGTTTTATACTAATGTATTTTCAACTACCACTTACCTTTGTAGCACCGCCCTTTATGAAGCTAGACATCTCAGACCTTCCAGTCCTAATGGGGGCCTTCACAATGGGACCAGCCTACGGCATCATAATCGCAGCCCTAAAAAACATAATGCACATAATATTTAAGGGCACAATGACAGCAGGAGTTGGCGAACTATCCAACTTCATCATCTCATCAACCTTTGCCTTCGTGTCAGCCTACTTCTATAGAAGACACAAGACATACAAGGGAGCAATAATCTCCTTGACATTAGGAGTACTTGCCATGACTGTCCTTGCAATGATCTCCAACTACTTCGTAGTATTCCCACTATACGGCAAAGTAATGCCAATGGAAGCAATCATAGGAATGGGCGCAGCAATCACATCAAAAATCACAGGTCTATTCACAATGATGATCTACTCAGTCCTACCTTTTAACCTAATAAAAGGCTTCGCAACATCAGCTGTGATGATGTTAGTCTACAAAAGAGTCTCACCACTCTTTAAAAACTAAATAAAAAAGATTTAAAAGATTAAAGATAAGATAAAAGAGCAAGCTGTCGCAAGGCAGCTTGTTTTTTTTATCCTATATAATATAATTTAAAAAGAAAACATTTTAAAAAATACAAAGAGAGGTAGAAAATGAAAATACTTTGCGCAGGCCCAACATCAATCGACCCAAGAGTAATGGAAGTAATGGGAAAATCCCTTACCAACCCAGACATAGATCCAGAATACGAAAAGAAGCATAGACAAGTAGAAAAGAAAATTTCCAAACTCCTAAAGACAGAAGCCACATCCTTCATCATGCTAGGCGAAGGAATGATAGGACTAGAAGGCGCCATCATAAACCTAGTAGAAAAAGGCGACAGAGTCCTAGTCCTTAACAACGGAGTCTTTGGAGCAGGCTTTGCCGACTTTGTAAAATACTATGAAGGAGTGCCCTACATATACGAAGACGACTTCAGAAGAGGCTTCGACATAGAAAAACTTAAGAACTTCCTAGAAAAAGACCACGACTTCAAAGTAGCAACCATGGTCCACTGCGAAACACCATCAGGCATCACCAACGACGTCAAGACAATATGCAAGCTTCTAAACTCCTACGGAATCCTAACAATAGTAGACACAGTATCAGGCATGGGGGGAGAAGAATTTGACTTCGACGACTACAAAGTGGACATCGCCCTAGGCGGAAGCCAAAAATGTATCTCAGCACCAACAGGCCTAACCCTAGTGACCATATCAGAGAGAGCAAAGCAGGCAATAAGAGATAGAAAAAAACCAGTTCCTTCATATTATATGAACTTTGAAAACTACTACGCCTACTCCGACGGCTTTGCCTTCCCATACACAATGAACGAAAACTTGACCTACGCCCTAGACCTAGCCCTAGATTTATTATTTGAAAAAGACTCACTAGCCTTACACAAAAAATACGCAGAAGTAACAAGAGAAATCTTTGAAAAAGCAGGCTTTGAACTCTACGCAAAGGACTCAAGATCCAACACACTAACAGCAGTAATGGTCCCAGAAGGCTTCATAGCAGAAGACATCATAGGAGCCTTGAGAAAAAAAGGAATCCTAATCTCTAAAGGAGCAGGGGACATCTTCGAAAAAGTATTTAGAATAGGTCACATGGGCAACAACATCTCATATGAAAACTTCTTAGAACTCTATGAAAAGTTAGATGAAGTCTTCGGGGAACTAGGAATCAAGACAAAAGTGTCTTTAAAAGAAGAGTTTCAAAAATTAATGGAAAAATAAGATTTTCTTTAAAGAAAATAAGGAAAAGAATTTTATTATAAAGATTTCATCTTTAAAAAATTTTTTGCAAAGCCTAAGGCTTTAAAGATTCTTATTGGAGGGACTTAGGAAATCAATAGAAAATTTTTTAAAAGCTACGCTTTTATATTTGCTTTTGGAGGGGACTTAGGGCGTTTCGATTCGCCCTTGTCCCCTCCAAACCTCCCCTTACCACCCCCAACGACCTGGCAGGGGCCTTTGCCAACAACCTCGAGCGGCAGACAGCCTAAAATTCAAAACTCGTTAAGCTCAAGCTTTTGAATTTTAAAAACTTACTAATCAATTTATGCCGAATAATTATTATCTGTGAACTCAATCGCTTAACTCAAAAAGTTGAATTTTTTAACGGCTGTCTTGCCTTACGGGGTTTTTCAACCTATAGTCCACCGTTTTACCTCAACACCTTTTCAATCCTATCTTGAGTTACATACCAAAACCTAACAATCTTAATAAACTTTTTAATCAAAAGAAGCTTAGTCAGTATTGATTAAGCTTCTTCTTTTTATAAGCTAGTAATTATTTATAAGCTTGTAAGCTTTTATGACTTCATAAGGAAGTACAACTTTATAATAAGTTACGATGCTATAAGATGACATAACTTTATAACAATCAACGACTTCACACTTAAGCAGTAAGCTAATCGAGTGCCCCAGTTTGTAGAAGTGTGATGAGGTCGTAGCATTTGCCAATACGCTGAAGAGTTATAAGGCAGTAAGCAAAAAGGCTGGAGGGGTTAAAGAAATTTTCTTTAAAAAGTTTTTGTAAATCCAAGCTTTACGATTTATCTATAAGGAGGGGGAGCCATACCCATTCGGGCACGCGGGGGTTTATTCGATCGCCCTTACCTGTGCCTGCGTGGCATCCCCTCCAAACCTCCCCTGAAAACCCCCAACGACCTGGCAGGGGCCTTACCCATTAATACGCAAAAAGCCCTCCGACTATTAAATAGTAGAATACAAATTGTCGCAAGTTCCAATTTGCGAACTGACCTACCATCAATTTGCTTTTGCAAATTGGGTTAGGTCATGTCAACTCACTCGCTCCGTCCTCTTGAACAGTGAAATTTTTTTAACGTCTCCGAACTTTTTGCTTACAGCCTTATTAGCTTGCAGGATATTAGCAAACTTTACGACCTTATAACATTTCAAAGAGCTGGGGCATAACTGCCAACGTTACAATTGAAGATAAAGTTATAAAATATAAGCTTAATCCTTTATTGATTGGGCTTTTCTTAGTATTTATGATTTTTTTGCCAAAATCTCGGCAAATAGAATATAATAAAAGAAAAAGCAAAGGAGAGATACTTTGAACTTAAAAGACTATCTTGGAGAAACAAATCTATACGACAAAAAAGAAAAATTAGAAATAAATAAGCCAAAGTCTTGGTTAAAATCTGTGTCAGCCTTTGCTAATGGTAGAGGTGGGAAGCTAATATTTGGAGTTAAAGAAGATAATACAATTCTTGGACTTAAAGACTATAAAGATACTTCCGAAAATATTTCTGAAATCGTAAAAACTAAAATGGATCCGAATCCAGAATTTGATATGGAAATAGAGGAAATTGATGGAAAAGTCATATTGATTTTAAATATATTTGTTGGGAAAAACACACCATATTTTGTAGTTGATGGAGGAAGCAGAACTGCTTATAAAAGAGTAGGAAATCAAAGTGTCCCTGCAAGTCGAATAGACTTATTTAATCTATCGCTAAAAGGAGAACATATAAGTTACGATTCACTTAAGTCAAAGAAAAAACTAGAAGATGTAAGTTTTAAGGAACTTAGAATCGAGTACAAAGAAAGAACGGGAAAAGATTTTGAAGAAAAAGATTTAAAATCTTTTGGACTTGTAAATGATGAGAACAATTTAACAATTGCAGGAGCACTCTTTGCAGATAACTATCAAATTTATCAGTCAAGGGTATTTTGTACTAGATGGAATGGATTAACTAAAGCCAGTGGTAGAATAGAAGCTCTTGATGATGTTGAATTTGAAGGAAATATAATTTATCTTTTAAAAGCAAGTCTAGACTTTGTAAAAAGAAATTCAAAAAAGATGTGGAAGAAAGGTCCAGTCTATAGAATAGAATATCCAGAATATCCTGAAAGAGCAGTGCAGGAAGCCTTAGTAAATGCACTTATTCACAGAGATTATTCAGTAATTGGCAGTGAAGTCCATGTAGATATCTATGATGACAGGCTAGAAATATATTCTCCTGGCGGTATGTATGATGGGACTTTTGTGCAAGATCTCAATCCGTTGAATGTATCTTCCACAAGAAGAAATCCGATAATAGCAGATGTATTTGCTAGAATGGATTTAATGGAAAGACGTGGATCTGGACTTAGAAAAATTATAGAAGCTTATGAATCAGAAGAAAATTATAAAAAAGAATTAAAACCAGAGTTTAAGTCAACAGAATCTTCTTTTACTACAATTCTAAAAAACTTAAATTATGCCCCTCAAAGTGTCACCCAAAATGTCACCCAAAATGTCACTCAAAGTGTCGGTCAAAAATTAAAACCAAGTGATAGGCGTGAAAAAATTCTTGAAATAATAAAAAATAACCCTAAAATAACTGCCAATGATTTATCTAAACAATTTAATGTAACTGATAGAACTATAAAAAGAGATTTAAAAGTTCTAACAGATAAAAAAATAATAAAGTATGTAGGCAGTGCTAAGGATGGGCATTGGGAATTTAAACAATAAAGGTAGCTTTTTTGTTTTTTATAAAGATTTTATCTTTAAAAATTTTTTTGTAAAGCCAAGCTTTACGAATCAATATTGGAGGGGCTTATACCCATTCGGGCACACAGGGGGCATCGTGAAGTAGGTGGTCAAAGACTTTGTCTTTATGAATCTAAAAAAGATTTCATCTTTAAATAGTTTTGTAAAGCCGAGCTTTACTATGTTCTTTTGAAGGGGACTTATACCCATTTGGGCACGCAGGGGCTTATTCGATCGCCCTTGCCTGTGCCTGCGTGGCATCCCCTCCAAACCTCCCCTGAACACCCCCGACGACCTGGCAGGGGCCCGACCCAATAATACGCAAAAAGCCCTCCGACTAAAAATTTCAAACTCGCTTCGCTCAAACAGTGGAATTTTTTAACGCTTCCAGCCTTTTTGCTTACTGCTTTATTAATCATCAGCGTATTGGAAAAGTTTATAGCTTTATAAGACTTCAGCAAGCTGGATCACTTGATTAGCTCACTATTAAGTGCAAAGTTGTAGTTCTTTATGAAGTCATAGAAGCTTATAACCTCGTAGATTAGTATGAAGTTGTAATTCTTTATGAAGTAATAGAAAATTACAAGATCACAATTAAATATAAACTTATAAAAAGACAAAGCTTAATCGATATTGATTAGGCTTTATTTTTTTAAAATTTTCAAACACATCTTGAGTAAGATTGCCAAGTTCCCAACAAATAGAATATAATAAAGAAAAAAGCAAAGGAAGGAGAAAAACTTGGAAAGATTTAAGGAAATTGATCAAGCTCTTGATAAATTAAAAATAGATATAAAAAACATCTCTCCATCAATCCTTGAGAAGATAGAAGAAGACCTAGACTTGAGATTTTCTCACGAGTCCACAAAAATTGAAGGCAACACACTTTCCATCTACGAGGTCAAGACCCTATTAGTAGACAAGACATCAATAGGCGGCAAGGACCTGAGAGAAATCTACGAAGTAGTTAACCACAAAAAAGCCTTTGACTATATAAAAAGTCATCTTGAAGAAGATCTAGACGAAGAACTAATAAAAGACCTTCACCAAATCCTAATGGATAACATATTCTCAGGAGGCATCTATAGAAACGGGAACGTGAGAATAACAGGAGCATCATTCTCTCCACCATCCTGGGAAGCAGTAAGACAAGAGATGAAAAACTTTATAGAAGATTACAAGATCAAAAAAGAAAATACCCATCCAGTAGAACTAGCAGCCTGGGTCCACGCAGAATTTATAAGAATCCACCCCTTCCAAGACGGAAACGGAAGAAGTGCAAGACTTCTTCTAAACTTTATACTAATGAAAAGGGGATACCTTCCAATAGTAATAGAAGCAAAAAATAGGCCAGCCTACTACCAAGCCCTAGATAATTACGGAAGAGAGGGAGACCTAGGACTCTTCCTAGACATGGTGAGGGAGTTGGAGTTAGGAACTATAGGAGATTATTTGAAGTAAGGGAAGTGGATTCAAAGACTTTGTCTTTATGAATCTACTGAAAAGATTTCATCTTTAAAAAATTTTTTGCAAAGCCTAAGGCTTTAAATTTCTTTCCGGAGGGGACTTATACCCATTTGGGCACGCAGGGGCTTATTCGATCGCCCTTGCCTGTGCCTGCGTGGCATCCCCTCCAAACCTCCCCTTACCACCTCCAACGACCTGGCAGGGGCCTTTGCTTACAACCCAGAGCGGCAGACATCCTTTTTTGTAGTAGAACACAAATTGTCGCAAGCTCCAATTTGCGGACTGACCTACCATCAATTTGCTTTCGCAAATTGGGTTAGGTCATGTCAAACTCGTTCGCTAAAATCTTTTACAAATTAAAAATAATTTATCAATAGAGTCAGAAACACCTGGCTCTATTTTTTTATCGTGACTTTCGCGTGAACCTAATCAAGTCAAAGTTCGCTACGCTCCTTTTCCTTGTAAGGTTCATCGGCTGAGCAAATAAATTTGCTCGAGCACATTGAATTTTTTAACGGCTGTCTTGCCTTACGGGGTTCTTCAACCTTAGTTCGTGGTTTTACCTTTACAGAGTTTCAAATCTATTCTGAGTTACATAAACAAACCTAACAACAATTAAAAACTTGCACATCAAAAGAAGCTTAGTCAGTATTGATTAAGCTTCTTCTTTTTATAACTTTGTAATTATTTATGAGTTTGTAAACTTTCATGACTTTGTAAGGAACTACAACTTTAAAATTAGATATGACGTTATAAAGTTTCATAACTTCATAAGAAATTATAACTTCGTTTTTAGCGGTGAGCTGATCGAGTGTATCTAATGAGCAAAAAAATCGGTTATGCGTTAAAAATTTTCAACTGTTTGAATTCGCGAAGCGAATGAGTTTTGAAAATTTAGCATGACCGATTTTTTTGGACTCAACGTACGTGGGGTGAAGGGGGTGGTTTGGAGGGGCAAGGGGCATCGTGAGGCCCCTTGCCCCTCCAAGAGCAATTATAAAAGCGTCAGCTTTTAAAAACTTCTTTAACCAACATTTTCTTTCCATTTTCTTTCTTTATCAAATTAGAAAAGAAAAAAATAAAAAATTGCAATCCTGTAACCCTTTTGTTATAATTCTACATACGGTCTAAAAAGATCGCCCTATTAACACGAGAAAGAGCCAAATAAAATACAAGCCATCACAAGAGGGAATGTTGCAAAAGAATTTCGCATATTTCCTTTATGTAATGTAATTGTAATTTTACAAAGCAAAATTCTAGTGTATAATAGAGACACAAGAGGAACATGACAACTAAATAAAACCAAAAGGCGATATTTATTTGTCGACCTCTTAGCCGAGATAGTTCAGTCTCGGCGACAAAAGTTTGAGACTTTTGTAGAATCTACAAAATTTTTAAGGAGGTCGAAAGACAAATGAACAAGAAAATTATTTCTCTAGTACTAGCACTAGTTATGGTACTAGGAACATTCACAAGTGTCTTCGCCGAAGCAGCTAAAGCTGATGCTAAAAAAGAAGAAGTTAAAAAGACTGAAACTAAAAAAGCAAAAGCTGGAGAAAAAGTTGAAAAAGTAGTTGGAAAAGATAACAAAATCCAATACGTAATCGACAAAAAGCTTGTTGAAGGCTACGAAGACGGAACTTACGGACTTGACAAAAACATCAAGAGATCCGAAATTACAAGACTTCTTGTACTTGCTAATGGTAACGAAGAATTAGCAAAACAACTACAAGGATCAATGAAAATCTACTCTGACGTAGATGCTAAGCACTGGGCAAACGGAGTTATCTCAGTAGGAACTACAGTTCCATCTGACGCTAACGGAATTGCTATGCTAGCAGGATACCCTGATGGATCATTCAAGCCAGAAAACGACGTAACTTATGCTGAATTAGCTAAAATGCTAGTAGTTCTTGCTAAAGAAGACCTTACAGCAGACATGGTTAAAAACGCTAAATGGGCAACTTCATGGATGACATGGGCAGCTCAACTAGGAATTCTTGATGACGTAAACGTTGTTGATTCTAACAAAGCAGCTAACAGAGCAGATGCATTCACTATGGTTTACAATGCTCTATATGCAATGAAAGAATTCAAGAGAGTTCCAGCTAACGAAACAAGAGGTATTGTTTCTAACTTAACTAACTCTAAACTTACTCTTAACCAAGATAGCGAAAAAGAATACACTATCACTGGTGATACAGTAATCGTTGATGGTATTAACGTTAGAAAACAAATCGTTAAAGTTAACAGCCTTAACAACCTTGATCTTTACAAAGGATCTCTAGTAAGAATTCTTGTAAATGACAAGAACGAAGTAACTCACATTATCGAACTTGGTAACCCAGAAGTACTTGCAAGAACAGACAAAGAAGGAGAACTTCTTGACACTGACAACCACATCTGGGAAGGCGTTGCTGACGCTACAGTAGAAACAAACTACTACAAGAACATTGAATCTCTAAAAGATCTTGACCAAAAGAAAGTTGACAGAGCATATGCTACTGTAACTCTTAACGGTTCAAAGACTAAAGCAGACTATATCAAATTCCACAAAGCTAATGGAAACGAACTAGCTAACCTAAAAGTTAACGACAAAACTGAAATCTATGTTGCTAACCCATACAACAACATTATGAAAGAAGTTAAAGACATTAATGAAGCACTTTCATTAATCGGTTTCCACAACTATGGAAAAGACTATAAGATTCCTAACGTTTATGCAGGATTCGACACAGATGATCACAAATCAGCTGTAAAATCTTTCAATTCTGAAAGAAGCACTGCTAAAGTTATCGTATTTAACGTAGTATCTAAAGACAACGATGGAGACAGATACAGAGTAATTAACTCTTCTTCTTCTAAGTTCTCTTCTACTCTAGAAGATACTGATGGAAAACTTTACGACAGAGACAACGTTCTTAACAAAGCTAACTTCCCACTAAACTACGGTGACCTACTTGACGTTATCGAAACTCGTGGAGATGTTATCGACAGACTTCTTGACCACAGCGATGAAAAAGCATTCCCTGTAGTAAGAGTTTTAAGAGTATTTGATAACGATGAAATCAGAGTAGAAGATAGATTCGGAAACGAAACTCTTCTTTATGTAGGCGATGCAGACATCTTTAATGCTAAACAATACAAAGATTTAGCTAAGGGTGACTACCTACAATTCACTGCTAACAACAAAGATGCTAGAGACATCGAAATCGTATCAATTCTTGATGATTCAAAGGACACAAGAGACCTATTTGATAAATCAGGTTCTGTTCTAAAGGTTGTTCAAGGAATTGAAGATCACACTGTTGTTGGTGTAATCAAATGGGTTGGAGAAAAACAAGTTGAAATTAAGATCGAATCTGACAACTGGGATGCAGGTCTTAACAACACAACTAAGACTTACAAAGTTGACAGAGAACTTGCAGATGCTCTAAAAGCATATGTAGGAAAAGAAGTTAAATTCAAAGCTGAAAACAAAAACTATGAAAATGACGTTAGAGCTTATGACTTCATGTTAAATGATGGTAAAAATGTTCTAATCGCTCCAAAAGCTAACAAGAACTTAACTGAACTTGAAAAAGTTGTTAATGCTTACTACGAAAGCGGATTACTTTCTACTGATTTCGATAAAGCAAATGAAGATATTGATAAAGTAAAAGATGCAAGCTACAATGAAAAGAAAGCAGCTAAAGATGAAATCAAAAAATATAGAGACGAAAAAGTAGTTCCTGCTCAAAAAGCAACACCTGTAGAATTCAAAACTAAGAGTGTTGATTCTAATGAAGCAGCTATAAAAGCAGCTAAAGAAGAAGCAGCTAAAGCTCAAAAATTAGTTGACGCTTTAAAAGACTCTAAAGGAAAAGACGATCTTCAAGCTAGAATCGATGCTTACAACAAGACTATCAAAGCAGCTGAAGATAAATTAGCAGTAGCTGAAAAACAAACAGCTTATGATAATTATGCAAAAGCTGTATTTGCAAAATTAGCAAATCTTGAAGTAAAATCTTCTGATTCAAAAACTGAACTTGAAGCAAATGTTAAAGCTGCAGTTGAAGCTGCAATTAAAGATGTAGAAGGAAAACCAGCTGACGCTAAAGTTGTTATTGGTGACATTAATACAGCAGATAAAAAAGTTAAAGTTAAAGTAGTATCTGACAATCTTAAAATTGACCAAAAAGAAGGCGCAGAAAAAGAAATTACTTTTGCTGTAAAATAATTAGTCTAACTAATTAAACTTTAAAGATAAAACCTGAGAGGAAACTCTCGGGTTTTTCTTTTTGTACATATATATTTTTTCTGGTAGAATTATGGCAAGAGGTGGTAGTATGGATGATAAGTTAAATTTAGATTCTAGTGAAAATAATTTAGAAAAAACTTTTTGCATTTTGATAGGTGTTTTATGCTTTAACCTTTTATTTATTGTTATTTTATTCTTGATGATATTACATTATAAAATCTTAGGCGAAAATCTTGTGGGGACAGTCCTAGCTGCTCTTATAGGTGTTAACGGAGTCTTAGCTGGTTTTTATTTTAATAAGAAGCAAACTTATAAAGAAATAGTAACTAGGGAGAGGATAGAGTGGTTACATAAGATGCAAGAAGCCCTAGCAGAGTTCTTGGCTATCACTAGCAACTCTAAGGTAAAAAATGTCTTAAAGGATAAAAAAGATAAGGCAAGGGAACTCTATTACCTAATAATTAGCAACTTAAATGTGAAAAAAGATAAAGATAAGAAGAACAAGAATGAACGTGACACTGTAGAGCTCTTGTATTATTATGCAAACTCAAAGGAACTTGATGTTCAATTGAACTTCAATAGAAATTTAGATAGTGATGAGGATAAGGATTCTAATGCCACAAAGAGTCGTGATGACTTAGAAAAGGAAAATAAGGACTTAAAAGATCAAATAAAATTCTTGGAAGATACTATAACAATTTTAAAAAATTATAATGAAGCAGATAAATTGACTGGACTTAAAAGAAAAGAAATAATAAGCAAGTACACAGAAATATTCAACGGAACATGGAATAGGATAAAAGACGAAGCAGATTGAGGTCTGCTTTATTTTTTTCTTTAAAGAAAGTTGGAAAGAAGTTTTGTTTAAAAAGTTTTATTAAAAGCTGAGGCTTTTGGAATCCTTATTGGAGGGGCGTAGGGGCATCGTGAAGTTTTTGGATAAAGACTTCGTCCTTATAAATCTTTTCTAAAGCCTAAGGCTTTAATTCTTCTCTTGGAGGGGACTTAGGGCGTTTCGATTCGCCCTTGTCCCCTCCAAACCTCCCCTTACCACCCCCAACGA
Organism: Peptoniphilus genitalis; assembly: GCF_023614525.1. GTDB lineage: Bacteria > Bacillota > Clostridia > Tissierellales > Peptoniphilaceae > Peptoniphilus_A > Peptoniphilus_A genitalis. The sequence goes on from NZ_CP097885.1 coordinate 1,424,051, forward strand.
CCTGGCAGGGGCCTTTGCCAACAACCCCGAGCGGCAGCCATCCTAAAAATTCACAACTTGCTCGCTACAAACTTTTACAAATTAAAGATAATTTATTAAGAGAGTCAGAAGCACCTGGCTCTATTTTTTTATTGCGAGCTTCGCGTGAACCTAATCAAGTCAAAGTTCGCTTCGCTCCTTTTCCTTGTAAGGTTCATCGGTTGAGCAAATAAATTTGCTCAAGCACATTGAATTTTTTTAACGGCTGTCTTGCCTTACGGGGTTTTTCAACCATTAGTTAGTGGTTTTACCTCAACACCTTTTCAAACTTATGCTGAGTTACTTAAACAAACCTAACAACAATTTAAAACTTGCATATCAAAAGAAGCTTAATCATATTCGGTTAAGCTTCTTCTTTTTATAACTTTGTAATTATTTATAAGCTTGTAAACATTCATGACTTAATAAGGATCGACAACTTTATATTTAATAGTAAGCCTATAAGATGTTATCACTTAATAAGGAAGTATAACTTTATACTTAATCGTGAGCTTATCCAGTGCCCCAGCTTCTTGAAGTGTGATGAGGTCGTAGACTTTGCCAATAAATTGCAATCTATTAAAGCAGTAAGCAAAAAGTTCGGAGACGTTAAAAAAATTTCACTGTTCGAGCGAACGAAGTGAGTAGTTTGAAATTTTTAGTCGGAGAGCTTTTTGCGTATTAATGGGTTGAGCCCCTGCTAGGTCGTTGGGGGTGTTCAGGGGAGGTATGGAGGGGACAAGGGCGAATCGAAACGCCCTAAGTCCCCTCCATAAGATAAATAGTAAAGCTCTGCTTTACAAAAAACCTTTAAAAGCGAAGCTTTTCCAACAATTTTCAAAAGATTCTTTTCCATATTTTCTATAAAGAAAATAAGTTTAAACAAATGATTGACAATTTAAAACGGAAGTTCTATAATATCCTTAAGAATAATTTACAAAAGGAGGTAAGCTAGATGGAGATTTTTGATAGGAGGGAAGATGATAATAGGATTGGAGGAAGTAATATGAGCAAAATCATAAGTCCTAGGGGGGACATGAAGGAAATTTATAATCTTGAGGGGGATCTTTGGACTGGATCCAGGGACTATGGGTCTTCTAAGAGCCCTGAGTCTTTGAAGAAAAATTCTTATGAGGATTTTGACAGGGTTCTGAGGTCTGCTCTTGTTGGCGAGGAGAGGGCAAGGGCAAAGATCTTATCTATGCTTGACCCTCTTATTAGGTCTTCGATTAAGAGGTATTGCCCAGTTTATTCTGAGTTTGAGGATCTTTATTCTGATGGCCGTTATATGGTCTTGGAATGTCTTGAAGATTTTGATGGGAAGAGATCCTTCCTTAAGTATGTTAAGTCTTCGCTTATGTATTTTTATCTTAATACCTACAAGTACCTCACTAATGTGGAGGGGGATCTTCATGATGATGCTCCTGATGAAGAGGGTCTGTCTATTTTTGATTCTCTTGATGCTGGGGTGGATATTGAGTCGGACTTTTTGGAGGCTGAGAGGCTGGGTATCTTGAAGGAGGCTCTTGATAGTCTTACTCCAAGACAGGCGCTGGTGGTTAGGCTTTTCTTTTATGAGCGTCTGGGCTTCAGTGAGATTGCTAATTTTCTTGGTATCTCTAGGTGGACTGTGGTTAACCTCAAGCGCAATGCTATTGCGAACCTGCGTAAATTTATTCTTAATAATAATTTGTAAGGAGGTGTTTTTATGTTGATTGAAAAGAAACTTATTCGCTATAACTTTATGAAGAGGGCGGGGAATGTGACTCCGAGATTTATTGTGGTCCACGACACTGGCAATCCTAATCCTGGTGCTGATGCTCTTGCTCACTTTAGGTATTTTAACGGTGGCAACAGGCAGGCTTCGGCTCATTATTTTGTGGATGATGTGAGGATTGTGGAGACTGTTGAGACTGCTAATGCTTCTTGGCACTGTGGCGATGGTCACGGCAGGTATGGGATCACTAATTCTAATTCTATTGGGGTTGAGATCTGTATCAATAGGGATGGCAATTATGAGGCCGCTCTTGAGAATGCAAGAAAGATTATTAGGTATCTCATGGGTCTTTATAATATTCCCCTTGAGAGGGTGGTAAGGCATTATGATGCTTCCCGCAAGATTTGTCCTCGCTCTATGTCTGAGAATAATTGGAAAAAGTGGTGGGCTTTTAAGGCTTCTATATAATTTTCAATTTTTCAAAAAAATTTTTATTTTAGCATAGCAACTTTTGGGAATTTTTTCTATGTATATAGTAGGAGGTGAAAATAATGGCAGTTAAAGTTAAGGAAACTAAACTTATGCTTAAGTCAGTTTTTACTGACGAGTCTTCTGGCGTGATGAAGAGAAGAACTGTTTCCATCAAGGGTATTAATCCTCAGGCTTCTAAAGAAAACTTATATAGTCTTTCTTCTGGTCTTAACCCTCTTGTTGAAGGAAACTTCTCTACATCATCTTTAATCACTGAAGAAGTTTTAGCAAATGAAGCTTAAGATTTATAATCTTTTGCTTGGTAGCTTGTTGGCGTGAAATTTTTGGATTTCACTTGTTATGTATTTTATGAAAGGAGATTTTTAATATGAAGGAAACGAGAACTTTAAGAATGAGTTTTGTTGATGAAGGTGGCAAGCCTTGGACTCTTACAATCTCTAACCCTATGGAAAATGTTGGGATAGAAGATGTGAAGGCTGTGTCTAATAACATCACTAGTAATAAGCTTGTGCAAGGGAAGGTTGGCTTTGTCAAGACTTTCAACGGGGCTGCGATTGTAACTAGAAAAGAAACAGCTCTTGAGTAAGCTTGAGTAAGGTCTAGTAAGGTTGATTAAGATGGAAGATTTATTAGCTAACATTTCAAATATTGGTTTTCCCATTGCCATCTCTTGCTATCTCTTGGTGAGGTTGGAAAAGAAGATGGAGGAGCTAAAGGAAGTTATTGTAGAGCTTTCTAAGGCTTTGGAGAATATGGGGAAATGAGTTGAGTTTTATTGTTAAAACTCTGGAAAGAATCTTTATGGGTTCTTTATTTTTTTGCGCAAAAATAGGGTAAAAGCTTTAATTTTGGATTGGTTGATAAAGATTTCATCTTTAATGGAGTTTGTGTAAAGCAGAGCTTTACTAATCCCTTTCCGGAGGGGGTTAGCAAGCTAACAAAATTATTCAAAAAGCTGACGCTTTTAGATGCCTTTCTAAGGAGGGGGAGCCAGGGGCGGGCGAGGCCCCTGACCCCCTCCTTAAACCTCCCCCCTGACCCCATCGCCCTAGCAGGGGCTCGACCCGTTAATACGCAAAAAGGCTTCCAGCTAAATTTTCAAAAACTCACTATCGTTCAAACATTGAAAATTTTTAACGCTTCCAGCCTTTTTGCTTACTGCCTCATTAGCTTGCGGCGTATTGGCAAAAGTTGTAACATTATCACACTTCAACAAGCTGGGGCATAATTGCCAACGCAACAATTAAATATGAATGTATAAAAAGAAAAGCTTAATCCTTTATTGATTAAGCTTTTCTTTTTTTGATTTAATTTTTATAGGTTTAACAATTTTTTGAGAACTTTAGACTAAAATTACTTTCCCAATTCCCTAAAAGTTTCATCATACTTATCCATAATATTATCACTTATTTCTGCAAGTTTTTTAAAAGCGTCAATATGATTATCAACAAAATTTCTTGCATTTTCAAACATCCTATCTTCGTCTGTTTTATTATCAACACAATTTTCTTGATTCTTGTTAAAAGATAATTTAGCCTTAGACATAAAACCAGCTCCTTAAGGTAATTATATGTATACTAGGCATATTTTTCAATACGACAAGGAAATCAATATTTTACTAATTAATCTATTTTAATGCAAAAGTTAATTCCATTTGTTAGGTAGGGTTAAGTGATCCTACATAAATTTGAAGCAGTGCAGAGGTAAAACCGTGGACTAATGATTGAGAAACCCCGTAAGGCAAGGCAGCCGTTAAAAAAATTCAATGTGCTTGAGCAAATTTATTTGCTCAGCCGATGAACCTTACAAGGAAAAGGAGCGTAGCGAACTTTGACTTGATTAGGTTCACGCGAAGCTCGCAATAAAAAATAGAGTCAGGTGTTTCTGACTCTATTGATAAATTATTTTTAGTTTTTAAAAGTTTAAAGCGAGCAAGTTTTGAATTTTTAGGATGGCTGCCGCTCGGGGTTGTTTGCCAAGGCCCCTGCCAGGTCGTTGGGGGTGTTCAGGGGAGGTATGGAGGGGACAAGGGCGAATCGAAACGCCCTAAGTCCCCTCCAAGAGAAGAATTAAAGCCTTAGGCTTTAGAAAGATTTACAAAGACTAAGTCTTTTATACCAAACCTCACGATGCCCCTAAGCCCCTCCAATATTGATTCGTAAAGCTCTGATTTACAAGAACTTCTTAAATATTAAATCTTTATACAGAAATCTAAAAGCTTTAGCTTTAAAAAAATTTTATTCTACCGGCACTACTCTCAAGTCTTTTGAAACTTTATTAAGAACTTCACACCCATCTTCTGTTATTAATACTAAATCTTCTATCCTAACTCCTATTCCTTCTTCTAACAAATAGATGCCTGGTTCTACGGAGAAGATTTGTCCTACTTCTATTATGCTGTCGTTTACTGATGATACGTCTCCTTCTTCGTGGGTTTCTAGCCCTATGGAGTGGCCTGTTCTGTGGGTGAAGTATTTGCCGTAGCCTTTTTCTTCTATATAGGATCTTGCTGCCTTGTCTACGTCTGACATTTTGTTGCCTGGCTTTGCTGCGGCGATTCCTCTTAGGTTGGCTTCTTTTACTATTTCGTAGATTTCTCTCGCTCTGTCACTTACTTTGCCAATGAATACTGTACGTGTCATGTCTGATGCGTAATTTTTGTACATTCCTCCAATGTCAAGGACTACGCAATCGCCTAGCTTGCCCTTTGTGTTGTCTGTGGAGTGGTGGGGGTCTGCTGCAGACCTTCCATAGGCTGTGATTGGTTCGAAGGATACTTCTTCAACTCCGTGAGCCTTGTAGATTTCTTTTAGCTTTTGGGAAAGTTCTTTTTCGCTTAGGCCCTTAACAACCCAAGGGATGAGGTCTTCCATTACCGCATCGTTAATGGCAGAGGATTCACGCATTAGTTGTTTTTCTTCTTCGTCCTTAATTCGTCTAACGCCGTCAACTATTGTGGATCCATTTACATATTTCTTATCTGGAAAGATTTCTTGAAGTCTTAGAAGGAACTTTGCTGACCAGAATTTGTCAATTCCTATGACTTCGTCGTCTTTTATATACTTGGAAAGTTTTTCGATTCCATCTTCTATGTCGTTGTACCAAATAAAGTCTACGCCTGCCTCTTCTTCTTGAGGGAAAAGCTCGTTGATGAGGAGCTTTATGTCTCCGTCCTTGTGGATGTAAAGGGCAAGGGCTCTTTCGCCTGGTTCTATCATCCTGTCAAGGAGATAAAATATTGCGTAGGGGTCAGAGATTATCATGTGGGGAAGTTTTGCTTCTTCCATTTTTTTTATAAGTCTATCAATTCTATTTTTATGCATAGTGTGTCCTCCGTTTCTTTTTTTCAAATATATCATAAATTCTTCTTTATATCCAATTAAAGATAAAGGGTGAATTTTTATTAAATGAAAGTTTTTGTAAAGCTAAGCTTTACTATTCTTTATCCGGAGGGGGTTAGGACCTTTCGATTGGTCCTTCCCCCTCCGGACCACCCCCAACACCTTCAACGACCTGGCAGGGGCCTTTGCTTACAACCCCGAGCGGCAGACAGCCTAAAATTCAAAACTCACTAAGCTAAGTCTTATTCTTTATAAAACTTTAAAATTAATAAAATATCTACCTTTAATAAGATAAAAATTTAATTGCTTAGTTCAAACAGTTGAATTTTTTAACGGCTGTCTTGCCTTACGGGGTTTCTTGACCTCTAGTCCACGGTTTTACCTTTACACGTTTTCAATTTTATATAAAGTCACATAACAAAAACTAGCATATAGTAAAAAGTTTTGCATAAAAAAAAGCTTAATCAGTAACGATTAAGCTTTATCTTTTTACAACTTTCTATTTAGTTATGAGCTTACGGGAGTGCTCCAGCTTGTTGAAGTTTTATGAGGTCATAAAGTTTGCCAATACGCTAAGGGCTTATAAGGCAGTAAGCAAAAAGTTCGGAGACGTTAAAAAAATTTCACTGTTTGAGCGAAGCGAGTTTGAAATTTTTAGTCGGAGAGCTTTTTGCGTATTAATGGGTCGAGCCCCTGCTAGGGCGATGGGGTCAGGGGGGAGGTTTAAGGAGGGGGTCAGGGGCCTCGCTCGCCCCTGGCTCCCCCTCCTTAGAAAGAAATAGTAAAGCTCTGCTTTACGATAAAGATTCATAAAGACGAATTCTTTGACCATTTGCTTCACGATTTTTTAATTTTATAAAAATAAAAAAATCTGTAGTTTCCTACAGATTAATTTTGTGTCAATGTTTTTATTATATTTTCTACCTTCATAGGCATTGTGAATTCGTGGTCTCCTGGTGCGAAGGCTGTTATTCCTAACCTATTGCATTCTGCTATGAAGGCTTGGTCTGATTTTATTGCTCCAAGGTCTAGGAGTTTTTTGCCTACTTGGGCTGGGCCTTCGCCTTCGGCAATATTTAGCTTGTAAGTTTTTAGTTCTATGCCTGCTATTTCTGCAAGGATTTCCTTTACCTTCATGCCCTTAGCGAACTCATAGGCTCCTGGGACAATCTTGTCTCCGATTTGCATGTCTTCTGCAAGGGCCCTGTAAGTTGGCATATCTGCAATTAGTCCCTTGGAAATTAAAAGTTCTCCAAGACTATCTAGGTTTGTTCCCTCTGGAACTGTAAAAGAATTTACATTTTCGTCTTTTTCATCTTTTTTATCATCGTCTATTAGGACAACGGGCTTAACAAATTTTTCTTCTCTTAGGCCTGTTGCGATAAGAAACTCGCCATAAGTTTTTTTCACTTCGTCGACTATCCCAATTTTTATGTCTTTTGTGGTAATGGAATTTAAGTAAAGGGAATCCATCCTCCACTTGATTACAAAAATTAGGAATAAGAAGAAGAGTATTGATATTAAAACTTGGCAGAATTTAATAAAAAAGAGTTTGCCTTTGTTAAAATTATTCAAAATAAACCTCTTTTCATCATGTTTTGATATAATTATATCAGCAAAGGCGTAAAATTAAAAGTTTGGAGATTTTATGAGAGAAATTATTGTTAACAAGAACGACGAGGGAAGAAGGCTGGATAGGTTTTTGAAAATCTATTTTGAGAAGGCGCCTCTTTCCTTTATATATAAAAATTTGAGAAAGAAGAACATTGTGGTCAATGGCAAGAAGGCCAAGCCCGAGGACATCTTGAGGGAAGGCGACGAAATCAAATTATTTTTGGCAGAGGAGACTATTGAGAAGTTTAAGAAAGATATTAAGAAGTCAAAAAATTCTAAGCTGCCAGATATCTTGTACGAGGATGAGGACATCATCCTTGTGAAGAAGCCCGTCAACATGCTTACCCACAACGACTCAAAGGCCTATCAAGACAATGCTCTTGACAGGATGGTGGACTATCTCATTGCTCAAGGTGATTACAATCCAAGGCTTGAGAAGTCTTTTAGGCCTGCCTTTGTAAATAGGCTCGACAGGAATACTTCTGGTATCTTAATAGGTGCAAAGAATTTAAAAGCTTTGCAGGACTTAAACGATGCCATAAAGAAGAGGGAGATCAAAAAACTCTACCTCACTCTTGTGGCTGGCAGGGTGACAAAAGATTTTGATGTTGATATAAATCTCAAGAAGACTGGCAACAATGTGATGAAGAAGTCTTCGAGAGAGGAGGGCAAAAGGGCTATAACAGAGTTTAAGGTCCTTAATTCCAACAAGGACTACTCACTTTTATCTGTCAACTTGATCACTGGAAGGACCCACCAAATTAGGGCTTCCCTAAAGGAAGAGGGCCTTGCCATTGTTGGAGACAGGAAGTATGGGGAGGACAGGGTCAACAGGGTCTTTAGAGAGAGGGGACTGGATTCTCAGTTCTTGCACAACTACGCCATAGTTTTTGGGGCAGATGCCTTTAAGAACTTAAAGGGCAAGTCCTTTGTCTACCTGCCTGATGGTAAGATGAAGGACCTAGCTGAAGATATTTTTAAGATAAATTTAGGGGATTTGTTAAATGAAAAAAATAATTTATAGGTCTCCAAGAGAGGACTTAGATTTTGAAAATTTAAAGGGCGAGAAAACTTTAGTGGTCTTGCCCTCTCAATCTGCCATAAATTTTTACATAAGAGACATGCTGAGAAGGGGCGTGGACATAAACAAGACTGAGTTTGAGACCTTTGACGGGATTGGAAGAAAGAATAGGGCAAAGAGGCCAGATGGAATTTTAAAATATTTGGTCTTGTCAAAGCTTATGAAGGAAGAGCTTTGCGATTTTAAAATTTTTCCAGAGACTGTTGACCTTGTCCTAGATTTTTTTGATGAGCTTGCAGAAAATTATTTAGGACCAAGAGATGTTGAGAAAATTCCTGGAGAGCTTTTTGTAGACCTTGCCAAGGTCTTTGAATCTTATGTGAATTACTTTGCTGATAAGGGCTACGACATATATGGAAGGGTCAAGGAAGAGTCCATTAGGGCAAGTAAGTTCGACTCTATAATTATTTCTGGCTTTTTGGAATTTGGTAAGACTGAAGAAGAGATTATAAAAATTTTATCTGACTTATCTGAAAAAGAAGGGAAAAATATTTTTATTGACCTGCCCTTTAACTTTATGGAGTCAGACCTTCTTCATGGGCTTATTAAAAAATTAGAAAGCTATGGCTTTGTCCTTGATGAGAAAGAATCCATTGACTACAAGAGGGAAATAGATAGGGACAAAATAAAAGTTTTGTCCTCAAAGGACAATTTTTATAATTTATTTTTCTCTAAGGTGAAGCTTTTGTTGAAGGATGAAAAAGTAAGTGACCTGACAATTTTAAGTGGATCGCCTATTCTTTCAGAGAAAATCAGGGGAAGGGGAAGGCTCCAAGGACTTGAATATAATCTTCCAAGGAAGGAGAGGTCTTTACTAGAGAGAGAATTTGTGGCTCTCTTAGATTATTTATTCGACAAGTCCAAGGTAAATACTTTGAAGCGCCTTAGGCTGTCTTACTTTCCTTTGTCTGTAGATGTCATCAATCTTGAGTCAAGTCTTATGTCCTATAATTTTAAAAACTTAGGGGATATTGACTTCTCTAAGCAAAGGGACCTAAGGCTCAATGAAGGCGAGCTTGAGGACTTTATAAGGGGAGTGGACCTTTTAAAGGATGAAAGAATTTCTCCAAGGGAAGATCTTTCATATTATCTTGAATTTTTCAAAAATTACTTAGAAAGTCCTAGGGAAAAAATTGAAAATGCCCTTGAGAGGGATCCTGAAAGTCCCTTGATTCGTGACCAAAGATTTTTGGAAGAGCTCGACCAAGTCTTTGTTAAGATGGAGGCTTTGAGAGAATTTTATAAGTCCATAGACCTTTCTGACTTTGTCTTGATCCTCAAAAAATATATTGAAAAGATTAGGCTTGATGAGGTCCAAAATCTTGAAGGTCTTGAAATTTCAAACCAGGCTTCCAACTATTATAGGGACTTCAAAAACTTAATTTTAATTGGCTTTGACGACTCTTATCAAGAGGACAAGAGGTCTAACTTCATTTACAAGCAAGAAAGTCAGGAAGTCATGGAAGAGCTTGGACTTGTAAAAGATAACTTCAAGAGGGACTACTCTTATTTAATCTATGACTTACTTGTTGCAGAAAATATTTTGATTCTCTGTGGCGACAAGGACAAGGGGTTTTCAAAACTCTTGAACTCTTTGATCCTTGACATAGACCTAGAAGTAGAAGAAGTTAAAAAAATTTACGAGACTGGAAAACTCTACAGGACAAGAGAAGTCAAAGAAAACAAGTATATAATAGACGCAGGCCAGCTTGGAGAAATAAATAAAAAAATTTCTGAGAGACCATATTCAGTTACAGATTTTGACATCCTAAAGGACTGCCCGAGACGCTTCCTCTTTGAGAGAGTCTACAGGATTGGCAAGCTTGAAAAGGACTACGAGGACAGATTTTTTATTGAAGCTGGAGAAAAATACCATAAGGTTTTGGAGACCTACTTCAAGCAAGAAGAGGGCTTTGATGAAGATAAACTTTTAAAAATAATTTTGGAAGTTGAAAATCTTGGGGACTTTGATGATCTTTCTTTCTTTGATAAGCTTTCAGTCCTAAACTCACAAAAAATTCTTGGCGACTATATAAAGAAGGACCTAGATGGCCAAGCCAAGTATGGTTACAAGCCAGCCTACTTTGAGGAAGGCTTTGAAACAGAAATAAATTCTTTAAAAATCAGGGGAAGGATTGACAGGATTGATGCCCTTGGGGACAAGGAAATCCTCATGGACTACAAGAGGTCAGGTGTCAAAAAGAAAAAGGAAATTGATGAACTAAAGTCTTTCCAAATGCCCCTTTATGCTATAGCGAGAAAAAAACTGGGTAAGAAGATAGCGATGGCCAACTATGGGTCTATTAAGAGGGGAGAAATCGCCACTGTGATAAAGAACTCTGACCTCCTGCCAAAGGACGACAAGGGAAGGTATTATATTACAGATGAAGATTTAAGGAACCTCTTAAATAAATTTGAAGATGAGATAGTCAGACTGACTTCTAATATTAGGTCTGGCGACTATGAATCCACAAGTGATTGCAAAAATTGTGATTACCTAGAAATTTGCGAGAATAAGGAGAGTTTTAATGGATAAAAAAGAACTTAGAAAAAAATATACAAAAGTTAGGGCAGAGGTTGAGGACAAGGACCTCAAGGACAAGTTAATAAGAAAAAATTTAAGGGAACTTGATCTTTATAAAAATGCCAAGTCTGTCTTTGTTTTTATTTCTTACAGGTCAGAAGTTGACACCAAGGGAATAATAGAGGACATCTTGGCAGATGGAAAAAAACTTTTGGTGCCCCTTGTCAAGGGTAGCCAAATGATAGCTGTTGAAGTCAAGGGGATTGATGACCTTGAGCCAAACAAGATGGGGATTCTTGAACCTAAGTCTGGAGAAGAAGTGACTGATGTTGACTTGACTATCACACCTGGACTTGCCTTTGACAAGGCAGGCTATAGGCTGGGCTACGGTGGTGGCTACTATGACAAGTTCTTTGCCAAAGTAGACACAATAAGAATGGGGATTGGTTACTATGACCAATTTGTTGAAAGTATTGTTCACGAAGACTACGACAAGCCCCTTGAATATCTTTTAACTGATAGGGGACTGATTGAATTTGAATAAATATAAAAGAGAATACCCAATGATAGAAGCCAAGACGTGGAAGTGGGTCCTGTCACTCTTTCTTTGTATAGGTTCATTCTTCTTGGTGAGCTTGATTTTTGGAATCTTGGGAAGTCAAAATGAAGTCTTAATTGCCCTTTTAATAAGTGCTTCGTGCCTTATGTCCCTTTGGCTAGTAGATAGGCAATTCATTTTTAAAATTTTCTTGCCCTTAAAGATGAAGGACCTTCTCTACATTATTCTTGGACTTGGATTTTCCTTTGTGGCAGTTGTCTTTGCATCAATTGCTATGGCGCAAATGGGAATTCAAGGCTCGGCAAATCCAATTTTTGATGTCTTAACTGATGAAAATGTAAAGAGGTTTATTGTTTCAACTATGATCCAGTTCATAGCTGAGGAGATAATTTTTATTATTCCCTTCTTGTTTGTGATTAACAAGTTGAGGACAAAGAATGAAAAGTTAAAGACTCTTGCGGCAATCCTTGTATCATCTGTGATATTTGGTGCCATGCATCTGACAACTTACAATTTCAACATCCTCCAGGCAGTCCTTGTGATTTCTATAATTAGAACGGGACTTTCCATGTCCTATGTCCTTTCAAAGAACTTGACAGTGACTTACCTAGTCCACATGATTTACGACTGGGTATTGATTTGGATTTACCTAGCAGCTGGTCAAATGGCATAGACTTATGAAGTAGTATGAGTTTGTAAGAATGTAGGAGTTTATAAAAATTTAGGAACTGGCAAAGCTTTGTCACTTTATAAAGATTTATGACCTTGTAGAAAATTATAAACTTGGAGAAATTTATAAACTTAGAGGAAATTACAAGCTAATAAAAATTAAAAATTAAAATTAAAGGAACTTATAAAAATTTGTAAAAAAAGAACCACGACTTAAGGGGTAACCATAAAGTCGTGGTTTTATTTTGGTCAAAATTTATTAAATTGAAAGTTCCTTGAAGCCATTGCCAAGGATTTCTGAAGTGTCAGAAACTGTAACAAAAGCATCCTTATCTGTCCTCTTGATAATTTGTCTAACCTTTACAAGTTGTCTTGATGAGCAAATGACGTAGAGGATATAGACTTCCTTCTTCTTGTAGGAAGTCACTCCCTTGATGTAAGTTGCTCCCCTTGTGATCTCTGCATAGATTTCTTTTGCAATCTCTTCGTTGTAGTCTGAGATGATAAGGACTTGCTTTTGCTTGCCAACTCCCAATTGGATCCTGTCGATAACAGTGTAGTTGATAAACATAAGTATTAGAGTGAAGAGGACCTTGTCAATGGAGTAGAGGTAGCCGAGGCAAGATACAATGATGAAGTTGAGGCCCATTAGGACGTGACCAATAGTTATATTAAAATTCTTTTTTAAGATTGCAGCGACAATATCAAGACCGCCAGTTGATGTTCCATTCCTAAAGGCAAAGCCTGCTCCAATTCCATTTAAGAGTCCTCCAAAGATACAAGCGAGGATAGGTTCTTGAGTCACATAAAAACCTGGTGCAAGTTTCTCGAAAAATGAAATGAATATAGATAGGAGAAAAATTACAAGGGTTGAAAAAAATGTAAAGTCCCTATCTAAGAATATAAGACTTAAAACTGAAGTTGGAAGGTTCATCAAAAAGACAAGTAGGGGAAGGCTAAGTCCCGTTACGTTAGAAGTCAAAATTGATAGACCAGTTAGGCCTCCTGATATAAGTAAGTTGGGTTTAATAATATATGTAATGGAAAAGGCAGTTATTATGCTGCAAAAAATTACAGAAAGCAATTTCCTAGCAAAAGTTTTTGAAAAAATCCAGTCCTTAAAACTAGTTTTATGTAAATTCACACTATCACCTCAGTTTTTATAATACACTATAAAGGAAAAAAATTTAAGCAATAAATTTATTAATAGTAAAAAAGCCTGCCAATAAAAAATTGGAAAAAACTAATGAGAAGGCGTGAAACTCTATATCTTAGTAGATTAGTGAAAATGATTACAGTCTTATAATTACTAAATTTTGTGTAAGAAATAAGTGTCAGGAACTTGTAAAAATTTATAGATTATAAATAATAAAAAATATTCCGATTGTTTACGAATTGAATTAATAAGGGCAAAAAAAAATAAAATGATTAAACTAAAATTATAATATCAAACAATTAGTTAAACTTAGTTGGTCTGCTTGAACTTAATATTTCTATTTGCTATAATTAAGACTGTAAGAAATGGTTATCATGATTATACATAAAGGAGAGTGTTAAAAATGACAGATACTTTAAATCCGTTAGTAGCAGCTCAACAAAAAGTTAAGGCTGCATGTGACAAGCTAGGTTGCGACCCAGCAGTTTATGAAATTCTAAAAGAACCTGAAAGAGTAATTGAAATCTCTATCCCAGTTAAGATGGATGATGGTTCAGTTAAAACTTTCAAAGGCTGGAGATCAGCTCACTCAACAGCAGTTGGTCCTGCAAAGGGTGGCGTTAGATTCCATCCAAATGTATGCCTAGACGAAGTTAAGGCTCTTTCTCTTTGGATGACTTTCAAAGGTGGTGCACTTGGTCTTCCATACGGTGGAGGAAAAGGTGGAATTTGTGTTGACCCATCTGAACTTTCTAAAAGAGAATTAGAACAACTTTGTAGAGGTTGGGTAAGAGGACTTTACAAATACATTGGAGAAAGAATTGATATTCCAGCTCCAGACGTTAACACTAACGGACAAATTATGTCTTGGTTCCTTGATGAATACATCAAAGTAAACGGAGACAGACAAGATATAGGAACTTTTACAGGTAAACCAGTTGGACTTGGTGGATCTGAAGGAAGAAACGAAGCAACAGGATTTGGTGTTGCTGTAGTAACTAGAGAAGCTGCTAAACGTGAAGGAATTGATTTCAAACACGCTAAGATTGCAGTTCAAGGTTTCGGTAACGTTGGATCTTTCACAGTTAAAAACATTGAAAGACAAGGCGGAAAAGTTTACGCTCTAGCTGAATGGGACAAAAAAGAAGGAAACTACGCTCTATACAATGAAAATGGACTAGATTTCAAAAAACTTCTTGCTTACAAGGAAGAACACCACACACTAATCGGTTACCCAGATGCAAAACAAATTTCAGCTGACGATTTCTGGACAGGCGAATGGGATATCTTAATTCCAGCAGCTCTAGAAAACGTAATTACTGGTGATGTTGCACAAAAACTTAATGTTAAATTAGTTTGTGAAGCAGCTAACGGTCCTACAACTCCAGAAGGAGATAAGGTTCTTGCTGAAAGAGGAATCAAACTTACTCCAGATATCTTAACTAACTCTGGTGGAGTTCTAGTTTCTTACTACGAATGGGTTCAAAACCAATACGGAATGTACTGGACAGAAGCTGAAGTAGAAGAAAAACAAGAAGCTGACATGATGAAAGCTATTAAAGGCGTATTCGGAGTTTGCGATGAATATGATGTAGTTCCTAGAGAAGGAGTTTACATGTACGCTATCCAATCAATTGACAAAGCTATGAAACTTAGAGGATGGTATTAATCCCTACAAGTAAATAAATGCTGAAAAAGCCGCAAGTTATCTTGCGGTTTTTTTGTGTTTAAGTTTAACTTAGGGTGAAGAATTTTTATTTTGGAAATCCTATGGGCTTGAATAAAATTGACTAGAATCTTTCTCCTTGCTATCATTAGGTCATAAAGACATAGGAGAATTTATTAAGGAGCTAATAAGATGATAAAAAATATTGCCCACATTGGACTAACTGTTATGGACCTAGACAGGTCGGTGGAATTTTATAGAGATACACTTGGACTTGACTACAAGGGATTTATGTACATGGAAGGGGAGTCAACAGATAGGCTTTTTAATGGTCAAAATATAAAAGCTAAGATTGCCTACCTAAGTCCTAAGTCTTGTAAAGCCTGCCCTGATGTTGAACTTATTGAGTTTGAAAGAGGAGATGTGGAAGAGGACAAGCCATCACTTTTTAAAACTTCAATTTCAGAACTCTGCTTTGGAGTTGAGGATATTGAAGCTTTTTATAACAAGTTAATTGGAGAGGGTGTGGAAGTTATGTCTCAGCCACAGGTTTTTGATTCTACTGACTACGGCTTTGGCAAGAGCAAGGCCTTTTACTTTTACGACCCAGATGGAAATATTCTTGAAGCCATAGAGTCCCTTGGTTGATTTTAAAAATTGGATTTGTTAAGTCGATTAGATTTAATGATTTATTTGGTCCTAATAGTCCGCAAATTTAAAAAAATAAAAATGAGTAAAAAAAATCTACTGAAAAATTTCAGTAGACTTTTTATTATGGAGGCGACAACCGGATTTGAACCGGTGATAAGGGTGTTGCAGACCCGTGCCTTACCACTTGGCTATGTCGCCATAACAACATTAGTATAGCAGACAATGAAATAAATTACAAGGGAAAATTGATTTTAAATTTTAAATGAGCTTCGATGATAAAAAGTCCTAGGAATAGACAGGCTACTAAGATATTATAGTTTTAAGGAGTTTTTTAGGAGGACGAGATGAAGCTATTAATTTTAGTTGATAATAAAAATGCAATTGCAAAAGATGGAAAGCAAATTATGTTTGTTGACAATGACCTTGAGATGTTTAAGAACTACACAACAAATAATATTATTGTAATGGGACGCAAGACTCTTGACGATATTGGAAGACAGCTTCCCAATAGGATCTCTGTGGTTTTCACTAGGTCCAAGAGAGAGGACAAGAAGGACTTGTTCTACATTGACTCAGTAGAAAAGTTAGACAAGATTATTGAGGCCTATCCAGATAAGGAAGTCTTTGTCATTGGGGGAGCAGAAATAGTAAAACTTCTTTGGGATAGGATTGATGAACTAATTGTAACAAGAGTTGACACAGTAGTCCAAGGTGCCGACACCTTTATACCGGACTTTGATGGCTTTAAACTTATTGATAAGTCAAAAATCGAAGATGAGATATACAAAGTTTATCATGAGAAATGGGTTAGGGAAAAATGAAAATTTTAATTGTTGAAGATGAAGAAAAGTTATTAAAGTCAATAAAGGAGGGCCTAGTTCATTCTGGCTATGCAGTTGACACAGCCCTTGACGGAGATGAAGGGTCCTTTATGGCCTTTACAAATTCCTATGACTTAATAATCTTAGATGTAAACCTGCCAGGGAAAAATGGTTTTGAAATCTTGGAAGAGATAAGAGAGAGGGATAGGGAAGTCAATGTAATAATGCTCACTGCCCTTTCATATGTTGATGACAGGGTGAGGGGTCTTGACCTTGGAGCCAACGACTATATACTTAAGCCCTTCCACTTTGAAGAGCTAAAGGCAAGAATTAGGTCTCTCTTAAGACGCAAGACTTCCATAAGTGACTCTATCATTAGGGCCCATGGAGTTGAGTTTGACACAGCCAAGAGGACCTTTGCAATCGATAAAGAAGCCTTGAAGTTAACTGCCAAGGAAGCGGGAATCTTGGAATATTTATTTTTCAATTTAGGAAGGTACGTCACTGCTGAAGAATTAATGGACCACGTCTGGAATGATGAGGTAGACCTTTTCTCTAACGTTGTGAGAGTCCACATGTCTGCCCTTAGGAAGAAGTTAAAGGACAAGCTTGGCAAAAATATTATAAGAAATGAAATTGGAAAGGGCTACATTATAGATGAAGAGAATTAAAAATGTAAAAAATACCATTGTCTTTAAGCTAATTCTTTCCATAATTTTGATTTTCATTGTAATGACAGCCACTTCAAACTATATAATTGGCAAGTATCAAGAGAAGAGAATCCAGGACATTGGCGAAAAAATTGTAATGGAAGAGACCAACAAGGGTAATAAAGATTACTTTATAGTCCTTGAGGACTCAAAGTTGAAGTCAACTAAGGAGATAAAAAACTTTTCTCTAATAGTTATTGGGTCAACAATTGCCCTTGGGTCCTTGGTTTATTATTTTTTAGTTTCCAGAAGCCTTAAGCCCTTAAAGGAATTAAAGGAAAAAGTTCAAGAGATTGACATTGACAAGGTGGATAATGAAAAGAAAATTTACATGGAGGGTCAGTCACAAGAAATCGAAGAACTTTCCTTGGCCTTTCAAAAGTCCTTGGACAAGATCTATGGGTCCTACGCAAGGGAGAAGGCCCTATCATCTTCCATTGCACATGAGTTAAACACACCGGTGGCTGTTATGAAGTCATCCCTTGAAATTTATCTCATGAAAAATAAGCTGGAGGACCAAGAACTTAAAGAGCTCTTGGATAATTTTGACGAAAACATCGACAGGATATCAAAAATTATTGAGTCCCTCTTATTTTTAAATCGGAGGGAGAATGCAATCTCAAGAAAGTTTGACATCAAGGACCTTGTTGAAGAAATTGTCTTTGACTTGGAAGACCTGGCAGAAGAGAAAAACGTAAATCTTATTTCCAAGATGGGAAGCAGGGAAATTTACACCAGTGACATCTTGCTAGAGAGAGTCCTCTACAATCTTGGCAAGAATGCCATCGCCTACAACAAAGACGGAGGACTTGTGGTCTTTGACTTCGCTGAAGATGAGGAAAATTATTTTATCTACGTGAGAGACACTGGACTTGGAATCGATGAAGAAGAGAAAGAAAAAGTTTTTGATTTATTTTACAGAGTAGACGAATCGAGAAATAAAAAAACTGGTGGCTATGGAATAGGACTTAACCTTGTGAAGAATATTGTAGAAAAGTTAGGCGGTCAAGTTCTAATTAGGGACAACTTAAATGAAAATAATGAGATAAGAGGAAGCATCTTCGAAGTAAGACTTCCAAAATCAAAAGAAGAGATCCTATGAGGTCTCTTTTTCTTTTGAGTTTTTTATTTTTAATTTCTTTTGAAAGGGCAAAGCTTACAAATCTTTAAAGAAAATAATTTCGTGTTATAATGTCCTTGGTGAAATAATGATAATTTTAAGAAATATAAAAATTCCCTATGACAAGGACCAAAAGTTTTTGAGGGAGAAAATTGAAAAAGAAATAAATAAAAAGAATTTTGATTTTAAGATTCACAAGAAGTCTTTTGATGCCAGGAAGGGTTTGAACTTTGTCTACCAAGTTGTAATTGACTTAGACTTTGATGACATTGATGCGAAGATTAAGAAAAGACTTAAAAATAATCTTGCAGACTTTCAAGAAGAGAAGCTTGAAGTTGAAAACAAAAACAAGATTGAGTCAGCTGTAATTGTTGGGACTGGACCTGCAGGACTTTTCGCGGCCTATCTCCTAGCCAAGAAGGGAGTCAAGGTGACCCTAATCGAGAGGGGAAAGGCAGTTGATGAAAGAGTTAAAGACATTGACCAACTTCACAAGACTGGAGTATTAAATGAGGAATCCAACGTCCAATTTGGAGAAGGTGGAGCTGGAACTTTCTCCGATGGTAAGTTGACTTCACGTTCCAAGGACAAGAGGATGAGCCAGATCTTTGACATCTTTGTGGATCATGGAGCACCAGAGGACATACTCTACGAGCAAAAGCCTCACATTGGGACAGACATCTTGCGTGACGTAATAAAAAATATGAGGAAGGAAATTGAAAGCTTAGGTGGGGTCTACCACTTCAGCGAAAAGTTTTTGGACTTTGAACTTGAAGGCGGAAAGATTAGTAAAATTATTACTGACAAGGACAAGTACCAAGCTGATGCCTACATCTTGGCCCTTGGCAATTCTGCTCGTGATACCTTTAGGACCCTAGACAAGTACGACCTTCTTGAGTCAAAGCCCTTTGCAGTTGGTTTTAGGATTGAGCACTTGAGAAGGGACATTGAACTTGCACAATTTGGGATGACATCTGACAAGCTACCAGCAGCAACCTACCAATTAAATGTGACTGACAAGGACTTTGACCATTCAGTCTACACTTTTTGCATGTGCCCAGGTGGCTACGTTGTTAATTCTTCTTCAATTGAGGGACAATTATGCGTCAATGGCATGTCCTACCACGACAGGGATGGCAATAATTCCAACTCTGCTGTTGTTGCATCTATTGATGAGAAAATTTACGGCCAGGGCAATCTTGCAGGCATGGACTTTCAAAATGAAATTGAGAAGAAGGCTTTTGATCTTGGAGGGGGCAAGGCGCCAGTCCAAAGACTTAGGGACTTTATGGATGGAAGGGTAACAGAAAAACTGGGAGAGGTGGAACCAACCTTTATACCAGGATATGTCTTTGCCGACTTAAATCAAATTTATCCAGAATCTATTAACAGTGCAATAAAGAATGCCCTTAAAGTCATGGACAAGAGGGTCAAGGGTTTTGCCAGCGACGATGCAATCCTAACTGGTGTGGAAACTAGGACTTCAGCCCCAATTAGGATCAAGAGAAGTGACTACAGGACAGAAAGATTTCAAAATCTCTATCCCATTGGCGAGGGAGCAGGTTATTCTGGAGGAATAATTTCTTCTGCCCTTGATGGGATAAAGTGCGCCATAGAAATTTTAGAAGGAGATAAAAAATGTTAAATATAGTATTTTACGAACCAGAAATTCCCTTTAACACAGGTGCCATTGCAAGAACTTGTGGACTTACAAAGACAAGGCTCCACCTCATAAGGCCTCTTGGTTTTTCCGTTGACGATTCACATTTAAAGAGGGCAGGTCTTGACTACTGGCATCTCGTGGATATAAATTATTACGATTCCTATGATGAACTTGTGGAAAAATATCCTGATAGCAATTTTTACCTTGCCTCAACTAAGGCCAAGAAAAAGTACACAGATGTTGAATACAAGGATGGGGACTTTATAGTTTTTGGACCAGAAACTCGTGGTCTGCCAGAGGATTTAATTTTTGCAAATTACGACAAGGCCATAAGGATTCCCATGCTAAAGGATTTTGGCAGGAGCCTAAACTTGTCAAACTCTGCAAATATTATTTTATTTGAAGCCCTAAGGCAACTTGATTTTTTCGATTTGGAATAAGTTTAATTTATAAATAGAAAGGATTTATTGTGAAGGAAGTAAGAATCTCCGTAAGAAATTTAATAGAATTCGTCAAGAGGTCTGGCGACATAGATAGGAGATTCTTTTCCAACAAGAGGGCTGTGGAAGGAATCAGGGCCCATCAAAAGGTCCAAAGGGAATACTCCAAGGACTTTTTGACAGAAGTTTTTTTGAGGACGACAGAAGAAATTGAGGGAATAAATTTTACAGTTGAGGGACGTGCTGACGGGATTGAAGTCACAGACCAAGTAACAGTTGATGAAATTAAATCAACTACTAGGGAGCTTGAGGATCTTGAGAAGGAAGAAAACCTAATGCACTGGGCACAAGCTAAGTGCTATGCCTACATCTATGCCAAGGACCATGAACTTGACGAGATTAATGTCATGCTCACCTATTATCAACTAGAGTCAGAAGAAATTTTAAATATAAAAAAGACTTTTTCTTTTGGAGAACTTCGCGACTTTTTCATGGGGACTCTTGTGGAATATCTTGAGTTTTCAAAGAGAATTGTTGAGTGGAAGGACACTAGAGATGAGTCCATAAAAAAATTAAAATTCCCCTTTAAGTCTTTTAGGAAGGGGCAGAGGGACCTTTCTGTTGCCGTCTACAACACTATTGATGACCAAAACAAATTATTTGTGGAGGCGCCAACGGGGATTGGCAAGTCGATTTCTACAATTTTTCCAACAATTAAAGCCATGGGAGAGGACAAGATTGACAAGGCCTTTTATCTTGTTGCAAGGTCCACGGGAAAAAATGCAGCCAAGGAAGCCCTTGAAAGACTTTTAAATAAAAAGCTTAGGTTAAAGCTTACAATTGTCACAGCTAAGGACAAGATCTGCATCAACGACAAGGTAGCCTGCAATCCCAAAGACTGTCCCTATGCCAAGGGTCACTTTGACAGGGTCAATGATGCCATAATTGACATCTTTGATACCTGCGACAACTTCACAAGAGAAAACATTGAAAAATTTGCAAGGCTCCACATGGTTTGTCCCTTTGAATACCAGCTTGACCTCTTAGACTTTTCGGACTTTATTGTCTGCGATTACAATTACATATTTGATCCAACAGTTTATCTAAAGAGATTTTTTGAAAATTCCATGCTGAGGTTTACTCTTCTAGTTGACGAGAGCCACAATCTCCTTGAGAGGGGTAGAGAAATGTACTCGGCAGAAGTTTCTATTCCTGACCTTGAAAGATTAAGAGAAGTGCTCCCAAAGAAGAGGAAGGCTGCAAGGAAGCATCTTACTAACGCCCTTGAAGAATTTCAAAAGCTTGACTCAGGCAAGACCTTTTATTCCTACGAGTCCTTTATAGGCTTTAATGGGGAAGTGGAAAAGACAGTTTTCTCCATGAACGACTTCTTGACCAAGGACAAGGACCAAGAAAACTATGAGGAAGCTCTTGAAATTTATTTTTCTCTCTTTAACTACATAAAAATTTTGGAATACTACAACAAGGATTTTGTTTCTATGAAAGACGAGGACAAAATAAAAATTAAGTCCCTTGACATTGCGCCAATTTTTCAAAATATTTTAAGGGCTCCAAGGTCTTCTGTATTTTTCTCTGCAACCCTAAACCCCATAAGATATTATGGAAAACTTCTGGGGGCAGATGAAGAAACTTCCTACTACAAGATTGAGTCCCCCTTTGATCCAAATAATCTTTTGGTCCTTCGCAACAATAAAATTTCTACAGTTTATAGGGATAGGGAAGAATCAATTGACGAAATAATTGAAAACCTTAGAGAATTTTCTCAAGATGATGGAAATTATATTTTCTTTTTTCCATCCTACTCTTACATGGAGGCAGTCTATGATAGATATGTAGAAATTGATGGAGAAGCCATTAAGCAGGAGAGAGAAATGACAGAGGGAGAGAGGGAAGAATTTTTAAATAATTTTACCTTCTCATCATCAACGAGGGCCTTTGCAGTTATGGGTGGAGTCTTCTCTGAAGGCATAGACTTAATTGGCGAAAGGCTAAGGGGAGTTGCCATAATTAGTGTTGGACTTCCTGGACTTTCTTATGAGAGAAATATTTTAAAATCCCACTTCCAAAAGAAGTACTCAAGGGGCTATGAGTACGCCTATATCTATCCAGGCATGATCAAGGTCATCCAATCTGCGGGAAGGGTCATAAGGACAGAAGATGATAGGGGAAAGATTCTTTTAATAGACAAGAGATTTTCACTTGAACCTTATAAGCTTTTATTACCTCACCACTGGCAAATTTTTGATTTTGAAAAGCTAGAAGAAATGGAAACAATTTTAAAAAACTTTACGAAAGAGAAGGGTATTTAAAATCATAAAAAGAAAAAAGGAGATTTTAGAATGAATCTAGAGAGGAAAAAAATTTTAGAAAAAATTGGATATGCTACAATTGTTTCTTTTATTGGTTATATTTTTTTGGCATCAGTTAAATTTAAAGGAATTTCAGACTCTTTTTTTGTATTTAGGTCTCTTTTAAATCCAGTTTCAATCTTTATTGGATTTAGTTGTTTCTTTGGTATTCATGTTAGGGATTTTTTTAAAGATTTAATTAAGGGAATAAAAGAAATAAAAGTACAAGAGTTAATTTTATTTTTAAAATATGTTTTTATTTATCAGGGAATTATTATTTTAACAACAAATTTAGATGCTTTACAAGAAATGAGCAATGATACGACTAGTTTTATTGATTTTTATGTAAGCATTACCATGATATTATTTGTCTTATTTGAAGAATACATCTTTAGATATTTAGTCCAAAGGAAGTTAATGAATGTCTCAAAAGATTATGGAATACTAGTTATGGCAATAGTTTTTGGGCTATTTCATTACGGAAAATATAAATCAGGTTTTTTATTTGGTATTGCAGTAGGTATTATTTACGCAATAACAGAAAATATCACTTGTACCGTAATAATACACTATTTTTTAAATTCAACAGTATCCATGAGAATCGTGGTATTTTTTCAAAATCTTTTTATAGCAAAGAATATTGAATTAGCCCAAATAAATAAGATGACAGGATTTATAAGTCTACTCTTGGGAATTATTTTAATTTTTGGACAATTTTTGTTAAATAAAAACTATGTAGCTACTTTTAGTCAAAGAGAAAAGAAAATTCTAAAAAAAATATTGCAAGAGATTAGATGTTTACCTGAACTTATGAAGATATTCCCACTTAATATAGGGCTTCTTTTTAGATTCTTTATTTTTCTACAAAAATATATCTAAAAATTTAATCTTTTGAGTATAAAAAGTCATATTTTTGTTAAAAAACTTTAATGAGGTCTAAAGCCTAAAAAATAGAGAAAATTTATAATAAATATCTTTACAAAGCCTATCTTATGTGATAATATTGTTGAGTAAATTAGAAGGAGCCAAAGGCGGCTCTTTTTTTTAGCACTGGAGGTGTTTTTATGGCAGATAGAGTAGTACTTGAATGCACACAATGTAAAAACAGAAATTATGTGACATATAAGAACAAGAAACATACTACTGAAAGATTGGAACTAAAGAAGTATTGTAAATTCTGTAAAGAACATACAACACATAAGGAAACTAAGTAAGGAGGATTTATGGCTACTAAAACAACACCTAAGACTGAAGAAAAAAAAGGTGGTCTAGGTAGATATTTTAGAGGTGTGAAATCTGAATTCAAAAAAGTTGTATGGCCTACTAAGGATACTGTAATCAAATATTCTATTATAGTAATCGTGGCAGTTATTTTGTCATCACTACTATTACTAGCATATGATAAGATCATAATGTTTTTATTTGGTTTTATTTATTGATTGGAGTGTTATAGTTGGATACACAAGAGCTTAACAACAACGAAGCTTCAAAATGGTATGTAATACACACTTATTCAGGTTATGAAAAAAAGGTAAAGGCAAACATGGAAGCCATGGTTCACAATCGTGGCATGGAAGATGTCATCTTTGACATTAGGATCCCTATGGAAGACTATGTAGAAACAAAGGATGGCGTGTCCAAGGCAAAGGAAAGAAAGATGTTTCCTTCTTATGTCCTTGTAAACATGATTATGAATGATGAAACTTGGTATCTTGTAAGAAATACAAGAGGAGTAACAGGTTTCGTTGGACCTGCATCTAAGCCTGTACCATTAACTGATGAAGAAGTGCTACTACTTGGAGTTACTGATAACAAAGAGTTATTCGATAATTACGAGATAGGGGAGTTAGTCAAGGTTATAAATGGACCCTTCAAAGACTTGGTGGGTAAAATTGACGACTTCAATTACGACAAGGGAAAAGTTAAAGTTTGTATCTCCATGTTTGGAAGGGATACAATAGTTGAATTAGATTTCAATCAAATTATTAAAGAGTAAGAGATGTGTGGGAGGGTAAACCCGCATTACCACAAGGAGGAAATAAAATGGCAAAAAAAGTCATAGCATTAGTAAAATTACAAATTCCTGCAGGAAAAGCTACACCAGCTCCACCAGTTGGTACAGCCCTAGGACCTCATGGTGTAAACATCATGCAGTTCACAAAGGAATTTAACGCAAAGACTCAAGATCAAGCAGGTATGATTATCCCTGTTGTTCTTACAGTTTATCAAGATCGTTCTTTCACTTTTATCACAAAGACTCCACCAGCAGCAGTGCTTATTAAGAAAGCTCTTAATTTGCCAAAGGCTAGTGGTGAACCTAACAAGAAAAAAGTTGGAAAGCTAACAAAGGCACAAGTTGAAGAAATAGCTAAAACTAAGATGCCAGATCTTAACGCAGCAAGCTTAGAAGCAGCTGTTGAATTGATCGCTGGTACAGCTAGAAGTATGGGTATAGAAGTAGAAAGATAAGTGGGAGGCTAAGCCGTAGGTACCACGAAGGAGGTAAATATGCCAAAAAGAGGTAAAAAATATCAAGAAAGCGCTAAGCTTGTAGATAGATCGAATTTATATGATGTTAATGAAGCTCTTGACTTAGTTACAAAAACTGCTAAGGCAAACTTTGATGAAACAGTAGAACTTGCAGTAAGACTTGGTGTTGATCCAAGACACGCTGACCAACAAGTTAGAGGTACTGTAGTACTTCCTAACGGAACAGGTAAAGAAGTTAAGGTACTTGTTCTTGCTAAGGGAGAAAAAATTAAGGAAGCTGAAGCAGCAGGTGCTGACTTCGCTGGTGGAGAAGAATTAGTTGAAAAAATCCAAAACGAAAACTGGTTTGGTTTCGACGTAATGATTGCAACTCCAGACATGATGGGCGTAGTTGGTAAAATCGGTAGAGTTCTTGGACCAAAGGGACTTATGCCAAACCCTAAATCAGGTACAGTTACATTTGATGTAGAACAAGCTGTTAAAGAAGTTAAAGCTGGTAAGGTTGAATATAGAGTTGACAAGGCTGCTATCATCAACGTTCCAATTGGAAAAGTTTCTTTCGGAGCTGATAAACTTGCTGAAAACTTCAAGACAATTGCAGATGCTATTATTAAAGCAAAACCAGCATCAGCAAAGGGTCGTTATTTAAAATCAGTAACAGTTTCATCAACAATGGGACCTGGAATCAGAGTTAATGGTTCAAAATTAATTGAAAAATAAAAACACCTAAGATAAATAAAACCCCTCAACTTTTTATAAGTAAGAGGGGTTTTTTAATGGACTTAAGTTTAAAGGCTTAGGTCCTTTTTGTTAGAAACTTTTAAAAGGATTTGGTGAAAAATTTATGAAATCTTAATTTTTAATTTAAAAATAGCATAAAAATCTAGTTATCCGCATAAAAACTGGACTTATCACACTTTATCAAGGTCAAAACCACTCAATTTACTACTAATTTACTACTTATGAATGAGCTTTGATACGACGATTTATCCTTGAAAAGTGAAGATATAAAGATACTTCCAATAAAATTTGAATATTTAATAGGTAGACACTTCAAAAAATGAGGTGTCTATTTTTTTACCCGATTTTGAAAGGAAGTGAACTTATGAAAACAAAAAATCAAGAATCAAAAGGTCGTTCCCCACTCTTTAAGACCATCAAACATTCATTCAGCCAATAAAAAAGAAAGGATAGGTAAAAATATGGAACTTAAATTTGTGATTCCCAACATGGAAAAAACATTCGGCAATTTAGAATTTGCTGGCGAGGATAAAGTCGTTCAGCGAAGAATCAACGGACGGCTAACTGTCTTATCAAGAAGCTATAATCTCTATTCTGATGTTCAAAGAGCAGATGATATTGTGGTGGTGCTTCCTGCTGAAGCTGGCGAAAAACATTTCGGCTTTGAGGAACGTGTGAAGTTAGTCAATCCACGTATTACCGCAGAGGGCTACAAAATCGGCACTCGTGGTTTTACAAATTACCTTTTACATGCTGACGACATGATAAAAGAATAAAGAAAGAGAGGAAAAATGATGAGATTAGCAAATGGCATTGTATTAGATAAAGACACGACTTTTGGAGAATTGAAATTCTCTGCTCTACGTCGTGAAGTGAGAATCCAAAATGAAGACGGGTCGGTTTCAGATGAAATCAAGGAACGTACCTATGACTTAAAATCCAAAGGACAAGGACGCATGATTCAAGTAAGTATTCCTGCCAGCGTGCCTTTGAAAGAGTTTGATTATAACGCACGGGTGGAACTTATCAATCCCATTGCGGACACCGTTGCTACTGCCACCTATCAAGGAGCAGATGTTGACTGGTATATCAAGGCAGACGATATTGTGCTGACAAAGGATTCTAGTTCATTCAAAGCTCAACCACAAGCAAAGAAAGAACCGACACAAGACAAATAGTCGCTAGGTAGAAAGGAGACTTTTTCGCATGAAACAGCGTGGTAAAAGGATTCGCCCATCTGGTAAAGATTTAGTCTTTCATTTTACGATAGCGTCACTCCTGCCTGTTTTCCTGCTGGTTGTCGGACTGTTTCATGTGAAGACAATCCAGCAGATCAACTGGCAGGATTTTAACCTATCACAAGCAGATAAGATTGACATTCCCTATTTAATTATCAGTTTCAGTGTCGCAATTCTTATCTGCTTGCTGGTAGCGTTTGTATTCAAACGGGTTCGCTATGATACGGTTAAACAACTTTACCACCGTCAAAAACTGGCAAAGATGATACTTGAAAACAAGTGGTATGAATCTGAACAGGTCAAAACAGAGGGTTTCTTTAAAGATAGTGCTGGTCGTACAAAGGAAAAGATAACCTACTTCCCTAAAATGTATTATCGACTTAAAAATGGCTTGATACAGATACGGGTGGAAATCACGCTGGGAAAATATCAAGACCAACTCTTACACTTGGAAAAGAAATTAGAGAGTGGCTTGTACTGTGAGCTGACGGATAAAGAGTTAAAGGATTCCTATGTGGAATATACTTTGCTCTATGACACCATAGCCAGTCGTATTTCTATTGATGAAGTAGAAGCTAAAGATGGTAAACTTCGCTTAATGAAAAACGTATGGTGGGAATATGATAAGCTCCCTCATATGTTGATTGCTGGTGGTACAGGTGGCGGTAAAACTTACTTTATACTGACACTGATTGAAGCCTTGCTTCATACAGATTCAAAACTGTATATTCTTGACCCGAAAAATGCTGATCTTGCGGACTTAGGTTCTGTGATGGCAAATGTCTACTATAGAGAAGAAGACTTGCTTTCTTGCATTGAAACATTCTATGAAGAAATGATGAAACGTAGTGAGGAAATGAAGCAGATGAAGAACTATAAGACTGGCAAAAATTATGCTTACTTAGGTCTCCCGGCACACTTCTTAATCTTTGATGAATACGTCGCTTTCATGGAAATGCTGGGAACAAAAGAAAACACCGCAGTTATGAATAAGCTGAAACAGATTGTCATGTTAGGTCGTCAAGCTGGCTTCTTTCTAATACTGGCTTGTCAACGTCCAGACGCAAAATATTTAGGCGACGGAATCCGTGATCAGTTTAATTTCAGAGTGGCTTTAGGTCGTATGTCTGAAATGGGCTATGGCATGATGTTTGGCAGTGACGTACAAAAGGATTTCTTCTTAAAGCGAATCAAAGGTCGTGGCTATGTTGATGTAGGAACAAGTGTCATATCAGAGTTTTATACTCCCCTTGTACCAAAAGGATATGATTTCTTGGAGGAAATTAAAAAGTTATCCAACAGCAGACAGTCCACGCAGGCGACGTGCGAAGCGGAAGTCGCAGGTGTGGACTGATCTTGCTGGCTGGTGTGGCAATAGCCACGCCAGCACTTAACCCCCCGTATCTAACAGGGGGGTACAAATCGACAGGAAACAGTCAAAAAAACATTAGAAAATCCTTTGGTTACAAGGGATTTACAAAATTTCAGCGTATGTCAAATGGGCTTTAAAAGTTGACATACGCCTTTTTGATTGGAGGGATTTTTACTGAATGAACAAACTTGGTTACAGCATTTAAAAGAAAAACGCTTGGCTTATGGACTATCTCAAAACCGTTTAGCTGTTGCGACTGGTATTACAAGGCAGTATCTAAGCGATATTGAAACAGGAAAAGTCAAGCCATCAGAGGATTTACAGCAGTCCCTTTGGGAAGCTCTGGAACGCTTCAATCCCGACGCTCCCCTTGAAATGCTGTTTGATTATGTAAGAATTCGCTTTCCGACAACAGACGTACAGCAGGTGGTCGAAAACATCTTACAACTGAAACTGTCCTATTTTCTTCATGAGGACTATGGTTTCTATTCTTATTCAGAGCATTATGCTTTAGGCGACATATTCGTCCTTTGCTCCCATGAACTGGACAAAGGAGTTCTGGTGGAATTGAAAGGTCGTGGGTGCAGACAATTTGAAAGCTATCTTCTGGCACAACAAAGAAGCTGGTATGAGTTCTTTATGGACGTTTTGGTGGCTGGCGGTGTGATGAAACGCCTTGACCTTGCCATTAACGATAAGACAGGGATTTTAAATATCCCTGTACTCACTGAAAAGTGCCAACAGGAAGAATGTATCTCCGTCTTCCGCAGTTTTAAAAGCTATCGCAGTGGCGAACTGGTACGCAAAGAGGAAAAGGAATGTATGGGAAACACCCTCTATATCGGTTCATTACAAAGTGAAGTTTATTTCTGTATCTATGAAAAGGACTACGAGCAGTACAAGAAAAATGATATTCCCATTGAAGACGCAGAAGTAAAAAACCGTTTTGAGATTCGATTGAAAAATGAGCGTGCCTATTATGCAGTCCGTGATTTACTCGTCTATGACAATCCAGAGCATACCGCCTTTAAAATTATCAATCGGTATATCCGTTTTGTAGATAAAGACGATTCCAAACCTCGTTCTGATTGGAAACTGAATGAAGAATGGGCTTGGTTTATTGGGAACAATCGTGAACGATTAAAACTAACCACAAAACCAGAGCCTTACTCCTTCCAAAGGACGCTGAACTGGCTATCTCATCAAGTTGCCCCGACCTTAAAGGTTGCGATTAAACTTGATGAAATCAACCAGACGCAGGTTGTAAAAGACATTCTCGACCATGCGAAACTGACAGACCGACACAAGCAGATTTTGAAGCAACAGTCAGTAAAAGAACAGGACGTGATAACAACAAAAAAATAACTCAAATACAAATTCATTGAATATAGAGAGGAGAACATTTTTATGAATTTTGGACAAAACCTTTATAACTGGTTTCTATCAAACGCTCAATCACTGGTGCTTTTAGCAATCGTTGTGATTGGCTTGTATCTTGGCTTCAAGCGTGAGTTTAGCAAACTGATTGGCTTTTTAATTATTGCGATTATTGCGGTTGGCTTAGTCTTCAACGCTGCTGGAGTAAAAGACATTTTACTAGAGCTATTCAATCGCATTATTGGTGCTTAAATAAAACCGTTCTTTTGTGGAATATAAGTGGTTTTCTTATGTTCCGCAAAGGAATGGTACACCAAACGAAGTGCGGTAGGGATTTTTGAATCTCTACAAAGAAAGGACGTGAATATATGGACGATATGCAAGTCTATATTGCGAATTTAGGCAAATACAATGAGGGCGAATTGGTCGGTGCGTGGTTTACCTTTCCCATTGACTTTGAGGAAGTCAAAGAGAAAATCGGCTTGAATGATGAATATGAGGAATACGCCATTCATGACTACGAGTTACCCTTTACGGTTGACGAATACACTTCCATTGGCGAACTCAATCGACTATGGGAAATGGTATCGGAATTACCCGAAGAATTACAATCGGAGCTATCTGCTCTGCTCACTCATTTTTCAAGCATTGAAGAACTAAGCGAACATCAAGAGGATATTATCATTCATTCCGATTGTGATGATATGTATGACGTGGCACGCTACTACATTGAAGAAACGGGTGCTTTAGGCGAAGTACCAGCTAGTCTTCAAAACTATATTGATTATCAAGCCTATGGTCGGGATTTAGACCTTTCAGGAACGTTTATCTCAACCAATCATGGGATTTTTGAAATCGTCTATTAAATCTGTCGGTACATTACTACTGGCAGATTTTCTATTTTACGGGGTGGCTCAATCAGCTACCCCTATTTTTTATGAAAGGATTGATTACATGAAGAAAATACGAAGCTATACCAGTATCTGGTCTGTGGAAAAGGTACTGTATTCTATCAATGATTTTAGACTTCCGTTTCCCATAACCTTTACGCAAATGACATGGTTTGTCGTGTCACTCTTTGCAGTGATGATACTTGGCAACTTGCCCCCTCTTTCCATGATAGAGGGAGCATTTCTCAAATACTTTGGGATTCCTGTGGCTTTCACATGGTTTATGTCTACAAAAACCTTTGATGGTAAAAAGCCTTATGGATTTTTGAAGTCTGTCATTGCTTATGCACTGCGACCAAAGCTGACCTATGCAGGAAAAAAAGTAACGCTTGGCAGAAACCAGCCACAAGAAGCCATTACAGCAGTTAGGAGTGAATTTTATGGCATATCCAATTAAATACATTGAAAACAATCTCGTCTGGAATAAAGACGGGGAATGTTATGCTTACTATGAGCTTGTTCCTTACAATTACTCATTTCTAAGTCCAGAACAGAAAATACAAGTGCATGATTCTTTCAGACAGCTTATCGCACAAAATCGTGATGGCAAAATTCATGCTTTACAAATCAGTACAGAATCCAGCATACGTTCTGCACAAGAGCGTTCCAAAAATGAAGTCACTGGCAAGCTCAAAGCGGTTGCCTATGACAAAATCGACCAACAGACAGACGCTTTAATATCCATGATTGGCGAAAATCAAGTGAACTACCGTTTCTTTATCGGCTTTAAGTTGCTTCTCAACGATCAGGAGTTTTCTATGAAAAGTCTTACCGTTGAAGCCAAAAATGCTTTGTCTGATTTTGTCTATGATGTGAACCATAAGCTGATGGGCGATTTTGTTAGTATGAGTAATGATGAAATCCTGCGTTTTCAGAAGATGGAAAAGCTCTTAGAAAATAAAATCTCTCGTCGTTTCAAAATCCGTAGACTGGATAAGGACGACTTCGGCTATCTGATTGAACATCTTTATGGACAGACAGGTACAGCTTATGAAGATTATGAGTACCATCTATCAAAGAAGAAGCTGGATAATGAAACGCTGATTAAATATTATGACCTTATTAAACCGACCCGTTGTCTGGTGGAAGAAAAACAGCGATACCTAAAAATTCAACAGGAAGACGAAACCGTCTATGTGGCGTACTTTACCATCAACAGCATTGTCGGCGAATTGGACTTTCCGTCCTCTGAAATCTTCTACTACCAGCAACAGCAATTTACATTCCCGATTGATACTTCTATGAATGTGGAAATCGTGGCAAACCGTAAAGCACTAAGCACCGTTCGTAATAAAAAGAAAGAACTAAAAGACCTAGATAACCACGCATGGCAAAGTGATAACGAAACCAGCTCTAATGTGGCGGAAGCTCTGGAAAGTGTCAATGAGCTGGAAAATAATTTAGACCAAAGCAAGGAATCCATGTATAAGCTCTCTTATGTGGTGCGTGTTTCCGCAAATGACTTGGACGAATTGAAACGTCGTTGTAATGAAGTGAAAGATTTTTATGACGATTTAAGTGTCAAGTTGGTACGACCATTTGGAGATATGCTGGGCTTACATGAAGAATTTTTACCATCAAGCAAGCGTTATATGAATGACTATATTCAGTATGTAACCTCTGATTTCTTAGCTGGACTTGGTTTCGGTGCTACTCAAATGCTTGGCGAAAATGAGGGTATTTATGTTGGCTATAGCTTAGATACAGGACGCAATGTCTACCTCAAACCTGCTCTTGCCAGTCAAGGGGTTAAGGGTTCAGTAACCAATGCATTAGCGTCTGCCTTTGTAGGTTCGCTAGGCGGTGGAAAATCCTTTGCGAATAACCTTATCGTCTATTATGCAGTGCTTTATGGGGCACAAGCAGTGATTGTTGACCCGAAAGCGGAACGTGGCAGATGGAAAGAAACCTTGCCAGAAATCGCTCACGAAATTAATATTGTCAATCTGACTTCTGATGAGAAAAATAAAGGCTTACTTGACCCTTACGTGATTATGAAAAATCCCAAAGATTCTGAATCACTGGCAATCGACATTTTGACGTTCCTTACGGGGATTTCATCACGAGATTCTGACCGTTTCCCTGTTCTACGAAAAGCCATTCGTGCTGTAACTAATAGTGAAGTGCGAGGTCTTCTGAAAGTGATTGAGGAATTACGGGTTGAGGGAACTCAAATAAGCACCAGCATAGCCGACCATATCGAAAGTTTTACAGACTATGACTTTGCACATCTGCTCTTTAGTGATGGATATGTGGAGCAGTCTATCAGTCTTGAAAAACAACTGAACATCATACAGGTTGCCGACTTGGTACTTCCCGATAAAGAAACCTCCTTTGAGGAATATACCACAATGGAGTTACTATCGGTGGCAATGCTGATTGTCATTAGTACCTTTGCGTTAGACTTTATCCATACAGACAGAAGCATTTTTAAAATTGTTGACTTAGACGAAGCGTGGAGCTTTTTACAGGTAGCACAAGGAAAAACACTATCTATGAAGCTGGTTCGGGCTGGTCGTGTTATGAACGCTGGGGTATATTTCGTGACCCAAAATACAGACGACCTCTTAGATGAAAAACTGAAAAATAACCTCGGCTTAAAATTTGCATTTCGTTCCACTGACCTTAACGAGATTAAAAAGACCTTAGCCTTTTTTGGTGTAGACCCAGAGGACGAAAACAATCAGAAGCGATTGCGTGATTTGGAAAACGGGCAATGCCTTATCAGTGATTTATATGGTCGTGTCGGTGTGATACAGTTCCACCCTGTATTTGAAGAACTGCTCCATGCCTTTGATACCAGACCACCTGTGCGAAAAGAGGTGTAAATGTGAAACCATCAATAGTAAACAGAATAAAATCAAACTGGACGCTGAAACGTCTAGGTAAAGTGGCAATGACAGTGGCTTTCACACTTGTGATTGCCATTTTTCTTTTAGCCATGCTGGGAACGGTGGTTCAAGCTGCGGGCTTGGTAGATGATACGGTCAATGTGGCAAATGAATACAGCCGATACCCACTTGAAAACTATCAACTGGATTTTTATGTGGATAATAGCTGGGGCTGGCTTCCGTGGAACTGGTCGGACGGGATTGGAAAACAGGTCATGTATGGACTATATGCCATTACCAATTTTATTTGGACAATCAGTTTGTATGTTTCCAATGCGACAGGTTACTTAGTACAGGAAGCCTATTCCTTAGACTTCATTTCCGCTACAGCAGATTCCATTGGTAAGAATATGCAGACCTTAGCTGGTGTGAGTGCAAACGGATTTTCAACAGAGGGTTTCTATGTTGGATTCCTCTTACTCTTGATTTTGGTTCTTGGGGTTTATGTTGCCTATACGGGACTGATAAAGAGAGAAACCACAAAGGCAATTCATGCCATTATGAATTTTGTGCTGGTGTTTATCCTATCGGCTTCCTTTATTGCCTACGCTCCCGACTACATTAAAAAAATCAATGACTTTTCATCAGACATCAGTAATGCCAGTTTATCACTTGGCACGAAGATTGTCATGCCCCATTCCGATAGTCAAGGCAAGGACAGCGTGGACTTAATCAGAGATAGCCTGTTTTCCATACAGGTTCAGCAACCGTGGCTACTGCTTCAATACAACAGTTCAGACATTGAAAGTATCGGTATTGACCGTGTGGAAAGCCTGCTCTCCACCAGCCCAGATTCCAACAATGGCGAAGACAGAGAAAAAATTGTTGCGGAAGAAATTGAAGACAGAAGCAATACCAATCTAACCATTACAAAGACCATTAACCGTTTAGGTACAGTCTTCTTCCTATTTGTCTTCAATATTGGGATTTCCATATTTGTATTCCTATTAACAGGAATCATGATTTTCTCGCAGGTACTTTTTATCATCTATGCTATGTTTCTGCCTGTGAGCTTTATTTTAAGCATGATTCCATCATTTGATGGTATGTCAAAACGAGCCATAACAAAGCTCTTTAATACCATTTTGACACGAGCTGGAATCACATTGATTATTACGACAGCATTTAGTATTTCAACCATGCTCTATACCTTATCGGCTGGTTATCCGTTCTTTTTGATTGCTTTTCTACAGATTGTGACCTTTGCAGGAATCTACTTCAAGCTGGGCGATTTAATGAGTATGTTTTCTCTACAGAGTAACGATTCTCAAAGTGTGGGAAGTCGTGTGATGAGAAAACCTCGTATGCTTATGCACGCTCACATGCACCGTCTACAGCGGAAACTTGGACGTTCCATGACTACTCTAGGGGCTGGGTCTGCCATTGTTACAGGTAAAAAAGGACAGTCGGGTTCGGGGAGTTCTGCAAGGACACAAGCAGATCACTCCCGACCAGACGGAAAGGAAAAATCAACACTTGGAAAACGTATCGGTCAAACCATCGGTACAGTAGCTGATACCAAAGACAGAATGGTAGACACTGCTAGTGGTTTGAAAGAACAGGTTAAAGATTTGCCGACCAATGCAAGATATGCAGTATATCAAGGAAAATCCAAAGTAAAAGAGAATGTCCGTGATTTAACCAGTAGTATTTCTCAAACCAAAGCGGACAGAGCCAGTGGACGCAAGGAACAGCAGGAACAAAGGCGAAAAACCATTGCGAAGCGTCGCTCTGAAATGGAACAGGTCA
Source organism: Peptoniphilus genitalis (assembly GCF_023614525.1). Classification (GTDB taxonomy): domain Bacteria; phylum Bacillota; class Clostridia; order Tissierellales; family Peptoniphilaceae; genus Peptoniphilus_A; species Peptoniphilus_A genitalis. Next base: position 1,459,470 of record NZ_CP097885.1, read on the forward strand.
AACAGAAAAAACAGCCTGCTTCTTCTGTTCATGAAAGACCGACTACAAGACAAGAACAATATCATGATGAACAGACCTCAAAACAGTCTAATATTCAGACTTCATATAAGGAATCTCAACAAGCCAAACAAGAGCGTCCAGCAGTTAAGTCCGATTTTTCAAGTCCAAAAGTGGAACGCCAAGGCAATACCGTTCAAGAAAAAACCGTTCAAAAGCCAGCAACTTCAACCACTACAGCAGATAGAACTTCACAACGTCCAATCACAAAAGAACGTCCGTCTACTGTTCAAAGAGTACCACTACAAAATACAAGAAGTAGACCACCAATCAAAACCGCCACCATTAAGAAAGTCGGTAAGAAACCATGAAGTTGAAAACTTTAGTGATTGGTGGTTCTGGATTATTCTTGATGGTCTTCTCACTGCTTCTGTTTGTTGCCATTTTATTTTCAGATGAACAGGACAGCGGAATTTCCAATATTCATTATGGAGGTGTGAATGTTTCCGCAGAAGTGCTGGCTCATAAGCCTATGGTAGAAAAATATGCCAAAGAATATGGCGTTGAAGAATATGTCAACATACTTCTTGCGATTATACAGGTGGAATCGGGCGGTACTGCGGAAGATGTTATGCAGTCCTCGGAATCCCTCGGTCTTCCACCTAATTCATTGAGTACAGAAGAATCCATTAAGCAAGGTGTGAAGTATTTCAGTGAATTATTAGCCAGTAGCGAAAGGCTCAGTGTAGATTTAGAATCGGTTATCCAGTCCTACAATTATGGTGGTGGTTTCTTAGGGTATGTGGCTAATCGTGGAAATAAATATACCTTTGAACTGGCTCAAAGTTTCTCAAAAGAGTATTCAGGTGGCGAAAAAGTGTCTTACCCCAATCCCATAGCCATACCTATCAATGGGGGCTGGCGATACAACTATGGCAATATGTTTTATGTGCAACTGGTAACGCAGTATCTTGTCACAACAGAGTTTGATGATGATACGGTACAAGCCATCATGGACGAAGCACTGAAATATGAGGGCTGGCGATACGTTTACGGTGGAGCTTCCCCGACTACTTCTTTTGATTGTAGCGGACTGACACAATGGACGTATGGAAAAGCTGGAATTAACTTACCACGAACCGCACAACAGCAATATGATGTGACCCAGCATATCCCACTATCGGAAGCACAAGCTGGCGATTTGGTTTTCTTTCATTCTACCTATAACGCTGGCTCTTATATTACTCATGTTGGGATATACCTTGGCAATAACCGTATGTTTCATGCAGGCGACCCAATCGGTTATGCCGACTTAACAAGCCCCTACTGGCAACAGCATTTAGTGGGAGCAGGACGAATCAAACAATGAGAAAGGAAGATTTAATGATGAAATTTAGAAAAAATCAGAATAAAGAAAAACAGATACCAAAGGAAAAGAAACCTCGTGTCTATAAGGTCAATCCTCATAAAAAGGTTGTGATTGCCTTGTGGGTACTTTTAGGGCTTAGTTTCAGCTTTGCGATATTCAAGCACTTTACAGCTATAGATACTCATACTATTCACGAAACAACTATCATAGAAAAGGAATACGTTGATACTCATCATGTAGAAAATTTTGTAGAGAACTTTGCGAAAGTCTACTATTCATGGGAGCAATCCGATAAGTCCATTGATAATCGAATGGAAAGTCTAAAAGGCTATCTGACAGATGAACTTCAAGCTCTCAATGTTGATACAGTACGCAAAGATATTCCTGTATCGTCTTCTGTAAGAGGATTTCAGATATGGACGGTAGAGCCAACTGGCGACAATGAGTTTAATGTAACCTACAGTGTAGACCAGCTCATTACAGAGGGAGAAAATACAAAGACCGTCCACTCTGCTTATATAGTGAGTGTCTATGTAGATGGTTCTGGAAATATGGTACTGGTTAAGAATCCGACCATTACCAACATACCTAAGAAATCAAGTTATAAACCAAAAGCCATTGAAAGTGAGGGGACGGTTGATTCCATTACAACCAATGAAATCAATGAGTTTTTAACGACGTTCTTCAAGCTCTATCCTACAGCGACAGCCAGTGAACTTTCCTACTATGTGAATGACGGGATATTAAAACCAATCGGAAAAGAGTACATCTTTCAAGAACTGGTAAATCCTATTCACAATCGTAAGGATAATCAAGTCACGGTATCGCTGACAGTGGAGTATATCGACCAGCAGACCAAAGCAACGCAGGTATCTCAATTTGATTTGGTACTTGAAAAGAACGGGAGTAATTGGAAGATTGTAAAATAACAAATATTGGTACATTATTACAGCTATTTTGTAATCACGTACTCTCTTTGATAAAAAATTGGAGATTCCTTTACAAATATGCTCTTACGTGCTATTATTTAAGTATCTATTTAAAAGGAGTTAATAAATATGTGGCAAGGTATTCTTAAATAAACTGTCAATTTGATAGCGGGAACAAATAATTAGATGTCCTTTTTTAGGAGGGCTTAGTTTTTTGTACCCAGTTTAAGAATACCTTTATCATGTGATTCTAAAGTATCCAGAGAATATCTGTATGCTTTGTATACCTATGGTTATGCATAAAAATCCCAGTGATAAAAGTATTTATCACTGGGATTTTTATGCCCTTTTGGGTTTTTGAATGGAGGAAAATCACATGAAAATTATTAATATTGGAGTTTTAGCTCATGTTGATGCAGGAAAAACTACCTTAACAGAAAGCTTATTATATAACAGTGGAGCGATTACAGAATTAGGAAGCGTGGACAAAGGTACAACGAGGACGGATAATACGCTTTTAGAACGTCAGAGAGGAATTACAATTCAGACAGGAATAACCTCTTTTCAGTGGGAAAATACGAAGGTGAACATCATAGACACGCCAGGACATATGGATTTCTTAGCAGAAGTATATCGTTCATTATCAGTTTTAGATGGGGCAATTCTACTGATTTCTGCAAAAGATGGCGTACAAGCACAAACTCGTATATTATTTCATGCACTTAGGAAAATGGGGATTCCCACAATCTTTTTTATCAATAAGATTGACCAAAATGGAATTGATTTATCAACGGTTTATCAGGATATTAAAGAGAAACTTTCTGCCGAAATTGTAATCAAACAGAAGGTAGAACTGTATCCTAATATGTGTGTGACGAACTTTACCGAATCTGAACAATGGGATACGGTAATAGAGGGAAACGATGACCTTTTAGAGAAATATATGTCCGGTAAATCATTAGAAGCATTGGAACTCGAACAAGAGGAAAGCATAAGATTTCATAATTGTTCCCTGTTCCCTGTTTATCACGGAAGTGCAAAAAACAATATAGGGATTGATAACCTTATAGAAGTGATTACGAATAAATTTTATTCATCAACACATCGAGGTCCGTCTGAACTTTGCGGAAATGTTTTCAAAATTGAATATACAAAAAAAAGACAACGTCTTGCATATATACGCCTTTATAGTGGAGTACTACATTTACGAGATTCGGTTAGAGTATCAGAAAAAGAAAAAATAAAAGTTACAGAAATGTATACTTCAATAAATGGTGAATTATGTAAGATTGATAGAGCTTATTCTGGAGAAATTGTTATTTTGCAAAATGAGTTTTTGAAGTTAAATAGTGTTCTTGGAGATACAAAACTATTGCCACAGAGAAAAAAGATTGAAAATCCGCACCCTCTACTACAAACAACTGTTGAACCGAGTAAACCTGAACAGAGAGAAATGTTGCTTGATGCCCTTTTGGAAATCTCAGATAGTGATCCGCTTCTACGATATTACGTGGATTCTACGACACATGAAATTATACTTTCTTTCTTAGGGAAAGTACAAATGGAAGTGATTAGTGCACTGTTGCAAGAAAAGTATCATGTGGAGATAGAACTAAAAGAGCCTACAGTCATTTATATGGAGAGACCGTTAAAAAATGCAGAATATACCATTCACATCGAAGTGCCGCCAAATCCTTTCTGGGCTTCCATTGGTTTATCTGTATCACCGCTTCCGTTGGGAAGTGGAATGCAGTATGAGAGCTCGGTTTCTCTTGGATACTTAAATCAATCATTTCAAAATGCAGTTATGGAAGGGATACGCTATGGTTGCGAACAAGGATTATATGGTTGGAATGTGACGGATTGTAAAATCTGTTTTAAGTATGGCTTATACTATAGCCCTGTTAGTACCCCAGCAGATTTTCGGATGCTTGCTCCTATTGTATTGGAACAAGTCTTAAAAAAAGCTGGAACAGAATTGTTAGAGCCATATCTTAGTTTTAAAATTTATGCGCCACAGGAATATCTTTCACGAGCATACAACGATGCTCCTAAATATTGTGCGAACATCGTAGACACTCAATTGAAAAATAATGAGGTCATTCTTAGTGGAGAAATCCCTGCTCGGTGTATTCAAGAATATCGTAGTGATTTAACTTTCTTTACAAATGGACGTAGTGTTTGTTTAACAGAGTTAAAAGGGTACCATGTTACTACCGGTGAACCTGTTTGCCAGCCCCGTCGTCCAAATAGTCGGATAGATAAAGTACGATATATGTTCAATAAAATAACTTAGTGTATTTTATGTTGTTATATAAATATGGTTTCTTGTTAAATAAGATGAAATATTTTTTAATAAAGATTTGAATTAAAGTGTAAAGGAGGAGATAGTTATTATAAACTACAAGTGGATATTGTGTCCTGTATGTGGAAATAAAACACGATTAAAGATAAGGGAAGATACTGAATTAAAAAAATTCCCCCTCTATTGTCCGAAATGCAGACAAGAAAATTTAATTGAAATAAAGCAGTTCAAAGTAACTGTGATTACAGAGCCAGACGCAAAGACGCAGAGCCGATAAAATGAGATTAATACAATCTCATTTTATCGGCTCTTTCCGTTATGTATGGATTCTTTTAATTAGTCTTCGATGTTTCTTGCTTCGTTGATACCGCTGGCTAAAGATTCCATTAAGGATAGTTCTTTGTCTGTAAAGCTATCCATGTATTTCTCTATCTGTAATCGTCGGGTGCTTTTTACCAAGTTATTAGCAGGTAAGAAAAATTCATCAACGGAAACATGAAGTAACGATACAAGGTCATAAAGAACTTGTATGCTGGGGTGTTGCCCTTTATTTTCAATATTAGTTAAGTACCGTGGGTCAATTTCAATCAATGCTCCCACTTGTTCACGAGTTAAACCTCGTTTCAATCGAGCTTCTTTAATGGCTAAACCAAAGGCTCTAAAATCATATTTATCTTCTTTTTTACGCATAGTAGACCACCTCTATACATTTTATTGTTCCTACTGAATTAAAAACAGGTATAGAAAAACGTGTTATATGGTTTATAGGTTTATATTTAATAAAAAGCACTACTAAACGCCAATAAAAAAAACCGTTATATGGTAGTGCTATTTACGCTGTTAAAATATTGTATATTACTTCCAAATGGCGGTTTGTTGGAGGTCAACGTCGCCATGAAGTACATCATATACAATAAATTTCCTTACATTGGGTTCTTGTCAAAAAAAGTCGTCTATCTGCAATAGATAAGTACGTCCACCAATGTGGTTTTATAAATCATATAGATAGAATAACAGAAGCATGTAAACAGAGAAATAAATCTGTTTATATGCTTTTTTGGCTATTCAGAACTTTTTTACAAAGTTTATTTATCAGTAATGCAACAAATCCCCCTTTCACATTGGGACTAAGAGTGAAAGGAGATAAACGAGCAAGGCTCACTTCCTTTCCTAGACAGAAAGGGGGTGAGAAACATGAAACCATCTTCTTTTCAGACCACAATAGAAAATCAGTTTGACTATATCTGTAAACGTGCTATGGAAGACGAGCGAAAGAATTATATGCTTTATCTTTCAAGGATTGCAAAGCGTGAGGTGTCCTTTTCGGATGTTGGCGATTATCTTGTTAGCCAGTTTGCGACAACAGATAACTATTCAACTGACTTTCAGATTTTTACACTCAATGGGTTATCAGTAGGCGTTGAAAATGATTTGTTGAGTGAAGCATTACGTGAGTTGCCAGACAAGAAACGTGAAATTCTACTGCTGTTTTACTTTATGGACATGAGCGATTCAGAAATTGCAGACCTGTTGAAATTGAACCGTTCTACTGTCTATCGGCATAGAACCAGTGGACTAGCCTTAATTAAAAAGTTTATGGAGGAATTTGAAGAATGAAAACACAATATCCTATGATTCCCTTTCCTCTCATTGTAAAGGCAACAGATGGCGATACCGAAGCGATTAACCAGATTCTACATCATTACAGAGGGTACATAACGAAGCGTTCCCTACGACTTATGAAAGATGAATATGGCAATCAAAGTATGGTCGTTGATGAAGTCTTACGTGGAAGAATGGAAACCAGACTGATTACAAAGATTTTGTCATTTGAAATTAAGTAATATCCTCTCTCCTTTCGTGGAAGCGTGCTAAACCATTCCACGCTTCCCGAACAGGGAGGTTTGTTATTCCACCAAAGCATATTGAGCTTTCAATGTGTTTTGATAGGCTAACGAGCCATTGTTCTTTGAAAACTGAATAAAAGTAATCGAATACGTTTCGATAAGAAAAGAGCCAACGGAACTAACCGCCATGACCTATCTTATAAAGATAGCGAGCGATTCATGTTAGTGATCCGAGAAGCAATCTTTAGCAGGATTGCCTGCAACGACATTCTTATCGTGATAATGATACTCCCATACAGTCAATAGTCCGAGCGTGATAAAACCGTCGCAGGCAATGAGTATGGCTACATGAGAACCATGCAGGGGTGGAACTCCCGTGAGCTTTGCTAAAGCTGTTCGATTGCTGGTAAAACAACTTTTATGAAATCCAAATAAGTGATTTGGAAAGGAGGATTTTATGAAGCAGACTGACATTCCTATTTGGGAACGTTATACCCTAACCATTGAAGAAGCGTCAAAATATTTTCGTATTGGCGAAAACAAGCTACGACGCTTGGCAGAGGAAAATAAAAATGCAAATTGGCTGATTATGAATGGCAATCGTATTCAGATTAAACGAAAACAATTTGAAAAAATTATAGATACATTGGACGCAATCTAGCGTCGCCAAAGGGTCTTGTATATGATAAAATAGTATTAAGTCGTATCAAGGCTCTTTCCATAAAGGAAAGGAGCAAATGCCATGTCAGAAAAAAGACGTGACAATAAAGGTCGAATCTTAAAGACTGGAGAGAGCCAACGAAAAGACGGAAGATACTTATACAAATATATAGATTCATTTGGAGAACCGCAATTTGTTTACTCGTGGAAACTTGTGGCTACAGACCGAGTACCAGCAGGAAAGCGTGATTGTATCTCACTTAGAGAGAAAATCGCAGAGTTACAGAAAGACATTCATGATGGTATTGATGTTGTAGGAAAGAAAATGACACTCTGCCAGCTTTACGCAAAACAGAACGCTCAAAGACCAAAGGTTAGAAAAAACACTGAAACTGGACGCAAATATCTTATGGATATTTTGAAGAAAGACAAGTTAGGTGTAAGAAGTATTGACAGTATTAAGCCATCAGACGCTAAAGAATGGGCTATTAGAATGAGTGAAAATGGTTATGCTTATCAAACCATCAATAACTACAAACGTTCTTTAAAGGCTTCATTCTATATTGCTATACAAGATGATTGTGTTCGGAAGAATCCATTTGACTTTCAACTGAAAGCAGTTCTTGATGATGATACTGTCCCTAAGACCGTACTAACAGAAGAACAGGAAGAAAAACTGTTAGCCTTTGCAAAAGCTGATAAAACCTACAGCAAAAATTATGATGAAATTCTGATACTCTTAAAAACAGGTCTTCGTATTTCAGAGTTTGGTGGTTTGACACTTCCAGATTTAGATTTTGAGAATCGTCTTGTCAATATAGACCATCAGCTATTGAGAGATACTGAAATTGGGTACTACATTGAAACACCAAAGACCAAAAGTGGCGAACGTCAAGTTCCTATGGTTGAAGAAGCCTATCAAGCATTTAAGCGAGTGTTAGCGAATCGAAAGAATGATAAGCGTGTTGAGATTGATGGATATAGTGATTTCCTCTTTCTTAATAGAAAGAACTATCCAAAAGTGGCAAGTGATTACAACGGCATGATGAAAGGTCTTGTTAAGAAATACAATAAGTATAACGAGGATAAATTGCCACACATCACTCCACATAGTTTGCGACATACATTCTGTACCAACTATGCAAATGCAGGAATGAATCCAAAGGCATTACAGTACATTATGGGACATGCTAATATAGCCATGACGCTGAACTATTACGCACATGCAACATTCGATTCTGCAATGGCAGAAATGAAACGCTTGAATAAAGAGAAGCAACAGGAGCGTCTTGTTGCTTAGTAGTACAAATGAATTTACTACTTATTTACCACTTCTGACAGCTAAGACATGAGGAAATATGCAAAGAAACGTGAAGTATCTTCCTACAGTAAAAATACTCGAAAGCACATAGAATAAGGCTTTACGAGCATTTAAGAAAATATAAAAAGATAATTAGAAATTTATACTTTGTTTATAAGAAAAAAACTTGCAATTTATAAAATAAAAAACTATAATATTTAACGTTGATTAAGTATTTTACGGTGGTTACCGAAATTATCAGGTAGTTTTTATCTGATGCTAAAGTTTACGACAAGAGAGCCTTCTATCTGCCTGATGTGGGAGATAAAAAGCTAAAAGTAACTATTATGCTCAGAGTTTTTACAAGAAAAAATCAGCAAATAAAAAGCATCAACACCACAAGATTGCAAAAGTACGAAGGTTATCCTTAGGACCGACAGCAGTCTTTTTTTGTTGGTTGGATACCCTTCTAGTATTGCGAAATATTAAGGAGGTGTTAAAATGCTAAATCAAAAGCTGACTTGGTTTAAATTATCAAGAGCAGGACTAATTAATATTATCTTAGGATCAATGATTGAATCTTTTACAGTTGTAAATATTCATATCCCATCTCAAATTACTGAAGGTGGAATCCTAGGCCTGGCCTTATTATCTTATAAGACCTTTGGTATAAACCCATCAATCCTAAGTCCGATAATGGATATTATATGTATTCTTATTGGAATAAATATCTTTGGAAAGGCATTTTTAAGAAAGACTTTATTAGCTTCTTTATTATTTGCCCTTTTCTACAAAATATTTTCCATTATGGGACCAATCCTTCCTGATCTTTATAGCTATCCATTATTGGCAGCTGTATTTGGAGGCATTGGCATTGGACTGGGTTGTGGACTTGTAGTATCTCAAGGAGGAGCTACAGGTGGAGACGACGCCTTGGCACTTGTAGTGTCAAATAAGACTAAGATAAATATTTCTTATGCCTATTTACTAATGGACATAATAGTTTTAGTAATGTCCTTAACTTATATCCCTTTTGCTAGATTAATTTACTCTCTAATTACTACAACAGTATCATCTGTTTTAGTTGGTCAATTTGAGGTTAGTGTTAGTCCATCAGTGGAGAAAACAAATCTTTCGATTTAAAATTTTATGGGAGGATTTCCAAGTTTATATATGAAAAAAAGTAGCTTAGGCTACTTTTTTTTATGCAAATTTTTATTTTATATTAGGTCATGAGTTTACTAACTTATCAAAACTTATGGGCTTGTAGATATTTATAAACTTGTGAAGACCTAGGAGTTAATAGAAACTTATTAGCTTGTAGATATTTATAAAATTGTGAAAGCTTATGACTTAATAAAAGCTTATGAGCTTGTTTTATTTTATAGATTAGTTAGACCGTATGACTTAGCGTTTTTTAATAAGAATTTAAGAAAATTATAAGGATTTTGATCCTAAGAAGAATAAGTAAAAGTAGTTTAATATAATTTTCAAACCATAAAAAAGAAGGAAACTTTATAAATTTTTTACTTTTATGTATAATTGTTTTAGGAATTACAATTAAATATAGAAAAACAAAGAAATTTAAAATAAATGCAAATAATCATTGACAAAGAAGTAAAGACTATATATAATACTTATGTTACTAAGCCGCAGACAGTAGGTGGCACTGCCATAAATCCTACCGAGGTTTGAAATTCGGATTTATTTGATTTTCACATCTCACGGCGGCGTGAGATTTTTTTATTTTGGGGGTGACAAATTGAAAGAAGAAAAACTACAATCAAAACAAGCCCTAGTAGATGAAATTAAAGAGAAAATTCAAGGCGCTCAATCTATCGTTCTTGTAAACTACAGAGGATTAACAGTTGAAGAAGTAACTGAACTTAGATCAAAGTACAGAGAAGCAAATGTTGATTACAAGGTATACAAAAACACAATGATGAGACGTGCTTTCGAAGAGTTAGGTGTTGAAGGTTTAGAAGACTTCCTAAAGGGACCAAGCGCTATTGCATTTGGTATGGAAGACCCAGCATCAGCAGCAAAAATTTCATCAGAGTTTGCAGAAGATCATGAAGCACTAGAAATTAAAGCAGGATATGTTGATGGAAAGGTATTATCACTTCCAGAAATCGACGCACTTGCTAAATTACCATCCAAGGAAGTTCTTGTTGCACAAGTACTTGGCGGCTTAAATGCTCCAATCCAAGGATTCGCAAATGTACTAAATGGTACACTATCAGGTTTTGCAAGAGTTATTGCACAAATCGCAGACAAGAAAGAAAACGAAGCAGCTTAATCTGCTAAAAAATTAAGAAAAATTATTATTTAAAATTACGGAGGAATAAAATGTCAGAAAAAGTAGAAAAATTAATTGAAGAAGTTAAAGAACTTACAGTATTAGAACTATCAGAAGTTGTTAAGGCTCTAGAAGAAGAATTCGGCGTATCAGCAGCAGCTCCAGCAGCAGTTGCAGCAGCTCCAGTAGCAGGTGGCGCAGCTCCAGCAGCAGCAGCTGAAGAAAAAACTGATTTCGATGTAATCCTTACTGAAGCAGGACAAGAAAAAGTTAAAGTAATCAAAGTTGTTAAAGACATTACTGGACTTGGACTTAAAGATGCAAAAGCATTAGTTGACGGAACTCCTAAGGCAGTTAAAGAAGGCGCTTCAAAAGAAGAAGCTGACGAAATCAAGGCTAAACTTGAAGAAGTTGGAGCAACTGTAGAAGTAAAATAATTTAACTTAGTTAAATTTTATAAGAATTAAAAAAACTGTCCCAGAGAGGACAGTTTTTTTATAGATAGATAGTCAACTTAAAATTATACAAGGATAACAAATGAAAATTAAAGAACTAACTCTTATACCAATTCTTGGGACTATAATTTTTTTAACAAGTCTTATAAAAATTCCAAGTATTTTTCCAGGTGCAGAATTTCAGATGTCTGCACCAATTTCAGTACTAATTGCAACGACATTTGGTCCTAAAATTTATATTTTAGCTGGTTTAATAGGATCCTTTCTATCTTTCTTTTCGGGCATATCAAATATTTATGGAATTATTGTTGCCTTGGTTTTTAGACTAGGTATTCTAATATTTATCTTGTTAGTAAAGAATAAAAATATTTCCTTATTATTTGCTTCTTCATTTGGTACGAGTTTATCGAGAATAGTTTTATCGAAATTAGTAGGGTTACCACTTATAAGTCTTTTAATTCCTGCCCTTCCTGGTATGGTAATCAGTGGTATATTGGCAAAGTTATTTTATGAAAAGATTTGTAGTAGATTATTAGGTTTTAAAATTTTGGAGGAAAAACTTGAAGTATAGCGTTAAAATGAGAGCATCAAAGAATAATGACAAAGAAAACTTACATATTGGTGGAGCTGAAAGTATAGTTGATGAAGAGGATCTTTTAAATATAATAAACAGTCTTGCATCAAGAGGATTAAATCATTCAAGAGGCCAAGCAGATTTTGTGAATATAAAAATAAATAAAGTTAGAGAAGAGGACATAATAAACATAAGGGCTTTAAAGACTAAGACTATAGAAGTGGATACAAAAGAAGAGGGACTTGTAGTAATGGAAAAACTTTTGAATTCTATGGGAATAGAGAATCCTCAAAGAGTTATAGACTTGTTAATTAATACGAAAAATATGAGGGGAGCTATAATTTTAAATATTTTAAGCCTAGAAAGAATGGAAGGCGACTTAGACAAGGGAGTCAGAGTAACAAATATGGATTTTGCTAGCAGGAGAGATATCTCCAATAAAAACCATTTTAAAGAAGCTCTTTGTCTTGCAACAAAAACCTTAAATGCAAAGGCAATAATCGGAGAGGTTTGCATTTCAGATGATCCTGATTATGTCACTGGATACCTAGCCAATAAAAAGGAGTATATTAGAATTACAAAGCTAAAGGAGAGAGGAGATTTAAATGGCGGAAGAGTTTTTCTTTATGATCCTCGTCTTGACACAATAGAGAATACTATTGACTATTTAGAAAATCAGTTGGTGATAGTTCATGAATAATAATTATATAGAAGAAGAACTTCAAAAACTTGAAGAGAATCATCTTATAAGAGATGAAAGAATTTTTGAAAGTCCTCAACTGCCAAAAAGTATAATTGACTCAAAAGAATATCTTTTATTTTCTTCTAGCAATTATCTTTCTCTTGGAGAAAATAAAGAAATTTTAGAAAGTGTGAAGGATAAAATAGAATCCATGGGTCTTGGAAGTGGAGGCTCTAGACTAACAACTGGAAGCCACAAAGTTCACAAAGATTTGGAGAGAAGTCTTGCTGAATTTATTGGATATGAAAATAGCCTTGTATACTCAAGTGGTTTTATGGCCAACCTTGGATTTTTAACTGCAATTTGCAATGATGAAACTATTGTATTTTCTGATGAAAAGAATCACGCATCGATAATAGATGGGATTAGATTAAGCAAATCTAAAGTAGAAGTTTATAAGCATTTGGACTTTAGAGATTTAGAAGAAAAATTAAAAAAATATCCTAATAAAAATAAAGTCTTAGTTTCTGATGGTGTCTTTAGCATGGATGGAGATATTCTACCGCTAGATGAGTTTTGTAGACTTGGAGAAAAATATAATGCTTTGACCTACGTTGATGATGCACATGGTTTTGGAGTTTTAGGAGAAAATGGAAAAGGAATAACAGAAATTTATAATACTTATCCTGATGTAATGCTTGTAACTTTTTCTAAAGCATTGGGCGCAAGTGGCGCGGCTCTTCTGACATCAAATTTAATGAGGAATTACCTCTATAACACCAGTCGGGAATTTATTTTTTCAACATCTATAAGCCCTATTGACACCCTAATTATTTCAGAATCTTTAAATTATATTCAATCCAATAAGAAAAATATAAATAAGTTGAAGGATAATGTTTCATATTTAAAGAAAAAGTTGGAAGAAAATAATTTTGATATTGGTGGAAACTCTCACATAATTCCTATAAAAGTGGGAAATGAAAAAAGAGCTCAGGAAATATTCAAGAAACTAATGGATTCTGGAATATTTTTATCAATAATAAGATTTCCAGCAGTTCCAAAAAATGAAGCGATTCTAAGAGTAACACCTATGGCTAATCACAGTAAAGAAGATTTAGATTTTCTCTTGAAAAAATTAAAAGAATTTGTTAAATAAAAAAAGAGAACTCATTTTTGACTGTGAGTTCTCTTTTCTTTTTTGATTTTTAATTTGTAGGATGATTTTATTAAAAATTAATTTGCGAAATCTTACTTGCGAAGACTTCTTAAAAGCTCTGTTTCCTTTTTGTGGCCTTCCAGGTCTTGAGGTGTTTCTAGGTAAAAGGGGAGGTCTCTTAATTTTTCGTGGTTTATGATTCTCTCGATTGCTTCAAGACCAATTTTTCCATTGCCTATGACTTCGTGTCTGTCCTTGTGGGCTTCTCTATCGTTTTTGGAGTCGTTTAGGTGGATGGCGTAGAGTTTATCGAATTCTTCTAAAACACCATCTAGGTTACCCACTATATCGTAGCCGGCCTCATGGACGTGGCAGGTGTCCAGACAGACTCCAACTTTTTCTTTTAAGTTCACGCCTTTTATTATTCGTCCGATTTCTTCAAACTTTGATCCAACTTCTGTTCCTTTGCCTGACATGGTTTCAAGAAGGACTAGGGTCTCTTGGTCTTCCCTTAGAACTAAATTTAATTGGGCAGAAATTATTTCTATTGCCGCGTCAATGCCAAGACCTGTGTGGGAACCTGGGTGAAGGTTGTAGTAGGTGTTTTCAAAATACCTGAGCCTTTCCAAGTCTTCTGCCATGACTAGGTTGGCAAATTCTCTCACACTTTCTGTTGATGAACAGGGATTTAGGGTGTAGGGAGCATGGGCAAGTAGGGGACCAAAATTGTTTTCTCTTACAAGGTCAATTAGGCCTTTTATGTCTTCTTCGTCTAATTTTTTCATCTTGGAACCTCTTGGGTTTCTTGAGAAAAATTGAAAAGTTGTGGCAGAAATTTTTAGGGCATCTCTTCCCATATTGGTGTAGCCCCTTGATGTAGAAAGATGGGGACCTATTTTAAACATATTACCTCAATAAAATAAAATTGAATATGATGATTAGAAAAAAACCCCATAATTAAAAATCATCATAGTAACAATGCATATCTTTTTGTAATCTTTAAAGAAATGTTTTTTAAAAGCAGTAAACTATTGGGAGAGCATAAAATAAGCAAAAAAATCGGTTATGCGTTAAAAAATTTCAATTGTTTGAGCCCGAAGAGCGAGTTTGACATGACTTAACCCAAATTGCGAAGCAAATTGATGGTAGGTCAGTTCGCAAATTGGAGCTTGCAACAATTTGTGTTCTTCTTTTTTAGCATGACCAATTTTTTTGGACTTTCAGTGCGTGGAGTGAATGGGGTGGTTTGGAGGGGTACCACCAGGCACAAACAAGGGGCTTCCTGTTTATTAAAGCTTGATCTAGTAAGCGCCCCCCTGTGCCTGAATGGGTATAAGCCCCTCCAATAATAAAAACAATTTTACATAATTGATAATGTAATAATATAAAAAATTCTCTTAGTTTTTAAAAATTTTTTATAAAAAGTTTAGTGGAACTTATTTTCACTTGGGTCGTGAAATTTTACGACCTTGGCTGGAGCGCCAACTGCTGTTGAGTTGGCAGGTATGTCTGTGAGGACTAGGGCTCCTGCTCCAATTTTTGCTCCATCTCCAATTACAACTGGGCCAAGGACGGTAGCTCCTGTTCCAATTATTACGTTGCTTCCAACTGTGGGGTGTCTCTTCTTTTCCTTTTCATTGCCTGTTCCACCAAGGGTTATGTTGTGGTACATGTGACAGTTGTCACCAATCTCGGCAGTCTCTCCTATGACCACAGCCATGCCGTGGTCAATAAAGAGGTTCTTGCCGATTTTAGCACCTGGATGGATTTCGATGCCTGTTTTCTTCCTGGCTCTTTGTGAAATCCATCTTGCAAGTGTAGTGTGGTCCTTTTCGTAGAAGTAGTGAGCAATCCTATGTCTCACCATGCAGGAAACAATGGGATACATAAAGATTGCTTCAAATAAACTTTTACAAGCCGGGTCCTTTAATAAAATAAATTCCCCGTATTCCTTAATTTTTTTCAAATACTTAATCATTTTCAAAAAGTTCAGTGGACATATATCTTTCAGCTGTGTCAGGTGCAACTGTGACTATATTTCCACCAAGCTCCTTTTGCATTTTTAGTGCACCTACCACATTAGCACCAGCTGATATACCAACAAGTAGTCCTTCTTCACGAGAAAGTCTTCTTGCCATTTCTATAGCTTCATCTGATTTAACGGTGATTGTCTTGTCTAGGATTTTTGTGTCTAAAACTCCTGGCACAAAGTTTGCTCCAATCCCTTGAATCTTGTGTGCGCCAGCTTCTCCTCTTGTAAGAAGTGGAGATTCATCTGGTTCAAGCCCCCAAACTTTTATATTTTCATCCTTTGATTTTAAGAATCTGCCAATTCCTGTAACAGTTCCTCCAGTTCCTATTCCTGCAACAAAGCCTGTGATGTCCTTTAGGTCCCTATAAATTTCTGGACCTGTAGTTTCTTCGTGGGCAAGAGCGTTGTACTTGTTTTCAAATTGGTTTGGCATGAAGTAGTTGCCAGTAGCCACTAGTTCCTTGGCCTTGTCAACTGCTGCTTGCATGCCGCCATCTCCTGTTAAAATTAAATTTGCACCAAAGGCTGCGATCAAGTTTCTTCTTTCAATTGACATGGAAGCTGGCATAACGATATTTACCTTGTAGCCAAGGGCACGACCAATCATGGCAATGGCAATTCCTGTGTTGCCACTTGTTGGTTCAACAATTTCCAGGACTTCTTTTAGGGATCCGTCTTTGATGGCTCCCTTTATCATGTAGAGGGCAGCCCTGTCTTTGATAGATCCTGCTGGGTTAGATTTTTCTACTTTTACAAAAATCTTTCCGCTACCAATCTTTTCTAATTGTACTAATTTTGATTCTCCAACTGTTTCTAATAATTTTGTCATTTTTCTCCTCCGTAAATACATAAAAAAAAGAGTATATGAAATCATATACTCTTAAAATCTTTCTTAATATCTAATAAAAAGTTTAAAATATTGATTCACATTCAAATAAGTCCTATAAAAATTTTTATAGAACAACAACAGAATGCTTGGCTTGTGAAATTTTTAAAGTTATTTAAGTTTTTCATTTTTATCGCCTCTCAATATGTTTCGACTATAACCTTTAAAAATTTATTTGTCAAGTACAAATTGAAAATAAAAAATTTTAAAACCTGCGGTTTTATCCATTTATAAGGAGGGGGTTAAGGGGCATTGCGAGGCCCCTTTCCCCCTCCTTAAACCACCCCCATTAACCCCACGCGCTGGAAGTCCAAAAAAATTGGCTATGCTAAATTTTCAAAACTCACTCGCTTCGCGAGTTTAAACAGTTGAAAATTTTTAACGCACAGCCAATTTTTTTGCTTATTTTATGCACTCCCACTAGTCTTTAATTTAAGGCTGACGTCTTGCTTATGAAAAGTAAAGAATGTGATTCTGACAGGCCGTTAGTTTGTAAGAGAGGTCTGAAGGAGATATCTCTAGGCATAAGTAAGGGATATTAGAAAAATATACTCTCACAGCAATGGAAATAAGTTTCATGAAAATTTATGACTTTATGAGAAAGTGTGACTTCATAAAAAATTGCGACTTTATAAGAAACTATGACTTCACAAAAATTTACAAAGTCACGAGAATTTATGACTTAGTAAAAATTTAAGAAGTAAACAAGGGAAATTTTCCATAAAATTTATTTTATTTTTACAAAAAACAAAAAAATCTTCTACAAGTGGCTGAAATATAAATTAATTGTGAAATTTTCTTGAATATAAGAGTCAATCTTAGTTATAATGTAAGGAGTAAATAAAAAGAGGTGTTTTATGAAAGTTTCAGTTATCCTGGCAGCAGGAGAGGGAACGAGAATGAAGTCCAAAAAACCAAAGGTACTTCATGAAATTCTTGGAAGACCTATGCTTTTTTATGTCCTAAATTCTTGCAAGCATTCGCAAGTTGAAAAGAATCTTGTAGTTGTGGGACACAACAAGGAAAAAGTGTGCAAGGCCTTTGAAGATGAACAAGATGTGGAATTTATTGAGCAACCTATTGGCGACAATGTACCTTATGGTACAGGTTATGCCGTGATGAATGCTCTTGATAAAATAGAAGATGATGATACAGTCATTATCCTAAATGGTGATACTCCAATTATTTCTAATTCAACTATTTCATGCTTTTTGAGATACCACGAAGAGAGAAATAATGATATAACAGTTTTATCTGCTGATATGAAGGATCCTACAAACTACGGCAGGATTGTCAGAGATGAAAATGCAAATGTTGTTGCAATAGTTGAGGAAAAGGACGCTAGTGAAAAGCAAAAGCTAATTCGTGAAATTAATTCAGGAATTTTTGCCTTCAAAGGTTCTTCTCTAAGGTCAGCTCTAAAGAAAATCAACACTGATAATGCAGCAAATGAGCTTTATATAACTGACACCCTTGAAATCCTAGTTAAGGAAGGCAAGAGGGTTGACTCCTTTAAGCTCAGGGACACAAGAGAAATCCTTGGGGTTAATTCAAGATACGAGTTATCTATTGCAGCAGAAATCTTACAAAAAAAGATAAACAAGGAATACATGATAAATGGTGTTGGGATAATTGACCCTAAGTCCACTTATATTGAATATGGAGCTACTATCGAAAGAGATGTCATGATTTACCCAGGCACTCGCATTGACAGGAAGTCTGTAATAAAAGAAGGGGCAGAAATTTACTCTTCTACAATAAAGAATTCAACAATTGGAGAAGATGTTATTATTAGGTCATCTGAAATAGAAGACTCTTCTATAGGAAGGGGAACTACAGTGGGACCTTATGCTCACTTAAGACCAAACTCTCATGTTGGAGAAAATTGTAAAATTGGAAACTTTGTTGAAGTTAAGAATTCTAATGTTGGAGATGGGTCAAAGATGAGCCACCTTGCTTACATAGGCGATGCCGATGTGGGCAGTGGAGTTAACATAGGCTGCGGAGTGGTCTTTGTTAATTACGATGGAAGAGACAAGTTTAGGGCCAAGGTTGGGGACAATGCCTTTATTGGTTCTAATGCAAATTTAGTAGCACCAATTGAAGTAGAAGAAAATGGCTATGTTGCAGCTGGATCTACTATTACTAAAAAAGTTTTGAAGGGTCAACTTTCTCTTGAGAGAGCACCTCAAAAAAATATAGATGGTTGGGTTGAGAGAAAAGGATTTATGAAATAGGAGGACGTGGATAATGAACACAGTTAATGGAGATATTGTAGTATTTACAGGAAATTCTAACCTTAGTCTTGTAGATAAAATTTGTGAAAACTTGGGAATTGAAAAGGGCGCTTGTACTGTGTCCACATTTTCTGATGGAGAAATTTCAATTGATATTGGAGTTTCTGTAAGAGGTAAGGATGTTTTTGTTATCCAATCAACTTCTTCACCAGTTAATGACAACCTAATGGAACTTTTAATTTTAATTGATGGTCTAAAGAGAGCATCAGCTGGTAGAATTAACGCAGTTATCCCTTACTACGGATATGCAAGACAAGACAGAAAGACTAAGGCAAGGGAACCTATTACTTCAAAACTTGTGGCAAATCTAATTACTGAAGCAGGAGCTGACAGGGTTGTTGCAATGGACCTTCACGCTGGTCAAATCCAAGGATATTTTGATATCCCAGTTGACCACCTAACAGCAGTTCCTTATCTTGCAAGATACTTCAAGGACATTGTAAGTGAAGACGACTTTGTAGTTGTTTCTCCAGACCTTGGAGGAGTTACTAGAACAAGAAAATTTGCCAACGAATTAAATCTTCCTATTGCAATAATTGAAAAGAGAAGACCAAAGGCAAATGTATCTGAAGTTATGAATATTATTGGTGATGTTGAAGGCAAGTCAGTTATTCTTGTTGATGACATTGCAGACACTGCTGGAACTATTACTAAGGCAGCAGATGCTTTAAAGGCAAGAGGTGCAAAGAAAGTTTATGGAGCTGCAACTCACGGAGTCTTATCAGGTCCAGCTATTGAAAGACTAAAGAATTCATCTCTTGAAAAATTTGTAATCACAGATACTATTGAACTTCCAGAAGAAAAGAAAATAGATAAGATTGATATTGTGTCTGTTTCTCCAATTTTTGCATCAGCAATTAAGAGAATCAACACATCACAATCAGTTAGTGAAATGTTTGAATAAGGTGATTAAGTGTATATAATTGCAGGACTGGGAAACCCCGGCAAGAAGTATGAAGATACTAGGCATAATGTGGGCTTCTCAACAATTGATGTCCTTGCGGATAAGCTTAATATAAAAGTTAATAAGATTAAATTTAAGGGGCTTGTAGGTGAAGGGAGAATCGGCAACGAGAAGGTCATTCTCCTAAAGCCCCATACTTTTATGAACAATTCCGGAGAATCAATTGTAGAAATTTTAAATTTTTATAAATTAAAACCAGAAGACCTAATGGTTATTGTAGACGACATCGACATTGAATTTGCTCAGTTAAAGATAAAGAAAAATGGATCAGCTGGTACTCACAATGGACTTAAGTCAATTGTAAATTTAACAGGAAGCAAAAATTTTGCCAGGTTTAAAATTGGTGTTGGGAAGAAACACCCTAATGAAGATTTGGCAAGCTTTGTTCTGTCCAATTTTCCATCAAAGGATAGGAAGCATATTGCCGATGCCATTGATGCCTGTGCCGATGCAGTAATTGATGCAGTGGACTCAGGTATCGACAAGTCCATGAATTCTTATAACAACAACATTTATTGAGGTGAAAATTGAATTTTTTAATCAATAGTGTAAAGAACCTAGAAGCTTTTAAGGAATTAGATAATTCAATAAAAATTTCAAAGAACACTGCAGTCTTTGGTTCAGAGGAGGCAGTGCTCTCTCTTTTTGCGCCCACTTTTGCAGCTGATGGGAGGAAAGTCTGCCTTATCTCACAAGATAGGGTAAGGGCAAGAAAGGCCTACGAGGACATTGAGTCCATATCAGATGAGACCTGCGTCTATTATCCAGAAAAGGACGTCTTTTTCTACGACAGGGATTCAAAGTCCAAGGAGAATACAAAGAAGAGGCTAGAAGCCATGGCAGAGATTTCAAGTGGCAGGGCAAAGATGGTTGTCACAACCTTAAACGCCTTGACTGCAAAGATATCAAGGCCAGAAATTTTTGCATCTTATAAGATTCCTATAGAAGTTGGGCAAGTTTTGAATCTTGACGTCCTACCCAAGAAACTTGTGGAAATGGGTTACGAAAGATTTCCAAGTGTTGAGGGTCTAGGTCAATTTTCTCTTAGGGGTTCCATCATTGACATTGGGACCCAAGATGCCAACTACAGGATAGAACTTTTTGATGACGAAGTTGATTCCATTAGGTCCTTTGAAATTGAAAGCCAAAGGTCCATTGATAAGCTAGAAAAAATTACAATCTATCCCATAGAAGACTTGATTATAAAAGCAGACGAAAGAGATCAAGTTGCTGAGAGAATTAAAAAAGACCTTTCCAAGACCAAGCTCCAGGGGAAAGAAAAAGATAGACTCAATGAAAAGTTTTTGAGATACGTTGACAGGTTAGAAAACCAAGAGACTATTATCAACAAGGACCTAATCCTTCCTTATGTAGACCAAGAAGAAGTGGGATCCTTCTTAGATTACTTGGATGATTTTATATTTTTAATTGAAGAGCCTTCCAGGATTCTTGAAAGAGAAGAAGAACTTGATCTTGCAAATGGAGAAAAGTTTGCAATCTTAATAGAGAATGGTGAAGTCACAAAGTCTCACGAAAAAACTTTTTACAACTATAAGGACATAGTCGACAAGTTAAATGAAAAAACTTTAATAACTTTTAACGCCCTATTGAAGCCACCAAAGATGTTTAAGCCAAAGGACATTGTGAACATCAAGGTCAAGAGCGTGACAAACTACATGTCAAAGATAAAACTTTTCAAGGAAGACCTAGACTATTATGGAAAAAATAATTTCCAAGTCATCCTCCTTGGGGCAACAGAAAAAAGAGCCAAGCGTCTTTTTGATCACCTTGTGGACTTGGGCTACTCACCACACTTGGCAAAAAATACAAAGAATGAAAAAATCACTTCCAAGCTTGTTGTCACTACTGGTGCCTTAAATGAAGGAATAGAATTTTCAGATTCAAAGACAGTTTTTATTAATTATTCAGAAATTTATGGGTCCTTCTCAAAGAATAAAAAGAAAAAACCAGCTAAGAAGAAGGCACTAAACTTTGAAGATTTACAAATTGGTGACTACGTAGTTCACGAGGCCCATGGTGTTGGTAAATATGTTGGGACAAGAAGACTTGAAGTCTCAGGCATACAAAAGGACTACATTCTTATTGAGTACGGTGGAGAGGACAAACTCTTCCTTCCAATAGAAGCTCTTGATTCCATTTACAAGTACGTACAAGAGGGCAAGAGGCCGCCAAAGGTCAACAAGTTAAACTCTCTTGACTGGAAAAAGAAAAAGGCTCGTGCAAGACAGTCCATTGACGACATGGCTGAGGACTTAATAAAACTCTACGCAACTCGTGAGAATACCAAAGGCTTTGCCTTTAGTGAGGACTCCCAATATCAAAGGGAGTTTGAGGATGCCTTCATCTATGAAGAAACTCCTGGCCAGTTGAAGTCTGCTGAAGAGATAAAAGAAGACATGGAGAAGGCATCTCCAATGGATAGACTTCTCTGCGCCGACGTTGGTTATGGAAAGACAGAGGTTGCCCTTCGTGCAGCCTTTAAAGCAATACTTGACGGAAAGCAAGTTGCAATTCTTGTGCCAACAACTATATTAGCTCAGCAACACTACAACACAATTAAGGAGAGGTTTAAAAACTTCCCTGTGGGAGTTGGACTTCTATCAAGGTTTAGGTCCAAGAAGGATCAGAAGATGGACCTTGAAGGTCTGAAGGATGGCAACATTGATATAATAGTGGGAACTCACAGGCTCCTTTCCAAGGACGTGAAGTTCAAGGACTTGGGACTTTTAATTATTGACGAAGAGCAAAGATTTGGAGTTCGTCACAAGGAAAAGTTGAGGATGCTAAAGGAAAATGTAGACACCTTAACTCTAACAGCCACACCAATTCCAAGGACTCTTCAGATGTCTATGATTGGAATAAGGGACATGTCTGTTATTGAAGAGCCACCTGAAGAGAGATTTCCAGTGGAAACTTACGTCCTAGAGTATAACAACCTCATGGTTCGTGAGGCCATCCTAAAGGAAATTGAAAGGGGAGGACAAGTTTACTTCCTCTACAACAAGGTTTCAAATATGGAAAATAAACTTTTGGAACTTAGGAAGCTTGTGCCAGAGGCGACCTTCTCTATGGCAAATGGTCAGATGACTGAGAAGGCCCTTGAAGATACAATGATTGACTTCATAGAGGGTAATGTTGACGTATTAGTTTGCTCAACTATAATAGAAACGGGTATGGACGTTCCCAATGCAAACACAATGATAATAACAGACTCCAATAGGTTGGGACTTTCACAACTTTATCAACTTCGTGGAAGGATAGGCAGGTCATCGAGAATTGCCTACGCCTACTTCACCTACGACAGGTCCACATCAATCTCTGAAGTGGCACAAAAGAGACTCCAAGCTATAAAAGAGTTCACTGAGTTTGGGTCAGGTCACAAGATTGCAGAAAGAGACCTCGAGATAAGAGGGTCTGGATCCATACTAGGGTCAAGACAGTCAGGTCACATAGAAAAAATTGGTTACGACCTCTACATGAAGTATCTAAAGGATGCTGTCATGAAGTTAAAGGGTCTTGATGTTGAAGAAGAAATTGAAACTACAATTGATCTCAAGCTGGATTCCTTTATACCAAAAGAATATATTGCTGATGACAGGACAAGGCTTGAGATTTATAAAAAGATTTCTGTTTTATCAACTGAAGAAGAGTACTCAGACCTTGTTGATGAATTAATCGACAGGTTCTCAGACTTCCCTGATGAAGTTTCAAACCTAATGGACATTGCCCTCTTAAAGAACAAGGCCCAAAAGGCAAAAGTTTCATCTATTGTTGAGAGAAGAGGAGAATATAGGGTAAGAGTAGAAGGTGAGGTTGAGCTTCCTGCCATAATGGAAATAAACAACGAGTTCGAAAATGTTTCCTACTCTATGGGCAATGTTAATGAAATTGTATTGACTAAGCTCAAGTATCCTCTCGATAAGCTTAAAAAACTAGTTACAATTTTGTATTTACACAAAAAGGACACAAAAACTTCTAAAAAGTAGTGTATAATAGAAACACTAAATGATAATAATTAAATAGAATAAGGAGAGAATTATGTTTTTAAAAAAATTTGGTAAGATAGCAGTGACAATTGCACTAGCAGGTTCACTTGTAGCTTGTAGCGGTGCAAATAAAGATGCAGCAGCTAAGGTTGGTGGAGTTGAAATCCCAATGGCAGATTTTTATAAGTCTTATGCAGCAAGGGTAAATCAACTTACTTCAATGTATGGAGAAGATGTTCTTAAGAACAAGGAAGATGGTAAAAAGTCTACTGACGAACTTTTAAGAGAACAAGCAATCACTGACTTAACAACAACTGAAGCTCTTAAACAAGATGCAGAAAAATCAAAAATCACAGTTTCTGATGAAGAAGTAAATAAAAAGCTTGACGAAATCAAGGCACAACTTGGTGGAGAAGAAGCTTTCAACAAGTTCCTAAAAGAAAATGGACTTCCAAAGGAATATGTTGCTGAAAACATGAAAAATCAAATGTTAGTTGGCAAATATACTCAAGAAAAATTAAAAGAACTTGAACCAACTGAAGAAGAAGTTAAAAAACAATACGAAGACAACAAGGATTCTTACTACAAGGCTAAGGCTTCTCACATCCTAGTTGATGACTTAAAGGAAGCTAACGTCCTAAGAAAGAAAATCTTAAAGGGAGAAGACTTTGCTAAGCTTGCAAAGGAAAACTCTAAGGACACAGGAAGTGCACAAAACGGTGGATCACTTGGCGAATTCACAAGTGGACAAATGGTTGAAGCCTTTGACAAGGAAATTGCTAAGATGAAGGTTGGAGACATTTCTGAACCTATCACTACACAATTTGGTTACCACATCATCAAACTTGAAGATAAAAAGCCTTTAGAATTTGATGCAGTTAAGGACCAAATCAAGGCACAACTACAACAAGAAAAATTCAAAGAATACATTGACAAAGTTAAAAAAGATGCTAAAATAAAAATCTATGTTAACACTTCTAAAGAAGTTCAACTTCCAGAAGAATACAAAAACTTTGGCAAGGTAGAAAAAGAAGGCCAAGCTAAGGAAACTAATGCAAAGGCTGAAGCAGGAAAGAAAAATGCAAAAGCTAATGCAGGAAAAGAAAATGCAAAGGCTGAAAACAAGAAAGAAACAAAATAAGATTTAAATTAAAGCCTGTGAGTAAAGAGAAGAGGATTAAAGTTCTCTCTTAGGTCACAGGCCTTTTATTTTTTATTTTAACCCAAGCTTTACTTTAATTTAATAATGCTTTGAAAATGTAAATTTAGAAACAATTAAATTAAATTTCTGATATAATAAGAGAAATATGGATAAAGGGGTGATGTAATGAGTTTTTCATCAGAGATTAAGGATGAAGTGGCTAAGATAAAAGTTGAAGACTACAAAATAATTTTATCTGAACTTGCAGGCATAACTCCCATGTGTGGGATTTTAAATTTCAAAAATAATAAAATTTCTATGGAATACATTACAGAAAATGCTCCTGTGGCAAGGAGAATTTTTACATTTTTAAGAAGGTCCTTTGGTTTTGACGTTGAAGTTAAAAATGTTAGGTCCACTCAACTTAAAAAAAATGTATTTATTATCTATATATCGCAAGATGAGTCTTGCAGGTTACTTCTTGATGAGTTAAAATATATTAAGGGTGCAAGCGTATTTATGATAAATTATGCGCCCACTGATCTCATAAAAACAAGTAATGAGAAAAAGGCCTACATCCGTGGTGCCTTTATGGGTTCAGGATCCATTACAGATCCAAAAAAAGGATATCATTTGGAATTTGTTTCTGAAAACGAATCCAACGCATACTTTTTAAGAGATACAATTAATGAATTTGGACTCAAGTCAAAGGTAATTATGAGAAAGGAAAAATACATAATTTACATTAAGGACTCAGAACAAATTTCCGACTTCCTATCTCTCATAGGTGCCTATAACTCTGTTTTGAATTACGAAAACGTAAGAGTTATAAAGGAAATGAGAAACAATGTAAATAGGATTGTAAATTGTGAGACGGCTAACTTAAATAAAACAGTTAAATCATCTTACGACCAGGTAGAAGATATAAAGCTTATCGAGATGGAAATTGGGATAGAAAATTTAGATGAGGATTTGAAAGCCATAGCCAAGATAAGACTTGAGAACAGGTCTATGAGTTTAAACGACATTGCGAACTCTCTTGAGCCAAAGCTTTCAAAGTCCACTGTTAATTATAGATTTAAAAAACTTAGGAGAATTGCGAACAAGTTGAGGGGTGTATAAAATGATAAGTAAAAAAGTTGTACTTAATAATAGTGACGGGCTCCACGCTAGGGCAGCTGCACTATTTGTAAGAGAGGCTAACAAGTTTGCTTCTGAAATAAATCTTGAAGCTCATAGTGACAAGGTAAATGGCAAGTCCATTATTGGGATTATGTCTCTTGGTGCCTTCACAGGTGAAGAGATCATCATTGAAGCTGACGGCGTAGATGAAGAAGAAGCTGTGGAAAGATTAGCTAACTTAGTTGAAAAAGAGTTTATAAATCTTTAAATTAAATAAAATATTTTGCTTGGAGTTTTGCTTTGTCAAAACTCTTTTTTCATGTCCTTTTATTTGTCTTTGGCCTTTGATAAAATATATTAAAGATTAGTAATGAAAATTTTTTATTTTTAAAATTTATAAGCTAGTGAAAAATTTTTTAAAACTTATTAGTGAGTTATAAAAATTTTTTGAAAATTGATTTTAAATTTTTTAAGATTTTTTATAAATTAAAAATAAAAATTTGTGATTTATAGATTAAGGATGATCCTATGAATAATTTTGTTCACCTACATCTCCATAGTGAATACTCTCTCTTAGATGGGTCTACGAGGATAAGTCTCTTGCCTAAAAGAGTTAAAGACCTTGGCATGGATGCCGTTGCCCTAACTGACCACGGCAATATGTATGGAGCCATTGCCTTCTACAAGGCCTGCAAGGATGCTGGAGTAAAACCAATCCTAGGTTGTGAAGTCTACATATCAGAAAAGGATATGACTGTAAAGGACAGGACAAACAAGAGGTACCACTTGATCCTCTTGGCAGAAAACAATGAGGGCTTCAAAAACATTATGAAGATAGTCTCCACTGGTTACGTTGATGGATATTATTACAAGCCTCGTGTTGACAAGGAAGTCTTAAAAAAATATTCCAAGGGAGTCATTGCAACTTCAGCCTGCCTAGGTGGCGAGGTTCAAAAAGCTCTTTTAAATAGGGACAAGGAAGCTGCAAAAAAAGCTGCCCTTGAATATAGAGACATCTTTGGAGAAGGAAACTTCTTCTTAGAACTTCAGGACCACGGCATGCCTGAACAAGCTAGGGTTAATCGTGAGCTTGTGCTTCTCTCTGGAGAGCTGGACCTTCCCCTAACTGCATCCAATGATGTCCATTATTTAATGAAGGAGGACTCAAAGAGTCACGACGTCCTACTTTGTATTCAAACGGGAAAGACTGTCAACGACACAGACAGGATGAAGTTTCCATCAGATGAATTTTACCTAAAGTCTCCTGATGAAATGGCAGCCCTCTTCCCAGAAAATCCTGAGGCCTTAGAGAATACTGTTAAGATTGCAGATAGGTGCAATGTTGAAATAAAATTCCACGACCTTCACTTGCCTGAGTTTATAGTGCCAGATGGATATAGCCACGAGGAATATTTAAAGAAGCTTGCCCTTGAGGGAATGCTTAAGCGTTATGAAAATGTAACTGATGAAATAAAAGACAGATTTGAGTTTGAGTTTAACACTATAAAGAACATGGGCTATGTTGACTACTTCTTAATAGTTTGGGACTTCATAAGATATGCGAGAAAGCATGAGATCCAAGTTGGACCTGGAAGGGGTTCTGCTGCAGGCTCCATGGTTTCCTATTGCTTGGGGATAACTGACGTTGACCCCCTAGAGTTCGATCTACTTTTTGAAAGGTTTTTAAATCCAGAGAGGGTCTCCATGCCCGATGTTGATATAGACTTTTGCTATGAAAGACGTGAAGAGGTTATTGATTATGTAAACAGGAAGTACGGGGACTCTCACGTTGCCCAAATAGTTACCTTTGGAACCATGGCTGCTCGTAATGCCATAAGGGACGTGGGACGTGCCCTTGACATGTCCTATGCCAAGGTGGACTACATTGCCAAGCAAGTCCCTCAGGCTCTCAACATGACCATAGAAAAAGCCCTAGAAGTTTCTGAGACCTTTAAGGGAATCTACGATGGAGAAGAGGACTCAAGACTTTTAATCGACATGGCATTAAAACTTGAAGGTCTGCCAAGACACACTTCAACTCACGCAGCCGGTGTTGTAATCTCCAAGGATGAACTGACAGAATATGTTCCCCTAACTAGGAACGACAAAATTATTGCAACTCAGTTTAACATGATTGAGCTTGAAGAGTTGGGACTTTTGAAGATGGACTTCTTGGGCCTAAGGACTCTTACAGTTATTAGGGACGCAATTAATTTAATAAAAGAAAACCAGGGCAAGACTATAAATTTTGACAACTTTAACTACAATGATCCAGAAGTTTTAAAGATGTTTGCAAGATCGGAAACCCTTGGAGTCTTTCAATTTGAATCCAGCGGCATGAGGGCCTTCTTAAAGGAACTGAAACCAGATGAATTTTCTGACTTGGTTGCTGCCAATGCCCTCTTTAGGCCTGGACCAATGAAGCAAATTCCAAAATTTGTTGGTTCTAAGCACGACAAGTC
The DNA here is from genome assembly GCF_023614525.1 of Peptoniphilus genitalis. Lineage (GTDB taxonomy): Bacteria > Bacillota > Clostridia > Tissierellales > Peptoniphilaceae > Peptoniphilus_A > Peptoniphilus_A genitalis. The sequence goes on from NZ_CP097885.1 coordinate 1,487,954, forward strand.
TACAATTTCCTATATCCATCCAAAGCTTGAGCCAATACTTAAGTCAACTTATGGTTGTATAGTCTACCAAGAACAGGTAATGCAAATTGTTCAACAAATTGGTGGCTATTCTCTTGGCAGGGCAGATATTGTTAGACGTGCCATCTCCAAGAAGAAGATGAAGGTCATGGAAGAAGAGAGGAAGAACTTCATCTATGGCAACAAGGAAGAGGGAGTTTGTGGTGCCATTGCCAATGGAGTTGACGAAAAGTCTGCCAATGAAATTTACGACTTAATTATAGACTTTGCCGACTACGCCTTTAACAAGTCTCACTCCGTTGCCTATTCAGTAGTTGCTTATAGGACAGCGTGGCTAAAATATTATTATCCCAGAGAATTTATGGCGGCGCAAATTTCTACTTATACAAACGACATCAAGCAAGTAAGCCTTTATATTGAAGAGATAAAGAGGTTGGGGATAGAAATTTTGCCACCAAATATTAATTACTCCTTCAAAAACTTCACTGTTGAGGACAATAAAATTAGGTTTGGACTCAAGGCTGTTAAAAATGTTGGCGACAACTTAATAGATGTAATTGTGAGAGCAAGGGACAAGGGACCCTACAAGTCTCTCAAGGATTTTGTTGATAGGATCAATGCCCTTGACAAGTCTGCCCTTAATAAGAGGGCTGTGGAATCCCTAATAAGGTGTGGTGCCATGGACGACTTCAGGGGGAACAGGGCTCAATACCTTGCAATTTATGAAGGGATTTTATCCTCATCATCAAACACTGCAAAAAATAATGTCATGGGTCAATTTTCACTTTTTGAAGAGGCTGACCTCCAAGAGGACTTGCCAAGACTTCGCGACTTTCCACAAAAGGACAAGCTTGACATGGAGAAGGAAGTTATTGGCATGTACATCTCTGGTCACCCACTAGATCCATACAGGGAATTAATCGAGAAGAATTCATCTATAAACACAAACCAAATCTTTGAGAAGTACAGGGAAAATCTCTTGAGAAGGTCCAAGGTCAAGGTTGGAGGAATTTTAAAATCCAAGAAGACCATGATAACAAAGACCAACAAGATGATGGCCTTTGCAGCCCTAGAAGACTTATTTGGAACCATTGAACTTGTGATTTTTCCAAATGTCTACTCACGCTACAAGGACCTAATTGAAGATGAGAATGTTGTTGTAGTTGAAGGTCACTTCCAAGAATCGGAAATTGAAGAGCCAAAGATTTTGGTGGATTCAATTTCAAGACTTAAGATGCCAACAAAAAATAAATTGTACATTTCTGTTGACTCAATGAAGAATAAAAATGTAGATGAAATAAGAAAAATTTTAAAAGATTATGAGGGGTCTACTCCAGTGGTCTTCTTTGAAGAAGAAACGAGAAGGGCCTTTGGGACTGACTCAAGTCTTTGGATTGACGACAAGTCCTTTGACGAAATTCAAAATAAATTGATAGCTTATACCAAGTCAAGAGACAAGATTATTTTAAAGTAGGTGGATATGAGATTTGCAATTTTAACAAGTGGCGGGGATGCTCCAGGCATGAATGCCACAATAAGAGCTGTTACAAGGACCTGCATCTTTGAAGGGATAGAGGTCTATGGAATAAGTGGAGGCTACGAGGGTCTCATTGATGCAAAGTTTGAAAAATTAGTCCAGTCTTCTGTTGCAGACATTATCCAAAGGGGTGGAACAATTCTTTCCACTTCACGTTCTGATAGATTTATGACAGAAGAGGGACTTGAAAAGGCAATAAATTCCCTAAAAATTTTTGAAATTGATGCCCTAATTGTCCTTGGTGGCGATGGGAGCCTCAAGGGTGCCAATAAATTAAGGGAGAGAGGAATTAGTGTAATTGGAATTCCATGTTCCATTGACAACGATCTTGCCTACACAGACTTCACAATAGGTTTTATGACGGCAGTGGAAACTGTTACAGAAGCCATAAGCCACATTAGAGACACAACAGAGGCCCACGGCCGTGCCAATGTTGTTGAAGTCATGGGTCGTGAGTGTGGCGACATTGCCCTTTATGCAGGAGTTTCTTCTGGTGCAGAGTCAATTGTAGTTCCAGAGATTGAAACCAATATAAATGAAATTGCTGAGAAGGCAATCATGGGCAAGAACCGTGGCAAGAGACACCACATAATTATTATGGCTGAGGGTTGTGGGTCAGCCTTTGACTTTGCCAAAGACTTCCAAGAATTAACTGGGATTGACACAAGGGTTACTGTCCTTGGTTACATCCAAAGGGGAGGAGCTCCTTCTATCTTTGACAGGATCCTGGCATCACAGTTTGGTTATCTTGCAGTCAAGGAAGCTAAAGAAGGAAACTCAAGAGTCCTTGGTTTTAAAGAAGGAAGGGCAAAGGCCATGACCTTTGAAGAAATGTTTGAAGCTAAGAAAGTTTTTAGGGAAGATCTTTTAGATATTCTAAAGACTGTTTCTATATAGAGGTGGAAAATGAAAAAGACAAAAATTGTTGCCACTATTGGACCGGCAAGTGAAAGTGAAGAAATTTTAAAAATTCTCTTCACAGAAGGAGTTAATGTTGCAAGACTTAACTTCTCTCATGGCAGCCATGAAGAGCACAAGATAAAAATTGACAGAATTAAAAAACTTAGAAAGGAAATGGACCTTCCTATTGGTATCATGCTTGACACCAAGGGACCAGAAATTAGGCTGGGAGAAGTTGAAGGAGAAGTCAGCTTAGAAATTGGAGATGAATTCATCTTAACCACTGAGGACCTTAGAGGGGACAAGTCCATTGTCAGCATCTCCTACAAAGAACTTTACAAGGACGTGAAGGCTGGCGACAAGATTTTAATTGATGACGGACTTGTGGAACTTCTTGTAAAGGAAATTAAGGGAGAAAAAATTATTACAGAAGTTGAAAACTCTGGTGTTATTTCTTCTCACAAGGGAGTTAACGTGCCAGGAGTTGACATCAAACTTCCTGCCCTAACTGAAAGAGACATTGAGGACATAAAGTTTGGAGTAAAAGAAGACATAGATTTTATCGCAGCTTCCTTTATTAGGTCAAGAGATGATGTCCTTGCCATAAGGAAGGTTCTTGAAGAAGAGAGGGACTACACGACAAAGATTATTTCAAAGATTGAGTCCCAAAAGGCTGTGGAGTTAATTGATGAAATCATAGAAGTTTCTGATGGAATTATGGTTGCCAGGGGAGACCTTGGCGTTGAAATCGAAACGGAAGCTGTCCCTATAGTTCAAAAGGAAATTATAAAAAAATGTAACGTTGCAGGTAAGACTGTAATCACTGCAACGCAAATGCTTGACTCCATGATAAGAAACCCAAGGCCAACTCGTGCCGAAACTAATGATGTTGCCAATGCAGTCCTCGATGGGACAAGTGCAGTTATGCTTTCAGGGGAAACTGCCAGCGGCAAGTATCCTGTAGAGGCAGTGGAAACTATGAGAAAAATTATAGAATACACTGAGTCAACAATTGACCACGACGAAATCTTGGAAAACAGGATCAAGGACGTGGAAAATTCCATGACTAACTCCATAGGAAGGTCTGCCTGCGTAATCGCGAGAGACCTCCACGCCAATGCAATAATCACTGCAACAACATCAGGTAACACTTCTAAGGCCATTGCAAAGTTCAGACCAGAGACTCCAATTATTGCCTCAACGCCCTTTGAAAAAATTAAAAACCAACTTAGCTTGGTTTGGGGAGTTAGACCTGTTAAGGTTCTTAACTTTAAGGACACTGACAACTTAATTGATGCTTCCATGGAAGTTGCTGTTAAGAAGGGATTTTTAAAATCTGGAGACTTAGTTGTTTTAACTGCAGGAGTTCCTACAGGGATTGCTGGATCAACTAACCTCTTGAAGATTGAAAATGTTTCAGAGATCCTCGGCAGGGGAACTGCCATTGGCAAGAAAAAGAAAAAGGCAAGGGCAGTAGTTGTAAATACTTTTGAAGAACTTGAAGCAAACTTCGAGTCTAAGGACATAATCATCTGCAATGGGACTGATGGCAGAATGATCCCTTACATGGAAAGGTCCTCTGGATTTGTAACAGAAGAAGCAGGCTTCACATCCAATGGAGCTGTCTCTGCAATTTCTCTTAATAAGACTGCCATTGTTGGGGTAAGGGACATTACTAAGCTTATAAAAACTGGCGACATCATAACAATTGACGGAACTGATGGAAGTGTTAGGAGATAAAATTTCTGTGACTTTGGAATAACTTATAAAGTTGCAAAAGTTCGTGACCTTGTGAAAATTTTGTAAGTCATAAATATTAATGACTTTGTAAAAAGCTATGGATTCATAAATTCAAATGACTTTATAAAAAGTTATGACGTTATAAATCATAATCACTTTATAAAAAAATATGAAGTCATAAGATTATTTGAGTACACAAAATCTTAAGCAATAGAAATTTTTAGACAAAGAAAAAAGACCTCTTTTGATATTTAATCAAAGGGGTCTTTATTTTTGCCTTATTAATTTTTTTATACTTTCTTCTCTCTCCTTAAGGTTGGAGTTAATATTTAAGAGCTTGGACTTAAACTTCTTTGACTCTTCAAGGACTTTTAAGTTGGCAAGTCTTTCAGACTCGTTAAGACCATTGAAGTAGTCACTTAAGTTATCGTCAATGACTTCATAAACTTTGTTGAGGGCATTAGAGCCATGAGTCAAATGATTTAGGGTCAAGATTAAATCAATTGCAAATAGGATGCCGAAAAAGATCACTAGTAAATCAAGAATCCTGTCGCTTGATAGGGACAAGGAGAAGAGCAAAATTGGTGTGAGCTTCTTGACGATTAAAATATTTGCAAGGCCAAAGATCAAGAGGCCATAGAGGCAAACCCTCCTCTTAATTTGGAAGGGGTAGTTGGAGTAGTCCCACCAACGCTTGTGGAAAAATTTTTCCAAGAGGTAGCCAATTATGTACTCAATTAAGCAGGACAAGAAGGCTGAGTAAATAAAAATCTCAAGGCTTGACTCGAAGTTCTTCAAGACTCCAAAGGAAAGGCTGGCTCCCAAACCATAGATGGGGCAAATGGGTCCCAAGAGGAAGCCCCTGTTGTGAATTTTATCTAGCTCAATGGCAGAACAAGGGAAGGTCTCCCAGAACCAGCCAAGGAAGGAGTAGATAAAAAATATTAAACAAAATTCTTGGTATCTCATGGTCTCACCAACCCAACTTTTACAGGTATACCTCTTAGGGTTTCAGCAAGGGACACGTACTTGTCAGAGTAAGTGACAATCCAAGATTCCAAGTACATTGGGGGAAGGGGAGTCAAGGGAAACATGTGCTTGATTATTATATCCCTTTCAATCCTGTTAAGCTTTAGCTCGGACTTGGCATTTCGGTAAGCCTTCATGGGGTGGGTAAAGCCATGAATACATCTTTCTCTTTTGCCGTCGTGCCAGTCGTAGAGAAAGTAGTCGTGGAGGAGGGCGCCCCTAATCATTGAGTCCATGTCCACATCTAAGTTATATTTTTCTGCTACTTCAATAGACTTTTTCGCAACAGAAATAACGTGTTCGTAGACAGTGGTGTCTCCATGTTGTATGAAGTTTTTTGTTTCTAGAAATCTCGTGTTCTCACTTAAGAATTTGATAATTTCTTCTAATTTTTTTATGTTTTCCATTTTTATCTCCTGAACTTATTTTAAACTAAAAAAGTAAAAAAAGTTCAAAGTTTTCTTTAAATTTTTATTTAAAAAATTGTTTTTATATTCTTGCCTAAATATATATTGTAAAAATTTTGCAAAAAAATAAAAGCCATACAAGTATGACTTTTATATTCTACTAAAATTTTGTTTCCATGTAAATTCTATTTTTTCCTTCAGCCAAGACATCTTTAACTTCTTTTAATTTTTGTCCTTCCTTGTCAAAGATTAGGACTGATGTTATCTTGTCGATTTCTCTATCGAGGAGTCCATATCTCTTCTTGATTAAGTCGATTTCTTTAGGATCTCTTGTTGTGAACTCGTAAGATGTGTCCTCTTTTCTATTTAGGATAGTTGGTTTTGCTGATGTCATGTTTAGGAAGTCTACAAGAGATTCTGGGCTTAGGGAAGCCTTGATTTTATCAAGGGGAAGGTCAGTGATCTCCTCTTCGTGTAAAGTTACTTGCCTTCTTATGTCTTCAAATTTAACTCTTGTGTTTAAGTCGCCTGATGTCCAAGGATTATTTTTTAGGGAAGTGATAAGGTCAGGGTAATTGCCAGTGCTTGCAATTTTATTTTCGATTTCTGATTTTTCTTCCTTAACTTCCTCTTTAACTTTTTCTTTTACAGCTTCAGTCTTTTCTTTTGCTTCTTCTTTGACTTCTTCAGCCTTAACTTCAGCTTCCTTCTTTACATCATGAGCCTTATCTTTAACTTCTTCTTTAACCTCTTCAGTCTTAACTTCAGCTTCCTTCTTTACATCTTGAGCCTTTTCCTTGACTTCTTCTGTAACTTTTTCAGCTTTGGATTCAGCTTTTTCTTTTATCTCTTTAGCTTCTTTTTTAACTTCTTCAGCCTTAGCTTGAGTTTCAACTTTAACTTCTTTGGCTTTAGCTTGGACTTTTTTGCTTTCTTTAGAGATTTCTTCTTTAACCTCTTCAGTCTTAACTTCAGCTTCCTTCTTTACATCTTGAGCCTTTTCCTTGACTTCTTCTGTAACTTTTTCAGCTTTGACTTCAGCTTTTTCTTTTATTTCTTTAGCTTCTTTTTTTACTTCTTCGACCTTGGCTTTAGTTTCAGCCTTCACTTCTTCAGCCTTAGCTTCTGCTTTTCTCTCAAGCTTCTTAGCCTCGGCTTCAGTTTTTTCTTTTACTTCTTCTGTAACTTTTTCAGCTTTGGATTCAGCTTTTTCTTTTATCTCTTTAGCTTCTTTTTTAACTTCTTCAGCCTTAGCTTGAGTTTCAACTTTAACTTCTTTGGCTTTAGCTTGGACTTTTTTGCTTTCTTTAGAGATTTCTTCTTTAACCTCTTCAGTCTTAACTTCAGCTTCCTTCTTTACATCTTGAGCCTTTTCCTTGACTTCTTCTGTAACTTTTTCAGCTTTGACTTCAGCTTTTTCTTTTATTTCTTTAGCTTCTTTTTTTACTTCTTCGACCTTGGCTTTAGTTTCAGCCTTCACTTCTTCAGCCTTAGCTTCTGCTTTTCTCTCAAGCTTCTTAGCCTCGGCTTCAGTTTTTTCTTTTACTTCTTCAGTCTTTTTCTTTATTTCATCAAGAGCTGAGCTTGTATTTTTCTTTTGACGTCTCTTCTTGCCGCGGTCCTTTTTCCTTGATCCATCGTAGACTTCCTTCTCCTTAACTTCAGTTAGCTTGCTAGCAGAAGTTTTTTCAGAAGACTTTGCCTCACTCATCTTATGTAGGTCCTCTTTTTTAGAATTATTTTTAGCTTTACTTGATGAGTCAATAGATTTTTGACCCTTGCCTCTCTTATTGACAATGGACTTTCTCCAGAAAATCAAGCAAACGATTACAATGACGGCAATTATATAGTGTATGCCCTTCATATTAACACCTCCAATTTATTAACATTATACCACTTAATTATCAAATGACTACTTTAATTGTATAAAATTTTAAAAAAATTACAAAAATAAAAAAGACCCGATGGCTCGAGTCTTAGTTATAAAATATAATTTTTAATTTTCTATTGATTTAGGATGTCTATTTTCAATTTTTTCTCTCACTATGCCAACCACATCCCTAACTTCACGAACTCCCAACTTGTAAAGGCAGAAGACGTAAACTAAAGCGGCAATAAAGACTACTAGCATTAAGAAGACCAATCTTGAAAGAGTTTGGACTCCGCCAGATGTTAATGCCATGATTAGTTTTTCGTAAGGGAAGTATGCCAAAGTTATTGCTCCCATGACAAGTGATGCCATTACAGTTTTTATAAGGGCCTTGATATAGGATCTTGTTCCAAGATTTCCAATTTTTTTCTTTAAAAGTATAAAGGAAATAAAAACTGCAATTGTTGTTGCAATTGAAACTGATGCTGCCAGTCCATTAGTACCAAAGTGTCTTGCCACTAAGAGGTTGAGACCAACGTTAATAATTACGTTAGTTACACCAACATAGAAAGGAGTCTTTGTGTCGCCAATGGAATAGTAAATCCTATTTAAGACGTTGATAACAGAAATTGAAATAAGTGAAAGGGAGTAACATCTTAGAGTTGATGTTGCTGCCACACCATCAGCCGCAGTAAAGGAACCACGGACAAAGGCAATTTCTATTATAGGTCTTGCCAAGATAATTAGACCTACAGTTGCAGGAACAGTTATAAATAAAACCGTCTTAACCGATGCATTCATAACTTTTTTACCAAGCTTCATGTCGCCAGATCCCAAAGTCCTTGTTAGGATAGGGAAGACTATGGCAGTAATAGCTGTGATAAAAATACCAATTATCATGGTATTCATCTTGTTTGAATAATATAAAATTGATGCTGCACCTTGGCCCATGCCTGATGCAAGGTTTCTATTTACAATTGTGTTAATGTCATTTACTGATACAGAAACGAAAACTGGAAGGGCAAGGACAAGAGCTTCTCTCACATACTTATCTTGGAAGTCTGCCACAAGCCTTGGTCTGTAACCAATTTTCATTGCGTTAGGTAGTAGGAAGATGAATTGTGCCAAGATACCTAATACTGATGCTATTGTAAGTCCTATAATCCCAACGTGGTGGGAGAAGAGGGCAAGGTAAACTATATAAGTTAAGTTAAGGGGTATTGCAATGGCACCTGTTGCTGCGAACTTGCCACCGTGTTGGAGGTAGCCTTCCATTACACCAACCCAAGATGAAAATAAAACTACGGGCATTCCAACTTGTATTAACTTAACAACAATTGCATAGGTTTCGGGATCAGCTTGTGATGCAGATAAAAGTGCAATTTGATTTGGGAATAAAATCCCAAGAATAATTAGGACAAAGGACACAAGGGAAGTAACCATTAAGAGGTTGTTAGTAAAATAATTTTTCCTACTTGGTCCATGGTCGCTCTCTGCCTTTTGGGCAGAAGGTATATAAGTTGTTGCTATTGCTTGAGTGACAAAGCTTGCTATCATTGCTGTGGCTGCTTGAGCAAGAGAAAAGGCATCCATTTCTTTGCTGGCACCAAAGACATAAGCTGTAAGTGACTCTCTAAAGAATCCAAAGACCTTACCCACTAGAAGGAAGCCAGTGATGGCTAGGGTGGACTTTGCAATTCGTGAGCCTGCGCTACTTTTATTTTCCAAATTTAAAATCTCCTTTGTAAGTCTTATCAAATTATAATTTGTTTGAATTTTTATGTCAAGTAAGGTTATTTTCTAGACTTTTAAAGGATTTTATTTTTGTGTTATCATATATAAGATAGCTTTCAAAAAATAAATTTTTATATAAAGGAGGAAAAATGAAAAATAAAAACTTAATAAAAAAAGTTACGCCCTACTTTTATAAGTACAGGTTCACACTTTTTCTAGATTTATTTTGTGCAGGCCTAACAACTGCCAGCGAAATGATTCTTCCACTTATCTTAAGGGCTCTTACCAACAGGGGGATGAAGGACCTTGCATCTATTAGCTTCGACTTCATCATGAAGCTTGCCCTTATATATTTAGGAGTTAAGACAGTGGAAGTTGTTGCCCAATACTTCATGACATCAATTGGTCACATCATGGGTGCCAAGATCGAGACTGACATGAGAAGGGACCTTTACTCCCATCTTCAAACCCTCTCTGACACCTTTTACAACGAGACCAAGGTTGGAGTCATTATGTCAAGGATCACCAACGACCTTTTCGACATAACCGAGTTCGCCCACCACTGCCCAGAAGAATATTTTATTGGAGTCATAAAGATAATTATTTCCTTAATAATTCTTTTACACTTCAACGTAAAGATGACTCTTTTAATTTATCTCATGATTCCACTTATGATTTACTTCTCTGGTCACTTTAGGAACAAGATGCGCAAGGCACAAAAGGATCAAAGAGTCCACGTTGGTCATCTGAACTCTGCCATTGAGGACTCCCTACTTGGCATAAGAGTGGTCAAGTCCTTTGCCAAGGAAGACCTTGAAAAGGAAAAGTTCACTCATGAGAACAACAAGTTCTTGGGCATAAAGAAGAGATACTACAAGTCCATGGCTGGCTTCAACACAATTAACAGAATTTTTGACGGCCTCATGTACCTCATCTTAATTGTATCTGGGGGTTACTTCCTCATGAAGGGAGAAATTGGTCCCGAAGACTTAATTCTTTATGTAATGTATGTTCAATCACTTCTTGCAACTGTTAGAAGAATTATTGAATTTACAGAGCAATTCCAAAAGGGAATGACAGGGATTGAAAGATTCTCAGAAATTATGTCTATTGAGTCTGACATCAAGGACAAGGAAGATGCCATTGAAATAAAAAGTCTAAGGGGCGAGATTATTTTTGACCAAGTAGACTTTTCTTATGGGAAAGGAGAAGAAAAAGTCTTAGAAGATTTTTCAGTTCACATTTCTCCTGGACAAAAGCTTGCCATAGTTGGACCAAGTGGGGCAGGCAAGACTACTATTTGTAATTTGATTCCAAGATTTTACGACGTAGACAAGGGCTCAGTAAAAGTCGACGGACTTGACGTAAGAGATGTTAAGATAAAATCTCTTAGGGAGAACATTGGAATAGTTCAACAAGACGTGTATTTATTCTCTGGCTCAGTTAGGGACAACATTGCCTATGGCAAGGAGGGAGCAAGTGATGCCGATGTCATAAGAGCTGCCAAGCTTGCAGGGGCCTACGACTTTATAAAAAGTCTCCCAGATGGTTTTGACACCTATGTGGGCGAACGTGGAGTGAAACTTTCTGGTGGACAAAAGCAAAGAATTTCTATAGCTAGAGTTTTCTTAAAGAATCCACCAATTTTAATCTTAGACGAAGCCACTTCTGCCCTAGACAACAAGTCAGAAGTTGTTGTTCAAGACTCTATAGAAAAATTATCCAAGGGAAGGACTACACTTACAATTGCTCACAGGCTAACAACAGTTCAAAACGCAGACTTAATCATCGTGATGACAAAAGATGGAATCGTGGAAAGAGGGACTCACAAGGAACTAATGGAAGCAAAGTCCTACTATTACAACCTCTACACCAAGGGTGGTAGGTTAGAATAATTTTTTCAGGGTAAAACTTTACTAAGATGTAAAGAAAACTTGCGAGGTGAATTATGAAAGATTATATAGAAATAATTAAGAAGAGAAGATCCTACTACAACTTGTCAGAAGATGTTGACCTTACAAATGAAGAAATAAAATATCTTGTTGAAGATGTAATGAACATAACTCCGTCACACATGAATTCAGAGACAAGTAGGATCGTCCTACTCTTCGATGACAAGTCCAAGGATTTTTGGACTAGGGTAAATGAAAATTTTGACAAGTCTATAAATAAAGAAAAGTTCCATGGTTTTTATCACGCTAAGGGGACAGCTCTCTTCTTTATAGATATGAATGAAATTTGGGATCAAGAAATAAATATGGCATCCTACAGAGATTATTTTGAAACCTGGGGACATCATTCAGCTGCTATGCTTCAATTAAATCTTTGGCAAGCCCTAAGGGATGAAGAAATTGGTGCCAGCATCCAACACTACAACCCTGTAATTGATGAGTGGGTTAAGGAATTCTACGACCTTCCAGAACATTGGGAGCTTGTGGCACAAATGCCTTTTGGAAAAATTGAAGAAGAGCCAGAGGCAAAGGATAAAAAACCAATTGAAGGAAAATTATTAGTTATTGAATAAGAGCTAGGTCCAAGGACCTAGTTTTTTATTTGCCTTTATTCCTTGTGATAAGGAAAACTTATGCTTATAATTAACTTATCAGGGGAGCGCATGCTGAGATTAGGTTTATCCTTAAACCCTATGGACCGGGACAGGTAATGCTGTCTAGGGAAGGCTGCCTCTATTTGTAGAGGCTTTTTTTATTGGAATTTTTATAAGGAGGTTAAGATGAAAATATCAGTAGCAATACAAATCCTACCTACTACTAAGGAAGGAACAACTGAATCTGTTGTCCAAGTAGTTGATAGGGTCATAGAATATATTCAAAGCGAAAAAGTTGACTATGTAGTCACTCCCTTTGAAACAGTTATAGAGTTAGACGACTTTGACAAGGCCTTTGAGATCTTAAAGAACTGTGTGAAGTTAGCGGGAGAAATTTCAGAACAAGTTGCTTGTTACTCCAAGACCTTCTATTCTGAGAAAGGAATTTTAACAATTGAAGAAAAAACAGGCAAGTATCAAGGATAATATCTCAGCAGCTTCTTTGATAGTAATTATTTTAGTCCTTTGGCACTTTGCAACAACCTATGGTGGGGTATCGGCCTTTATGCTGCCCAAGCCACTTGACGTTGTCAAGGCCTTTGTAAATGACTTTCCAACAATTTCATCTCACATGGGGACAACTTTGACAGAAGCCTTTTTAGGTCTATCTGTTGGTGTGACTTTAGGCTTTCTTGTGGCACTACTAATGGATTTATCAGACACACTTTACTCTGCCTTTTATCCAATTTTAGTAATTAGCCAGACTGTTCCTACAGTTGCCATTGCACCCCTACTTGTCCTTTGGATGGGTTATGGCGTTATGCCAAAGATCGCCCTAATTGTAATTGGAACCTTCTTCCCAATTGCAGTTTCACTTCTGGAAGCCTTTAAGCAAGTTGACCCAGACAAGACAAAACTTCTAAAGGCCATGGGAGCAGGCAAGTATGAAATTTATAAGTACATTAAATTTCCAGAAAGTCTTACAAACTTTTTTGCGGCCTTTAAGATTGCTGTTTCCTATTCAGTTGTAGGTGCAGTTATTGCCGAATGGCTAGGTGGCTACAAGGGACTGGGAGTATATATGATAAGAGTTCAAAAAAATTACTCCTTTGACAAGATGTTTGCAGTTATATTTTTAATTTCGGCAATTTCACTTATCTTGATGAAGTTAGTTAGCTTCATCCAAAGAAAGGTTATGCCGTGGACGGAGGCAAAATGAAAAATTTAAGAAAATTATTGATTTTAATTCTTGTTGGACTTTTTCTAACAGGATGTGGCAAGAAAGATGATACAAAATCAGAAGAAGCAAAAAATCTTCCTAAGGAAAAGGTAAGCTTCCTACTAGACTGGGAACCTAACGTAAACCACGCAGGTCTTTATGTTGCTATGGACAAGGGCTTCTTTGAAGAAGAAGGCATTGAAGTAGAAGTAAACCAACCACCAGCTAATGGTGCTGAAGCTTTAGTTGCATCAGGTAAGGCTGACTTTGGAGTATCTTATCAAGATACAATTGCACCAGCTTTTGCCAGCGACGAACCACTTCCAGTAACAGCTGTGGCAGCTATTATTAATCATAACACTTCAGGAATTATTTCCTTAAAGGATAAGGGAATTGAAAGACCTAAGGACATGGAAGGATACAACTATGCAACTTGGGGACTTCCAATTGAACAAGCAATCTTAAAACAAGTAATAACAGATGACGGAGGAGACTTCTCTAAGGTTGAACTTCTTCCAGAAAATGTTGTAAATGCAGTTCAAGCAATTAGTGGTAAGATAGATTCTGTTTGGGTTTTCTTCCAAGTTGATGGAGTTCTTGCAGCAAAGGAAAATGTGCCAATTAATTACTTCGCTTTTAGAGACATCAGTCCAGTTTTTGATTACTACACACCAATCCTTATTGCAAACAACGACTTCTTAAAGAACAAGGAAGATGTAGCAAAGAGATTTATGCGTGCCTTCATCAAGGGTTATGAATACGCAGCAAAAAATCCAAAGGAAGCAGCAGATATCTTAGTTAAGATAAATCCAGAACTTGATAAGGACTTTGTAGAAAAGGGAATGGAATATCTTGCTGACAAGTACCAAGACGACGCAAAATACTTTGGACAAATTGATCCAGATAGATGGAACAATTTCTACCAATGGTTATGGGAAAATAAATTAATCAACAAGGAAATTCCAAAGGACTTTGGATTCACTGATGATTTTGTAAATCCAGAAAAATTAAAATGAGCGAAAAATTAGAAATTTTAAGAGTAGATAATGTTTATAAGTCCTTTAATGACAGGCTGGTCTTAAAGGACATAAACATAAAATTAAATAAGGGAGAACTAGTTTCTCTTGTGGGAGTTTCTGGTAGTGGTAAGACAACGCTCTTTAATATTATTGCAGGCCTCTTAGCACCAGATGAAGGTAAAGTTTATCTTAAGGGGGAAGATGTCACAGGTAAGGCAGGTAATATTTCTTATATGCTTCAAAAGGATATGCTCCTACCTTATATGACAATTATCGACAATGTGTCCCTGCCCCTTGTTCTTCGTGGCAAGAAGAAAAAGGAAGCAAGGGAAGAAGTGCGAGGACTTTTTGGTGACTTTGGACTTGAAGGCTGCCAAGAAAAATTTCCATCACAACTTTCTGGTGGAATGGCACAACGTGCTGCCCTCCTTAGGACCTATGTCTTTTCCAATGAAGTTGCCCTACTTGATGAACCCTTTTCTGCCCTTGATGCAATAACTAAAGCATCAATCCACAAGTGGTACAAAAAAATAATTAGTGAGATTGGAATTTCCACAATTTTTATAACCCACGACATAGAAGAGGCAGTTAAGCTTTCAGATAGAATTTATATCATGGGAAAAAATCCAGGAACTATTATAGAAGAAATACAAATTACAGAAGATTTTCATGAAAACTTTTTCGAGGATAAAAAGTTTATCCAGTACAAAAAGCACATCATCGAAAAGCTCGACAAACTTATATAAGAAGAGGCTTCGGCCTCTTTTTTTATTTATTAATACATTTAAATATATTGCGATTTTGCCTAAGACAATGTTTGCATATTCCTTTAAATTGGATTATAATTTAAATACGTTATTGCAATGATTTATAAGATAAAAGGAGGAAATGGATGCAATATTTTGTAGATTTAAATAGTGACATTGGAGAATCATTTGGTGCCTATAAAATGGGTATGGACCAAGAGATTGTAAAATATGTTACTAGTATTAACTGTGCTTGTGGTTACCACGCTGGCGACCCACTTATTATGGACGCAACATGTAAAGCAGCGGCTGATAATGGAGTAGAAATTGGAGCTCACCCAGGTTATCCAGACCTAATGGGATTTGGTAGAAGGAAATTAGCAGTGACTCCAGAAGAAGCAAGAGCTTATATGCTTTATCAAGTTGGAGCTCTTTCAGCTTTCGCAAAGGCTCATGGCAAAAAACTTCAACACATGAAACTTCACGGAGCATTTTACAACACAGCTTGTAACGATGAAAAACTTGCAAATGCAGTCTTAGATGCAGTTGAAGAATTTGACAAAGATTTAATTCTTATGGTTCTTAGTGGCTCATACATAGCTAAGGAAGGTAAGAGAAGAGGACTTAGAGTTGCCCAAGAAGTTTTCGCTGATAGAGGATACAACGAAGATGGAACTCTAGTTAATAGATCTTTACCAGGAGCTTTTGTTAAGGATCCAAAAGAAGCAATACCAAGAGTTGTTAAGATGATTAAAGAGAACAAGGTAGTAACTGCTAATGGTAAGGAAATCGATATAGTAGCAGATTCAATTTGTGTTCACGGCGACAATCCAGAAGCTCTTGAATTCGTAAAAAATATTCGTGAAGGACTAAAGGCTGAAGGTATTGAAATTAAACCTTTAATTAGTTTCTTATAATTTAGGAGGAAGAAATGAGTAACAATAAAAATAATTTGTCTGTCCTTTTAGGGGCGGCCTTCCTAATGGCAACATCTGCCATAGGACCTGGCTTTATGACACAAACTGCGACATTTACTACAAAAATTGGCGCAGACTTTGCAGCAGTAATTTTAATTTCAATTGTATTTTCTTATATTGCACAACTTAACGTATGGAGAGTTATTGCAGTTTCTAAGATGAGAGGTCAAGACATTGCCAACAATGTACTTCCTGGTCTTGGATATGTAATTGCCTTTTTAGTAGCTCTTGGCGGCTTGGCATTTAACATTGGTAACGTTGGTGGAGCAGGACTTGGACTTAACGTTATCTTTGGTGTAGATGTAAAAATCGGTGCAGCTATTGGTGGAGTTATTGGTATTATACTTTTCTCATCAAAGTCAGCATCTTCTATCATGGACAGAGTAACTCAAGTGCTTGGTGCACTTATGATTATCCTAATTGCTTTCGTAGCAATTAAGACACAACCACCTGTTGGTGAAGCTTTAAAAGCATCTGTTAGCCCAGCCGGTGGATTTAACAGCATTGTTTCTCCAACACTTACACTTATTGGTGGTACTGTTGGTGGTTATATTATATTCTCAGGTGGACACAGACTTATTGATGCCGGTATCACTGGAGAAGAAAATCTTGACCAAGTAACTAAATCAGCATCTCTAGGTATTGGAGTTGCTTTAATAGTTAGAATTTTATTATTCCTTGCTATACTAGGTGTAACTAAGATGGCTGGAGCACAAATTGATCCTGACAACATTGCAGCATCATCTTTCTTAGCAGCTTCAGGCGTTGTTGGTTATAAGATTTTTGGTTTTGTATTTGCAGCAGCAGCCTTCACTTCTGTAGTAGGTGCAGCATATACTTCAGTATCTTTCCTAAAGACTTTATTCAAATTCGTAGCTGATCACGAAAACATGGTTACAATTGCCTTTATCGTAATCTCTACAATTATGTTTATCTTTATTGGACAACCACAAACTTTATTAGTAGTTGTTGGTACACTTAACGGATTTATCCTTCCAATCACACTTGCAGTAATCCTACTTGCATCTAAGAACAAGAAAATCGTTGGCGACTATGTTCACTCTAATGTACTTTTCATCTTAGGTTGGATAGTAGTGGCAGTAACTGCTTTCATGGGAGCACAAACTGTAATCGCAAATATTGGAAAATTATTTGGTTAATTAAAGATATTTTGGCATAAGTATAGGAGCAAAAAATGTATGATAAAATAAAATTTCTAACTGCTGGTGATTCTGCCATAGTTATGGAATTTGGCGATACTATTGAAAAAGAAATAAACGCCAGAATTGCCGCAGTTGTAGAAAGTTTAAAAAAGAAGAATATTGATGGTATCTTGGACATTTTGCCAACTTACAGGTCTATATTAATTAATTATGACCCAGTAAAGATTTCCTATGGCGAAATGGTTGATACCTTAAAGGGACTTAGCAAGGCTAACTCAGGGGAACAAAGTGACGAAGTTAGACTTATTGAAATCCCAACACTTTATGGTGGCGAATATGGTCCAGATATTGACTTTGTAGCTGAAAATGCAAAACTATCTAAAGAAGAAGTTATAAAGATTCACTCTGGAACAGATTATTTAGTTTATATGATGGGCTTCATGCCTGGCTTCACTTATCTTGGTGGACTTGATGAAAGAATTGCAACTCCAAGATTAAAGAGCCCAAGATTAAAAATAGAACCAGGTTCAGTTGGTATTGCAGCTAATCAAACTGGTATGTACCCACTTGAATCTCCTGGAGGATGGCAACTAATAGGAAGAACTCCACTTAAGCTTTTTGATGATACAAAGGAACCACCTGTATTCATCCAAGCTGGTGACTACATTAGGTATGTCTCTATTGATCAAAAAGAATATGACAGAATTAAAGATGAAGTGGAAAAAGATACCTATAAGGTTTCAATTAAGAAGGTAAAGAGGGGTGATCTTCATGAGTAGTATCGATGTAATTAATGGTGGGATTCTCACAACAATTCAAGATTCTGGTAGATATGGCTACCAAGAACTAGGTATACCTACATCAGGTGTCATGGATGATTACAACTACAGACTTGCCAATATCTTAGTTGGAAATAAACTTGACGAAGCTGTTCTTGAAATGACTTATTTCGGACCAACTCTTAAGTTTAATGAAGACCTTACACTTGCAATAACAGGTTCTGATATGAATCCCAAAATTAATGGTCAGCCTGCACCAATGTTTGAAACCATTAAGGTTAAGGCTGGAGACACTTTACAATTTGGTAAAGTTAATGAAGGTGTTAGAGGCTACCTTGCCTTTGGTGGCTCTATAGATGTGCCAGTGGTTAATGGTTCTAAGTCAACTCACATCAAGACAAAAATGGGGGGAATTGACGGAAGAGCATTAAAACCTAAGGACACATTAAATATTGTAGGCTCCAAAGATAAGACAATGAGAAGAATACCTGAAAAGTATCTTCCTAAATTTAACCACTGCAACCTACTAAGAGTTGTTCTTGGACCTCAAGACGACTACTTCACTGAAAAGGGAATTCACGACCTATTTAGGTCAGGTGGTTACCAAGTGACTAAGGACTTTGATAGGATGGGAATTAGACTAAAGGGAACTTCGATTGAGCACAAGGAAACTGCAGATATTATTTCTGACGGAACAACTTTTGGTTCAATCCAAGTACCAGCAAATGGTCAACCAATTATCCTAGTTGCAGATAGACAAACTACTGGTGGTTACACAAAGATTGGTAACGTAATAACACCAGACCTTCACAAGCTTGCTCAAATGTCCTTCTTAGATAAGATTTTATTCCAAAAAGTTACTATCGAAGAAGCACAAAAGGCAACTCTTGACTACAGGAATAAATTTGAAACAATTAAGAAGGAGTCTGTAATATGAAATTAAGTGAACTAGGTAAATTACACCCAAGAGAAGTAAGAGAACTTATTAGAAAGGGAGAAGTTGATCTTCCAACTTCTGGCATGAGTGAAGGATATTTGCAAGCTAACCTTGCAATCCTTCCAAAAAAATATGCCTACGATTTTCTACTCTTCGCTCAAAGAAATCCAAAGCCTTGTCCAATCCTTGAAGTTTTAGACGAAGGAAGCCCTCTTACAAAGATAATGGCTGAGGGTGCAGACATAAGGACAGACGTGCCAAGGTATAGGATATATAAAAATGGCGAATTTGTTGAAGAAGTTAAGGACCTTAAAGACGTGTGGCAAGATGACTTTGTTACTTTCGTTATTGGATGTTCCTTCTCCTTTGAAAAAGCCATGTTAGAAGCTGATGTACCTGTAAGACACATCGAAGATGAACACAACGTTCCAATGTATATCACAAATCTTGCAACAGAACCTGCTGGTATCTTCCATGGAAACACAGTTGTATCTATGAGACCAGTTCCTTACAAGGATATTGTTAGGGCAACAACTGTTACTGCAAGATTCCCAGCAACTCACGGAGCACCAGTTCATATTGGTGACCCATCTGTAATTGGAATCAAAGATGTTGACAAGCCAGACTTTGGTGAAAGAAGTGAAATCAAAGAAGGAGAAGTGCCAGTATTTTGGGCTTGTGGAGTAACACCTCAAGCAGTAGCTATGGCTTCTAAACCTGAAATCATGATCACACACGCGCCAGGTTACATGCTTATCTTAGATAAAAAAGATGCTTACGTTTCAGTATTTTAAAAATAAAATTTATTATCTGCCAGGGAAACTTGGCAGATTTTTTATGCTTAAAGATTGATAGTTATTAGTTTGTAGTTTAAGTGGATGAAGAGTATAATTAGATAAAGTAATAAAGTTTAAAGGAGTTGTTTCTATGAAAAAATATTTTAAATTTTTATTTGCCTTAGGAGTTTTAATGCTTTTCCTTACTGGATGCGAGAATAAATCTCTTTATCCTATGAAGACAGACCTAACTAATGAAAGGGGTCTAGAGAAATTAATTGGAAGCATTGACTGGAGACCTTATAAGCTTGAAGATTATAAAGTAAAAAACAAAAGCTTGGAAATTAAACTAAGTGACGAGCCTGACATAAGCAAAGATGAGTCCTTCAAGACAGGATTTATAAATGGAGTGATTATACTTATCTTAACGGATGCAGAAGAAGTTTGGTATATAGGAGAAGACCTATACTTTTCTTTCATTGATAAGGAATATGCCAATGAACCTTTGAAATTCAAGTATGGGAAAGAAGTTGATGATTATAAGAAGAGCAAAGAGGACTTTGACAACTTAATTGAAAGTCTAAAAAATGAAAAATATGAAGCTGGTGCTGCTAAATTTGAAATGATGGAGTAAGCTCTCATTAAAAAATTTTTAATTTCATCCTTAAACATGATATTATATTTTGTAGTTTATAAGTTGAGGATGATTTAATGGAAAATATTTATATAGTGATAATCTTAAACTTAATGAATTTTATTCTTTACGGACTGGACAAGTTTAAGGCCAAGCACAAGATGTGGAGGATAAGTGAGAAGACCCTATTGACCTTTTCTCTTGTAGCAGGTCTTGGTGGCCTTGCTGGCATGGAATTTTTCCGCCACAAGACTCGTGAGAAGAAATTTTATATAGCAAACTTTATTGGAATACTTGCGACAATTTATGTGACATTAAAATAAGGATGCCTATTTGAGAGGGCATCCTTTTTGATTGCAATAATTTATGAAACAATAGGTTAAGAGGAAAAATTTAAAATTAACTCACGGTTAAAAGAGAAAATTTAAATTTAACTCAGAACTAAGGAATGAAAATTTAAAATTAACTCACCAGTTAAAAGAGAAAATTTAAAAATAGCTCACAAGTAAAAAATTAAAATATAAAGTTAGCTAATAAGTTAAAAGGGAAATTAACCGAGCTTATAAGAAATTTAAAGTGTTTTAAAAATCAAAATATTTTAATAGGATTCAATCTCGCCTAAGATGTCACGACCTTCTAACATCTTGAGAATATTTTTTATATCCAAGATTATTACTCTTTCCTTCTTTAACTTCTCCTTGGTTTCTTTTTTTAAGAAGGAGGTGTTGACAAAGAGGACTGGAATTATTTTTTCGTAAAGGCCTGAGAACTTGTCCAAGAGCTTTTGGACTTCTTTTTCTGACAAGACTTCTGTGTCCTTGTACTTTTTAATTTCTAGGGCGTACCTCTTGGCACCCTTCTTCACATAAAAGTCAAAGGAAGTATCCCTGTCCTCGTTATTAAATCTTTCTAGGTCGTAGCCAGTTCTTTGGAGGGCAATTTGTGCAAGTCCTTCTGCTGTAACTTCTTCGTCAAGACTTGATAGACCTCTCAAGAGGTTCTTGGGAAAGATTTTAAAGATCCCTGTGCAAATTTCTTGACCTCCTGGACCAAACTTGTAATCGAAACCCACTAGCATGTCCTCAACAAGGTTAAAGTTGCCATGGGCTAGGGAATTTCTAATGTGTCTAAGGAGGCAGTCGGTCTTTGACTCGCCCGCTGACTTTGTCAAAATAATTTTTTGGGAGTGAGGGCAAATCTTTTTGTCGTAAAACTTTACAATGTCTGGGTCTATATAGTTGAGGAAGGCCACGTCCTTATTTTCTAAATTCATATAATTTTTTATTATGCCAAAGACAAAGTTCTCAAAGCTAAGGGATGATGTGAGTTCATTTTCTTGTGACTGGGCAGAATTAATATTTGGTACATACCAGAGGAGGTACTCCAAGTTCTTAGTCATTTCTTCACTTAACTTTAGGGGCTTATCATCATGTTTTATAGAATAAGCAACCTTCTTCTTACATTCTTCAAATTCAAAGCCAAATTTTTTTAAATTGACAGGCATTTTTCCCACCTCTTTTTCCATCTTATAAGGAAAGTATAACATAGTTTTAAAACTTTATTATTCAGAATATTATTGACAAGTTTATAAAAATTTTATTAAATGTTTAGTAATGAGCTTTTTATTTTAAAGGGAGGTAAAAATGGAAAACTTTAATGACTTAGAAAAGAAAAAGAAATTTGTTCCCTCAATTGAAACAGAACTAAGAAGAAGGCAGGTGTCTGTACCTGAAGTAACATATAGGGCAAGTGGTATTAACTTTATGGGTAAGAGAATAAAATCTCTGATATTCACTAACGACATACCAATAATTGTAAATAACAATGCTCAGGCAATTATGTCTGTTTATCCCTTTACCCCTCAGTTAAAAATTGTATCTGCTATAATGGAAGTTGCGTCGGTGCCAGTTTTTGTTGGAATAGGTGGGGGTACAACTTCAGGTCTTAGGACTGTAAATATTGGACTCCAAGCCGAGCTACTAGGAGCCACTGGAGTTGTTGTCAATGCTCCAATGTCTAATGAAAACATAAGACTAATATCCCAGGCACTTGACATAGCAGTTATTGCTACTGTCATATCAAAGTACGACGATATTGAAGGTAAAGTTGCAGCTGGTGCAAGAGTTTTAAATATTGCAGGTGGCAAAAAAACTGCAGAACTAGTAAGATACACAAGGAAGCTACTTGGAGATGAGTTTCCAATTATAGCAACAGGTGGGCATACTGATGAGCATATACTCGAGACAATAGAAGCTGGAGCCAATGCCATCACATATACACCAGTATCGAGCTCTGATATTTTCTCTGAAGTAATGGATGTTTATAGGGAAAATAAAAGAGAAGAGAAAAATAAATAATAAAGGAGAAAAAATGGAATTTGGATTTTTATCAATAATTCCTCCAATAGTTGCCATAGCCTTGGCACTTATAACTAAGGAAGTAATAATTTCACTTTTAATTGGAATTATAGCTGGAGGACTTATATTTACAGGCGGAAATATTATTGCCGCCTTGGAAACAGTTTTTACACTTATGGGGACTAAACTAGGGGACAATGCCCTTATGCTAGTTTTCTTGGCAATGCTTGGATCTTTAGTCATGGTAATGAACATGGCGGGAGGGTCTTTTGCCTATGGTAAGTGGGCAAGCAAGAAGATCAAGAGTAAGAAGATGGCAAAACTTGCCACAGCCTTCTTGGGAATTATAATTTTTATTGACGACTACTTCAACTGTCTAACAGTGGGAGCAGTAATGAAGCCAATTACTGACGAGAACAAGGTATCAAGGGCAAAGCTTGCTCACATTATAGACTCTTGTGCAGCACCAGTTTGTATCTTGGCCCCAGTTTCATCTTGGGCAGCTTCTGTTGTTGCAGTTATTGGAGATACTGGAGTTGCAAACCCCATGAGGGTTTTCTTGGCAACAATACCAATGAACGTCTATCCTCTTATGACTCTTATTATGATTTTGTATTTTTCCACAACTGAAATAGAAATGGGTCTTATGGAAAGGTATGAATTAAATGACACATCGAGGATAATTGAAAAAGAAGATGTGGGTTATGAATATTCAAAAAATGGAAGAGTCTTTGACCTTGTTGTCCCAATAGTAGTTTTGATTTTTGTAACTGTAATGATGATGCTTAAGACTGGTGGTTTCTTCTCTGATGGGGTTGGGGCTGCATCAGCCTTTGGAGATGCAAATGTAAACTTGTCTCTTGTAATAGGAGCCTTCTTTGCAATTGTTGTTTCCTTCGCCCTTTATATACCAAGAAAACTTTTAAAGTTTGAGGACTTTATGAAGGGAATAGTGGAAGGTATGAAGACAATGGTTTCTGCTATTGTAATTCTTTCACTTGCATGGACAATTGGTGGAATAACAAGTGACGAGTACCTAAATACAGGATCTTATATTGCATCACTTATTTCTAATTCGACTATGCCAATGTGGATGCTACCTGCAATAATATTTGTAGTTGGTGCCTTCTTGTCCTTCTCAACAGGAACTGCTTGGGGAACTTTTGGTATCTTAATTCCTATTATGGTGCCAATCCTAATGCACACAGACCACATGCACTTCTTGACAATTATACTAGCAGCAATTTTCTCTGGATCAGTATTTGGAGACCACTGCTCACCAATTTCTGATACAACAATTTTGTCATCAGCAGGAGCAGGCTGCGACCACATAGCCCACGTTTCAAGTCAATTGCCTTATGCAATTAGTGTCGGTGCAGCTTCTTTCTTTGCCTTTTTAATATCAGGCATACTTGACAAGCCAAACCTAACTCTTCCTATAGGACTTGTTATCTTGGCATCAATTGTATTTGTAATGAGAAGAATGACAATAAATAAATATATAAAACATACAAAGAATTAAAAATTTAGGCTGGCTATGCTGGCCTTTTTTATTTTGCCTAAAAAAATTATAAAATAGCGAAAATTTTTCTTTAGTACTTTAAAAATCCTTTGATGTGGTATATAGTTTAGGTAAGATAAAGAAAGGGGTGTACAATGAGCTTTCAAATTGAAAAGAAAAATATTTTAGATTATGACGTTGACGCAATAGTTAATGCGGCAAATAAAGAGCTTAGACCTGGCGGAGGAGTTTGCGGACAAATCTTTGCTGGAGCAGATGACAAAGAATTGGAAGAAGAATGTAAGAAACTTGCCCCAATAGAACCTGGCCAAGCTGTTGTCACTAAGGGATATAAGCTAAAGGCGAAAAATATTATTCACGCCGTGGGACCAATTTATTTTGATGGCAAACAAGGAGAGAGAGAAATCCTAAGAGATGCTTACAAGTCTGCCCTTGATTTAGCAGTGAAAAATAACTTTAAGACTCTTGTCTTTCCACTTCTATCATCAGGTATTTATGGTTATCCACTTGAAGAAGCAGCTGAAGTTGCTGTTGATACAATAAGGGACTATCTTGAAGACCACGACCTTGATGTGACAATTTCTGTTTTAAATGACAGGGTACTTAAAGTTTTAAAAGAAAAAAATAAAGAGTGGATAGAAAAATAAAGTTAGACAAAAAAAGATAGCTTGTCAATTTAGACAGGCTATCTTTTTATTTGTAAAAATTTTTAATTTATAAATTTTTCTTTGTTAGAATTAAAAATTACTTTTAACTTCTTAATAAAATAATCTCTTTACTTCGTTTCTCATTCTTATTCTGCCAGCGTGGTAGGCAACTTTGCCAGCCCTCTTTGGGTTGAGGAGAGGGAGTAACTTGCTAAGTCTTAGTCCCTTCTTTCTTCTCTTTGGTTTTATAAGCCTTATAAAGGCTATTAATTTTATTAAACTTGATAATTTTTTCATACTTCCTCCTAATATTTTTACTTTCTCTTTTTGCTAGAAGTTTTTGCCTTATCTGTAGATTTCTTTGAATCCTTATCTTTCTTTTTTGATGAAGACTTGTCACTATTGGAGTCAGACTCATCGCCATGTTCATTATACCATTCTCTTGTGTGGATATTGCAATAGGACTTAGGTATTGTCATGTAGTCCTCAGGATAAATCCCGTAGTGGTCCTTGGGGTCGTAGCCTTCCTTTCTCTCAAAGAGAACTGTGTAGAGGACAGATTCACTTGGGCAGAATTGGTTGGCAAGCTTGCCTGAGTCCTTACATATCAAATATTTTTTAAACAAGTCGTCGTGGTCCTTTGGCTCACTTCCAGAAATAAATTTTTCTGAGTAAGAGGCCCCGGCATAATCGCTCATTTTTGTTGCTAGCTTTCCACTCTTTGATGAAATATTTCTTGTGACAATGTAGGAAGGATCTTCATCAAACTTTTCTTTTTCTCCAATGTCCTTTGCCATCTTGTTAAAAATACTTATGGCATCTTGACTCTTAGCTGCAAGAGAAATCTTTGGAGAGTCTGCTCCTAACCAGAAGGAAACTGTGTGAGACTTTGTAAAGGCATTTACAAAATAATCTGAATTAGTTTTATTTTGTCCCAGATAGGCTCCAGTTTCAGAGTAGTTGATCTTCGCTCCTCTTGCATTTCCTGATTTTTCATTGCCAATAAAGGCATCTCTTAAGAGGTAGGATGATTTTTCATCGAAGAGTCTCTTATTTTTATGGGAGTTGTCAATAATTATGTTGCCACTAGGGTCTTCAATTTTTAAAATTCCAGTTTCTTCCTTGTAGACTCCATCATTGGCAATAGTTTGGTACATCTTTGATAGGTCAGATAAGCGAAGTCCCACTTGCATGTTGCCAAGGGCAAGGGAGTCAAGGTTCTCATCATTTTTATTTTTGTTATCCTTATGTGAGATGAAGTAGTCCTTGCCTTCTTCTTCAATGACATTAAATTTCTTTAAAACATCCATGGCCTTGTCCTTGCCAAGCTCTTGCAAGATTGTGGCAGGGATAACATTGGAAGATGCTTCCAAGGACTTGCGAAGAGTCAAAAGACCCTTGAAAGACTTATAATAATTTGCTGGCCAAAAGTTTCCATCAACAGTTATTGGCACGTCATCGTAGACAGTCCCCAAGGTCTTACCAGACTCAAGGGCTGGAAGATAAACTGTAAAAGGTGTAAGGGCAGAACCAGGTTGCCTATAGGAATCTGTGGCACGATTTAAAATTTTTGCGTTCTTTGTCCTCACATCAAGGCCACCAATGATGCCTTCCACAAAGCCAGTTTCGTTATTAACTGCAATCATGGCAGACTGTGGTTGGACCACTGGTTCCTCCTTGTAATCGAAATACTTGTTAGAAATAATTAAATTTTCATTTTCAATTTTATAAAAATCTGGAAAATCTTTTAGGTAGTCGCCGTCAATAATTAAATAATTATTTTTTAATTCGCCAGCTCCTTCCTCAAGTTTAAGACCTCCAAGTTCATAGGTCCTAAGAATTTTATCTTCGCCAAGCTCATAGGCATCTATGATGTCAATTTTTTGTCCTACTTCTTTGAAGTAGAGGCTCTTTATCTTTAAGTCACCGTGAGATGAAATGCTATAAAAAGATTTTGGAATAATAAGGTTGAACTTATCATCGAGAATATTTTCTCTGGCAAAGTACAAGACCTCGTCTCCAAAGATAATATTTTTCCAATCATCAAAGTTTAAATTCAGCATCCTAGATCCACCAGCTGATGAATAATTTAAGAGGAGCTTTTGGAAGCCTTCGTACTTGCCTTCTAAGTCCTTTTGGATGTCCTCGTCAATTGTTGAATAAACCTTGTAGCCACCAGTGAAGAGTTTGTGTTCGCCTTCCTCTTGACTAATATCATAGAAGTCAGCAAGATATCTTGAAGCTTCTTTTTTTATGTAGTCTGTTGAGTAGGTAGACATAGTATGATTTTTAAAATTTTTTGGGTTTAAGTCAGAAACTATGTCAAAGTTTTTTGCCTTTTCATAGTCAGCGTCATTAATGTAGCCAAGCTCGTGCATCCTCATGAGGACAGTCTTTTGCCTCTTAAAGGCATCGTCGTTTAAAACCATGTAGAGGTTCTTGCCGTCAATCTCACGAGTCCCAATTACCCTGAAGTTGTCTTCCAAGTATTCTGGAGGGACAGACTTAAAGGGCGAATAATTAGTTGGTGACTTTGGAATTGATGCAAGAAGGGCAGCTTCTGCAATGTTTAAGTCCACAGCAGACTTTGAGAAATAAGTTTGGGCTGCAGCTTCAATCCCATAGGCACCTTGGCCAAGATTAATTCTATTTAAGTAGGCCTCAAGAATTTCATCTTTACTTAAGGCATCTTCAACACGAAGTGACAAGTAGGCCTCCTGAATTTTTCTGCCAAGAGTTTTTTGGTTTGTGAGGTAGACTGAACGAACTAGCTGCTGAGTTATTGTTGATCCGCCACGCATAAGTGAGCGTGATTTTATATTTGCAGCAATAGAAGATGCAATACCAATTGGGTCCAGTCCCTTGTGCTTGTAGAACCTGTGGTCCTCAATGGCAACGAAGGAATTTTTTATGTCCTCAGGTATGTCCTTTATGTCAATAAGACTTCTGTACTCAAGAGATTCAATTTTTTCAATTAAATTTCCTTCCTTGGAATAAATATAGGAGCTCTGGTTAAAGGAGGAGCTCAAATTATTTAAGTCAGTGGCAGGAGTTTTTGAAATAATTGAAACTATGAGGGCAGAAAAAAATGAAATAAGTAAAACAAAAATTAAAAGCAAGACCAAGAGGCCGATTTTTATTTTTTGCTTTTTATTTAAATTTTTAAAATTATTTTTTAATTCTCTTAAGTTTTCCATACTTTCTCCTTTGTACAATTATAACATTTTAACAAGCTAAATACTATTAGACGGTTTTTTTAACTTGCTGCGATGTAGTATAATGTAAATTATGGATAATGTTTATTTAGAGAATTTAAATTCAAATAAAAAATTAGAGAAAGTTATAACTGTTGGAACAAATATTGGGGCCTACCCCCACAGTCTTGAAACTTCTATGAAGGAGTTGGCGGAACTTGTTTACGCAGACGGTGCTGAAGTTGTGGGAGAGGTTACGCAAAATATTTATAAGTTCAATCCAAAGTATTTAATTGGGTCTGGCAAGGTTGACGAGATCAAAGAAATGGTTGAGCTCCTAGAAGTTGATGCAGTTGTCTTTAATGATGAGCTCTCTGGCATCCAGGTTAGAAACTTGGAAAAGAGAATTAAGAAGAAGGTAATCGACAGGACCAACCTGATCTTAGATATTTTTGGTCTTCGTGCCACAACTTATGAAGCAAAGCTACAAGTTGAACTGGCAAGACTTGAGTACCAACTCCCAAGACTTTTGGGAATCGATGGATGGTCAAGGACTGGTGGTGGAATTGGTACTAGGGGACCAGGTGAGCAAATAATTGAAACTGATAGGAGAAGGCTCAAGAGAGAAATCGACAAGATTAAGGAGAAGCTTGAGAAGGCAAAGAGGACTAGGGACACAACAAGGGAGCGAAGGATTGATTCCAACATTCCCATTGTGTCACTGGTGGGTTACACCAACGCAGGCAAGTCTACAATTTTAAATAGATTAAAGGACGAAGAGTCGGGAGAGGTTTCTGTAAAGAACATGCTTTTTGAAACTCTTGACCCATCTTCAAGAAAGGCTAGGCTCCTTTCAGGTCGTGAGTTTATAATTTCTGACACAGTTGGATTTGTTTCTAAGCTGCCAACAAAAATCGTTGAGGCCTTTAAGTCTACTCTTGAAGAAATTAAGTATTCGGATTTAATCCTCCACGTCATTGACGCATCAAGTGAGGACTTGGAGATCCAATACAATACAACTATGGCAATCCTAAAAGACATTGAAGTCTTAGACAAAAATATAATCACAGTCTTTAACAAGGTGGACAGGGTTGACCTCTATGACATCAACTTGCCTTTAAGGGTTATGCCAGACAAGAAAGTTTATATTTCTGCTCTTAAAGATGAAAATATGGACTCACTTTTAAAAATTATTGAGGACAATCTCGATGAAAAGTATTTTGATGTTAAATTAAAATTTGCCTACAACGACACAGACCTTCTCTACAAGCTAGTGGAAAAATTTGATGCCAAGCCTATCTATGAAGAGGATGGAATTTATTTGGATCTTAAGCTTGAAGAAATAGAATACGAAAAAGTAAAGGATTATGTTGTAAATGTATAAGACAATTTTAAAAGATGCAAAGGCTGAAATTGAAATAAAAAAATCAATTTTTATAGGTCATGCCTTTTTTGTAAAAAGTGAAGAAGAGGCTCTTGAAATCTTAGGCAGGGTTAAAGAAGAACACAGGTCTGCAACCCACAACTGCCATGCCTACATAATTGGCGAAGATGGACTGACACAGAGATATTCTGACGATGGTGAGCCCTCTGGCACAGCAGGAATCCCCATGCTTGAAGTCTTAAAAAAAGAAGACATGAGAAATGTCCTTGTCATTGTCACTCGCTACTTTGGCGGGACCAAGCTGGGAGCAGGTGGACTTGTTCGTGCCTACACAGAGGGAGTTGTTAAGGCCCTTGATGAGGCAAAGAGGTGCATAAGAAAAAATTTTACAAGGACAAAGGTCATTTACGATTACACCTTCCATGGTGCAATCGTTAATTTGCTAGCCAATGAAGATTATAAAATCATAGAAGAAAATTACACGGACAAGGTTGAAGTCACAATTGACATCGGAGATGACAAGTCAATCCTTGATAAAATTAGGGACATGACCTCTGCAAACTTTGAGACAGAAGATTTGGAAGTAATTGAACTTCCAACTATTGATGGAAAAATTATTTATTAAATATAGGAGACATTATGGATTATAAAAAAGTAACAGAAGATTTAGTTAAGTGGGTAGAAGATTACGCAAAAGAAGTTGGAGCCAAAGGTTTTGTCTTTGGTCTATCAGGAGGAATTGACTCAGCAGTAGTTGCTGCTCTTGCAAAAAGAGTTTTTCCAGACAATTCTCTTGGACTAATTATGCCTTGCGACAGCATTGACAAGGATAGGGAAGATGCTCTAAAAGTTGCTGAAGCTCTTGGCCTTGAGACAAAGACAATTGACCTTACAAAAACTTTTGAAGAACTAATGAAGGCCTCCTTCACATCAGAAAAGAGGATGGCAAGGTCAAACATCAAGCCAAGACTTAGGATGACAACACTTTATTACTATGCACAAGATCTTGGCTATCTTGTGCTTGGCCCATCAAATGCCAGCGAATGGTATCTTGGCTACTCAACAAAATACGGCGACTCTGGAGCAGACATCATGCCAATAGCAAATATTTTAAAGACAGATATCTTTAAAGTTGCAAGGGAACTTGGACTTCCTGACTTTGTAATAAATAAAAAACCATCAGCAGGTCTTTGGGCAGGACAAACTGACGAAGATGAAATGGGCTTTACTTATGAAGTTCTTGATGCCTACATTAGGGGAGAAAAAACTCCAGAGCCTGAGATAAAAGAAAAAATTGACAGGATGCATAAGAATTCTGAGCATAAGAGAGTAATGGCTCCAAGTTTTAAATTTTAAATTTATTTAAGGCTGGTTTAAATGTTAAAGGATAGAATTAGAAATTTATTTTAATATCTTTTATGCTTATAGCTAATGGGTTTATTTATTACAAAACAAGTAGCTTAGATGTTCGTGTATTAAAAATGTACGCATTATTACTTGTGACTTATCTTGTCTGGGATTTTATTTTCTCTAAAGTGCAAAAGGGAGATTAAAATGGGAAATCATCAACTTAGAAATTTATTTATCTTACTAGTTATTATGGGGGCCTTTGACGTTTACAGGTACTTTACTTCTGAAATCATTATTTCAGACTTAATTTACAAGTATATTTTTGTAATTGGGGTCTTCTTAATTACCTGCTTTGTAGTTTATGTGATATCAAGGAGAAATGAGTGAGATGAAAGCCTATATTAGATCTGCTTTGGTCTTATACTTTTATTTGTTTTCTGTGAGAAGTTTTTTTATTTATAGGTTTGGATCTTATGAGGGACAAAAATTAAAAATTGCTTTAATAGCTTTTGCCTTATATATATTAACTTACTTTGTCATAGAAAAAATAAAAAATAAAAAAGAAAATTAAAATTTATTTTAAGGTGATTTAAATGTTAAAAAAAAGAATTAAAGACTTATTTATTCTGTTACTTTTTACGATAATTTTTGATGGATTCATTTATTACAAGACAGGAAGCTTGAGTCCTACAACAATAAAAAACAACATTTTTGTCATTGTAGTTTATCTCATAACTGGCTTTATTATTGATATTCTTTCTAAGAAAAAAGGATAAATTGAAAATTTACATTAAAAATAAAAATTAAAATTCGTATTGACAAAAAATTTTTAAGAGTCTATAATCTCATTTAATAAAATAATAAATGCCATGAAAGAGAAAAAGATATTTAATGAGTCTTAAAGAGAGTGGGGATGGTGAGAGCCCACAGATGAGTTGATGTCATATATTCACTCTAAAGCATGAGGATTGAATTATAGTAGATCTTCACGGAAGTCTCCGTTACCATAGACTAGAGATTGTTAGATCTTTAAAGAGGAAATATTTTTATTTCGAATTTAGGTGGTACCGCGAATCCTTCGCCCTATATGGGGTGAAGGATTTTTTTATTATTTTAAATAAAATTTTTGGAGGACAAAATGAAAAATTTAAAGAAAATGGTAAAAGTTATTGCAGTAGGTGCCCTTGCACTTTCCCTTGTTGGATGTGCAGGTGATAAGAAAACAGAAAAAGGAAGTGGAGAAAAAATAAAAATTGGAGCTATCCAATATATTGAGCACGTGTCTCTTGACAATGCCCTAAAGGGTTTCCAAGATAGACTAAAGGAAGAAGGACTTGACGTAGAAGTTGATGTTGAAAACCTACAAGGTGATCAAGCACTAGCTACAACTGCACCAAAGAAATTCCAAGGAGATGAATATAAATTAGTTTACGCAATCTCAACACCAGCTGCCCAAGGAGCAAAAACTGCACTTCCAAATAAAAAAATTATTTATTCAGCAGTTACAGACCCAGTGGAAGCAGGACTAATTGAATCGCCAGATAAAATTACAAACATCACAGGAGTTAACGATGCAGTTTCTGCAAAGGACCAACTAGAATCCTTCTTAAAGATTTATCCAAATGTAAAGACTATTGGAACAATTTTCTCAACTAACGAAGTTAACTCAAAGATACAAGTTGAAAATTTAGAAAAAGCTTGTGATGAACTTGGACTTAAACTTGAAAGTGTTGGAATCAATAACATCAACGATATTGGCCAAGCCCTTTCAACTCTCACAGAAAAGATTGACGCCTACTACGCACTTACTGACAACACAGTTGCCTCTGCTGGCCCAGTCCTTGCAGAAAATTTATTAAAGGACAAGATCCCATCACTTTCTGCTGAAGAAGGTCAAGTGTCTAAGGGACTTCTAATGAGTGAAGGTGTTGACTACTATGAACATGGAAGGCAAGCAGGAGAGATAGCAATAAAAATCCTAAAGGGAGAAGACATAAAAAATCTTCACGGAGAAGACAACAAGACTTCAAAGAAAAAGATCAACGGCAAAACTGCTGAAGCTCTTGGACTTGATTTAAGTAATGAAAATCTTAAGGATGCAGAAATTTTAAAATAAAAATCTCACTGATATAAGCAAAATAAAAATTAAATAAAAACTTTGGACGAAATTATAAAAAAAAGACTTGACTTTGTTCTGCTAGCAGAATATACTAAATGTAATTTAATTGAAGCGTTGAAAGAGAAAAAAGAATTTTTAGTGATTTTAAGAGAGTTGCCGGCTGGTGAAAGGCAATACACGGAAATTTAACATACACTCTAAAGCTTATTTGTTGAAGTTAGTAGGCAAGTACGGAAGCCACCGTTATCTGAGGCTAGAGGTTGTTAGACCTTAAAGTGAGGTAATCTTTTAGATTATAAAATCGGGTGGTACCGCGAAGTCAGTCTTTCGTCCCAATGTGGATGAAAGACTTTTTTTATTTTATGGAGGTTTTTTATGAAATTTAGAAAGTTGTTTGTTTTACTTATGATGGCCCTTGTCCTTGCGGCTTGTGGCAAGACTGAAAATAGTGGAAATTCAAAAGTAGAAATTTCTACAGAAACAAGTGGTGGCAAAAAAGTTGGCATAATTCAAATTGCCGACCATATTGCTCTTGAAAGAGCTAGAAAGGGTTTTGAAGATGAACTTAAAAAGACAAACCCTGATGTAGAAATTATTACAAAGAATGCCAATGGAGACTTAACAGTTGTCCCATCAATTATTAAGTCCTTCCAAGACAAGAAAGTTGATTTAATTTACGCAATTGCTACACCAGCTGCTCAAGGAGCAAAGAACGGTGAAAAGGAAGTTCCAATTATCTTTAACGCAGTTACAGATCCAGCATCTGCAGACCTAGTTAAAAACTTGGAAGAACCTGAAGCAAATATAACAGGAGTTTCTGATTACTTCTCAATGCAAGCTCAACTAGAAGAAATGATCAAGATCTTCCCAAATATTAAAAACATTGGAGTTATGTTCTCAACAAATGAAGCCAATTCAAAATTCCAAATCGAAGAACTAAAGAAGGCTGCAGATGGTTTTGGACTTAACGTTGTGGAAGTTGGAGTAAACAATATTAACGACGTATCAACAGCTATAAAGACAATTGAACCAAAGATAGACATCTTCATGTCAATCACAGACAACACAGTTTCATCTGCATCAACAATAATTGCAGAGTCACTAAAGGCTGCTAAGATCCCTTCCTTTGCCTCAGAAGAAGGACCAGTTGAAAATGGGATTCTTGTAAGTGCAGGAGTTGACTATGTTGACCTTGGCAAGAAGGCAGCAGGCATGGCAAGTGATATCCTTGGCGGCAAGGCTGTAAAAGATGTTCCAGTTTTATTCTCATCTGACACAAGCAAAGTTGTTAACAAGAAAACTGCTGAAGCTCTTGGCCTAGAAAATGATAAGAACTTAATGGATAATGCAAAAGTAGTTGAATAGATGAAAAATAATTAAAACAAATTAGGAGGAAAAAGTTGAATTCAGTAATAATGGAATCCATTGTCATGGGACTTATATTTTCCATATTGACAATAGGAGTTGTAATAACCTTTAAAATTTTAGATTTCCCTGACATGTCAGTGGAAGGGACTTTCCCACTGGGGGCCTTTGCCTTTGCCAAGATGTTGACACTTGGCATGAATCCTGTGCTTGCTATGGTGGTTTCACTTGCAGCAGGAGGACTTGGAGGCTACATCACATATATTTTATTTAGAAAGTTTAAGATCCAAGCTATCTTAGCAGGGATCCTAACAATGACATTTTTATATTCAGTGAACCTAAGAATTACTGGTACGCCAAATGTTACTTTTTTCGATTACAAAACTATATTTCAACTTTTTGAAAGCCTTCCTAAGATGTTAATTCTTACAATAATAACACTTGTTATAAAATTAATTCTTGATTGGTTTTTAAAAACTGAGAAGGGCTACCTTCTTTTGGCAACAGGGGACAATGAAACTCTTGTTAAGTCCCTTGGTAAAAATCCAGACAAGTACATTGCAATTGGTCTTGTAATATCCAATGCACTTGCAGCACTTGCTGGAGCTTTGATGGCACAGTCCAATGGTTATGCAGACATAACAATGGGACAAGCCATAATCGTATCAGCACTTGCATCAGTTATAATTGGCGATGCCTTCTTAAAGAATGCAAACTTTTTAAATAGGACAACAAGAGCCATAATTGGTGCAATAATTTACAGGATCATCTATGGAATCGCCCTTTACCTAGGACTTGCTCCAAGTGATTTAAAGGGAATAACTGCAATCATCGTAGTATTCTTCATAGTTTACAATAATGTTTCTTCAAAGGGACTATCTGTTTTAAAAGGAAAGAGGGAAGAAAATGCTAAGAATTAAAAATTTATCAAAAACTTTTTACAAGGGAATGGAAGAAGAAAATCAAATTTTTGATAATTTCTCCCTTGATATAGAAGAAAATAAGTGTGTTGCAATTTTAGGACCTAATGGTTGTGGCAAGTCTACACTTTTTAATATGATCTCAGGTTCACTTAACCCTGACTCAGGAGAAATCATCTTAGGAGATGTGGACATTGCAAAATTATCTGAAGACAAGAGGGCAATAGACATCGGAAAGGTAAACCAAGATCCATCAAAGGGAGTTTGCCAAAGTCTAAATATTTTAGAAAATATGTCTATGGCCTTTAAGAAGGGTCACAAGTTCACCTTCAAGAGGTTAATCGACAAGAACAACAACGATAAAATTATTGAAAAGCTAAAGTCTATTGATCTTGGACTTGAAAACAAATTAAAGACTCAAGTAAAGTTTTTATCAGGAGGACAAAGACAATCACTCTCCTTACTCATGGCAACAGTGAAAAAGCCAAAAATTCTCTTACTTGATGAACACACAGCAGCCCTTGATCCAAAGACTTCTAAAATAATAATGGATAAGACCAATGACCTTATCAAGAAGGAAAAAATCACAACACTAATGATCACTCACAACTTAAAGAATGCCATTGACTACTCTGACAGAATTATAATGCTCAACAAGGGCAAGGTTGTCCTAGATATTCTTCCAAGTGAAGTTACGGAAGAAGAACTAAATAGGATCTACAATGAAAAGATTGAAGAAGAAAACAATGTAGAAGTAACAAGTGTGACAAGAGTAAAGCAAGTAGAAAAAATTGCATAAATTTCATAAATAACATTAAAAAGTCCTACTCAAGAAAGAGTAGGACTTTTTGTTGTACGCTTCAGCATGAATAAACCACCAGCTATGCTGGTGGTAGAAAAATAAAGCTTTAGCTTAAAGCAAAAAACCTCCCGTGATAAACTATTAATGTTACTGGCAGTAGCATAAATAGAAAAGGGAGGTATCCTAAAATGGATAAAAATAGTTTATCACATACATCCTGGAATTGTAAGTATCACGTAGTATTTGCTCCAAAATATAGAAGACAAGTAATTTATGGAAGGTTAAAACAAGATATAGGAAAAATATTAAGGGATTTATGTGACAGAAAAGGAATAAATATAATAGAAGCAGAATGCTGTCCAGACCATATTCATATGTTGTTGGAAATTCCACCGAAATACAGCAAATCTCAAACAATGGGATATTTAAAAGGGAAAAGTAGTCTAATAATATTTGATAGGCATGCAAATTTAAAATACAAATATGGGAATAGACACTTTTGGTGTAGAGGATATTACGTAGATACAGCAGGAAAGAATGCGAAAAAGATACAAGAATATATAAAAAATCAATTAAAAGAAGATTACATGGCAGATCGAATAAGCATAAAGGAATTTGTAGACCTGTTCACGGGTGAGCAAGTAAACAAAAGCAAAAATAAGGTGCTTTAGCACCAGCTGTGAAAATTGGTGCACGAGAAAGAAAGTTCAAAGCATGGAATGCTGCCGGTAACAGCCCCTTATAGGGGCAAAACAAACCACCGGCTTAGCCGGTGGTTATGATTTAATATAAAATTTTATTTTAAAGTGAGAGTAAATTCGTCGCCAATTGCTTCTTCTCCAATAGGGATTTCTCTGTTGCCATAGCTGTGAACTGTCACTCTGTATAATTGGCATCTTAGCGTTTTTATTTCATTTAAAAGTTCATCGGCAGTAACTTTGCTAATGACTGGTGAAAAGTATAGGTTGGATTTATTTTTCTCTGCTTCACGAGTTTCAAAATATACAAACCTATTTTTAGAATCTCTGGCTTTTATTGAATAAATATATCCATCTTCGGTGTCAGGATAGGTCAATACAATTTTTTGTGAAGCTGGGCTTGTAGTAAAGCTTTCAATGACAATATTATTAGTATCTGGAATAGTAAAGTCCTTTGCTATAAGATTTTTTTTCAATTTCATTTGTGACATATCTATATTTGTTGAGAGACTAATTTTTTTCTTGTTTCCTAAAAACTCATCGAAGAAAAATTCTAAATTAACTTTGCCTTCTTTTGGCAATGATTCTTCTAAATCATATTTAAGAGTATAGACATTTACTTTTTCATCTTCAGGTAAAGTATAGGCAGAGCCAGTAGAACTAAGAATATTATTTTTCTTGCCATTAACTTTAAGTTCAGTTAAGTTAACTTCTCCAGAGGGTATTTTTTCTGAGTCATTTAGGCTTAAAATAACTGTGTATAAATTGTTATCTTCAATGATAAATTTATCTAGAATATATTTTTTTCCATTTATTTCAAAAGCTTCGTTTAAATTTACGCTGTACTCATCAACTTCCCTTGACAATCCCATGGCATCAGATAAAGTAATTTTAAAATTACTTGCTACTTCTTTTGTCTTTGCCAATACATAACCACCAGATGTGTGGTTTGTTATTCCTAAAATCAATATAAGAGATGCTGCTATTGCTACAATTCTTTTATTAAACTTATTTTTCTTGTTTTTTATTTTTAATGATCTCACAGTTTTTTTGAGTTTTTCTTTTTCGAAATCATTAAGAGGAATTTCTTCGTATTCAATTTTCATATCGTTTAACTCATCATAAATATTATTTTTCATAAAAACTTTTCCTCCATTTTTTTAAAAAATTTCTTCCTCTGCTAACTTTTTTATAGGCATTTGCTGTGGAAATATTTTGCTTTGATGCTGCCTCTTTATAGGAAAGGCCATGGATAAAAATATTTTCAAAAAGTTTTTTATCTTCATCATTTAAAAGTGAAAGAATTTCTTCTATTTCTAGATTTGAATATAAATCTGAATCTACAGTTTTTGAATCTTCATCTAGTCTAAGGCTTTCAAATTTAATTTCTTTTCTAAGAATATCTATGGCTCTGTATTTCGCAACAAGGGCACACCAATTTTTAAAAATGGACCTACTTGGGTCAAAGTATTCTATATTTTGCCATATACTTAAGAGAGCATCATTCATAGCTTCTTCCCAGAGGTTTGGATATTTCCAAAGTGTTTTTGAAATAACACCTTTTAATATTTTTCCATATTCTTCAATAAATATATAAAGGGCATCTTCATCTTTCTTTTTTAGCCTTTCTATCAAGTCTTTATTATCCATATTTCCTCCTTCACTTATATATTCGTGATAGAGATAATAATTCTGACAAATTTTTAAAATTAAAATTTATGAAAAATAATTTTGAGCGCAAAAAAAACTATCCTGGTCATCCAAGATAGTTTTTAAAATTAATATTTAAGTTCTTTATTTGAATAGATAGAGTAAGTTAATACTATCATCAAGATAAATATCACTGCATTTGCTATTAGGCCAAATAGGTTTAGGTTTGCGCTGACAAAACTATAAGGTCTAAAGGCTTCGTTAGGGAAGTAAGTAACTACCATTCCGAAGACGTCGCCAATAACTTTTCCTACAATTGTAAGTAGTACAAGAAGGAATACAAAAAGTGCAGATACTGCATCTTGATGTAGGGCTGACTTAGACATTGAAGAGAAGAAGAATCCAATGGACATAAAGACAAGGCCAGAGCCAAGTAGTCCAACGAAAACTTTTACAAGTCCTTCAATAATTTCAAAGCTTGTAACTTGTGGAGTGTCGCTTCCAAGAGAAGAAACTCCAAGCACAAGTCCAAAACTTGCAAGGGCCATTATTATTAAGAATAAAATATAAATTAAAATATTTGCTGTGAACTTTCCAGTTACAATTTCTGATTTAGAAATTGGGTTTGAATAAATATATTCAATGTTACCTGAAGATTGTTCCTTTGCAAGGGAGTTAGCTCCAAGTTGCATTGCAAATACAAAAATTAATATTCCAAGATAGTGGTAAACTAGGGCAAGATAGTCGCCAATGTTTACTATATCCATGCCTTCATAAAAGCCCAAGATATTTTTTGTCGGCTCGTTAAAACTTTCTAAAACTGAATTAAAGAGCGAATTCATTTGTGACTCTGCAAGGAAAGGATAAAAGGCAAGCATAAGTCCCAGTAAAATTATTAGGACAATGGCCCAAGAGATCATCTTTGCAAAGTTTGATTTAAATTCCATATTAAATATCATCTTTGTCCTCCTTTAGCTTTGTTTCTTCACTTGCATTGAAGATGCCTTCATTAGAGGTATCAAATACTATTGTGTCGCCAGAAGTTTTTTCTTCCTTTGGAGGATCAAGAACTTCTCCTTGAGGAGTCTTTGGATTTTCTCCAAGAACTTTTTCAGAATACTCTTCATCAACGAAGAGGTTTGTCTTTGTGTTGTGGACTGTATCTTTTTCCATTTCATCTTCGCTTATGCCTTCAACACTATTGAAGTTGTTATCAGCTTGGTCCAGCTTAATAGTAGCTTCACTTACTCCATTAATAGTATCTGCTTCTATTGTAGAAGTTTCTTCTAGCTTGATGTCCTTAGATTCCACTGGAGCTTCAGGCTTTCTTCTTGGAAGTTTTGCATTTTCTCCCTTGTAGTAAGCTTCAACCTTGTCGCTTAGCTCAGCATCTTCAAGAATATAATTTTCTAAACCTTCTTCATAGATAACTTTTGAAAGTTCTGGAAGAGGACCATCGAAGTAAAGGATAGTTTCGTCTTCTTCGTCCTTGATAATTCTTGCCCCAATGGAAGTAAAGTAATTTAAATTGCCCCTGTAGGAATCAATTTTTAGGACCTTATCTCCAGCTGCCTTTACATTGTTGTACTCAATGTCTTGAACCTTACCATCAGATAGGTAGGCAATACGAGCAGAATATTTTTTTGCCTCTCTTAGTGACTCAGATAGGAGTAAAACTGTTAGGTTTTCTTGCTCATTTAATTTCTTCACATGAGAGAAGAGTCTGTCAATGTCCTTGTCATCTAAAAACTTAGAAGGATTGTCTAAGATTAAAAGTCTTGGCTTAATAATTAGGGCGTTAATAATAGCTAAGAGTTTTCTCTCCCTGTCTCTCAAGTCACAAACCCTTAAGTTTGAATTAAATTCAAAATAATCACAGAGGATGTCAATGTCTTCTGTGTTGGATAGGTTGTGTGCATTAAGTGTCTTTTTTAATAGTGCGAAGGACTTGATTTTTGAATCGAAGATCATATCTTCTGGCACAAGAGACACGCTTTCTTTTATTTCTTTTGATTCTTTAAATGAATCCATATCATAAACCTTAATAGATCCACTATTAGGTTTTAAAAATCCCATTATAATTCTTGCAAGAGTAGTCTTTCCAGATTTTTCAGTTCCAAGTAGGGAGAAGAATTCTCCTTCAAGGATTTCAAGATTTAATTTTTGTAAAACTTTATCTTTACCCTTGCCCTTTGTCAGGTCATTTATGACGATGGCACTCATACTATTCACCTCTTTAATAATTAATAAACTCATTATACAATAAAAAATATTTAAATAAAAGATTAGTAAGCCCATCTTAGCTAAATAATAGAAAAGATTGAAGCAAAACCATTTCAAATTTTTATATTTTATAACTTATTGTATATTCACAAGCTAGTAAAAATTTATGACTTTATAGAAAGCTAGGACTTCATAGAAAACTATGACTTAGTAGAAATTTGTGGATTAATAAAAATTTACAACTTTACAAAAACTTATGACTTTATAAAAATTTTACAAGTTGAGGACTAAGACTAATTAAAATAAAATGACTTAAAAAGTGGCTTGTGATATAATTTTACTTTGAATGGAGGTTTTTAAATGAAACTTGGAATCGTGGGACTACCTAACGTTGGTAAGTCTACTTTATTTAATGCCCTAACAAGTGCTGGAGCAGAAGCTGCAAACTATCCCTTTGCAACAATTGAGCCAAATGTTGGGGTTGTAAATGTGCCTGATGAAAGACTAGAAGTTCTTTCAAAATTAAATAACTCACAAAGAATTATCTACACTAATATAGAATTTTATGACATTGCTGGACTTGTTAAGGGAGCCAGCAAGG
The DNA here is from genome assembly GCF_023614525.1 of Peptoniphilus genitalis. Lineage (GTDB taxonomy): Bacteria > Bacillota > Clostridia > Tissierellales > Peptoniphilaceae > Peptoniphilus_A > Peptoniphilus_A genitalis. The sequence goes on from NZ_CP097885.1 coordinate 1,528,816, forward strand.
GGGAAGGACTTGGCAACCAATTTTTATCAAATATCCGTGAAGTTGATGCCATTGTCCACGTTGTAAGATGTTTTGACGACGAAAACATTATTCACGTTGATGGTTCAGTTGATCCTTTGCGTGACATTGAAAATATAAACCTAGAATTAATTTTCTCTGACCTTGAGCAAGTTGAAAATAGGTATGGAAAGGTTGCAAAAAAAGCAAGAGCTGAAAAAAATCTTGCAAAAGAAAGAGACCTTTTAGAAAAAATTAAGACTGCCCTTGAAGAAGGAAGGTCTGCAAGAGAAGTTGAACTTGATGAGGAAGAAAAGAAAATTATCAAGAACTATTCCCTTCTTAGTGCAAAACCTGTTATCTATGTTTGTAACGTTGCAGAAAGTGAACTAACTAAGGATGACAATAAGTATGTAAAGGCAGTAAGAGAATACGCAGAAAAAACTGGCGACGAAGTTGTAGTTATCTCTGCAGAAATTGAATCAGAAATAGCTGCCCTTGATGAAGATGAAAAGGAATTATTCTTAGAAGAGCTTGGTCTTGACTCATCAGGTCTTGATAAGTTGATTAAGTCAAGCTACAAGCTCCTTGGTCTAATTTCCTTTATCACAACTGGAGAAATGGAAACTAGGGCTTGGACAGTTAAAAAGGGTTCCAAGGCACCAGTTGCTGCTGGAAAAATTCATACAGATATGGAAAGAGGATTTATTAAGGCAGACACAATCTCCTACCAAGACCTTGTTGACTCTGGCTCAATGGCAAATGCTAGGGACAAGGGACTTATTAGAAGTGAAGGAAAGGACTATGTCGTTGAAGATGGCGACGTAATTGTCTTTAAGTTTAACGTATAATTAAGCTGAAGAAAAAAGGTGATTTATGATTAAAATGCTTTCAATGGACCTAGATGAAACTCTCTTAACAAGCGATAAGGTGATGACAGAATCCTTTAGGCCCTTTGTGGAAAAATTAAAAGCTAATAATATTATTCCCGTGGTTGCAACTGGAAGAGAATTCTACACTGCTCACAGATTTGTGGGCGAAGATCTTGAGATAGATTTGATTTGCAACAATGGAAATATTATTAAGAATAACAAAACTGGAAAACTTGAATTTGTAAATCCCATGTCAAAGGAAGATGTAGATTTAATTATGTCCTTTGACAAGAATGACAAGGTCTACTCCACAATCCATGTTGAGAGGGAAGATGGGATTGACCTCCTATACAAGAAAAAGAATTTTAATTCTCTTGAAGGGACTTATGTGGATGCCTTTAGGGGAAGAAATCTTGGACTTGATAACTTTGATGATTTTGAAGGTTATCCTCTTTCAATTGTTTTTGCAGGAAGTCACGACGACTTAGTTGAACTTAGAAGGAATATAAAAGATGGAATTGGAGATGACAAGTTCAACTTCCATCTTATGAAGATAAAGAGACATCCAAAGTGGATGCTGGAAATCCTTCAAAAGAATGGGGACAAGTTTTTCGGCGTAAAGAAGTATGCAGAAAATAGGAATATAAAACTAGAAGAAGTTGCAGCAATTGGCGACGACTCCAACGACAAGATGCTTGTAGAAAATGTTGGACTTGGCTTTGCCATGATAAATGCTGTTGATGTCTTAAAGGAAGTTGCCGATGTGGTTTCTGATTATGACAACAACCATGATGGCGCAATAAAAATTTTAGATAAGGTTTTATTTGGTGATTAAATGAATATTAACTGGTACCCTGGTCACATGAAGAAGACCATAGAGGATATTGAGAAGAAGTTAAAGCTCGTTGACTTTGTAATAGAAATTATAGATTCCAGAATCCCCTTCTCAAGTAGAAATCCTCTCTTTGATGACCTCTTAAAAAACAAAAAGAGACTTCTTATTTTTAACAAGTCAGACCTATCTGATCCTAAGTTAAACGACCTTTGGATGGATAGACTAACTGATGAGAACAACTTTGCCATCTCCTACAATGCAATGAAACCCAATGTTGGTCTCGTTGTAAATAAGTCAGAAGAACTAATGGCAGAAGAAATAAAAAAATTTGAAGACAAGGGCCTTAACAAGGGACCACTACGTGCTATGATTGTTGGGATTCCGAACTCAGGCAAGTCAACTTTTATCAATTCAATATCAGGCACAAGGTCAGCCAAAACTGGAAACAGGCCAGGAGTTACCAAGGTCAACCAGTGGATAAAGATTCATCCCAAGCTCCACCTTCTTGACACACCAGGGGTTCTTTGGCCAAAGTTCCAAGATAAGGTTGGACTTAATCTTGCCTTCACTGGTGCCATAAAAGATGAAATCATGGACAGGGAAACTCTTGCCTTGAGATTAATAGAAAAGTTAAAGGAAATTGCTCCTTCTTCTTTAGAAGAAAGATACAAGCTTCAAGATATCCATGACATGACTGGAATTGAAATCATGGATGAAATTGGAAGTAAGAGGGGAGCCCTAATGCGTGGTGGCTACATCGACTACGAAAAAGTTTCTGGCATTATCCTAGATGAATTTAGGAAGGGAATCCTTGGAAGGATTACATTGGAGGTTCCTGATGAGTTTTTATAATTTTGAAGAAGAATATTATGAAAAGGGCTACAAAAATATTTGCGGTATAGATGAAGTTGGCAGGGGATGTCTCTTTGGCGACGTAGTTTCCTGCGCAGTAATTATGCCAAGGGGAGAATACATTGAGGGGGTAAATGACTCCAAAAAATTATCTCCCAAGAAGAGAGAGGCACTCTACTTAAAAATTTTAGAATCTGCAATTGCAGTTGGTATTGGCAGGGCAAATGCTGACATAATTGATAAGGTAAATATTAGGATGGCGACCCACATCTCCATGATCAACGCTCTTGAAAATTTAAGAGACAGTGAAAATAATAAAATCGAAGCTGACTGTGTATTAATTGATGCTGAAACTATTCAAACTGGAATTTTTCAAAAGGCAATAGTTAAGGGTGACGAGTCTTGCTACTCCATTGCCTGTGCATCTATTGTTGCGAAGGTCTACAGGGACAATCTCTGCAAGAAGTGGGCAGAAGAATATCCCCAATATGGACTTGAAAAGCACAAGGGTTACGCAACAAAATATCACAGAGAAGCTCTTAAAGCTTACGGTCCAAGTGACATGCACAGAAAAACTTTTTTAAAGAATATAAAATCATGGTAGGACATAATTTATTTTTCGGAAATCGTGGGGAAGATATTGCCACAAAATTTTTAGAAGAAAAGGGCTACCTTATATTAGATAGAAATTATCGCGCCCTTGGAACAGAAATAGATATTATTGCACGTGACAAGGATGAACTTGTCTTTGTAGAAGTGAAGTCGCGTAACTCTAGAAAGTATGGAGATGCTTATGAAGCTGTGACAGAATACAAGATGCAAAATATTATTCAAACAGCAACAGCTTACATTATGGCAAAGGGGCTTTTTGATATTATGGTTCGCTTTGACATAATTGAAGTTTATTTTAATGAGAAGGAAATCAATCACATAGAGTCGGCATTTATGCTTTCATAAAACTAGGTTAAGCCTAGTTTTTTTATTTGCAATAATTACTTGCTAATTAAAAAACTTGTGTTATTATAGTTAATAGAAAAAACATAGTAATTTTGTATGAATTATTTTTAATAAATGGAGGAAGTATGACAGAGTTATTGAGAATAGAAAATTTAAGCGCAGGCGTAGAGGAAAAGCAAATTTTAAAAAATATAAATTTGAAAATTAATTACGGCGAAGTTCACGTAATCATGGGACCAAATGGTTCTGGTAAATCTACTCTTGCCAATGTAATCATGGACAATCCTGTTTACAATGTAACAAGCGGAAAGATCTTCTTAGATGGTGAAGACATAACAGATCTTACTACAGACAAGAGAGCAAACAAGGGACTATTTATGTCCTTCCAAACTCCAGAAGAAGTTCCGGGAATTTCTGTAGAAAACTTTATTAGGACTGCAAAGTCTTTAAAGGAAGACAAGACAATTTCAATTTTAAAATTTAAAAAAGAAATTAAGAAGGAAATGGAAGAATTAAAAATGGATTCTTCTTACGCAGAGAGATATTTAAACGTAGGCTTCTCTGGTGGAGAAAAAAAGAAAAACGAAATTCTTCAAATGTTAATGTTAAAGCCTAAGCTTGCTATTCTTGATGAAACAGACTCGGGTCTTGATGTTGATGCAACAAGAATTGTATCAAGTGGTATTGAAAAATATTTAAACAAGGACAATGCAGTTTTAATTATCACTCACCACAAGGAGTTAATCGACAACATTAAACCTGACTTTGTTCACGTTGTATTAGATGGTGAAATTGTAAAAGAAGGAGACGCTTCTCTAATCGATAAAATCGAAAAAGAAGGATTTAACTGGATAAGAGAAGAGGTGAAATAATTTGGTTAAGAAGGTAGAAAAAACTTATGTAGAAGACATGGACCGTGGGGTCTATGACATTAAAAATAAATTCACATTTAGGTCAAAGACTGAGAAGGGACTTACAGAAGAAATTGTAAGACAAATTTCTGCTGAAAAGGACGAACCAGAATGGATGCTTGAAAGTAGACTTAAGGCTCTTAAGATCTTTAACGAAAAAGAAAATCCAAAATGGGGTCCAGATCTTTCTGAAGTTGACATGGATGAAATCACAACTTATATAAGACCAGATGCAGATATGTCTGACGACTGGAAAAATGTTCCTGATGAAATTAGGGATACTTTTGACAAGCTTGGAATTCCTGAAGCAGAAAAAGAATCCATGCTTTCTGGTGTTGGAGCTCAATACGACTCTGAAGTTGTTTACCACTCCATCCAAAAATATCTTTCAGACCAAGGTGTAATTTATACAGACTTTGAAACAGGACTTAAAGAATATCCTGAAATTGTAAAAAAATATTTTAGCAAGTGTATCACACCTAATCTTCACAAGTACGCAGCCCTTCACTATGCAGTATGGTCTGGTGGATCCTTTGTATATGTGCCAAAGGGAGTAAACGTAGATATACCTCTACAATCTTACTTTAGACTTAATGCTCCAGGCGCAGGACAATTTGAACACACACTAATTATTATAGAAGAGGGAGCCTACTGTCACTTTATAGAAGGTTGCTCTGCTCCAAAGTACAATGTTATAAACCTACACGCAGGTGCAGTTGAACTTTTTGTTGGAGAAGGCGCAACTCTTAGGTATTCAACAATAGAAAACTGGTCAAGAAATATGTACAACCTCAACACCAAGAGGGCAATCGTTGAAAAAGATGGAAAGATCGAATGGGTTTCAGGATCCTTTGGTTCAAAAGTTTCCATGCTTTACCCAGCGTCAATCCTTGTGGGAGAAAATGCATCTAGTGAATTCACTGGTATCTCCTTTGCAGGTGAAGGACAAAATCTTGACACTGGAGCACAAGTTGTTCACGCAGCACCACACACTACTTCAACTGTAAATACAAAATCAATTTCAAAATCTGGTGGGATTGCAATTTACAGGGGACTTGTTGAAATAAAAGAAAATGCTGTTGGCGCAAAGAACGCAACATCTTGTGAGTCCTTGATGCTTGATAATAAGTCAAGATCAGACACTATTCCTACAATTAAAATTGAAAACAATAATATTGATATTGGACACGAAGCAAAAATCGGAAGGATTAGCGACTCAGTTATCTTCTACCTAATGTCCAGGGGTATCTCTGAACAAGAGGCCAAGGAAATGGTAGTAAGAGGTTTTGCTGAGCCAATAGCTAAGGAACTTCCTATGGAATACGCAGTTGAGATGAATAACTTAATTAATCTTGAACTTGTTGGAGCAATTGGGTAGGTGAAAGATGAATAAATTAATAGGAAATGAAATTGCCTTTAAGACTTTTGATTTCTTAAGGGTAAATGAAGCAGAAATAGAAATTCCCCAAATTAAAGGGGTCTTATATAGAGAAGTAGGAGAAGATAATCCAGGAGAAATTTCTGAATTTGAAAATATTAAGTACGGCATATCAAATGACGCCTTAGATTTAAATAGGAAATACCTAAACTATTACAAGTCCTACACAAGTGAAGAAGGAAAGACAGAAGAAGCCTTCAAGTTATTTGAACTTGACGATGAATATTCTGAACTCTTTGACCTTCATCACATAGTTGCAGAAAAAGATTCAAAATTAAAAGTTGTCCTCGATTACACATCTTGTGGCAGCAGTGAAAAATTTAGGAATACTGTTATAAAAGTCCTTGCAAAAGAAAACTCTGAAGTCGAAGTTTTTGTAATAGCAAGAGATGATGACAAGTCCCTAGTTCTTGAATCTATTGGAGTTTATACAGAAGACCATGCAAAAGTCAGCGTCCACCAATATGAACTTGGATCAGCTAGACTTTACACAAACTACAAGTGTGAATTAATTGGCGAATACTCTGAAGGCCATGTAAATTCAATTTACTTTGGTCAAAAGGATGAGTACATCAACATGAACTATGACATGATTCACAGGGGCAAGAAGACTGAGTCAGACATCTTAGTTAATGGAGCCTTAAAGGGTAGGTCATCAAAGAACTTTAAGTCAAACCTTCAATTTATAGAAGGTGCTAAGGGTGCAGTGGGTTCTGAAGAAGAATATTCAATCCTACTTGATGATACAGTTCACTCAATCTCAGTTCCCCTAATGCTTGCTCATGAAGATGATGTTGTTGGTAACCACGCATCTAGTTCTGGTAAGCTTGATGGAAATCAAATTTTTTATCTAATGTCTAGGGGTATAAGCTATGAAGAAGCAGAAGCCCTAATAGTTGAGTCCAAGTTCTCTGGAGCTATTGATGCCCTAGGAGATGAAAAGTTAAAGGACGAAGTTTGGGAAGCAGTTAGAGAGATTATAAAGAGAGGAAATTAAATGTTTACTAAAAACGAAATAGAAGAAATTAGAAAAGAGTTTCCCTTTTTAAATTTAAAATCCAATGGAAAGCCAATAATTTATCTTGACAATGGTGCAACAACACAAAAACCAAGAGAAATTATTGATAATATAAAAAACTTTTACGAAAGTGAAAATGGAAACCCTCACAGGGGAGCCCACTATCTTGCAATGAAGTCAACAGAAGTTTACGAAGATGCAAGACAAAAGATAGCAGACTTTATTGGAGCAAGGAAGGCATCAGAAGTTGTATTTCTTAGAAATGCAACTGAAGCCTTAAACCTTCTCGCTTACTCTTATGGACTAAACAACTTAAAAGAGGGCGATGAAATTGTAATTTCAATTATGGAACACCACTCCAACCTTGTGCCTTGGCAAGAAGTTTGCAAGAAAACTGGAGCAAAGTTAAAATTTTTATATGTTGACGATGATATGCAAATTCCATTTTCTGAAATCGAAGAAAAAGTTACCAAGAACACAAAGATTGTTTCAATCACAGGAGCATCTAATGTTGTTGGAACAAATCCTGATATAGAAAAAATTGTAAAGTATGCAAGAGAAAATTCTGATGCAAAAATCATTCTTGATGGAGCACAACTAGTTCCTCACAGGAAGGTAAATGTAAGTGAACTTGACGTTGACTTTATGGCCTTCTCTGGCCACAAGATGTACTCTGCCTTGGGAATTGGTGTACTTTATGGTAAAGAAGAACTCTTAAACAAGATGGATGTCTTCCTTACTGGTGGCGACATGATTGAATATGTCTACGAAGACCACACAACTTTCTTAGATGCACCACAAAGGTTTGAAGCAGGAACTGCCAATGTTGAAGGAGCAGTAAACCTTGCAGCAGCCATTGACTTTATAAATAAATACGGTATGGAAAGAATTGACGACTACGAAAGATTTTTAACTGACTACTGTTATAGCAAACTTAAAGAACTAGACTATCTTGAAGTCTACACAACAAGTGACAAGAACAGGGCCCCAGTAATTTCTTTCAATTTTAAAGAAGCTCACCCTCACGATGTTGCATCAATCCTTGACACTTATGGAATTGCCATAAGATCAGGTCATCATTGTGCTCAACCTCTTCACAGGTACTTGGGTTCAAACTTCTCTTGTAGGGCAAGTTTTGCAATCTATAACACAGTGGAAGAAATTGATTATTTCGTTGAACATCTTGAAGATGTAAGGAGGATTTTAGGAATTGAATCTTGATAATATTTACACAGAATTAATCTTGGAACACTCCAGGAACAAACACAACAGGAGAGAGTTAGAAGACTACACAAAAAAAGAACTTGGTCACAATCCAAGTTGTGGAGATGAAATCACTCTTGAAGTTAAGATTAAAGATGACACCATAGAAGATATATCCTACACAGGTCACGGCTGTGCCATCTCTCAAGCTTCAACTTCAATTATGTGTGACAATGTAAAGGGCATAAAAGTTGAAGAAGCTATTGAAAGAGCAGACAAATTTATTGGTATGGTAAAGGGAGAGATTGACGACCCAGATGAGCTGGAAGATCTTGACGATGCCATTGCCTTTGAATCTATTTCAACTTTGCCTGCAAGAGTAAAGTGTGCAGTCCTATCCTGGTACACATTAAAAAATATGTTAGAAAACAATGAAGATAAGGGATCTTTTAATCCATTATAAGAGGTGATTAGATGAAATTATCTACAAAGGGTCGTTACGGCCTAATGGCCATGTACAACTTAAAGGAAAATATGGGAAAGGGTCCAATAGCCTTAAAGGATATAGCAAAAGATGAAAATCTTTCAGAATCTTATTTGGAACAACTCTTCACCCTTCTTAGAAAGGCAGACCTTGTCAAATCAATTAGGGGTGCAGGAGGAGGTTATGTCTTAGCAAGAGACCCACAAAACATTGCAATTGGAGAAATTATAAATGCCCTTGAGGGAGATATTTCTCTTTCCTGCTGCGACCTTGGAAAAAATGTTGCTTGTGGCAAGCAAGCTGATTGTGCAACAAGAGATATCTTATCTAAACTTCAAGGTAAAATCGAAGGTGTCATGGAGTCCATGACCCTAGCAGACATGTGAGGCCCTTATGATTTACATGGATAATGCTGCAACTACTAGGATCACAGACAGTGTTTTTGAAGCCATGCTTCCTTATTTAAAAGAAAATTATGGTAATCCATCGGCTATCTATTCACTGGGTCAAAGATCTAGGGCAGCAATAGAAAATTCAAGAATAAAAATTGCAGAACTCTTGGGAGTAAAGGCAAGTGAAATTTACTTTACTTCCTCAGGGTCTGAATCAGATAACTGGGCCCTAAAGGGTTCACTCTTACCCAATCAAGAAAATCACCTTATCTCATCAAGGATTGAACACCCAGCAGTTTTAAATTCACTAAAAAAAATCGAAAGCTGGGGAGGACAAGCTAGTCTTGTTTCTGTTGATGCAGAAGGTTTTGTTGACTTAAGAGAAATTGAAAATTCAATTAAAGATTCCACAAGACTTATTTCAATTATGTTTGTCAACAATGAAATAGGAACTATAGAACCCCTTGCTGAAATTTCAAAAATAGCTAGAGAAAAAAATATTTTATTTCACACAGACGCAGTCCAAGCTATAGGAAATATAAAATTTAAAATCAAAGACATTGGAGTAGACATGCTTTCCTTATCTGGTCACAAGCTTGGCGCACCTAAGGGAGTCGGAGTACTATACCTTAGAGAAGGAATAGACCTAGATAACTTTCTCGATGGTGGCGAACAGGAAAGAGGAAGGAGGGCATCAACAGAAAATCTTGCATCAATAGTTGGACTTGCAAGAGCAATGGAAGATGCTTACAATAATATTGAGGACTATTCATCTTACACAAGAGATTTGAGAGACTATACAATAGAAAAACTTTTGAATATAGATGGAATAATTTTAAATGGTCCTAGAGAAAATAGACTTCCTGGAAATATAAATATCACTTTAAAAAATACTAAGCCTCAAACCATGGTTCAGTATCTTGATATGTTTGATATATGTGTTTCCTCTGGATCTGCTTGTGCAGCAGGAAGCATTAACCCATCTCATGTTTTAAGGGCAATAGGAAGAAGTGAAGAAGATTCACTTTCTATGCTAAGACTTTCACTAAATCACGAAAACACAAAAGAAGAATGTGATTACGTAGTGGAAAAAATAAATCAAGGGATGAAAAAGTTCAAGAACAGGTGATATTATGTTAGAGCAAATATCTGGTAACGCTGCTAGATTTATGATTTATGCCCTTGTCATCCTCTCTATTCTTTTAATATTTTTAGCAATATACTATCTAATAAATATTGGGAACAGGTATATAGAAGGCAAGAAGAGAATAAATATAGACCTAAGCCTTATCACAAAAATATTTTTGGGGATACTTATTTTTTACTTAATAAACATACTCTTTAATAAGTTCCCAATCCTTGGCTACACACTTTCATCGGTTATAATTGCAATAATCTTTGCCTATATAATCAATCCAATAGTAAACTACTTGGAGAGAAAGGGAGTCAAGAGACAGTTTGGTGTAATAATAGTTTACATCTCAGCCATACTTATTTTTGGAATTTTAATAGTTTCTGTAATTCCAAAAACAATTAACGAAGTTTCAAATCTTCTTACAAGTTTACCTGGTATGGTGGATACTTTAATAAGAGAATTTAACAATTTCTTGTCAAATGTATTTGCCAAGTTTAACATCGAACTACCAAAGAACTTTATAAACATTTACAAAGAAACAAATCCAAAGGTAAATGGAAATGTAGAAACTCCACAAATAGTTTCTAACATCTTGGACTCTATTAAGGGCACTATTAACGACTTAATAGTAAAAGTTCAGGGGTCACTAATGGGTTCACTATCAAATGTGATTTCTAAACTTTATGGATTTTTAACTTCAGCCTTTAGGTTAGTCTTAATAATTATTTTTTCTTTCTACTTTTCAGTGGACAAGGAAAGATTTATGTTGAGAGTGAAGAAGGCAATACCAAATAAACATAGAGAAGACATCTCTTACTTGACAAGGAACATTGATATAGCCCTTCAACAATTTATAAGAGGAAGAATGCTTATGGCAATATTTGTGGGCTTACTCACAATGGTCTACCTCTTAGTATTAAGAGTGGACTTTGCCATAATAATTGGTCTTATAACTTGTGTTGCAGATATAATTCCTTTTATTGGTCCTTTCCTTGGTTGTGCGCCGGCAGTTTTATTTGCCTTTATGGACTCACCAATGAAGGCCCTTTGGGTTCTAATATTATTTGTAATCGTTCAATGGGTAGAAAATAATATTCTTGCACCAAAACTCATTGGAGACTCAACAGGACTCAACCCACTCGTAATTTTAATTTCAATAATTATTGGTGGTGGAATCTTTGGTGTATGGGGAATGGTTATCTCAGTTCCATTGACGTCAATTATCTTTATACTCGTTGATTTTATCAAAATAAAATACAACGATAGGTATAGCTCTAATTGACATTCATATTCTTTATAATTATAATATTTATAGCACATCCTCCCAGGGTATGGGAGGATTTTTAATAGGAGTTGTTTATGAAATATTTAGGTTTACACGATATAAGAACAGAGTTTTTAAAATTTTTTGAATCAAAAGGACACTTCATACTACCAAGTTTTTCACTAATTCCAAAAAATGATAAATCACTTCTTTTAATAGGAGCTGGGATGGCACCAATGAAGAAATTTTTCACTGGCGAAGAAATTCCTCCTGCAAAAAGAGTTACAACTTGCCAAAAATGTATTAGGACTGGCGACATAGATAACGTAGGTTTAACAGATAGACACGCAACATTTTTTGAAATGCTAGGGAACTTCTCCTTTGGTGATTACTTCAAGCACGAAGTAATTCCTTGGGCTTGGGAATTTTTAACAGTCAATCTTGAAATCCCAAAAGAAGATCTTTGGGTTACAGTTTATTATGAAGACGATGAAGCCTACAACATCTGGAAAGACGTAGTGGGAATCGATGAAGAAAAAATAATTAGACTTGGCAAAGAAGATAACTTCTGGGAACTAGAAGTTGGTCCATCTGGTCCATGTTCTGAAATTTATGTTGACAGGGGACTTGAACACGGATCTGAAGATGAAAGACCTGGTGGAGAAGGCGACAGATTTATTGAAGTTTGGAACCTTGTATTCACTCAATTCGATAAGGATGAAGAAGGTAACTACAAGCCTCTAGCTCATCCAAACATTGATACAGGTATGGGACTTGAAAGAATTGCAACTGTCCTACAAGGAACTGACAATATTTTTGAAATTGATGCAATAAAAGATATTATCCAAGAAATTGCAAAAGTTTCTGGCAAAAAATATGGCCAAGATAAAAATGCAGATATATCCTTTAGGGTAATCACTGACCACATTAGGGCTATGACTTTTATGATTTCTGATACAATTGTCCCTTCTAATGAAGGAAGAGGCTATGTACTTAGAAGGCTTATAAGAAGAGCTGCAAGACATGGAAGAAAACTTGGCATCGAAAGAGCCTTCTTATATGAAATAGCTGACATGGTAATTAACTCTTGGGGCGAACAATACACAGAACTCAAGGAAAACAGAGAATCCATAAAAGAAATCATTAGAAGAGAAGAAGAAAAATTCTTGGAAACTATTGATGGTGGTCTTGTTAGACTTAAGGCCCACATAGATGAAATGAAGGGAAACAATGAAAAGCTATTAGATGGAGAAAAAGCCTTTAAGCTTTATGACACTTACGGTTTCCCAATTGACTTAACAGAAGAAATCCTTAGAGAAGACGGTTATGACGTTGACATGGAAGGTTTCCAAAAAGAAATGGATGACCAAAAGAGAAGAGCCAGAGAAGCTAGAAATGATTCCAATGTTGGCTGGGCTAACCAAGACAACAAGCATCTTTTTGAAGGACTTAGTGATGAGTTCCTAGGCTATGAAAAAGATGAATGTGATGCAAATATTACAAGAATAATTGCTGATGATGAAATTGTTGATTCCCTTGAAAAAGGTGAAGAAGGCCTTGTAGTTCTTGATAAGACAACTTTCTACGGAGAAAGTGGTGGTCAAGTTGGAGACACTGGTGAAATTATTTCAGACAACTTTAAGTTAAGAGTTACTGATACAAAGAAAACTAAGGATGGACTTCACCTTCACCTTGTAAAAGTTGAAGAAGGAAAGCTAGAAAAAGCACCAGTTAAGGCTATTATTGATTCTAAGAGAAGAAACAATATAAGAAGGAATCACTCTGTAACTCACTTACTTCACAGAGCCCTTAAAGATGTTCTAGGTAGCCATGTAAACCAAGCAGGTTCCTTAGTTATGGCTGACAGGATGAGATTTGACTTCTCTCACTTTGATGCAATGACAAAGGAAGAAATTGCTGAGGTAGAAAGAAGGGTTAATGAAAAAATCTTTGAAGGACTTCCAGTTGAAACGAAAGTAACAGGACTTGAAGAAGCTAAGGAAATGGGCGCTATTGGACTTTTCGAAGGTAAATACCAAGACCAAGTTAGGGTCCTATCTATGGGAGATTACTCTCGTGAACTTTGTGGTGGTACTCACGTATCCAACACTTCAGAGATTTCCATGTTTAAAATCCTATCTGAAAGTGGTATAAGTAATGGGGTTAGAAGAATTGAATCCATTACTGGACCAGCTGTTTATGAATATTTAAACAACTTAAGTGCAAAAGAAGAAGAAATAGCTAGTGAATTAAAATCTAACAAGGATGAAATAATTCAAAAGATAAAATTAAATATTAAAAATCTTAAAGAAGCAAATAAAAATCTTGAAAAACTTGAACATGATCTTGCTAAGGATCAAATTTCTGATATAACAGGTGATGTTAGAGAAAAGAATGGAATCAAGTATGTAATCAAAAAGTTCGATGGAGTAGATGTTAATACTCTTCGTGACCTAGCTGACGAAGTTAGAAATAAGCTTGGATCAGTTGTTGTTTTATTTGCTGCAGTAAATGATGATAAACTAAACTTTGTATGTGCAGTTTCCAAGGATCTTGTTGATAAGAAAATTGCTGCCGGTAAACTAATCAAAGAAATCGCCAAAGTAGCTGGCGGTGGAGGAGGCGGTAGACCTGATATGGCAACTGCTGGTGCAAAGGACTTAAACAAGGTGGAAGAAGCTCTAAACAAGCTAGATGAGCTCTTATAATAATGTCAAAATAGATACTTTTATGATATAATCTATTTGGAGGTAATTATGGGTCAAAATAACAATACACAAATTTTTGAAAAAAGCATTTTGGAACAAGAAAGAATTAAGAGTATTTTAAGAACAGTTTATAATGCTCTAGAAGAAAAGGGATACAACCCAACTGACCAAATTATAGGATATATATTATCAGGTGATCCCACATATATCACAAGCCATGATAATGCAAGATCCATGATACAAGAAGTAGAGCGTGACGAGCTTTTACAAGAAATGTTAAAAGTTTATTTAGAAAAAATTTGAGATGGTTTGACCATCTCTTTTACATATTATATATGTACCTGTAAAGGTTGTGGTTAAATGAATAAAATTTTAGGCCTTGACGTAGGAGATGTGTGGATTGGGGTAGCCATAAGTGATGCCCTAATGCTTACTGCACAACCTCTTATGACAATAAAAAGAGAATCTAATAAGATAGCCTATGAGAAAATTCATGAAATTATAAAAGAGAACAATGTAGAAAAAGTAGTGGTAGGTCTTCCAAAGAACATGAACAACACTATTGGGCCTCAAAGTGAAAAAGTAATCAAGTTTGCAGAAAAATTAAAAAACAAATTTAAAGTAGAAATTGAGTATGTTGACGAGAGAATGACCACTTTAATGGCTGAACAAGTTTTAATAGAAGGTTCTGTTCGAAGAGAGAATAGGAAAAAATATATAGATAAAATTGCTGCGACTTATATCCTGCAATCCTATCTGGATAGAATAAATTTATAGGTGATAAGATGGAAAAAATAAAACTATATGACGAAAATGATAAAGAAGTTGAATTTTTTGTTGATGCAAAATTTTCTGTTGAGGACATTGATTATGTCGCACTCTATACTGACGAGGAAAATCCAGAAGTATATATTTTAAAAATAATTGAGGACGAAAATGGTGACGAGCTTCTTGCTGGCATCGATGATGACGAGTTAGAAGTTGCAAGCAAAGCTTATGAAGAACTATTAGATGAATTAGACGGTGAATAAATGAAAAGAAACGTTGAACCTGTTAAAAAAATCTTAAAAGAGAGTGGATATAAATACACTAAACAGAGGGCAAAAGTCTATGAAATTTTTCTGGACAACAAGGACAAACACTTGACGACAGAAGAAGTTTATAACTTAGTTGCAAAAAAAGACCCAGAAATGGGAATTGCAACTATTTACAGGACTGTGCAATTATTCCACAAGCTTGGAGTCTTAGATCAAATTGCTTTTGATGATAATATTTTGAGATATGAACTGAGAGTACCAAGTGAAGGACATAGGCACCACCATCTCGTTTGCATGAATTGCGGAAAAGTAGAAGAAGTTGACATTGACAACTTAAATGAACTAGAAGCTAAAATAGAGAAAGAGAAGAATTTTAAAATTGTTGACCACACTCTAAAATTTATGGGTTATTGCGAAGACTGCCAACACAAAATTGAGGAGAAGGCAAATTAATGAAAAACACAAATAAGGTGAAGATAATTCCCCTGGGAGGACTTCACGAAATCGGAAAGAATCTTACACTAGTTGAATATAGAGATGATATCATTATCATAGACTGTGGTATGACTTTCCCAGAAGACGAAATGCTTGGTATTGATGTAGTAATACCAGATGTAACTTATCTAGAAAACAACAAACACAGGATAAGGGGACTTGTCCTAACTCACGGTCACGAAGACCATATTGGAGCTATTCCATATGTACTAAGAAAATTAGACCTAGACATTTATGGAACAGGACTGACAATTGGATTATTAGAAAACAAATTAAAGGAACACAGACTTTCTAGAGACAAACTTCACGTAGTAAGTGCGGGTGATGTTGTTAAACTTGGAAAAATGGAAGTTGAATGGATAAATGTAAACCACTCTATTCCTGATGCTTGTGCCCTTGCAATTAAGACACCACTTGGATATGTTTACCACTCTGGTGACTTCAAGGTTGACTTCACTCCAATTAGTGGAGAGCCAATTAACTTAACCAGAATTGCAGAAATCGGTCAAAAAGGCGTACTTGCCATGATTGGTGAATCTACAAATGTCCTAAGAGAGGGCTACACAATGAGTGAGTCTAAGGTTGGAGAAACTTTTAATAGGCTTTTCCAAAGTTTGTCAGACAACAGAATTATTATTGCAACTTTTGCATCTAATGTTCACAGGGTTCAACAAATTATTAACTCTGCAGAAAAGTATGGAAGAAAGGTTGTATTATCTGGTAGGTCCATGGTAAATGTAACAGAAACAGCGAGAAAGCTTGGACAATTTAGGGTTAAAAAGGATACTTTCATTGACATCAAAGATATGGATAAGTATGACGACAGTGAGCTTGTATTAATTACAACAGGTTCACAAGGAGAGCCAATGTCAGCTCTTACAAGAATTGCCTATGGAGAACATAGAAAGATTCAGCTTACACCAAATGATGCAATTATCCTTTCAGCAACTCCAATACCAGGAAATGAAAATGCTGTTACCAAGGTAATAAATAGACTTCTTGAAAGAGGAGCAAAGGTAATTTACGAAACCTTATCAGAAATTCACGTTTCTGGTCACGCATGCCAAGAAGAGTTAAAACTTATCTTGAGCCTAGTAAAACCAAAATACTTTATACCTGCCCACGGTGAAGTAAGACACCTTATGAAGCACGCTAAGATTGCGCAACAAATGGGCATGGATGAAGAAAATATTTTTATAATGGAAAATGGAAACTGTCTTGAAATTTCACAAAAGTCTGCAAAGCTTGTTGGAGATGTTCCATCTGGCAACATCCTTGTTGACGGACTTGGAGTTGGTGACGTTGGTAACATCGTCCTAAGAGACAGAAGACACTTATCAGAAGATGGACTAATAATTGTTGTTATCTCCTTGACAAAAGAAGGCAAGGTTGTTTCAGGTCCAGACATTATTTCAAGAGGTTTTGTATATGTAAGAGAGTCAGAAGACCTTATTGAAGATGCAAAGAATGTTGTTAGAAAAATTCTTAACGACGATTCACGTGACAACCTAAGGGATTGGAATGGACTCAAGTCTGATATAAGAGATAACTTGAGATCATATATTTTCAAAAACACAAAGAGAAATCCTATGATTTTACCAATTATTATGGAGGTTTAGGATATTTAGGGAATCTACGAGGTTCCCTTTTTTAGAGGAATTATGCCAAATATAAATTACGATTATATAGAAGATTATTTAAGAGATTTAAAAGATTTAAAAGATGAAAAACTTCGCGAGATGATGGATTACGCAGAAGAAAATCACGTTCCAATAGTGGAGAGGGAAAGTGAAGAGTTTATCAACTTCCTTCTTGCCATGCATAAGCCCAAGAAAATCCTTGAGCTTGGAACTGCCATAGGCTATTCTTCTATTTCCTTTGCCAAGAGGAATAAGTGCATAGAAAAAATTGACAGCGTAGAGTTAAAAGAAGAAATGGTAGAAATTGCGAGAAGAAATATTTTTGAAGTGGGCCTTGAAGATAGGATAAAGGTTCATCACAGTGACGCCTATGATTTTCTTTTAGACTTGGATGAAAAGTACGACTTTATATTTATAGATGCAGCCAAGGGACAATATGAAAAATATTTTGATGAGGCCCTTAAGAATTTAAATGAGGGAGGTATAATCCTCTGCGATAATGTTCTATTCAAGGGAATGATTGCAGAAGACTCCCTAGTTAAGAGAAGAAAGATAACAATTGTAAAAAGACTTAGGAAGTTTTTAAAAGATATTTCCAGTGATGAGAGATTTGACTCGTCAGTAATACCCATTGGGGACGGAATACTTTTAGTAAGGAGAAAAGATGAAGAAGATTGAACTTTTAGCACCAGCAGGTGATATAAATAAATTAAAAACTGCAGTGGAATATGGTGCCGATGCAGTGTATCTTGGTGGAGAAAGCTTTGGACTTAGAAAAGCTTCCAAAAACTTCTCAATGGAAGATATTAAGTGGGCAACGGATTATTTACACGAGAGGGGAAAGAAGATTCACGTAACTCTAAACATAATTCCCCACAACCATGACATGGAAGGTGTAGAAGACTACATCAAAGACCTCTATGAAATTGGAGTAGACGCTCTTATAGTTGCTGACCCAGGCATGTTTATGAAGGTTAAGGAAGTTGCACCAGACTTTCCAATCCATATTTCAACTCAAGGATCAGTAACTAATGTGGAAACTGTAAAATTCTGGCAAAAGCTGGGAGCAGAAAGAGTTGTAATGGCAAGAGAGCTAAGCCTAAAGGAAGTAGCTGATATTATTAAAGAAGTTGGTGACTCTATAGAAGTTGAAACTTTTGCCCACGGTGCCATGTGCATGTCCTACTCAGGAAGATGCCTTCTATCAAATTACATGACTGGAAGAGATGCCAACATGGGTGACTGTGCCCAACCTTGCAGGTATAAGTACCACCTAGTTGAAGAGAAGAGACCTGGAGAATACTTCCCAATAGAAGAACACGACGAGGGAACTTTTATTATGAACTCCAAGGATCTTTGCATGATTGAACACATTGACGAGATGATTGAAGCTGGTATTGCCAGCCTAAAGATTGAAGGTCGTGTAAAAAGTGAATACTATCTTGCAACAGTAATTAGGTCTTACAGGATGGCAATTGATGCTTATTATAGAGATCCAGAAAATTACAAGTACGACCCATCACTATTAGAAGAAATTAAAAAGGTAAGTCACAGGGACTTCACAACTGGTTTCTTCTTTGGACAAGCTAATGAAAATTCACAAGTATATAAGGACAACTCCTACATCAGAGGTTACGACTTTGTGGGAATTGTATTAGACTATGATGAGGAAACAAAGATTGCGACAATCGAACAAAGAAATAGGGTCTTTGTTGGTGAAGAAATTGAAATCTTTGGACCTGGCGTAAAACATTTTGACTACAAAATAGAAAAGATGTTAGATGATAAGGATAGAGAAATCGACGTTGCAAATAAGGCAAAGCAAATTTTTAAAATTAAAATCGACCAACCTATTAAAAAAGGATTTATTTTGAGGAGAGAAAATGAAGAATAAGGCCTGTATTATTGGAATATGCGGTGGAAGTGGTAGCGGCAAGAGTACTGTTACCAAAAAACTAATTGATTTAATTGGAAGGGACAAGGTCTCTGTTATTGAGCAGGACTCCTATTATAAGGACCAATCAAACTTAGTCTTTGAAGAAAGAGTTAAGACTAACTATGACCATCCCCTTGCTTTTGACAATGACCTCTTGTTTGAACACTTAGAAATGTTAAAGGATGGCAAGTCTATTGAGAAACCAATTTATGACTTTGCCCTTCACAACAGAAAAAAAGAAAAGGAAATTGTTGAAGCAAAACCAATTATTATTCTTGAGGGAATTCTAATTTTTAATGAAGTCAACCTAATTGACATCATGGACATAAAAGTTTTTGTTGATACTGATGCCGATGTGAGAATCATTAGAAGGATTAAGAGGGACATGCTTGAGAGAGGAAGGTCACTTGACTCAGTTATTGATCAGTACCTTTCAACAGTTAGACCATCACATCTCCAATTTGTTGAGCCATCAAAGAGGTATGCAGACCTAATTATCCCAGAGGGTGGCGAAAACGAAGTGGCTATAGATATTTTGTACCAAAAAATTAAATCTTTGGTATAAAAGTGTTTGACAAGAGATAACCTATGTGTTATCATTGTCTTTGTTATTAAAGAAGAAGTCCGCTTCTCACCTAATGGCTCAGTCATTTAGGTTATTTGAAAATTACGATGAATTTGCGGGCATCTTTTTAGGTGCCCGCTTTTTTAATTTACGGAGGTGCTTAGAAATTAAAGAACTTCAAATCAATGAAGAGATAAGAGAAAAGGAAGTCAGATTAGTAGATGATGAGGGCAATCAACTTGGCGTTGTGTCCAGAAATCAAGCCATCGACTTGGCTACAACTAAAAAACTTGACCTAGTGAACGTTGCGCCAAACGCAAAACCACCAGTATGTCGTATAATGGACTATGGTAAATACAGATACGAGCAAGAGAAAAAAGAAAAAGAAGCTAGAAAAAAGCAAAAAGTTATCAATGTTAAGGAACTAAGATTTAGTCCAAACATTGAAGACCATGACTTGAATACTAAAGCCAATAGAGCTATTGATTTCTTAAAAAACGGTGATAGAGTTAAGGTTTCAGTTAGATTTAGAGGTAGAGAGATGGGTCATACTGATCTTGGTAGAGAAGTTCTCGACAAGTTTTATGATTTAATTTCTGAGTATGGAGTTGTGGACAAAAAACCCAAAATGGAAGGAAGAAGTTTAGTTATGTTCCTTTCAGAAAGAAAAGACAGCGACAAGTCTGATAATTAAGGAGGATTTTTATGGCAAAGATGAAAACTCACAGAGCTTCCGCGAAGAGGTTTAAGAGAACAGGTTCTGGAAAGCTTAAGAGATTTTACGCTTTTAAAGGACATTTAACAGGTAAGAAAACTGCTAAGAGACTAAGAAAACTTAGAAAGAGCAGTACGGTTTCTAAAGGTGATCAAAGAAGAATTGATCGCATGATCCCTTAATAGGAGGTAAAAATGGCTAGAGTAAAAAGAGGCGTTAACGCTAAAAAAAGACATAAGAATATACTAAAGCAATCCAAGGGATATTTTGGTGCTAAATCAAAATTATTTAGAACTGCTAACCAAGCTGTTATGAAATCTCTTAACTATGCTTACATTGGTAGAAAACAAAGAAAAAGAGATTTTAGAAAACTTTGGATTACAAGAATTAATGCAGCTGCAAGAATTAATGGCATGAGCTATTCAAAATTCATTAGCGGTCTTAAGAAAGCTAACATCACTATTAATAGAAAGATGCTTTCTGAAATGGCAATTAATGATCCAGCTGGCTTTGCAAAACTAGTTGAAATTGCAAAAGAACAATAAATTATTGCTCCCTTTTGGGAGCATTTTTTGTATAATAAGTTTTAGTAAATTTATTTAATGAGGAAATTATGATTAGAAAATTAAAAAAGAATCCACCCCTCATGGTCTGCCTTTCATTTTTTGGCTTGATCCTATTTGGGGCAATTTTATTAAACCTTCCTCTTGCTTCGGCAGATGGAAATTCCATTGGATTTTTAAATGCCCTTTTCACATCAACATCAGCTTCTTGTGTGACGGGACTTATTGTTGCCAACACCGCCACCCAATGGACAGTTTTTGGCAAACTTGTAATTATAACTTTGATACAAATTGGTGGACTGGGAACCATGGTTTTCTTGTCTCTTATTGCCCTTGCATTTAATAAAAAAATTGGAATCACTCAGAGAAGAATTATAAAGGAACAAACTAATGCTGATACAAGCAAGGGGATCATTAGACTTGTTATCTACATTATTAAGTTTTCTTTAAGTGTGGAACTTATTGGGGCAGTCTTACTTGCAACAAGATTCATTCCAGACTTTGGTTTGGAAAGGGGAATTTTATTTTCTCTCTTCCATGCAGTGTCAGCCTTTTGTAACGCAGGTTTTGATATTATAGGCAACTCCCTTGTAGACTATGTAGACAACATAACTGTTAATCTTGTCATAGCCTTTCTAATAATTTTTGGTGGTCTTGGCTTTACAGTTTATCTTGATATATACAAGAAGAGGAAGTTTAGGAACTTGACCCTCCACTCCAAGGTTGTTATATCAATTACAAGCATCCTAATTCTAGTGGGAAGTCTTGCCTTCTTTATCTTAGAGCACAAGGGTGGTTCTATGGAAGGCTTGAGCTTAAAGGGAAAAATTTTGGCCTCCTTCTTCATGTCAGCTACATCTAGAACTGCAGGATTTAACACTATCGACATTGGCAAGATGCAAGAGGGTTCTGTTATTGTAACTATAATACTTATGTTTATTGGTGCATCGCCAGCTTCCACTGGTGGCGGTATTAAGACAACAACTTTTGGGGTCTTGTTATTCTCAACCCTATCTGTTTTAAGGGGAAATGATGAAACAGAAATTTTTCACAAGACAATTTCTCGTGAAGCCCTCTTAAAGAGCCTTTGTATATTTACATTGGGATCTTTCTTGGTAATTTTTTCATCACTTTGGATAACAATTATTGAAAATGGAAAATTCTTATACCTTGATATCCTTTATGAAATTGTATCGGCCCTTGGCACAGTGGGAGTTACTAGGGGAATCACTCCAAACTTAAGTCCTCTTTCAAAGCTAATCTTAATAGTTTTGATGTATATAGGTAGAGTTGGAGCAGCCACTCTTGGCATAAGTATTTTAAATAGAAAAAATAAGAAGCACACAAGATATTCTTATGGAAAAATTATAGTGGGGTAAATTATGAAGACATTTATTGTATTTGGCTGTGGGAGATTTGGTTCAACTGTAGCCACTAGATTATACGATTTGAAAAACGATGTTGTAGTTGTGGACTCAGATCATGAAAAAATTGATTTAATTAACGACAATGTTACTGAGGCAATTGTTTGTGATCTTGAAGATGAAAAGGCATTAGGAGAGCTTGCCCTAAATAATTATGACGTGGCAATAGTTGCCATTGGTGAAAGTCTTGAGCCAGCAGTTATGGCAGTCCTTGCATCAAAGGAAGCAGGAATTGAAAGAGTTATTGCCAAGGCAACATCTGATAAGTTTGGAAAAATTTTATTAAAGTGTGGGGCTGACAAGATCATCTTTCCAGAAAGAGATATTGGATACAGACTTGCAAATAATCTTTCCAACGACAACTTGTTAAACTCAGATGAAATTTCCAAGGGCTACAGCTTTTATGACTTCAAGGCACCTGTCAAGATGAATGGAAAGGGACTTACTGAGCTTGGACTAAGGGAGGACTACAACTTCAATATCTTAATGGTAAAGAGGAATGGAGAAAATTATGTAAATCCAAACTCTGATTTTAAGATTAAGGAAGAGGACATCTTAACAGTTGTGGGTTCAGACAAGGACATCAAAAGGTTTATAGAAGAAAACTAAAAATTTATAAATAAAAATAAAAGTAAAAGGACTAAGTTGTCTAAGACCTAGTCCTTATTTTTTGCAAATTTTTATATAAATTTTTTTAAGACAAATTCATATAGAAGGATTAACACAGCTATGAGGTTAAATATAAAAGAAAGTTTTTTTCTAAGTTTTTCATTTTTTATAATTTTTGTGTATCCAAATAAAAAGTATCCAATCAGAGCAGTAAAATAGATAATTATTTCAAGATACATATTCATAAAACCATCTCCCATTTTTGCGAAATTTTATACAAATAATCTTATTACAAAATAACATAAAAGTATGAGCCAAGCTATGACATGACAAGTAATATTGACTCTCTTTCTTATTTTTTCATTTTTAATAATTCTTGTGTACTCAGTTAAAAAATATCCTGCCAAGCAAATAAAATAAAGGGGAACTATTGTAAGATAAAACATAAAATCACCACTTGTTTTAATTTTATCACGAAAAACTATTAGAGTACAAAAAATTATAAAAATCCTCTTGTTTACATATTTATATTTATAAACTACAATTATCTTAATATATAAAAGAAATTTAAGAGAAAGAGGAGAGACAATGAAAAAATTAAAAAAACTTTTACTTGTGGGCCTAGTAGCTACAAGTCTAGTTGCTTGTGGCAAGACGACGGAAAATAAAAACCAAGCTCCAGAAGTTAAGGAGCCAGAAAAAATAGTTTACTACACACCACTTACTCATGAAGAGAGAGACAATGAGGACCAAGCAAAGAAAAAAATCTTTGCAGTTATGCTTGATAACCACGACGACGCAAGACCTCAAGCACAAATCTCCAAGGCCGACATAATCTATGAGTACAGGGTTGAGGGCGAGTTCACAAGATACATGGCACTCTTCCAAAGTAATTTCCCAGAAAATGTGGGACCAGTTCGTTCTGCAAGACCTTACTTTGTTCAAACTGCCAAGGAGTACAATGCAATCTATGCCCACTGGGGTGGTTCAGTTGCAGGACTTGAAGAAGTTAAAAAGAGAAATGTAGTGGACCTTGACGGGATTGCCCTTGAAGGAATTGTATTCCACAGAAATAAAAATGTTGGCAAGCGTGCACCCCACAATGGCTACATCTCACTTCCAGAACTTGAAAAATACCTAGTGGAAAAGGGAGTTGACGTAAATGACAACACTGCATCCCTTAACTTCTACGACAAGGAAGCAAATATAGAAGGTCTTGATGTGGGAGAAATAACACTAAACTTCAACAATAGGTACAAGACAAACTTTATCTATGACGAAGCTACTGGAAAGTATAAATATATCCGTCAAGGTCAACCAGTAATTGACGAGGCAACAGGTCAAGAGTTTGACACAGACAACCTAGTAGTTTTATTCCAAAAGGGAGTAGTTGCTGGACCTAAGGGAACTTTAAAGATGGCAAATATAGGTACTGGCCAAGGACTTCTTCTTCAAAAGGGAAAACTTGCACCAATAAATTGGGAAAAGGAAAATGAAGATGCAAGGACAATCTTAAAATATCCTGATGGAACTGAAGTTAAATTCTACCCAGGCAGAACTTTCTTCTCCATAGTTGATGAAGAAAAGGATGCTGTCTACCAAGTTCCAGAAACTGAAAATCAAGCAGGGGAAGGTAATGCTACAGAAAACCATGACCCAGCAAAAGTTAATAGCCAAAAATAAAATTAAAAAAAAATCTTTTGGGTAAGTAAGACTTAGAGGTGATTTTATGATTAACATGACAAAAATCGACTATGTAATAAATATAACTGGAGCGTCCTATGACATTGTAAGAAAGGCACTTTTAGATAGCGACGGCGACGTTGATGTTGCAATCTCTTATATAAGAGAAGGTAAGTATGACGTCAACATCGAGCCTTCAAAGGTTTATGAAAATGAGAAAGAAAAAGAATCTGACTCTCACGGAGAAAGAAAATCTAGCAAAGGCTATGTTGACGATGTAATCAAGTATCTCGACGAAATCCTTGAAGCCGTAAAGGAAATCTGGAGAAAGGGAAATGCCAGCAGGTTATTGGTGGAAAATAAGGGCGAAACTGTCCTATCACTTTCACTGACAACATCTGCTATTGGCATGCTTTTAGCCCTTCCAGCATCACTACTTGGTCTATCTGCAGCCTACATCTATGACTATTCCTTTAAGATCATCATGGACAATGGAGAAGTAATTGATGTCAAGGAATATCTAAAGGATAAGAGCAAATTTTTATAAAACTTATTAAAATTTATTAAAGTTAAGAGCCCCTCGGGGCTTTTTTCTTTAAAAATGAGGGAAAAAATGATAATTACAAGTAAAAATAACAATACATACAAATTTTTAAAGGGACTTTTGGAGAAAAAGCACAGACAAGAAAGCAAGCTCTTCATGGTGGAGAAGCCTGTGGTCATTGAAGAGGCTGAGGGAATTGAAATTAAATATCTTGCCCTTAGTGAGTCTGCCTACAGGTCAAATAAATTTGAAAATATTATAAAAAATGTAGACCAAGACAAGGTTTTTGTCTTTTCCGACAATATTTTCAAAAATCTTTGCGACGCAGTTACATCTCCTGGCATCATAGCCTACTACTCCTACCTTCACAGGGACTTTGACAGGACTTCTGGAAAATATTTGTATCTTGACGACATAAGGGAGCCAGGCAATCTTGGGGGAATAATTCGTTCTGCTGATGCCCTGGGACTTGACGGTCTTATAATTTCTCCCGAGTCTTGCGACCTTTACAATCCAAAGACAGTTAGGTCCTCCATGTCCTCTATCTTTAGGCTCCCAATTTACTTTATGGCTCGAGAAGACTTGGTTAACTTAGACTTTAATATACTTGCAACTTCACTGGAAAATTCCACTTCAACAAGGGACTATGACTTCAAGGACAAGGACATAGTTGTAATTGGCAACGAAGCCAAGGGAGTTTCGGACTTTATAATGTCCCATGCTAAGGACTTTTTAAATATCCCAATTTCTCCCAAGGTTGACTCCCTTAATGCCAATGTTGCAGCATCAATTATAATTTACGAGATGATGAAATGACCTATGTATTAGTGGCAGAAAACTTTCCAGAAGAGTCTGCAGAAAAATTAAAAGAATATGGGGAAGTGGTGAGGACCAAGGCAAACGCAAGGGTCTTAAGGGGACTTGATACCCACCCAGACATCTTGGTCCATCCACTTCCTTGTGGAGATTTAGTGGTAGATAGGGATAATCTTGACTATTATAAAGAGATTTTTAAGAACAAAAAAGTTATTCCATCTCATTTATCTTTGTCAGGGAAATATCCAGGAGATATCCATTTAAATGCCTTTGCCTTTAAAAAGATTTTCATCCACAACTTAAAGCACACCGACCAAGCCATCCTAGATTATTACAAGAAGGCTGGCTACGAACTGGTGAATATCAAGCAGGGCTATGCCAAGTGCTCCTGCCTTGTAAGCGAGGACTTTGTCATCACAAGTGATGGTGGAATTTATGAAAGCCTAAGGGACTTTATCCCAATTTATAAAATAGACCATGGGCAAATTAAACTCCAAAACTTCAACTACGGTTTTATTGGTGGAGCGACTGGAGTCTTGGGCAAAAAAATATTCTTCACAGGCGATTTTTCTCATCATTCATCCTATGAAGAAATTTTAAAAATTATTAATAAGTATAGTTATGAAATTGAAATTTTGTCAAAAGACCCCATAGAAGACTATGGAACAATATTTTTTATAATATAATTTAAACTCCTCTTAGGGAGTTTTTTTATTTCTCTTTAATAAATAAAGGGACAAGACTAAACCAAGTACAAAAAATATAATTGAAGTGAAAGAGTAGTCCACAAGCTTGAAAAAATAAATAATGAAGAAGTTATTGTAGAGGATTGGGATGAGGAAAAAATATAAAAAATAAAAACTTCTATTTTTATAAATTAAGGGCAAAGAAATCAAAAGTGGCAAGACAAAGGAGCTGAGCCCATAAGAATTTATAAAGACAAAAAATCCATAAAAATTATCTTCTAAGACAGGCAGAATTGGTATTGATCCTATAAGTATTATTAAAATCAAAATATATTTTAATTTATTTTTCATACTTGCCTCCAATTTATTTTTCTCCTTTAATTATATCAAAAAAAAAGAAAAATCTTGTTTTAAATAAATTCCTCTGGGTAATATATAAGAGCGAGAGAATTGATAAATTCTCTTATAATTATTCTTGAACATATAAGACCTTTGTGTTATTATAGAAACAATTTTAAAAGAGACTTTGATAAGAAGAGTAGAATCTATAAAATTCTTAGAGAGGAAATGGCTGGTGTAAATTTCCAATTTTATATTTTTGAAAACTAACTTGGAGTCCCATAGCAAACTATGGCGTAAGGACGCGTTAAGTCCCTAGAGTTTAATTAAGGTGGAACCACGGTCATCGTCCTTTGGGATGGTGGCTTTTTTTATTATTAATTTTTAGGAGGATAAAATGATTATAAAATACCCAGACGGATCACAAAAAGAATATGAAAAAGGAGTTAAGGTATCTCAAATTACTGGAGATATCTCAGAAGGTCTTTTGAGACAATCTCTTGGAGCAGTAGTTAACGGTGAAATCCTAGGCCTTGACGACAAGGTTTATGAAGATGCTGACTTCAAGGTTGTAAAATTTGAAGACAAGGAAGGCAAGCAAATTTTCTGGCACACTGCATCTCACATCATGGCTTATGCAATTCAAGAACTTTACCCAGATACAAAATTTGCCATTGGACCTTCAACTGAAACAGGCTTCTACTATGACCTTGACCTTGAACACAGATTTGTAGAAGAAGACTTTAAGGCAATTGAAGACAAGATGAAGGAAATTGCAAAGAAGGATCTTCCAGTAGAAAGAATTGAAATTTCAAGAGAAGAAGCTCTTAAATATTTCAAAGAAAAGGGACAAGACTACAAGGTTGAACTAATAAATGACCTTCCAGCAGATGAAAAAATCACAATGTATAAGATTGGCGACTTCCTTGACCTTTGCAAGGGACCTCACCTTCTTTCAACTAAAAAAATCAAGGCTATTAAACTTCTTTCAATAGCAGGTGCTTATTGGAGAGGTGACTCTAACAATAAGATGCTACAAAGACTTTACGGTATTGCCTTTGAAAAACAATCACAACTAGAAGAATATATCACAAGACGTGAAGAAGCTGAAAAGAGAGACCACAGAAAACTTGGTAAGGAACTTGATCTCTTTAGCATGCACGAAGAAGGACCTGGCTTCCCATTCTTCCACCCAAATGGAATGATTTTAAGAAACAACCTATTAAACTGGTGGAGGGGAGTTCTTGAAGAAAATGGTTATGGAGAAATCCTAACACCAATTATCCTAAACGAAGCCCTATGGCACAGATCAGGTCACTGGGACCACTACAAGGACAACATGTACTTCACAAAGATTGATGACGGCGACTACGCAGTTAAACCAATGAACTGCCCTGGCTCAATCCTTGTTTACAATTCAAACAACCACTCTTATAGGGACCTTCCTATTAGACTTGCTGAATATGGTATAGTTCACAGACACGAACTTTCTGGAGCCCTACACGGTCTATTTAGGGTAAGAACATTTACTCAAGACGATGCTCACGTTTATTGCTTGTTCTCACAAGTTAAAGACGAAGTATTTAAGATGATTGACCTTGCAGACTACCTATACTCAACATTTGGATTTAAGTATTCAATAGAACTTTCAACAAGACCAGATGACTATATGGGAGAACTTGACGCTTGGAATCTTGCAGAAAAAAGCCTAGAAGAAGCCCTAGAAGAAAAGAATCTTCCATACACAATTAACGAAGGCGACGGAGCATTCTACGGCCCTAAGATTGACTTCCACCTAGAAGATGCTATTGGTAGAACTTGGCAATGTGGTACAATCCAACTTGACTTCCAACTTCCAGAAAACTTTGACTTAACTTATGTTGATGAAAACGGAGAAAGAAAGAGACCAGTTATGCTTCACAGGGCCTTGCTTGGATCAGTTGAAAGATTTATGGGTATCCTAATCGAACACTTTGCTGGTAAATTCCCACTATGGTTATCTCCAGTACAAGTTGAAGTTATCCCAGTATCAGACAAGTTTAAAGACTTTGCTGAGTCTATTGCAGATAAACTTCACGCAGCAGGACTTAGGGTTCACCTTGACGGACGTGCTGAAAAAGTTGGTTACAAGATTAGAGAAGCACAAGTTAAGAAGATCAACTACATGCTAGTTATTGGTGAAAAAGAAGAAACTTCTGGCAAACTTTCAGTAAGAAAGAGAAATGGAGAAGAAGTTCAAGATGTTGATGTAGATGAATTTATCGCATCACTTAAAGAAGAAATTAAAAACAAGACAATCACTGACTAACTTGTACTTGAAAAAAATAAAATATAAAATCTTGGCAGGTCTAAAGGGCCTGCTATTTTTGTGGAAATTTTTATAAGTTAATAATTTTTTATAAAGCCAGAGACTTTTATGGATAAGTGAGATATTATAAAGTCATAAGGATTCATAAAGTCATAAAATTTTATGAAGTCCTAAAGACTTGCAAGGTCATGGATTTTTACAAGCTTATAAAGATTCATAAAGTCGTAAAATATTATGAGGACATAAAAATTAATAAAGCCATAAATATTTATAAAATTTCTTTACAAAGCTTGGTCCTTGTGATAGAATACATTGATGTAACCGCACAGAATAGGTTTTAAACTTCGGTACCTAGGATGGCGAGTCTTGTAATGAGGAGGTGCTACAAATGTACGCAATTATTGAAACAGGCGGAAAACAATACACTGTTGAAGCTGGTGACAAACTTAGAGTTGAAAAATTAGATGCAAATGAAGGCGACGTTGTAACTTTTGACAAGGTTGTTTTTGTATCTGGTGACGAGCCAAAAGTTGGTACTCCATACGTTGAGGGTGCTAAGGTTGAAGCTAAGGTATTAGCTCAAGCTAAGGCTAAAAAAGTTATCGTATATAAATACAAATCTAAGAAAAACGAAAGAAAGAAAAACGGACACCGTCAACCATACACTTTAGTTGAAATTTCAGGTATTAACTAATGACTAGGATTGACCTTTACAAAAAGGGCGATTATTACTATGGATTTAAGTCTTGTGGTCACGCAGAGGGAGAATTTGACAAACTTGTCTGCTCCAGCATATCCACTCTCACTCAAACCCTATACTTTACCTTAATAGATAAGTTGGGATTAAATGAAAGTGACATTAGAGACTCACAGGGCGACGGAATGTTAAAAATAGAAATTTTAAAAAGTGATATTTTTAAAAGAAATGATATTCAAACTTGTTTTGAATTTATGATTAAAGGGATAGAACTCATTGATGAGACCTATCCAGGATATTTGACACTAAAGAAGGTGGAGGTGCAAAATGATTAAATTTGATTTATTGCTTTTTTCTTCAAAAAAGGGAGCAGGTTCTTCTAAGAACGGTCGTGACTCAAACTCAAAGAGACTTGGAGTTAAGAGAGGCGACGGACAATTTGTTCTAGCAGGTAACATTATCGTTAGACAAAGAGGGACTAAAATCCATCCAGGTGAAAATGTAATGAGAGGGTCAGATGACACTTTATTTGCAACAGCTGATGGAATTTTAAGATTCACAACTAAGGGCAAAGGCGGAAAGAAATTCGCTAATGTTTACCAAGAAGAAAAAGTTGAATTAGCATAAAGATAAAGCAAGGGAAACCTTGCTTTTATTTTTTTGTACGCTTCAGCATGAATAAACCACCAGCTATGCTGGTGGTAGAAAAATAAAGCTTTAGCTTAAAGCAAAAAACCTCCCGTGATAAACTATTAATGTTACTGGCAGTAGCATAAATAGAAAAGGGAGGTATCCTAAAATGGATAAAAATAGTTTATCACATACATCCTGGAATTGTAAGTATCACGTAGTATTTGCTCCAAAATATAGAAGACAAGTAATTTATGGAAGGTTAAAACAAGATATAGGAAAAATATTAAGGGATTTATGTGACAGAAAAGGAATAAATATAATAGAAGCAGAATGCTGTCCAGACCATATTCATATGTTGTTGGAAATTCCACCGAAATACAGCAAATCTCAAACAATGGGATATTTAAAAGGGAAAAGTAGTCTAATAATATTTGATAGGCATGCAAATTTAAAATACAAATATGGGAATAGACACTTTTGGTGTAGAGGATATTACGTAGATACAGCAGGAAAGAATGCGAAAAAGATACAAGAATATATAAAAAATCAATTAAAAGAAGATTACATGGCAGATCGAATAAGCATAAAGGAATTTGTAGACCTGTTCACGGGTGAGCAAGTAAACAAAAGCAAAAATAAGGTGCTTTAGCACCAGCTGTGAAAATTGGTGCACGAGAAAGAAAGTTCAAAGCATGGAATGCTGCCGGTAACAGCCCCTTATAGGGGCAAAACAAACCACCGGCTTAGCCGGTGGTTATGATTAAGAGTAAAGTCTATTTTTCACAAAGATTTTACATATTTGACATAAGGTTCAAGTTTTCACTACAATTCTGTGCTAATTCTGTGATATAATTTTAGAAGATGCGAGGTAAAAATGTTTATAGATATAGCTAAAATAAAATTAAAAGCCGGAAAAGGTGGAGATGGCGCTGTCGCTTGGCGAAGAGAAAAATTCGAACCAGCAGGAGGACCAGCTGGCGGCGACGGAGGCAGAGGTGGCAATGTAATTGTAATGACAGACTCTGGACTTCACACTTTGATGGACTTTAGATACAAGAGAGAATACAAGGCCGAAAACGGACAAAACGGCATGAGCAAATTAAAATTTGGAAAAGACGGAGAAGATATTGTCCTAAAGGTACCAGTGGGAACCCTAATTAGGGACGCTAATACCAATGGGGTTATCTACGACCTAAAGGAAAATGGCATGGCTGTAACTGTCTGCAAGGGTGGACGTGGCGGCATGGGTAATGCCAGGTTCAAGACTTCCACTAGACAGGCGCCAGCCTTTGCCCAAGCAGGCAACATGGGAGAAGAAAGAGAGATAATCTTGGAACTTAAACTCCTTGCCGATGTGGGACTTGTTGGTTTCCCTAACGTAGGTAAGTCAACCCTACTTTCCATAGTTACATCTGCCACACCAAAGATTGCCAACTATCACTTTACAACCCTCTCTCCAAACCTTGGCGTTGTGAAAATTGATGAGGGCGAATCCTTTGTTATAGCAGACATACCTGGACTTATTGAGGGAGCATCAGAAGGAATTGGTCTCGGAGACGAATTCCTAAAACACGTTGAGAGGACAGGCATCCTCATCCACGTCCTTGATGTTTCTGGATCAGAGTACAGGGACCCAGTGGAAGACTTCTACAAGATCAATGAAGAACTTGTGAGATACAATGAAAAGCTGGGAGAAAAGAAGCAAATTATTTTTGCCAACAAGACTGATGTCCCAGGTGCAGAAGAAAATCTTGAGAAATTAAGAGAAGAGCTTGGGGACAAGTATGAAATAATTGCGGGTTCCTGTGCCACAACAGAAAATGTAGACAAGCTAATGAAGGAAACTTATAGACAACTTCAAGAAGTGGACTACACAGATTATGAAACCTACGACATAGAACACGTAGAAGAAGTTAAGAGAGAAGAAGGCATCAGGGTCTTCAAGGAACAAGGAGAATACTTTGTTGAAGGACCTTACATTGACAAACTCCTTCGCTCTACAAACTTCGATGATTACGATTCACTTAAATACTTCCAAGAAAACCTTAGAAAGAATAAGGTTGTAGAAAAACTTGAAGAACTTGGAGCCCACGACGGCTGCTCAGTATTTATTGGCGAATACGAATTTGAATTTTTTGAATAAGCAGGTGATATAATGTTAACAGGAAAAGAGAGATCCTATTTAAAGAGCCTTGCCCACAACATGGACCCACTTATCCAACTGGGAAAAGACGGAATCAATGAAGGCTTTTTAAGTCAAATAGATAAACTATTAGAAGACCACGAAATTGTAAAAATCAATGTCCTACAAAATGCACCAGTGGAAGTTGACGAAATTGTCGATGACATCCTTGATGCAACAGGAGCAGAATTTGTCCAAAAAATTGGCAAGAAGCTTACAATTTATAGGGAATCTAAAGAAAATAAAAAAATAGAATTATAATGAAAAAGTACGGAATTTTTGGAGGCAGCTTTAACCCCATCCACTATGGTCACCTCATGATATGCGAGTATATCAAGGAGGAAATGGGCCTGGACAAGGTAATCTTTATACCAACAGGCAACCCACCCCACAAGGAACTTGAGCTTTCAGCAGAAGACAGGTACGAGATGGTGCGACTTGCCATTTCTCCAAACCCAGATTTTGAAATATCAGACATAGAGACCACTAGGGTCAAGAAGTCCTACACAGTGGACACTATTAGGGAACTAAAAAAAATCTACAAGGAAGAAAAATTATATTTCCTCATAGGCTTGGACTCCCTCTTCCAACTTAAGACATGGATGAAGATAGGGGACCTATCCCAAGAGATAGAATTTGTAGTTGCCCTAAGACCAGGCTATCTTGATAAAGAAGAAGTAAATAAGGAGATAGACTTTTTAAGAGAGAACTTTGGGACAAAAATAAATCTTATTAAGACCCCTCTCTATGAAATTTCTTCCACTGACTTGAGAGATAGGATTCGTGAGGGCAAGTCTCTAAGATATTTAATTCCAAAAAAAGTTCTAGATTATATAGAAGAAAGTGGGTTTTACAAAGTTGACCTATAATTTAAAAAAATATGAAAAAGAAATACGTGATAGGATAGGAGAAAAAAGATTTCTCCACACTTTAAGGGTGAGAGACACTGCAATAGAACTTGCAAAAATTCATAATGTTGACCTAGAAAGTGCAGAAGTAGCAGGATTTTTACACGACTGTGCTAAGATAAGAGATCATGAAAAGCTAATGAAGGCAGTAAAGGAAAATAAACTTCTCCTAACAAAGGAGATGATTAAGGCACCACAAATCATCCACTCCTATCTTGGAGCCCTCTATGCAAGAGAACTTTATGGCATAGAAGATGAGGACATCCTAAATGCCATCACCTATCACACAACAGGCAGGGCAAATATGTCAGACCTAGAAAAAATAATTTTCTTGGCAGACTACATCGAGCCCATGAGAAACTTTGATGGGGTGGAAAAGGCAAGAGAGCTTGCAAAGAAAGACCTTGACGCAGCCATGTATTTCGCCCTAAATAACACATTAAAATTTTTAGTTGAACACGACACTTACATAGTGCCAACGACAGTGACAGCTAGAAATTATTATAAGGAGTTGAATCCTTGAAAACTTTTTTTAAAGCCTTTTTTACAACAATAATATTAATACTAATACTTGCCCTTGCAGGAGTAGCAGGCTACTTCTACTTTTTTGAAGGCGAAGATGCAAATAAGCTTGACCAAGGCGGCGAAGACCTACAATTCTTGATGTTGGGAGTAGACTCCCTTGATGCAAAAAAAGCAGACAACGCAAGGTCTGACACAATAATGGTAGTAAACCTAGACGGCAAGACTGGAAAAGTAAATATAATTTCAATCCCAAGAGATACCTACACAAAGATAAAGGGATATAAAAAGACAAAGATCAACCACTCCTTCAAGTATGGAGGAAGCGAGCTTACCCTTGACACAGTGAACAAACTTCTTGGAACAGATATAAAATATTACGTCACAGTGGACTACAGGTTTGTGGAAGATGTGGTAAATAAAATTGGCGGAGTAGAAGTTGATGTCCCAATAGATATGAAGTACCAGGACCCAACAGCAGACCCACCACTAACAATAGACATAAAGGCAGGCAGACAAAATCTAAAGGGTTACGATGCCATAGGATTTTTGAGATTTAGGAAGGGTTATAAGGACGCAGACCTTGGAAGAGTAAAGGCACAACAACAATTTATGTCAGCCATCCTATCCAAGATGAAAGAACCAAAAACCCTAGTCAAGGCACCACTATTACTTTCATCCTATGTTTCCTACACAGAAAACAACATCCCTGTAAAGAAACTTATAAAAATCGCAGCAAAAATGCGTCACGTGACAAGTGAAGACATAGTGACCAACACCCTACCGGGAGCTCCAAAATACATGGGAGGAGTGTCCTACTTCATACCAAATGACAACAAAATACAAGTAATGTTATTGGAAAATAATTTTAAATAGGAGGTAAAATGACAACTCAAGAAAAATTAGATATCATAGTAAAATCTTGTGAAGACAAAAAGGGAATCGACATCAAGGTCCTAGACATCCAAGGTATGACATCAATCGCAGACTACTTC
Organism: Peptoniphilus genitalis; assembly: GCF_023614525.1. Lineage (GTDB taxonomy): Bacteria > Bacillota > Clostridia > Tissierellales > Peptoniphilaceae > Peptoniphilus_A > Peptoniphilus_A genitalis. The sequence continues at coordinate 1,564,179 of NZ_CP097885.1, forward strand.
GTAATAGTAAGTGGTAACTCATCAACACAAGTTGATGCCCTAGCAAGAGAAATCGACGAGAAACTATCTGAAAAGGGAGAAGGACCACAAAACCAAGAAGGCAAAAACTCATCAAGGTGGATAATCTTAGACTTTGGCGATATAATAGTACACGTATTCCACAAGGACGAGAGAGAATACTACAATCTAGAAAGATTGTGGGAAGAAAACCAAGAAACAAAAGAGGAGGAGTAAAATGGTAAAAACATTACACACAGATAAGGCACCAGGAGCAGTGGGACCTTATTCACAAGCAACAGAAGTTAACGGATTTATATTTACATCAGGACAACTTCCACTAGTTCCAGAAACAGGTGAACTAATCACTGATGACATCAAAAAAGCAACAGCAAGAAGTCTTGACAACATCAAGGCAATCCTAGAAGAAGCAGGCTCAAGCCTAGACAAAGTTGTAAAAGTTAACATCTTCCTAGACGATGTAAATGACTTTGCAGCAGTAAACGAAGTATATTCAGAATACTTTACAAACCACAAACCAGCAAGATCTTGCGTAGAAGTAGCAAAGCTACCAAAGGGTGGCCTTCTAGAAATCGAAGCAATAGCAGTAAAATAATTTCTAAAAAGGACCCGAGAGGGTTCTTTTTTTTAACAAAGAGGTAGACCTAGAAATGAAAGAAATAAATGTTAACGAGATAGATAGGGTTGTGGACCCCATAATTATAGACGTGAGAGAAGACTACGAGCTAGAAGAAACGGGCACCATAAAGGGAGCCATCCACATCCCCATGAATGAAGTTCCAAATAGGCTTAACAACATCCCAAAAGACAGAGAAATCTATATCCTTTGCAGGTCAGGAGTAAGATCCTACAACGTGGCAAAATATCTAAACCAAATAGGTTATGAGGCCATAAACCTAGACGGCGGCATAATAAATTAAAAGGGCGACTTAGTTAAGTAAGTCGTGGAGAATTACAAGCTAATAGAAAATAAAAATATATCCCACAGGAGAAATCTTGTGGGATTTTTTAACTTATGACTGTTTATTAAGTGATAAGTTGTTGCAAGATAGGATTTTTTAATAAACTCACATTATCTTATGAAGTTGTAGCTTTCCAGCAATTCATAACATACTATAAAGTTATAAGACCTTACAAAGTTATTAGATATTACAAGGTAATAAGGAATTAAAAAGTTGTAAGATGCTGCTAAGTCATAGTTAAAAAAATTATTTTGGGTAAAGATGCTAATGATAATCTTAAAAAATTAAATAAACTTCTATTAACTATATTAAAAAATAAAACATAGAAAAAAACTCTAAAAGGAATTTTTTATTTATATCAAGCTTTCTGTAAATCTAATTTTATAAAAATGAAGAGATTTTTTATAAGTTGATAAAAATTATAGAATTTTTAACTTAAAGGTTTTGAAAAATAAACGTTATCAATATTATCAACGTAAATTTTTTTAATTCTCTTTATTTACTATATTGTTGTGCTATAATTATTTATTAAGAATAGAAGACCATAAAAGTATTTAGTCTATTCAATTAACAGTTCATAAAAATTATTAATTATGAAAAAACTCTTTGGAGGGAGATGGATAAGTAGCAATATATAAGTAAAATATAAACTAAAAACTTAAAAGAAGTAACTAATCTATAATGAAAGGAGAAATAATGGATAATAAGAGGAAAAAGTTTAACACCAATAGGGTCGCAGCCTATGCTCTATCAGGTGTAATGTTAGCAAGCGTTATACCATATAACGTATTTGCTACTAATATGACAGGTACAGAAAAGGCAACTATAGAAGCAGCAGATAAACTTGGTATTTCATCACCTAAAATTAATGGAGCTGTAAGAGCTGAAAATACTGATGCTTTATCAAGTGCAACCTACTACAACAAAGCAAACTGGGAAAACAAAATCAAAGACAAGTCACGTTGGCCTGTTGGCGACAAACAAAGACTTGTAAGAGTTACTACATCAGACCCAGTCGAAATGAACGACATCGATTACGACGGGAACTTTGTCGATGCCAACGGCAGGACTGTTCTTAGAATGGTTTACAAGGAAAAGGGTGCAGCAGCAACTGCTGTTTGGTACAGAGCTATATTTAACTTCGGAGACCTTGATCAATACATCGACTACGACAAGTCCTACATGGTTGGAGTTAATACTCTTGGCAACGAAGCTAAAAAGGGCAATCTAGAGCCCTTTAATGACCGTAAGGAAAGAATTGTCGACCTAGGTGTATTGAGAGGGGACTTAACAAACCAAAGAAAGAACCTTCCTATTAACCTTGTATTAAAAGAAGGCGTAACAATTAAAGACTTAGGTCAAAAGAACTACATCGTTCAAATGAGACTTGCTGACAAAAAGGGTGAAAGGATCTATGCTTATGCTCCAAAGGGTACATCCATGGACTATTCCACTTATACCAAGACAACATCAGTTTCTCTTGAAGATAAGGTGAACAGACTATTTATTAAGGGTGGCTACCAATCAGATGGCAAGAATGCAACGGCTCAAGAATTTGTTATGTCCGAATTTATTGCCAATCCAGAGCAATACAAGGACGAAAAGAATCTTGGTATAATCAGGACTCAATATACAGGTCAAAGAGCTGGAAATGCCGCTTCACCTACAACTGGTGGACAACCAATTGCCTTTACCCAAGCCTTTGATGCTAATCTTCTTAAGTATTTGAAGGCAGATGACAAAGGCAATGTAGCTTATGTTAACGTTCTTGAAAATACAAGACTTAAGTCAAAATGGTCTAAAAATGTTGGTTTTAAGAAAGACGACTTTAATATAACAAAAGATGGTAAGCTTGCCTACCTGGTTATTGGTACTCATGACTTCCAAAAAGATGGAGTTAAAAAGGTTGAAATACCAAAACATGACCAACACACTATGATTCAAGGGTACTACATCACAGCCATTGACTATGTTGTTGACAAATCAAAATTTGAAGATACCTTTGCAGGTAGAGATGAATTGAGCGGCGGTAATAAGACTAGAAAGCTTAATTACTCAATGATATCTGGCTGGACTAATCCAAATACAGAAGGCTGGGTTGTCTATGAAAAAGAATATAAAGACGGTTATGTAGCTAATGAAGGCGAATCTTTTATAATAGACACAACTACTGACCCTGCAGACAAGCAAATCATGCTTCAAATCGGTAACGATGATGCCGTCATTAGAAAGCAACAAGGATACTATTCTTACTATATAACTTCTGATAAGGGTATTGAAACCATCGAAAGATATGCAGATGGTATCTATAAGTTTGACCTTAGAGAAGGTGCTACTGTAAAACCTGGAGACAAGATAAAAGTTTACATGCCATATGCAAAAGACCATGACAAGCCTGTAAACTTCCTTGAAATCCACAACGGAACAAAGCTAAATGAAGGTGGAGCAACATTAAAATTACAAAAAGATAGAAATATCAATATGCACCTTTATAAGGAAGGTAAAAAAGGTTACTACATTCTAAAATACACACTTGCAGACGGAACCAAAGCTGAAAAGAAATTTGAACCTAAAGGATTCTGGAGCTTTGACAATAAAGACAAGGTTATGGATGGAGGTTCAAATTTAGTAACATTATCAACAGGTGGTAACTTCTATATCAACACAAAGAAATTAAAACCAGGTGAAGATATAATTGTAGAATCCTATGATGAAAAGGGCACTAAATTAGAAGATCAAACATCTTGGTTCAAATATAGAGAACTAACAAAAGCTCAAGATACTGTTAAGGAACTTACATGGACTGACTCCTCAGACAAATCATCAATCCTTTCTATAAACAAGTCACTTTACACTCCATACCAAGTGCTATTTACAAATGACTATGCAGATGGAACAGATGACTTCTACAAGGATCCAAAGGTATTGCCAGCAAGCAATGATGACTTTAAGAAGGACACAAAAGAATTTGTCGGCTACACTAAGTATGACGGTGGTAAGGTAAGAACACTTTACGAAGAAGGTAAAACTGGCAAGCTTTATGCAAAAGTTGAAGCTGACGAAAACGAATATGATAAAGATGGTAATTTAGTTGGCAAGGATGTAAGTAAGAAGATTACTATTCCGAAGTCTGATATCTTTGACGCTCAGTTTGCAGGAGATAGCAAAGAATATACTGCTTATGAATATAAGGTTGACTTAACAAAGATGCTTCCTTATCATTCAGATGATAAAACTGAAACAAAACTAACTTTATTAAAGGATATGAAGTTTGTTTCAACAGCATCAGACGGATCATCACTACCATCTGACCTTTACGAAACAAGAGTTAGGGCAAGAGTATTGTTTGATGCAAATACTGGTAAATTGACAGAAGGCGATAAACAAGTTGATAAAGTTGTTAAGATAGCACCAGATAACGTTGATTTCTTCGACCAAAAAGACTACAAACCTAATGGTTTTGAAGGTGCAAATGTTAAAAAAGACACTGGTGATAAATTCCCAGAAGCACCAAAACTAGAAGGAAAGAACTTCTTAGGTTGGGTTACTGAAGAAGGTAAAAAAGCTTTAGGCGACAAGGCAGTTGTTACAGCTGATGACTTTAATAAACTAGCAAAAGAACAAGTCTTTACTAACGAAACACCAATAACAAAACATTTAGTTGTTTACGCTGTTTATTCAGAAGATGTAGCAGTTACTTTTGATGCAAATCAAGGTAAGTTTGGTGATGGTAAGGACACAACTAATGTTAAAGTTGAAGGTGGAAATGTAACAAAACCAGCTGACCCAACAAGAGTTGGATATAAATTCTTAGGTTGGGCAGCAACAAAAGATGCAAAAGAAGCTGATGCTAATATTCTAAATGATGTAACATCACCAAAGACTGTATATGCAGTTTGGGAAAAGACTGCTGAAGAATTAACATTAAATAATCCAACACCTGTTGAAGTAAAAGACACTAAGAATTTAACTTCAGATGAAAAAGGCAAAGTAGCAGATGCTGTGATTGCAGCTAACCCAACTCTAACAAAAGCTGAAATTACAGTTGCAGATGACGGTACAGTTACAGTAAAAACTAAAGATGGCAAGACTGGAACTTTGACACCAGATAAAACTGTAAAACAAAAAGAAGTTCAAAATAACTTCAACCCACCAAAAGAACCAGTTAAGGTTGTTGATAAAACAAAACTAACACCTGAAGAAAAACAAGCTGTTAAAAATGCTATTAAGGAAGCTAACTCAGACAGAAACTTCAAGGATGAAGATATTACAGTAAATGATGACGGATCTGTAAAAATTAACCAAGCTGGTAAGGTAGGTTCATTTACACCTGATCAAACAGTTGTACAAAAAGATACAATTCTTGATTTGACTGCTCCAGATAAGACTGAAGTAAAAGATATAACAAACTTAACACAAACAGAAAGAGATAAAGTTGCTGCAGCAGTTAAAGAAGCAAATAAAACTAAGTTAAGCAACGATGCAGTAGTTACTGTTGACGATAAGGGTAATGTAACAGTTACAGATGGTACTAAAACTGGTAAATTAGAAGGAAAAGACACAGTAAAACCATTTGATAGAGCTGGCAAAACATTAAACGACCCAGCAATAACACCAGTAGGAAATCTTGAAAAACTTAATGAAACTGAAAAAACAAAAGTAAGAGATGCAGTTAAAGCAGCAAACCCAGACCTTGGATTCGCAGATAACGAAATCCAAGTTGCAGATGATGGTACAGTAACAGTACCTATGGGCAAAAACTCTGATGACACAACAAAAACTCAAGAGATCCCAGCATCTAAAACAGTTAGACAAGTAACAGATGCTGATAAGATTATTCCATTAAATGTACCAGAAAAAACAAAAGTTGCAGATAAGACAAACTTAACACAAGAAGAAAAGGATAAAGTTAAAGAAGCTGTTAAGAAAGCAAATCCAGATTTACCAGCAGATGCAAAAATAACTGTAGGAAATGATGGTTCAGTTACAGTAGTATCTGGCGAAGGCGAAAACCAAAAAGTTGGAGAACTTTCACAAGCAGATACAGTTGAAGAAATGGCGATTAAAGCTCCAGCAGAACCAGTTAAAGTAGCTGACCCATCTAACCTAACAGAACCTGAAAAGAAAGCTGTTGAAGATGCAGTTAAGAAAGCAAATCCAAACTTACCAGAAGGTGCAACAATCGAAGTAGGTAAAGACGGAACAGTAACTGTAAAAGACAAAGATGGCAAAGAACTTGGAAAATTAACTCCAGATAAGACAGTTAAGAAAGCTGATGAAGCAGGAACAGTAGTAGCTCCAGCAGAACCAGTTAAAGTAGCTGACCCATCTAACCTAACAGAACCTGAAAAGAAAGCTGTTGAAGATGCAGTTAAGAAAGCAAATCCAGACCTACCAAAAGATGCAACAATCGAAGTAGGTAAAGACGGAACAGTAACTGTAAAAGACAAAGATGGCAAAGAACTTGGAAAATTAACTCCAGATAAGACAGTTAAGAAAGCTGATGAAGCAGGAACAGTAGTAGCTCCAGCAGAACCAGTTAAAGTAGCTGACCCATCTAACCTAACAGAACCTGAAAAGAAAGCTGTTGAAGATGCAGTTAAGAAAGCAAATCCAGACCTACCAAAAGATGCGAAAGTAACTGTAGGTAATGACGGAACAGTAACTGTAACAGACAAAGATGGAAAAGAACTTGGAAAATTAACTCCAGATAAGACAGTTAAGAAAGCTGATGAAGCAGGAACAGTAGTAGCTCCAGCAGAACCAGTTAAAGTAGCTGACCCATCTAACCTAACAGAACCTGAAAAGAAAGCTGTTGAAGATGCAGTTAAGAAAGCAAATCCAGACCTACCAAAAGATGCGAAAGTAACTGTAGGTAATGACGGAACAGTAACTGTAACAGACAAAGATGGAAAAGAACTTGGAAAATTAACTCCAGATAAGACAGTTAAGAAAGCTGATGAAGCAGGAACAGTAGTAGCTCCAGCAGAACCAGTTAAAGTAGCTGACCCATCTAACCTAACAGAACCTGAAAAGAAAGCTGTTGAAGATGCAGTTAAGAAAGCAAATCCAGACCTACCAAAAGATGCAACAATCGAAGTAGGTAAAGACGGAACAGTAACTGTAAAAGACAAAGATGGCAAAGAACTTGGAAAATTAACTCCAGATAAGACAGTTAAGAAAGCTGATGAAGCAGGAACAGTAGTAGCTCCAGCAGAACCAGTTAAAGTAGCTGACCCATCTAACCTAACAGAACCTGAAAAGAAAGCTGTTGAAGATGCAGTTAAGAAAGCAAATCCAGACCTACCAAAAGATGCGAAAGTAACTGTAGGTAATGACGGAACAGTAACTGTAACAGACAAAGATGGAAAAGAACTTGGAAAATTAACTCCAGATAAGACAGTTAAGAAAGCTGATGAAGCAGGAACAGTAGTAGCTCCAGCAGAACCAGTTAAAGTAGCTGACCCATCTAACCTAACAGAACCTGAAAAGAAAGCTGTTGAAGATGCAGTTAAGAAAGCAAATCCAGACCTACCAAAAGATGCGAAAGTAACTGTAGGTAATGACGGAACAGTAACTGTAACAGACAAAGATGGAAAAGAACTTGGAAAATTAACTCCAGATAAGACAGTTAAGAAAGCTGATGAAGCAGGAACAGTAGTAGCTCCAGCAGAACCAGTTAAAGTAGCTGACCCATCTAACCTAACAGAACCTGAAAAGAAAGCTGTTGAAGATGCAGTTAAGAAAGCAAATCCAGACCTACCAAAAGATGCGAAAGTAACTGTAGGTAATGACGGAACAGTAACTGTAACAGACAAAGATGGAAAAGAACTTGGAAAATTAACTCCAGATAAGACAGTTAAGAAAGCTGATGAAGCAGGAACAGTAGTAGCTCCAGCAGAACCAGTTAAAGTAGCTGACCCATCTAACCTAACAGAACCTGAAAAGAAAGCTGTTGAAGATGCAGTTAAGAAAGCAAATCCAGACCTACCAAAAGATGCGAAAGTAACTGTAGGTAATGACGGAACAGTAACTGTAACAGACAAAGATGGAAAAGAAATTGGTAAATTAACACCAAAACAAACTGTTAAGGCAGCTGATACTACTCCAGACAATGGAAAGAAGACTCTTCTTCCAACTGATGATTACCAAGATACTGGTATAAAAGCAGGAGATGGCGTTGACTCAAATGATATTAGTGCCATTGATGAAGATGGAAGTTATGTACCTGTATATGTAGATAATAATGGAAACATTATTGTTAAACCTGGTAAGGATGTTGATGGACCTATTAAGGTTACAATAAATAAGGACGGAAAAGAAAGAGTTATCTTCATAGACATCCTTGGACACTCTATGGGACATGATGATAATGGATACAGACCAGGATACTTTGATGGATCATATAACATCCCTGGAATTAGATACAGAGACCACAAGACTCCAACTCATCCAGTGACTGTTACAGTTCCAGAAAAGACTGAAACTGGTGTGAAAGTTCGTGACACTTTGTGGTATATATTCCACATCAACGAGTTTGAATACGAAGTTGTTAGAAACGGAGTTGTAACTAAGAGATTAATGGACGTAACTCCAGTTCTACAAAATAACAGAACAATGCTACCACTTAGATATGTAGCTGAAGCACTTCAAGCAGATGTTAAGTGGGATGCAAAGACAAGAACTGCAACATTCACAAAAGATGGTTTGACAGCATCAATCCAAATCGACAGTGATGAAATAGTTCTTTCTAACGGCAAGACTGTTAAGATGGACTCTAAGCCACTTAATATCAACGACAGAATCCTAGTTTCTGTTACTAACGTAGCCAATGTATTTGGTTTAACTAACGGAAATACTAAAGACAAGGCTGATCAAGATATTGAATGGGAACAAAAAGATAAGAGTGCAACAATTTATATTAGAAGATAAGTTGTTAATAATTAAGAGGAACCCTCAGGGGTTCTTCTTTTTTTATGCTTATTTAGTCAAATTATTTCACAAACAAGTCCTATGATCTGGCAAGTAAATATGAAGTCATAACAAACTATGATGCAATAACAAACCATAAAGTCATAAATAACTATGAAGTAATAAGGAACTACAAAGTCATAAGGGATTAGTACTTTATAAAATTTTATAAAGTTGTAAAAATATATGAACTTATGAGAATTTATGAAGTTGTAAAAATTTATGAACTTGTGAAAATTTATAAAGTTGTAATAATTTATAATTCAAATTAAAATAGTTCTAATCAATACATTAAGTCAAATTTTATTCCCATATTACAACAAAATATTAGTGTGATTATAGCAACTGTGTTATACTAAAATAAGCAATACAAAGGAGGATTTTTATGGAGCAAAATATCTATTTAGATAAGGAGCGCCTGGAAAATTCCAAGCTTACTACTAAGTCTCTTGGCGAATCTCTTGAGATTGATTCTCTTAAGGAGAAAGTTGTTGAGCTAAACAAAAAACAAATGGAACCAGGTTTTTGGGACGACAATGATAGCGCTCAAAAAGTTATACGTGAAACTAATTCATACCAAAGAAAGATAGATCAATACGACAAGTTAATTGACTTGATTACTGACGCAGAGGACCTTATTGCCCTTATGGAAATCGAGGATGACTACTCTTCTTACTCTGACTTCCAAGATCTCGTTGATGAGATTGAAAAGGACACTGCTGAATTTAAATTAAATACTTTATTAAATGGCGAGTACGATTCTCACGATGCAATTCTTTCCATCCACGCTGGTGCTGGTGGAACTGAGGCACAAGATTGGGCTAGCATGCTTCTAAGGATGTACACTAGGTACGCTGAGAACAAGGGCTTCAAGGTTGAAACTCTTGACCTCTTAAAGGAAGATGAGGCTGGCATTAAGTCTGTTACTCTTAAAATTTCTGGAGACAATGCCTATGGTTACCTCAAAGGAGAAAAGGGAGTTCACAGACTTGTTAGGATTTCGCCTTTTGACTCCAATAAGAGAAGACACACTTCCTTCTCATCTGTGGATGTCTTCCCAGAAATTGATGACGACACAGAAGTTGAAATCAAGGATGAAGAGTTAAAGATTGACACTTACAGGTCATCTGGTGCCGGTGGACAACACGTTAACACTACTGACTCAGCTGTTAGAATCACTCACATTCCTACAGGCATTGTAGTTCAATGTCAAAATGAACGTAGCCAGATTCAAAACAGGGAAAAGGCAATGAACATGTTAAAGGCAAAACTTGTTGCCCTTGCTGAAGAAGAAAAGAAGGAAAAAATCGAGGACCTTCAAGGTAACTATTCACAAATTGCTTGGGGTTCACAAATTAGGTCTTATGTATTCCAACCTTACACTATGGTCAAGGACCACAGGACTAATGTAGATGTTGGTGACGTGGAAAAGGTAATGGACGGGGATTTAGATATCTTTATTAACGCCTACTTACAAGATAAGGCGACTGGAGAAAGCTGAGGTTAATATGGCAAAGGATGTAATTATTGCACTAGATTTTCCAAGTGGAGATAAGGCTCTTGATTTTTTAAAGGTCTTTAAGGATGAAAAAGTCTATGTAAAGGTTGGGATGGAACTTTTCTACAAGGAAGGTCCAAGTATTATTAGGGAAATTAAAAAGCTTGGTCACAAGATTTTCTTGGATTTAAAAATTCACGACATTCCAAACACTTGTAAGGGAGCCACAAATTCCCTTATTGCTCTTGATGTTGACATGATTAATTACCACATTGCTGGGGGCAAGAAGATGTTAAGCGATGCCAGCGAAATTGTTAAAAAGGAAAAGAGCGACCTTATTACTCTTGGGGTTACTATGCTTACTTCTACTGATGAAGATGTCATGCACAGGGAACTTCAAATTGACAAGGACAAGTCCCTTGATGAGGTTGTTCTTGCCTATGCAAATATTGCTAAGGAAGCCAACCTAAGTGGTATTGTTTGTTCTGCCCTTGAAGTGCCAAAGATTAAGGAAAACTTGGGCAAGGACTTTATAACAGTTACTCCAGGTATCAGGAAGGTAAAAAATACTGATGACCAAAAGAGGGTTGTAACTCCTAGCGAGGCAAGGGAGCTTGGTTCTGACTACATTGTTGTGGGAAGACCAATCACTAAGGCAGAAGACCCACTAAAGGAATATAGAGAAATCAAAAAAGACTTTTTAGGAGGAAAATAATGCGAGAAATTGCAAAGATTTTATTAAAATTAAAGGCTGTTACTCTTTCGCCAGAAGATCCTTACACTTGGGCATCTGGCATAAAATCTCCAATCTACTGCGACAACAGGCTAACTCTTTCTTATCCAGAAGATAGAAGCACAGTAGAAAAGGGTCTAGTTGATTTAATTAAGGATCAATATCCAGAAGTTCAATATATTATGGGGACTGCAACAGCAGGTATCCCTCACGCAGCTATTATTGCCGATAAGATGGGTCTTCCTATGGGCTTTGTAAGATCTTCCAACAAGGACCACGGCAAGCAAAATAAAATTGAAGGTGCAAAAATTGAAGGAGCAAAAGTTGTAGTTATCGAAGACTTATTCTCAACTGGTGGCTCATCAATTGAAGCTGCAAAGGCCCTTGAAGAAGTAGGTTATGAAGTCCTTGGCATCGTGAGTATCTTCACTTATAATATGAAAAATGCTGAAGAAAACTTTAAGGAAGCTGGCTTTAAACACCACTCACTTACAAACTTTGATGAATTAATAGAAGTTGCACATGAAATGGACTATATAAAAGAAAGTGAAATCGAAAAGTTAAAATTATTTAGGGACAATCCAAAGGATTCTTCCTGGATGAATGCATAATTCTCTTTTTGGGTAAAGAAGACAAGTAAGGGAAATGCAAATTTTAACTTAGGGGGAGAAATTTGAATTATTATAGAACTTTGAGAAAGCTATGGCCCTATGCTAACCAAGTTTTTAAGAATAAAGATAGACTTAATAGGGTGATTCATGAGTCTACAGCCACTACAAGTAAAGTGGATTTATTTAAAAAGATTTCACGTGAGCTCATGCTTGCACTTGGTCTTGTTATGGATTATTCCAAAGGTAATTATAGGGGAGTAAAAAAGAAAGACATAATCTTAATTGTGGCAGGATTTTTATATCTTTTAAACCCCGCAGATATAATTCCTGACTTTGTTTTGTTCTTTGGATTCTTTGACGACTTAAGCGTTCTAACTTATATAGTTAAAAAGTTAGACAAGGAATTGGAAAAGTATGATGTCTGGAAAAATTCTAGAGAGTGATTTTTTTAAGAGAGACACAGTTGAAGTTGCAAAATCTTTAATAGGCAAGAAAATTATCAGAAATATTTCTGGTAATTTTTTCTGTGCAAAAATAGTTGAGACTGAGGCCTATCTTGGACTTGAGGACAGGGCATGTCACTCCTATGGAGGAAAAATAACTGAAAGGAACAAGACACTTTATCTTCCTGGTGGTCATATCTACGTTTACTTGATCTATGGGATGTACGACCTCTTAAATATTGTGACAAGGGACGAGGACCATCCAGAGGCTGTATTAATTCGTGGAGTTGAGCCTCTTGACAACTTAGATGGGATTGCAAAAAATCGCTTTGGCAAGTCCTATGAAGAACTCTCAAACTATCAAAGAAAAAATTTGACCAATGGACCAGGCAAGTTATCCAAAGGACTTGCTATTGATAGGTCCCTTAATGGAAGGATTTTGTCAGAGGACTATCTCTACATAGGAGAGGGAGAAGATGTTCCTGAAAGAGACCTTGTAATCACTAAGAGAATTGGAATTGATTACGCAGGCGAGGATGCAAAGCTTCCCTTGAGGTTTTATCTTAGAGACAACCCCTATGTATCTCAATAAATGATATAGATTTTTGTTAAGTTATCCTTTATAATAGGTTAACATAAAGGTGATAATATGATTAGTATAAAAAATTTGTCTTTTAAGTACGACTACGAAGATGAAAATGCAATTCAGATTTTAAAAGATATAAATTTAGAAATAAAAGAGGGCGAGTTTGTTGCCTTGCTAGGTCACAATGGGTCTGGCAAGTCTACCCTTGCCAAGTTAATAAATGGTCTCCTCTTGCCAGGCCAGGGCGACGTCCTTGTTGATGGAATTAACACCAAGAGCGAGGAAGAAATCTGGGACATAAGAAGGACTGCAGGTATGGTTTTTCAAAATCCTGACAACCAATTAGTTGCGACAATTGTTGAAGATGAAGTTGCCTTTGGACCAGAAAATATGGGCGTAGAACCCAGTGAAATAAGAAGAAGAGTTGATAGAGCCTTAGAAGATGTTGGGATGGCAGACTACAAGAAGAATGCGCCCCACCTTCTTTCTGGTGGACAAAAGCAAAGAGTAGCTATAGCTGGCATCCTTGCCATGTCTCCTAAGTATATAATTCTTGATGAGCCAACTGCCATGCTTGACCCAAGCGGCAGGAGGGAAGTAATGGATACCCTTATTAAGCTCAACAAAGAGGAAGGCAAGACAATTATTTTAATAACCCACTACATGGAAGAGGCTGCCATAAGCGACAGGGTTGTAGTAATGGAAGATGGCAGCATGGTCCTAAGTGGTACTCCAAGAGAAGTATTTTCTCAAGTTGATAAGATTAAGGGACTGGGCCTAGATGTTCCCCAAGTAACAGAACTTGCCTACGAACTCAAGAAAGATGGACTAGAAATTTCTACGGAAGTTTTAAATATAGAAGAAATGGTGAAGGAAATATGTCACTAATAGAAATTAACAACTTAAGTCATATCTATAGCCCAGGCCTTCCCTTTGAGAAAAAGGCTGTGGATGACATAAGCCTAAAGATAGAAGAGAATGAATTTATTGGCCTTATTGGGCACACAGGTTCAGGCAAGTCAACTTTCATCCAACATCTTAATGGACTTCTAAAGCCATCATCAGGTGAAATAATTATTGATGGAACTAGGGTGGATAAGTCAGGATCAAACTTAACTGACTTGAGGAAAAAAGTCGGTCTAGTCTTCCAATATCCAGAGTATCAACTTTTTGAAGAAACCATTGAAAGGGATATTGCCTTTGGACCAAGAAACTTAGACATAAGTGAAGAAGAAGTCCAAGAAAGAGTCAAGGCTTCTATGGAGTCCGTTGGTCTCGATTACGAAACCTATAAGGACAAGTCACCCTTTGAACTTTCTGGTGGACTCAAGAGAAGGGTAGCCATAGCAGGTGTCCTTGCCATGGAGCCCAAGGTTTTAATTTTAGATGAGCCAACAGCAGGTCTTGACCCAAGAGGTCGTGACGAAATCCTAAGTGAAATAAAAAGTATTCACGAAAATAGAAAGATCACAGTAATTTTAGTTTCCCACTCCATGGAGGACGTGGCAAAAATTGCTGAGAGAATTATTGTCTTCGACAAGGGAAAGGTCTTTTTAGATGGAGAGCCAAGGGAAATCTTTAGAAATGAAGACAAGCTACTTGGAGTTGGACTTGGCATTCCACAAATCACATCTCTTATGAGGACTTTAAAGAAGAAGGGTCTGGACATCAACGAAGATGCTATCACTGTGGAAGAGGCCAAGGAGTCTCTAAAAAAATATTTGAGAGGTGCTTCTAATGTTTAAAGATATAACAATTGGCCAATATTTTCCTGGCGAAAGCGCCGTCCACAAGTATGATCCAAAATTAAAAATGGTAACAATGATTTTATTTATATGTTCACTATTTTTTATAAAATCAGTTTTCATGTATGTGCCAGTAGTCTTATACTTGCTCCTTATAATATTAAATGCCAAGTTACCCCTTGGAATGGTCCTAAGGGGTCTAAAGCCACTTAAGTGGATTATCCTCGTTACTTTTATAATTAATTTGTTTTTCACACCAGGGGACCCAATTTACACTTTTAAATTTTTGAAAATCTCTCAAGAGGGAATGGACCTTGCAGTCTTCATGGGTATTAGACTTGTCCTCTTAGTTCTTGGAACAAGTTTATTAACTTACACAACTTCTCCAATTGAATTAACTGATGGGATTGAATCACTTTTGAGGCCCTTTAGGAAGATTGGAGTGCCAAGTCACGAGATCGCCATGATGATGACAATTGCCCTTAGGTTTATCCCGACCCTTATAGAAGAGACTGATAAGATTATGAAGGCTCAAATGGCAAGAGGGGCAGACTTTGAATCGGGAAATATTATTAAACGTGCAAAGAATTTAGTTCCACTTCTTGTGCCACTTTTTATTAACTCCTTTAGGAGGGCAGAAGAACTTGCCACTGCCATGGAAGCAAGATGCTACAGGGGTGGAGATGGAAGGACTAAGATGAATGCTTCGAAGATTGTGGGTAAGGATGTGCTAATTTTTCTTGGCAACCTAATCTTCTTTGGAATAATAGTTGTGGTTTCTAAGCTATGAAAAATATTTTAATAAAAATAAATTACGACGGGACTAACTTTCACGGCTTTCAACTTCAACCAAATGATAGGACTGTGGGAGGAGAACTAAATCTTGGAATAGAAAAAACTGTCAAACACCCAGTGAAAATTTTTTACGCAGGTAGAACTGACAGGGGAGTTCACGCTGAGGGGCAATATGCAAATTTTTATTCCGACACTACAATTGACATCGGAAATCTCCCCAAGGTTTTAAATTTTAACCTGCCAGAAGATGTCTCAGTTGTTGATGCCAAATATGTTCCCGATGATTTCCACGCAAGATTCGATGCAAAGCTAAAAAAGTATCGCTATGTGGTTTACAGGTCGAGGTACAGGCATGCTCTCTTACGCAATCGTGCCTATGAATATCCCTATGATGTTGACCCAGCTAGGATGAGGGAGGCACTTGCATCTTTAATAGGAGAGCACGACTTTAATTCCTTTATGGGACGAGGTGCCATAGTCAAAGACTCCATTAGGACCATTGAGCGAATTGATGTAATTGAAGATGGAGACTTTTTGTATTTTGACTTTGTGGCAAAGAGCTTTTTAAAAAACATGATAAGAATTGTAACGGGAACTGTCCTTGAGATAGGACGGGGCCAGAGAGAAATTGAATATATGAAGGAAGCCTTGGAGAAAAAATCTCGCAAGGCCGCTGGACCAACAGCACCTGCCTGCGGACTATACTTGTTAGATGTCAAGTATTAGGTCCTCGGGCTTTTTTTATTTTTATGACCTTGTAGAGTTTAATTCCTTTATAAAGATTTATGACTTGATATTTTCTTACAACTTCATAAGCTTTCACGACTTTATAAATTTTTACAAAGTCATAAAGATCTATGGCTTAATCCTTTCTCAAAAAGCTAGGGTTTTCTATTAAGTCACAATAAATTAATTTTTTATTCACAGACAATTATACTTTTAAATATCTTATTAAAAAAGTCATGCAAAGTGCAATAAATTGATAATATGAGAAGTATTTGGTATAATTATTTTAGTTAATTTGGAGGTGTAATAGTGGATAATAAATATCTTGTTAATGGTAATGAGGCAGAGGGTAAAGTTAAGATTTCTGAAGATGTTATCGCTACAGTTGCATCAGTTGCAGCTGAAAGTGTTGACGGCGTTGTTAAGGTTGGATCTAACTTCAAGTCTCAAGTTACTGACATTTTAAATACAAAAAATTTCAATAGGGGCGTCAGAGTTAATATTGGCGAAAGAGAAACTATTGTAGATGTATATATTACTATTGAATATGGAATAAAAATTGTTGAAGTATCTGAAAAGGTGCAAGAAGAAGTTAAAGAAGCTATTGAAAATATGACAGACTTTGATGTTGTAGAAGTGAATGTTCACATCTCCGGCATTGCTGTAAAAAATTCTGAAAAGACTGTTGTCAAATGAGTAGGAAGAGAGCAAGAATAGGGGCCATGCAGGCCCTCTTCTCCATGGACGTAAATGATGACTTTTCCACTGACAAACTAGATCTTTTTATGGAAAATCATGAATTCCAAGGGGACGAAGTTGACTATATCAAGAGGACTGTGCCAGACATTTTGGACAAGCTTGATCTAGTTGATGAGACAATAGAGAAGAATTTAAAGGGTTGGACTATGGCAAGACTTGCCAAGGTTGACAGGCAAATCCTCAGGATTGCTGTCTACGAATTTCTCTACAAGGATGATATTCCTGAAGAGGTTTCTATTAATGAAGCTGTTGAGATTGCAAGACTTTATAGTTCTGACGAAGCACCTAAATTTATAAACGGAATTTTGGGAACAATTTACAGGAGTTTTTAATTTGGCAAAGTCTGCTTTTAATGTAAGTGAACTGAATAATTACATCAAAAAGCTAATTTCTATGGACTATATCCTAAGGGATATTAACATAACTGGAGAGATTACAAATTTAAATTTTCACAAGAATGGAAATATATATTTTTCTCTTAAGGATAAGTTTGCCCGCATTGATGCCATGGCTAGCCAAGAGGATATAAAAATTAATTTATTCGATGGCGCCAAGGTTATGGCAAAGGGAACTGTCACTTACTATGAAAGGAGTGGCAGAGTTTTTTTATATATTAGCCAAATGGACCTTGATGGCAAGGGTAACCTCTATCAGGAGTATCTGGACTTAAAGGAAAAGCTCACTAAAGAAGGACTTTTTGACCCAAGACACAAGAAGAGCCTGAAGAAGTATCCATCAAGGATTGGGCTTATTACATCAACTAGCGGTGCAGCCATAAAGGATGTTATAAATATTTTTAGGAAGAGGAATAGGACTTGTGACATTTTAGTTTATCCAAGTCTTGTTCAGGGAGCCTATGCTGCAGAGTCTTTGATTGCTGGTGTGAAATATTTTAACGAGGAAGAGCCAGTTGACACCATTATAATTGCTAGAGGTGGGGGAAGCTTTGAGGACCTTTTCGTTTTTAATGACGAGGGTCTTGCAAGGGAAATTTTTGCCTCAAAAATCCCAGTGATTTCTGCTGTGGGCCATGAGGTGGACTACACAATTTGCGACTTTGTGGCAGATATGAGGGCGGCAACACCAACTAATGCGGCAGAGCTTGTGACCCTTAGTGAAGATGAAATTCTTTCTGAACTTGAAAAGAAGAAGTCTCAGCTTAATAATCTAATGGAGAGAAGACTTGATTACAATCGCCTAAGACTCCTAAACTTATACAAAAACATATCTATAAAAAATCAAATCTATAAGATTAATGAAAGGACTAGGGACCTACTAAGGGCTCATGCCCTTTTAAATTCTGCCATGAAAAAAATTATTGAGGGTCATGAGTATGATCTTCAAGAGAAAAGATTTTATTTGGGGAATTTTAAGCTCAAGGAGTCCAAAGAAATCGAAAATTATTCTTATAGGCTAAAAAATATTTCTGTAAATATAAATTCTAGGCTTAATAAGGACATTGAGATCCTAAATTTTGATAAAAAACTATTAAATTATTATTTTAAATCCTATGTTAATGACAATCATAGAAAATTTAAGCCTTTTGAAAAGTTTTTTGCCACTTACGACCTAAGTCTTAGGTTAAAGAATGAGAGAAACAGATTAAATCTCTTGAAGTTGGGACTTGATTCAGCCTTTGAAAAGATAAATAAGGTTGAAATCTTAGGAGCAGATGGTAAGAGTCTTAAGTCCGCAAGAGATGCAAGTCTTGGAGATATTATTTCTCTCAAGTTTAAGGATGGCAAGCTAGAATCCAAGGTTCAAAAGGTGGAAGTGAGGGATTAAATGGAAAGAGATTATGAAAGTTCCTTTAGGGAGCTTGAAAATATAATAAGGGAACTTGAGTCTAAGGACATTAGTCTTGAAGATTCCATTAAAAAATACGAAAAGGGAATTGAACTTTACAAGTACTTGAACAATACCCTAAAGGCCTATGAGGGCAAGATTAAAACTATTGCAGAAGAAAATTCTGAATTTATTGAGGACAAAAAAGATGAGAGATTTAGATAATTTACTAGAAAAATTTAATAATTATTTGAGCTCCCTACTTGAGTATGACAACAGCCCACAACACAAGGTTATTGACTCTATGAAGTACTCCCTCTTTTCTGGTGGCAAGAGGATAAGGCCTCTTCTTTCTCTTATAACTTTTTGTGAATTTTCTGAAGATTCTTTAGACAAGATTCTTCCCTTTGCAGCTGCAATTGAAATGATACACACTTATTCACTTATTCACGACGACCTTCCAGCTATGGATGACGATGACTTTAGAAGGGAAAAGCCAACAAACCACAAGGTTTACTCTGAGGGGATTGCAATCTTAGCAGGTGATGGACTCTTAAACATGTCTATGGAAATCCTCTTGAGACATATCGAAAATATTGAAGATCCTGAGGATCTAAAGCGTGCCATGAGGGCAATGAAATACATCTACAATGCCACAGGTGTAAATGGAATGATTGGTGGTCAAACAATTGATATAAGTAGGGACGTTGCTGATTACACAGAAGATGACTGTGAAAATATGTACAAGTTAAAGACTGGAGCCCTTATTAAGGCTTCTGTTGTAGTTGGTGGTATCATAGCAGGTCTTGACCCAGATAATATCACTAAGCTTGCAAGGTTTGGCGAGTCCATAGGTATTGCCTACCAATTTGAAGATGACCTCTTAGATGAAGAAAAGGATCCTGACAGTGGCGAGATTAATATGCTTCTCTTTAAGGACAAGGAAGACCTTCAAAATGAAATTATAGACTTAACTAATGGGGCCTATGAAGCTCTTGATGGTCTTGAACTTAAGGAAGATGTACTGAAGAATTTTGCAGCAAAACTTGTAAATAGGAGTAAGTAATGGCAAAAAAACGAGCAGATGTCTTATTAGTTGAAAAGGGCCTAATTGATTCAAGGGAAAAGGCCAAGAGGCTAATAATGGAAGGCAAAGTTTTTATAGGAACAGACAGGGTGGACAAGCCTGGGACCCAACTAAAGGAAGATGAAAAAATCTACATCAAGGGTCTTGAAGACTCCTTTGTGTCTCGTGGTGGTCACAAGCTTGAGAAGATGATCGATGATTATGAAATTGATCTTACTGATGCAGTTTGTGTTGACATTGGAGCTTCAACGGGAGGCTTTACTCACTGCATGCTAAAGCATGGGGCAAAAAAAGTTTATGCCATAGATGTTGGCTACAACCAACTTGACTACAAGCTAAGGATGGACGATAGAGTTGTCTCTCTTGAGAGGACCAACATAAGATATTTTGACAAGGATATAATAGAAGAAGATGTTTCCTTTATTTCTATTGATGTTTCCTTTATTTCACTTGAACTTGTTCTTCCTGTTGCCAAGGACATCTTGGGTCCTCAAGGTGAAATTGTCGCTCTTGTTAAGCCACAATTTGAAGCGGGCAAGGGAAAAGTTGGCAAGGGTGGAATTGTAAGAGACAAAAAAGTACATATTGAAGTAATAGAAAAAATAATTGACCTTGCAGGAGAGCTAGGATTTAATATCAAGGCTTTAACAAATTCTCCAATTAAGGGGACAAGTGGCAACATAGAATTTTTAATTTACTTGTCAAATTATGGAGAAGCTTCTGAGACTTTTGATGCCAAGGAAATTGTAAACAAGGCTTATGAAAATTTAAATGATTAGGTGAAATATGCTTTTAGAGTTAAATATCGAAAATTTTGCAATAATTGAAAATATGAAAATTGAATTTGAACCTGGTCTTAATGTCTTAACTGGAGAGACAGGTTCTGGTAAGTCAATAATCATAGATTCTCTTGGACTTGTTCTTGGTCAAAGGGCCAACAAGGACATTATAAAAAAGGGGAAGGACAGGGCCTTTATTGAGGCTGTTTTTTCGTCTTATGATGAGGAAACCAAGGACCTTCTTCTTGAATATGGCATTGAGTCAGGGGACCTAGTAGTTGTTTCAAAAGAAATTCGTGAAAAGGGTCCTACTATTACTAGGGTCAACAACAGGACAGTGACATCGCAAATCCTTTCAAAGATTTCAAGTCATCTAATCGATATTTTTGCTCAGCATGAATCCATTTCCCTTATGGATAACAAAAACCAGTTAAAATTAATTGATGACTTTTCTGGTAAGGACCAAGGTCAACTTCTTAGTAACTTAAAGGACCTTGTTCATGAGATAAATTCTTTAAAAAATGAGTACCATGATAAGTCTACTATGGAACAAAGTAAGGATAGGGAGATAGACCTGCTTGAATATCAAATAAAAGAAATTGAAGACGCTGGTCTAAGTGACTACGACGACGAAGAGCTTTATGATGACTTTAACGTCCTTAACAATATGACAGATACTTTGATAAAATTATCTGAAGCCAAGTCCCTAATCAATGAAGGCTACGAGACGTCTTCTCTTGAAGACATCTTAGACAAGGTAATTGCCAATGTAGTTGAAGTAACAAGATACAACAAGGACTTAAAGGAAGTCGAAGAAAACCTAGAAGACATAAGATTTAGGATTTCCGACATTGCCAAGGACCTCGACAGGTATGTAAGCTCTAGTGAAGTTGACGAAGAAAGACTTCAATTTTTAAGGGAAAGAATAGACCTTGTAAACAATTTAAAATTAAAGTATGGAAATAATGTAAAGACCATAAATTCTTTTTATGAAGAGATTAGTGAAAGACTTAGGTTTTTACAAAATTTTGAAGACAATTTAAATAAACTCTTAAAGAAAATTGAAGAGAAAGAAGCTGAAGCCACAGTTCTTGCAGAGAAGATTAGTCAAAACAGGAAAAAGACTTCAGAAATTCTTGAGAAAAAAGTTGAAGAAGAGATCAACAAGTTAAATATAAAGGACGCAAAATTTAAAATTGAAATAAAAGAAAAAGAACTTTCTTTTGATGGGATTGACAAGATTGAATTCTTAATTGCACCAAACCTTGGTCAAGACCTTATGCCAATGGCAAAGGTTGCATCTGGTGGTGAAATGTCAAGAATTATGCTTGGTTTCAAGTCCATAATTGCAGAAAAGGACAACATTCCAACTCTTGTCTTTGATGAAATAGATACGGGTATAAGTGGAAAGACAGCTCAGATAGTTGGCAATAAGATAAATGAAGTTTCAAAGGATAGACAAGTTATAGTAATTTCTCACTTGCCACAAATTGTTGCCCTTGCGGACACGCACTTTGCAATAAAAAAAGATGTGGTTAACAATAGCACAATTTCTACAATTGACAAATTAAGCTACGACGAGAGAGTTAATGAAGTTGCTAGATTAATTGGCGGAATGAATGTAAGTGAAATTGCAATTGAAACGGCAAAGGAAATGATTGGTGATTAAATGACAAATTCAAATTATGAAGAAAGAACTATGAAATCTACAAAGATTTTTGACGGTAAGGTCCTGCAACTTAGGGTGGATACTGTTGAGATGGAGGGACAAAAGTACACTAAGAGAGAGATAGTGGAAAGACATCCATCTGTAGGCATAGTTGCCATAACTGAAGATGATGAAATTGTTCTTATAAAACAATATAGGAAGGCCATTGACAAAGAGATTTATGAAATCCCAGCAGGAATGGTTGATTTTGGAGAGGAACCTCAAAAGGCTGCCTTGAGAGAGCTTAAGGAAGAAACTGGTTACGAGGCCAAAAAGTCTGACTATCTTGCAGAAATTTATTCTTCACCAGGTTTTACAAATGAAAAATTATTTATTTTTTATGCAGAGGACTTAAGTCTTGGCGACCAAGACCTTGATGAGTTTGAGCACCTTTCTGTTGAAAAGATAAAATTTGATGAGGCTCTTAAACTTGTTAATTTAGGCGAGATAAACGACTCAAAGAGTGTGGCAGGCATTCTTTACTACAATAACTTTAGGAGGAATAATGAATAAATCCATTGACTATATAAAAGAAAAAATTAAAAACCAACCTGAGATTGGTATTGTACTTGGATCAGGCCTAGGCGACTTTGCCGATGCCATTGAAGATAAAGTTGAAATTCCTTACACAGAAATTCCTGGTTTTCCAGTTTCAACAGTTAAGGGACACGATGGAAAACTAATTTTTGGTCACATAAATTCTAAGGAAGTTTGCGTAATGAAGGGAAGAATCCACTATTACGAAGGCTACGACATCAAGGAAGTTGTCTATCCAATAGAAGTTCTTGCAGGCCTTGGAATTAAAACTATAATTCTAACAAATGCAGCAGGTGGAGTTAACACTGACTTTGAACCAGCAGACCTTATGATTATCACGGACCACATCAACCTAATGGGCAAGAACCCACTTATTGGACCTAACGATGAAGACCTTGGACCAAGATTCCCTGATATGACAGACCTTTATAACAAAGAACTTGTTGAGATCGCAGAAAATTCTGCAAAAAAACTTGGCATAGACATTAAAGAGGGAGTTTACATGTACTTCACTGGACCTTCTTATGAAACTGCAGCTGAAGTAAGGATGGCAAGAATCCTTGGAGCAGATGCTGTTGGCATGAGTACAGTTCCAGAAGCAATTATTGCAAGACACAGGGGCTTAAAGATTTTAGGTATTTCAACGATTACGAACATGTCTACAGGTATTCTTGACACTCCACTTGATCACACAGAAGTTGTTGAAGTTGGGAAAGAAGTTGCAGGCAAGTTTAAAGAACTATTAAAAGAAATAATTGAGGAAATTTAATGAACTTTTTAGATATTATTCAAAAGAAAAAAGAAAATAAAGTTTTAAATCAAAGTGAAATAGAATTTTTTATAGAAAATTATGTAAAGGGAGAGATTCCTGACTACCAAGTTTCTGCCTTTTTAATGGCAATTTATTTTAATAAGTTAAACTTAGATGAAACTTATTATCTTACAAAGGCCATGATTGACTCAGGAGAAACTGTGGACTTATCAGAAGTTCCTGGTTCAAAAGTTGACAAGCACTCAACAGGTGGAGTTGGCGACACAGTTACCCTTGTCCTTGGACCCCTACTTGCATCAGTGGGACTTGTCTTTGCCAAGATGAGTGGAAGGGGACTTGGTCATACAGGAGGAACTCTTGACAAGCTTGAAGCAATTCCTGGATTTAACATAAATATTGGCGGAAGAGATTTTATTGAAATCCTAAAAAAATCCAACATTGCAGTAATTGGTCAAACAGAAAATATTGTTCCAGCAGATAAGCTTTTATATGCTCTAAGAGATGCAACAGCGACTGTAGATAATGTTAGCTTAATAGCATCTTCTATCCTTTCAAAGAAAATTGCACTGGGAACAGATGCCCTAGTTCTTGATGTTAAGGTTGGAAATGGTGCCTTTATGAAGGACCTTCCATCAGCAGTAGAACTATCAAAGCTAATGGTTGAACTTGGCAAAAAATTTGGAAGAAACACTAAGGCAATTATCACTAGCATGGAAGAGCCTCTTGGCGATGCCATAGGTAATAGCCTAGAGGTTATTGAGGCAATAAACATCCTAAAGGGCAAGAAGGAAGGTCACTTAAAGGATATTGCTCTAAGAATTGGTGCCAAGTTAATGCTAATGGAAGGCATTTCATCTTCTGAAGAAGAGGCAATAAAAGTTCTTGAAGGAAAGATAAGTGATGGATCTGCTGCCCTAAAATTCAAAGAAATGGTTGAGCTTCAAGGTGGAGACAAGACTTACATTGATGACACAGATAAATTTAAAAAATCTTCAATAATAAAAGAAATTTATGCAGAAGAGTCTGGCTACGTTAAATCCATTGAGGCAATTGAAATTGGAATTGCATCAAGAGACTTGGGAGCTGGAAGACATAAGAAGGGAGATGTCCTTGACTTAAGTGCAGGAATTTATCTTCACAAAAAAATTGGCGACCTTGTAGAAAAGGGCGACAAGCTTGCTACAATTTACACAGAAAAAGAAAATGAAGTTGAGGGAGCGATCCAAAGAATCAAGGCTGCCTATGCTTTTTCTGATAAGAAGGAAGATTATAAATTAGTTTTAGAAGGGATTGATTGAAATGAATAACTTAGATATTGTATCAATATTAATAAACATTATTGCCCTAATGGTGGCAATAATTCCTCACGAGATAGCTCACGGCTATGTGGCCTATCTCTGTGGAGATACAACTGCAAAGGATGACGGAAGACTTAGCTTAAACCCACTGCATCACATTGACCCTGTGGGTTTAATTTCTATGGTCATTTTTAGGTTTGGTTGGGCAAAGGCTGTGCCTATTAACCCTTATAGGTTTAAGGGAAATAGAAAAGTCGCATCACTTTTAGTTTCTCTTGCAGGAGTCTTTACTAACTTTGTACTTGGACTTATATCAGGGATAATTTTAGTTTACTTAAACTACAAGTCATCTGCCTTGGTGCCACTTTTCACATCAATCTTTTGGTACAATATTATGCTTGGCGTCTTTAACCTTGTGCCCCTTCCACCACTTGATGGGTCAAAGGTCTTGGCGACATTTTTGCCAGAAAATTTGGAATACAAGTTTTATAGGTACGAAAAATATTTTTACTTTGTATTAGTCATAATGATTTTTTCTGGACTTGTTGACAAATTTATTGGGCCAATTGTCTATGGAATAATCAATGGAATTATTTCTTTGGGAATTAATTTATGGAATACAATATTGTTTTAAAAACTTATGAAGGTCCAATGGATCTTCTTTTAGATTTAATAAAAGAAAATGAAATAGATATTTACGACATACCAATTTTTAAAATTACTGAAGAATTTTTAAAATACATTGAGAACATGAAGAAGTTAAACCTAACTCTCACTTCAGATTTTATTTTAATGGCTTCAACTCTTTTAGAGATAAAGTCCAAGATGCTTCTACCTAAGAAGGAGGACCTAGATGAAGAGGTCGAAGAGGAAGAAGACCCAAGGCAGGACTTGGTGGAAAGTCTCTTGGAGTATAAGAGGTACAAGGAAGCTTCAGAAATTTTAAAAGTTCAAGAAGAGTATGAGTCTAAGTCCTTTTACAAGCTTAGGACAGAAATTTTTTCCATGAACGAAATAGACTTCTTAAAGGATTCTAACGTGGATAAGCTTTCTCTTGCCTTTTTTAACATCTTAAAAAGATACAAGGACAAGGAAGTAGTTGGGATTGAAAGGGAGTACTTCAAGGTTGAAGATGCTGCCAGAAAGATTAAACTTGCCCTTCACAAGAATAAGGAAATAAAATTTAGCGAACTCTTAGTAGATATAGTTTACAAGGTGGATGTCATAACTTATTTTTTGGGCATGTTGGAACTAATTAAGAACGAGTACATCCTTGCAGAACAAAGCGATAATTTTGCAGATATTTTAATTAAAGAGAGAGAATACAATGGACAGGAACAGGCTGAAATCAATAATTGAATCAATTCTTTTCATCTGGGGCGACCCCATAAGTTTAGAGGACCTTGCATCAAGCTTAGAACTTAGGAAGGACTACGCAAGGGAAATCCTCTTAGAGATGAAGGAAAATTATAAAAATGAAACGTCAGGACTAAGACTTAGGGAAGTTGATGGGAAGTTTCAACTGGGAACTAAGCAAGAAAATGAACCCTATTTAAAAAATTTGATCCAAGAAAAAAATGAAAAAAATCTTTCAAAACCTGCCCTTGAAACTCTTTCTATTATTGCCTACAAGCAGCCAGTGACAAAGTTAGAGGTAGAGGAACTAAGGGGAGTTAATTGCGACTCAACTATTAAGGGACTTTTGGATTTTGATTTAATAGAAGTTTCTGGCAAATTAGATAGGATTGGTCATCCTAATCTTTATTCCACAACAGAAAAATTTTTACAAAAATTTGGCATGGAAAACTTGGAAGAGCTGCCTGACTTAAAGGAATTAGAGGAGGAATCTAATTGAGATTACAAAAATACATGGCTCACTGTGGAGCTGCATCGAGAAGAAAGTGCGAAGAGTTTATAAAGGAAGGACTTGTTAAGGTCAACGACAAGCTAGTGACAGAACTTGGAACAAAAATTGATCCCAATGTTGACAGGGTCTACCTTGATGGAAAAAGGCTAACACTTGAAGGCAAAAAAGTTTATATGATTTTAAATAAACCCATTGGAGTTGTAACATCTGCATCTGATGAAAAGGATAGGCCAACAGTAACAGACCTTGTGCCAGATGACTACAGGGTCTATCCAGTGGGAAGACTTGACATTGACACAACAGGTCTAGTCTTTCTTACAAATGATGGTCAACTTGCTAATATTATGATGCACCCAAGATATAAAATTGGGAAAAAATATATTGTAACTGTTGATGGAACTCCTAATGCTCGCGAGCTTTCTATCTTGAGAGAGGGACTTAACATTAGGGACTTAAAAACTTCTCCAGCAAATGTAAAGATTTTAAAATCCTTTAAACAAGATTCTATTATAGAAATTGAAATTTTTGAAGGACAAAACCATCAAGTGAAGAGGATGTTTGATTACATTGGCCACAAGGTTAAGAAGCTAAAGAGAATTTCCATGGGGGAAATTCAACTCTTAGACCTTGAACCAGGGAACTACAGATATCTTAGTGAAAAAGAAGTTAAGTATCTAAAGGGATTAAAATGATAGTAAAGGAAAAGTATTTTGAGATAGTGGATGAAGCCCTATCTCATAATTTTTTAGGAAAAATTGCAGTTGATGCAACTGTGGGCAAGGGCAATGATACCTTAAAACTCTTAAAGGCTGTTGGCAAAGATGGATTTGTCTATGGTTTTGATGTCCAAGAAGAGGCCTTAAGTAAGGCAAGAGACTTGTTAAAAGCCTATGACAATTATGAATTATTTTTAGATTCTCACGCAAACATAGACAGGCTTGAAAGTTTTGACCTTGTTATTTATAATCTTGGTTTTTTGCCAGGGTCTGATAAAAAAATTACAACCTTAAGGGAGTCAACTCTTGAGTCTTTAAAAAAAGCCACAGAAAAAATAAATGAAGCTGGAATAATAATTGTGGTTTCATACCTGGGTCACGAAAACTCTCTTGAAGAGAGAGAAGGTGTGGATGAATTCCTAAAGTCTCTTGATCAAAAAATCTTTAAGGTAGAGAAGAGAGAATTTTATAATCAAGAACACAATCCACCCATTGTTTACTTAATTGAGAAGAAGGTGACGAGATGAGAATAGGAATTATAGGAGGAGGACCTGCTGGCATGATGTGTGCCATTAAGGCAGGAGAAAATCATGAAGTTGTCCTCTTTGAAAAAAATGAAAAGCTTGGGAAAAAATTATTTATAACAGGCAAGGGAAGGTGCAACTTAACAAACTATGTAGACGAGAAAGAATTTATGAAAAATCTTGTGAGGAACCCTTCCTTTATGTTCTCGTCAATCTATTCTTTTTCTCCCTTCACAACTTACTATTACTTTGAAGACCTAGGTCTACCCCTAAAGGTTGAGAGAGGAGACAGGGTCTTCCCAGCAAGTGATAAGTCATCAGATGTTATAAGGACCTACGAAAAAAAGTTAAGACAAGTGGGCGTTGAAGTGAGACTTAATACAGAAGTGAGGTCTATAAAAAAAGATGGAGAGGTCTTCATCTTAAATGACAATGAAAAATTTGATAAACTTGTCATTGCAACGGGAGGGGTTTCTTATAAACTCACGGGTTCCACTGGGGACGGCTATAGGTTTGGAAAAGAATTTGGTCACAAGCTCGTTGAGCCTAAGCCAGGGCTAATTGGTATTAACCTTTCAAATAATTTTGACTTGGCAGGTCTTAGCCTAAAGAATGTTGAGTTAAGAGTTGAAAAAGATAAGAAAGTTATCTCAAGAGAGTTTGGGGAAATGCTCTTCACTCACAGGGGAATATCTGGTCCAATTGTCCTCACAACTTCAAGTAAAATTAATAGGACGGAGGACTTTGATCTATACTTGGACTTAAAGCCTGCGCTTACGAGTGACAAGTTAGACAAGAGAATCTTGAGAGACTTTGATGAAAACCAAAATAAAAATTTAGAAAATGTTATGAAAAATCTCCTTCCAAGAGATTTGATTCCTTATGTTCTTGATGAAGCAAAAACTTACGGTGACAAGAAGGTAAATCAAATTACGAAAGAAGAGAGAGAAGGGCTTGTTAAAACAATTAAAAATTTTAAATTAAGATTTGATAGCTTAGACGACATCAACAGGGCAATAGTAACTAGTGGTGGAATCGACGTCAAAGATCTTGACCCAAAGACTATGGAGTCAAAGCTTGTTAAAGGCCTATACTTTATTGGCGAAGTCATAGATGTTGATGGACTAACTGGCGGATATAATATTCAAGTTGCAAACTCAACTGGTTACTCCTGCGGCATCAATCTCTAAGCCTTTACTTATTTTCAAAAATAAAATATAATAAATAATGATAAGAGTCACTACAGAAAGTAGTGATTTTTTTTGGAGGTAAAAATGAAAATTGCAATAGATGGACCAGCAGGCTCTGGTAAAAGTTCCCTTGCAAAGGAAATTGCAAAGAGACTTGGCGTCCTATACGTGGATACAGGAGCAATGTATAGGGCAATCACCCTTAAACTTTTAAAGGAAGATGAATCTTCTTACGAAGAAATTCTTAAAAATACAAAAATATCTTTTGATGGAGATAAAATATTTCTTGATGGAAGAGATGTCTCAAAGGAAATAAGAGAAAATGAAATTTCCAACAAGACTTCAGAGATGTCCAAGAAGAAAATCATTAGGGACTATCTTGTGAAGATGCAAAGAGAAATTGCATCTGACAAGGACGTTGTCATGGAGGGAAGAGACATTGGATCAGTTGTCCTAAAGGATGCTGAGTACAAATTTTTCTTAACTGCTGATGTAGAGACTCGTGCCATGAGAAGATACAAGCAAATTGATGACGACAAGGTTAGCTTTGAGGAAATATTAGAGGACTTAAAGGTGAGAGACTACAATGACTCTCACAGAGCAAACTCTCCCCTAATTCAAACAGAAGATGCAATATTAATTGACAGTACAGACTTAAATGCTGAAGAGACAATTGAAAAAATAATATCTTATATAAAAAGGTGATTTATGTTTTATTTTGCTGTTAGAAATTTTGTGGGATTTTTCATAAGACACATTTATAGAATTGAGGTCTTAGGAAGTGAAAACATTCCACAAGATAGTGAAAGATTAATAGTTTGTGGCAACCACAAGTGCAACCTAGATCCTGTAGCCATATCGGCAGTTTTTGATAGACAAATTTTTTGGATGGCAAAGAAGGAACTCTTTAAAAATAAATTAATAGGTGGATTCCTATCTAAGCTGGGAGCCTTTCCCATTGATAGGGAGGGTAATGACCTGGCAGCCATAAAGAAGGCACTAAAAATTTTGAAAAATGAAAAGGTCCTAGGAATTTTTCCTGAAGGAACTAGGATGAAGGAAGTTGACTACAGTAGAATAAAATCAGGCATTGCCCTAATTGCACAAAAGACAAACTCGAGAGTCCTTCCAGTTTATATTGAGGGAGACTACAAACCCTTTAGGAAGACTAGGATTCACTTTAGGAAGCCTGTAATGATTAATAAGGAAATAAAATATTCTCCAGAAGAACTTGAAAATATTTCCCAAGACATAATGAGAATAGTGTATGGTGATGAAGTTAAATGGAAATTATTGTAGCTGACAAGTATGGATTTTGTGGCGGAGTAAAAAGAGCTGTTAAGATGGCCTTTGATAATGCAGATGAGGGAGTCTACTCCTATGGAGATCTTGTTCACAACGAAAGAGTTGTAAAGGAACTTGCTGACTTGGGAGTAGTGACAATTGACAAGACAAATGTAGAAGACTCAAAGGTTATAATAAGAAGTCACGGAGTCCATAAAAAGATTTTAGATGATCTAGAAGAAAAAAATAATGAAATAATAAATTGTGTCTGCCCTAAGGTAGAAAAAGTTTATAATATAGTAGATAATTTCTATAAAAAAGGTTATAATGTAGTAATTGTTGGGAATGAAGAACACCCTGAGGTGGTGGGAATTAATTCTCGATGCAATGACTCTGCAACAATTATTTCCAATTTGGAAGATATAAAAATTCCAGAGGGAAAGATAGTTATAGTCTCACAAACTACAAACAAGGTAGATTTTTTCGAAAAAGCAACAAATCTTATAAAAGATATTTCAAAAGATGAAGTTTTAGTTTATAATACTATATGTAATGCAACTTTCGAGAGACAAGAGAGTGTTAGATATTTATCGAAAAAAGTTGACGCCCTAATTGTTTTAGGCGGCAAAAAATCTTCAAACACAAAAAAACTTGCAGAAATTGCAAAATTAAATTGTAAAAATGTATTTTTAATTCAGTCCATTAGAGATATTGATTTAAATATATTTAAAAAATTTAATAAAATAGGTATTACCGCCGGAGCATCCACACCGGAATCGGTAATCAAGGAGGCTGTTAGTAGGATGGAAAATTTTGACAAAGGTGAGATGATGGAAGCCATCGAAAATTCTTTTAAAAGAATTAGACGTGGTGAAGTAGTAACTGGAGAAGTTTTATATATAACTGATTCAGAAGTAATGGTAAATCTTGGATACAGATCAGATGGTATCATTTCAAGAGATGAACTTGCAGGAGGACCTGATGTAAATCCTCAAGATCTTTATGAACAAGGTCAAGAAATTGACGTTTACGTTCTAAAGATGGACGATGGAGACGGCAATGTTGTTCTTTCAACAAAAAGAGTTGCTGACATGAAGGTTTGGGATGAAGTTGAAGAACTTTATAACAACAAAGAAAACATAAAAGTAACTGTTAAGAACCAAGTTAAAGGTGGACTAACTGCAGATTTCAGAGGACTTAATGCATTTATACCTGCATCTCATGTTTCTGTTAGATTCCAAAAAGATTTAAGCAAATTCATTGGAGAAGAATTCGAAACTGAAATTATCGACTTTGATAAGAGAAAGAGAAGAATTGTTCTTTCAAGAAAGAATGTACTTCAAGAAGAATTAGACAAGGTTCGTGACGAAGTATATGACAAGCTTAAAGAAGGAGACATTATCGAAGGAACTGTACAAAGATTAACTAACTTTGGTGCATTCGTAGATGTTGGAGGAGTAGATGGACTTATCCATATCTCTGAACTTTCTTGGAACAGAGTTAAACACCCTTCAGATGTAGTAGCACCTGGAGATGTAGTTAAGGTACAAGTTCTTAATGTAGATAAAGAAAAGAATAGAATCGCACTTGGACTAAAACAAACTATGGAAAAACCATGGGATGTATTTACTAATGAAGTTAAAGTTGGCGACGTTGTTAAGGGTAAGGTTGTAAACCTTCTTGACTTCGGTGCTTTCGTAAGACTTGAACAAGGCGTTGATGGTCTACTTCACGTTTCTCAAATCTCAAGAGAACACGTTGAAAAACCACAAGATAAACTTTCTATTGGTGAAGAAGTTACAGTTAAGGTAACTGACATTGATGAAGAAAATCAAAAGATTTCTCTTTCAATCAAGGCTCTAATTGAACCTGAAGAAAAAGAAGAAGGCGAAGAAGCAAAACCAAAGGAAAGAAAACCTAGAAGAGAAAGAAAAGCTCCAAAGAGAGAAAAGAAAATTGAAGAACCTAAACAAGATGACTTCAACATGACTATTGGAGAAATGCTAGGACTTAACTTCTCAGATGCAAATCTTGATGCTGATCTAGTTGATGAAGAAAATACAGATCAAGAATAATAATTCTTATTTGAATTTTAAATATCAAGAGACTCGCAAGCCGGGTCTCTTTTTTCTTGCAAAAAAACTGAAAAGGCAATTAAAAAGTTTTAAAAATATTTATAATTGTCATATCACTTGAAAACCTTTGCTTCTATGATATAATCAAATAAAGTATATAAGGAGGTAATTATGAATAAGAAAAGATTAACTTTGATTGTGCTCTTACTTATTGGTCTTCTAATGCCATCAAGTTTATTGGCAAAAAGTTTTTCTGATTTAATTTACAATATGGCTTAGGAGACTGAGCCATATTTTTTATGCCTCGTAAGTGAAAAAATTTTTTCATCTTTAATTTAAAATTTTCAGAAGCTATCTCCTTGAAGAACTAAAAAATTATGAGCTAGGTTTATAAAAATTTATAAAATAACACGTTAGACAAATAAATTGTTAAATTAAATGTTATAATGGTCTTATGAGATACATAATTTTTTTACTTATTTTTTTGACAGGCTGCAGGAGTAGCGAAGCTAAAATTTTAGACAAGGCAGTCCATAATAATCTTTCTGCAGAAATTATTTCTCTTGATGGGGAATATGGAAGTGAATTAAAAATTAAAAATAGGGACAGAGAATTTTCTATTGATGTAAGTGACATAAGACCTTGGAAGCTTGATTTTTGTAATGTGGATGGAGGTGAGATGGAGCTTGCACTTGGCGTTTATAAAAAGACGCCCTTTGATCAAAAATTTGACAGGAGGTGCTTCTTATATAACATTGACCTTAAAAACAAAAAGCTAAGACCAAAACTTAGAATTTCAAGATTATACAATCCCATTACAGATTTTAACTTGTGCGACCTTGATGGGGATGGTTATGACGAAATTATTTCCATAGAAAAAAACCTTGATGGCAATTATTTATTTGGTGTATATGACTGGACTAATTTTGCTGTCGAAAGAAATCATGGGAGTGAAGTCTTAAAAGACCAGCCAAAATTTTTAAACAAGGAGAAAAAAGTTGAGATAGATGGAAGCGAGAGAGAATTATATTTAGAAGGAGATGAAGTAAAATGGAAGTAAAGAAGAAAATAATTTTAACGTCACTTGTAGCGCTTTTGCTTTTGGCTGGCTGTAAAAATGATAAGGGAGTCTTGCCAGAAAAGGAAGCTGCAAAGATTGAACTTCAAGACACAAAATTTTTAGATGAAATGGAAAATAAAACCACTTATATTGATTACAAGCTTTCCGAATTCACACCAAGCCTTAAAGATTATAAGATTGCTGAAGATTTTTCCAATGTAGTAAATTTTTCTGAATTTGGAGATTTTACTCAAAAACAAAAAGAAATGCTAATAAAAAATGGATTCGTAATTACTAAGCCAAAAAATTTAGAAAACAATAAATACAGTGAAGATCCATGGAATTATGAATTCGACCAAATTCACCAAATTTATGAAGACAACGAATATAAAATCTTAGCAAGTTTTGTCACAACTGATTCAGTAACTCACATCTTCCACATTTTTTACGATGGATTTTTGAGAAATTTGGAAAAGGATGAGCTCTATCCAAAATCTCTTGAACTAAATAAAAACTTGCTTGCAGAAAATATAAATCTTTTAAGTGAAATAAAAAATGAAAAATTAAAAGAAATTCAAAATAGAAATATTGCCTTTATAGCCACTGGACTTAAGCTTTTGGGAAGTGAGCCTGAAAATTTACCTGAAGAAGCTAAGAAGATTTATGAAGAAGAGATAAAAAAAGCAAGCTCAGAAGAAATTACTTCTTCAGCTATAAGTGGAAGAGATGTAGATTTTTCACAACTTAAACCTAGGGGCCACTACACTAGAAGTGAAGAATTAAAAAAATATTTCTCAGGCACAATGTACTTTGGTCAAGTTGGACTTTTTATAGAGAATGAAGGAAAGCCTGATGAAGACAGTGTTTTGCAAGGACTACTTTTAACTCATTCAATTTATAAAAATCCTGAAATTTTAAAAACTTGGGAAGATTTAGTTGAGCCAATTGACTTTATGGTGGAGTCTGCTGATGACCTTTCTATAAGAGAATTTGCAAGGACTCTTTATGGTGTTTACGGAAAAGATTTTGATATTAACAAACTAGATGATAATAAAAATTTAAGCAAAGTTTACACAGTCTTGAAGTCCTATCCAGATCCACAAGTTGCAGGTTTTATGGGCAAGTCCTTTAGGTATATGCCACAAAGAGCTGTAATGGATAGCGTATTGATGCAAAATGTTGTGGATATTGCAGGTCCAAACCACCCATCTGATAGGCCAATTTATTCTGGCCTAGACCTTATGGCTTCCTTTGGAAATGAAAAGGCGAGAGAAATATTAGATAAGGATCCTTACAATTCTCACTGGGATAAGTACAAGGAAAGAACTGACGAAAATATTTCTATTGTGAAGAAGATGGAAGATTTAGACTGGCAAAAAAATATGTATCGTGGTTGGCTTTGGATGCTAAAGTCCTATGATCAAAAATTTGGAGAGGGCTATCCAATGTTTATGAAAAATGATGCTTGGGAAAGAAAGGACCTAGTATCTGCCCTTGGTTCTTTTGCAGAACTAAAACACGACACAGTGCTCTATGGCAAGGCAGTCATGGCTGAAATGGGTGGCGGAGGAGATTTTGAAATCCCAAAATCCTACGTTGAACCAAATGTTGAGCTTTATGAAAAATTAAATTGGCTTCTTGAGTTTACAAAGGTCAATTTAAAAAATCGAGACATGTTAAGTGAAAAGTATGAAGAAAAATTAAATAACTTCCAAGCCATGGTTGTAAAGTTTAGAGATATCTCTATTAAGGAACTTCAAAATGAGCCTCTTACTGAAGAAGAAATTATTGATTTACTTAACATTGGTGGAGAAATGGAAAGAATAATGGTTGACTTCGTTGAATCTTCTGATGAAAATAATATTTCTTATTGGTATGAAATCCAAAATGCAACTGACAGGAGGATGCCAGTAGTAGTTGACCTAATGAGAGTAGTTGAGAACAGCGTGGGTCTTCCTAAAGACGAAATCTCTCACATAGGAACAGGTAAGCCAATGGAAATTTTTGTAATCTATCCTCACCAAGATAAACTTTACATGGGCAGGGGAGGAACCTTCTCTTATTACGAATTTCTAAATAAGGAAAGACTTACTGACGAAGATTGGCAAAAGATGGTTTACAATGATGCAAGAGATTTTCCAAAATGGTATAAGGACCTTGTGACAGAAGAAAAGAAAGCAATAGAATTTCATAGTTATGGACCAGATTATGAAGAAAGCATGTATAAAGAGTAGTTAAAGAGGGCTAGCCCCTCTTTTTTTCTTGCAAATTTTTAAATTTGAAATTACTATGTGTTATAATACTTTGAGGTGATGATATGCTTTTAGATTTAGTTGAAAAGAGAAGAAGTATAAGAAAATTTACTGATGAAAAAGTTTCTGAAGAAGACTTGAGAGAAATCTTAACTATTGCACTTCATGCCCCAACGGCAAAAAACAGAAACCCAGTTAGATATATAATTATTAGAGATAAAAAAAGATTGGAAGAGCTTTCCAATTACAAGGTAAACAGTGCCAAGTTCTTGGCCGGTGCTGATGTGGCTATTGCTGTTGTAACAGATAGTGAGGTTGCACCAAACACCAACCACCAAGATGCATCTATTGCTGCAACATATATTTTACTTGCTGCTGCTGACTTGGACCTTGGAGCAACTTGGGCAAATGTTGTTGATGCCAAGCACGAAAGTGGAATTTCTTCCCAAGACTTCTTGCACAAGTTCTTTGACCTTGAAGACAAGTTTGATGTTGAGTGCATAATAGGCATAGGTCATCCAGCAGAAGAAAAGTCAGAGAAAGTTCCCTTTGAATATTCTGAAAATGTATTTGAGGATTTACATGATAAGCTTAAATAATTTAAATGAAACAGAAAAATTTGGAATCTTTCTTGGAGAAAACTTAAATCCAGGAGATGTTGTCTGCCTCAATGGTGACTTGGGATCAGGTAAGACAACCCTAACTAAATCTATTGCCAAGGGACTTGGGATCGATGACTATGTTACTAGTCCAACCTTTACAATCGTTAATGAATATTATGGCAAGACTGACCTTTACCACATCGACACCTATAGGTTAGATGAGAAAATTGATGTGGACTATCTTGGCTTTGATGAATATTTTTATTCTGATGGAGTTACTATAGTTGAGTGGGCAGAAAAAATTAGGGATGCCCTGCCAGAGGAATACATGGAGATAAATATTAAGTCCCATGATGATAAGAGGGACCTAGAGATAAATTATCTTGGAAATAGATTTGATAAATTGAAGGAGAAATTAGATGAAAGTTTTGGGAATTGATACTTCCACAAGGACAACTGCTATTGGACTAATTGAAGATGATGAGGTCCTAGCTGAATACAACTTAAGAGGTCGCGTTTCTCATTCAGAATCTGTGACAGATATGATTGAAGAGATTTTCAAAAAATTTGAATTTTCTTTAGATGACATTGACTTAATTGCTGTTGGCATAGGACCAGGATCCTTTACGGGACTTAGGATTGGAATCACTATTGCCAAGGTCTTGGCATTTTCACTTAATAAGGACTTAGTTGGAGTTTCATCTCTTATTGCCAATGGGATGTCAGACTACGGCAAGGTAGCAACTATTGTTGATGCAAGACGTGGAAATGTCTACGGATCTATAATTGATAATAAAGAAGAGCCAGAAGTTCTATTCGAAGACTCTCTCTTGCCCTTTGAAAAATTTAAGGAAGACTTAAACAAGTATGATGAGGTCACTCTTGTGGGGCTTGATGCAGAAAAGTTTTTGGGAGAAATCCCCCAAGGGAAATTATCCAAGAACAAGGGAATGAGGGGGACAAATATTGCAAGGCTAGGTCTAATAGAATTTAAAAAGAAGGGACCTGCAGATGTCTTTAATCTTGTCCCAAATTATTTAAAATTATCACAGGCAGAGGCCCAGTATGAAAAGAATCACGAGACTGGCAAATAAGTCTGATATAGATAGGATTCACGACCTTGAAGTCGAGAACTTCGAGAACCCCTGGTCAAAAAAATCTATTGAGAACGCCATAGTTTTTGATGAACTATCAGATATTTTAGTTGTAGAAACTGATGGCGACTTAGGAGGTTTCATTTCTTTTATGAGGATTTATGATGAGATCCACATAGGGAATGTTGCTGTTGGGAAGAAGTATCGTGGGCAAAAATTTGCAAATGACCTCTTTGAAGGTCTTATAGATCTTGCAGACAAGGGATCCTACAAGATAACCCTAGAAGTTGAAAACTCAAATAGGGTTGCCTTTAATTTGTATAAAAAGTTTGGATTTATTATCCAAGGAATGAGAAAAAATTATTATGGCATCGACAGGGATGCCTATATAATGTGGAGGGAGTGATGAGATGAAAGTTTTAGCAGTGGAATCCTCTTGCGACGAAACTTCCGTTGCTGTAGTTGAAGACGGACGAAAAGTTTATTCCAATGTAATTGCATCACAAATTGATACACACAAAAAATTTGGTGGAGTAGTGCCTGAGATTGCATCGAGACAACACGTTGAGGCAATTAACACAGTATTAAAAGAAGGACTTGATGAAGCAGGTGTGGATCTTAAGGATATAGATATTATTGCAGCCACAAAGGGACCGGGACTTATTGGGGCCCTTCTAGTTGGTCTAAGTGCAGGAAAGACTCTTGCCCTTGCAACTAATAAGCCCTTTGTTGGAGTTAACCACATAGTGGGACACGTTTGTGCAAACTATATTTCCTTTAAAGAATTGGAACCACCCTTTATTGGTTTAATAATTTCTGGTGGTCACACTTATTTAATCGAAGTCAAAGACTATGTTGACTTTACACTTCATGGAAGGACTGTTGACGATGCAGTGGGAGAAGCCTTTGACAAGGTTGCTAGGGCCATGGGCATTGGTTACCCAGGTGGACCTATAGTGGATAAGCTTGCCAAGGAAGGCAAGGAGACCATAGACTTCCCAAGAGTTATGATCAAGGAAGACAATTACAACTTTTCTTTTTCAGGACTTAAGACTGCAGTCCTAAATTATTTAAACTCAACTAAGCTTCGTGGAGAAGAAATTGTTAAAGAAGATGTTTGTAAGTCCTTCCAAGAGGCAGTTGTTGATGTCCTACTTGAAAAGTCCTTTAGACTTGCGAAAGAAAAGAGTATGGATAAAATTGTCCTTTGCGGTGGAGTTTCAGCAAATTCTAGGATAAGAGAAGCCTTTGAAGAAAGGGGCAAGGAAGAAGATATTAAAATCTTCTATCCTGAACTCAAGCTTTGCACAGACAACGCAGCTATGATTGCTTCAGCAGCCTACTATGAATACATGGCTGGCAAGCTTGATGAAGAAAATTTCGCAAACCCAAATTTAGGTTTGGAATAAGTTATTTATTAAAAATCTAAGTCTATGAATAAAAAATATTTCATGGCTTAGATTTTTTTATTTAGTAGTAAAAGTTTACAAGCTTATACTTTTGTAAAAAGAAGTAAATTTATGTGAAGTTATAGACTTTTATAAAGTTACAAGATTTTATGAAGTTATTACTTCTTATAAAGTTAAAAGATTTTATGAAGTCATAATTTTTTACAAGTTGATGAAAACTTGTGGAGTAAAAAATAAAAAAGTGCATTTCTGCACTTAATTTTATAAAGAATTAATAAATTTTAAAATTTCCATCTTAGAAAGACTATTTTCAAAAATTTCTAGGTGGTCAATGCCCATGAGTTCGTGGGCACTTTTTATGCCCTTTTTTACCAACTTTTCAATAGAATAAAGTTCGCCAAAGTCAGAAGCCTTTGATGAAAGGAAAATTAAATTTGAAATTTGATTTAGGTTTTTCTTGTAAACTTCTCCAGGGAGCTTTTTGTAATTTTCCATCATAGAGATAGAAACAGATTTTAAATTAAACCTAAGCTCGCCAAAGTCATCTTCAAGTCCAAAGAGTTTAATAAGTTCGAAGAAAAAATCTTCGCCATTGAGGGCCTTAAAGACATCGCCAATAAAAATTGAATTTTTGTTGGGATTTAAGACCTTTAGGATAATCCTATTGCCAAGAATCTTTGCAGAAATCCCAGACTTAGTCTTGAAAATAAAAAAGTCACTGTCCCTTAAATTATTTTTAATTTTATCTGTGAAGATTGGGTCAGAGAATTCAAAGTTCACATATAAGATACCTGAGTCAGAAGTCTTGCCTTGAATCTCCTTGTAAATGTTATTGCTAGAAATTTTTTTGCCAAAATAATAGGTGTTTAAAATATTCTCTGGCACGCTTTCTGTGTTGCCAAGATAAAGATTGTCCAAGTAAGTTGGGGATTCAATGGAAATAATATCCTTTAAATCTGTGTAAACTTCTTCAACATGTTCATCTTTTTCAAAAACAAGCTTATCCACGTGAGTTTCGGTAGAAGAAAATTCAAGGAACTTGTAACCATCTAAAAACTTAACGCCCAGGTCTTCCAAGTAGCCTCGTAACCTTTCATAAATCATATTGGAGTCCAAGCTGAAGTAAGAGCCTGAGCCAATATAATCAAGAAGAGCTTCCTTTAATTCACTAACTGGAGAAGTGGCTTTCAAGTTGTAGATGCTTGCTAAGTAGTAGTAAAAATTTGAATTCAAAAAGTCTGAAAACAGAAAGTACTTCTCAATACTTGATTCACTTTCAAAATCAAGGGGAGAAAGCATTAACTTGTAGATTTTCTTCTTGCTAACTTCATCAAGCTCATCAACATCATAGGATGAATTCATTGACAAGTCCATTATTCTTGGACTTTCTTTTTTTGTCATCTTTTCATTTAATTCAAGAATTTCTTCTTCAGTCATTATATTTTTTAAAATTTCAAAAGTGTTTTTAAAGTTGTATTGGGAAAATCTGTTGTCAAAGTTTATATAAGTATTTTCTCCGTGAGAGATATTTGCAAACTCATTAAAGCCCTTTGTATAAATATTTATATTTTTTGGATCTAAGTTTGCGTGATTAATAAGTCCATAGGCAAGAGCAAGGTTGCCAAAACCATCGCCTAATAAATATGCAAGAGAGCCTTCGTCACGATTTGGCATTAAGACCTTTACCTCGTCATCAGAAACTCTTTTTGCAGCAAGGATGGCTGCAGAAATTGTTGCAGCTGCAAGAGCTAATTTTTTGATGTCATCTTTTCTTGACATAATTTCACCTCAAGTAGACTTTACCCAATATATAGCCACTTAATTCTAGTTTGTTAAATTGTTTTCTAACAAGTATAATGGAGCTTGGAGGGATTAACTTGAATAAATATAAATTAATCGAAGAGAAATATATAGACGAGGTTGCATCTAAGTGCAAGGTCTATACTCATATAAAGACAGGAGCAAGAGTCTTAACTCTTGAAAACAATGACGACAACAAGGCCTTTGGTATTGGATTTAGGACGCCACCTGTAAGGGGCAATGGTGTCTGTCATATCGTTGAGCACTGCGTACTTTCTGGTTCAAGAAAGTTTAAGACTAAAGAGCCTTTTATGGACCTAATTAAGTCATCGCTACAAACTTTTTTAAATGCCATGACTTTTCCAGACAAGACAATTTATCCAGTTTCATCAAGAAATGAAAAGGACTTTTACAACTTGATGGACGTTTACCTTGATGCAGTTTTCCATCCAGCAATTTATGAAGAAGAAAAAATCTTTCTTCAAGAGGGCTGGCACTATGAATTAAAGGACAAGGATGATGACTTAAAATACAACGGAGTTGTCTACAACGAAATGAAGGGAGTTTACTCTTCATCAGAAAATATTGTGTCAGATGCCATGGTCTTTGCCCTTCATGAGGACTCATCCTATGGAGTTGACTCTGGTGGAGATCCTAAACTTATTCCTAGCCTAAGCTACCAAGAATTTAAGGACTATCACCAAAAATACTACCACCCATCAAACTCCTACATCTATCTTTATGGAAATCAAAATATGGAAGAAGCCTTAGACTTCATTGACAAAAATTATTTGCAAGACTTTGACAAGGCTGAAATCAATTCAGAAATTATCTTAAATGATGAAATAAAAGAAACTAAGGATGTGGAAATTACATTTTCTGCATCAAAGGAAGAAATGAAGGACAAGATTGACTACCTATCCAAGGGTTGGACAATTGGTTATGCCGACTCCAAGATGGATGTCTTTATGCGTGACTTCTTGGCAGAACTTTTAATTGAAGCTCAAGGAGGGCCACTAAGAAAGGCAATTCTAGATGCAGGTCTTGCTGAAGATGTATATTCAGAAACTTCATCTTCACTTCCTCTAGACCTATCAATAGTTTTAAAAAATACTGACGCAGATAAGAAAGATGAATTTTTAAAAGTTTTAAAGGACACTTTAGAAAAACTTGTTGAAGAGGGAATCGACAAGGACCTACTTGAAGCAACTTTAAATAAATTTGAATTTATCTTTAGAGAGGGTGGAGGAACTCAAAAGGCAATAATCTATTATATTAGGGCTCTAAACTCATGGCTTTACGACCAATCACCACTTGACGCCCTCTACTACAACGATGTTTTAGAAGTAGTTAAGGAAAAACTTGATGATGGTTTTGTAGAAAATTACATCAAGGAAAAACTTATAGACAACGAGTATTCTGTAAATCTTCTTGCAAGACCAGAGCTAAATAAAAATGACAAGGAAGAAGAGTCCTTAAGAAAAGAATTAGAAGACCTCAAGGCAAAAATGTCAGAGGAAGAAATTGATGAAATTGTAAAAAAATCAAGAGACCTTGAAGATTATCAAAATGCTGAAGACTCAAAGGAAAACAAGGACACAATTCCTTCCCTAGACTTATCTGATATAGACGAAAAAGTAACTCGTTACCCAGTGGAAGAAGACAAAATTGGAGATGTGATTTATTTAAAATCAAATCAAGAGACAAATGGAATTGTCTACACAAGTCTATCTCATGACATCTCTTTTATAGAAAAAGGAGAGATGGAGACAATGTCCCTTCTACTTTCATTAATTGGACTAATTGATACAGAAAATTACACTTATGAAGAATTAAATAACGAAATTTACAAGGCGACTGGTGGAATTTCCTTTAACCCAGCTGTATATGTTGATGCAAAGGACAAGGAAAAATATGTCCTAAGGATGAACATAAAGATGAAGTCAACTGCAGATAAGTTTGGACGAGGCCTTGAAATTATTGATGAAATAATGAAGAGGTCAATCCTCGATTCCAAAAAGAGGGTTAGGGAACTTCTAAATATTTTAAAATCAAGAATTGAATCCACAATGTTACAAAATGGCCACCAATTTATAATTTCAATTTTAAAATCCTACTATTCAAGAGTTGCAGACATTCAATCCCACATTGGAGGACTAAAT
Source organism: Peptoniphilus genitalis (assembly GCF_023614525.1). Lineage (GTDB taxonomy): Bacteria > Bacillota > Clostridia > Tissierellales > Peptoniphilaceae > Peptoniphilus_A > Peptoniphilus_A genitalis. Next base: position 1,607,027 of record NZ_CP097885.1, read on the forward strand.
TATTATAAGTTCATGAGAGATTTTGTTGAAAACTTTGAAGATAAGTGGGAAGATTTTGAAAAAGAAGCAGAAAAAATTTATGAAAAACTTTTTGTTAGAGACAACTTAATTATTACAACTACAGGAAACCTAGCTGATTTAGATAGACTTAAGCCTGAGCTAGAAAAATATATTAAGTCTTTAGAAGTTAAAAACATAAAGCCAGCAGATTATGAATTTAAAAGAGAAAATAAAAATGAGGGGCTTTATACAACTTCAAATGTTGTCTACGTATCAAAGGGTTATGACCTTGAAGACTTGGGATTAAAATACAGTGGAGACCTAACAGTACTCGCAAACATTTTAAACTCATCCTTCCTTCACAACGAAATTAGGGCCAAGGGCGGAGCCTATGGTGGAGGTATTTCTATTGGAAGGTCTGGCGACATGGCGACTTACTCTTATAGGGATCCAAATTTAAAAAACACAGTTAAGGTTTACGACTCTATTGGAAACTTTGTAGAAAATTTAAAGATGGAAGATGAGGACTTAAAGAACTTTATCATTGGATCAATGAACTCCTTTGACCCACTACTTTCTCCAGAACAAATTGGAGATATTAACCTATCAAGATTTATAACAGGACTTACAATAGAAGACTTAGAAAAATCTAAGAAGGAAGCTCTTGAAACAAACTTGGAAAGATTAAATACCTATGGAAAATTCTTTGATGAAGCCATGAAGATAAATTACCTTGCTGCCTTTGGTAGTGAAAGCATAATTAGGGATGGGGCTGACCTCTTTAAGGAAATAAAATCCATTAAGTGATTGGTGAACTATGATTAATTACGAAGACATATTAAGTGAAATTGAAAGGCTAATGAAGGAAGCTTCAAAAATTTTCTTTGACTTAGACCCACAAAATAATTTTGAGATGAAGGGGAGGAATGACTTTGTAACAGAAGTCGACTTCAAGGTCCAAGAAGTTTTAGAGGGAGAACTTTTAAAACTAATAGAAGGATCTAACCTCTTGGCAGAAGAAAAGGGAAAGTCAAGTGCAGAGATAAAAGACTACACTTGGGTCCTTGATCCCGTTGATGGAACAAGCAACTTAGTCCATGGATTTCAACACTCAGTTATTAGCTTGGCACTGATTGAAAAATCAGAAATTGTCATAGGTGCAGTTTACGAACCCTATAGAGATGAATTTTTTTCAGCAATAAAAGGTCAGGGCTCAAGACTAAATGGTAAAGTCATTAGAGTTTCTCATAACGAAGAACTTGCCAACTCTCTTATTGGTGTTGGAACTGGTGGAGGAAGATTGGGAAGAATTGACGAGACCTTTGAGATGATGAGATTTATTTACGAGAATACAAATGGCATAAGAAGAATTGGGACTGCAGCCCTTGAGATGTGCTACTCGGCTTGCGGAAGGTACGACGCCTTTATAGAAGACGACCTAAATCTTTGGGACTACGCAGCAGGGACCTTAATAGTTAGAGAAGCTGGCGGACAAGTCATCAATATGCATGGAGAAGAAGTCAAGATAGAAAGAAGAGGCGGAATAATATCTGGCTCCAAAAAAATTGTTGATGAATTAAAAAGATTTACCTATTAAGTTAAAAAATAAAATTTATAAGATCAAAAAACTTTTAAGGCAGGATGAAATTTCATCCTGTCTTTTTAGATGAAAATCTTTATAAAAATTACATTTTCTAAAAGAAAAATTTACAAGAAATTTACAATTGAAGTTTAAGATTATTGTGAAGACTTATGAGGAAGGATGAGGTTATTTATGAGAGACGCAATAGTGGATATTGGCTCCAACACAATTAGGTTAATTGTCTTTGATGTAGAAGAGAATTCTATAGATTATAAAAAAGTATTAAACAAGAAGTACACCGTTGGACTTATAACTTATGTTCATGATGGAGAACTTTCTAGAAAGGGAATTAAGAAACTTATAAAAACTCTTGATAGCGTAAAAAAAATTGTAGAAGAACTAAAGGTTGAAACTTTTTCTCCCTTTGCAACAGCATCCCTTAGGAATTTAGATAACTTAGAAGAAGTCTTATCTATGGTCAAGGAAGAACTTGACATAGATATTGATGTCTTGGACCAAGTTGAAGAAGCCTTCCTTGGTAATGTTGGAATAAGAAGTGAGATAGATATAGAGGAGGGCGTGTCTATAGATATTGGTGGCGCCAGCACCGAAGTGGTTTATTTTGATAAAGAAGGACCTAAGGAGTTTTTAAACCTAAATACTGGATCTCTTTTACTTTATAAGGATAATGTATCGAGAATTTTGCCTAAGAAAAAAGAAATGCGTACTATTAAAAAAGCAGTCCTTCGTGAAATTAATTCTAATAATTTTTCTAGTAAAAGTAACAAGTTTATTGGTATTGGTGGATCCATAAGAACTACAGGTAAAATTATAGAAGATCTTTGGGGAGGGGATGAAAAATCTTTTAGCTTGGAAGACCTAGATAAGTTAATAGAATTAATTAAAGATAAAAACACAGACATTATAAGGTCTATTATTAGTATCAATCCTGCAAGAATCCACACCACAGTTCCTGGTATAATTATATTAAGGACTCTTATGGAAAAACTTAATATAAAAGAGATACAAGTTTCAGCAAAGGGGCTAAGAGAAGGTTATTTGATTTATAAAGTATTGGAAGGTAATAATGAAATCACATTTTCAAAATAGAGAATTATCCTGGATAAGATTTAATGAAAGAGTACTTTTAGAGGCAACTGAAGATGAAGTTCCAGACCTGGAGAAATTAAAATTTATTAGTATTTTTATTTCAAACTTAGATGAATTCTTCATGGTTAGGGTTGGTTCTCTTCATGACCTATCTTCTTTGAAAAAAGAAGTGAAGGACAATAAGACGGGAATGAACGCAGAGGAACAAATCCAAGCAATCTTAAAGTCTCTTCCAAAAATTTATGAAGAAAAGGACGAAATTTTTAATAAAGTAAGTGAAAGCTTAGAAAAGTCCAATATAAGACAGTTGAAGTATAAGAACCTAGACAAAAAGCAAAAAGATTTTGTAAAAGACTTTTACGTGAAGAGAATTGACCAACTTGTATCACCACAAATAGTTGATTTAAATCATCCTTTTCCCTTTTTAGAAAATACAAAACTTTATGCAATAGCTCAATTGGAAAAAGACAAGGAAAAAGTATTTGGAATAGTGCCAGTTAGAAACACTTACCCAAAATATTTAGTTCTTCCAGGAGAAAACTTTGAGTATATCTTGATGGAAGAAATAATTCTAAATGAAATTGAAGAGATTTTTAAGGACTATGAAGTCTTATCTAAAAATATTATAAAGGTGACAAGGAATACTGACTTTGTTGACGATAGGGACACCTGGGAAGAGTTTGACGATTATACTGAGTATATGAAGACAATCTTAAAGAAGAGGAAGAGATTAAATGTTGTTAGATTGGAATCAGAAGGAAGCCTCAATAGGGCAAGTCTTAAGTTCCTCTTGAAGAAGTTAGAGTTAGAAGAAGCTGCTTACTTCTCTTCAGTATCTCCTCTCAACATGAAGTATGTTTTTGATTTAATTGATGACATTCCCAAGGCAATAAAAACTGGCCTATTGTACAAGGAATTTAGGCAATACAATCCTTGCGACTATTCATGGAGTGTAACAGAAGATATAAGAACTAAAGACAGAATCCTTTCTTATCCTTATGACAGCATGGATACTTTTATAGCTTTATTAAAGGAAGCTGCAAAAGATCCAGAATGTAAGTCAATAAAGATAACAATTTATAGATTGGCAAAGAATTCAAAAGTTGTGAGATACTTAACAGAGGCTGCACAAAACGGAAAAGAAGTAACAGTTTTTGTCGAGATAAAGGCAAGGTTTGATGAAGAATCAAATATAAACTATGCTAATCTTCTTTATGAAGAAGGCTGTAATATCATCTATGGCTTTAACAAGTACAAGATGCATTCCAAAATTTGTCTAATAACTTATAGGGACAACTTGACTGGAAACTTAAATTATATTACACAAATTGGTACGGGAAATTATAACGAATCCACTGCCAAGCAGTACACTGACTTTGCACTAATGACTGCCAATCCAGAAATTGGTCTTGATGCAACAGATTTCTTTAAAAATATGTCAATTGGAAATTTAGATGGTAAGTATAAGCATCTCTTGCAGTCGCCAACCTCTCTAAAGTCAGGACTTATGAATCTAGTAGAAAGGGAGATTCAAAAGGGAGAAGATGGTTACATCTTTTGCAAATTTAACTCTCTAACAGATAAGGATTTTATAGAAAAATTTGTTGAAGCTTCTCAAAAGGGAGTCATGGTGGATTTAATTATAAGAGGGACATCTTGTCTTCTTCCTGGAATAGAAGGTCAAAGTGAAAATATAAGAATTAGGTCTATTGTTGGAAGATTTTTGGAGCACCCAAGAGTCTATGTCTTTGGAAAGGACAAAAAAGATATCTACATTTCCTCTGCTGATCTCATGACAAGAAACACTGAAAAGAGAGTAGAGATTGCCACACCAGTCTTAGATGAAGAAATAAGACATAGAATAATAAAATATCTTGAAATACAAATGCAAGACAATGTTGGTGCAAGACTAATGAATAGTGATGGAGAATATGAAAAAATAGAAATTGAGAATGAAAAGATTTCATCGCAAAATTATTTTATTAGTGAAGCAGAAGATAAAATTATTGCATCAGTGGATAGCAAGAAAGAAAATACTGAAGAAAATAATCTGAAGAGAAAGAATAAAGAAAAAAAACATGGATTATTTTTAAATAAATTATTAAAGATCTTTAAGAAATAAAATTTAATTTAAAAACATTTTTTACTTTTGATTAAGTAATATAAAGCTTAAATTCATAATTTTTAAATTTAAGTCAAGTTTATAAAAACTATTGACAATTAAAAATTAAATTGTTACTATCTAAGAGTACGAGAGCTCTTATCATGAGTGAAAGTGTGCCTAGGGATCCGGGCTTTGCCAAGGACCGAGCGGTACGGGTACTTTTATTAAAGTATCACACCTTAGGGAAAAAAGCCCAGAGGGGTAGGTTTTACGAAATCTGCCTCTTTGGGCTTTATTTAATTTACTGGAGGAAATTATGAAAACTATTTACCAAGGAAAAACTAAGAATGTATTAGAAGACAACGGAAGATGTTACCTACAATTCAAGGATGACATGACAGGAACTGACGGAGTTTTTGATACTGGTGGAAACCAAGTAGCTGGTAGTATTGAAGGTGCAGGTAAAGAATGTCTAAAGGTTACTAAATACTTCTTTGAAAAAATCAACGAAGCAGGAATTAACACTCACTACATTTCTTCTGACCTTGACAATAATTTAATGGAAGTAAAAAGAGCAAGTGTATTTGGTAAAGGTCTTGAAGTTATTACAAGATTTAAGGCTGTTGGATCTTTCTACAGAAGATATGGTCTTTATGTAGAAGAAGGTGCTGACCTTCCAGAATATACTGAAATCACTTTAAAAGATGATGGAAGAGACGATCCACTTATTACTAAAGAAGGACTTGTTACCCTAGGTATCTTAAAAGCTGAAGAATATGATACAATCGTAGAAATGAATAGAAAAATTGCAAATATTGTAAAAGACCTTTTAAAAGAAAAGGGACTAGACCTTTACGATATTAAGTTTGAATATGGTAGACTTGAAGGATCAGACGAAATCGTCTTAATTGACGAAGTTAGTGGTGGAAACATGAGAGCCTACAAAGATGGAGTATATGTAAAACCTCTTGATGTTTCAAAATATTTAGGAATTTAAGGAGTAAAAATGAGAGTATCAATTATAATGGGTTCAATTTCCGACAGAGAAATTGCAGACAAGATAGTTGCAAAATTAATGGAATTTGGAATTGAATATGAAGCCAAAGTAATTTCTGCTCACAGAGCCTTAAAAGAGTTACAAGAATATGTAAAAAATGCTGAAGATGAAAGCCAAGTTTTCATTTCAATAGCAGGCAAGGCTGCCCACCTTGGTGGAGTTATAGCAGCTCTTACTACAAGACCTGTTATTGGAGTTCCTGTTAAGAGTTCAACTCTTGACGGACTTGATGCACTTCTTTCCACTGTTCAAATGCCAAGTGGAGTACCTGTTGCTACAGTTGCTATTAATGGTGGAGAAAATGCTGCAATCCTAGCTGCAGAAATTTTGGCTATTTCTGATGACAATTTAAAGGAAAAGCTAAGACAATTTAGGTCTGATATGTCAGAAAAAATTGCAAACACCGAATATATTTACGAAGGATAAAAGGAGCGGAGATGGCAATTAATTATAAGAATGCAGGCGTAGATGTTGATGCCGGTCAAAGAGAAGTTGAATTAATTAAGGGTATTGTTAAAAAAACTCAATCAAGGGATGTCTTATCATCCCTTGGGGGTTTTTCTGGTTTATTTAATTTAGACCTAGATGGAATTAAAAATCCTGTGCTTTGTAGTGGTACAGATGGTGTTGGAACTAAGGTTATCTTGGCTCACATGCTTGATAAGCACGACACTATTGGTATTGACTGTGTGGCCATGTGTGTAAATGATATTTTATGCCAAGGCGCTAAGCCACTTTTCTTCTTAGACTACATTGCAACTGGAAAATTAATTCCAGAAAAGATGGAAGAAATTGTTAAGGGAGTTGCCGAAGGTTGTATCCAATCTTCTGCATCACTTATTGGTGGCGAAACAGCAGAAATGCCTGGAGTTTACCAAGAAGACCAATATGACCTAGCAGGTTTTGCTGTTGGAGTAGTTGATAAGGACAAGATTATCGATGGTTCTAGCATCAAGGAAGGCGATATAGTATTTGGACTTTCTTCCAATGGTATCCACTCTAATGGTTATTCACTTGTTAGAAAAATTGTCTTTGACCACTGCAAGCTTGATTTAAATGAAGAAATTGATGAATTAAATTGTACTCTAGGGGAAGAACTTTTAAAGCCAACAAGGATTTATGTTAAGGAAATTCTTGAACTTTTAAAAACTGTAGACATAAAGGGAATGAGTCACATAACAGGTGGCGGCTTCTACGAAAATATTCCTAGGATGATTCCAGATGGACTTTGTGCAAAGCTTGATGCATCTGTAATCGATACTCCTGAAATATTTAAGCTTTTAAAGAAGTGGGCTGATCTTAAGGATGAAGACATGTACGCTACCTTTAATATGGGAGTAGGCTTTACTCTTGTTGTAGCTCAAGAGGATAAGGAAAAAGTTGTTGACTTCTTTAATAAGACTGACTTAAAGCTTTATGAACTTGGAAAAGTTGTAGCTGGAGAAGATAAAATTGACCTTAGCCTCTAAAAATATCGCAGTTTTAATTTCAGGTGGTGGCACAAATTTACAAGCTATCATTGACAATACAGAAAACAATTATATCAATGGAAAAATAAAAATTGTCATTTCCAATAAAGAAGATGCTTATGGTTTAGTGAGAGCAGAGAAGGCAGGCATACCTGGTTTCTTTATAAAAGATGATGAAGAACTAATAAGCAAGCTAAGAGAATATAATATTGACTTAATCATTCTGGCAGGATACTTAAAAATCTTGCCAGAAAAAATTACCAAGATTTATGAGAATAAAATAATAAACATACATCCATCATTAATTCCTGCCTTTTGTGGCAGGGGTTATTATGGATTAAAAGTCCATGAGGCCGTCATAAAAAGAGGTGTCAAGTACACTGGAGCCACAACTCATTTTGTAAATGAGGGAGCAGATGAGGGTCCTATTATCATGCAAAGAATTGTTGAAGTTGAAGGGGAGAATCCTGAAGAGCTTCAACAAAAGGTTTTAAAGATTGAGCACGAAATTTTGCCTCTTTCTGTAAAATATTTTTGCGAGGATAAGTTAAAAGTTGTTAATGGAAAAGTTGTAATTGGAGGTTAGGATGAGGGCACTTATTTCAGTTTATGACAAAGAAGGAATTGTTGAATTTGCCAAGGAACTTGTTAATAGAGGTTGGGAAATCATTTCTACTGGTGGAACTTATAATAAGTTAAAGGATGCAGGAATAGATGTAATATCTGTAGACAAGCTTACTGGCTTTCCAGAAATTTTAGATGGAAGGGTAAAGACTCTTAACCCAAAAATTCATGCTGGCATCCTTGCTAGACGTGACTTAAAAGATCACATGGAAACTTTAAAGGAAGAAGAAATTGAAACAATTGATATGGTTGTAAACAATCTCTATCCCTTTGAAGAAAAGTTGCTTGAAAATGCAGACCACGAAACTATGATTGAAAACATAGATATTGGTGGTCCATCAATGATTAGGGCAGCTGCCAAAAATTATAAGGATGTCTACATTGTAACTGATCCAGCAGACTACAAGCTTGTACTCGAGTACATAGACAAAAAAGATCCAAAATTTAATGAGTATTTAGCCAACAAGGCCTTTAGTTACACTGCTCATTATGATGCAGTAATTTCAAATTATTTTTCAAAAAGACAAGGGGAAAAATTCCCAAGATACATTAACAAGTCCTACAAGCTGGTTGAAGAATTGCGATATGGTGAAAATCCTCACCAAAGTGCAGCCTTTTATGAAGATTCCTACACACCAGACAAGATCGAATACAAGGTTCTTCATGGAAAACAAGTTTCTTACAACAACTTAAATGATATGTACTCTGCCCTAAATGCAGTTATAAATTTTGAAAAACCAGCTGCTGTTGCTATTAAGCACACTAACCCTTGTGGAATTGGCACTGGAGACAGTCTTGAAGAAGCCTTTGTAAAGGCTTATGAATGTGATGACGAATCAATTTTTGGTGGAATCATTGCCCTAAACAGGGAAGTTGATGTAAAAACTGCAGAGCATTTATCAAAAATTTTCTTAGAAATTGTAGCTGCACCAAGTTTTTCTAAGGAAGCCTATGACCTTCTAGCTCAAAAGAAAAATATTAGGCTTATAGAAATCCCTGACTTTGAAAAACTTTATGACCCAGGCTTTAGATTTAAACAAGTCCTTAATGGAATTATTATCCAAAACTCTGATGATGTGATTTGGGACCAAGACAAACTTGACTTCGTTTCAAATAGAAAACCAACTGAAAAGGAACTCGAAGAATTAAAATTTGCCTTTACTTGCTGCAAGACAACTTTTTCAAACTCAGTTGTTATTGCAAAGGATGGGGGTACACTTGCCCTTGGTCAAGGAGAAACTAAGAGGTCTTGGGCAGTAGAAGAAGCAATTGAAAGGGCTGGAGAAAAGATAAAAGGCGCAGTCCTTGCATCAGATGGATTTTTCTTTAGAGACACAATAGAACTTCTTCACAAGGCAGGCATTAATGTAATAGTTCAACCAGGTGGATCCGTTAAGGACCAAGAAGTTATAGATTATGCAAATGAAAATAATATTTGTCTTGTCTTTACTAATATGAGACATTTTAGACACTAGGAGGCCAAATGAAAGTACTTGTAATTGGAAATGGTGGAAGAGAGCACGCACTTGCATGGAAGCTTAAGGAAAGTAAATCCGTTGATAAAATTTATATGGCAAGGGGCAATGGGGGGACAGAAGACTTCTGTGAAAACCTAGATATTGACCCAACAGACATAGAAAAACTTCTTGCCTTTGCAGTGGAAAACAAGATTGATTTAACAGTAGTGGGACCAGAAGATCCACTATGTGCAGGTATAGTTGATGCCTTTAACGAAAAGGGACTTAGGGTTTTTGGACCAAACAAGGCTTGTGCGAGATTTGAAAAGTCTAAGGAATTTACAAAAATATTCCTAGAAAAATATTCTATACCAACTGCAAAATATAAGAGCTTTGAATCCTATGACCATGCAGAAAAAGGTCTTGAAAAATTTTCTTATCCTCTAGTTGTAAAGGCAGATGGACTTTGCTTTGGTAAGGGAGTTATAATTTGCCAAGACAGAGATGAAGCAGTAGACGCCCTTGAAAAAATATTTAAGGACAAGATTTTTGGTGACCAAGGAAACACAGTTGTTATAGAAGAATTCTTGACAGGAGAAGAGGCATCTGTCCTTTGCCTAGTTTCAAATAATAAATTATTCCCACTTGAAAGAGCCAAAGACCACAAGCAAATCTTTGACGGAGACAAGGGACCAAACACTGGTGGAGTTGGAACTTATTCCCCAGTATCAGCAAGCCCTAAGCTAGAAGAAAATCTTGAAAAAATTTACAAACAAATTGAAGACGGGCTTAATAAAGAAGGTCTTCACTATTCAGGAATCCTCTTTGTTGGATTTATGATTAAAGATGATATGCCAAAAGTTCTTGAATTTAATGTAAGATTTGGCGACCCAGAGACAGAAGTCCTAATGCCAAGACTTGACGTAGACTTGTATGAACTTTTGAATAAGACAATTGATGGAAAGCTTAAAAAAGATGACATCAGATGGAAGGATGAAACTTGTCTAACAGTTATAATGTGTTCAGGTGGTTATCCAGGATCCTATGAAAAGGGAAAACTTATTGAAGGACTTGATAAGGTGGACAAGGACATAATTGTCTTCCATAATGGAACTAAGAAGACTGATGGTCTATACACAAATGGTGGAAGAGTTCTATCAATTACAGCCTTAGGGAAAAATTTAGATGAAGCTCGTAAGAAGGCCTACGACAATGTAGAAAGAATTTCCTTCGAAGGAGCATATTATAGAAAAGATATAGGAAGTAAATAAAAATTTATTTTTCTACAAAAATTATAAATGAAAATTTGCAGGTGCTTTATGACAATCACCTGCTTTTTTTATTTTATTTATAGATGGAAGAGTTTAACTTTGTTATAATTAATGTATCGAGAAAGCGAATTCAATACATCCGTAAGCTCAGAGTGAAATAAACTACAATGATTGGAAAAACGATTTGTATAACTTTAGGAGGAGGCCATCATGAATAGAAAAATGTTTTCATTGGTAACTAGTTTTGCAATATTATCTTCAAGCTTTAGTCCAACATGGGCAGTAGGTAAAAATTTTACATATAATAATTTGGAGAAGAGTTTAGCTATTCATGCAGAAGCTAAGGAGATAAAAAGTTCTGAGGCGAAAGAAGAACTTCCTCTTGTTACAGAAACCATGCCAAATGATAGGGTGAAGGACAAGTATGCGAGAATAATTTTTGTTCCAAAAACTAGTAAGGTTGATGGAGTTCAAAATTTTGGGAAGCTCTTAGATAAAGATAATAAAGAAGTTTTATTAAGTGATATTTCATATAAGAATAATATTATTAAAGGAAAAGAATATTACGTGCTAAAGGATGCAAAATGGAAAAATATTTTATTTTATAAGGAAAATAATAAACAAGTTCTTTCCGTTAGAAAAGCTGTCAATAATGAAAGTGATCCAGATAAAAAGAAGGTTCATGAGTTTCTGGCATGGACTAGAAACGGCATAAAAGTAGAACCTTTTTATGATACTTATCCAATAAATATAAAAAGCCATAGTATTGAAAATCCTTTAATTTTTACAGCTATTTTTCAAACATCACCATATTTTTATAGTTTGGACGATTCACGAAATTTTGATTCTGATGGATATAGAATATATAGAACATATATAGGAAAATTGATAGTTGATGAATACAACGAAGTGTTGTTTATGGCAACATCTGAAGATGATAAGTTGATGGGAGATATATCATTATATGATTCACAAAAGAAATATGCTAATTATGAAGGGGATTTTTCAAAAAAAATATATCTTTACATAAGAAAAAATTCTGGAACACATTCTTTTGCAGATTTCAAGCCAGAAACCATAAATAGTGAGGGTAAAACATTTTGGTTTTGGTCTGTAGATAGTGATTTTAGTGGACCAGTTGAAGATGATTTTGACATTGGAAAAATTGATCAAGTATATCGTGCTCAATTTATTGTAGATTATATAAGAATCCACGATAACTTTGATTTGGGGAAAAATCCAATTCCAAGTGGATGTTATGAAGTCGATTTTCAAGCAGAAGATGGATATTTATTTAGAAATCCTTTGAGATATAAAAGATATGCTGTAAGAGAGGGAAAAACTCTTGAGGGTATTATCTCTAAATTTTCTTTAGAACCAAAGCTAAAAGATAAAAACAATGTTGAATATAAAGGAAAAGTTGCTTGGTATGATGGTTTTACAAAAATTGATAATATTAAAGAGGTGAAAATCAATTCTAACAAAGTCTTTACTGCAAGAAGAGTTAGAGATTTTGAATCAGAAAAATTTAATTCAGTAGTAAAAGAAGTTAAAGTCAAATTAAATGAAGATGTAAGTTCAGAAAAATTAAAGGAAGGAATTACAAATCTCCCAAAGAATGTTGAAGTTGAAATAAAAACTAAGGCAGATACGTCAAAAGTTGGACAAACTAAAGCTGTATTAAAAATAACCTTCTCTGACACATCAAGCAAGGAAGTTGAAGTACCTATTAAGGTAATTGAAAGAGAAGATGGAAAATTAATTACACCAATTCCTACAATTGGAGCTGAAGACATTATCAAAGAAGAAGTTCCTTACAATGGAAAAATAGATCTTTCTGATAATATTAAAAACCTTCCAGATGGTGCAAAAATTGAAGATGTAAGCGATTCAATCAACACAAAAACTCCTGGAAAATACATTGGAAAAGTTAAAGTTACTTTCAAAGATGGATCATCAAGAATTGTTGAAATTCTTGTAGAAGTCTTAGCACCTTTGTCAGACTCTTATAATCCATCTACAAAAGAAGTTGAAGTCAAATTAAATGAAGATGTAAGTCCAGAAAAATTAAAGGAAGGAATTACAAATCTCCCAAAGAATGTTGAAGTTGAAATTAAAACTAAGGCAGATACGTCCAAAGCTGGAAAAACTAAAGCTGTATTAAAATTAATTTTCTCTGACACATCAGTAAAGGAAGTTAAAGTTCTTGTAAAAGTTGTAGAAAAAATTGACGGAGGAATTGTCAAACCAATACCGACTATAAAAGCTGAAGATATTATCAAAGAAAAAGTTTCTTACAATGGGAAAATAAATCTTTTAGATAATATTAAAAATCTTCCATCTGAAGCAAAAGTTGAAGACATAAGTGAAACAATCGATACAAAAACTCCGGGAACTTACATTGGAAAAGTTAAAGTTACTTTCAAGGGTGGCTCATCAAGAATTGTTGAAATTCCTGTAGAAGTCTTGGCACCTATGTCAGACTCTTATAATCCATCTACAAAAGAAGTTGAAGTCAAATTAAATGAAGATGTAAGTCCAGAAAAATTAAAGGAAGGAATTACAAATCTCCCAAAGAATGTTGAAGTTGAAATTAAAACTAAGGCAGATACGTCAAAAGTTGGACAAACTAAATCTACATTAAAATTAATTTTCTCTGACACATCAAGCAAGGAAGTGGAAGTTACTGTTAAGGTAGTTAATCAAATTTCTGGAACTATAATTAAACCAGTACCGACTATAAAAGCTGAGGATATTATCAAAGAAGACGTTCCTTACAATGGAAAAATAAATCTTTTAGATAATATTAAAAATCTTCCAGATGGAGCAAAATTAGAAGGTATTAGTGAAGCAATTGATACAAAAACTCCAGGATCTTACGTTGGAAAAGTTAAAGTTACTTTCAAGGATGGCTCATCAAGAATTGTTGAAGTTCCAGTTGAAGTTTTAACACCTCTTGCTGAAAAATTCCAAGTAAAAAAGCCAGAGAAAACAAAAGTTGAAAATCTTGATTCTCTAAGTCCTTCTGAAAAATCTGAAATTATGGAAAAGGTTAAAAAGGTTAACTCTCAAGCAGTTACAGTAGTAGTAAGCGACGAGGGAGAGGTTACTTTAGTTTATGCTGATGGGTCAAAAAATATTATAAGTCCAGAAGATACTATAGTCTTAAAGGAAAAAGAAAGTGACAAGAAAGATCCTGAAGACAAACCAGGAAAGGAAGAAAACAAGAAAGACCCTGAAGAGAAACCAGGCAAGGAAAAAGACAATAAAGATCCTGAAGACAAACCAGGAAAAGAAGAGGACAATAAAGATCCTGAAGAAAAGCCTGGAAAAGAAGACAAGAAAGATCCTGAAGACAAACCAGGCAAAGAAGAAGATAATAAAAAGCCTGAAGAAAATATTGAAGAGGCTAGAGATAAAAAAGAAAATAAATTAGATTCATGGAATGGATTCCCAAGATACTATGTAAGAAATAACGAGACACCAACTTATAAGGTTGAAGTAAAAATTAATTCACAGTTAAGTCATACAAAAACACAAGTCAATCCTAAAAAATTTGTAATTGATATCAAAAGTGGAACTTACACTTTGACAGAAGATGGAAAAACTTTAGAAAAGTCCATGGATGTGAAACCAATAATTGAAAACAATAGGACTATGTTACCTCTTAGAGCCTTGGCAGAAATCATAGGCGCCAAAGTTATTTGGAATGATGCAACAAGGACTGCGTCCTTCACAAGAGATGGTCTCACTGCTCTTATACAAATCGATGGCAGCAAAATAGTTCTATCTAATGGAAAGACAATTGACTTTGAAGCAAAACCACTTAACGTCAATGGAAGAATTTATTTACCACTAGTTTATGTTGGTCAAGTCTTCGGGCTTACTAGTGGTAATGCAGACGATGATAAAGAAAATGACATTGAGTGGAAGGAAGAAAGCAAGACAGTGACAATTAATATTAAATAAAAATTTAAAAAGGGGAGGGAGACCTTCCTTTTTAAATGCAAACATATTGAAATAAAAATATTAAAGGAGACAAAGTATCTTAATATTTTGTTATAATGACTGAGAGGTGACTTATGGTATATTTTATTATTTTACTCGTTCTTGTTATTTTATTAATCCCACAAATTTATTACAGAAAGTCCAACAAACTTCTGCAGAATGATGGAGTGGATTTAACTTGCGACTTAGAATTTATTAATGAAGTTGTAAAGAACGACAACTTTTTAGACTTTGGCAACGAAAGAGATTTTTATGAGCTTACAAACTTTGAGAAGGTTAAAATAAAATCTTACGATGGATTTATTCTTGATGGCAGTTATTTTCCAGTTGAAGAACCAAAAGCCCTAGTGCAAATTATTCACGGAGCTCTTGAGCATAAAGAAAGATATTATTATTTAATTAAATATTTAAACGAGAGAGGATACTCCTGCTTCATATCTGACAATAGGGGACACGGTAGGTCCCTTGGAGATAAGTACACAGTAGGTTACATTGACGGAGCGGAAAAAGTTGTTGATGATAATCTTGCAATAACAAGGGAACTTAAAAAGAAATTTCCAGATACTGACATCTATTTAGTTGGCCATTCACTTGGGACTGTCTTTGGAAGAATTTACCTTGAAGAGGGCGACGACCTAATTAAAAAATTAGTCTTGTCGGGTCCACCAAATTATGTCTCTGAAGTTCCTCTAGCAATTTTCCTTGGCAACTTTATTAACTTTTACTTTGGAGAACAGAGGACAATTTATATACTCAAGAAGCTTTACACTGGTGATAAAAAACATTTTGATTGGTTGTCTTACTCCAAGGAAAATATTAGGGATGCAGAGAAGGACCCTCACATGCCTCCAGTTTTTAAAAACAGGGGCTACCTCGCAGTCTTTGAAGGCGTAGGAGAATTAAAAAATACAAAAAACTATAAATTTAGGAATCCTGACCTTGATATATTTTTTATAGCCGGAGAAGATGATGTGGTAATTGGTGGGGAGAAGGGATTTGAGTCTTCAATTAATCTCTTAAGAAAAGTTGGCTACAAAAACATAAAATCAAAACTTTACAAGAAGATGAAGCACGAAATTTTTAGAGAAGAAGAGAGGGAAGAAGTCTTTAAAGACATTGTAGACTTCTTAGAAAATTAAAATGAATTCTTATTTAATAGTTGGAAACTTAAAAAAGGATAAAGAGCTTGATGAAGATTTTGAAAAAAATCTTGAAGAGCATTTAAACTACCATGAGAATGAAGTTGACTTGGGAAATTTAATTATCTCTGGGCCCAAAGATGATGGTGGAGGCATAGGAATTTATTTGGGAGATGATGTAAAAGACTTTTGTGATAATGATCCCCTAGTCCTAGAAGGCTATCTTGAGTACCAAATTACAAAATTTTATCCAAACCTTGTAAACAAAAACTTAATAAAATTATTTATCCAATAAAAAAAGCTGAGGAAAAAAATTTCTCAGCTTAATTTTTATTTATTTAAGATTAGTCAAAGGATAAGTCGCCGCTTGTGTCGTTGTCATTCATAAAGTAAACTAGAAGCTCATTGGCTTTATCAAAATCATCTTCTGATACATAAATTCCCTTTTCGTAAAGAGAGAATCCAGATATAAGACGCATGTAGTCGCCCTCGTCTTTAACAAAGTATGGGATGGAGTTGTCTTCTAAGAAGGCACAGATTTCGTCAAAGATAAGTTTATTAGTTGAAGTAACAAGTTTTACATACTCAATGTCTTTTTTCATATTATCACCTAAAAAGATTATACCACTAATAAGCTTTATAATGAATTTAATAAAAATAAATAAAATTAAAAAAATTTGTCGCTTTAAAGGGGAATATATACTAAATCTATTTAAAAAAAATCACTTTTGTGTTAGTATTTCTAGTATATAAAAAAGGAGAGAGCGTATGTCAAAACAAAATGAAGGATTTTCATCAATCCTAGGATTTATTATGGTTGCCATTGGCCTTGCCCTTGGGATAGGAACTCTTTGGAGATTCCCCTATGTAGTTGGCGAAAACGGTGGAGCAATTTTTATATTTTTATATATTTTAATTATCTTAGTCATAGGAATTCCCCTAATGACTTGTGAAGTTACTATAGGTTATGCAACAGGTAATGCCGCCATAGATGCCTATAAGACTTTAAAGCCAAATACAAAGTGGTACCTAGCAGGTTACTTACACACACTTGCTGCCCTTATAATTGTTGGTTACACTTCAGTTATTTATGCTTGGATAATAAAATATATTGCAGGTGCTTTTATGGGTGACTTTGTTGGTCTTGATAGCCAAAGTATTCAAACTTACTTTGATGCATTTAATGCTAACAAGACAACAGTTTTTATATTTTTCTTAATTAACTTTGCCCTTAACAATGCAGTTATTATACTTGGGGTTCAAAAGGGAATTGAAAGAGTTTCAAAGATTTTAATTCCAGTTTTATTTGTAATTATGATAATTATAATTTTCTTTGGACTTAGACTTCCTGGTGCAAAAGAAGGTATCACCTTTCTATTTAAACCAGATTTTTCTAAATTTTCCTTTAACTCAGTTATAACTTGTTTGGGACAAGCCTTCTTTGCCTTGGGACTTGCTATGTTGGGTTCTATGGTATTTGGATCTTACATCAAAGAGAAGGATGAAAACATCTTTAAGGACTCATCAGTTATTTGTCTTGCCCTAGTTTTTGCAGGAATCTTATCTGGATTTATGATTCTTCCAATAGTTTTTGCAACAGGACTTACACCAGGCGAAGGAGTTGGACTTACATTCTTAACTCTTCCACTTGCCTTTAACGTTGTGCCTTTTGGTAGGGTTCTTTCAATCCTATTTTACTTTGGTTTCTACATTGCAGCCTTTACTTCATCAGTTGGAGTTCTTGAAGCAATTGTAGGTCAATTTATGGAAAGATTTAAATTAGAAAGAATAAAGGCCCTAATGCTTGCAAGTGCAATAATAGTTGCCATTGCTGCTGTATCAATTTTTTATGATCCAGCCTTTGCCTTCCTAGACAATATAGAAAGTAATTACATCTTAGTAATTGGCTGTCTAATCATTGCACTTTTCTCAGCGAGAGCTTGGAAGATGGAAAATTTACTTGAAGCAGCAAATATTAAAAGTCCTTTTGTTAGGGCTTGGATGAATATTAGTATAAAGTATGTTTCACCAATTGTTATTGTGATAATATTCTTAAGTCAATTTATAAAATAAAAAGTCGCATGCTGGTCATGCGATTTTTTTGTAGGATAATTTAAATTTTATTTTACTTGCTTAAGTAAGGAATTAAAAATCTTTTATTAAGTAGAAGCTAATGACATCAATAAAAATTAAAAAAAGTGGGGGACTAAGCCTCCACTTTTTAAGCAATAAAAAAGACCCTGGCAGGGTCTTTTCCATTTTCATTACATATTCTTTGAATAGAATTCAACGATTAATTGGTCTTCAATTTCTATTGGAATATCTTCTCTATTTGGTAGAGAAACTAAAGTTGCTTTAAAGTCTTCGTCCTTAGAAATGTAAGGGTAGTTTACAACGATGTTAGTGTTGTAGTTTTCTTTAAATAGGTCAACTTTTCTTCCCTTAGCAGATAATGCAATAACATCGCCAGCTTGACATCTGTAAGAAGGAATGTTTACTTTCTTTCCATTTACAGTTAGGTGACAGTGGCTAACCATTTGTCTTGCTTGTCTGATTGAAGATGCGAAGCCCATTCTGTAACATAAAGAATCTAATCTAGTTTCAAGGAATGTTACAAGGTTAGGACCAGTTTGGCCTTGAGTTCTTTGAGCTTCTTTGAATAGATTAACAAATTGTTTTTCAAGTACACCGTAGTATGCTCTTAATCTTTGTTTTTCTAAAAGTTGCTTACCGTATTCAGTAAGTTTTTTATCGCTTCTTGCAGTACCTCTTGTAGCTCTTTTCATTGCCTTTGGGTGACCGCATACATTTAGTCCAAGTCTTCTTGATTGCTTGAACTTTGGATCCATCATTTTTGCCATTTTTATCAAACTCCTTATAAATCTTCGCCGCGATAATTTATAAGCCGATAGCATTATACTAAATGAGAAAGGCTTTGTAAAGAGAATAACAAAATATAATAAAAATTTTATGGAATAACAAAAATTATTTGTTAGAAAAGGAGTTATAGTATGAAAAAATTTGAAAAATTTGTGTTATACTTATCTTAATAAGATGATCTGAACGTATGAGATACCTAGGAGGATTTATGAAAAAGATAGAATTTGTTGATACTATTCTTCGTGACGCCCACCAATCACTTATGGCAACACGAATGACTTACAAGGACATGGAACCAGCTCTTGATAGACTTGATAAGGTTGGCTATAAGGCAATCGAATGTTGGGGAGGGGCTACTTTTGACTCCTGCATAAGATTTTTAGATGAAGATCCATGGGAAAGACTTAGAAAGATTAAGTCTCACTTTAAAAATACAAAAACTCAAATGCTTCTAAGAGGTCAAAACCTTTTAGGTTATAAAAATTATCCCGATGATATTGTAGAAAAATTCGTTGAGCTTTCTGTTAAAAATGGAATTGACATCATAAGAATTTTTGACGCCCTAAATGATTTAAGAAATATCGAAACTTCACTTAAGGCTACAAAGAAGGCTGGAGCTGAAGCTCAAGTTGCAATTTGTTATACAACTTCAGAAGTTCACACTATTGAATACTTTACTGAACTTGCAGTAAAAATCCAAGAAATGGGTGCAGATTCTATTGCCATCAAAGACATGGCTGGAATTTTAACTCCACCTGTTTCAAGAGACCTAGTTAGATCAATGAGAAAGGTAATTGATATTCCAATAGAACTTCACACACACGAAACTACTGGTTGTGGATCTATGACTTATCTTAAGGGAATTGAAGAAGGAGCAGATATTATTGACACAGCTATTTCTCCTTTCTCTGGTGGAACAAGTCAACCACCAACAGAAACTCTTGCTATTGTTTTAAAAGAAGCAGGATTCGATGTTGACCTTAACCTTGATATTCTAAATGAACTTGCTCCTTACTTCCAAGAAGTTAAAAATAAATATCTTAACAATGGAACAATGAGAGTTAAGATGCTTACAGTTGATCCTAAGGGACTAATTTATCAAGTACCTGGTGGAATGCTTTCAAATCTAAGCTCACAACTTTCTGCAGCTAAGCAAGACCACTTATTCGACAAGGTTCTTGCAGAAGTTCCAAATGTTAGAAGGGACATGGGCTTCCCACCACTTGTTACTCCAATGAGTCAAATGGTTGGTACTCAAGCTTCCTTTAACGTTATGACAGGCAAGAGATACAAGATGGTTCCAAATGAAATCAAGGATTACCTAAAGGGACTTTACGGTAAGACTCCAGTGGAAGTTGACGAAGCCTTTAGAAAATCTATAATTGGTGATGCAGAAGTTATTACTGACAGACCTGCTAACCACTTAGAGCCAGCTTTTGCTAAATACAAGGCAGAAATTGGTGACCTTGCAAGATGTGATGAAGACGTATTGACTTACGCACTTTTCCCACAAGTTGCTAAGGACTTCTTAACAAAAAAATATTCTAAATAAGTTTATTATGAAGATGCTACTCACTTGGGTAGTATCTTTTTTTGCATCTTATTTTAATTTGTTGTATATTAATTTTGAATAAAAATAAATTTTATATCGAAGGGATGATTAAATGGACTATAAAAATTTTAAAGTCGAAGATTATATAGAAAAATATGTTGAACTAATTTTAAAAGTTGGTTTAAAAATTAAAGATGGGGACAAACTTGTTGTTAGATGTCCCATTGAAGCAAGAGACTTTGCAGTAGAGTGCACAAGGAAGGCCTATGAGCTTGGTGCTGGCGAAGTTGTAGTTGACTACAGAGACCAACTTATCTCAAGACTTAAGTATGAAAATGAAAGTCTTGATGTTTTGACAGACATACCAAAGCACAAGGTTGACAAGGAAAACTACTACATGGAAAAGAAGGCAAAGTATCTTTCAGTTACAGGTTCAGACCCAGATGCCTTTAAGGGAGTAGATGCTGAAAAATTATTTAAGTCTAATCTTGCAAACTCCAAAGCCTTGAGAGACTTTTCTGCAAAGATGATGGCAAACTATGTTTCTTGGATAGTTGTTGGAGCTAGCATTCCATCTTGGGCTACAAAAGTTTTTCCAGACCTAGAAAAAGGCGAAGCTGTTAGAAGACTTTGGTTTGAAATCTTTAACTCAGTTAGACTTTTTGAAGAAGATCCAATAAAAGCTTTAGAAAATCACGTTGATAACTTAAATAGATACAGCAAGTTCTTAAATGAAGCTAAGTTTGAAAAATTAATTTATAAGTCTCAAAAGGGAACTGACCTTGAAGTTGGACTTCCAAAGGGCTACATCTTTGCAGGTGCAGGAGATGTGAATTCAGATGGAGAAGAATTTATAGCCAACATGCCAAGTGAAGAAGTTTTCTCTGCACCAAGACTGGATGGAGTAAATGGAAAAGTTTATTCAACATTGCCACTTAACTACAACGGCAACCTAATAGAAGACTTTTATTTAGTTTTCAAAGATGGGGAAGTAGTTGATTATGATGCAAAAGCTGGCAAAGAATATTTGAAAAATATTTTAGACACAGATGAAGGAGCTAAAAGACTTGGAGAAGTTGCCCTAGTTTCTTACAATACACCAATTTCCATGAGGAAGGTTCTTTTCTACAACACACTTTATGATGAAAATGCATCTTGTCACTTTGCCCTAGGCAAGTCCTACCCAACTTGCCTTGAAGGAGGAGAAAAACTTTCAATAGAAGAATTGAAGGAAAGGGGAATGAACGACTCCCTAACTCACGTTGACTTCATGGTGGGCGATGAAACAACAGAAATTATTGGAGTCAAAGAAAATGGTGAAGAAGTTCAAATCTTTAAAGAAGGAAACTTTGTAATTTAATAATTTAAAAAGTTTTTTGAAAGCTCTCTACTTATAAAAAGTAGGGAGCTTTTTTAGTACAGTGAATAAACTAGATAATAAAAATTTATATTTTACTAATAAATGAACTTCTTTTATTTAATATGATAAAATGGTATATATAAAATATTTTAAATTAGAAGGAGGATTTTTATGAAAGGATTTAAAAAATTATTTTTTGGCCTTGTTTTTATTTTACTTTTAAGTACAAGGACCTATGCCTATGACTTTGATACGCCACTTGTTATTGATGGAATGGACTGTGAGACTGCCTACAAGAGTGACTCTAATTATTATGGTTTTATATCCAATAGCCGCACCTATGTGCCTCTAAGATTTATCAGTGAGACTCTTGGCTTCGATGTTATTTATGACCAAACAACTCGCAACATTAGGATCACAGGTAATGGCCAAGAAGTCGGAATGAATGTTAGAAGCAAAAATCTAGAAGTTAATGGAGTTAAAAAGACAATGGATGTGGCTCCAATTCTATACAAGGACAGCACCTATGTCCCAATTCGTTATGTTGGAGAATCTCTTAATAAACCTGTGAGCTGGAACCCTAACGATAGGGCAGTTTATATTGGGGATGGATTTAACTCAAGAAATATAGATTATTCAAATTTTAAAAAGTTGGATTTTTCAAAATTTGGATTCAATCTTTATGTTAAAGATAATTTTCAAGACAATATTTTAATTGAAAATTCATCTGGAGATGGACTTGTAAACTTTTATGACAAGTCTCTTTACAAGAAAGGCACTATGAATGGTCTTGTGGGATCCATTGGCACAGAAGATGAGAAAGCTTTTTTTCCAGCTATTAATATTTACCAAGAAGATGGGAAGGTCCTAGTTAGGTATGAGTTTTCAGATGGAAGCCTAAAGAAGCTTGACCCAAGCTTAAGGGGAAGTGACAAGATACTTAAGGTCTTTCAAGAGTCAGTTGCTGTTCCAACTAATAACGTCTTTGCAAAGTTTGATTTAAAAAATATTAACAAGCCAAAGGCAAGCGAAAAGACTAAAGAAGTCAAAAAGGTTGAAACAAATTCTAATAAGGCAAAGCCTAATAAGGAAGCCTACACAGTTTTCACTTTTGGAAATCCAAAGGTGACAATAAAGATACCTAATGACCTTATGCAAGAACTTGTAGTTAAAAAATTAACTTGGAGACCTGGATATTCTATATGCGACAAGAAAATTGTCCAATCAGGTAATAAAGTTTTCGGAGGATGCATTAAGTTTTACGAACAGTTTGAGCAAAAGAAGGGTGAATATGAAATGTATGATGGGCTCTACAAACTCATAAACTCCAAGGGCACAATAAAAACGGCTGAAGGAATCCCACGTGATGCTCAAATAGATTTCAATAATAAGGAAATGACTAAGCGCTTTTTAGATCTTGAAAAACGAGTAGATAAAGAAGTAATAGTTACAATTGAAAAATAAAAAATTTAGATTTAATGAAGCCAGGTAAATTCGCCTGGCTTTTTTTAATTATTTTAGAATTTGTAAAGGTTTTCTGCTAAAATATAAATAAGAAAAAATTTTAATTTACATAGATAAGGAGGGCTTATGTATTCTTGCACGAAAACTTGCACCTTAACTGGACTTAATGGCTATCCAGTTGACGTTGAAGTAGACTTATCAAATGGAATGCCAAAAATTATTTTAGTTGGACTTGCTGACACTGCCGTCAAGGAATCAACAGAGAGGGTTAAGTCGGCAATAAAAAATTCTGGCTTCGACTTTCCAAAAAAGAGAATTACAATAAATTTAGCTCCAGCCAACCTTAGAAAGGATGGAACACAACTAGACCTTGCCATTGCAGTGAGCCTTTTAAGCTGTGATGAGAGTCTTGAGATGGACTATTCACCCTATGTTTACATGGGAGAGCTTGCTCTTGATGGCAAGATAAATAAAATTCAAGGAGCCCTTCCCATGGTTATATCCATGAGGGAGAAGGGCTATAGAAAATTCATTGTTCCCTATGAGAACCGTAAGGAATGTGCCATAGTATCTGATGTTGAAATTTATCCTGTAAAGACATTAGAAGAAGTTGTTTCTTTTATAAGGGGTGAAATTCAAATTGAAAGATGTATTGGTAGCCTAAAGAGGGAAAAGGTTTCTTATGACATGGATTTTTCTGACATTAAGGGCCAAGAAAATTTAAAGAGGGCATTAGAAATTTCTGCATCAGCAAAATCCAATATTTTAATTTTAGGTTCGCCAGGTTCAGGTAAGACTATGGCGGCAAAAAGATTTCCAACAATCTTGCCAGAGCTTGACTTTGAAGAAGCCATTGAAGTTACAAAAATTTATTCTATATCAGGGCTCTTAGACGACAACTCACTAATAACTAAGCCACCCTTTAGGTCACCTCATCACACAGCATCAGCAGTTTCCCTAATAGGTGGAGGAAGAATACCAAAGCCTGGAGAAATTTCTCTTGCCCACAAGGGCGTTCTGTTTCTAGATGAGTTGCCAGAATTTTCTAAGTCAGTCTTAGAAGTTTTGCGTCAGCCAATGGAATCAAAGGACATAATAATATCTCGTGCCAACGCAAATGTTAAGTACCCTGCGGACTTCCAACTCGTTGTAGCTTTGAACCCATGTCCTTGCGGCTATCATAACTCAAAGACTCACGAGTGTACTTGCTCGCCTTATGAAATTCAAAGATATCTTTCAAAAATTTCTCACCCACTCTTGGACAGGATTGACATCCATCTTGAAGTGCCAGAGGTTAATTATAAGGACATTTCTTCAGAGAGGTCTGGTGAATCTTCTGAAGCTATAAGAAATAGGGTCAAGTATGTTAGAGAGCTTCAAAAGGATAGGTATAGAGATGAGTCCTTTAAGTATAATTCTGAAATTCCTGAAAATAAATTAAAGAGCTATTGCCCTCTTGATAAAAATTCTGAAAATATACTAGAGCTTGCCTTTAAGAAGTATGGAATGAGTGCCAGAACTTACAACAAAATTTTAAAAATCGCAAGGACAATTGCAGACATGGATGGCTGCGAAAATATAAAAGAAGATCATGTTTTAGAAAGTATCCAGTACAGAACTATGGATAAAAAATTCTGGGGCAATTAGGAGCAGAAAAATGAAGGAAAGAGACTTACTTATTTTTTTAAATGCAATAAATTTTTCCAGCGAAAATTCTCTAAAAGTCCTAGATTATTTAATGGATAAAAACCTTCCTCTTGAAGATTTTTATAAGCTAGACTTCTTAGAAGAGCATGTTCTTTCAGAGAGAAGTGCCAATCGC
The DNA here is from genome assembly GCF_023614525.1 of Peptoniphilus genitalis. GTDB lineage: Bacteria > Bacillota > Clostridia > Tissierellales > Peptoniphilaceae > Peptoniphilus_A > Peptoniphilus_A genitalis. The sequence continues at coordinate 1,631,926 of NZ_CP097885.1, forward strand.
TTAGACGAAAGAGCTGGGGACTTCGATCTTATAATAGAAAAGATTAGTGAAAAAATAAAATCAATGGGAGTTCACATAGTCACTATTCTCGATGAAGACTATCCAGATGAACTTAGGTACATTGAAGATCCACCTTCTGTCTTGTATGTTAGGGGAAATTTAAAAATTTACAATCCCATTGCCTTTGTAGGAGCAAGATCACATTCATCTTATGGCAACATGGCTGTCAATAAGATAATCGACGATCTTAGATTTTATGACTTTACAATTGTAAGTGGAATGGCCTATGGGATTGACACCTTGTCCCACAGGAGGGCTTTATTAAATAATCTAAATACAATTGCCGTCTTGGGAACGGGGATAGATGTTATTTATCCAAAGTCAAATAAGGCTCTTTATGAAGAAATTTCTGAGAAGGGAGCAGTCATTAGCGAGTTTCCTCTAGGGACTCAAGCCAACAAATTTACTTTTCCCATGAGAAACAGAATAATATCTGGACTTTCAAAAACTGTCGTAGTCGTTGAGGCCAAGGACAAGTCAGGAAGTCTTATAACTGCAAGGCTGGCAGCAGAACAAGGAAGAGAAGTCTTTGCAGTTCCAGGAAATATTACTTCTATTTATTCAGTGGGAACTAATAAGTTGATACGTGATGGAGCCATACCCCTTGTTGAGATAAAAGATATTCTAGACTTCTATCCAGGCATCCTATCTAAAAAGGATAAGGAAGAAAAGATTGACTTAGACCTTGAAGAGATGGCAGTCTATAATCTCATTGAAAAGGGGATAAATAACACAAATGATATTTGCATTAATTTAAATAATGAGGTATTTTATATAAATAAGATATTGACTAAGTTGGAACTTAAGGGAATTATTGAAAAAATTTCTATGAATGAATTTCAAATTTTAAAATAGACAAGAGGAAGAAGGAGATGATATTTTGGCAAAAAATCTTGTGATAGTGGAATCCCCCACTAAGGCAAAGACAATAAAAAAGATGCTTGGCACAAATTACAATGTAATTGCATCTGTAGGTCATGTTAGAGACCTACCTAAGTCAAAGCTTGGCATTGATATAGAAAATGATTTTGAACCACAATACATGAATATATACGGCAAGGGACCCCTTATTAAAGAAATCAAGGCTGAAGCAAAAAAGGCTGATAAGATATTTCTCGCAACCGACCCCGATAGGGAGGGTGAGGCTATCTCTTGGCACCTTTCTTATATATTAGATATGAAGGAAGATGACAAGAACAGGGTTACCTTTAATGAAATAACTAAGGACACTGTAAAAAGAGAAATCAAAAATCCAAGGATGATTGATATGAACTTGGTTGATGCTCAGCAAGCAAGACGTGAACTTGATAGGCTTGCAGGCTATAAGATTTCTCCACTACTATGGAAGAAAGTGAAGTCCGGGCTTTCAGCAGGTCGTGTTCAATCAGCAGTTTTAAAATTAATTTGCGATAGGGAAGAGGAAATCAACAACTTCATCCCAGAAGAATATTGGACAATTGAAGCTGATTTAAGAGCTGGCAGACGTAAACTTCTTGCAGAATATTATGGTGTTAAAGAAAAATCTAAGGCTAAGAAGGTTGACCTTAAGACTGAAAAAGATGCCGACAAGGTAATAAATAATATTGATAGAGACAAGTTTACAGTGGACTCTGTAAAGAAGGGAAAAAGAGTTAGAAAATCACCAAATCCTTTCACAACCTCTACAATGCAACAAGAAAGTTCTAGGAGAATTAATTTTTCTACTAAGAAGACTATGATGGTTGCACAAAGTCTTTATGAAGGTGTAAAACTTCCTAAGGAAGGTTCAGTTGGACTTATAACTTATATGAGAACTGACTCTGTTAGAATTTCCCAAGAAGCACAAAATGCTTGCCTTAACTTCATAGAAAAGTCTTATGGCAAGAACTATCTTGGTAAGTCCAAAGCACCTGCCAAAAAAACGGAAAACATTCAAGATGCCCACGAATGTATTAGGCCAACAGATGTTACAAAGACTCCTTACTCAATCAAAGATTCACTTTCAAAGGATCAATTTAAATTATATTCTTTGATTTGGAATAGGTTTGTTGCATCACTTATGGCGAATGCAATTTTTGATACAATTTCAGCTGACATAATTTCTAATCTTGAAATCTTTAGGGTCAGCGGATCAACTTTGAACTTTGATGGATACTTAAGAGTCTATGATTACAATCCTGAAAAGGCAAAGGAACTTCCACCTCTTGAAGAAGGACAAGTTTTAAAATTAAAGGACATTCAAAAGGAACAACACTTTACAAACCCACCTCCAAGATACAATGAAGCTTCACTTATTAAGGAGTTAGAATCCTTGGGAGTTGGAAGACCTTCTACCTATGCCCCAACAATTTCTACATTACAAAGTAGGTACTATGTGGTTCTCGAAGAAAAGAAATTTGTTCCAACTGAGCTTGGCAACACAGTAAATGAAATTTTAGTAGAGAACTTTGACAACCTTGTTGACAAGAAATTCACTGCACAAATGGAATTCGAACTTGATGAAATTGCTGAAGGCAAAAAGCCTTGGAAGGAACTTGTAAGGTCCTTCTATGAAGATTTAAAGGAAGATCTCGACAAGGCCTATGAAAATATAGAAAAAGTTGAAATTGAAGACCCAGTAACTGATGTAATCTGTGACAAGTGTGGCAGGAACATGGTTATAAAAATGGGTCGATATGGAAAGTTTTTAGCTTGCCCAGGCTTTCCTGAGTGCAGGAACACTAAGCCTCTTGTTGAAAAAATTGGAGTTAAGTGTCCAGACTGTGGCGACGGAGAAATTGTTGTTAAGAGATCCAAAAAAGGAAGAATTTTCTACGGCTGTGACCAATATCCAAAGTGTGAATTTGTATCTTGGAACAAGCCAATTAATGAAAAGTGTCCAAAGTGTGGCAGCATATTGACAGAAATGAACTCTAGAAATAAAAAAACAATAAAATGTAGTAACTCTACTTGCGACTACAGGAGAGAGGAAAATGAATAAATTTTCTTTTGATATTAAAAAGATTTTGACAGAAAGTTACTGTCGAAAGAATTTTATAGCTCCCAACAGAGAAGAAGGCGACCTAGTGGTCTTCTACTCTTTACATATTAACGATGAGATTCTAAAATACAATCTCAGCGAAAAGCTAGGAAGACAAATTTCCTTTGAAGAGGCCCCCTTAGAAAAAATTAATGAAATCTTAGATGAAATCTACAAGAGCAACAAAAAAGATTATCTCTTAGAAGACATAGATAATAAATATGAGGACTTAATTGTCTTAGAAGATGAGGACAAGGAAGACTCGCCGGCAGTTAGGGTCCTTGATTATATACTTAGAGAAAGCATTGAGAAAAATGCCAGTGACATTCACATTGAGCCAAGATTCGACAACATAATAGTAAGAATTAGGATTGATGGAGCTCTAAATAAGCTGATAGATTTACCGAAAAAGATTTATCCCTATCTTGTTACGAGGATAAAAATCTTGTCTCAGTTAGATATTTCTGAGAAGAGACTTCCTCAAGATGGACGATTTTCCTTTGACTTCAAGGGAGAAAAAATTGACATTAGGGTTGCAACCACACCAACTGGCAATGGAGAAAAAATAGTATTGAGAATTTTGGATATCCAAAGAATTTCTTACACTCCAGAAGGCATTGGGCTTGTGGGAGAAAATTATGACAAGGTAATGAAATTAATTTCTCAACCATCAGGCTTGATTCTAATTTGTGGACCAACATCTTCTGGCAAGACTTCATCACTCTATACACTTTTGAGAAAGATTCAAGATGATGATATTAACATCATGACTATTGAAGACCCAATTGAATATAAAATCGATGGGATAAATCAAATTGAGGTAAATCCCAGCACAGGCCTAAGCTTTGAAAAGGGCCTTAAGGCAATTTTGAGGATGGACCCAGACAAGATTATGATTGGTGAAATAAGGAATGAAGACACAGCTCACATAGCGATCTCATCTTCCATCACAGGTCACCTAGTTTTGTCTACTCTTCACACAGAATCTTCGCCTGCATCAATAGGAAGACTTCTTGATATGGGAATTGAAGCCTACCTAATCTCTGCAGGTCTTATTGGGGTTATATCTCAAAGATTAATAAGAAGACTTTGCCCTCATTGTAAAGAAAAAATCAAAAACACCAATCCTCTTGTGAAAAGTGAATTTGTTTATAGGGCTAGAGGATGCCATAAGTGTAACCAAGGCTACTTAGGTAGGATGGCAGTTTTTGAAATAATGATTGTAGATTCTGAAATTAGAGAAATGATAAGCAGGAGAGAATCTGTAAAAAATATAAAAGTTTTGGCAATAGAAAAGGGAATGAAGACCCTATCAAGTGAAATTTTAAACTTAATAGAAGATGGCGAAACAACTTTTGAGGAGTATTATAAAAACATACATACCGTTGGTGACTTATGATTTACAATTACAAGGCCTTTAGGGGCAATGAAAAAGTTAGGGGAAACATTAAGGCTGACAACTTAAAGGAAGCCAAGGAAAAATTAAAGAGAGAGGGACTTAGACCCATAAAGATAGAAGAAAATATTGAGTCATCAAATTCCTTTGAATACAAGAAGAAGTTTAAAAATGAAGATCTCTATATTTTATTTAGACAGCTCTCTCTTTTTATAAACTCAGGTATAAATATAGAAAATGCCTTTGAGATTCTGTCTTCACAATTCCAAAAGGACAAGGGAAAAACTTTATCTGATATAAGAGACAGCCTAAGGTCTGGAAGCGATCTATCTGATTCTATGAAGATGACGGGAGCCTTTCCAAGTCTTGTGATAAACATGGTTTATGTAGGGGAGAACACTTCGAGTCTAGGTAAAATTTTTGACAAGCTATCTGACTATTACATAAAAAAGAGAAAGACTCAGTCTAAGATAATTGAGGCCATGGCTTACCCATGCATCCTCTTGCTGACTTCAATCTTTATAATTAATTTTTTAATTATAAATGTCATTCCAAGTTTTGGAGAAATTTTTTCCGATAACAACAACTTGCTTCCACTTCCAACAAGAATTTTAATGGGATTTTCAAACTTTGTTTATAAAAATTATTTCTTTATTATTTTAGGGATATTACTCGTGGTAGCGATTGCATTTATTCATCATAAAAGGAAGCCAAGGGCTTTTCATTCCTTACTACTAAAGTCATCCTACTACAAGATAACAAGAGCCATGAACCTGTCCTTTAACATGGACCTCTTGCTTGGGTCTGGTCTAACAGTAGACAGGAGTCTTGAAATTATTTCTAATATGGAAAGGAACTCTGTTTTAAAAGAAAAGTATCAAGAAATTTTATTTAAGCTAAAGTCAGGAGAGCCCTTTTATAAGGGTGCTCAAGAAGTGGGTGTATTCTCAAAGGTCTTAGTTTCTATGATTAGGGTTGGAGAAGAGTCCTCCAGCCTTAGAGAAATTTTTTCCATTATGTCTTCATACTATGAAGAAGAATTAAATTCTCGCAATCAAAAAATTCTTGGCCTAATGGGACCAATTTTAATAATAATTATGGCATTGATAATTGGATTTATAGTGCTATCTATTGCACTTCCAATTTTTGACATGGTAAATCAATTTTAGGAGGGACATATGAAGAACGCAAAGAAAAACAAGGGATTTACCCTAATCGAGTTGGTTATTGTTATAGCAATTATTGCAATTTTAATTTCCATTGCAGCAATGAAGTACAGCTCCACAAACTTAGCAGCAGAGGCAGCAGCGCACAATGCCAATGTCAAAGTTTTAAAAAGTGCAGGCATCTTATATTTAATTGATCATCCAGATTCTGATAAAAGTATTAGTGTAGAAGCTTTAAAACCTTACCTTGAAGGAGGAAAGATACCAAAGCCTGCTAAGCATTTAAAAGTAGAAAAATTTACTATTACTTCAACAGAAGATGGAGATGTGACAGTTAGTCCAGGTCCACTTAAAGTTCAAGACAAGAAGTTAGTCGAAGAGAATGAAAAATAATTTATATTTTATTTTTATATCTTTATTGGTATTTTTATTTGGTGGGTCCCTTGGATCTTTTTACCAAGTTTTTATTGAGAGAAGAGAAAGAGGAGAAGACTTTATATTCTCAAGAAGTTCTTGCGACTCTTGCAATAAGACTTTGAAGTTTTATGAGATGATTCCAGTTTTTTCTTATATATTTTTAAGAGGAAGCTGTTCTTCTTGTGGAGAAAAAATTGGGAGAGAAAACTTTTATATAGAAGTCTTAACTTCTTTCCTAGCCCTCTTGGTTTTTATGAGATATGGGATTTCTCTTGAGACCTTAATAATTATCTTTATTTTAATAGTGGCATCTTTTATAGGAGTTCTTGATTACAAGACTGGTTATATTTATAATCTTGACCTCTTTATACTTTTATTCTTTGTGATAATTTATAAAATTTTTATCAGCGGAGGGATCCTTGTTTCTATAAAGTCTTCTCTTGCTATGGGATTAATATTTTTTCTATTGTATTATTTCACGGGAATGATGGGCTTAGGAGATGTTTACTATGCTTTTATAATGGGACTAGTTGCCAATAATTTATTTGAGGCCTTTTTATTATTTCGTGACTCCTTTATTATTGCCGGCATTGTATCTATGATTTTGATTTTACTAAAAAAGAAAACTCTTAAGGACTCAATTTCCTTTGGGCCCTTTATGACTATAGCTATAATTATTTTCTTTATTTGCAGGTGAATTATGTTTGACAGAAAAACAAAAATTAAACTTAACGATGGATTTATAAATATTTTTGACGAGACTAAAAGTGAAGAAGAAAAGACTAGTATTCCCATGCCCTATAGGATTTATAGGGATGGGAATATTTTAGATTATCATCATTTTTTTTATAAGATGAGCAAAGTTTTTAAGAAGCTAGATTTAAAAAAGAAGGACAGGGTCTTTATTATTTTTGATTCTACTTCCCTCATCCATATCAACTACAAAGTTCCAGAAATTGATGAGAGTGAGATAAGGGACTTTTTAAAGCTTGAATTAGAAGATTATGGCGACTTTGATTTAAGTGATTATGAAATTTTTTACAAGAAAAATTCTACAGCAAAGGCATTGAATCTTTCCATTGACCTTGTTCCCAAGAAAATTCTAGAAGAATTAAAGGAAGTTTTGGAAAAGTTAGAAGTTACAAACTATGAAATTCTTACAGAAGGTCAAAGCTTTTCAAGAGATGGTAAGTTTGTAGAGATACAAGCAAGTTACATAAAATTAATTTCTGTAGAAGACAAGTTGCTAAAAGTTTATGACAAAATTTATGATGAAAACATCGAAATGATGATAGGAGACAACCAACTAGAAGAGAAGAATGCTTCTAACATAATCAATCTTTCCTACGACATAGAGGAACAAAATGTTGAAGAGGATTTTCTCTTTAAGTATAAAAATTTCTTCCTTAGACATATAAGCAAGATAGAAAATTTCTCTGGGGGAGATAAAATTCAACTCTTTGGAAGGATTGCCGATTCAGAAATTATAAAAGACATCCTAAAGTCTTATAGCAATTTGGATTTTGAATATATTGGAAAAAATTTAGATTTTGATATTCCAAATTCTAAAGAAAAGAAAAAGCTTAGGGAAAATAAAAATAAAAATTGTATTAATTTCATCCTACCTTTGGCGATTTTGATTTTAATATCTTCCAACCTTCTTTACTACAATAAGCTCAAGAAAGAAAAGGAAGTCACAAACAAAATAATAAGTTCTCAAGAAATGGAAAATGAAAAAATAGACTTATCATCAGATAGGTTTCAAGAAAGAAATAAAAAATTTATAGAAAAAATTTCTGAAATACAAAAACTTGAAGATGATAACTTAGTTATAACTTCCTACAACTTTGATAAGGGAAGGATACTTGTTAAAGGTCTTGTTAAAGATGAGGCTTATTTTAACAAAAAATTTAAGGACCTAAATATTGTTAGCAAGAATTTTTACAAGGAAAATGGATTTAACAAATTTGAAATGCAAATAAAATAAGTGTAAAATTCTTGAGAGGTGTAAAAAATGGAGATTGGAAAATTAAAAACAGATTTGTTGGAAAAATATATTTTCGACAAGCTAGTTTCAAATAGAGAAGAAGTTATTATGGGTGGAGGTACTGGCCTTGACAATGCAGTCATGGACTTTGGGGGAGACCTTATTGTTGCATCAACTGATCCCATAACAGGAGCGTCAAAAAATCTTGGGGCTCTTGCCATAAATATTTCTGTAAATGATGTGAGCTGCCAGTGTGCAGATCCAGTAGGAGTTTTGATGACATTATTAATTCCACCATCAGCAGATCTTGATGACTTAAAAGAAATTGTAGATGATGCAACAAGAACTGCAAGAGAATTAAATGTTGATATTGTAGGTGGTCACACAGAAGTCACTGACGCTGTAAATAAAATTGTAATTTCAACAACAGTTTTTGGAAGAGTTAATAAAAAAAGAAGGCCGGACCTAAGTACTGTGAAGGCAGGAGATGTCCTTGCTGTTTCCAAGTATCTTGGAATCGAAGGTACCAGCATAATAGCCCATGAGAAAAGGGAAGTAAAAGAAATTTTAAGTAAAGAAGAATATGAGTTTGCAAAATCACTTTCAAAGGAAATTTCTGTCCTTAAAGAATCAAAAATAGCAGGCAAGTATGGCGTTAAGCACATGCACGACATCACCGAAGGAGGACTTTTTGGTGCAGTGTGGGAAACTTCTAAAGCCCTAGGTCATGGAATTAGAATTTTTAATGATTCAATTCCACTACTAGATGTGACAAAAAAGATTTGTGATTTTTATAAAATCAATCCAATGAAATTAATTTCTAGTGGATCCATGTTAATGGTTTTCGATAGAGAAAATTTTGATGACTTTAAAGAAGAAGCAGAAGCTAGTGGAATAAAAGTTACAAAGATTGGCGATATAAACAATGAAAAGCAAGCTGTAGTTAAGTACAAGGACAGGGAAATTATCTTACAAGATCCAGATCCTGACGAGCTTTATAAGGTGGTTTAAAATTATTACAATTTGGTTACATTGTTGACATTAATTACTAAAGTTTATAAACTTTTATCTAGGTGAATTAAATGAAAAGAATTATTAAAATTTCAATATTGTCTTTGGCACTACTTGTAAGCCCAGTATTTGCCAATAATTTATTTAATGTAAGTATAGGTAAAACTCAGTTTCAAGTTAAGGAAGCAGGAGTTCTAGTTAACGGTAAACTCTTGAACACAGAATTCTCTCCCTACATAAAACAAGGGAGGACCTTTGTGCCTATTCGTGAAATCACAGAAAATCTTGGGGCAGATGTTAAGTGGAACAACAAGGACAAGTCTATCAAGATAAGTCTTAATGGCGATGTTATAAACATGAAGATTAACAGTCCTAATGTAAGTGTAAACGGAAAAAAAGTCAGCCTAGATAATGCACAAGCTCCTCAACTTGCTCTTTATTCAAGTCCGAGAAAAGAAACAAAGACAATGGTTCCTTTGAGGTTTATATCAGAAACTTTTGGCTATGACGTTGACTGGAACAATGATGAAGTTAGGGCAGAGATAAGCACTGACAAGTCTAAGTCGATTGTTGACGGTGACGATAAAGAAAATTCTAAAGACACTAAGAAGAATAAAAATTCTAAGAGCAATAAGAAGACTAAATCCAAGAATAAGTCAATTGATTCAAAATCTATTTTTGACAGTGATTATTTTCAATCTAATCAAGAAAAGAGAGAAACTAATAAGATAAAGAAAGAAATCAATGATGGCAATAAGGACAAAGTCTTTGACCAAGCAGATCTTGAAAAGTCAGATGAAAAAGCTAAAAGAGTAATAAAAAACAGAATTGAAGTAAATGGAAAATTAAAAATTGTTATTGACCCAGGACACGGTGGCAAAGATTCAGGTGCAATTGCCCTTGACGGAGAAACTTATGAAAAAACTGTCAATCTCTTAGTTGCAGAAAGACTAATGGATAAGTTAAATGCAAATAGTGAAATAAGTCCAACAATAACAAGAACGAGAGACGAATACATCCAGCTCTTAGATAGGGCAGGAGTTTCTAATAATGGAGATGCCCACTTATTCTTGTCAATTCACTTTAATAGTGCTGACAATTCTAGTGCTAAGGGTATAGAAGTCCTTTATGCATCAGAAAAAAATGTAAGAATAAAGGATACAGTTCAAAAGAATTTTGCAAACTGTCTTCAAAAAGCTCTTATAAAAGAAACTGGAGCAGTAAACCGTGGAATTATAAATAGACCTGCAATCATTGTTTTGAATAAGACAAAGAATGTTGCAGCTTTAGCAGAACTTGGATTCTTATCAAACCCAGATGAACTAGAAAAGATTAAAGACCCTGACTACATTGATAAATTGGCTCAAGGACTCTATAATGGTATAGTAGATTATATGAATACCTATGTAGACAAGTAGAAGGGAAATTATGAGAGAAGATAGACAAAATGATGAAGCAAGACAGATAAGGATCACTCCAAATTATTTAGATCATCCCGATGGATCCGTTTTAATTGAATGTGGTAAGACAAGAGTTATTTGCAGTGCCATGATTGAAAACAAGGTTCCAGGATTTTTAAGAGGAAAGAACAAGGGATGGCTTTCAAGTGAATACTCAATGCTACCTGGATCAACCCCTACTAGAAAAGTTAGGGATATCTCCAAGGGAAAACTTGATGGAAGAAGTAGCGAGATTTCACGATTAATTGGAAGAGCCTTAAGAACTTGTATAGATTTAGATAAAATTGGAGAAAGGACTATTTGGATTGACTGCGACGTCATCTCTGCAGATGGAGGAACAAGGACTGCAGCAATAACAGGGTCCTACATAGCCCTTAAGCTTGCAGTAAAAAAAGCTTTAGAGAACAAGAAGTTTGAAGAAGATCCAATTGTTTCAAAGGTTGCAGCTATTAGTGTTGGTAAGGTCAATGGAGTAAAATTAGTTGACTTGGACTTTAAAGAAGATTCCAATGCAGACGTAGACTTAAACGTTGTGATGAATGACGACTTCCAACTTATAGAAATTCAAGGAACTGGAGAAAAAGATACTTTTTCAATTGAAGAGTTAAATGAATTTTTACTTGGTGCAAAAAGATGCATTGGAGAAATCTTTGATTATTTTGAAATTTTGGAGCAAAACCTATGAAGAAAATAGTTTTATCTACTGATAATAAAAATAAATTAAGAGAAATAAGAGAAATTTTAGAAGATCTAGACATAGAAATTTTTGGCAAGTCTGACATTGAAGGACTTGATTTTGAAGTTATTGAAGATGGAGAAACTCTTTATGACAACGCATTAAAAAAGGCAGATGCCATGGCCAAAAGAGTAGACCTAGCAGTTCTGGCAGATGACACTGGACTTTTTGTAAATGCACTTAAGGGTGAGCCAGGAGTTCACTCAGCAAGATATGCATCAGAGCATGACGACAAGAAAAATAGAGAGAAACTTTTAAATAATTTAAAGGACAAGGAAGATAGGTCAGCCTACTTTAAAACCCAAATAATTTTAATTGACTCAGAAAAAAATACAATTCCAATTGAGGGAGTTTGCCAAGGAAGGATTTCAGAAGTGGAAAGAGGAGACAATGGTTTTGGATACGACAGCATCTTCATACCAGATGGATTTGACAAAACTTTTGCAGAAATGTCTCACGAAGAAAAAAATGAAATTTCTCACAGGGCAAGAGCCTTGAAGAATCTCAGAGAAAAGTTAGAGAACTTATAAATGTTTATTGACAATACATTTTTAATTTGCTATTATATATGTATTGTTCGTGGTGGATATGGCCTAGCTGGTTAAGGCGTCAGATTGTGGTCCTGAAGATCGTGGGTTCGATTCCCACTATCCACCCCACAATATTTAGAAGTGCCTGGCACTTCTTTTTTATTTTTTGCTAGAGTGGCGGAATTGGCAGACGCACCAGACTCAAAATCTGGCGGTCGAAAGATCGTATGGGTTCAAGTCCCATCTTTAGCACCACAAAATTTATTACTCCTACAGAGTTTTATTTTTCACAAGTTTGTGATTATTTAAGACTTTGTAGGAGTATTTTTTATTTAAATTAAAGTAATGATATAAAAAAATGTGGATGTATTTTTGTTTTTAAAAAATTTTTACACCAACTTTACACCATTTTTTTAACTCTAGTAAAAAGATTTTGAAATATAAAACTTTAAAAAATTTTTTTATTAAGTCATTAGTAAATAGAAGTGTGCTATAATAAATTTATGAATAAGATAAAAAAAGCTGATATTTTTGTTATTTTTTTAATAATTATTTCTTCCTTTCTTATTTATATTTTTACCAACAAACTCCCAAGGGGGAATGATTCTTCATCTAAAAAAGTTGTGATCACTGTTGATGGAAAAATTTTTAAGGAAGTTGAATTAAAAGAAAATACGAATTTAGATATTGATGTTAATACACAATATGGAAATAACGAAGTCCATATTGAGAATGGAGAAGTCCATATGCATGAATCTGATTGCAAGGATAAGATTTGCATGAAGATGGGTAAGATTAGTCTCCCAGGAGATTCAATTATATGTCTACCTAATAGGCTTATGGTTAAGATTGTGGAAGATAAACCTAGTGATGATAGTTTGGATATGATTATAAAATGAAAAAAAACACAAAGTTAATTTACTTATCCCTCTTAAGTGCTCTTGGTATTGTGCTTGGTCTTTTTGAGTCCATGATTCCACTACCTGTAGCTATTCCAGGAGCAAGGCTTGGTTTATCCAATATTGTTGTCCTGGTTACTATAGTTGCTATTGGCTACAAGGAGGGATTTTTTGTAGCTATTTTTAAAACCATACTTTTGGGACTTGTTACTGGAGCAATTTCAAGTTTATTTTTCTCAATGGGTGGAGCAATCTTAAGTTCTATTTCAATGATTTTAGCCCACAAATTTTTGAGAAAATATTTATCTTTAATTGGAATCAGTGAAATAGGATCCTTTTTTCACAACTTAGGTCAGGTTCTTGTAGCTTCCTTTATTATGAAAACTACTGCGATTCTTGCCTACCTGCCAATTTTAGTAATTCTTGGAATTTTCACAGGATTTTTTGTTGGACTTACTTCTATGTTTATAGTTGATAATACAAATATTTCTAAATAGAGGTACAAATGGAAAAAATTATTTTAGCATCAAATTCTCCAAGAAGAAGAGAAATTCTAGGAGACTTTATAGATTTTGAAATTATTACAAGAGAAATAAATGAAGTTAAGGATGATGCCTTTTCTCCTTGGACTACAGTTATGGGTCTTGCCTTTGGCAAGGGCATAGAGGTTGCCAAAGAAAATGAAGATGCCGTAGTTTTATCGGCTGATACCTTGGTGGAACTTGATGGAAAGTTATTGGGAAAGCCTAAGGATAGAAATGAAGCAAGGGACATGATAAGGTCTCTTAGTGGAAAGGTCCACAATGTCTTCACAGGCTATGCTATTTTTAAATTATCTAAGGGGATAAAATATGTAGATTTTGAAAAATCTTCTGTAAAATTTTATGACCTAAGTGATGAGGAGATTGAAAATTATTTGGATACTTTAGAGTATAAGGACAAGGCTGGTGCCTATGGAATCCAAGGGAAGGGATCACTATTAGTTGAAGAAATCCGAGGAGATTTTTTCAATATTGTGGGACTGCCTATTGGAAAAATAAATAGAGACTTAATTAAATTGTTTAATTTTAATTTATGGTGATGAATTTTTAATGGTGATTTAAATGAAAGAGAGAGATTTTGAAAAGTACACTATAAAGGAAATGCCAGCAGATGAGAGGCCCCAAGAGAAACTAATTAAGTTTGGGCCTGATTATCTTTCCAATGCAGAGCTCCTTGCCCTTATCATTAGGACAGGAAATAGTAAGGGAGACTCTGCCATTGATACTGCGACTAAAGTTCTCAGGTCTCTTAGGTCAGCTAATGATTCTAATGGTTTAAACTCTCTTAAAAATGCTAGCCTTTCGGACCTCATGGAAGTCGATGGAATTGGAGAAGCCAAGGCTGCAATGATTCTTGCTGCAGTTCAATTGGGAATAAGACTTGCTGTTTCAAGCAATGGAAGCAAAATAAGGGTTACGTCACCTTCCATCGCTGCAAACTATGTCTTAAGCGAAATGAGTGTACTGGAACAAGAACATTTTAGAATTATGACCTTAAACACAAAAAAGGAAATAAATTTTATTAGAGAAATTTCTAAAGGAACTATTAACATGACCATAGTTCATTCCAGAGAAGTATTCAGGGCTGCTATATCTGACAATGCTCACAGCATAATTTTACTACATAATCACCCAACGGGAGATCCGAGTCCATCCAAGGAAGATATCAAATTAACGAAGAATTTACTTGAAGCTTCTAAGATTATTGGAATAGATATTTTGGATCACATAATTATTGGGGACAACAAGTACTTTAGTTTCTTGGAAGAAGGACTTTTGTAGGAGGGCTTATGAAGTTTTGCGCCTTAGGAGATTCTATTTTTGAGGGATTTTTAGTTGGAGGAAAATCCTTAATTTATTACTTAGCGGGAAAAGGTTATGATATAGATAACTATGGGGTTAACGGCTTAACCACTGATGAACTTATTTTAAGTCTAGACAATTTAATTCCCTACGATGTTAATTTAGTTTGTATTGGTTTAAATGATTTTTACAACGGCAAGTCTCTTGACCACGTTTTAAATAATATTTTCAAAATTGTAGAAAAGTTAAAGGAGAATAAGGGAAAAATTTTTATAATGTCTCCATATCCAACTTCTTTTTTAAATCTTGATGAAGCTTATAAGAGTTTTATCAACTTCACATCAGTAAATAAAAAAATTGAAGATTTCGATAGGATTTTGAAGGAAAGCCAAGGGGATTATAAGCTTGTTTCTTTTTATGACTATGCAAAGTCTAACTATATAGAAGAAGATTTAATCGATGGGATCCACCCAAACACAAAGTTGCACAAGGAACTAGCAGATTATCTTGAGGAAAAATTAAATGGATATTTATGATGTTTTTTGCAAAAAAATTGGATACAGAAAGCTTTCTAAGAGAGAAAAAATTTTATTTAGTATTTTAATTTTACTTGTTATTGAATTTTTATTTTATAATTTTCTATTAAAGAATCAAGTCCAAAGCATTTCAGAAGCAAACTTGAAAGGAAATCTAAACCCAATAGAAGAAGAATTTACATATAAGGGTTTTGATGACTTCTCACAAGATAAGCTTGAAAAAATTTCCAGTGAAAGCAATATAAGTAAAGATAGTTTTTCTAAGGACTCACAAAGTGATATAGAAAGTTTAATTATTAGTGGAAGAGTTAGGTCACTTGATTTAAATACCATTGAAGGGCTGACTAATTACTATGGCTATTCAAACATTGACATCTTAAGAAGTGACGAGGGGAACTTTACATATAGGTTTAAGGCAGAAAAACCTTCGAAGGCAATTTATTATAACGACCTAAAGAAGGCTTACTTTGGAGAAAATAATCTTAAAGAAGAAGTTAAGCCTGAAGAAGAAAAGAAAGTAGCAAGTGAAGAGCCTAAAGCTGAAAAGATTACCAATACAAAGAAAAACATCAAGATAGAAAATAAAAAGCAAACAAAGGCAAGTAGGAAGACAAGTAGTAAAGGCAAGAATCAAATTAAGGGACAGGAAGAAAAGCTAAATAATTTAAATAAAAATAATTTTGCAAAGAGTCCTTCAAATTTATCCAATGAAAAGAAAAGCGAGAGCATATATGATTTTGCCTTTAATAAGGAAGATGAAGGCTTAAAGTTTGTTGAAGGCGAGGGTATAAAGCTAGATTATTATCCAGAAGATAAAGTTACCTCTGTCTATGTAAGCAAGAATGATTTAAAGGACCTTGTAAAATTGGGAGTTGATAGGCACTGTAATGGTGTTTCTTTATCTATTTATATTCCAAACAAATCCTTTAAAGACATGGGGACTATAAATATTGCTGGAAACTACTTGCCTTATAGGGGAGAAATTCTAGAAAACAATTGGACTAGGATAGACTTGTATCAAGATGACATGAGTTATATTTACTTTACGCCAGAAGACAATAAGGACTTACTTATCTTTATAAAAGAAGTTGATTATCATGAAGAAGAACGAAGCCTTTACCCTAATTGAGCTTGTAATTTGCATAGGAATAATTTTACTTCTCTTAAGCATTGGTGGACTTAACTTTAAGATTAGAGATAGGGTTCAAGCAAGGGAACAAGTTAAGGAACTGGCTCTTGATTTAAAATTTTTGAAAAATTATTCTCAAATAAATAACATAAGGACATCTATGAATCTAAGTGATGGAGGCTATTCAATAAATTTTGGAGAGAAGAGAAAAACTGTTAAATTTAATTCTCTTGTAAAGCTTGAGTCTACAAATCTGGAGAAAATTACTTTCTCTAATAAGGGTAAGCCTTCTTACTTGGAAGAAAAGTCATCAGCTGGGACAATAATTTTTTCTATTGTAAACAAGAAGTATAAGATTACAATTCAACCAGTTACAGGTAAGGTGAATTTTATTGAAATCAAGGAATAAAAATAAGGGACACTTAATGCTTGAAGTTTTATTTTCAATTGCTCTCTTAGCATTAATTGCATCGACTATCCTTCCTAACGTAATAAGTCTTTTAAAGAACCAATCATATATTGGAGAAAGAGAAGAACTTATAAATCTTATGTCATCGAGGATGGAAGAGATAATTGGCAGTGCTTACAACAATGAGGACTTGAATTTTAATTTTGATTCGGGAGATAATCATGATGATAAATTTAAAATAGAAATTCAAAATGATTCCAGCGATAATTTAAACCACATAACTTTAAGAGGAAAGAGACGAGGTTCTGATGAAGAAATTAAGATGGAGGTTTACCTCAAAAAGGGAGGCCTACTCACTAATTGAACTTGTGATGTCTATGGCCATGCTCCTAATTATTGGCATGGTGATCACATCAATTTTGGGCGTATCTCAAAAGGCTCTTACAAAAACTTATGAAAATGAAAATATTTCAACGGACCTGTCCTATGCCACTGAGTACATAAAAGATGAAATTACTTCTAGTGATTACTATACAATAGTATGCGGAGAGATATATTTTATTCAACCCAAGGGAAATAAATATAATTACGTGTCCTTTGGACTAAAGGACAACAAGCTTTATAGGTATTCCATCCTAATAGATAGTTTGAAGAAAAGAAATGAAATTCACAGCGACGGAGTTAATGCTCTAATAGATAACATATCTTCCTTCTCTATTGAAGACCAAGGAGATTGTTTTTCGGTAAAAATTGGATACAAGGATAAAGAAGAAATTATAAGAAAGATTGCAAAGAGGTCAAGACTTTATGAGTAAAAGAAAAAAGGGATATATTTATATTTTTACAATTTTACTCATTGGACTTCTTGCAATCTTTTTTTATTTTATCTACTCCTACATGTCAGGGTCTACTTACATAAGTAAAAACAGGCTGGAGTCAACCCAAGCAAACTATGCGCTTGAGTCGACACTAAATATAAAAGTTTCTCAAGATGACTTTCAAGAAGAATTGGAAAATTATATTTTAAATGATAGTGCAAAAAAATTAGGAATTGAAAAAATACCAGAGGACACTGAAGTCTTAAGACTTAACTTCAAAAGAGAAGACTATCAAGATGAGAATAAAAACCTTGTAGACATGGTGAGCTTAAAGAGTGAAATAAAATATAAAAACACCCTTCTTGGTGGAAGACTAAGGGGCCATTATGTAAATAAAATTTACAAGGAAGAAGATGGAGTCCTAAACTCTTCTAAAGTTGACTTAGATTACCTCTCAAGCCTAAGAGAAAAATTCGCTAATGATAATTGGACAGATAAGAATAATAAAAAAGTTATTCTTGATGGAGATTTTATTTATGATTTAAAAAATGATAAATATACAATTTTTGAAGAAGTAGAAGTCTATGATGAAGAGAGTGGATCCTACATCAAGAAAATAAATCCACTTTATGATGTGACTGGTAAACAAATAATAATTCAAAAGTCAGGGACTTTAAAAATTTTATCCCGAAGTCCTAATCAAATTTTCATAATAAATGATAAAGTAATGTTTAATGATAATACATTATCTGGTATAATTATTCTAAAGGAAAATGCACAAATTGCTAATACTTGTACTTTAAAGGGATATTTAATAGACCTATATGACAAAAACTCAGGTATAGGAGTTAAATATTCTTCACAAGTCTTCAGGATCTATGGTTATTTGTTGCCTGAATACATAAAATTTCAGCCAATTTCACTTAACTACTATGACATAGAAGATAATACTTAAATATGGAGGATAATATGATCAACGCAGGAGAATTAAGAAAAGGACTTACATTTGAATGGGATGGAGATGTTTGGGAAGTTATTGATTTCCAACACGTTAAGCCAGGAAAGGGTGCTGCCTTTGTAAGAAGTAAAATTAAATCAGTACTTACTGGTGGAATTAGAGATACTACATTTAACCCATCTGAAAAATTTGAAAAAGTTGTTATTGAAAACAAAGAAATGCAATACCTATATTCTGATGGTGAACTTTATTACTTCATGGATCAAGAATCTTACGAACAAATTCCACTAGAAAAAGATATGGTTGAAGATGCACTTAACTTTATTAAAGAAAACGACATGGCAACTATTAACTTCTACAAGGGTAAGGCATTTAGAGTAACTCCTCCTAACTTTGTTGAGTTAGAAGTTACTCAAACTGAACCAGGAGTTAAGGGAGATACATCAAGTGGTGGATCTAAACCAGCTACAGTTGAAACAGGCTTTACTCTTAATGTGCCACTATTTATCAATACAGGCGATATGATAAGAATTGACACTAGAGATGGCGAATATATGTCTAGAGTTTAATTTGGAGGAAATATGGAATATTTATTAAAGAGAATATCTTATCTACAAGGTCTTTGTGACGGTTATGATTTAGACACTACTACAAATGAAGGAAAAATTATTTCTGAACTTGTAGATATCCTAAGTGATGTTATTGATGAAATGAGAGAATCTCGTGAAGAAATCGAAGACTATGTAGACATTATTGAAGAGGATCTTGCTGATCTTGAAGATTATGTTTATGAAAATGATGACATTGATTTTGAATTATATGATGATGACTTCGACTTTGATGATTTAGAAATTTATGACGAAGACGAAGAAGAGGCAGAAGAAGAATAAAAATATTTTAAAAGGCGAGGGTGGACCTCGTCTTTTTTTAGGATGTAGATTTTTTTTATGAACTTATAAAAAAGGAGGCACTATGATAATTAAGGGTGGGAGAATAATTGATCCTCTATCTAAAAGAGATGAAGTTTTAGATATAAAAATTGAAGATGGAAAGATCGTAGAGATTGCAAAGGACATTGAAGCTTCAAGTGACAAAGAAGAAATTATTGATGCAAGAGGAAAAATTGTTGTGCCTGGACTTATTGATGTCCACGTTCACTTTAGGGACCCTGGTCAAACTCATAAGGAAGATTTAGTTACAGGAAGCCAAGCTGCTATAGCTGGTGGCTTTACAAGTGTAGTCCAAATGGCAAACACAAGTCCGAAAATTGATTCAAAAGAAAAAATCATAGAACACTACAAAAGGGCGAGAGACCTTCCTTTAAAGGTATTTACTGTTTCAGCCCTTACAAAAAACTTTGGCGACTTGGAACTTGTTGATATGGAAGAAAACTTTAAGAGGGGAGCTCTTGCCTTTACAGATGATGGAATCCCAAATAGGAATTCAAAACTTATACTGGAAGCAATGAATAGGGCCAAGGAACTTGGTGCAATAATATCCTTCCACGAAGAAGATCCAGAACTAATTGAGCAAAATGGAATAAACCACTCAGAAGTTTCTGATAAACTTGGAATTTATGGATCTCCAAAGATTGCAGAGACATCTTTTATAGCTAGGGATGTGGCAATGGCAATTTATACAGGTGCAAAAATTTCTATCCAACATATTTCTACAGGACTAGGAGTTGACCTTGTTAAGTTTGGCAAGGAAATGGGAGCAAATATTTATGCTGAAGTAACACCTCATCACATAGCCTTAAATGACTCAGCAGTTTTGGAATATGGAAGTCTTGCCAAGATGAATCCTCCCCTAAGAAGTGAAGAGGATAGGCTTAGAATTATTGAGGGCTTAAAAGAAGGAACAATAGAAATAATTGCAACTGACCATGCACCGCACACTGCCGAAGAAAAATCCAAGGAGATTACAAAGGCTCCATCAGGCATCATTGGTCTAGAAACTTCTTTTTCTATTTGCTATGAAAATTTAGTTTTGACAAAAGAAATTAGTCTTATGAAGTTAATAGAACTTATGTCTACTAATCCAGCAAGAATTTATGGACTTGAGGGTGGAGAAATTAGCCAAGGGAAGACTGCAGACCTTGCAATAATAGATTTAGAAAGTGAGTATACGATAGATAAATATAAATCAAAATCTTCCAACACTCCATTTAAGGACAAGACTTTGAGAGGAGAAGTCCTATATACAATTTCTGAAGGAAAAATTGTATTCAAAAAATAAATATGTCAAAGTGGATACAATGACAAAAGTTTTATCTAAATTCTTTAAAAATCCTTGCCTTTAGTATATTATAAAAAAAGGGAGGTAGTTATGAAGAAACTAAATTTAAAAATTTTGAATTTTAAAAGTATAAAAGATACCTTTAAAAGGTTTCCCTTCACAATAACATCAGCAACACTTGCAAGCATATTTTTTATTATGGCTGCCTATGATGAATATGCAGAAGACTTTAACAACAAGATGATTTCCTATGGCTTGGTCTTTGCCTTTGCAATTTTTTTATATGCTTTTATAAAACTTTTTAACGAGGGACTTAGAAATTTTTATGACCTAAAAAACTTAAAAAATAATAATTTATTAAAAGTAATTTCCTATGTTATAACTTTGCCTATACTCTATGAAATTTATGAGCTAGTTTATGATAAGGCGGGACCCCTATCAAACTATAATGACAATTTTGTATTTTTTACCTTGATTGCCTTCTTAGTTGTGGGAACTTCTTTTGTTGCAAAATTTAATTATCACAAAGACTATGTTGTCTATGTAGCAAAAATTTTAAGGGCATTTATAATTTCAAATATCTACAGCTTCATAGTTTTTATAGGAATATCAAGTATAGTTTTTGCCTTGGACTCACTTTTTAAATTTGATTTTGGATCCTTAGTTTACTTGAGGATTGGAATATTTTCCTTTATCTTATTTAATGTAATAACTTTTTTCCAAGACTTTCCAAAGGTAAGGGATTCCTTTACAGACTACAAGTATCCAAAGCCCTTTAGAATTCTTTTGGTATATATAATCACACCTCTTGTGATTATTTACACTTTGATTCTACTGGCTTACTTTATAAAGATCCTAGCTCTTTGGCAAATTCCAAACAATTTAATAGTAAATCTTGTAATTTGGTTTGCAGCTTTTTCAGTAGTCTACTTGTTCTTCTTATCAAGAGTGGATTCCATTGGATTTATAAATAAATTAAAGATAATTTTTCCAATAAGTTTATTCCCACTACTTGGCATGATGTTCTTTGCAATTTACTTAAGAATTAGTGAGTATGGACTAACTGAAAACAGGTACATCGTTATTGCAGGAGGACTTTGGGTATTTTTATCTCTAATTTATTATATTTTTTATAGGGAAAATTCAAACATCACTGTACCGATTTTTCTTGCTGAAATAATTTTAATTACAGGCATTGGACCTGCATCAGCAACAAGCTTGAGTCTTAGGTCACAAAATGCAAGATTTGAAAAATTGTTAAAGGAAAATAACATGATTGCGGGAGAGGGAATAAGGTCTGATGTAAATATTGACAGCTCTGCAAAGAACCAAATAATTGATATAGTGTCCTACATGGATAAGCGAGATAGGATAGAAGACTTAAACTATCTTCCAAAGGACTTTAAACTCAGCGAAGAGAATTTTACAAAAGTTTTTGGTTTCTCTAATAAGGTTGAAAACCATTCCTATCTTGGATACTCTTACACAGACAATATTGCGGAAAAGGGAGATCTTGGATTTAATATTGACATAGAAGGCTACAAAAATATGATTTTTGTCTATTCTCTTGATCACATTTCCACTTGTGGAGATTACAAGTTTGAGAGAAAGAAGAAAGAAATAAATATTTATAAGAAGTTTAAGGGCGATTACGAGCTTCAAAAGACAATTGACCTTCTTGCTCTTAGGGATAAGTTAAAGACCCTAAAGAAGACTAAAGATGAAATAAAACTTGATGACCTAGCGATAGAGGACGATAACTTTAAAATTTATTTCACAAATATTTATTTTGGAAATGAAGACAATATTGAGAATGCCTATGTTGAATTCTATCTCTTGACTAAGTAGGAGGGATAAGATGTATTATATAAATTTTGAAAATGATGTTTTTATTGATGAGAACATAGACCTTTCACACCTTAAGGACCTTGTAAGGATTTATTTAAATAGGTGCGATTCCTATCAAATTACAATCTTAAAAGAAGACAAGAAGTCAAAGAAAATTTTTGATGACTTTGCAGTTTATTCTGATGAGAATGGTTATGAATTTATCCTCCAAGGTATAGTAGACGATGACTTTAAAGATATGATTCTTAAAAATCTTATTGGCGATATGGCACTAAACTTTATGGGCCTAAGCCTCTATGATGATGGAATCCTAAAATTAGAAATCCTAAATTATGGAAGCGAAGTCTATATCTATGGCTTTGACGAAAAAACTGTTGTAGAATTTTCTGATGAGCTTGAAAAAGTTTATGGTATAAAGGAAGTCAATGTCTATATAGATGAGGACAGCCAAGAAGAAAGTCACCACCATGATCATCATGACCACGACCACGATCATTCTTGTGGTTGCCATTCAGATGAAGATGACGACAAGTCATGTGGCTGTGGTGGGTATTGTAACAATTAAAAAGTTAAATAAAAAAAGAGTCTATCATGTGATGTGATAGGCTCTTATTTTTGTACATAGTTTTATGAGAGTTCTTCTGATATAGCAGAAGAAATTTTTGGAAGTAGTTGCTTCTTTCTTGAGAGGAGACCTTCTGATAAAAATTTATCTCCCACAAGCTCTTTTTCAAATTTCCTTGCAATTGCTTCTTTAAAAGATCCTGCTAAGATGACTTCAGAGACTTCTTTGAAGATGTCAGTAATCATAAGGACAAAAGTTTCTGCATCAGAAGAAGCTACAAAGTTTTCCATGGCATCCTTGAGGTCCTTTTCTACAGAAGCTGTGGAGTCAAGGTCCATGGTAAAGATTTGGCAGACCCTAACATTAACCCCTTCAATAGAAAAATTTTTGACATCAGACTTTAAAAGTTCGTCAGGTTTTCTACCTTCAAGGCTTGTGCCTGCACGGAACATCTTCATGGCGAAGTCTTCTACATCTATAGCTGCAATTTTCTTCATCTTATTTAATACATACTTGTCAGTTTCTGTTGAAGTAGGTGACCTAAATAACAAAGTGTCGGATATAATTGCTGCGCAAAGAAGTCCGGCAACTTCACGAGATGGTTTGATTCCATTTTCAAAAAACATCTTTGACACAATAGTTGCAGTTGATCCCACAGGTTCATTTCTAAAATAAATTGGGGAAGATGTAGATACATTTGCCACCCTGTGGTGGTCCACAATTTGAATTATTTCTGCTGAGTCTATGTCGTCAATGGATTGGTTTCTCTCGTTGTGGTCCACTAGAATAATTTTTTTCTTTAAGTTTGAAATCAAGTGGTATCTTGAAATATTTCCTATAACCTTGCCCTTGTTGTCAAGAACTGGGTAAGACCTAAATCTTGATTGAGACATTTTTTCTCTAACGTCGTCAATTAAATCGTCCTTATGAAAGACAACTAAGTCATCCCTTGTCATCACGTAGGCAACAGGGACAGCTTGGGGCAAAAGTCTTGCAACCATAAAAGTTGAAAGGCCAGTTGAAATTACTGCAACATTATTTTCTTTAGCTAGCTCCATTAGTCTATCATCAAGCTTGCTAGAGATAGTTAGGATTAAAAGAGAAATCCCCTTTCTTATTACAGACTCTTGGTCTTTTACGTCGTCGCCAACAATTACAATGTCCCCTTCACTTATGAGGTCTTGATTTTTTATAGCCTTGACAGCCATTTTACCTGATAGACTTCTTGGCTTTTCGGGAAGGTAGAGGACCTTTCCCCTAAGTACATCTAAAATATTTTCAAAGCTTGTGTTGGACCTACCGATGATGGAGTCGTCCCAAATTTCCATGTAAGTTGACGCTATGTTGGAAAGACTAACTATTCCAATTAAGTTGTCGTCGTCATCAACAACTGGTAGGGAGCTAATATTATTTTTTTGGATTAGATCCATAGCAGAAGCCATTGATAGGCTTGGATTTACACAGTAGGCTGCATCAATTTCTATGTCACGAACTTGTGGCTTTATAGAAGTCTTTAACCTTGGCTTTTGAACCTTAAAATAATCTAGGACAAATTCGGTTTCCTTATTCAAGTTTCCCAACCTAATTGCTTCAGCGTCTTGACCCATCTTGTTTTTTAATTCTGCAAGGGCTATGGCAGAACATATACTATCTGTATCTGGATTTTTGTGACCAGTTATATAAATTTTATTCTTCATAAATCCTCCAAATTTCTAAGACATTATAACATAAAATGGCTTAAATCTTGTAATAATATGTGAATTTAGGATATAATTTAGGGGTGATAATATGGATATAATTATAATTGGAGCAGGGGCAAGTGGAATTGTCACTGCCATAAATGCAAAAAATGAAAATAACAGGGTAATACTCTTAGAGAAAAATGACAGAATTGGGAAGAAGCTATTGGCAACTGGCAATGGCAGGTGCAACTATACCAACATGAACTTGTCAGAAAAAAATTATTCTTCTCCTGATTTTGTTAAGAGAACTCTAGAGGACTTTAGCAATGAAGATTTAATAAATTATTTTAGGATTTTAGGACTTGAATCTACACTAGATGGTAACAGAGTCTATCCCATAAGCTTAAAGGCGAATTCTGTTTTAAATATTTTGATTTACTGGCTTGAGAAAAAGGGAATCGAAGTGAAAAACAAGAGCCAGGTTAAGGAAATCAAGAAAACCAAAAAGGGCTACGAAGTCATAACTAATGAAGAGACTTTAAGAGCTGATATAGTTGTAGCTGCCTTTGGTGGTAAGGCTATGCCAGCAAGTGGGTCTGATGGTGTAAGTTTTGAAATCCTAAAGAAGATGGGGATAAGGGTGACGGACTTAAAACCAGCCCTAACTCAATTAAAACTTGATTCAAAATATTTAAAACACCTAAGTGGTACAAAGGTAATAGGTCGTGCAAGGCTCTTAAGGGATGAAAAAGTCATAGACGAGAGAGAGGGCGAAATTTTATTTACTAATTACGGTATTAGTGGACCTCCAATCTTGGATATATCTGTCAACACTAAAGAAGGCGACGTCATTGAAGTGCCCTTGATTAATAACTTAAAGAAAGACAGCATTGACATGATCTACAACAGGTACTATATGTTCCCAGACTTTTCCCTTGAAGAATTTTTAATGGGAATTGTTGACAAGAAGTTCATCCACTATATTGTTGACTCACTAGGCATGGATAAGAACACAGCAATGAACATGATTTCCATGGGAGACTTCGAAAAAATAATTGGCCTTCTATTGAAATCTCGCTTTAAGGTCACAGGTAACACTGGATTTAAAAATGCCCAAGTGACAAGAGGTGGAGTTTCTTTAGATGAAGTTAGTCCAGAAAATTATGAAGCAAAAAAATACAAGGACCTCTATATAATTGGTGAGGCTCTCGATATTGATGGAGACTGTGGAGGATATAACTTGCACTTTGCCTTTGGATGTGGCTATAGACTTGGAAAAATATTGAGGGAAAAAATTTACAAAAGTAATTTGCAATAGAAGTAAAATCAGATTAAAATAATTTTTGTGATTAATTTTGAAATTATATCTTGCAATAAATTTGGAGGAAGAATGTTTTATTTACAGAAAAAATTAAAGGAATTTGGGAATATTTCTGTTGGAATTGTTGGCTCAGGTATTATGGGAAGCTCGCTCTTCACTATACTTAGCCAAAATGAAAATTTTTATCCCATAGTGTTTTCCTCAAGAAATAAAAAGACACTAGAGTCTGCTATTGAAGCAGCAAATATAGATAAGGATGACCTTGCCTTTACAGATGACATGGAAGAGGCAAAGAAGCTCTTAAAGGAAAAGAAATACATTGGAACTACAAATAACTTAATCGCAGCATCTCTTGTGGACTGTCTAGTGGACTGTACTGGAGACACAGAAACTGGTACAAAGTTATCCCTTGTGGCTATAGAAAACAAGGTTGATATTGTCAGCCTCAATGTAGAAATGGATGCAACAGTGGGACCTTACTTAAAAGTCTTGGCAGATGAAAAAGGAGTAGTCTATTCTGGGACTAAGGGAGATGAGCCAGGAGCCATTGTAGAAATTTATGAATTTGCTAAAAACTGTGGCTTTGAAGTCCTAGTCCTAGGCAAGGGGAAGAACAATGAATTAAATAATTATGCAACGCCAGATAGCTTAAGAGAAGCTGCAGAGAAAAAGGGAATCAACCCAAGGATGCTAACTTCCTTTGTCGATGGAACAAATACCATGATCGAACTCAATGCAGTTTGCAATGCCCTTGGCTTTGTGCCAGATGTAAGAGGTTGTCACTTTGTTAATACTGAACCAAAAAACATTGCTGAAGACTTTAAACTAAAGGATGATGGGGGAATTTTAAATTCATACGGAGTTGTTGACTTTGCAACGGGAATTGCTCCAGGAGTCTTTGCAGTAGTAAGACCTAAGTCAGATATAATAGATATGGAAATGAAATATTTATCCATGGGTGAGGGTCCAAATTATACAATTTATAGGCCCTACCATCTAACAAGCATTGAGACAATTATTTCTATTATAAAGGCAGTTGTATTAAGAGATGAATCCATTGCTCCTCTTGGAAGGCCCTTTGCAGAAACAGTTTGTGTTGCAAAGAGAGACATTAAAAAGGGAGAAAAGTTTGACTCCATTGGTGGCGAAATGATTTTTGGAAGTCTTGAGACAAAAGAAGACCAAGAAAAAGGAAAGCATCTTCCAATAGGTATAGTAACAGAAGGAGCCTTTGCAAAAAGAGATATTAAAAAGGGAAGCCTTCTTACTTATGACGATGTATCCTTAAATAATAATTCAGAAATAGTAAAGTTGCGAAAAATTCAAGATGACTATTTTAAATTCTAAACTTTGATGGTATAATATCCTAAATAGGTGATGATATGAGAATAACACAAGAGACAGACTATGCTTTTCGCATTGTAAGTTATCTAGCAGCAAATGAGGGAAAGGTTGTTGGAGCGCCACAAATAGCTGAGAGCGAAGGTGTTACAAAAAGATTTACCCTAAGAATACTTAGAAAATTAAATTTGGCTGGCATTACAGATGCGAAGAGAGGATCTAAAGGCGGATATTTTTTAAAGAAGGCTAAGGAAGAAATCACTATGTATGATATACTTGTAGCTGTAGATGGTCCTATTGTAATCAATAGGTGCTTACAAAAAGAAGACTCATTTTGCAGTAAGCATCCTGATGAGGATAGAAGAAGTTGTAAATTCCACCTTGCCCTTGCAGGTATGCAATCAAATATTATTAAGATGTTTAAGAGTCAAACAATTGACAAATTTATATAAGCTGTGAAGAGGACGGTAATTTTTAGAAAGTAAGAGAACAGTTGGTTGGTGCAAAACTGCCTTTCAAAATTTTACAGATCACCTCGGAGCTCAAGAGTCAAAAGCTCTTGCGTAATTTTGCGTTAAGATATTAAGTGATAGTTTCCTATAATTAGGGTGGTACCGCGGTTAGTTCGTCCCTTCTCTTTTGAGAGGGGACTTTTTTTATACAAAAAATATGGAAGAAAAGGAGATTTAGATGAAAGTATTTAAAGAATTATCTAAAGACAGTGTAAGTGAAAGGGAAGAACAAGTCTCAAAATTTTGGGACGAAATAGATCTTCTACACAAATCTGTGGAATCGAGAAAAGATGGAGAAAATTATATATTCTATGAAGGACCTCCAACTGCTAATGGAAAGCCAGGCATTCACCATGTCATGGCGAGAACTCTTAAGGATTTAACTTGTAGATACCATACAATGCTTGGTTATCAAGTTAAGAGAAAAGCAGGCTGGGATACACATGGTCTTCCTGTAGAAATTGAAGTAGAAAAAAGATTAGATCTTCACAACAAACAAGACATAGAGTCCTATGGAGTTGAAGCCTTTAACAAAAAATGTAAGGAATCTGTTTTTGAATATGAAAAAGAATGGAGAACTCTTACAAGAAGAATGGGTTACTTAATTGACTTAGACCACCCATATATCACTCTTCAAAATTCTTATATTGAATCAGTTTGGCACATTCTAGACAAGATGTTTAAGGACGGCCTAATTTATGAAGGTCACAAAATTGTTCCTTACTGCCCAAGATGTGGTACTGGTCTTGCATCTCACGAAGTTGCTCAAGGTTATGAAGAAATAAAAACTACAACAGCAACTTGTAGATTTAAATTAAAAGACAAGGAGAATGAATACTTCTTAGCATGGACAACTACACCATGGACACTTCCATCTAACGTTGCCTTAGCTGTTAACCCAAAAGTTGAATACGTTAAGGTTAAGCATGCTGACGGACATATTTACTATGTAGCTAAATCTCTTGCTAAACAAGTCTTTAAGGATGACGAATATGAAGTCTTAGAAGAAATGCTTGGTAAGGATCTTGAATACACAGAATATGAACAACTCCTTAAATTCC
Organism: Peptoniphilus genitalis; assembly: GCF_023614525.1. Classification (GTDB taxonomy): domain Bacteria; phylum Bacillota; class Clostridia; order Tissierellales; family Peptoniphilaceae; genus Peptoniphilus_A; species Peptoniphilus_A genitalis. The sequence goes on from NZ_CP097885.1 coordinate 1,660,848, forward strand.
TTGAACCAGATAAAAAAGCTTTTTATGTAATCTGTGCTGATTATGTAACAACTGAAGATGGTACTGGTATAGTTCATATTGCTCCTGCCTTTGGTGAAGATGACTATCAAACTGCAAGGGGATATGACCTTCCAATGTTAAAACCAGTTGATGATGATGGTAAGTTTACAGACACACCTTGGAAGGGTCAATTTGTAATTGATGCTGACCACGATGTTCTTCATTACCTAATGGACCACGATCTTTTATTTGCAAAACAAAAGATGCTTCACAACTATCCACATTGCTGGAGATGTCATACTCCACTTATTTACTACGCACACCCATCATGGTATATAGAAGTAACTAAGTTTAAGGACAAGTTAATAGAAAACAACAATGGAGTAAACTGGTTCCCAGACTTCGTTGGAGAAAAGAGATTTGGAAACTGGCTAGAAAACTTAAATGACTGGGCAATATCTAGATCAAGATATTGGGGTACTCCACTTCCAATTTGGAGATGTGAATGTGGCCACACAGAATCTGTTGGCTCAATAGAAGATTTGAGAAATAAGGCAATAGAAGATGTAGCAGAAGATGTTGAACTTCACAGACCTTATGTTGATGATATCCACATTAAATGTCCTAAGTGTGGCAAGCCAATGACTAGGGAAGCAGACGTAATTGACGTTTGGTTTGACTCAGGTGCTATGCCTTTTGCTCAATGGCACTATCCATTTGAAAACAAAGATAACTTTGACGAACTTTTCCCAGCAGACTTTATATGTGAAGGAATTGACCAAACAAGAGGTTGGTTCTACTCACTAATTGCAATATCAACTTATATGACAGGCAAGAGCCCTTACAAGAATGTACTTGTTAATGACCTTATCCTTGATAAGGAAGGAAAGAAGATGTCAAAATCTCGTGGCAATACAGTTGCACCTTTTGAACTCTTTGACAAGTACGGGGCTGACGTTGTTAGGTGGTACCTACTTTATGTATCTCCACCATGGACTCCAACAAAGTTCGATGAAGATGGACTACGCGAGATTGAATCAAAATTCTTTAGATCTTTAAGAAACACTTACAACTTCTTCAGTCTATATGCAAACACAGACAAGATTGACCCAAGAGAAGTTAAGGTTTCCTATGACGACTTAGAAGAAATAGATAAGTGGTTATTGTCTAAGTACCACAGACTTGTTAAAAATGTAAGAGAAGACATGGAAGCATTTGAACTTACAAAAGTTGTAAGAGAAATCCAAGACTTCGTTATCGAGGATGTTTCCAACTGGTACATCAGAAGAAACAGAAGAAGATTCTGGAAGACTGACAAGGACAACACTAAGATTGCCGTTTACAAGACAACTTATGAAGTTCTACTTGGTGTGACAAAATTAATTGCACCAATGGTTCCATTCCTATCAGAAGAATTATTTAAGTCACTTACTGATGAAGAATCAGTTCACTTAGCTGACTATCCAACTTATGATGAAAACATGATTAACGACAAGGTTGAAGAAAAGATGGACCTTGTAAGAGATCTTGTAACTCTAGGAAGAGCTTCAAGAGAAGAAGCAAAGATAAAGGTTAGACAACCACTTTCTAAAGTTATCATCGATGGAAAGTACAAGGAAATCATTGGCGACTTAACAGAACTTATCAAGGAAGAACTTAACGTTAAGGAAGTTCAATTTGAACATGACCTTTCAGAATATATGGAATTTGAACTTAAACCAAACTTTAAAGTTTGTGGTAGCATCTTAGGTTCAAAGGTTAAGGACTTTGGCAAGGCTCTTAGAGAAGCCAATGCAAAAGACCTACTAGCTAAGCTTGAAGAAGGTAAAGTTACTCTTGAACTTGCTGGCGAAGATACAGAAATTGAAAGAGACTTTGTTGAAGTTAAAATTTCTGCAAAAGAAGGCTTCGACGTAATAATGGAAAACAACCTCTTCGTAATCCTAGACACAGAACTTAACGAAGAACTTCTAAATGAAGGTTATGTAAGAGAATTTGTATCAAAGATTCAGCAACTAAGAAAGAAAAAAGACTTAGATATTCTTGACAACATTAAGATCACATACAAGTCTGATGATGAAGTTGAAAAAGCTATTGAAGCAGAAAAAGAATTTATCAAATCAGAAACTCTTGCACTTGATATTGTAAAAGAAGACAATGAAGCAGAAGTTGAAAGTCTAAATGGTCACGACATTAAAATAAATATTGAAAAAATGTAAGCTTATAAGCTTAAAGGCTCTGGGGATCCAGGGCCTTATTTTTTTGTCTTAAATTATATAAAAAATTAACTGAGGTTAACAAGGACCTAGTCCCTATAATTCAACATATAAGATAAAAAAAGTGAATTTATTTAAGAAAAATAAAATGATACCCAATATCAATATTATTTACTTATAAAAATTTCTTTGTTAGTATTTATCATGAAAAATTAAGAAACTAAAGTTAAGGAGGATATAATTGAAGATTTTATTTTTAATACTTGGATTTATATTTTTGGGGATTGGAATAATCGGTATATATTTGCCCTTATTACCTGCGACTCCCTTCTTGTTACTTGCAACTTATTGCTTTGCAAGAGGATCAAAAAAGTTCAACGACTATTTTATTTCTACTAAATTATACAAGGAAAATATTGAGCCAATAAAAAACAAGACTGGCATGACAAGAGAGAGGAAGATGAAGATACTCATGACAATCACTTTCTTTTTAGCTATATCATTTTATTTTGTAAACAACTTGCATGCTAGAATTACACTTTTATTAGTGCTTATTTTTCACTACATATATTTTATTTTTAAAATTAAGACAATCAAGGAGTAGAAATGTTTAACAAGAAATTATTCAATGAATTAAAAAGTGAAAAGCTACAAATCTTAAAGCTTTTACTTATAAAAATTTTACAAATGACAACTAATGTTGCCATGATTTTTTTAATAGGCAAGTCTATAGAAGCTTTAATTAGTTCAAGCTTTAGTGGGAGCAAATTTATTTTATTTATGCTCATGATAATTGGACTAAATATTTTCTTAATAAAAATAGAATCTAGTATATCTTATAAGGCTTCCTATAGGATTAAAAATACCTTGAGAGAAAGACTAATGAAGAAGGTTTTTTCTTTTAAGATGGAGTATGGGAGCAAAGTTTCTATTTCAGAAGTTATAAATTTAGGCGTAGAAGGGATAGAACAACTCAATTTATTTTACTCTGCGCTCTTGCCACAACTTCTCTTCTCCCTAATAGGTCCCCTAATTTTATTTTGCCTACTTTCCTTTTTAAATTTCAAAATTGCAATAATAATGCTCTTACTAATACCACTAATACCTATTGCCATAATGATGGTGCAAAAACTTGCAAAGAAAGTCGTGAAAACTTATTGGAAATCATATACAAATTTGTCAGAAGTTTTTATTGACTTCCTATATGGCTTAACAAATTTAGAAGTTTTTAATGCAGATGAAGACTACAATGACCTATTGAATGAAAAGGCAGAAGACTTTAGAGTAAAAACCATGAAGCTCCTCATGATGCAACTTAATAACATTACAGTTCTAGACTTAATTTCTTATGCAGGATCAGCCTTGGGAATAATTTTATCCATATATTATTATTCTAGGGGGCAGCTTTCTGTCTTTGCAGCCTTTTCTTTTATACTCTTAAGCCAAGAATTTTTCTTGCCTTTAAGAAGGTTGGGGGCACTTTTCCATGTCGCAATGAATGGGATCACAGCAGCTAATTCCCTCTTTGAAATTTTAGAAATAGAAAGTATAGATGATTTTGAAGACCTACTAAAGGATGAGAAAGTAGATGTAGAAGTAAAAAATTTAAGTTTTTCTTACGGAGAAAAGGAAGTTTTAAAAGACTTAAATATGAAGATTAAGTCGAACAAAATCACAGCCATAGTAGGAGAAAGTGGTTGTGGGAAGTCTACTCTTGCGAAATTAGTTGGTGGATTTGAAAGAAATTATGATGGAGAGATACTTTACAATGGCTTAAGTGAAATTTCAAATGATTCTTTAAATGAAAATATAATGTTAGTAGACAATAACCCCTACTTCTTTAAGGAAAGTCTTAGATATAATCTTAAAATGGCAAATAAAAATGCAGATGATGATAAGTTAATAGAAGTTTTAGAAGAGGTTGGTCTTTATTCTTACTTTAAAAATATAGGAGGCTTAGATAGCATCCTAGAAAGTGCTGGCAACAACCTATCAGGTGGACAAAAACAAAGGCTTGCAATAGGAAGGGCCCTTTTGAAAGAACCAAAGATTTTAATTTTAGATGAGTCCATTTCAAATATAGATAAGGAATCAGAAGATTTGATTTTAGATCTTATACAAAAATTAAAAGAAAAAATGACCATTATTCTTATTACTCATAGACTCAACACAGTCCTTCAGGCAGACTATATTTACTATCTTGACAATAAGAAGGTAGCTGAAGAAGGAAGTTTTGAAGAAATAAGTAAGGGAGAATTATTTTCTGGTATTTATAGATACCAAAGGGAATTAGAAATGTGGGGTTTAAATGAAGAAATTAATTGAATATAAAAATTTAATAGGGAAACTCCTATCTCTTGTGGGTGATTTGAAGTTACAAATGTTTTTTGCCATATTTTTTGGTGCAAGTGGACACATATTTGCGACCTTATTGCCATCACTAGGCTTATTCTACCTAAGTAAGATACTTTTAAAGCAAACTATAAATTTAAAATTAATAATGGGTATCTTATTCACTTTAGCTATACTAAGAGCAATATTTAAGTACCTTGAACAGCTTTTAAATCACTATATAGCCTTCAAAATTTTAGCAATATTAAGAGATAAAATTTTCAGAAAGCTAAGGTCTTTGGGACCAGCTAAGATGAATGGAAAAAATAAGGGGGAATTAATTTCTATTATCACATCAGATATAGAACTACTAGAGGTCTTTTATGCACACACAATTTCTCCTGTTTGTATAGCCCTAGTGCACACTTTATTTTTCTTTATAATCTTGTGGAAATTTAATCCAATTTATTCTTGGATACTTTTAGCTTTTCACTTGTTATTAGCTATTATTATCCCAATTATTACTGAGAAATCTGCTAGAGAAATTGGGAGAAGGCAGAGGAAGAATTTATCGAGTTTAAATTCTCTAATCCTGGATAGCTTTAAGGGAATAAAAGAAATTATTAATTTTTCTTACTTTGATGATAGGTATAAAGAGATTGAATTTGAAGCAAACAAGCTAAATAGGTCTACCAAGATTCTTACAGAAAAGTCATCTAGTAATTTTGCACTCACATCTTTTACCATAATACTTGGAGACTTAATTTTTACTTTGGCAGCCTTTAAGCTTTACGAGGAGTCTATCCTAGACCTTAGTGGCTTATTATTTCCCTTGGGAGTTTTCATTTCTTCTTTTGGACCAACAAGTGCCCTTTCATCTCTTGCAAATAATTTAGTTTTGACCTTTGCTTGCGGCAAGAGAGTCATGGAACTTTTAGAAGAGGATCCTCTTACACCAATAAATTATGAGGGAGAAGAAATTGATTATGAAAATATGAGTCTTGAAGAAGTAAATTTCTCTTATGATGATACAAAACTTATTAATGATTTTAATTTTAAAGCTTCATTAAATGAGATAATAGGCCTAAAAGGCAAAAGCGGTTGCGGCAAGTCAACCTTAATAAAATTAATGATGAGATTTTATGATACAAAAAGTGGTAAAATTTGCATAAATGATATAAACATAAAAGACTTGAATACCTTAAATTTAAGAGAAAACATTTCATACTTAAGTCAAGAAACCCACCTATTTAGAGGAAGCATTAGAGATAACTTGAAAATTGCAAAAAAAGATGCAAGTGAAGAGGAATTAATAGAAGCTTGCAAGAAGGCAAATATATATGATTTCATAATGACTCTTGAAAAGGGATTTGACACAGAGATAGTAAAAGAAAATAATGAAATCTCCACTGGACAAGCTCAGAGGCTAGCTTTAGCAAGAATCTTTTTAAGAAAGTCTAAGTTATATCTACTTGATGAACCAACAGCCAACATAGACGCCTTAAACGAAGGGATAATTTTAAAGTCCCTATATAAGGAGAGAAAAAATAAAAATATTATAATTTCATCTCACAGAGATAGTTCCCTTAGGATTTGTGACAGAATAGTAGAAGTAAAGAGAGAAATGGAGTCATAAGTCAATGATAAACTTGAATATAACTAAAATACAAATTGAATATTTATTATTTATAAAAAATTATGAAGGAAGGAAGACTATTACAGAAGCAAGTCTATTCTTTAATTGTTCTCGCGCTAACTCAAAAAAAATTCTTGATAAAATGATTCTTACAGGCATCCTATACAAAGAGGATAATGAGTACAAGTTGACGAAAATTGGGTGTGACCTTTCTAAATTTTATAATGAGAAGCTTGAAAAGAATTTATTTGTAGTGCAAAAATTTTTGGATATTGACGATATTCTTGCTAGGAGTATCAGCCTAGAAATATTGTCAAAGAGACTTATTCCTTATCAAGAGGCAATGGAAAAAAGATACAAGAGTATGATTTTGGCTAAAGATATTCAGGGGAGAGAGAGGGTCCAAGATATTTCCGAATATTTAGATGAGGGAAGGCATAAAATTAATTTTTCAATTAAGAAGATTGATGAAGAGAGCAAAAGATCCTTTGTAGATAATTCCATGGCACTTATGGGTTTTGATGATCACGCATATTTGATAATTGGAGAAGAATCCTATATAGAACTTTCAACTAAGACAATAAAAAAGGCTCATCACGGTTACTTTAAAAAAGCGATTGCTACAAAACTATTTTATTTCGATGATGGACAAGAAATAGAAATAAATTCTAAGGACAGGATTTTTAAGATTCCCCTTGATTTAATTGATTACTGGTCAACATCAGATGGGATAATTTTAGAGGCATCCTTGATTTTAAAAATTAAATCTCAAATGGGAATAACAATCCATGCTAAAAAAGCAAATTTTTTATTCATAGTTAACCTTTGTTTAACTTAAAAACTTAAATTTATACACCGTAAAATATATAAAAACATTCTAAACTCTAGTCACTGACTAGGGTTTATTTTTATTATAAAAATTAAAATAATATATTTATAAAAATTTTCCTTCAAGTAAACCAGAGTTAACAAAATTTTCATAATTCTTTTATAGCTTATTTAATTGATAAGTAATATCATTAACCTGAAATTATCATTTTATAAAAAGGGGTTTTATAATGAAAAATAAAAAAATTTACATATCTCTAGTATTTTTATTATCTTTATTATTCTTAACGAATTTTGTATTTGCAGATAATGAAAGCACACCAGAGAAAAAAGAAATAAATTTAGAAGATGGTTGCTATGAAATTCCAATTAAGTTGTGGCATGCCATCGAAGAAAAACCGAGTATGGGTAACAAGGCCCTTATACAAAAAGCGGAGATAGAAGTAAAGAATAAGGAAGCAAATTTATACATAGGGTCAGACAAGATGGAATATATGTCTATAACAGCATCCTTGGTAAATATATATTTCCAAAAGGAAGATGGAATTTATCATAGGGCAGAAGCAGGATGCTATGACCTAGAAGTACCTAAGGAAAAGGACAAAAGACCAAGAGTATTTAGGACAAACTTAATTAATATGGATGAAATGACAAAGGTCTATGTAGATCCAAAGGTTGAGCCCATGGGGGACGAACCAATAAGGGCGAGAATAAAATTGGACTTTGACAAAATAAACAAAATAAATGAAAGTGAAGCGACCCTAATAAAGAAGTTTAAAGAGGGACCAAAGAAGCCAGACTTTAATTCAAAGGAAGCAGGAGAAGTTCAAAATAAAAATTTGATAGTCAACTACGGGCCAGAAACATTTAGTGAAGAATTTTCATTTTATGGAAACAAATTATCTGGGAAAGAAGCAGAAGAATTCACAAAGTCCTTTGATAAATTAGATCAAGTGAATGTTTTTAAGGTTGAGTTTTTAGGACCCCTAGATGAAATAACAGGCAAGGAAGAAAACGTTCAAGCAAAGAGAAAAAAGATTTACGCAAACAAAGAATTTGATTTAAAATTACCTCTTTTAAAATTCAAAGGACAAGACAAGCTAAGCCTTTATGAAATAATTAATAGAGAAAAAAAGAAGATAGATTTCAAAGTTAATGGCGATTACATTGAATTTAAAACAAAGGATTCAGCAATCTTTATAGTGGCGAAAGCTGCTGGTTCAGGTATGCAAGCAAATCAAACCATAGATAATAATAAATTGCCTACACTAAGCAATATAAGTACAAGCACTAGTAGTTCAAAAGAAGATAGAGCAAAGGCCTTTATGACGACAGTTAAAAAACCACAGACACAAAAAATATCAAGCTCTTCAGATTCTTCATCCTCTATGCCAGTAGAAGAACCACAAGTTAGTTCAACAACACTAAACACAAGTCCGCCCCCTATAGGATCACTACAAAGTAAAATTTCAGGTCAAGAAAACAAGGGACCATCCTCCAATCAAAATAAAGATAAAGAGAATGGAGCAGAGGGACAAGAAATTGAAGAAAAAGAATCCAAGGGCATTATTATTTTAATACTCCTAATATTTATAGGATTAAATGCAATAGCCTTTGTAGTAATTAGAAAGAATTTGCAAGAAGTAAAAGATATGAAAGATGAAATGATGTTTTTAGGAGGGCTAAAAGATAATGAAAAAAATAATAAATAGCCTTTGCCTTATGGCTCTCATTTTTACAAGTCTAATAAATGTTACCTATGCCTATTCACAAGAAATAGCAAAGACAACGCCTTATTATTCTCATCCAGTTACAGGAGTCATAGAAGACCCAGGCAACAATCCAGGAATAGGACAGGGTATGACAGAAAATGTAGTATCTCCACAAGCCTTGGTAGAGACAACCGATGATGGAAGAATATTTTTGTCAGTACGTTATAACCTAGCCAACTATATCAAAAATGAAACCTTCGCAGTCCAAAATTATGGCGACAACAGTTTCTATTCTGTACCAGCAGAAGTTACGGGAAAGACAGCAGAAACACGAGATTACAGATTTGAGATACCAAGCAAAAATGTAATCGTAAGGGCAACATTTTTTGTAGGTCCAATGGGAAGGGATGTAATATTTTACTACACAATATCAGATTTAGTTAAAGGTAACACGGACTTTGCAACTCTTCAAAATGCTTCTTCAAGACGTACAAATAAACAAGAAGCAGTAACGGAAGCCCCACAAGCACAGGCACAGGCAAATATTCCTAAAACTAATACAAATAACAATATACCTAACCTAAGCAACTTAAAACCACTAGACAATGATGAACAAGTTGGAGAAGTTTTACAAGCTCCTAACCAAGGAGAAGTAATAGAGCAAAAACCTGTCAACTCAAAATTTTCTGCTGGAGACTTAGGTTATGACCATGGACTTTTAACAAAGGATTCTCCAATAATTAAAAAATTATATTATTCAGATGACCAAGATGAAAAAGAAACACAAAAGACAAAATTAGGCAAAATAACTGTAGCTTTTATTTATGGCTTAATTGGTCTCTTTGTAATACTAACAAGCGGATTTATCATACTAGCCCTCCTATCATATAACTACAAGAAAAAAGTAGAAGATGAATTAGAAGAAAAAAGGAGAAATATCTATGAATAGGATAAAAAAGATTCTAGCCATACTTCTAGCAAGTCTATTATTAACATCTTGCGTGAGTCAAAAATCTAGTAAGAAAGCAAATAATGGCGAACTGAGAATAGCAGCAACATCAATGGCAACAGTTTATATAATGGAAAAATTAAACATAGACCTAGTTGCAGTACCAGACTCGGAAATCGATCCAATGCCAGAAAGATATAAGGATGTCCCTAAGGTAGGTATGGCAATGACACCAGACATAGAAAAATTAAAACAAATAAATCCAGACTATGTATTCTCACCAGTGTCTTTAATATCAGACCTACTTCCAAAGTACAAGGCAGCAGACCTTGACTATGGATTTTTAAACCTAAACAACACAGATGGAATGTATAAGTCAATAGAGGATCTTGGAAAATTACTTAACAGAAAAAAAGAAGCCAAAGACTTAATTGATGATTACAAAAAATTCATAGACGACTATAAAGAAAAACACAAGGACAAAAAAGCACCTAGAGTATTAATCTTAATGGGTTTGCCAGGGTCCTATGTAGTAGCAACAGAAAACTCCTATGCAGGAAGCCTTGTAAAACTTGCAGGGGCAGAAAATGTATATGAAGGAACAGACCAACAATTCATAACAATAAACACAGAAGATATGTTGAAGAAAGACCCTGACATGATACTTAGAACAGCCCATGCCCTACCAGATCAAGTAATGGCAATGTTTAAAAAAGACTTTACAGAAAATGACATTTGGAAACACTTTAGGGCAGTTAAGGAAGGCAGGGTCTACGACCTTGACTACAAAAAATTTGGCATGAGTGCGAAATTCAACTACAAGGAAGCCTTAAATGACTTAGACAAACTCTTCTACGGGAAAGATTCAAATGAAGTAGGAAATACAGGTGAAAAGACAAATGAAAAAAAATAAAATCATCCTAGTTTACACCATATCAATCCTGGTCCTAATAGGACTCATCCTCTATTCAGCAAAAACAGGATCCATAGAAATGACCTTTGGAAAATTGTTAAGAGGCTTGTTCATAGAATATGATCCCGACGTAGCGACAATATATGACCTTAGGTTTCCAAGAATAATAATATCAATACTAGCTGGGGCGGCTCTTGCAACATCAGGAGTTCTCCTACAAGCAGTAATGCAAAACCCCCTAACAGATCCAGGGATAATAGGTATATCATCAGCAGCCAGTCTATCAGCAAGCCTTGTAATGATATTATTCCCTGGCCTATATGCCTTTAGCCCACTTTTTTCAGTAGTGGGAGGACTTCTAGCCTACCTCTTAATATATTCACTAGCTTGGAACGGAGGATCCAACCCAATAAAATTAATCCTCGTAGGTGTGGCACTCAACATGACCCTCATGGGAGTAAACGAAGGAATAAAATCCATGATGGGGGGCAACCTCACAAACGTTCAATCAATAATAGAAGGAAATGTAGCGCAAAAAACTTGGGCAGATGTAAAAATTATGGCAATTTACGGAATCCTATTTCTAATAATAGCACTCTTCACAATAAGGACAGCTAACCTACTTCAACTGGAAGACCAAACAGCACAAGCCTTGGGAGTTAATGTAAATCGAGATAGGTTTATCCTAGCCCTAATAGGAATAATACTAGCATCAGTATCCACAGCCATTGTTGGTGTAATAGGATTCTTAGGCCTAGTGGTGCCACACATATCAAGAATAATTCTTGGCTCCAACCACAAAAACCTAATACCCTATTCCATGATACTGGGAGCAATAACCCTCCTCCTATCAGATACCTTGGGAAGAGTGATAGCCTACCCTTACGAAATAAAACCATCAGTAGTAATGACAGTAGTGGGCGGAATATTTTTTATAGGCCTATTAAAAGTAGGAGGGAAAAATTATGGAAATTAATCACTTATTTTTCGCCTATGACAAGAACATGGTTATAAAAGACTTAAATCTAAAAATAGAAAAAAATAAGATCACAACCCTCCTAGGTGCCAATGGCTGTGGCAAGTCAACCCTATTGAAATTAATAACAAGAGTAGAAAAACCGAAAATGGGATTCATAAGTCTTGATGGCAAAAATATAAAAAATATAGAGAGAAAAGAATTTGCAAAAAAAGTTGCCATAGTTAGACAAAAAAATCAAATAGCAGGCGACATTAAAGTTGAAGAACTTGTTGCCTATGGAAGAAATCCCTATGTAGGCTTTATGCAGAAGCCAAGCATAGAAGACAAAAACAAAATCAATGAGGCAATAGAAGTTTGTGGCTTAGAAGAGATAAGAAAAGAGCGAGTAAATTCCCTATCAGGTGGACAAGTCCAAAGGGCGTGGATAGCTATGGCGATTGCACAAGATAGCGAGATACTTCTCTTAGACGAACCCACAACCTACTTAGATATTAAATACCAAATAGAAATTTTAAAACTAATAAGAAATTTAAATAAAAATCTAGGCAAGACAATAATCATGGTCCTTCATGACATCAACCAGTCCCTAGAGTATTCGGACACCATAGTGGGAATGATGAAGGGGAAAATCGAATTTCAAGGAAAGGCAAGTCAGGTCTTGACAGGAGAAAAGATAAGCAAGATCTACGACACAAGACTAAAAATAATAGATATAGAAAATAGAAAATATGTATTTGCAGAAGACTAAGGAGGAAAAGTGAAAGGACTAATAATTTATTCATCAAAGACGGGAAACACCAAGAGAATGGCAGAAAAAATTTATGGAGTCTTAAAAGAAGAACACCAGATGACAATAAAGGACATAAGAGATGCACCTCAAGTAGAACAATTTGACTTCATACTTTTGGGTGCCTGGATCGATAGAGGGACCTTAGAGACCAAGGCATTAAAATTCTTAAAGACTATAGAAAATAAAAAGCTTGGACTATTTGCGACCTTGGGAGCAATGCCAGACTCAGAACATGGAAGGAAGGTGATAAAAAATTTAGAGAATCTTTTAATAGACAGGGACTCCTTGGGACAATACATATGCCCAGGCCTAGTTGATCCCAAGATGATAGAAAAATTAAGAGGAATTACAGGGCTAGTAGTTCCAAAAAAGATAAAAGAAAAAATGATAGAAACAAGCCTTGCATCAAGAGAAGCAAGCGAAGAAGAACTAGAAGAAGCTGCAAACTACTTCTATGAAAAATTAATTAATTTATAAAAATTAGTGGGTGTTTGGGTGGGATTAGGAAAGTACGTTTATAACCTTATAAGGATTAGTTATGGAAAAATAAATAATATAAAGGAAGGATAAATAATATGAAATATTTAAAGAAAATTAGTTTATTACTATTAGTATTAATGATGTTAGTTCCAACTTTTACATTTGCTCAAGAAATGAATCTAGAATCCATAAAGGAGCAAATTAAAGAAACTATAGACTACTCTGATTCAGAACTGTATGGATTTAAATATTCTGATAGATCCGTAAGGGAAGTAGCAGATTTTGCTATATATCACATAACAAAAGCAAAACTTTCTATGGCTGATGATGCATTCAATAAAGATTTATCAAAAGTTGAAGATAAGGGCGACAGCTACGAAATAACTTTATATACAAAGCCAGTTAGTAAAAAAATGCTTGGTAATGTATATGAAGCAGATTGTACTAGCATTACACCTGTAATAGATGGAAAAGAAATTCAAGTAGAAGCCTTTGGTTCTAAAGAAGCTGTTCATAATAAAAATAAGACTGTGCCTGAAGGATTTAAATTCACTATATTAAAGGATGACCTAGAAGAAGAAAGTATAGGAGAATATAATAATTATTTTAAAATTAAATTTACAACTAATTTAGCTGACTCCGGATTTTTAGGTAAAATCGGTGCAGCTATGATGAAACCAGAGGCAAGATTTTTTGTAAAATAAATTATAATAAATAACTAATCCTTAAAAATTTACAATTCAAAAGATGTTTATTGTGAATAGTAATAGATGTATAGCGAATAGACCTATACATCTATTAACTATATAAAAAAAAGAAAGGAAAATAAATTGAAAAAAAGTATAAATTTTATTTTATTTTTGCTGGTATTTTTATTCGCAAGTGGGTCTAATGTATTAGCAGCAGACCATTCTGCTATAATTCCAATCACCGGAGATAACAGAGCGCACTTTGAAATTCATCCGGAAGTATATAAAAGATGGGCTCAAGGAAAAGATGTATCTACGGATGAAACGGCAACTCATCCCCTATTTGATGAAAATAGATTAAAGATGTCAGGCAAAAAAATATCTGATAATGATCAAAACTTTAAAGAATTTAGAGAAAAACATAAAGATGAAGCAGCTGTTAATAAAGAGGATGACCCTCAGTGGAATGCCTATGAATTAGACTTAAAGCACGATGTTGGGTGCGACTATTATGGTAATTTTGTTATAAATAGTTCCGGAATAGATGACGGAAGTATGTATAACATCTGGCCTGAACAAGTTGAATTGTATTTATCATCCTTCGATGATTCCACTAATTCATGGAGTGAACCTAAGAAATTAGATAAAAAAAGAAGTTATGACGAACAAGGGGAAGGATTTTACGTAATACAGGATTATAAATCAAGCCATGATGGAAGGAAATATTTAATAAATCTTAGCCTCCAACCGGTAGATTATTATAGTAGTACACATGACAAATTTAGGATATATATCTTTCAGGGTTGGCCTAAGCCAATACCTAAAGACTTGCTTCCGGGGACTTATAATATTCCTCTATCTATCAGGTATTCAAATTCACCAGGAAAATATTCAATGGCAGATGGTGCAGTAGAAGATAACGGAGAACTAATTGTTGGGCAAGATGGTTCTATTAAGTTGAGAATAAAATTTAAGCCACTAACATTGAGCGATCCTGCTTATACAGGTGGACAGGCAATAACAGGACATCTCATGAAACTGTGGACTTATAATTCAGTAGATGATTTTGACCAATATATGAAAGCTCCTACAGTTTTTACAGCAAAGGAAATAGCTTTAGATAATCCGCAATACTTAAAGAAATATTTTTCAGAGAATGTAGGTGGCATTGAATTATCTTTTCCGGAAATTTATGAAATACCATTAAAATATGAAGATGGTTCGACAAATTATGAGTCTCAAAAACTTTTTAAAGTAAAGGTTGATGCGATGGGTAATTCTTTACAAAATTTCAATCTTCTAATGAGATGGGAAGATATGAAATTGGAAAAGTTAAATCTTCCAAGTGGAAAATATAAAGTTTTAAAAATAATAAGTTTGCCGGCAAACCAAGCTATGCTTGATGCTTTATGGGATAAGGAAAATAATAAGATAAAATACACGAGAGAGCAATACAATGATGAATTAATCCAGGGAAATTATAATAAGCTTGGATTTAATCCGGGAGAAGGCATTATACCAATATACGACTTGGAAATAAGAAAAAATAAAGCTGATATTACCGTGTATTGGGCTGAACAATACAAAAAAGGAACTAAGCTTAGAGAGACTGGAATAGTAAAAATTGATGATTCTAAACCGATCCAATACAAGTCATCTGATGGAAGTATAAAAGATGTAGAAGTATTGGATAGCAAGGATTTTACCGTTACAAATAAAAAGAACACTTATAAAAATAGAATAACAAAGATAAAGTTAAAGGATGTTCCTTTGTCAATAGGTGATGAAGATGAAAAGATAGGATTAATTAATGCTAGGTTTATAAGTGTAGAAGATAATGGAAGAATGACTTTAGCTCCTAAGAAAACAGAAGATCCTGTAGAAAGGATGTTTAAAATACCAAATTATGATATAGGGAAAAAAGTATTAGAAGAAAAAATAGAAGAAATTAATAAAGATAACTTAAATCAAGCAATAGAGGATGCTAAAAGTATAAAAAAAGGAAGACATTCAGAGGAGGATTTTAAGAAACTTAGTAAAGCTATTGAAGTCGCAGAAAATGTTGCAAAAAATGAAGAACAAGATCAAAGCAAGATAAATGAAGCACTAAAGAATTTGAACAAGGCTGTAGAAGAATTTACTAATTCAAAAATTGAAAATCAAAATAAAGAAGAATTAGAAGTGCCTGTTATGCTATGGCATGGTTACCAAAACAATGCATCTATGGGTAATGGCGCCCTAGTCCAAAAGGCAAAAATCACAGAAGAAAATGGCAAGACTTATATGACAATAAAATTAAAGGGTCTTGATTTTATGGGTATGCGTGGACATTTATTACAATTCTGGACATACAAAGAAAATAATTTTAAGTCTGAAAAAATAGAATCTACAATAATTGAGAATAAAAGGGATAAGGGATTAGGAAATGAAGAGAAAGAATTTCCATCTTTATTTAAATTTGAAATAGATCCTAAGTTTAAAACTCAAGATGGAGAAATTTATTGCCGTGTAAGTGTAGATGCTATGGCTAAACTAGGTGGAGCTGAACAAAATGCAAAATTGAAAATAACAGGGTCTAAAGCAAAAGAATGGACTGGATGGGGAGATGACAATCAATCTAACCCAAGCAATCCAAGTAATCCAAGTAACCCAAGTAACCCAAGTAATCCAAGCACACCAGGATATTCCTTCCAAAACTTAGCTATAGAAAGATCTGCACTAGGCTCTGCAATGGCAAGTGCAAGTGCATCTATGAGTAAGGGAGCTGACTCCAACTTAGTAGCAGCTATGGCAAGGGCAGGTGCAATTGCTAATAACCCATACGCATCAAGAGAAGAAATATTAAGTGCTACACAAGCCCTAAATAATGCAGTTATTAACAATAAGGGTAGTATGAATAAGCAAAACAATAATAGTTCTTGGGGAAATAACAACCAAGCTTGGGGCAACAACAACCAAGGCTGGGGCAACAGCTCCGGATGGGGAAACAACAATTCTTCATGGGGAAGTTATGGTAACAACAACCAAAACAATCAAAACAACCAAAGCAATAAAAACAATGGACCAGTAACAATCCAATATGAAGTACCTGTAGAAGTTCTTCATGCTTATCAAGATGGATACTCTATGGCAAATGGAGCAATAAACCACATAGCAAGAGTAGAGGAAAGAAACGGTCAATTCAGGTATAGCGTTCAATTTAATCCTCTTGAAAGAGAATTTAATGGACAAAAACTTGTTGGTAATTTAACTCATCTATTTATTCATGATGGTAATAAATATTTAGCAGAACAATCATCTGGAAATGTATGGTCATGGGTTATGAATGGCAAATATAACAAGGTAAATGTCAGCGTTAAAGTTGATGTAATGGATCAAATTGCCGTAAATGAACAAAGGGCAATCCTATCCTTTAATTGGAACAATGCAAGAGAAGTAGGTAGAGTTGGTGGAAACAACAATAACCAAAACCAACAAAATCAAAATCAACAAAATCAACAAAAGCAAGCACCACAAGTAGTACAAAATAACAATGCATCAAATAACTTTACAGACATAAGCGGCCATTGGGCTAAGACTGCTATTGATTATGTTGTAAGCAAGGGATACTTTGCAGGCCTAAGCAATACAGAATTTGGTCCTAACAAATCTATAACAAGGGGACAATTTGTAAGTGTTCTAGGAAGAATGTTAAATGTCAATGTAAATGACTACAAGGATCAAAACTTCAAAGATGTTAAGTCAGGAATGTATTACAGTCCATACATCACATGGGCAAACAAAGTTGGAATAGTATCAGGAGTAGGTCAAGGAAACTTTGCACCTGATAAAGAACTAACAAGAGAAGAAATGGCTGTGATGATGACTAAGTTCTTGAAGGTATCAGGCAAGAATCTCAATGCTAAAGGCAATACTAATAGCTTCAAAGATGAAGAAAAGATTCAAGGCTGGGCTAAGGATTCTGTAAAGGAAATGGCAAGACTTGGAGTAGTAAGTGGTATGGGCGATGGAAGCTTCGCACCAAAATCTCAATTTACTAGGGCACAAGTTGCACAAGTTCTTTACAACATTGATCACAATTAAGTTTAAAAGTTTAAAGGGACTTTTAAATTAAGAGTCCCTTTATATAAAAATGAGGTGTAATATGAAAAAAATTATTTTATCACTATTGTTAGTATTAGTTTTATTACCTAATTCTATTTTTGCTGCAAGTTCTTATGAAGTACCAGTAAAGTTAGTTAAGTATGGCGAACCAGATAAGGAGTCTATGGGCAACCCTTCTTTAAAGCAAGTTGCTCAAGTTGAAGAAAAAGATGGTAAATTTATTTACAATATTTTTCTAAAGAAGATGGAATTTATGAATATGGAAGGTGAACTTACAAATTTATTTATCTATGATGGCGATAAGGACTCTAAGAGAGTTGAAACTAAGCAAAGCCCTATTAATGGTGAATATATAAAGAAGCACGAGTTTGTAAGAACAAATCCAAAGGAAGACCAAATTCTTGTTGCTGTATGGGTTGATGCTATGGATGCTATTGCTGGTGGTGGAAAGGGTTCAGGAGAACAAAAGGCTTACCTAAAGTTTGACTGGGCTAATGCTAAGGCCATCGAAGCTAAGGATTCTAAACTTGAAAGCAAGAAGGATGTAAAGGCTGAAAAATCTTCATCTAAATCTGAGATTAAAATTTTTGTTTCAGACAAGGAAATAAAACCAGAAACTCCAGCTTACATTGAAAATGGAAGGACAATGGTTCCTCTAAGGTTTATCTCTGAGGCTCTTGGTGAAAAAGTTGATTGGAAGGCTGATACAAAAACTGTTCTCATTGGAGATAAGAAGGCAAGCCTTGTTATTGGAGAAAAAGAAATTGAGGCTAATGGAAAGAAAATTGCAATCGACTCACCAGCAGTGATTAAGGATGCAAGAACTTTTGTACCCCTAAGAGCAATTTCAGAAATTTTAGGAGCTAAAGTAGATTGGGATGCTTCAACAAGAAGTGTAAAGATAAGTAAATAATTTTTGTAAATCTCTCATAATAATTTTTATGGGAGATTTTTTTTTAGACAATATTTTAGAAGTTTAAGAAGGTTATAAATAAAAACATTATTTACTTGGGATATCTATTGAAAGAAATTAAAAAATTAAAGGACACAAAAAATAAATTTTATTTTATAAAATACAAGAAGATTTTGCTATTTTATCCTAATGGAAATATTTGCATAATTCTTAATTATACAAAAACTATTGACAAATTCTCTAATATTACATAATCTTACTATAGTAAATAAATTATTAAGGAAGACATACTTGGAGGTAAGAATTTGAAGAAGAAAATTGACAAACTTGAAAACACAGCTGAACTTTTAAAGGTCATGGCCCATCCAATTAGACTTAAAATTATAGAGAACTTAATTGACAATGGTCCGGCTAATGTTGGATCTATGCAAGAGAAGTTTCACATTCCACAACCAACTGTTTCATCTCACCTAGGCAAGCTTAGGAGAGCTGGTATTTTAATAGCTAATAGAAATGGAACAGAAATCTATTACAAGGTGGAAAATGAATTTATTTTAAGACTTGCCAAGACTCTCTTCAAGAATTAAGGAAAAGCTAGCTTATGGAACTAAGTGAAGTTCAAAAAAAAGCAGTCTACACTCTTGATAAAGATTTATCTTTAATGGCAGGGGCTGGTACTGGCAAGACTAGGGTCCTCACTAGTAGGTTTATAAATATTGTAAAAAATAATATAAGTCCAAAGCATATTTTGGCTATAACTTTTACAAAAAAAGCTGCTCAAGAAATGCTTGGAAGGATATCAAAAGAACTTGTTCTCAACAATATTGACTTTGAGGAGAGAGATCTTAATGTAATGACCATTCACTCTTTTGCTCATGAAATTGTTGAGAATTATTCTTTTATTCTAGGGATAAATCCACGATTCAAAATTTTAGAAGAGGGTGAAGGGGACTATCTGTTAGAGGAAGCTGTAAAAGAGAGTTTCAATAATTTCGAAGATGAAAGATTTAAAAATTATCTTTTAGACTTTAAGTCATCTCCCTTTGAAGAAAAAAATATTTTTATAAGTCTGTATAGGGATTTTAAAAATAATAACTTGGATTTTGATGATATTTTAAATAAGTCCTTAAACTTTATTGGGGCGGAAAAAAGTTTTGATGATTTAATTATACTTTTAGATGAATTTAGGAGCCTAAGTGGAAATAAATTCAAGACTTTTTACGACAATAATATTGATGAAATAAAATCTTTAAAGACCTTTGACAACGAAATTTTAAATACGATAGAAGAAAATCTTGGGACATCAACAAAACACAATGACAAGATTATAGAAATCAAGGACCTTATCCAAGAGCTAAAGAAAGACTTAGAAGAGAAGAACAAGGACTATTATGAAATCATTATAGAAATTTTAAAGGAAATCGACAAAAATTATAAGAAATCTAAGGAAGATATAAGTGGACTTGATTACGAAGATATAATTTCTTACGCAGAGCTTATCTTAAAAAATCCTCTTGTCAAAGGAGAATTAGTTTCTAGGTATTCTTATATCCTCGTTGACGAATACCAAGATACCAACGAAATCCAAAATGAAATCATTAGAGCCTTTTCTTCTTCTAATATTTTTATAGTTGGTGACCCTAAGCAATCTATTTATGCCTTTAGGGGAACTGATTTATCTTCTTATTTTTCTTTTTCTGGAGACATAGAAGCCAGAGGGACTTCTCTTATAATGAACAAAAATTATAGGTCTGACGGTGAAATAATAAATTTTATAAATGAAAAGTTTAAGGACCTAATAGATTCCTATGACGAAATGGAATTTTCCCATAAAGAGGGTGGAGGAGTTTACCTCTATAATTCTTCTGAAATTTCTAATATTGCAGATTTAGCAGAAGACTTTTTAAAAAAATACAAGGCCAAGGATATTGCAATCCTATCAAGGTCCAACTCGCAAATTGATGAAATAGGGGAAGTTTTATCTGCACGTGGAATAAAATACAATAAGGGTGAGAGAAGTCTTGAAGAAATTGATATTTTAAAACTTATAAAAAATATTCTCTCTGCGATTTACAGCCCAAAAGAATTTTTGGAATTTTTATCACTCTTTAACTCAGAGCTTTTGAATTTTGAATTCAAAGATTTAGTGGCAATATTAAATGAGGGAATTAATAATTCTGAAGACCTATTAAACTATAATTCAACTCAAGACAATATTAAGAATTTTTTGAGATTTTTAAAGGAAACAAGAGAGAAAACATCTTACCTTATGATAGATGAAGTCCTTGATGAACTAATGGATTATTTTTATAAACTTGGAACTTTAAGGAAAAGTGACTGGGAATATATTTATAGGTTTAAGGAAGAAGCTAGGGACTTTGTGGAAAATTATTCCAATGACTTCAGAGCCTTTGAAAGACATATTTCTTCTATGACCTTTGAGGACCTTGAAGATGGAATTAATCTTCTTACAATCCATAAGTCTAAGGGGCTGGAGTTTGATGGCCTAATAATTTCTCACATGGATAAGGGGAAAAAACTTGGAAGCAATAATAGGATAATTGTTGATAAAGACCTTGGACTTGGAATAAATTCTGACCTTTCTAATTATTCTTATAAGGAAATCGCAAATAAATTAAGGGAGATTGATGAGGAAGAAGAGATTAGGGTTCTTTACGTTGCCATGACCAGGGCAAAAAAAGAATTAGTCTTATTTGGAGACCATGAAAAGGCAAGGGCAGGTTCTTATTTTTCTCTCTTGGGAGATATTTTTGCTTTACAAGAATATAAGCTCTCAAATATAGAAGGAAGACAAGTAGAAGAAAACTTTATTCCACTTGACATAGATATAAAATTTGAAAATAGGATAAGAGAATATTACACAGTTACAGATTTTATAAACTTCAAGAGAAGCAAGAAGGACTTTTACTACAAGTACTTTTTGGGCATTGACAAGTACACAAGGGGTCAAGGGACAAATCAAATAATGGATCCCAAAACTCTTGGGAATATTGTTCACATGTTCGCCTACAAGTATAAAAAAATTGATTTAAAAAACAAGAAGATTGAGGACATTATAAAAGATGTATTTTCATATTATGAAGAGGAGATAAACTCTGAAAAGTTAAATCTTTCAAAAGAATTAGTTTTAAACTACTTAGAAATGGAAGAAGAGTGTATAATAGATAAAGAGCTTTTATTTTACTACGACTTAAAAGGTTTTCTTGTAAAGGGTTACATTGACCAAGTTATAAAAATTAATGGCGAATATTATATTCTTGATTTAAAGACTAGCTATGGGAGTGTAGAAGACTTAAAAAAGACCTACGAGAACCAACTAATACTTTATTCAGCAATCTATGAAAACCTATATAAAGTTAAGATAAAGGCTGCATATATATTTGACCTAAGGGGTAAAAATAAAATAGTTGTAGAGACAAGTGAAGAAAAATATAAAGAAGTAATGGAAGAATTTTTAAATTACATTAAGTTTATAAGGTCTCACAAGCTATTAAGGGATTATTTATAATTTTTTATTTAAGGAGGAAATATGGACTATTCTAAGGACTATAAGGACAAGTTAATTACAGCAAAAGAAGCTGCTGGTCTAGTAAAGGACAATATGTGGATTGACTACGCATGGGGTGCAAGTACACCTGTTGCCTTTGACAAGGCTCTTGCTGAAAGACTAGATGAATTAAATGAAATTTATTTAAGAGGTGGGGTACTTCTTTGGGAACCAGAAGTATTTAAAAAAGATCCAGCAGGAGAAAAAGTTGTTTGGAATTCTTGGCACGCAGGTGGACCAGATAGAAAGAGAATTAACACAACTCCAGGTGGTTTCTATATTCCATTAAGGTACTCAGAACTCCCAAAAATGTATAGGGAAAATTGCAAGGTTAATATAGCAGTTATTGTAACTCCTCCAATGGATAAACATGGTAACTTTAATTTTGGACTTAATGCTTCACACTTAAGAGCAGTTACAGAAGTTGCTGACAAGGTAATTGTTGAAATAAATAAAAATATGCCAACTTGCCTTGGAGGATTCGAACATGAAATTAATATTAAGGATGTAGACTACATTATCGAGGGAGAAAATCCAGAAATAGCTGCACTTCCTAAGGGAAGCTTCGGCGAAGTTGATAAAAAGGTTGCAGAATTAATTGTAGAAGAAATTCCTAATGGGGCAACACTTCAACTAGGAATTGGTGGAATGCCAAATGCTGTTGGATCCCTAATTGCTGACTCTGACCTAAAGGACCTTGGAGTTCATACAGAAATGTATGTTGATGGTTTCGTAGATATGGCGAAGAAGGGTAAGTTAAGTGGTTCAAAGAAGTCAATTGATAGATTTAGACAAGTTTATGCTTTTGCAGCAGGTTCTCAGGAAATGTATGACTATTTAGATTTTAATTCTGATGCTATGGCAGCTCCTGTTTCTTATACAAATGATGCAAGAGTAATTGCACAACTTGACAACTTTATTTCCATTAACAACGCTGTTAACGTAGACTTATTTGGACAAGTATCTTCTGAATCTTCAGGAGCAAGACACATTTCTGGAGCAGGTGGACAACTAGATTTCGTTCTAGGAGCTTATTTATCTAAGGGTGGAAAGTCCTTTATCTGTCTATCTTCTAAATTTATGAACAAGAAGACTGGCAAGGAAGAATCAAGAATTGTTCCAAACTTTGAAACATTCTCTGCTATTACAGCTGCTAGACCTAACACTCACTGGCTAGTAACTGAATATGGTAAGTTCAACTGCAAGGGCCAATCAACTTGGCAAAGAGCAGAAGGTATCATTAACATCGCTGCACCAGAATTTAGGGATGACCTAATTAAGGAAGCAGAAAGAATGAATATCTGGAGAAGAACTAACAAGAGATAATTTTTAAATTACATCCCCTGATTTGTCAGGGGATTTTTTTATGCCCTCTAACAATATGTATATGGAAGGAAAAAATCTAAGATGATTAAAAAGAATGAGAGAGCTTTTAAAAGTAAACTTGTAAAATTTATTAAGTGAAAATTAGTTACAAAGTCTTAAGATGTTATTAAGGGAAAAATAATTATGAAGCCATAAGATGCTATTAAATGAGAAATATTCACAAAGTCATAAGATGTTACTAAGTAGGAAATAATTATTAAGTCATAAAATGTTATCAGATTAAAAATAATTGCTAATTTATAAGTCCTTATTGATACGTAAATAACAACAAAGTCCTAAGTTTTAACTAAATTAGAATAAAAAGAAAAGTTATAAAGTCTTACAAAATTAAAATTTTTTACAAGCTTCTTAATAAAAATTAATAAAGTATTTAATAGTTTTTTAATTTACTTCAATAAATTTTCACAATGACCATCTATATCTTTCACAAATAAAATTTATAATAAATAAAAATAAAAAATCACCAAAAAAAACTTTGCATAATGTAAGGTATTATGATATAGTGTTACGTTTACTTTTCTAAAAAGCTCTGTTATACTAGTATAAGGGACAATAGGAGGTAAAAAATGTTTAATATTGGTGATAAGATTGTATATCCTATGCATGGTGCCGGTGAAATTGTAGCAATTGAAGAGAGAGAAATCCTTGGAGATGTGCACAAATACTACATAATGAGGTTACCTATAAATGATCTTAAGGTCATGGTGCCTGTAAAAAATGCAAAAGAAATTGGTGTTAGAGATATTTCTGATGCTAATACTATGGAGAAGGTTTTAAAAGCTCTATCTTCTGAAGAGGAAGTTTCTATGCCCAAAAATTGGAATAGAAGATATAGATACAATCTTGACAAGATAAAATCTGGTGATTTAATGGAAATTGCTGATGTTGTAAGATCTCTTGAAAGTCTTGATAGAGAAAAGTCCCTGTCAACAGGTGAGAGGAAGATTTTGAATGAGGCAAAGCAGATTATTGTATCAGAGATGGTTCTTGTTTTTGAAAAAAATGTTGAAGAAGTGACAAAATTAATTGATGATGCCATTTTTGGATAAGGAGGGATTTTTATTAGCAAAAACCGAAAAATTGTGTCCAAAATATTTAAGTTTCTATTTACTGCAATAGGCGCATTAGTCGGTGTTTTTATTGTATCTGTTTTATCAGATATAAACTTTGTAAAAGCTATTGGTAGCCAAAAAATCACAACAGGTATTTCTGTTGTTGTTGTACTTTTATTTGCACTTATATTTTATATGCTTTCTCCAAAGGCTTTTCGAGCCTTGGAAGATTTGTTGGCTATATGGGAAAGACAAATCCAAACAAAATCTTTTACAGAAGTAATACTAGGCGCAGTGGGACTAATTCTTGGTCTCATAATAGCATTCTTAATTTCACAACCTATCTACAAGATTCCAATCCCTTATGTGGGTTCAGTAGTTTCAATTTTACTTTATGGTATACTTGGTTATTTAGGTCTTAATATTGGGATGTCAAATAAGGACACTATATCAGAAAAAGTTAGGGATCTCACATCTTTGGCGGCTAAAAGAAGTTTAAAGCCTAAGGATGTTGTAAAGGATCACACAGGCATTCCCAAGGTCTTGGATACTTCTGTTATTATTGACGGGAGAATCCTCGACATAGCAAGAGCAGGATTTATTGAAGGGCCTCTTGTTGTTCCAGTTTTTGTTCTTGAAGAATTACAACACATAGCTGACTCTGCTGATGGACTTAAAAGAAATCGTGGCAGGAGAGGTCTTGACACTGTTGCAGAAATTCAAGAACTAAAAAATGTTGAAGTCATAATCTATAAAGGAAAGATTGAAGAAATTCCTGAAGTGGATTCAAAACTTCTAAAGCTTGCCATTGATTTAAATGGAAAAATTGTCACAAATGATTATAATTTGAACAAGGTAGCTAGGGTTCAAAACCTTGAAGTTTTAAATATTAACGAGCTTGCTAATGCAGTTAAGCCTCTTTATCTTCCCGGCGAAGAGATGGACATTTTAATTGTAAGAGAAGGTAAGGAGCACAACCAAGGTCTTGCTTATTTAGATGACGGCACTATGATTGTTGTTGAAAATGGCAAGGACTTAATTGGAGAAAAGGTAAATGTTGTTGTTACATCAGCTCTTCAAACTTCAGCAGGCAAGATGATTTTTGCAAAATTAAAATAATTTGATTTTAGCTCTGTCTTAGGACAGAGTTTTTTATTGTCTTCTTTTATTAAACAAATTAGTGAATTTTAATTAATAGAATTTTAGCAATAAGTAATAGTTTGATTGAAGCTTCAAATTCTGTGGTATAAATGTAATCTAAGGAGATTGAACAAAATTATTATAGATAGTCTTACAAAGATTTTTATTTGACGGTAAATTTTATTTGTATTATTATTTGTTACTAGATAAGGGGGAACAAAAATGAAATTATTTTTACCCGGTCCTGTGTCTGTCCGCAGCGAAGTTTTGAAGCAATTTGAAAAACCTGTTATTGGACATAGAACTAAGGAAGCATCAGAAGTTCAAAAATCAATTACAATAAATATGCAAAAGATATTTGGAACAAAGGAAGAAATCCTTGTTTCAACATCATCAGGTACTGGCCTTATGGAAGGTGCCATTAGGTCTTGCACTAAGAAGAGGGCTCTTATTTGTTCTATAGGATCTTTTGGAGACCTATGGCAAAGACTTGGACTTGAAAATGGAATAGAGACTGATATCTTAAGAGCAGAGGATGGAGAAGTAACTGATCCAAATAAGTTAGAAGAAGCTTTAAAGTCAAAGGAATATGATTTTGTTGGTATAACTCACAACGAAACATCTTCAGGTATCTTAAATAACCTAGATGAATTAAAGCCTCTTATTGACAAGTACCCTGACATTGTTTGGGCACTTGATACTGTAAGTTCAGCTGGCGGAACTCCAATTGATCAAGATAAGTATGGAATTGATATTGCAATTACTTCTTCACAAAAATGTCTAAGCCTTGTACCAGGTCTTAGCTTTGCATCTTTTTCACAAAAGGCAGTAGAAAAGGCAAAGACTGTTGAAAACAGAGGCCACTACTTTGACTTACTTCTTTTATACAAGTATGTAAAAGAACACAACTACCAATATCCATCAACTCCAGCTATTTCTAATATGGTTGCTGCTGAATATCAACTAAACTATATTGTTAATGAAGAAGGACTTGAAAACAGATATAAAAGGCATGAAGAAATGTCTCAATACTTTAAAAAATGGGCCAATGAGAACTTTGAAATCTTTGGCAATAAGAAGTATCTTTCTCCAACAATAACTTGTGTAAAGAATACAAAGAACTTGGAGTTTGATAAAGTAAGCCAAGAATTTATGAACAAGGGATTTTTAATTTCTAATGGTTATGGAAAACTTGCTGGCAAAACTTTTAGGGTTGGCCACATGGGTGATACAAAATTAGAAAATATAAAAGAATTCACAAAAACTTTTGAAGAAATTCTAAAAAAATGAGATGAAGAATATCCTGGATGACAGGATATTTTTTATTGAAAAAATTTATTTACTAAGGACCTAGTTGAGAATTTAAAATTTCTTATCTAGGTTTTGCTTTTTATAATTAAGTTTTTGTTACAAGTTTTAATATTCTTTGAGAATGGCCTAGCTATGATTTATAATTTTTAATTAAGTGAGGTAGATTAAATGAATAAGAAAAAAATTAGTATTGCATTGATTTTATTTTTTCTCTTAATAAGTTCAAATGTGTTTGCAGAGAACAAATTGCTATTCCAAGAGCCAATTGCTCCTGGAGTTGTGAGATACAAATACCAAGTTAAGAGAAGTAAAGGAAATGCAGAGGCAAATGTTATAAAGGTGGATTTGAACAATCCCCATGCAAAGATTAACACTGTAGCTGGTGGAGGAACTTATACTAATAAGGCTACAGTTTCACAAATGGCAAACAGGACTAATGCAGTTGCCCTTGTCAATGGTGACTTCTTCACTATGCAGTTAGAAGGTGCCCCACAAGGACCATCAGTTATTAATGGAGAGACTAAATCTTCGCCAGCAGTTTTAAATGACATCTGGTCCTTTGGAATTGACAGCAACGATAAGGCTTTTATAGAACTTACAAAGTTTGTTGGAAGCGTCACTGCTTCTAATGGTAGATCTTTTCCTATTGATGGTTTAAACAAAACTAAATATTGGTACCAACCATCTATGGAGTATTCCCACCAAAATAAAATCCAATTATATGATTCCTTTTGGACTGCTAAGACTAGGGGAGATAAAAATGGTGGAGAAGTTCTATTAAATGAAAACAATGTAGTTGAACAAATTTCTTACAATAAGGGACTTGATATGTCTATACCTAATGGAAAGAAAATCCTACAATTTTCTGGTTCTGCTATCAAATTTATCCAAGACAACGTAAAAGTTGGAGACAAATTAGGCATAAAATACAACATAGAACCTAATAGAAACTGGAAGATGATGATTGGTGGTCATGCAGTTTTAGTTGACAATGGAGCTGTTAAACCCTACACAAGAGATATTAAATTTATTGACGGTGTAAGGGCAAGGACCGCTGTTGGAATTAGCCAAGACGGTAAAACAGTTTATGTAGTAACTGCTGAAGGCAGAACTAAAAGATCTTCAGGTCTAACAATTGCTGAATTTGCAAAATTTATGCAAGAAATAGGAGTCTATAAGGCTATGAACCTCGATGGTGGTGGATCAACTACCATGGCTGTTAGAAATCTTGGGGACCTTAACAGGACTAGGGCAACAAACCCAGAGAGGAATGGAGCCGAGAGAAGAGTTGTAAATGGTCTTGGAGTTTATAACACAAGTAAAAATACTGGCTTGATTGTTGATGGAAAATTTGAAAGTGATGTTGACACTATTGTTGGTGAACAAGTCAACCTAAAATTAAAATCAGCTTGGGATGAATTTTTAAATCCAATTGATATTAAGACAAGAACTTACACTATTTCAGACTCTTCTAATGGAGCAAATATCTTAAATGGTCAAACTTATCTTCCATTAACTCCAGGCAAGTTTACAATTAATCTTCAAGCTGACAAGGGAGATGGATTTAGCAAAGAAGTCAATGTAGCTGATCCATCAAGCTATAACAACTTAAAGCTTTCAACCAAGAACAATATTGTTAAGAAGGGCAGCGAAATTAAAGTTGAAGCTATAGGAGAGTATAAGGGAAGAAAGATAAATATTTCTCCTAGAGTTTTAAACTACTCCTTTGAAGATTTAAATGCAGAAGTAAATCCAAATAATTTTAATATAAAAATTAATGACTATGGTAAAAATCCAAAGATTCTCGTAAAACTTGGAGGCAAAACTGCAAGCCTTTCACTTTATGATGAAAACACAAGACTTATAAAGATGAAGATAAATGATGTGAACTACACAGTTAATGGTCAAGCAAAGAAGATGGATGCAAAACCATTTATCTCAAACTCAAGGACTCTTGTTCCACTTAGATTTATAATTGAGGCAATAGGTGGAGATGTTGCTTGGGATGGAGATAGTAGAGTTGTAACAGTAAATAGTAAGGGCAAGAATATAATCCTTCCAATTGATTCTAAAAAGATTACAGTTGATGGTAGAGAAATTGCTATTGACCAAGCTGCAATAATTAAAGGCGACAGGACTTATGTACCAATTAGGTTTGTTGCAGAGAACTTAGGTATGAATGTAAACTACATCA
Source organism: Peptoniphilus genitalis (assembly GCF_023614525.1). Lineage (GTDB taxonomy): Bacteria > Bacillota > Clostridia > Tissierellales > Peptoniphilaceae > Peptoniphilus_A > Peptoniphilus_A genitalis. Next base: position 1,690,039 of record NZ_CP097885.1, read on the forward strand.
ATGAAAGTCGTGAAATTGAAATTTCATACTTTGAAGATAAGAAAGACCTAGATAGCAAAAATATTGAAGTCAATAGAGAAGCTAATAATTCTAACAAGAATGCCAATAATAAATTCAACAATAAGTCTAATGAAAATAGCAAAGATAATAAGCCTATTAGCAATAAGAACTTAGAAACAAATAATAAGGCTTCAAATGCTAATCAAAATAATAAAAATATGAATCAAAAGAATAAGAGCATATTAAACTAAAAGATCTCCCTGAGGGGAGATTTTTTTATGGAGATTTAAATTATAAGAACAAAAAAAGGAACTCATTTGAGTTCCTAATTTTTTATTTATTGTCATTTTCAGCTAAGAGCATCTCGCCAATTTTATAAACGTCGCCAGCTCCCATAGTTACAAAAATATCGTCCTTTGAAATATTTTCTTTTACAAACTTAACTATGTCTTCGAAGCCAGAGATATAAAAGGCGTTGTCCCTGTGATCAGCAATAGCATTTCTAAGAGTCTTTGAGTGGATATCGCCGTAGTCCTTTTCTCGAGCTGCATAAATATCAGTGATGATAATTACATCCGATTCATCAAAGGAATTTGCAAAGGCATCAAGAAGAAGCTTTGTCCTAGTAAAAGTATGAGGTTGGAAAACTGTGTAGAGTTTACCCTTGCAAGCATTTTTAATTGCATGAATAGATGATTTTATTTCAGTTGGGTGGTGGGCGTAGTCGTCCATGACCTTAGCACCCTTGTAAAATCCTTTTTCTTCTAGCCTTCTCTCAACACCCTTATAAGATTTTAAGCCAGCAATAGAATCCTCGATGGAGATTCCATTAACATAGGCTGCCCCAATAGCAGCAAGAGAATTTAAAATATTGTGTCTTCCGAGAACTGAAAGTTCAACGTGAGCTACTTTTTCGTCTTTAAGGTAGAGGTCATAAGTAGGGAAGCCCTCATTATTAAATTCAATATTCTTTGCCATTAGGTCAGCATGATTTTTTATTCCAAAAGTGAAGACCTTACAGTTTTCAATAGGTAAAAGTGTCTTTGCATTTTCATCATCAATATTTATGACTACATAATCACTTTCTCTTAGGTTATCAACGTAGCCCTTAAAGGTTCTTATTATGTGGTCAATGTTGTCAAAGTAATCTAGGTGGTCCTCGTCAATATTTAAAATAATTTCTGTTGTTGGGAAATACTTTAGGATGTTTGCCTTGTACTCGCAGGCTTCTGTTAAAAATAATTTTTCATCACCGATTTTTATATTTCCATCAATATCTTTTAGTTGGCCACCAAGCATAATTGTTGGATTGACATCGAGGTCCTTAATAATTTCTGTAAGCATTGATGTAGTAGAAGTCTTACCATGAGTTCCAGAAACGGCAATTGATTTGTCGTAGTTCTTCATCACTGCTCCAAGAAAACTTGCACGATCAACAAGGTCAATTTTTTGTTTTACAGCTTCAACATATTCTTCGTTGTCAAAGGAGATTGCATCTGTAAAGATAACAAGGTCCATACCATTAATGTGCTCTTTCTTGTGCTCGTAATAAATTTTTGCACCATTCTTTTCTAATTTATCTGTATTAATAGAAGGACTTCTGTCGCTTCCGTAAACCTTATAACCCTTAGCCAACATTAATTCTGCAAGAGCAGACATAGAAATGCCACCAATGCCAATAAAAAAAATATTTTTGTAATCACTTTTATCTATATTAATTTCAAACAATTTACTTCCTCCAATTCTTTTTAATTATAACATATTTTCTAAAGTGAGAAAATTTTTTAACTTTTCTTTTTATGTAAAATCAGGGAAAATATTTAATTAACATATTCAATATATAACTTGATTATGTTATAATGTGATAAAGAAAGAGAGGGATACTTCTATGAACATAACTGATGTAAGACTACGTAAATTGCCAACTGAAGGAAAGCTTAAAGCAATAGTATCTGTAACCTTTGATAACGAATTCGTGCTTCACGACATAAAAATAATAGAAGGCAAAGAATCATTATTTTTAGCAATGCCAAGCAGAAGACTTCCTAATGGTGAATACAGAGACATTGCTCATCCTATTAGTGCTGAAGCAAGAAAAGAACTTGAAGATGTTGTATTTAAAGAATATTATTCTGTGAAGGAACAACTTGACCAAGAAGAAAATGATGGTGAAGTTATTGAAGTTGAAGCAGAAGAAGTAATCGAAGAATAAAATTTAAAGATTAAGAGGGCTTAGGCTCTCTTTTTTTTATGTAGACTTATAAAATAAGTGCGACGCAAAAAAACAAAAATAAAAAAGGCTATGAAAGTCATAGCCAGTATTAGTCCATCTTACTTACGTGGACAAGTTCTTTATTTTTGTAATAATATTTTGGAAGTCTCCTGTTGAAGTGGGTTATAAAGGATGTTTCACAATCGCCAGAATGAATGCAAATATCACGAACTTTTATCTCTTCGTCGCCTTGTCTTCCAATTAAGACAACGTCGTCGCCAATCTTGCAGTCCACATCAGTGGCATCTACCATCATTTGATCCATGCAGATAAGACCAATTTGTTTACACCTCTTGCCATTTATTAAAACTTCAATTTTTTCGGAGAGGATACGAGGGAAGGCATCTGCATAGCCAAGGGGAAGAGTTACAACTTTTGTGTCCCTTGGGCATTTATAAAACCTTTCGTAGCCAACAGTCTCGCCTTTTTTTACTTCTCTTATAGAAGAAATTTGTGCCTTCAAGGATAAAATTTCCTCTAAGCCAAATTCCTCGGGAAGATGATCACTGTCAGTGTAACCAAATTGAATTATGCCAGGTCTCACCATGTCTAGGTCGTACTCGTCATGGAAGAGAACGGAGTGTGAATTTGCAATGTGTCTAAATTTAAATTTGCATCCAAGCTGACCCAACTCGTCAATAAAATGCGTGAAGGTCTTAAACTGTCTTTCAGTAAATTCTGGATCAGTTTCGCAAGCTGCAAAGTGAGAGAATATTCCTTCAACATTTATATTTCCTAGTTTAAAGATTTCGCAAATTTCTTTTTTTGCTTCATCTGAAGGCATGAAACCAATTCTTGACATGCCAGAGTCAAAGGCAATATGTATTTTAGCTTCTTCTTTCAAATTACCTGCAAGCTCATTTAAAACTAGTGCATCATTAAGAGAATAAATTGTAAGAGTAATGTGATTTCTTATGGCATCTTCATAGAGATGACGAGGTGTGTAACCCAAAATCAAAATATTAACTTTAGAAAATTTTTTTCTCAAGCTTAGGGCCTCTGATAAAGTTGCCACTGCATAGTAATTTATTCCAAGGTCAAGGGAAACTTGTGATAGTGGAAGAGCACCTAGTCTATAGGCATCGCTTTTCACGACACTCATGACTTCAGTTTTTTCTCCAACCTTGTCCCTTATTATCTTCATATTATTTTCAAATTTATCAAGATCTATCTCTATCCAAGCAGGTCTTGTTAAAAAATCTTTCATCCTATTATCCTTTCGATTAAGAGTTTAAAAGTTGCTTTTTTTATTATATCACAGGAAATAAATAAAATACTTTTGAAAATAAAAAAACTGCCCTGAGGCAGTTTAATTAATATTCCTTGTCTATTAACAAAATATTTAAAACCACAGCCACAATAGTTCCTCCAGAGATACCTGAAGAGAAGAGAGCTGCAATTACAGTAGGAAGTTTTGCAACAATGTCTGGCCTCATTGTGATTCCAATACCAACTCCTATGCCGCCGGCAATAATCATTAAGTTCTTAGATGAGAACTTAGCTCTTGATAAGGCCTGCATGCCTGAACCTAAAATTGTTCCAAACATAAGAATACCTGCTCCACCAAGAATTGGTGTTGGCATAATAGAAACAAGAGTTGCAAACTTTGGACAAAGACTCATTATAATCAAAATAAAAGAAGAGTAAATTGCAACTTTTTTTGATGCACATTTTGTAAGTGGAATAAGTCCTACGTTTTGACTAAAGGTTTGGGCTGCACCAGATCCAAAAACAGGAGAAAGCATTGAACCAATAGCGTCTGCCCTTACACCAGATGCAATGTCGTTGTCATCAAGGTCAACTTCACAAACTTCGCCAAGAGTTTTCATAACTCCAACAGTTTCTATAATTGTAACAAGGTAACCTGCTATGAAGGGGATGACAAACCTTACATCAAACTTAAGTCCAAAGGGAAATAAACTTGGAAGTCTTAACCATGGAGCAGCTGCAACTTGTGAGAAGTCAACAAGTTTTAGTGGAATACAAATTAAGTAGGAAATAGTCATGGCAATGACAACTGATGCTGTTGTTGCAAAGCCCCTTCCATAATGATTTATAAAAATTATAAGTAAGAAGGTAAAGACGGCTATTCCAATAAAGAGTGGGTCCCCATAATTTTCTGCGCCATAGCCTCCACCCACCCAGTCAAAGGCAACAGGCATCATAGTAATACCTATAAGAGTGATTACAGTTCCAGTTACAACTTCTGGGAAGAACTTAAGTAGTGGCTTTATAAAAAAGCTTAAGATTAATTCCAAAAAGGCCCCCATAATTGTAGCGCCAAAGTAACCTGCAAGGCCGCCGCCCATAGTGTTGATAACAGCGTTGGCTGGTGGAACAAATCCAAAATCTGTTCCCATTATAGTTGGAAGGCCTATACCAACCTTGGCCTTGCCCTTAAAGATTCCTCTTGTTTGGATAAAGGAACATATACCCGAAGCAAGAAGAGCGGCAGAGATAAGTACAGAAGTCTCAGCAACATTTGTGCCAGCTATGGCAGCAATACTAAGTGGCACTGCAATAATTCCACTAAAGGCAGTTAAGATATTTTGAAAACCAAGTAAAGATGATTTCAAAAAATCTGGCTTGTCGTCAACTTCGTATTCAAGTTTCATACCATAATATTTCTTCACAATAAACCCCATTTCTCATATAATAATGTTGAGTAAATTTTAACACATTCACTTTTAAGTAACAATATTTCTAGGATAGAAAGGAAGAAAAAATGTATATATTTGTTGGACTTGGTGGGGCCTTGGGCTCTTTACTTAGGTATTTTTTGTCCACCACAATAAAAAGTCAGGGGGACTTTCCTCTTGGAACTTTTATAATTAATGTAGTTGGATCATTTTTAATTGGCCTCATAGCCTTTTACGCAGAGAAAAATAATTTGGACTCCAGACTTGTTTTATTTTTAAAAGTTGGTTTTTGTGGAGGCTTTACAACTTTTTCAACTTTTGCCTTTGAAATCTTTAACTTGGGAGACAATCAAAAGTTTGGTACAGGAATTTTTTATGCCTTTCTTAGCATGATTTTGTCTCTCTTTGCCATCTATCTTGCAAGAGAAATTGCAATAAAAGCATTTTAAATACGATTTAAGATTTTTGTAAGAATTTGTAAGAAGTTTTGTAATTATTATTTGCTATTATAAAGTCAGAAGGAGGGATGTAATGGATAAGTACAATATTTTAATTGCCGAGGACGACAAGGAAATCGCAAGGTCCATTGGAATTTATCTAAAAAATGAAAACTTTGAAATTTTTTACGCTGAAGATGGACTTGAAGCTCTAGAAATTTTTAAAAATGAAAAAATTGATTTAATTATAATGGACCTCATGATGCCAAAACTTTCTGGCGAGGAAGCAATAATTAAACTAAGAGAAGTTTCCTTTGTCCCAATAATTATCCTATCTGCAAAATCAGAGGACACAGACAAAATTTTCGGACTCAACATTGGTGCTGATGATTATGTTCAAAAACCCTTCAATCCAATGGAACTCATTGCTCGAGTGAAGAGCAACCTGAGAAGATTTTATGCCTATGATTTAAAAAAGGACAGGAACTTTATTGAGATAGGCAGTATCAAGTTAGACTTGTCACAAAAAATTGCCTATGTAGAGGACAAGCCAGTAGCACTTACTTCTATTGAGTTTAAAATTTTAGAACTCTTGATGAAGAATCCCAACAGGGTTTTTTCCATTGAAGAAATTTATGAAAGTGTCTGGAATGAACCAGCCATGGAGGCAAAGACTGTGACAGTTCACATCAGACGTATTAGAGAAAAAATCGAAGTAAATCCAAAGAAGCCAATGTACTTAAAGGTTCAGTGGGGTCTTGGATATAAGTTTGAAGATTTGAGGCGAAAATAATGAAAAAAAATTCTTACAAATTATCCTATTATGCTTTAATAATTTTAGTAATTTCACTAGTATCACTTTTGGCAGGTAGACTTTTATTTTCAAGAGATCCGAGTTCTACTTACAGAAGAATTCTGACAGATAATAGAATTACCGGCACTATAGACCTATCTCTTTATGGTGAAGACTATAGCTCCAATAATAGATTTAACTTTGCTGTTAAGTCTTATAAACTAAAATATTTTGACCAAAATGGAAATGTTGTTACAGATCCAGGATTAATTGAAGCTCAAAAGAAGAAGGATGACCTAAAGGCCAAGGGACTTGACCCAAAGGACTATCTTGAAGATTGGATGCTAGACCAACCTGAATTAAAATCTGAATATAAAACTTTTTATCTTACTAATGAATATGAAAAAAATGAGTTTGATCCCCTAGAGATTGAAATGAGAAACAATGACTTCTTAATTACTGGGTCAGTAATTAATGATAGTATAGTGATTGATAAGGTTCAAAAGAGCCAAAGACTTATGGATAGCGACTACAATTTTATAGACAAGTCTTTTAAATCTAAAATTAATGACAGTTTTAGAGATTTGAACAGCAAAAACAATATTAAAAACCTAAAGTTTGCTTATTATACATCTTTAGATGATGAAGTTTTTAAAGATATTGAAAGAGATGTCTTTATGGACCAAGTCCAAGTGCAAATTGGAGTAAGCGTATTAATTACAGCTGTCTTATCAGCATTATTAGGACTATTTATGAATATGGAAAAAGTTGACAGCAGCGGAAGCTTGCGAAAAGTTTTCAAGTTTCCAATAGAACTTGTGATAATTTTATTTGTAATTTTTGTATTTTCTAGTGCAGGAATATCAAGTATAAACCAAATTTATAGTAATTTGTATATTTTCTATTTATTCTACCTTCTTGGTCTTGTGATTATTTCACTAACTGTAGACTATCTTGTAATCTTACTGAAGAGCACATTTAATAAAAATACAGAAAACTATTTAGTAGAAAATGCTTTGATCTATAGGGCCTTTAAGGCAAGCATTAGAGAATTCTCAAAAGTTGACAAATTTGATAATAAGGAAATAAATAATGCCAAGATGAAATTCACTCTTGTTTATCTTGTCTTGTGTATTGTAGTATTTCTACTCTTTCTATTCTTTGCAGGCATGTTTGCATCAGCGCCTGAAGCTATAGTGATACCAATAATTATTTTTGCAGGCTTCATCTACTTTATAATTCTTAAAAACATTAACCAAGTTGCGAGAATTAATAGGGAAGCAAGCGAAATAGTTGGAGGAAATTATAAGAAGAAGATTGAAAAAACTGGTGGACTTTATGACGGCATAGTTGATAACTTTAACAACATTGGATCAAACTTAGACCTTGCTATTGAAGATGCAGTAAAGTCTGAAAGGTTAAAGACTGAACTTATAACCAATGTTAGCCACGACCTAAAGACACCTCTTACTTCCATACTCAATTATTCTGACTTGCTTTCAAAGGAAGATAATTCACAAGAGGAAGCTAAAGAGTACGCAAGGATAATTAATGAAAAGTCCAACAAGTTAAGAGTCTTAATCGAAGACTTGTTTGAAGTTTCAAAGGCAACATCAAATAACATTGAACTTGATAGACAAGAGCTTGATTTTAATTCTCTCGTTGCCCAATCAATAGGCGAGTGGGAAGATAAAATTAAAGAAAACAATATTGAGATAATTTCCAATCTTTCTGAAGAAAAAGTAATGCTTAAGATTGACGGACAAAAATTCTCAAGAGTCTTAGACAACTTATTCTCAAATATTTCTAAGTATGCCCTAGAAAACTCAAGAGTTTATGTTGATCTAAGAGATGAGGGTGGAGTTAAGCTTACAATAAAAAATATTTCTAAGTATCCACTTAATATTTCTGCAGAGGAACTTATGGAAAGATTCACTCGTGGAGAAAAATCAAGAACAACTTCAGGATCAGGTCTTGGTCTATCAATAGCATCTTCCTTCGTGAGAGCTCACGGAGCAAGCTTTGACATTGACATTGACGGAGACTTATTCAAAGTTACAATTAAATTTTAAAAATAAATTTAATAAAGAGGAGAAAGTTCGGGAGACCGGACTTTTTTTCTTTTATTAAAACTTGACAAAGATAAAGTGGTATTATATATTCGAGATGAAAATATAAAGTCGACAAAAATAAAATTATTTAGAGGTGGAAAAAGTGGGTACAAAACAGCTTTTAATTTACATTATAACTATAATAATATACTTAATCTTAGTTTATTTATTAAATAAGCGTACTAATAAAAAAAGAACTATGTATGGAATATCATTACTAAGTTTAATATTATTTGTTAGTCTTAAATTTTTTGGCAGGAAATATAATATTTACTTTTTAGGTTCTGATAAATTTATAAACTCTTATTTAAATTTAATGTGTATTATAATTAACATTCCTATATTGTATGGAGGGTATGAAACTATAAATTTTTATGTTAATAAGAAAATTTCTAAGAAAAATCAAGCTTTACTAATTAAAAGTATATTGATAATACTACTATTCTTATTAGCATATCTTAGTTACACATGGTGGGAAATTGTATATTACTTCTTATTTTAATGAGAAATTTAAATTTTGAGCAAAGGCGATAATGAGAAAAATTTAATATAAAAGGAGAAAGTTCGGGAGACCGGACTTTTTTCTTTGCCCTAATTTCCTCTTGTGATAATATAGGACTTAGGAAGTGATAATGTGATTTTAAATAAAATACGAAACTTAATGAAAGAAAATAAAATAGATTTTTATCTTGTGCCATCAAAGGACCCACATGGGTCTGAGTACCTGCCAGACTATTACAAGGAAAGAGAATTCTTAACAGGCTTTACTGGTTCACAAGGGACTGCTGTAGTGACAAGAGATGAGGCTTTCCTTTGGACTGATGGAAGATATTACATTCAAGCTGCAAGAGAGATAAAAGATTTTGGCTTTGAACTTAAAAAGCAAGGGCAAGCTGGAGTTTTAAACTACGATGAGTGGATTGCAGAAAACATGAAAGAGGGAATGACCCTTGGTCTTAATGCAGAATATTTTTCTCATCAAGAGTTTTCTTCTATTTCAAAGAAATTGCAAAATAAGAATATTAAAATTCTTGATATAGATTTGATAAAGGACCTTTGGGAAGATAGGTATGACTTTCCATCAGATGATGCCTTTTTGTTGGATATCAAATATGCTGGCAAGTCTTGCCAAGATAAAATTTCTAAAATCAGAGAAATTTTAAAAAATAAAAATGCCAAGATGACTGTGGTTTCATCTCTTGTGGATATTGGATGGACCCTAAACCTTCGTGGCATGGACATAAAGGACACTCCAGTTTTAATTTCATTTATGATAATTGAAGAAGACAAGGTCATCTTGTTTACAGATAGGTCTAAGACAAAAAATATTGAAGAAGAACTGTCTAAAGTCCTAGAAATAAAAGATTACTCAGATTTTTATGAATATTTAAAAACTTATAATGGCGAGAAAATTTATCTTGACCCAGCCTCTATTAACGAAAGAATTTATAAGGAACTCTGCGACAAGAATGAAATTATCTTTGGAAGAAACATTTCAGAAGACCTAAAGGCTATAAAGAACGATGTTGAGATAAAAAATCTTGAAGAAACTTATGTTAGAGATGGTGTGGCACTCTTTAAGTTTATCTACTGGTTGAAGAAAAATGCAAAAAATAAAATTGGGGAATACCAAGCTGCTATGAAACTTGATGGACTTCGTGGGGAGGACCCTCTTTATATATCTAATTCCTTTGACACGATTTCAGCCTATGGCCCTAATGCTGCCATGATGCACTATCATGCCACAAAGGAAAGCCAAGCAATAATAGGGGACAAGGGACTTTATCTTGTAGATTCAGGAGGCCAATATTATTCAGGGACAACTGATATTACAAGGACCATTGCCATGGGAGACTTAAGTGAAGAAGAGATAAGAGATTATACTTTGACCCTTAAGAGTCACATAAACCTAATGGACGCAGTTTTCTTAAAGGGAACTTATGACCTGGCCCTTGATGGGATTGCAAGATATGCCCTTTGGCAAGAGAGAATGGATTACAAGTGTGGCACTGGTCATGGAATTGGTTTTGTCCTTTCAGTTCACGAAGGACCACACAGAATTTCTCCAAGAGACCCTGCAGTGAGAATGGAAGAAGGCATGATTGTTTCCAATGAACCTGGAGTTTATAAGGAAGGCAAGCATGGAATTAGGATTGAAAACATCATGAGGGTTGTCTACGACTGCCAAACTGTGGACTCAATCTTTAATAAGTTTAAGACAATTTCCTTCTGTCCCTTTGAACTAGATGCAATTGATGTAAGTCTTTTGACAAAGAGACAAGTGGAAGTTTTAAATTCCTACCACAAGGAAGTTTTTGAAAAATTAAGTCCCTATCTTGAAGGAGAAATTTTAGAATACTTGAAAGAAGCAACGAGAGAGGTATAAATAATTGTTAGATTTAAGAGAAAGGCTTGATAAACTTCCCGACAAACCAGGAGTTTATATAATGAAAAATGAATTAGACGAGATAATGTATGTTGGAAAAGCTAAATCTCTTAGAAAAAGAGTTAGACAATACTTTGGATCCTATGGTAAGTCCTCAAAAAAAGTTGCCAGCATGGTGTCAAAGATTCACGACTTCGAATATATAATAGTAGAAAATGAAGTTGAGTCCCTAGTGCTTGAGTCCAACTTGATAAAGGACAATCTTCCAAAATATAACATCCTACTCCGTGATGACAAGCAGTATCCCTACATCAAAGTTAAGGTCAACGAGAGATTTCCAAGGGTTATGAAGACAAGAAGAGTTGCCAAAGACGGAGCAAAATACTTTGGGCCCTATCCCGATGTCTTTGCAGTAAATGGTTCTATTGAAACCTTTGAGAGGATTTATCCCCTTAGGACCTGCAATTTGAATCTTGAAAATGTGGAAGAAAAACCTTTTAGGCCCTGCTTAAACTACTACATTGGCAAGTGCCTGGGACCTTGCACTGGAGAAGTAAAGGATGAGGATTATAATTTAATGGTAGATGAAGTCCTAAATTTTTTATCCTCTTCCAACAGCAAGCTAGTGGATAAACTTCATGAGAAGATGATGGACTACTCAAGAAATCTTGATTATGAAAATGCAGCAGACATTAGGGACAGGATTAAAAATCTTGAATACTTAAAGGAAAGGCAACTTATTTCTGATCCAGAAGCTAACGATGACAAGGACATTATTGCCCTTGCCAAGGGAATTGACGAAGTCTTGATTCAAATCTTCTTTTTTAGGAATGGAAAAATTATTGGTAGAGAACACTACATGATTAGAGACTATTACAATGATTCTTATGAAGAAATATTTTCATCTTTTATCAAGCAATTTTACATTGGAGCATCTTATATACCAAAGGAAATTATAATAGAAGAAAAACCTCTCGATATTAAATTATTGGAAGATTGGCTAACAGAAAAGAGGGGCAATAAGGTAAATATTGTAGTTCCAATAAAGGGCAACAAGAAAGAACTTGTTAAAATGGTAAAGAGGAATGCCCTGGATATGATAGAAAAGTACGGTGACAAGTTCAAGAAGCGAGCTGAAACAAATAAAAAGGCCCTTGAAGATATTAGGGACCTACTTGGTCTGAACGAAACTCCTAGGAGGATTGAGGCCTACGATATTTCAAATATTTCTGGAGTTGAGTCAGTGGGCTCAATGGTAGTTTTTGAAGATGGCGACTCTAAGAAAAGTGACTACAGAAAATTTAGGATTAAAAGTGTTGTGGGACCAGATGACTATTCTAGTTTAAAGGAAGTTATCGAGAGGAGATTTACAAGGGGAGTGGAAGAGAAAAAAACTTCTAAGTCATCTTCTTTTTCAAATTTCCCAGACCTTATAATGATGGACGGTGGCAAGGGACAAGTCAATGCTGCCAAAGAAATCTTAGACAAGTTGAATTTAAATTTAGAAATTTGTGGACTTGTAAAGGATGACTTCCACAAGACTCGTGGAATTATTTACAATAATGAAGAATTTAAAATTGATTTAAACTCACGTGCTTACAAGATGATTTATAAAATTCAAGAAGAGGCCCACAGGTTTGCCATAAATTATCACAGAAATTTAAGGACCAAGACTATGTTTAAGTCAGAACTAGATGATATAAAATTAATTGGACCAAAGAGGAAGGAAAATCTCTTAAAACACTTTAAATCCATTGATAAGATAAAAAATGCAAGTCTAGAAGAATTAATGGAAGTTGAATCCATGAATGAAGCAAGTGCTAATTCCATTTACCAGCACTTTAGGGGAGGAAATAATGGGCGTTAAAATAAAATATATAGTTGATGAATTAAAATTTGAACTTGTTCATGCATCCATAGACTACAAGGACATAGAAATAGAAAGTAGTGACATCAATAGACCAGGCCTACAACTTAATGGTTATTACTCTAACTTTGTTAAGGACAGGATCCAACTAATAGGAACTCAAGAGTGGCACTATATAAATTCTATGGAAGATAAGATGAGGTATGAAACCCTAGAAAAATTATTTATCTATGACATTCCTGCAGTTATTTTTTCTAGGAATGCTGAAATTTTTCCTCAAGCCATAGAACTTGCAAAAAAATATAATGTAACAATCTTAAGGAGTCCTGACTCAACTTCAAAGGTCTTTAGTAAGATTATTTCACTTGTAGAAGATGAACTAGCTCCAACAATGAGGATGCACGGTGTTCTTTTAGATATTTCTGGTATTGGAGTTTTAATAACAGGAAGAAGTGGAATTGGTAAAAGTGAAACTGCCCTAGATCTTATTTCTAATGGAGCAAGATTAATTTCTGATGACTCGGTTATTATAAAAAACTTAGATAAGAGACTTATTGGAAAGTCACCAGAAATAACAAAATATTTTATGGAGATAAGGGGAGTTGGCATTATCGACATTCAAAAAATGTTTGGTGTTGGTTTCGTCATGGAAGAAAAAGAAATCGAAGTCGTTGTAAACTTAGAAGATTGGGACGAGTCAAAGGAATATGAAAGACTGGGATTAGACAACAAATACCAAAGCATTCTAGGGATAGATGTTGTTAGGTTTGACATACCAGTTAAGCCAGGAAGACACACTGCCCTTATAATTGAAGTTGCTACTAAAAACTACAAGCAAAAAGAATTGGGTTACAATCCTGCAGAAGCTTTAAACAATAGACTTATGGGTGGAAAGAGAAATTAAAGATAATTAATGAGAACTTAATAATAAGCTTTTATTTATTATTATTAATAGTAAGAAAAAAATTAAAAATAAAAAGTAAATTCCGTATAATGGAACGTCTTTCACAATTCGCTATTTTTAAATCTTTCTAAGACTTTTATTAATAATATTATTGAAATTTATTAAATTAAGTTCTATAATATAAACAGTATGGTTAGTTAATATTTATATTATTAATAATTAGGAGGCAAATATGTCTAAAACATTTAAAACAATGGACGGTAATGAAGCAGCCGCTCACGTAGCCTATGCGTTTTCTGACGTTGCTTGTATTTACCCAATCACACCTTCTTCACCAATGGCTGAGCACATTGATGCTTGGGCTTCTCACGGAAGAAAGAACATCTTCGGTCAAGAAGTATTGGTTAAGGAGTTACAATCTGAAGGAGGAGCTGCTGGAGCTGTTCACGGTTCACTACAAGCTGGATCACTAACATCAACATACACAGCATCTCAAGGTCTATTACTTATGCTACCTAACATGTACAAGATAGCAGGGGAACTACTTCCAGGTGTATTCCACGTTGCTGCTAGAGCACTAGCATCACACGCACTTTCAATTTTTGGAGACCACCAAGACGTTATGGCAGCAAGAGCTGCAGGACTTGCTATGTTAGCATCTGGTTCAGTTCAAGAAGCAATGGACTTAGCTGGCGTTGCTCACTTAGCTGCTATCAAGGGAAGTTTACCTTTCATTCACTTCTTTGATGGTTTTAGAACATCTCACGAAGTTCAAAAAATTGAAGTACTTAATTACGATGATTTAGCAAAACTAGTAGATAAAGAAGCAGTTAAGGCTTTCAAACAAAGAGCTCTTAACCCTAATGGACCTGAAATTAGAGGTACTGCACAAAACCCTGATATCTACTTCCAAGAAATTGAAGCTTCAAACCACTATTACACTGATATCATTGATATCACTGAAGGTTATATGAAGGACATTTCTAAATTAACTGGTAGAGAATACAACCTATTCAACTACTACGGTGCAAAAGATGCTACTGACATTATCGTAGCAATGGGATCAGTAACTGAAACAATTGAAGAAGTTGTTGATTACCTAAACGCAAAGGGACAAAAGACTGGACTTGTTAAAGTTCACCTTTACAGACCTTTCTCAATTAAACACTTAATGGCAGCAATTCCTGAAACTGTTGAAAGAATTGCAGTTCTTGATAGAACTAAGGAAAAGGGAGCAGTTGGACAACCACTTTACCTTGATGTTAGAGATGCTTTCTATGAATCAGATAAGAAACCACTTATCGTTGGTGGTATCTATGGTCTAGGTTCAAAGGACACTAACCCAACAGATATCTTAACAGTTTACGAAAACCTTAAGGCTGACCAACCTAAGAATGACTTCACAATTGGTATCGTTGATGATGTAACTCACAAATCACTTGAAATTAAAGAACACATCACAACTGAACCTGAAGGAACTATTAGATGTAAGTTCTGGGGATTCGGATCTGACGGTACTGTAGGTGCAAACAAATCTGCAATCAAGATTATCGGTGACAACACTGACATGTATGCACAAGGTTACTTTGATTATGACTCTAAAAAATCTGGTGGAGTTACAATGTCTCACTTAAGATTTGGTCACAACAGAATTACATCAACTTACCTACTAACAGAAACTGATTTCATTTCATGTTCAAAACAATCTTATGTTTACTCTTATGACCTATTAAGAGGACTTAAGAAAGGTGGAAAGTTCCTTCTAAATACTATTTGGAATGACGAAGAACTTGATGAACACCTACCAGGATATATGAAGAAATATATTGCTGAAAATGAAATTGAATTCTATACAATTAACGCTACTAAAATAGCTGCAGAAGTTGGACTTGGCGGAAGAACTAACATGGTAATGCAAGCTGCATTCTTCAACCTTTCTCAAGTACTTCCACTAGATGAAGCTGTTAAACTTCTAAAACAAGCTATCGTAAAAGATTACGGTGCTAAGGGTGACGATATTGTTAACATGAACTACGCTGCAGTAGATCAAGGTATTGGAGCTCTTCACAAAGTAGAAGTTAAAGATTCTTGGAAAGATTCTGATACAACTAAGGACTTCAAGATTAAGGGAGCTCCTGAATTTATCAATAACATCCTAATTCCAATGAACAGACAAGAAGGTAACGATCTTCCTGTATCAACTTTCAGCAACATGGTTGACGGTACATTCCCATCAGGAACAAGCCGTTACGAAAAGAGAGGTATCGCAGTTAATGTTCCTCACTGGAAGAGCGAAAACTGTATCCAATGTAACCAATGTTCACTAGTTTGTCCTCACGCAGTAATTAGACCTTTCCTTGCTGACGAAGAAGAAAAGGCTAACGCACCAGAAGGCTTTGAAACAATTAAGGCTAGAGGTAAGGGACTTGAAAATTACGAATACAGAATGCAAATTTCTCCACTAGACTGTACAGGTTGTGGAAACTGTGCTCAAGTTTGTCCAGCAAAAGAAAAAGCACTTGTTATGTCACCGTTCGAAAATGAATTAGACGTTCAAGCAGCTAACTGGGAATATGCATTTGAACACGTAAAATCTAAACAAGAAAACATTGAACCTAACAACTTCAAGAACAGTCAATTCCAAACTCCATATCTTGAATTCTCAGGAGCTTGTGCAGGTTGTGGAGAAACTCCATATGTAAAACTTGTTACACAATTATTTGGAGATAGAATGAGCATTGCTAACGCTACAGGTTGTTCATCAATCTGGGGTGGATCAGCACCATCAATGCCATATTGTACTGACGAATGCGGAAATGGACCATCATGGGCTAACTCCCTATTCGAAGACAATGCTGAATATGGATATGGTATGGCTGTATCTCAAACTCAAACAAGAAATAGAATTAAGAACCTTTTGGAAGACTTCATTGAACTTAACGTTGACGCAGAAGCTAACGAAGCATTCAAGGCTTGGATTGAAGGAATGGATGACTACAAGACTTCTAAGGCAGCAAGTGCAAATGTACTAAAAGTTCTTGATAAGAAATTCGGAAACGACAAGGCAGATGAAATCATTGATGATCTTAAGGGTCTTGAAAGATTCTTAATCAAGAAGAGTCAATGGATCATCGGTGGAGACGGTTGGGCTTACGACATCGGATTCGGTGGAGTTGACCACGTTCTAGCATCTGGTGAAAATATCAACATTCTTGTTCTTGATACTGAAGTTTATTCAAACACTGGTGGTCAAGCTTCTAAGGCAACTCCAACTGCAGCAATTGCACAATTCGCAGCAGCTGGTAAGTTAACTAAGAAGAAAGACCTTGGTCTAATGGCAACAACTTATGGTTATGTATATGTAGCTCAAATTGCTCTTGGTGCTGACAAGAACCAAGCTTACAAGGCAATTAAAGAAGCTGAAGCTTATGATGGTCCATCACTAATCATTGCTTACGCTCCATGTATTAACCACGGTATTAGAGTAGGTATGGGCTTCTCAATTGAAGAAGAAAAGAAAGCTGTTGAAACAGGTTACTGGCACCTATACAGATTCAACCCTGAACTTAAAGAAGAAGGAAAGAATCCATTCATTTTAGACTCTAAAGAACCTACTAAACCATTCAGAGACTTCCTTGACGGAGAAGTAAGATATACATCTCTTAAGAAGTTATTCCCTGAAAGAGCAGAAAAACTTTACGAAGTTGCTGAAGAAAATGCTAAGGCAAGATACGCTGGCTATATTGCACTAGCAAACGGTGAAGAATAATTTTTGCCAAATAATATAATTTCTAAATAAATAAATTAAACTCGCTTGAGGAAACTTGAGCGAGTTTTTTTATTGTCTTTTTTAATTTTGCTAACTTATATTTTCTTTAGAGAAATTAATCTTGAAGTTAAACAAGAATACTTAGCTATAATTTTCTATTAAGTAGGAAGTTATTAGTTTGTAAAACTTTATAAATTAATATTTTCTCATAGCTTTTTAAGTAAATAAAAAGCTATAGATTAATGCGGAGTTATTAACTCTCGCTAAGTTGTTAACTTTTACTAAGTCATCAACCTTTACTAAGTCATCAACTTTTACTAAGTCATAGATAAATCCTGTTTCATAAATTTTTACTAACTTGTAGTAAATAATAATTCAGTTTAAATGACTT
The DNA here is from genome assembly GCF_023614525.1 of Peptoniphilus genitalis. GTDB lineage: Bacteria > Bacillota > Clostridia > Tissierellales > Peptoniphilaceae > Peptoniphilus_A > Peptoniphilus_A genitalis. The sequence goes on from NZ_CP097885.1 coordinate 1,707,608, forward strand.
TGTAATTTTAAACATAAAGACTTCTGATTTAAAATAAGAAAAAGATTAACACAAAATAAAAAACTCTCATTATAATATTTAAAATATTTGCCTTATAAAATAAAAAGTTTTTATAGGTTATAAAAAATAATTTATAAATTTGATTGACTTAAGAGAAGTGAAGAAATCTTATTAAATATAGGCAAAAGATTGATTTTTTTAATCATTTAATATAATATTAAATTTATTAATGGAGGTCGAAATGAAACTAATTTTTGATATAAATGGTGGCGACAATAAGGCTGAAATCATTAAGGGAGCTATTGATGCTTCCAATGAATTTAATAAAGAAATAATCCTAGTGGGAAGAGAAGACTTTATAAAAGAAAATCTTCAAGGACTAGATTATGATAAAGATAAAGTAGAGATAGTGGATGCAAGTGAAAACATTGAGAACAATGAAGAACCTGTTCTCGCTTTAAGGAAAAAGAAAGAATCTTCTATTGTAAAGGCTATGACTCTCTTAAAAGAAAAGAAGGCCCAAGCACTTATTTCTGCAGGAAGTACTGGCGCCCTTTTAGGTGGCGGAATCTTTATTGTAGGAAGAATTAAGGGAATAAAAAGAGGAGTTCTTCCAACTTTAATACCAGGTTTAAAATCTAATACGCTTGTAATAGATTCTGGCGCCAACATGGACACAAGCCCAGAACTTTTAGAAGAATTTGCAATCCTTGGTGATGTATTCTTAAGAGAATACTACAAGATAGAAAATCCAAAAATTGGACTATTAAATGTAGGGGTAGAAGAAGGCAAGGGCAATGCACTTTATAAGGAAGCCTACCAAAGATTAAAAGAATCTGATCTCAACTTTGTGGGAAATGTTGAAGCTAGAGAAATTATGGATAATGATGTGGACCTTCTAGTTTGTGATGGATTCGATGGAAATGTTCTTCTTAAATCCATTGAGGGAGTAGTGGAATTTGCAACAAAAAGCCTTTTCCACGGTATTGCAACTTCAGACTTAGACGATAAGAGTAAAAAAGCTTTCACTGACTTTTTAATGAATAAGTTTAAAAAGCTAGATGCTAAAGAAGTTGGGGGAACAATCTTATTGGGAATTGATGGCAACATTATTAAGGCTCATGGAAATTCTGATGCCAGAGCCATAAAAAATGCTGCAAAATATGCCATAGATATAGTAGAATCTAATATTGTAGATAAAATAAAGGATAAGGTGGAAAAATAATGAAGGATAGAATTTTACAAATTATTGCTGAACAATTCAACATTGATAAGGATGATCTTACAGAAGATATGAACTTTCAAGATGACTTAAATGCTGATTCTATTGAGCTTGTTGAACTTGTAATGACAATAGAAGAAGAATTTGAGACAGAGGTTTCTGAAGAAGACCTTGAAAAGTTAAAGACTATTGGCGATGTAATAGAATACGTAGAAGATTTGGAACAGTAATCAAATGACCTTTTCCAATTTAAAAAATCTTGAAAGAAAATTAAATTATGATTTTAAGGATAAAGGTCTTTTAGAAACAGCCCTAACTCACTCATCCTATGTCAATGAAAACAAGATGAAACAATATGAAAGTAATGAAAGACTTGAATTTCTTGGAGATGCTGTCCTTGGTCTAGTTATTGGGGAGTATTTTTATAAGAACTTTCCAAGAGACCTTGAAGGGTCCTTAACTAAGATGAGGGCAGAGTCTGTTAATGAGAAAGTCTTATTTTTCATTGCCAAGGGTTTGGAACTTGGAGACTTTATAAGATTTGGTAAAGGGGAAAAGAAAAATGGTGGTAGCAAGAGGGAGTCAACCTCTGCTGATGCTTTAGAAGCCTTGATTGGTGCTATTTTTTTGGATTCGAACTTCAATAATGCAAAGAAAATTGTTTTGAATTTATTTGATGAATTCTTAAAAGAAGATGCTTATAAACTCTTTAATGTTGACTTTAAAACCATGCTTCAAGAAGAGGTCCAAAGGTCTGGGCAAAAGGCTGAGTATAAACTTGTGAGGGAAGAAGGACCAGATAACGACAAAACCTTTTTTACAGAATTATACTTAGATGAAGTTTTGGCTGGAAAAGGATCTGGCAAGACAAAGAAGGAATCTCAGCAAGAAGCTGCAAGAGAGGCTCTTGAAAGGAGAAGGAATGGCTAAGAGAAATATAATACCTATTTTCATTCCTCACTACGGCTGTCCTAATGATTGTGTTTTTTGTAACCAGAGAAAAATTACAGGGATGTCTACAGATATTTCAAATAGTGATGTTGAAGATACTATTTTGGAATATCTTTCTTATTTTAAGAGGAAGGATAATGTTGAAGTTGCCTTTTATGGCGGAAGCTTCACAGCTATACCTCTTGAAGAGCAAAGTGAATTTTTAAAAGTGGCTCATAGCTATAAAGAAAAGGGTTTTGTAAAGTATATTAGACTTTCAACAAGACCCGATGCCATAGATGATAGAATTCTAGAAAATTTAAAAAAATATGGAGTAGATATAATTGAACTTGGGGTCCAAAGTCTTGATCCCGAAGTTTTAATCTTATCTAACAGGGGGCACAATGCTTCTTGTGTCTATGAGGCTGCAAATTTGATTAAATCCTATGGTTTTAAACTGGGACTTCAGCAAATGGTGGGACTGCCAGGGGATACTTTAGAAAAATCACTCTATACTGCAAGGGAGTTTGTAAAACTAAAGCCCTATTGTATAAGAGTATATCCAACACTTGTTATAAAAGAGACGGCCCTTTGTATAAATCTGGAAAAGGGAAATTACAAGGCTCTTGAATTAGAAGATTCAATTAAATATGTGGCTGACATTTTAAATATTTATTATAAAAATAATATAAATGTCATAAGAGTTGGTCTTCAGCCAACAGACAATATAAACTATGGTGGAGATATTGTGGCAGGAGCCTTTCATCCAGCTTATAGGCAATTAGTTGAATCCTATTATTTTAAAAATGCACTTATAAATTATTTTGTGGATTCAAATAATATTGCTGATGAAATTACCCTACTTGCCAAGGGGAAAAATATTTCTAATATAAGTGGACAAGGGTCAGAGAACAAGAAGGAAATTATAAATAAATTAGGAATAGATAAATTAAATCTTAGACAAAAGGATCTTTCTGATTTTGAAGTGGAAATTTTGTCAAAGAAAGACGAAGTTATTGATGTGAGAAACTACTACAGGTGAGCAAATGTTTTTAAAATCCGTTACTATGCAGGGATTTAAGTCCTTTGCAAATAGAACAAAAATTGAATTAGATGAAACCACTACGGCAATTGTCGGACCCAATGGTAGTGGGAAAAGTAATATTACAGATGCAATAACCTGGGTATTGGGTGAATCTTCCGCCAAAAATCTTCGTGGAAGTAAGATGGAGGATGTAATTTTTTCTGGAACTGATTCCAAAAAACCCCTAGGCATGGCTGAGGTAACTATTGTATTTGACAACTCGGACAAGTCCCTTAACGTAGATTATAGTGAAGTTTCTGTAACTAGGAGGATGTACAGGTCCCTTGAGAGTGAATTTTTGATTAACAATAAGAAGTGTAGGCTCAAAGACATAAAAGAACTTTTCATGGATACAGGAATTGGTAAAGACGGCTATTCTGTTATAGGGCAAGGTAAGATTGAATCCGTCCTAAGTTCAAAACCTGAAGACAGGAGAAATATCTTCGAAGAAGCTGCAGGTATTTCAAAGTACAAGTATAAGAAAATTCAATCTAGGAATAAACTTCTAAAGACAGAGGAGAACCTAATTAGGATTGAAGACATTCTTTCAGAAATAGAAGTCCAAGAACAAAACTTAAAAGTCCAAGCAGAAAAAGCTGAAGCCTACTTAAAAGATTATGAAGAATTAAAGATTTACGACATAAACTTTTCTTGTAAGGATATGAAAAAGCGTGAAGAAGACTTACTTAACAAGGTCAAGGAACTTGAAGTTTTAAAATCTGATTCTGATAAAATCCTAAGCAAAAGAGAAGATTTATCTCAAGATTTAGAAGAAATTCAAGAGAAACTTGAGGAGCTAAAAGAAGAAAACGAGTCTTCTAGTGAAAAATTAAATAGCCACAAGGAAGACTTTGACAAGTTAAATTTAGAAATAAATCTGGATGAGGAAAAAATAAATTCTCTCAAGAGGGATATTGAAAGAATAGGCTTTGAAAATGGAAGCTTAGATAAAGATTTACTTAGTGCTAGGGAATCAATAGGAGAAATTGAAAAAGATAGGGAAGTATTAAATTCCTCTAAAGAAGAAATTCTTGAAAAACTAAATGCAAAAGAAGATTTAATAAGAAATTTAGAAGCAGACTTTAAGAACCTAGAAGATCTTGGCAACTTAAATTTTGAAAATAAAAACAAAGTAAAAAATGAAATTGAAAATATAAAATTTAAGAGCGAAACCCTTGAAGATATAATAGAAGAAAAAAACAATAGAAAGTCTAATCTTGATAAGTCCATAGAAAATCTAAGAGAGAATCAAATTGAATTTGAAGAAATTATTGATAGAGATAACTTAGAATTAAAAAATCTAAGGGAGAAACTCGAAAAAGATGACCAAGACTTTGAAAAGACCAAGGACGATCTCATAAGACTTGATGATGAAAATAAAAAACTTGAATCCAATCTAATAGAAAGAAGAAATGAAGGAAATGAAATCCTCGCAAGGCTAAAGATTCTTGAAAACATGGAATCAAACTACGAAGGCTACAACAGGACTGTAAAATCCTTTATGAATTTTTCTTCTAAGAATAATATTTTCAAGGATTCACTTTATGGTCCAGTTGCAGAAAAATTTTATGTTGAAAAAGATTTTGAAAGGGCAATTTCTGTTGCCCTTGGGTCCATGTCCCAAAACATCATTGTATCCTCTACAAAAGATACATCAGAGATGTTAAAAATTTTGGAGAATAATAAGATGGGAAGAGCAACTTTTCTTCCACTAGATAGGGTTTCTGGAAGTAGAGTAAGCGTTAACTCCAAAGAAGAAGGTATGGTTGGCCTAGCTTGTGATTTAATAAAATTTGATGAAGTATTTAAGGGGATTTTTTATAACTTGTTGGGAAGAGTTATAATAGCTGACAATTTTAAAAATGCTTCAAGGATTTCAAAAAAACATAAGCTTAAGGTGGTAACTCTAAAGGGAGAAGTCTTTAATCCATCGGGTGCCATCACAGGTGGTTCACTTAACAACTACAACAGTTCTTTTATCTTGCGTAAAAATGAAATTACTGATTTCCAAAACAAATTTAAGATTCTTCAAAGCCAGCTTAAAAAAGTTGAAGCAGCAAAGGAAGAAGTTGAAAAAAAGATTTCAAACCTCAATGATTTTGCAGGATCTTACATGGAAAAAAGAAATTCTCTAAGCCTCAAGATAAATGAAATAGAATCAAACATTTACAAAAATAAAAATGATAATGAGCTTAACTCCCAGTACTTAAACAAGTATGTAAGAGAAAGAGAAGAGCTTGAAGAAAATATAAAAGCTGATATAAGTAGTTTAGAAGATAACAGGATACAAATTGAAAGCAAGAATAAAATGCTTGAAGAACTCTTGGCTGAAGTTGATAGCGGAGATAGGCTAGAAAAACTTTCAAAGGAAATCGAAGGTCTAAAGGATGAAAAAATAGAAATTCAATTACTTGAAAGGGAAAATAGAGAAAAAATCCTCTACAAGTCCAGAGAAATTGAAAGAATAAAGTCTGAAATATCTTCAATTGAAGAAAAACTTGAGAATAATAAGAAAATATTAGAAGAGTCTCAAGCTAATATTGAAGAGAAGACCAAATCTAATGAAGAAAATAAAAAATCTCTTGAAGAGATTAGGGAATCAATAGAAAACTTAAATCTCAAATTAGAAGAAGTTAAGAAGGACTTAGATGAGAAAAATAAAACTTACCTAGATAAGAGGGAGGAGCTTTCAAACCTTAAGGAAAAATCCCTTATAATAAGTTCTGAAATAGAAAAAACTGAACTAAAAATTGAAATGAACAGGAATAAAATTTCTAGTGAAGTGGATAGACTAAGGGAAGATTACGACATTCAGGATTATTACGACTTTATTGATGATAATCTTGTGGATTTGAAAGAGGGGACTCTTAGAAGGCTAAAGAAGAAGGTTCGCGACTATGGAGAAGTAAATATTTCTTCTATTGAAGAATATAAACTTGTAAAAGAAAGATGCGATTTTTACACTTCACAAAGAGATGATTTGATTAAATCAAAAGAAGAAATTAAATCTATTCTAAGTAAGCTTGACCATGAGATGAAAAAATTATTTAATGAAGCCATGGAAGAAATTTCTGGAAACTTTACTGAAATTTTTAAAATTTTATTTAATGGCGGCCGTGCAGAGATAAGCATAGAGGGAGATGTATTAGAATCAGGAATTGAGATCAAGGCATCGCCTCCAGGCAAGAGATTACAATCCCTTTCTCTATTATCAGGTGGGGAAAGGTCCCTTACTGCAGTTGCCCTATTGTTTGCCCTATTAAAGTATAGGCCAGCATCTTTTTGCATCCTAGACGAGATTGATGCAGCTCTTGACGATGCAAATATCAAGAGGTATGCCGATTACCTTTTAACTCTTGAAGGAATTCAGTTTATAATCATAACTCACAGGAAGCTCACAATGGAGATTGCAAAGACTATGTATGGTGTTACAATGGAAGAGAAGGGAATTAGTAAATTGTTCTCTGTAAAATTAAAGGATTAGGAGATAGATATGTTTAATTGGTTTAAGGATAAATTTAAGAAAAAAGACGACAAGGAAAACAAGGAAGAGTTAATTGAAGAGAATCTTGCCGAAGAAACTGAGTCTGAAGTAGCAAATTTAGAAGAAGAACAGCTCATTCATGATGAAGTAAATGAAGAATTTAAGGACGAAGAAGTCCAAGAAGAAATAGAAGAAATTCATGAAAAGCTAGAAGAAGTATCTGAAGTAGGAAATCTTTCTGAAGAAGATGTAAATACTTCAGAAAAAATCCAAGACACAAATGAAGCCTTCAAGGACAAGGAAGTTATTGAAGATGCTTTAGAACAAAAGGAAGCAGCAAGAGAAGAAGCTCAAGCAGAAGAAATAGAAGAAATTCATGAAAAACTAGAAGAAGTTTCTGAAGAAGGAAAACTTTCTGAAGAAGATGTGGAAACTTCAGAAAAAATAGAAGATACAGACGAAGCCTTCAAGGACAAGGAAGTTATTGAAGATGCTCTAGAACAAAAGGAAGAAGCTAGAGAAGAAGCAAAAGAAGAAACTAAGGAAGTTGAAAATACTGAAGAAGTAGTAGAAGAAGAGCCAAAAAAAGTTTCACTCTTCCAAAGACTAAAGGAAGGTCTAGACAAGACTAGAAAAGAAGTTGGAATTAAAATCAACACTGTCCTAGGTGCTTATGTCAAGATTGATGACGAAATGCTTGAAGACCTTGAGGATATTTTAATATCAGCAGACATTGGAATGGAAACCACAATGAAGCTAATTGACAACTTGCGTGAAACAATAATCAGGGAAAAGATAAATGACCCACAAGAAGTTAAGCCTCTTTTAATGGCAGAAGCAAAAAAACTTATGAACCCTGAATTAAATACTCCTATTAAGACAGAACCGCCTGTAATCATTTTAGTAGTTGGAGTAAATGGAGTTGGTAAGACAACAACTATTGGTAAGCTTTCATCAAGATTCAAAAGAGAGGGCAAGTCAGTTCTTGTTTGTGCAGCAGATACCTTTAGGGCAGCAGCTATTGATCAATTAAAAGAATGGGGCAATAGGGCTCACGTTGATATAATTAGTCACGCTGAAGGATCAGACCCTGCAGCAGTTGTTTTCGATGCAATTGAAGCAGCTAAGGCTAGAAAAACTGACGTCTTAATAGTTGACACAGCAGGAAGACTTCACAACAAGTCTAATCTCATGAAAGAACTTGAAAAAATTAATAGGATTATTTCTAACAAGTTCCCAGAAGCAAATCGTGAAAACTTATTGGTACTTGACTCAACAACAGGTCAAAATGCAATTAACCAAGCAAAGACCTTTAGAGAAGCAACTGACATAACAGGAATTGCATTAACAAAGCTTGACGGAACAGCCAAGGGTGGCGTTGTCGTTGCCCTTCAATCAGAACTTGGAATTCCTATTAAGCTAATTGGAGTAGGGGAAGGCATAGATGACCTTCAAGACTTCAACATCGATAACTTCTTAGAAACAATTTTTGGTTAAAATTCATAAAAATATTTAGTAGGTCTTAGGGCCTACTTTTTTATTGCTAACTTTTAAGTGATGGTTTTTGTAAAATTATTTGAAGGATTTCTTGTGGAAAAATTATTTTAATGAGTTTGAAAATTTCAAAAATAAAATTTTATGAAGTTATAAAAACCTATTAAGTCATAAAACTTATAAACTAATAGGAAATTAGGAAGTCATAAAGTCTTATGACGTTATATGATTTTGTTATTTTATAAAAATTTAAAAAGTTATTAAAGTCATTGAATTGGGTGTCTACAGATAATAGAAAAAAAACCTAGAAAACAATAAAAAAACTAAAAAAATTTAAAATAATTGTTGACATTAAGTGGGCTATTAGTTAGAATTAGATAGGTCAAGTAAAGAGGTTGACCTCTCAAGAAAAATGGTGATATAATGAATGAGAAATTTTTCAGGATGAACAGGTTACTTGATTTCTACGGAAAGCTTCTTACTGAAAAGCAGAAGAAGGCTGCCCTAATGTATTATGTTTATGATTGCACAATTAACGAGATTTCATCTGAACTTAATATATCTAAGCAAGCAGTATTCGACAACTTAAAGAGAGCAGAGAACAACTTAGAGGAGTTTGAAGCAAAACTTGAGTTAATAAAAAATGCAAAAAAAGAAGAAGCTAATAAAGAAATAAAAAATGAAAAAATAGAAAGAATTTTAGAAAGTATAGAAAAAGAAAGTCTAAGTGAAAACAATAATTTAAAAATTAAAGAGCTTAGAGAAATACTTTTTGACTAGGAGGTGGATTTTTGGTATTCGAAAGTTTATCCGATAAATTGCAAAATACTTTGCAAAATTTAAGAGGTAAAGGTAAATTATCTGAAAAAGATATTGACGCAGCAATGCGTGAGGTAAAACTTGCACTTCTTGAAGCTGACGTAAACTTCAGAGTTGTAAAAGACTTTGTTAAGACAGTAAAAGAAAGGGCTTTGGGAAAAGAAGTTTTAGAATCCCTAACTCCCGGCCAGCAAGTAATAAAAATTGTTAATGAAGAACTCACAAGTTTAATGGGTACTAGCGAGGTTAAAATTGACTTCTCAAAGAAACCAACTGTTATAATGATGTGTGGTCTTCAAGGTGCAGGTAAAACTACTACAAGTGGTAAGCTTGCCAATAAATTAAAAAAAGATGGAAAGAGACCTCTTTTAGTTGCTTGTGACGTTTACAGACCCGCAGCTATAAAACAACTTCAAGTTGTAGGTGAGTCTGTTGATACACCAGTATTTACTATGGGAGATAAGATTTCTCCAGTTGATATTTCCAAGGCAGCTCTTGAGCATGCCAAGAAAAATGGAAATGACGTTGTCATCATAGATACTGCAGGTAGACTTCACATAGATGAAGCCCTTATGAAAGAGCTTCAAGATATTCACGAGGCTCTTGAACCTTCAGAAGTCCTTCTTGTCCTTGATGCAATGACAGGTCAAGATGCAGTAAATGTTGCTGATACCTTTGACGACATGTTGAAGTTAACAGGTGTTATCTTAACTAAGCTTGATGGTGATGCAAGAGGTGGAGCTGCCCTTTCAATTAGGTCAGTTACAGATGTTCCTATTAAGTTTATCGCAAGTGGCGAAAAAATGGACAACATTGAAGTCTTTCATCCAGATAGAATGGCTTCAAGAATACTTGGAATGGGAGATGTGCTCTCCCTAATCGAAAAGGCACAGTCAGCTGTTGATGATAAAAAGGCAAAGGAACTTGAAGAAAAACTTAGGAAGTCAACTTTCACTTTTGAAGATTTCCTAGACCAAATGCAACAAATGAAAAACATGGGGCCACTTGAAGACATAATAGGAATGATTCCTGGTATGAACAGCAAGGCTCTAAAGGGTATTAAATTACCTGATAATGAATTTGCTAAGGTAGAGGCTATTATTCTTTCCATGACAAAGAAGGAAAGACAAAAGCCAGAAATTATAGATTCTTCCAGAAGGAAGAGAATAGCAAAGGGATCTGGAACTAGTCCAGCCGATGTAAACAAACTGATTAAACAGTTTAAGGACATGAGAAAGATGATGAAACAATTTGGAAACATGTCCAAGACAATGGGAAAGAGAAAGTTTAAATTACCTTTTTCCTTTTAAGTTAGCTTATATATTTTAATATATAAATTTTTTTGTGGAGGTGAATAATTTGGCAGTTAAAATTAGACTTAGAAGAATGGGTGCTAAGAAAAAACCCTTTTATAGAATAGTTGTAGCAGACTCTAGAAGTCCTAGAGATGGAAAATTCATCGAGGAGATTGGTTATTATAACCCACTTACAACTCCTAAGGAAGTTGTTGTAGATGCAGAAAAAGCTAACAACTGGATTAAGAATGGTGCAAAACCTACTGATACAGTTGACAGACTTTTCAGAGAAAACTCAGTGTACAGCGCTGGTGCAAACTCAAATAATACAGCAGAAGCAAGTGAATCAGAAGCTACTGAATAACAGTATGTTTGGAGGACCAAATGGTTGAATTAATTGAATATATTGCTAAATCTTTAGTTGACGATCCTTCTTCAGTTGATGTGGCAATGACTAAGAATGATAATTCAATTGATATTACTCTTAAAGTTGCATCAAATGATATGGGAAAAGTTATTGGCAAACAAGGCAGAATTGCTAAGGCAATAAGAGCAATTTTAAAAGCTGTTTCACTAAAAGAAGATGTAAAGGTTAATTTGGAAATTGAAGAATATTAAAGATTCAATTACTTGCATTGGTAAAATAATTAATACTCATGGTATTAAGGGAGAACTTAAGGTTGATCCTTATACCTTTGACAAAAAGAGGTTTTCTAAACTGGAAAGCGTCTTTGTAGGCGAAGATTTAAAAGAATTTTTTATTAAAAGAGTTCGTGTTAATGATTTTGTCTACTTAAGCTTTGAAGGTTATGAAAATATAAATGATGTCCTAAATTTAAAGGGATCTAACATTTATATTAAAGATGAAGACAGGTTAGAACTTGAGGAAGACCAGTATTATGTTTCCGATTTAATTGGAAAAGAAGTTTATGACACTGATGGTAATTACATTGGAGTCTTAAAGGAAGTATTGGAATATCCCGCTAATGATATTTTTGTCATAGAAGGCAAGGATAAGGAAACTTATCAAGTGCCAGGAGTAAAAGAATTTATTAAAAAGATAGATTCAACAATAACTATTAAGTTAATAGAAGGAATGATTTTGTGAAAATTAGTGTTTTAACATTATTTCCCGATTTCATAAATAATATTAGAGATTTTTCTATTGTTGGAAGATCTATTGGCCAAGGAAAATTAGAATTAGAAACTGTAGATATTAGAGATTTTGCCATCAACAAATATTTACAAGTTGATGATTATCCCTATGGCGGTGGACCTGGTATGCTGATGCAAATTAAACCAATAGTAGAGGCAATAGAATCTGTAAAGACAGAAAATTCCAAAGTTTATTATATGTCCCCACAGGGCAAGGTTCTTACACAGGATAAGTTAAAAGAACTAAAAGAAGAAGAACACATAATTCTTCTCAACGGTCATTATGAAGGTATTGACAATAGAGTCATTGAAAATTATGTAGATGAAGAAATTTCCATTGGTGATTATGTTTTAACTGGTGGAGAGTTGGCATCTATGGTTATTATTGATGGCGTGTCAAGACTACTTGATGGCGTACTTGCAAGTGAGGAGTCCTTTGAGGATGAATCACATTACAATGGACTTTTAGAACATCCCCAGTACACAAGACCAAGAGAATTTAGAGGACTTGAAGTTCCAGATATTCTTTTAAGTGGAGATCATGAAAAAATAAGGAAGTATAGACTTAGAGAGTCTATTAAAAATACTTTACAGAAAAGGCCAGACTTATTAAAAGATAAGACTTTAAATGATGAAGAAAAAGATATTTTGAAAGATTTACTGGAAGGAGGTAAAGACAATGGATTATATTAGAGCTATTGAAGCTGAACAAATAAATGAAAACTTACCTAAATTTAATGTTGGAGATACAGTTAGCGTTCACTACAGAATTATCGAAGGAGAAAGACAAAGAATCCAAGTATTCGATGGTACTGTTTTAAAAATTCAAGGAAAAGGCGCTAGAAAGACTTTCACAGTAAGAAGAATTTCTTACGGTATTGGAGTTGAAAGAACTTTCCTACTTAACTCACCAAGAATTGCTGATCTTGTAGTTACAAGAAAGGGTAGAGTTAGACGTGCTAAACTTTACTATCTTAGAGATAGACAAGGTAAGGCTGCAAAAGTTAGAGAAAAGACAAATTACTGAGAATGGGACTTTAAGTCCTATTTTTAGTATCTTTTATTTTGAGCAAATAATTTAATAAAGGGTGATAAATATGAAAAAACTTTTTATGGGACTCTTGTTAATAGTAGTCCTAGCAGCTGGTGCATTTTTATTTGTTGAAAATAGAGGAACTAGCAAAATCTCAACTAAGTACGATAAGTTTAACTTTTTGACAGAAGACAAAGACATTGATAAAGACGACTTTTGTATTGAAGATGGAATGATTTACCTTTCACTAGACTACATAAAAGAATACCTTGATAAGGGAATCGAATATGATGAGTCAACAGGTGAAGTAAAAATCAACAACAATCATGCTAATAAAATTTTAAAATTAAATGAATATGAAGCAAAGTTTAACAGCGGGACAATTGATTTAAGAGCTCCTGTTATTGAAAAAAATGGAAAGATTATGCTTCCAATTGAAGCCTTTATCTACGACTATGATGTTAGATTAAGGTACAACAAGGACATTAGACTATTGCTTCTTGACTACAGGGACAAGGAGTATGACCTAACTAAGACTACATCAGAAACTCTATTAAGAGAATCTGCTTCTAAGAGGAGCCCAATTATAAAGAAGCTTCCAAAGGGAGAAGAACTTTATGTATATGAAGAAAAGGGTAAGTTCTACAAAGTTAGGATGCCAGAAGGATATGCCGGATATGTTTTAAAGAAGGACCTTGACGAAAATTTTGAAAAAGTATCTTTAAAGTCAACTTCAAAAAATACATCTGACGGTCCAATTAACTTAACTTGGGATTACACTTATGCAGAACATTCTGAAGACAAGATAAACCAAATTAAAGACATAAAGGGACTTGATGTAATAATTCCAACATGGTTCTCCATTAGAAATGGAAATGGAGATATGATTGACAGGGGAAATCAAAATTATATTAAAAAATATAAGGACTTAGGAATAGATGTCTGGGCATATCTTGATAACTCCTTTGATCCAAATATAACTCATGAGGCCCTATCAAATGAAAACACTCGTAAAAAGGTTATAAATAAAACTCTTGAGCTATGCAAAAAGTATGGCATGAAGGGAATAAACATTGACTTCGAACATACAAAGATTGACGATAGAGATTATATAACAGACTTTGTAAGAGAATTTAGACAAGCAGCAGGAGATGACTTCATAATAACTGTTGACGTTACACCGCAAATATCAGCTGATGTTACAAAGGAACCTTATGACAGAAAGTCTCTCGCTGAGATAGCTGACTACATGGTAGTAATGGCCTACGACCAACACTGGGGATCTTCTGATAAGGCTGGATCTGTTGCCCAATATAAATGGGTAGAGGGATCTGTCAATGTATTGTTTAGAAATATTCCAAATAAAAAAATGATTCTTGGAGTTCCACTTTATACAAGAATATGGAAAGAAGCTGGCGGCAAGGTAACTTCTAAGACAATTTCTATGGATGAAGTTGCAAGAATAATTGCAGCTAAAGGTTTAAAACCAGTTTGGGACAAAGAGTCACAACAAAATTATATCGAATATCAAGAAAACAATGCAGACTATAAAATTTGGATTGAAGATGCAAACTCACTTGAGAAAAAGGTATCTCTTGTTAATAAATACAACCTAGCAGGTGTTGGAAGCTGGAGACTTGGGTTTGAAACTCCAAATATTTGGGATGTAATATCAAAGGAACTTGACAAAACAAACTAAAAATTGACAATTTAACTATTAAAGTATAAAATCATTTTGTGAAGATGTTGAAAAATTTTAATTAGGATGTGTTTAAAAATTTTACCAGATACACATAAAATCGTGGCAAAAATTGTCCACGATAGAATAAAAGATAAATACAATGTCAATTTAAATTTAGAAAAAATGCTTTGGGGATCAGTTGCTCCCGATGTCCTTCCTTATTATAAGTTGAAGAGACATTATTTCGACGAATCTGGAGACTATATAGCAAAAGAAATTACAAAATTAATTTTCTTTTCAAGGTTTTCTTATTCTGAAGGAAATGAAAGCAAACTATTAATTAACTATGTGAGCAGGAGGCTTGGCATAATAATGCACTATCTATGTGATTTTGTTTGCTATCCTCACGCCTACAGAATGACTTTCGTAGAAAATTTGAGAAAACACGTTAAGTACGAACAAGACTTAGCTCTTTATGCAAGAGAAAATAAATATCTAGAAAAAGATTTTTCATCTGTAATTAGTATAAATGATATTAGTTTTTTAGAAGATTCTGACATGAGGCTTGAAGAAAGAGTTAAGAAGTATTTAATAGATGTAATAGACCAATACAAGGAGTCAAATCATTCCTTTGATAATGATTTGAATTTTGCTTTAAATCTTTGTACAAATATTTCTGTTTTAGTTATTGAATCAAGTCTCCAATTTCAAGGAGATTTTGATATACAATATATTTAAAAGAAATCTTTCACTCAATGTGGGTGGAAGATTTTTATAATTAGGGAGGAAAAGATGAGGAACAACTCTAGTGCTACAAAATTAGATCTTAGAGAGACACAAATTGCAATCAAGTCAGTTAAGGATTACTTTCAAAGAGATTTGGCAAACACTTTAAATCTACAAAGGGTTTCTGCACCTCTTTTTGTAAGACCTGAAACTGGACTTAACGACAACTTAAATGGAGAAAAAGCTGTAGACTTTGATCTTAGACAATATGGGATTAATGTTGAAATTGTTCAATCTCTTGCTAAGTGGAAGAGGAATGCCCTTAAGGACTACAATTTTAATATGTATGAAGGAATCTACGCAGATATGAATGCCATTAGGGCAGAAGAAGAACTTGATGAAATTCACTCTTCTTATGTAGACCAATGGGACTGGGAAAAAATTATAAATAAGTCTGATAGGAATAAAGAATATCTTTTCTTAATTGTAAGAGAAATTTATTCTGTATTTAAAAGAACTGAAGAATATATTAATCAAACTTATCCATACATTCTTTCAAAGAAGCTTCCAGAAGAAATCTTCTTTATAACTTCCCAAGAATTAGAAGATATGTATCCAGGAAAAACTTCTAAGGAAAGAGAAAAATTAATCTGTAAGGAAAAGGGTGCTGTGTTTATCATGGGCATTGGACATAAATTAAAGTCTGGTGAGCCACACGATCACAGATCACCTGACTATGATGATTGGGACTTAAATGGAGACATCTTGTTCTGGGATGAAGTCCTAGATAACTCTCTTGAAGTTTCAAGCATGGGTATCCGTGTTGATGAAAAATCTCTAAAGAGTCAATGCGAACTTACAAATACAACTGAAAGATTTAAACTTCCTTATCACCAAAATGTTTTAAATGCAGACTTACCTTACACTGTTGGTGGTGGTATTGGCCAATCAAGAATTTGTATGTTCTTTTTAGAAAAGCAACACATTGGAGAAGTCCAAGTAGGTGTTTGGGATGAAAAGAGTTTAGACTTCTGCAAAGACAATAAAATTAAATTATTATAATTACATTACATTTACAATTTGGATTTCAATCCTCCGTGACTTATAGTATAATTATTTTATACGAAGTAACGGAGGATTTTTTTATGGAATTGGCAGAAAAATTAAATCAGACACCTTATAAAAGGCTTGCCTTTAAAGATATAAAAAAATACCTAATCGCAAACTTTTTGTACAAGGGCGACTTGGATAGCATAAATATTTTACTCAATCTTTACAATGTTTACGAATCCATTGAAAATATTTATCCAAGGTACGTAACTCTTGAGAATTTGAGAAAGGATATTGTAAAAGTTTATAGGCAAAAAGAGGGAATTGAACTTATAGCAAGGAACCTCTCAAGTCTTATTCATGATGACATAAATAGGCTTGAACTTTACTTATACTTAGAGGGTTATAGACTTGGGTTTAACTCAAAAAAGCACATAAATATGCTTGAGATAATAACCTTAAAGCACCTTACAATAGATGAACTTTACAATAGAAAAAAACTTTTTCAATATGAATTTAAAAACGAAGAAGTTTTATCTTTTAAGAAGTTAGTTTTTAAAGAAATAAGAAAAGATAGGCAAATAAGGATTTTTATAAAAAACACTCTTACTGATGTTAGAAAAAGACTTCTCAATAGTAAGATCCAAAGTATAAACGACCACCTAGACTTGCAGCTTATTTTTAGAAGTCAAGATGACGACGTTGAAATAAAAGAAGTTGACTCCTACTTAACTGATTCTGAAATTGAAAATTTAAATAATAAGATTTCTAAATTTCTCTACATAGATTGCTTCAGAGTTTTTAGAAATGCTTTTTGGGATGGAGTTAATGATAGAGTTTTAAAGAGATACAAGTAAGGATAGTTTTATACTATCCTTTTTAAAGTGGTGATAAATTGATAATTTTGGGAATTGACCCAGGGATAGCTATTGTTGGATATGGATTTCTTGAACTTAAAGGGAATTCTTATAAAGTTTTAGATTACGGTGCAATAACCACAGAGGCAAAAGTTCCTCTCCCAGAAAGACTAGATACAATCTACGAAGAAATGAATGAACTTATAGAAAGGTATAAGCCTGACGACATTGCTTTTGAAGAATTGTTTTTTAATAAGAATGTTAAGACAGCAATTACAGTTGCCCAAGCTCGTGGAGTTGAAGTCCTTGCTGCCAAAGAATCTGGAGCAGGACTTTATGAATACACGCCTCTTCAAGTAAAACAAGCCATAGTTGGTTATGGAAGGGCTACTAAAAATCAAGTTCAAGAGATGGTAAGAATTATTTTAAACTTAGAAAAGGTTCCAAAACCTGACGATGTTGCAGATGCCTTAGCAGTTGCAATAACTCATGGAAGTTCAATTAAGTTTAAAGAAAGTTTTAGGATGATATAATGATAGAATTTTTAAGGGGAAGAGTTCACTCTACTGACAGGGGATACCTAGTACTTGAATCCAATGGAATAGGCTATATAGTTAATATGGTGGAAAGAGAACTTCACACATTTTATGAAAATGAAGAAGTTTTCATCAACATTAGGCTTGTTTTAAGGGAAGATGCGGCAATTTTATATGGATTTAGACATATAGAAACAAGAGATGCTTTCGATCTTCTTACAAGTGTAACAGGAATTGGTCCTAAGTTAGCCATGGGAATTCTTGATGGCGATGATGTCTTTAATATTGCAAAATATATTATATCCAAGGATGAAAAATCTCTTACAAAATTACCTGGTATAGGGAAGAAAACTGCTCAAAGGATAATTCTTGAATTAAAGGATAAGGTTGAGAAGTTAGACCTAGACTTGACTTCTATGACTGATGATGTAGAAATTATCGAAGAAAAGGACGATTCAGCAGTTGAGGCCCTAATTTCCTTAGGTTATAATGTATATGATGCTAAAAAAGCACTAGAAAAGGTAGATCCTTCTATTGATATTTCTGAGAGAATAAGAGAAGCTTTAAAATTAATGGGTTGATATAATGGAAAAAAATAGATTAGTTGAGCCAGAACTTATTGATGGCGATGCTAGGGAGGTAAGTCTTAGACCTAAGTGGTTAGAAGAGTATATTGGCCAAGAAAAGGTAGTTAAGAATTTAAAAATTTTTATTGAAGCTGCCAAGAACAGGTCAGAACCCTTGGATCATACACTTTTAAGTGGACCACCAGGACTTGGGAAAACCACACTTGCTGGCATAATTGCCAATGAGATGGGGGTTAACCTAAAGGTTACATCTGGCCCTGCAATTGAAAAGCAGGGAGACCTAGCAAGTATTCTTACAAATTTAAATAATGACGATGTTCTATTTATTGATGAAATTCACAGGCTAAATAAGTCTGTGGAGGAAATCTTATATCCTGCTATGGAGGACCATGCTTTAGATATAATAATAGGTAAGGGACCTTCTGCAAGATCAATTAGACTTGACCTTGCACCTTTTACACTTATTGGTGCCACAACAAGGGCAGGTATGCTTACGTCACCTCTTAGAGATAGGTTTGGGGTAATGTTGAAACTTGATCTTTATGATACAAAGTCTTTAGTTGAGATTATAATGAGGTCGGCTAAAATTTTAAATGTTCCCATAGAAGAAGAGGGAGCCTTAGAAATTGCAAGAAGATCAAGGGGAACACCGAGAATTGCCAATAGACTTTTGAAAAGAGTAAGAGACTATGCTGAAGTAAAGGAAGGCGGAGTTATAACAACTAAGGTTGCCATAAAGGGACTTAACCTTCTTGAAATCGACAAGTTTGGCTTAGACAATATTGACAGAAGAATTATACTTACAATGATTGAGAAATTCAACGGTAGGCCAGTTGGAATTGATGCGATTTCAGCTGCTATTGGTGAAGATAAGGGAACAGTAGAAGATGTTTATGAGCCTTATTTAATGCAAATAGGCTTTATTATTAGAACGCCTAGAGGAAGGATGGCCACTAAAAGGGCCTATGACCATTTTGGTTTGGAGTATAAGGGTGAATAAAATGAAAAAAATATTATTGTTAGCTTTATTTTTGGTTTTACTGCCATTAAATATCTTTGCTAAGGAAGACTATGACAAGATTGACATTAAGGTTGGAAAATCTATTTCAGCTGGTGAAACATTAAAATTAAAATCTAAATCTAATTTAAAAGTTGTGACTTCTGATGAACAAGTAATAAACAATACAAACAACAATGAAATTAATATTATATTTGATGGAAATAAAATTAATTTAGATGGAAAGAATTTTAAATTAAATAACTTTCCACAAAATGGAGCCTTTTTAATATCCTCTGATTCGCCAATTTACGTAGATAAAATCAAGAGAAACTATGGGGGAGCAATTTCCTTTAGAGTTAATAATAAAAAACTTGATGTAGTAAATAGGGTGGAGATAGACGAATATTTAAAGGGAGTTCTTCCAAAAGAAATGAGCCCAAGTTTTCCAATGGAATCTCTAAAGGCCCAAGCCTTATGCTCAAGGTCTTTTGCTATTAATAATTACAACAAATTTATTAAAAAAGGCTATAATCTTGACGATACTACAAGCTCACAAGTTTATTATGGAAAAGATGTTGAGAACAAATCTACAAATAAGGCTGTAGAAGATACTCTTGGCCAAGTTATTAAATATAAGGGTGAAGTTGCAGAGACAATTTTCTGTGCTTCTTCTGGTGGTTATACTGTCGCTTCTTCCGAAGCTTGGGGCGGAAATAGTGTTCCTTACCTTATTGCACAAGAAGATCCTTACTCAGTTCATCCATGGAAGTATGAGCTTAAAGATAGCGATTTAAAGAAGTTAAATTTATCTGATGTATTTAGCGTTAGTCTTGACTACAATAATTCGAATAGAGTTAACAACTTAACTTTTTCTACATCAAAGGGAGATGTAAAAATAAAGGCTACTGATTTTAGAAAAAAAATTGGTAATACAATTATCAAATCAACCCTATTTGATGTAAATGTAATAGGAAATAAAATATTTGTAAGTGGAAAGGGATATGGACATGGTGTTGGCATGAGTCAATACGGTGCTGTTGAAATGGCAAAAAAGGGAAGCAATTACAAGGATATTATTGAATTTTATTTTCCAGGAACAAATATTGAAAAGATAAAATAATAGAAAGGCGAAAATGAAAACAAAAGATTTTTATTACGACTTACCAAAGGAATTAATAGCACAACATCCTGAAGAAAAAAGAGATCATTCAAGACTTCTTGTTTTAGATAAAGAAAGTGGAGAGATGGAACACAAACACTTTTATGATATCATAGACTATCTCAAGAAGGGTGATTTGTTGGTATTAAACGACACCAAGGTAATGCCTGCAAGAATTTATGGACACAGGGAAGGAAAAGAAGAAAAAATAGAATTTCTTCTTTTAAATATGAAAGATGATATATGGGAATGTCTATCTAAACCTGGTAAAAAAGCAAAAATAGGAAGTAAAATTATTTTCAGTGATAAACTTTCTGCTGAGGTTGTAGATATTTCAGAAGACGGATCTAGATTTCTAAAATTTGATTATGATGGAATATTTGAAGAAATCCTAGATGAACTTGGTGAAATGCCACTTCCACCTTATATAACAGAAAAACTAGAGGATAAAAATAGGTATCAAACAGTTTACGCAAGGGAAGAAGGATCAGCTGCCGCACCAACTGCAGGACTTCATTTCACAAAGGAATTATTAGAAAAATTAAAAGATAAGGGTGTAGAAATTTGTTACATTACTCTTCACGTTGGACTAGGAACCTTTAGACCAGTTAAGGTGGAAAATGTTGATGAACATGAAATGCACTCTGAATTTTATGTAATGACAAAGGAAGTTGCAGATAAAATAAATGCAGCCAAGGACAGGGGAAGCAGGGTAATCGCAGTTGGCACTACAAGTGTGAGAACTGTTGAATCTATTGCAAATGAAGATGGAAGAGTATGTGAAAAAAGTGGATTTACAAATATATTTATTTATCCACCCTATAAGTTTAAGTGTGTAGATGCCCTTATAACAAACTTTCACTTGCCAGAATCCACTCTTCTAATGCTTGTTTCATCCTTATCAAGTAGAGAGATTATTTTAAAGGCATATGAAGAAGCTGTTAAAGAAAGATATAGATTTTTCAGCTTTGGTGATGCCATGTTTATAAGGTAGGTTTTATGTTTAAATTTGAATTATTAAAGACTTCTAAGGATTCAAAGGCAAGACTTGGAAAAATAACAACTAATCATGGGGAAATTGAAACTCCAATTTTCATGCCAGTTGGAACAAGAGCAACAGTAAAGACTATGACTCCTGAAGAGTTAAAAGATATTGGAGCACAAATAATTTTATCTAATACCTATCATTTATTTTTAAGACCAGGGACTGAGATAATAGAAAAAGCTGGAGGTCTTCACAAGTTTATGAATTGGGACAAACCAATTCTAACAGATTCAGGAGGATTTCAGGTTTTTTCTTTATCAGATAATAGAAAAATTACTGAAGAAGGAGTTCATTTTAGGAGTCATATTGACGGGAGCAAGATGTTTATCTCTCCTGAAAAGTCAATTGATATCCAAAACATTTTGGGATCAGATATAATTATGGCCTTTGACGAATGTGCACCCTATCCAGCAAGCCATGAATATATAGATCATTCAATGAGAAGAACTCTTAGATGGGCTGAAAGATGTAAGAACCACCACAAGAACGTAGATAATCAAACTCTTTTTGGAATTATCCAAGGTGGTATGTATAAGGACCTAAGAGAAATTTCTGCAAAAGAAATGGTGGATATGGACTTTAAGGGTTATTCTATTGGAGGTCTTTCAGTTGGTGAACCTATTGATTTAATGACTGAAATCTTAGATTACACAACAGACTTCATGCCTGAAAATAAACCTAGATACCTAATGGGAGTTGGTAGTCCAGACTACTTATTCGAAGCAGTAGAAAGAGGAGTGGACATGGCAGACTGTGTTCTTCCTACAAGAATTGCAAGAAATGGAACTGTCTTAACTCATCAGGGAAGAATTCCAATTAAAAATGCAATTTATAAGGATGACTTCTCAAGATTAGATGATGAATGCGACTGCTACACTTGTAGAAACTATTCTAAGGCATATCTTAGACACTTATTTAATGTAGACGAGATACTTGGAATGAGGCTTGCAACTATTCACAATCTCTACTTCTTAATCGACATGATGAAAAATATTAGAGAGTCTATTAAAGGTGACTACTTCTTAGAATATAAAAAAGATTTTTATAAAAAATACGGTTATAAGTAAAGTCTTAAAGATATTCTTGTTAAGTTATAAGATAAAATGTATAATATAATTATAAATCATAAAGAAGAAAGGGGTTAATAATGAATCAAAACGCAATGTTAAACTTTATTCCCTTAATATTGATGTTTGTTGTTTTTTATTTCTTCGTAATAAGACCGCAAAAGAAAAAAGCAAATGAAATAAATGAAATGCGTGAAAACTTAAAGGTTGGAGATAAAATAATAACAATCGGTGGTATTATTGGAAAAATTATCCTTGTAAAGGAAGATTACTTAGTTATCGAAACTTCATCTGACAACACAAAAATTGAAGTCATGAAGTGGGGAATTAATGGTACTTATAAAAAGAATGCTGATTTAAAAGACGCTGAAGAAGAATAGGAGATATTATGAAACACATTAAAACACTTACACAAAAAAATCTTAAGAAAACTTATGAAAAAGGCGGATGTGGCGAATGTCAAACATCTTGTCAATCAGCTTGCAAAACTAGCTGTACAGTTGGAAATCAAAAATGTGAAAATTCTGAAAACTAAGGCAAGGGAAACCTTGCTTTTATTTTGTTAGGGGTTAAGTAAAGGAGAAAAGATGGAAGAAAGAATTCATAAATTTTATTTAAATAATAGATACATTGTCCTTGATATAGCAAGTGGATCAGTCCATGTAGTAGAAAAAATTGTATATGAAATGATTGATGATTATGAAAAATTGTCAAAGGATGAAGTTATTGATAAATATTCAAAACTATATAATGAAGAAGATGCTAAAGAAGCCTATGAAGAAATAGACTACTTGGCTAAGGAAGATTTATTATTTTCTGAAGATGAACACTTTAAACTTCCTCGATTCAATCCTCAAAATGTAGTAAAGGCTCTTTGCCTTCATGTTGCCCACGATTGTAACCTAAGATGTAAGTATTGCTTTGCATCCCAAGGTGACTTCAAGGGAGATAGAAGTCTTATGACTTTTGAAACAGGTAAGAAGGCCTTAGACTTTCTTCTACAAAATTCTGGTAACAGGAGAAATCTTGAAGTGGATTTCTTCGGTGGGGAACCTCTAATGAATTTTGACTTAGTAAAAAAACTTGTAGCTTATGGTAGAGAAGAAGAAAAGAAATATGACAAACACTTTAGATTCACAATTACAACTAATGGCGTCCTACTAAATGACGAAATAGAAGAATTTATTAATGAGAACATGGACAATGTAGTTCTATCAATTGATGGAAGAAAAGAAATTAATGATGAAATGCGTCCTACTACTAATGGCAAGGGGTCCTATGACATTATAGTTCCAAAGTTCAAAGAACTTATTGATAAGAGAGGAGACAAGGACTACTTTATCAGGGGAACTTTCACAAATGAAAATTTAGACTTTTCAGAAGACTTAAAGGACTTCTATTCTCATGGATTTAAAAAGACTTCTATTGAACCAGTAGTTACTGATGAGAGAGAGCCTTACGCAATAAGAGAAGAACACCTTGATAAAATTCTTAGAGAGTATGAAAAAATGTCCAAGGACTATATTGAAATAAGAAAGAAAGACAAGGACTTTTCCTTCTTCCACTTTATTATTGACCTATCTCAAGGACCTTGTATAGTTAAGAGGACTGTTGGATGTGGTGCTGGATCGGAATATGTTGCTATAACTCCGCAAGGAGAAATTTATCCTTGTCACCAATTTGTTGGTGAAGAAGACTTCTTACTTGGTAATGTTGATGAAGGAATAAAAAACACTGACCTAAGAGATACTTTTAAAAATTCCAATGTTTATACTAATGAAGACTGTCCTACTTGTTGGGCAAGATACTACTGCTCAGGTGGTTGTCACGCCAACGCTTACTACAGCAACAATGACTTAAGCAAACCTTACAAGGTTGGATGTGAAATGGAAAAGAAAAGAATTGAATGTGCAATTTCAGTTCTAGCTAATGAAGAATAATAAAATCTTTTGAAGAACCCCCATGAGGGTTCTTTTTTTGTTGCTTGATAGCCTAATTGTTTTACCTAAATGATAATTTTTGATATAATTAATCGTATATATAAAGTGGTGATTAAATGGAAAGATGGTTTATAAAAAACAAAAGTGATCCTGGAATCGACTATAAAAAATTAGGGATAAACAATGTCATATATAAAATTTTACTCAATAGGGAAATAAATACTGAAGAAGACATTCGAGAGTTTTTAGAGCCAAGTCTTTCAAATTTAAATTCGCCTATTTTGTTAAAGGACATGGTCAAGGCTTCAAATATAATTTTAAGTCACTTGGCTAAGAAAAATAAAATTAGAATTATTGGAGACTATGATGTTGACGGTGTAACATCAACTTATATCTTGTATGAAGGCTTAAGGACTATTGGTGGAGATGTCTCTTATGACATACCTCATAGAGTTAAAGATGGCTATGGAATCAACAAAAATTTAATTGACAAGGCTAATGAAGATGGTGTCAAGTGCATTATAACTTGTGACAATGGAATAGCTGCAAGAGATGCAGTTGATTATGCCATGTCTTTAGATATTGATGTAGTTGTAACTGACCATCATGAGGTGCCGAAAATTATTAAAGATGGAAATGAAGTTGAGATTATACCAGAGGCAAGTGCAGTTATAGATCCAAAACAGGATGCTTGCTCTTATCCCTTTAAGGAAATTTGCGGAGGGGTAGTTGCCTTTAAACTCATAGAGTATCTTTTTTTGATCAAGGGAGTAGACAAGGAAGAGTTTTATGAAAAATTCTTGCCCTATGCTGCCATAGCTACTGTATGTGATGTAATGCCACTTACAAATGAAAATAGGGTTATAGTTTCTGAGGGAATTAAGATCTTAAGGAAAAGCAAAGATTTGGGCCTTAATGCCTTAATAGAGGCAGCCGATATAAAAAAAGATGATATTGATGTTTACCATCTTGGTTTTATCCTTGGACCAACTATTAATTCCAGTGGAAGGCTTGAATCTGCTAAAGAAGCCCTAGAATTATTTTTGGAAAAGGACTATTCTATTGCTCTTGAAAAAGCCAAAGAATTAAGAGACCTAAATTATGAAAGACAAAAGCTAACTAGTGATGCCTTTGAAGTAATAGATGAGAAGATACAGAAAGAAGGATTGCTAGATAAGCATAAGGTCCTAATAGTTTATGAGGAAGGCTTAAATGAATCCATTCTTGGTATTGTTGCTGGAAAAATCAAAGAAAAGTATTACAGGCCAAGCGTAGTTCTAAGTGATTCCAAGGACTTAATTAAGGGATCTGGAAGAAGTATTGAAGAATATAATATGTTCCAAGAATTTTCTAAATCTAAGGAATACCTGAGGAGCTTTGGTGGTCACAAGATGGCCTGCGGACTAGCTCTTCCCCTAGAAAATCTAGATGACTTTATTAGGGATGTAGACCAAAAAGAGAGCTTAACAAGGCACGACTTAATAAGAAAGATTTATATTGATGGAAATTTAGAGCTCAAATACATTAGCATGAAGCTTGTCCAGGACATAGAGGCTCTGGCTCCCTTTGGAAATGGAAACTCTGCGCCGAAGTTTGGTGCTAAAAACTTACAGATAAAGTCACTTAATATCTTGGGTAAAAATAAAAACTTTTTAAAGATGACTTTATCCCAAGATAATATAAATTACACAGGAATATTATTTGAAGATTCAAAAGTATTTTTAAATAAGCTTGCTAGTTCCTATGGCAGGGAAGAAGTTATGGGTCTTTTAAATGGAAGACCTTCAAATATATTTATAGATATAGTTTTTAATCTTGACTTAAATAAATTTAATGGAAATGTTACTATTCAGCTAAAGATAAAAAGCTATAGAATCACAGGTGAGAAGAATGTTATTAATAGATGAATTAATTGAAAAAGTAAAATCCTATAATGAAAATGCTGATATAGACATGATTAAACGTGCCTATAAGATGGCTGATGAACACCACAGGGGACAAAAGAGAAACTCTGGTGAAGACTATATTATTCACCCCCTTAATGTCAGCTTGATTTTGGCAGATATGAATATGGATACAGCAACTATAGTTGCTGGTCTTCTTCATGATGTAGTTGAAGATACAGATGTAACTCTTGAAGATGTTAAAAATGAATTTGGTCAAGAAATTGCTGACCTAGTTGACGGCGTTACAAAGTTAAAACAATTAAATTATAAAAACAAGGAAGAAAAACAAGCCGAAAATATAAGAAAAATGGTTCTTGCCATGGCCAAGGACATTAGGGTTATTATTGTTAAATTAGCTGATAGGCTTCACAATATGAGAACTCTTGAGTACATGACTGATGCCAAGAAGATTGAAAAGGCAACAGAAACTGTTGAAATCTATGCACCAATAGCTGATAGGCTTGGTATGAGCAGGATTAAGTGGGAACTTGAAGACCTTTCACTTAGGTATCTTGATGAAGAAGGCTACTATGAATTAGTAGACATGGTCAACAAGAGAAGGAATGAAAGAGAAGATTTAATCAACCACATAATAGGGCTTCTTGAAGAAAACCTAAAAAATGTTGGAATTGAATGTGAAATTAAGGGAAGACCAAAGAACTTCTACTCAATTTATAATAAGATGAAGAAGAAGGGCAAGGTCTTTGATGAAATTTATGACCTTTCTGCAGTTAGAATATTAACGCATTCCGTAAAGGATTGTTATGGTGCCCTAGGTGTTGTTCATACACTTTTCAAACCAATACCAGGTAGGTTTAAGGACTATATAGCTATGCCTAAGCCTAATAAGTATCAATCTCTTCACACAACTGTTATAGACAATAATGGAGAGACTTTTGAAGTTCAAATTAGGACTTATGAAATGCATCAAACTGCTGAATATGGTATCGCTGCCCACTGGAAATACAAGGCTGGAGTATCTAAAGAAACAGCTTTTGATGAAAACTTAACTTGGCTTAGACAATTACTTGAATGGCAAAAAGACTTAAATGATCCAGGCGACTTCATGGATACCCTAAAGATTGACTTCTTCGCTGATGAAGTATTTGTCTTCACTCCAAGGGGAGATGTTATAAACTTACCTGAAGGGTCAACTCCAATTGACTTTGCCTACAGAATTCACTCCCAAGTTGGTAACACATGTGTAGGTGCTAAGGTCAATGGAAGGATTGTACCACTTAATTACACCCTACAAAGTGGTAATATTGTTGATGTTATTACAAATCCAAACACAAGCCCATCTCTTGATTGGTTAAAAATTGTTAAGAGTCCTCAAGCTCGTAAAAAAATCTTGCAATATTTCAAGGTTAAAGATAAGGAAAAGAATATTGAAAGAGGACGAGATGCTATTGAAAGAGAAGTTAAGAAACTTGGCTACGAAACTCACAAAATCTTGCGTGATGATTGGCTAGAAGAAGTAAAAGAAAAATTAAATATGCTTAGTCTTGATGAAATGTATGCAGCAGTTGGCTTTGGAACTATAACTACTGCCCAAGTAACTGCAAAATTACAAGATATTTATAATAAGCATTACAAAAAAGACGACAAAGGCATTGAAGAAATTGTTGAATCTAAGAGGAGATACAATAACCAAGGAATTGAAGTCAAGGGTGTTGACGGTGTAAATGTTAGAATTGCAAAATGTTGTACACCAGTCCCTGGAGATGAAATTGTTGGTTATATAACTATTGGAAGAGGAATTTCAGTTCACAGAAAGGACTGTAAAAATCTACAAAACAATGTTGATCCAGAAAGACTTGTTGAAGTTAAATGGGAAAATTCAAATTCAACAAGCTACAGTGCTTCTATTGAAATCAGGGCCTTTGACAAGCCAAATGTTATTGCTGATATTGCAAGTAGGGTAAATGAATCTAAACTTAGCATGTCCTATTTAAATGCAAAAGTTGTAAAAAATGGCGACGCTGTTATAGATATTACAGTTGA
The DNA here is from genome assembly GCF_023614525.1 of Peptoniphilus genitalis. Taxonomy (GTDB): domain Bacteria; phylum Bacillota; class Clostridia; order Tissierellales; family Peptoniphilaceae; genus Peptoniphilus_A; species Peptoniphilus_A genitalis. Next base: position 1,735,722 of record NZ_CP097885.1, read on the forward strand.
AATAACTGACAGTGAAGAACTTGAAAGACTAATGGAAAAACTTAAGAGGATAAACAATGTCCTTGAAGTTTACAGAATAAAGGCGTGATAAAATGCGTGGAGTAGTTCAAAGAGTAAAAAGAGCAAGTGTATCTGTTGATGGCAAAGTGATTTCTAAAATCGACAAGGGGATTATGCTTTTACTCGGCATAGAAGCTAATGACGACGAAAAAGATTTAGAATATATTATAAAAAAAGTAAGCAAATTGAGAATTTTTGATGACGAAGAAGGGGTTATGAATAAGTCTCTTCTTGATTATGGTCTTGAAATTTTAGTTGTAAGTCAATTCACCCTCTATGGGGATGCCAGAAAGGGCAACAGACCATCCTACATTAGGTCGGCAAAGTTTGATGATGGAATAATTCTTTATGAAAAATTCATTGAAGAGATGAAAAATTTAGGAATTAAGGTTTCTGTTGGCGAATATGGTGCAGATATGGATGTTGAACTTATTAATGATGGACCGGTTACTATTTTATTGGATTCAAGCAAGGAATTTTAGGTGAAATAATGGAATATAAAATTATGAAGTTAGTTGTTGGAGAGTTACAAGAAAATTGCTTTATACTTTTTGATGAAAACAAGGATGCTTTTGTAGTTGATCCAGGTGGATCAAGTGAAAATATAATTGAAGCTATTGATAAGAACTCACTAAATATCAAATATATTTTGCTAACTCATGGTCACTTTGATCACGTAGGGGCAGTTGCTGCTCTAGTGAAAAAATACAAGGCGCCAGTTTACATGTCAAAAGATGACAGGGCCTTCTTAGAGAGTCCAAAGGAAGTCAGAGCTTCTGCCTTTGGTATGCAAATTGAAGCAGCTGATGTAGATGTCTTTGTAAAAGAGGGGGATGAAATTCCTTTCTCAGAAGGAACTATAAAAGTTATTGAAACGCCAGGCCATACTCTTGGATCAGTTTGCTACTTATTTGAAAATTATTTATTTGCAGGAGACACTCTTTTTAATGGATCCATAGGAAGGACTGACTTTCCAGAGTCAAACCATTCACTTATGATTGAATCATTAAAAAAATTAAAAAAACTTGACGATGAGATTTATGTCCTATCAGGTCACGGTCCTGAGTCACAAATATCCTATGAGAAAATGACAAATCCTTATCTTAGACAATTATGATTAATATAGAAAACGAAAGCGAAGGCTTAAAGAAATCAATTTTCGAATTTTTTAGGATGAAGCTTCCTAAAAATTATGAAGATTTAAACTTTGACATCAAAATAAAAATTGAAGACCAAAATGTTTTTATTAGCATCTTTGGAGACAAGATAAAGGTTAGTGAAAGGCTTAGGCTTAGGGATGAAAAAGCTCACTTCGCTATTAAGAGATATTTATTTGACTTGTTTTCTAAGGGTGAAAATTTTGATCCAAGCTTTGGAATCCTAACTGGAGTGAGGCCCTTAAAACTTATCTCAAAAGTTTTTGAGGGCTCTTCCTATGATGAGTCCCTTAAAATTTTATGGGACAAGTATAGGATTGGAAATGAGGAGGCAGATTTTTTATATAAAATTTATAAAAATCAAGAAGATCTAAGGCTTAATTCCAATTTAAAAAATTATAATGTCTATGTGCACATACCCTTTTGCCCATCAAGGTGCCTTTATTGTTCCTTTGACACGACAATAGAGAACAAGGGGAAAATGGATTTATACACAAAAAATTTAACCTACGATATAAATTCCTATGAGCTTGAATTTTCTAAAGAGCCTAATTCAATTTATATAGGAGGGGGAACTCCCACATCAATTGGCTTGGACAACTTGGAAAAAATTATTGATTCACTGATTAAAAAGTTTGGCCACACAAGAGAGTTTACTGTTGAATGCGGAAGAATTGATAGCTTGAGCCTTGAAATTTTAAAAATGTTAAAAGACAAGGGAGTTAATAGGATTTCTCTAAATCCACAGACTTTCAATGAAGAGGTAATTAACAAATTAAATAGGGTTTCAAATAAAGATTTTTGTTTTTGGTTTGATAAGGCAAGAGAGTTTGGTTTTGAAACTATAAATATGGATTTAATCATGGGACTTCCTGGAGAAGATAAGGCTAGTATTCTTGATTCTATAAAAAAAGCAATAGACTTTTCTCCAGAAAATATTACGCTGCACACTCTAGCCTTAAAGAATGGATCAAAACTTTTTGAAAATTCCTACCACAATGATGAAGACTTTGGAAATCTTTTGGAAGAATCGAAGAAACTTTTAATAGAAAATAATTATGAACCCTATTATCTTTATAGGCAGAAAAAATCTGTAATTTCATCAGAGAATATTGGATATGCAAAGAAGGGTCATGCTTCAGTTTATAATATTGTTATGATGGAAGAACTTGAAAACATTATTGGCTTTGGCCTAGGCGCAAGCACAAAGATTTTAAATGAAAAGGGAAAGTTTGAGAGAAATTTAAATTCTAAAAACCTTGAAGACTTTCTAAGGAGAAGATAAGCTTGAAATTAGAAAAAATTTTAAATAATTTAGATATTATTGATGCAAATTTTGAAATTGATAAAGAAATAGAAATAAAAAATATCGCCTTTCACACAGACGATGTAGTTGAGGGCGGTATTTTTGTTGCCATAAAAGGATACGTCACAGATGGCCACAAGTTTATAAAGAAAGCAAGAGAACTTGGAGCAGAAATTGCTGTAGTCGAAGACTACTCTGAGGAAGATATTAAACAAATAAGAGTTGAAAATTCAAGAATTGCCCTTGCAGACATGGCAAGAAATTTCTATGAAGATCCTTCAAAAGATATGAATGTAATAGGGATTACTGCAACTAATGGCAAGACAACTACTGCCTTTATGGTAAATTCTATTTTAGAAGAAGATAAAAGAAATACAGGGATTATTGGAACTGTGTTAACAAGATATGCTGATGTAATGATTCCATCTGTACTTACAACACCAGAGTCCTTAACTCTTCAATCCTATTTCAGGGATATGAAGGACAAGGGAGTAACTGATGTGACTATGGAAGTCTCTTCATCTGCTCAAGAATTATATAGAAATAAAAACATTGATTTTGATATTGTAACTTTTAATAATCTTGGCAGAGAACATATTGATCAACATGGAAGTTTTGAAAATTATTTTAGATTTAAATCTAGACTTATTAGACACGCAAAAGAAGATGCCCTTGCAATATTAAATGCAGACGATGAAAAAATTTACTCACTAAAGGATAAGACAAGGGCAAAGGTTCTTAGCTTCTCTTTAGAAAACAATGACGCTGACTTTGGAATTCAAAATCTTGACCTTTCAACTGGTAAGGGAAAATTTACTTTTAAGATAAATAGGGACATAAAAATTAAAGATTTTATTTTAGAAAAATCTGAATTTGAAATCGAACTTGGTTCAGTTGGTTATTCATCTGTAATGAATTCTCTTGTTGCCATAATAATAGGTCTCTGTCTTAAAATTGATACAGAAACTATAAAGAGAGCTCTAAAAAATTTTAAGGGAGTAGAGAGAAGATTTGAATTAATATTTGATGAAGAATTTAAAATTTTAGATGACCACTTCGCCAATGAAAAAAATATTGACGCAACTATGGAAACCTTAAAGGAAATGGATTATAAAAATCTTAATATTCTCTATGCAATTAGGGGCAAGAGAGGGGTTGAAGTAAATCGTGAAATTACAGAAAGATTAGTTAAGTGGATAAAAGTTTTAAATCCAAAATCCCTTACTGCAACCTTATCAAGAGATACTGTCAAGGAAAAGGACAGGGTAACTGATGAAGAACTAAAAGTTTTTAAAGATATTTTAGAAAAGAATAAGATTGCTTGCAAAGTATATGACACACTCGAAGAGTCAATTAACGATGCTATTGACTTACTTGATCAAGATGATGTATTACTCCTTGCTGGTTGCCAAGGCATGGATAAGGGAGCAGGCTTTGTAAAGGAAAAACTTTTGAGAGAAAACAAGGTGAAAGATATCCAAGGATTTTCTCACAGAATCGACAAGAGAATCTGTTAAAGTTGAATTTTGACAGGCCTTGTTTTATAATTAAAATAGATTTTTATGGATTAAAAACAATATAAATGGCTAATCGATTATAAAAAATGTTAACGAATAAGCTCCAAACCATTTGAGGCTTGGAGTTTAATTTTTAGGAGGAAATATGGCTGAAAAAATGGGAAATCTCAAGAGAACAAATTATTGTAATGAGATTTCAGAAGATATGATTTCAAAAGAAGTTGTCCTAATGGGTTGGGTGGCAAAGCAAAGGTCATTGGGATCCATAGTTTTTGTTGACTTAAGAGATAGAAGTGGAATTGCACAAATTGTTTTTGACGATACTTCATCAGAAGAGCTTTTAGAAAAGGCATCACACCTTCGTGGAGAATTTGTAATTGCTGTCAAGGGTGCAGTTCGTATGAGATCTTCAATCAATGAAGAATTAGAAACTGGTAGGGTTGAAGTCCTAGCTAGTGAACTTAAAATTTTAAATGAGTCTGAAGTTCCACCAATTTATGTCAAGGACAATGACAATGTTGCTGAAAACATGAGACTTAAGTACAGGACTCTTGATTTAAGAAAACCAAGTATGCAAAGAAATCTTATGATTCGTTCAAAGATTTATAAGATTACTCGTGACTTCTTCTATGATAATGGATTTATAGAAGTTGAAACTCCTATGTTAACTAAGCCAACTCCTGAAGGAGCGAGAGACTACTTAGTCCCAAGTAGGGTTAACCCTGGCGAGTTCTATGCTCTTCCTCAATCACCACAGTTAATGAAGCAATTATTAATGGTTGCAGGAATGGATAGATACATTCAAATCACTAAGTGCTTTAGAGATGAAGATTTAAGAGCAAATAGACAACCTGAGTTTACTCAAATTGATATGGAACTTAGCTTCGTTGACGAAGAAGATGTAATGGGAATAAATGAAAGATTCCTTCAAAAATTGTTTAAAGAAGTAATTAACAAAGACATTGAACTTCCTATTAAGAGGATGAAATACTCTGAAGCCATGGATAGGTTTGGGGTAGATAAGCCAGACCTTAGATTTGGTATGGAATTAAAAGATATTTCTGAAATAGTAAAAACTTGCGGCTTCAAGGTATTTGAAGGAAATACAGAAAAAGGCAAGAGTGTTAGAGGTATCAAAGTTGATGGCGGAAGTGAATTCTATTCCAAGAAGCAAGTTAAAAAACTAGAATCCTTTGTAAAAGACTATAAGGCAATGGGACTTTCTTGGATAAGAGTTGATGAAGAAATTGATTCGCCAATTGCTAAATTTATTTCAGAAGAAACAATGCAAGAAATTATTTCTGCTTTTGAAGCAAAAAAAGGCGATTTAATTTTAATTCTTGCTGATAAAAATTCTGTTGTATTTAGTGGTCTAGGTAACCTTCGTAACAAAATTGCAAGGGACATGGACTTAATTGACGAAGATGACTATAAACTTGTTTGGATTACAGAATTCCCTCTATTTGAATATGATGAAGAGGAAGGAAGATATGTTGCTATGCACCATCCTTTCACAAGTCCACTTGATGAAGACGTGGATAAATTAGTAAGTGACAAGGAAAATGCAAGAGCAAAGGCTTATGACATTGTTATAAATGGTGACGAAATGGGTGGAGGAAGTATTAGGATCAACGACCCAGAAGTCCAAGAAAAAATGTTTGAAGCACTGGGCTTATCAGAAGAAGAAGCTAAGAAAAAATTTGGTTTCCTTCTTGAAGCCTTTAAGTATGGAGCTCCACCACATGGAGGACTTGCTTATGGTTTAGACAGACTTGTAATGTTATTTACAGGAGCTAAGAGTATCAGGGACGTAATAGCCTTCCCTAAAACTCAAGCTGCAACTTGTCTATTAACAGGTGCGCCAACAGAACTTACAGAAAAACAATTAGAAGAAGTCCACATTAAGGTAATTGAAGATTAAGAATAGGTGATTTTATGGAAAGTATTGGCATTGTAAGAGCTCAAAAGAACAACAAAATATTTGTGGAATTTACTAGAGAAAGTGCCTGCGGAGAATCTTGCGAGTCTTGTAATGCAAAGTGCGCTGAATCTGAACAAGAGCTCTTTGAGTTTAACAATACAATTTCTGCAAAAGTTGGAGATGTAGTCAAGATAAAAACCAATGACAAGTCAGTGCTTTCCTACAAATTTTTAGTTTATGGCTTGCCACTAGTCCTATTTATGTCGGCAATTTCTTTATCTTATTATGTTTTTAATAAGATGGGACTTGCTAACAAGGACTTAATGTCTCTCATAGCAGGGGTTTTATCCTTTATTATTTCCTTTATTATACTTAGGAGTATTGATAAAAATTTTGGAAAGACAAGTGGAGCCAGCATTCTTATTGAAAAAATGTAGGTGAAAGATGAGTAGTAAAAACTGGCACAAGGTTCTCTATATTTTTTCTCTTTGCATCCTAGTCTTGTCTGTATTATTTTTTGTATATTCTGTTGCAAACAAAAAGTTTTCAACAAGGCTGATTTCTGAAAACAGGGCTTTGGCTCAAGAGATAAAGTCTTTGGAAGATAAGTCTAAGACTTTTGACAAAGAAATAGATGACTTGGACATTGAATTTAATTTAAAGTCTCAAGAATTTTATGAAAAATATGGATACCAATTTGAAGCCAATAAATCTGAGGAAATTAAAAAAATAAAAGCAGATTATGAAGAAAAGAACAAGGCCATCAAATCTGAAGTTAGAGAAAGACTAAGAGCTTATGGTGCATTTTTTAATTCAAATATTTATGAAAAAGAAAATTACGATAGGATTGTGGATGACTTCTTAAGTATAAGTAGAGAAGAAAATCTTGAAAAGCACAAGAATATTTATAAGGACCTAGAAATTGAGAGCCTTTTTAAAGACCTAGATGGATTTGCTTCTTATTTGATAAAAGAAAATAAACCATCTAAGGAACTAAATTTATTTGTATTCTATGCATCAATATATTCTTCAAGTATTTATAACTTTATAAAGGATGACAAGGTGCCTTTCTCTGAAATATACGTCGATCTTAACAATTTATTGGATATCTACAAAGAAATGGAAGAGAAATCCTTTAAGACTGGTGACCTATCATCAGAAAAATTAGTATATTTAAAAAACTTCTTAGATGAAAAAGTTTCTGAATACTATAAAAATTATGGAATTATAAGGGCCTTGGAAAAGAGTGATAAAAATGAATGAAAATAAAAAAACTTTTTTGTCTTTTCTCTTTATAATTCTAAGTCTTATACTTTCTTATCTTGGTTTTTCCAACTTAAGATACATGGAGTCTTCTTACTTTAACTTAACAAGAGAAAATTCTTCTCTCTTAGAAAAGAAAAATAAGACAGAGGAAAAAATAAAAAATCTCAGCCAAGATATAAACTTAAAAAACTCAAAGCTTGATGTAATATCAAGTGAAATTGAAAAGTTTGATGTTTTACAAAACAAGTCTACAGAGATAGAAGACCTCAATAGGGAATTGGGAGATTCTTTAATTCCCTTTGAAGAGAATAGAGAATTAAAATTTTTTGAAATTTCAAAAGAAAAAGTAAATTCTTTTACACCTCTTAGAGGCAATTTTATTGACAAGGATTTGCTTAGGGAGGATATGGAAGACAACTTAAGACTTCTTACATTTTTTATAGACTCCCACTATGCTTATGACTTGAACAGGTCCATAGGAAAGCACAACATCAAGGGATTTGAAAATCTTGGTCTTGTAGAATACTTATTAAAGGGAGACAATTATTTGCTTAAGTCCATTCTTTTAAATGATTCCTCTAAAATATCTAGGTTAAAGGATGAAAAAGAGGAAATTTTAGAAAAAGAAGATAATCTTTTAGAAGTTTATGAGAATATTTATGGATTAAATAAGAATTCTAAAAATAAAAATCTAAAAGACCTTAAGGTTGTTAAAGACACAGAAAAAGAAGACAATGAAGAAGACATCTTAAATGCTCTTTGTCTTGATATTTTAAACTCTTCAATTAATTATCTAAAGGGTTATGAGATAAAAAATGAAGATGGTCTTAATAAGTTTAAATCAAAGGACAAGATATTTATGACAGAGAAGATAGAAGGCAAGAAGCTGATTACAAATTATTATAGGGGTGTAGATGAAAAAACCTACACCATTAGTGAAGAAAAAGAATAAAACTTCTACGTAGGAGAAAAATGAAGGATCAATTAATTAGAATAGATTACCAAGGAAAGGAAATTATTTTAATACCAACAGCTCACGTTTCACAAGAAAGTGTTAATTTGGTTAGGGAAACTATAAAAGAAGAGAATCCTGACTCAATATGTATTGAGCTTGACGACCAAAGGTATAAAAATTTAAAAAATCCTGAGGCTTGGAAGAACACAAATATTATTGATATTATAAAGGAGAAGAAGGTTACCCTTTTAATAGCAAACCTAATTCTTTCATCATATCAAAAAAATATTGCAAAAAAACTAAAAACAAAACCTGGTCAAGAGATGATGGAAGGTATTAAGGCTTCTGAAGAGATGGGAATCAACTTAGTCCTAGCTGACAGAAGTATTCAAACAACTTTCATGAGGATTTGGAGAAAAATGGGATTTTTTGAAAAAATAAAATTATTTTTCTCTTTAATGTCCATTGATGACGACGAAGATGTGTCTGAGGAAGATCTTCAGAGATTAATCGAAAGAGATAATCTTGAACTTGCTATTGAAGATATGGGTAAGGACTATCCTCAAATTGCCGCAACACTTTTGCACGAGAGGGATAAGTTCCTTGCTTATAACATTAAGAATGCACCAGGCAAAAAAGTTGTCGCTATTCTTGGAGCAGCCCACACGCCAGGTGTTGAAGAAGAAGTCTTCAAGGACCAAGATATTGAAGAGCTTAATAAGATTCCACCTAAATCCTTAATTGGGAAGCTCTTGCCTTGGATAATACCGGCCCTAATTGTAATCTTAATAGTCTTAGGCTTTAAGCAAAGTATGAATACGGGCTTATCTCAAATTAAATCCTGGTTTATATTTAATTCAGTCTTAGCTGCTGTCTTTACAGCTTTATGTCTTCCACATCCACTAAGTGTATTAACTGCTTTCGTGGCAGCACCTTTTACTTCGATCAATCCAGTCCTTGCTTGTGGATGGTTTGCAGGTTTAGTTGAAGCAAGTTTAAAGAAGCCAACAGTTGAAGACGTAAATAATATTCCTGATGACATATTTAATCTTAAGTCATGGATTCACAATAAGTTTTTGAAAGCCCTCTTAGTAGTAATACTTGCTAACTTAGGTTCATCAATTGGAACAATTATTGCAGGGTCAAAGATTATTCAAAGTATAATTTAATAAATTATTTTAGTCTGTAAGAAATTCTTACAGGCTTTTTTTATTTTGCTTAGATTGCAATTTTAATCAAAGGAAAAGATTCTAACAAAAAACTTATCTTATTGATATAATAAAATTAAATGTAAAGAGAATTTATAAGAAGAGGCTTAACAAAGCTTTCATCAAAAATTCACAAATTCTTATTATAATTAAGTTGGTGATTAAATGTTTAAAATTTTAGTAGTAGATGATGAAAAAAGCATTAGAGAAGTTATAAGAACCTACGCAGAGTTTGAAGGCCACGAAGTTGTTGAAGCTGTCGATGGTCTTGACGCTATTGATAAGGTAAAAGAAGAAGACTTCGATGTAATTGTAATGGATATTATGATGCCAAGGCTTGATGGTTTTTCATCCTACAAGGAAATAAAGAAAATAAAAAATATTCCCGTCTTAATGCTGTCGGCAAGAAGTGAGGAATATGACAAATTATTTGGGTTTGAAATTGGAATAGATGATTATGTTACTAAACCCTTCTCTCCAAAGGAACTCATGGCTAGACTCAATGTAATTGTAAATCGTAACAACAAGGTTGAAGAAAATAAGACTATGGAGTTTGAAGGACTTAAAATTGACTTAGATGGTCGTGTTGTATTTGTTGACGATGAAATGATTGACCTAACTCCTAAGGAATATGACCTCTTAGTCTACATGGTGAAAAATAAAAATATTGCTCTTTCTCGTGATAAGCTCCTAAACCAAGTTTGGGGTTATGATTTCTACGGGGAAGACAGGACAGTAGACACACACATAAAGATGCTTAGAAATTCTATTAAAGAGTACAGAAAATTTATTATTACAGTAAGAGGAGTGGGATATAAGTTTGATACGAGAAATTAAAGAAGTGAGGAGGATAAAAATAGACAAAAACAGCATTCTCTTTAAGCTGTGGAAGTACTTTGTCTTTTTCGCTGGACTGATCTTAATTTCTATTTGGCTCTTTCAAACAGTTTTCCTTTCAAGTTTTTACGAAACTATGAAAATTCGTGAAGTTACAAAGGTTGGTAATGAACTTAGGAGTGAATACAAGTCACAAGATTTTGAAACTAAACTTTCAAACTATGCAAATACTAAGGGACTTGAGATAAAGGTTTTGGATCAAAATGGAGCTTGGGTCTTTCCTCTAAGATTATTCGATGAATTTGTAGAGAGACCAAGGATGATTTGGGATAATTTCGATAAGTTTTTTGGATCCTTAAGTAGGGACAACAGGACTTATAAAATCTATACAGTTAGGTATGAAAACCTAAAGGACCCTTCCATTATTTATGCAGGTTATCTTGGTAAAACTGATGGAGAAGACTATTATCTCTATATCAACTCAGTTTTAAAGCCCGTAGATGCAACTGTTGATGTAATTAGAAGAATACTTATAATAATTTCCTTCTTGTCACTTATATTTGCATCTATCACTGCCTACTTTGTTTCTAAGAGACTTTCAAGACCTCTTGTTAGGATGTCAAACACTGCCAAAGAGCTTGCTAAGGGGGACTACAAGGTTACTTTTAGGAAGGGAGAGTACACTGAAATAGATGATCTATCCAACACTCTTAACTATGCAAAGAATGAACTCACAAAGACAATTGAAATGAGGAAGGACCTTGTCGCCAATGTAAGTCATGACTTGAAGACTCCGCTGACAGTTATAAAATCTTATGGAGAGATGATTAGGGATATATCTGGTCCCAATGAAGTTTTGCGAAATAAGCACTTGGAAACCATTATTAGCGAAGCTGATAAGTTGACAGATCTTGTAAATGATCTTTTAGATCTCTCAAAGATGGAGTCCAACTTAGAAGAAATTAAGAAGGAAGAGTATGACCTTAAAGATTCTGTGGAGGAAGTCTTAGATAGGTTTAAAATAAATAAAGATTTTACAGCATACAAGTTTGACATTGAAGCCTCTGGTGATACAAGAATTTTTGCAGACAAGTCTAAGATAAACCGAGTAATTTATAATTTGGTCAACAATGCCATTAATTATTCGCCAGTTAACAAGGAAATAAAATTAATAATCAAGGGTGATGAAAAAGAAACTGAATTCCACTGTATAGACAAGGGAATAGGAATAAGTGAAAAGGATATAAGGGGAATTTGGGACAGATTTTATAGGGTTCGTGACAACCACACTAGACCTGAGATTGGAACTGGTCTGGGACTTTATATTGTCAAGACAATAATGGATCTTCATGGTTTTGACTACGGAGTTAACTCAAAGCTAGGTCAGGGTTCCGATTTCTACTTTATAGGAAAGAAATAAAATAATAAGAGATTAAATCGACTAGAGATAGTCGATTTTTTTTGTGGAAAAATATATTTGCTTATTGAAAAATTATTGAGCTTATGACAATCAACGAAGTTATAGAAATTTATTAACTCGTGAAGATTAAATAATTTGTAATAATTTATTGAGTCGTGATGATCAAGGAAGTCATAGGAGTTTATAGGCTTGTGAGAATTTAAGAAGTCGTAAAAATTTATTAACTTGTAAAAATTAAATAGCTTATAAAAATTTATTAATTAACAATTAAAGACAAACTAAAAAGAATTATAATTTTTTATTTTATAGACCAAAGCCCCTATCCCAGAAATAAAAATTGTATTTTATGAAAATATTTTTTATTCAGAGTAAAATTTTAGGGCCTATAGTCCTATTTTTTGAAAACTAATTAAAACACTAGAAAATAGGGACTTTGTGTAGTAAAATTAACTTAGGTGGAGCAAAGTGGAGTAAAAAATAGTTAAAATGGAATAAAGTGGAGAATTTTATGTTAATAGGTGAATTTAGACACAACCTCGATCCTAAGGGAAGAGTTACAATTCCATCAAAGTTTAGAGAAGACCTTTCATCTTTTGTAATGACGAAGGGTTTAGACGACTGCCTATTTTTATATCCAAGCGACCAGTGGGAGAAAATTGAAAACAAGTTAAAGGAACTCCCAATGACTAACAAGGCTGTAAGGTCTTTTGTGAGAACATTTTTCTCTGGAGCAGTGGACTGCGAATTAGATAAGCAGGGAAGAGTCCTAATTGGTGAACACCTAAGAGAATATGCAGACTTAATTGACAAGTGCGTAATCATAGGACTTTCAAACAGGGCAGAAATTTGGTCAGAGGAAAATTGGAATAAGTACAATGAAGAAGAAGCTCTATCCTATGAAGAGCTTGCTGAAAAAATGTCGGAGTTGGGAATATAATGGAATTTGCACACAAAAGTGTTCTTTTAGATGAAACAATTGAAGGATTAAACATAAGAGAAGGAAAAATCTATCTGGACGGAACTCTTGGTGGAGCAGGTCACAGCCGTGAAATCTTAAAAAAACTAAAGGGATCTGGACTTTTAATTGGAATAGATCAAGATATAGAAGCCCTTGAAGTTGCAAAAGAAAGACTTTCCGACTATAAAAATGTAGAATTTTTTAACTTAAATTATATAAATTTTGAAAAAGCTCTTGATGAGCTTGGAATTGATAAAATCGACGGTGTCCTCCTTGATATTGGAGTTTCATCCTATCAATTTGACAATCCTGAGAGAGGGTTTTCATATAGGTTTGATGCACCACTTGATATGAGGATGGATCAAGAACTTGATATATCAGCAAGAGACATTGTAAATACTTATAGTGAAAGTGAAATTACAAGAATCATAAAAGAATATGGGGAAGAAAAGTGGGCAGCAAGAATTGCCAAGTTCATTGTAGGTGAGAGAAAAAAGAAAAACATAGAGACAACTTTTGAACTTGTTGAAATTATAAAAAATGCTATTCCAGCTTCTGCAAGAAGAAATGGACCTCATCCAGCAAAGAGAACTTTTCAAGCCTTGAGAATTGAAGTTAATAGGGAACTTGATGTTCTTGAGGACTCAATTGAGAGATTTGTCCATAGACTTAACCCAGGTGGGAGGATTGCAATAATAACTTTTCACTCCTTAGAAGACAGGATAGTGAAAAATGCCTTTAAATACCTAGAAAAGGATTGTATTTGTCCTCCATCGTCTCCAATTTGTACATGTGACAAGAAAAAAGAAATAAAAATTTTAACTAGAAAGCCAATAACTGCAAGTGAAGAAGAATTAAAAGAAAATAATAGATCTCACTCAGCGAAACTAAGAATTGCCGAAAAATTAGAGGTGTAAAATGGCAAAAAGATTAACTAAAATTTCAAATAAAAGTTATAATATATATAGAAATCGACTTTTAAATAATAGGCCTTTTATTTTTACAATAGCAATTGTTATTATAATATTTGCAGCTGTTATTATTCTTTATTCACAAGTTGCAGGTCTCGACAGGGAAATCTTGAGACAAAAGGCTGAAATTGAAGAATTAAATAAAACAAAAACAACTCTTGTAGGCGATATTAAAGCTGTAAAGTCATCTGCTCAAATAGCAGAAGAGGCAATGTATAAACTTGGAATGGTTTATCCTTCAGAAGACCAAATAGTTTACATTGATTCAGGGGAAGAAGAAAAAGTGGGAGACATTAACTACAACGTATTTTTGAGTCCAATTGTCTCTGTCCTCAGGTCTTTTACAAGAGATTAGGAGGATATAATTGAAAACTAATAAAGTGAAAGCTAGAGATAAAAAAATGAAAAATGGATTTAAGAGCAAGACTAACAATGCCAATAGATTCATATTTGTATTTTTTATCTTTCTAGCTTTTTTGTTTGTAATATTAATCGCAAAACTTCTCTGGATTCAAATAGTCCAGTCAGAAGAATTAACTATCGCAGCCTTAAACCAATTAACAAAGACTGAGGTCATAAACTCTAATCGTGGAATAATCTATGACAGAAACAAGAAAGAGATGGCAATTAACATAACTAAGTGTAATGTCTTTTACGACATGGATTATTTGAAGGAGAGAAAGGACGAAAGCGAAAGTGATTTCAAAAACAGGAAAGAAAAGTTATATGACGAAGATGCAAAAACAATTTCTGATGTAACTGGTATAGACTATGATGAGATTAGGTCCAAGATGGAAGGTGACAAGGTTGTAAGACTTGCTACTAACATTGAAAGGGGCAAGGCCCAAGAATTAAAGGACTTAAGATTACAAATTATAAAAGAAAATAAAGAAAAAAAAGATAATAAAAAATCCAACCTCATTCCTATGTCTATAGATGATGTAACAAGAAGGCTATATCCATTTAACAACTTGGCATCTTATGTTATTGGCTTTACTAATGATGAAAATGTGGGTCAATATGGGATTGAGGCATCCTTTGACGAAGAATTATCAGGGATCTCTGGAAAGAATGTATCTTTAAAGGACAACGCTTCAAATAAAATTCCTCTTACAGATGAGGAAACCTATGCACCAAAAGAAGGTTATTCTGTAGTTTTATCAATTGATTCAAACATCCAACAGTTTGCAGAAACTGCAGCTTTACATGCAAAAAAGGAAAATATGGCAGACAAGGTTTCTATCATAGTTCAAGATACTATGACTGGAGAAATCTTGGCGATGACAACTAAGGATGACTACAACCTAAATGATCCAAGGGCACCTCTTAATGAAAAGCAAGAAGAGGAGTGGGATAAATTAAGTGAAGAAGAAAAGATGGACATCCTCTACGACAACTGGAGAGACTTTAATGTCAATGACCAGTATGAGCCCGGTTCAATTTTTAAACTTATAACAGCAGCTGCTGCAATAGAAGAAAACACAGCCCAACCTGATTCACAATATGTTTGTAACGGAGCAATGGTTATGGGCAATAGTAGGTTAACTTGTACAAGCCGCACTAGGGGGAAAAAGACTCTTGCCAAGGGCATAGAAGAATCCTGTAACATGACTATGATTCAAGTCGGTCAAGACTTGGGAGCTGAAAAGTTCTTAAAGTATATCAAGGCCTTTGGTTTTGGTAAAAAAACTGGAATAGAGCTTTATGGTGAATCCATTGGTATTGTTCCAAGGTCCTATAAGGATATAAGTAAGGTTAATCTAGCAACAATGTCCTATGGACACTCAATTGCTGTGTCTCCTATACAACTTATAAATGCAGTAAGTGCAATCTCCAATGGAGGTTTCTTAAATAAACCAACTCTTATAAAGGAAATAGTAGATGCCAATGGTAATGTAATCGAAAGAAAAAGACCTGAGCTTAGGAGAAGGGTAATATCTGAGGGAACTTCTGACAAGATGAAGATGATGATGAGAAGAGTAGTCGAAAAGGGTACAGGTCAGCGTGCACAAGTACCGGGATACATCGTTGGAGGTAAGTCTGGTACTGCTAATATTGCAACACCTACTGGTTATCTTGAAGCCTATAACTCATCCTTTGTTGGTGTAGCGCCTCTAAATGATCCGAGATTAACAGTTCTTGTTGTTATTAACAATCCTAAGGGAGGGATACTTGGTAGTGTAGTTGCAGCTCCAGTAGTTCAAGATGTATTGGAAAAGTCTCTTAACTATATGAAAATTCAAAAAACTGAAGAAGTTGATGAAAAAGATGAGTTTATTTCTGTTCCAAATGTAGGAGGACTCCTTCTTGAAGATGCAGGAAAGATATTAATTGATTCTGGACTTAGGTTTAACAACAATTCAGAAAATGTCTTACCATATTCTGTTGTTACTAACCAAAGTCCATCGGCAGGATCCTATGTATTAAAAGATACTATAGTTGACCTTGCAGTTAATGATAAGGACAGTGGTCTATTAATAATGCCTGACCTTAGCAAGAAGACTAGAAAAGAAAGCCAATCTATTTTAAATTCTATGAATTTAGAGTATAATATCAAGGGAAATGGCGACTTTATATCACAAAGTCCAAGACCTGGACAAAAATTAAGTGGCAGCGAAAGCGTCACACTTAATTACTCAAAAATAGATGAGGATTTTGATAAGCCTAGTGAAGAAAATTCTAACAATAAGTCTTTTAATGAGGAAAAAAATTATAATAGTGAAAAAAAGTCTGAAGTAAATAAGAAGAATAAAGAAAACAATAAAGAAATTAAGAAATCTAAAAGTAAAAAGAAAAAATCTAAAGAAAATTTAGAAAATAATAACAAAGAAAGTAATAAAAATAAAAGGGATTAGGTTAAAGTATAATGAATTATTTAATTAATATAGGTTTGGGATTTGTTCTCTCCATAGTCTTGGGAAGACTTATAATTCCAATATTAAAAAGATTACACGCAGGACAAAGTATAAGAGAAGATGGACCTCAGTCTCACTTGGTAAAAAGTGGGACTCCAACAATTGGTGGTTTAATATTTTTAGCATCAGTAATAATAACTAGCCTTGTAACTGCAAATTTCAAGTTGTCAGTTTTAATGATACTATTTTCAACTCTTGCCTTTGGGGCAGTAGGATTTATTGATGACTACATCAAGGTTGTTATGAAGAGGAATCTTGGCCTACGTGCTTACCAAAAGCTACTTCTTCAAATCTTAGTTGCGGTTATTTTAATAATTTATCAATACAATTCTAAGGAAATGGGAACAGACCTTTATATTCCATTCTTAAAAGATTATAGGTCAATAGGATTTCTTTATATTCCTTTTGTGATTTTTGTAATTGTTGGAACAGTAAATTCAGTAAACTTAACTGACGGACTAGATGGTCTTTCATCTAGTGTGACAATTATCTGTCTTATGTTTTTCAATTTTGTAGCAATTAAATTTCAAAGATATGAAATTGCAGGATTTTGCTTAGCACTAGCAGGAGCTCTAATGGGCTTCTTACACTATAACAAGTTTCCAGCTAAGGTATTTATGGGAGATACAGGATCTCTTGCCCTAGGTGGAGCAATATCTGCAATTGCACTTCTTTTAAATGTGCCCTTAATTTTACCTATTGCTGGTGGAATTTATTTTATAGAAACACTTTCAGTTATAATTCAAGTAGTTAGTTTTAAAACTAGGGGGAAGAGAGTTTTCCTTATGTCACCGCTTCACCATCATTTTGAACACAAGGGATGGCATGAGAAAAAAATAGTTGCAGTATTTTCATTAGTAGAAGTTATACTTTGTGTGATTTCCTACTTAATTTTATTTTAGGTGATTTAAGATGTTAGAAAACAAAAATATATTAATAATGGGTTTTGGTGTTACTGGAAAAACAGCCCTAAAGTTTTTAAAAGAATTTCCATGCAAAATTTATGTCTATGATAGCAATCAAGACCTACAAAAATTAAATGTTGAAGAAGATTTTATTATTTTCAAAGATGAAGATCTTGATAATATTGATTTAATAGTAAAAAGTCCAGGAATTTATCCCTTCCATGAACTTTTAGAAAAAGCTAGGGAAAAGAATATTGAAATTATTTCTGATATTGAGCTTAGCTATAGAAACTTAAAAACAAAAAATGTACTTGCAGTTACTGGTACTAATGGAAAGACTACAACAACAACAATTCTTGGGGACATCCTAAGAAGGGTAGCAAAGACTTATGTTGTTGGAAATATTGGTAGAGGAATTCTTGAAATAACTAGAGAAGCCAAGCCTGAAGATTATGTTGTAATAGAAGCATCTTCCTTCCAATTAGAGAATACCGTAGATTTTAAACCACACATTGCAGTGCTAACTTATGTTACAAGTGACCACTTGGACTGGCACAAGACTAGACAAAACTATGTAGATGCTAAGTTTAAGATTTTCAAAAACCAAGATGAAAATGACTTTGCAATTTTAAATTATGAAGACAAAGAACTTGCAGAAAAATATAATTTAAAGGCAGAAAAATATTATTTCTCTATGGAAAAAACCTCTGAAAAGGGAGCCTACCTTGACCAAGGTAAAATTTATTTTACCGATGGAGATAAAACTGAAGAAATTTTAGATGTTAAAGACATAAAGATTCCTGGAGATCATAATATAAGAAATATTATGGCTGCAGTAATTGCATGCAAAATTTTGAAGATTGATTTAGACGTAATAAAAAAATCAATTGCATCTTTTACTGGAGTTGAACACAGGATTGAATTTGTAAGAGAAGTTGATGGAGTAAAATATTATAACGACTCTAAGGGAACTAACCCAGACTCTACTGAAGTTGCTGTAGCTGCCATGGATGGAGATGTAGTCTTAATCGCTGGCGGTTATGACAAGGGCGCAGATTTTGATAATTTAATAGAAAAATCTAAGGATAAATTAAAGACAGCAATTTTATTTGGTCAAACAGCAGAAAAAATTTCCAATTCATGTAAAAATCATGGAGTAGAGTTTTATATTACAGAGGACCTAAAAAAAGCAGTAGAGCTTGCAAAAAAACTTGCCATTAAGGGTGATGATGTTTTGCTTTCACCAGCATGCGCTTCATGGGATATGTATAAGAGTTATGAAGTGAGGGGTCAACACTTTAAGGACCTTGTAAAAGAGTTGATGTAGATGAAGTTAAAAAAGGAAATAAAAGATATTGACTTGATGCTTCTTCTGGCTACAATTTTTCTAATTGTAATTGGTCTTGTAGCAGTTACATCAGCTTCCTTTCCAACGGCAAAAAAATACAATCTTAACAGTTTCCATTATTTGGCAAGACAATCGGGTTTTTTAGTGATAGGTATTATAGCCCTTTTTATGATAATAAAAATGCCAAGAGCAGTGATTTATAAAAATATTGAATGGATATTTCCTATGAGTATCATTTTAATACTTCTTTTATGGTCACCACTTGGGGACAAGTCAAAGGGACAGGTAAGATGGCTAGATTTAAAAATAATTAGATTTCAACCGTCAGATATTTTGAAATTGTCTTCAATAATATATTTAGCAAAGTACTTGGCTAAGAATATCTACTCCCTAAGAGATAGAAAGACTTTTTTAATGGCAGTAGGGATAATGGGTATTTCTGTTGGACCAATTATGATCAAGGACTTCTCAACTGCTGTCGTTATTGGTGTAGCACTTTTTGCTATCCTATTAGCAAGTGGAATTACAAAGAAACAGTTTATGTTTTTGGTGGTACTAGGGATAGGATTAATATTTGTAATCCTAAAGGACCCTGAGAATAAGTTTAGAATGATGAGAATTCTAGGATTTGTATCTGATTCTACAGACTACCAATCAGCAGCCCTTTATCAATCAAGGCAGTCCTTATATGCCTTTGCCCTAGGAGGCTATTCTGGTGTAGGTTTATTTAGGTCTAGACAAAAGTACACTAACCTACCAGAAGCCTATACTGACTTTATTTTTTCTGTAATTGCAGAAGAATTTGGTTTTATTGGAACTTTTATAGTAATATTATTATTTATAATATATATTTACAGGGGATACATGATTGCTTTTAAGGCAACTAATTATTTTGATAAGTTTACAGCTATTGGTATGACAACCTACATTGGTATCCAAGCCTTTTTTAATATGGGGGTTTGTGCAAAGATCCTACCAGTAACTGGTATAACTTTACCCTTTATTTCTTATGGGGGTACAGCTCTTGTAATGGCACTTGTATCAACAGCAATATTATTAAAAATTTCGAAAGAAGGCACACTATGAAATACATTTTATCCGGTGGCGGTACTGGGGGACATATATATCCTGCCCTAGCAATTGGAGAAGAAATTAAAAAGAAGGATAAGGAAGCAGAGATTCTTTATGTTGGAAAGAAAAATTCCTTAGAAGAAGAATTAGCTAAGAAGTATAATTTTGACTTTAAGGGAATTGATATTTCTGGTCTTCCAAGAAAAAAATTAAACAAAGATACAGTTATAACTTTCTTTAATCTCATGAAGGGATTGAGGGAGTGTAACAAGATACTTAATAACTTTAAACCAGACTATGTAATTGGAACTGGTGGCTATGTTTGTGCTCCAATAGTTTTTAAGGCTCAACAAAAAAAGATAAAGACAGTAGTACAAGAACAAAATGCCTACCCAGGCAAGACTAATAAAATTCTTGCCAAGAAGGCTGACTATGTTTTTATTAACTTTGAGGAAGCTAAAAAGTATTTGGACAATGACAACATCATCTTCACAGGTAATCCGGTAAGAGATGTATTCTCTCATTTAGATAGAGCTAAATCTAGAGAAGGATTAAATATTAAAGACCAAGAAAAATTTGTATTTTCCTTTGGAGGATCCGGTGGACAAGAATCAACAAATGATGCAATTTTAGAAATCCTAAAAGAAAACAAGGAACTTCCCTTCAAGTTAACTCATGTTACTGGTAGGGAACATTATAAAGCTTTTATGGAAAAGCTAGATGAACTTCCTGATAATGTAGAAATATTAGATTACACACATAAAGTTTATGATTACCTATCAAGTGCTGATCTTGTTATAGCATCATCATCTGCTATGACTCTTGCAGAAATTTCTGCACTAGGTCTTGCATCTATTTTAATTCCAAAGGCTTACACTGCAGGCAATCATCAATACTACAATGCCATGAGTTACAAAAACATGGGTGCTTCTACAGTTATTGAAGAGAAGGACTTAAATGGTAAGACACTTTTAGATGAAATAAATAAAATTCTTGATGATGATAAGAAAAGAAATGAGATGGCGAAAAATTCAAAAAAACTCGCTAGTCCTAAAGCTGTTTCAAAAATAGTAGATATTATTTTAAAGTGATTTTATGAAAAAGATGGAAAAGAAAAAAAGAAAACTGAATAAAAAGAAAAGATATTTTAGAATTTTTAGCAGGTTTTTTATATTCTTTTCCTTCATTTTTTTGATAATTTTTGCACTAAAAAACTCAAATTTTTTTAATGTGACAAGTATCAGCATAGAGGGTAACAAAAATGTAAGTGCTGCTAAAATAAAAAAAGTTTCTGGCTTACATAAGGGAAGTAAATTTTTTGTCGTATCAAAAAAAGACAGAGTTAAAAAACTAAAAAGCGTTCCCTATATAGAAGATGCTAAGATTTCTTACAACTTAAAGGGAAGAGTGACAATTAGGGTAAAGGAAAGAGTTCCTTATTACCAATTAGATGTAAATGACTACTTATTAGTTGATGATAACTTTAGAATTCTTGAAAACTCAGATAAAAAAAGAGACAACTTAGTTAATTTATCTGGTTTTAATGTAGAAAACCCACAAGCTGGTAACTATATACTTACAAACAAAGAAGACCGAGAGAAGAGAGATCTCTTATTAGAACTAAGAAATGACGAGTACTCACTTCGTGGAAATATTAGAGACATAGAACTTCTTGATTCTATTTCAACCTTTACTACAGTTGATGGAATTAAAATTGAATTTGGATCATATTCTAATATTGACTACAAACTAAAGATGCTTTCCTTAATTTTAAAGGATATTAGCACTACAAATAAAAATGCAATTTTAATTCAAATGGAAAAGGGAGACAGCCCAATTCTCATTACTGATGGAGAAACAGATTCTAAATCAGACCAAGAAGAAAACAAAAAATTAAAAAAAGAAGAAAACAAAAATAAATCTTATAGAGAAATAAATCAGGATTAGATAAAATACAATTTAAAGGACACTTTTAACCTTTATATATTGACTATTCCACACTATTTCTATAAAATGGTAGTAATGAATATAAAAATAATTATTTAGTATACGAGGAGGATGTTTATGTTGGAATTCGATATGGACCAAGACGATTTTGCCAAAATTAAAGTAGTTGGCGTTGGTGGCGGCGGAAATAACGCTGTTAATAGAATGATTGACGCTGGTGTAAAGGGCGTTGAGTTTTTAGTATTCAACACTGATAGACAAGCACTTAAGAATTCAAATGCTGAAACAAAAATTCAACTTGGAGAAAAAATTACTAAGGGACTTGGAGCAGGTGCTAACCCAGAAATTGGTGAACAAGCTGCTGAAGAATCTTTAGATGAAATTAGAGAAGCACTAGATGGTGCTGATATGGTATTTATCACTGCAGGAATGGGTGGAGGTACTGGTACTGGTGCTGCTCCTGTTATTGCAGATGTAGCAAAAGAATTAGGCCTACTTACTGTTGGTGTTGTTACAAAACCTTTTACTTTTGAAGGTAGAAAGAGAGCAAAATCAGCTGAATTAGGTATTAATGCTCTTAAGGGAAAAGTTGACACATTAGTTATAATTCCAAACGACAGACTTCTAAGTATTGCAGATAAAAAGACTAGCTTCTCACAAGCCTTTGAAATGGCAGACGATATATTAAAACAAGGTATTCAAGGTATCTCAGATCTAATATCTGTTCCTAACCTTATCAACCTTGACTTTGCAGACGTTAAGACAATTATGTATGACAAGGGCATTGCTCACATGGGTATTGGACGTGCATCTGGTGATGACAGAGCAACAGAAGCAGCTAAACTTGCAATAAACTCTCCTCTACTAGAAACTTCAATCGAAGGAGCAAAATCTGTTCTTCTTAACATTACAGCAGGTTCAGACCTTGGTATTTTTGAAGTTAATGAAGCAGCTGATCTTATTAGAGATTGTGTATCTGAAGATGCTAATATTATCTTTGGTGCAGGAATCGACGAATCACTTAAGGATGAAGTTAAGATTACAGTTATAGCTACTGAATTTGATCAATACAAGGATGACAAGAAAGATAAAAAGGATAAAAAGCTAGATTTAGGTCAAAAATCTCCCATCGAATCGCTTGAAGACAATGATGATGAAGATAATGGAGAACTTAAAATCCCTTCTTTCTTAAGAATTAATAGAAAATAATTTAATTAAAGATTTAGGACATTGGAGACAATGTCCTTTTTTTATTGAAAAATTTATTAGATTGATTAAAAAATTTTCATCAGCAGTGTTTAAATAAAAAATAAAATTATATTTTCAAGTACAAGCTTATCAATTTAGTTAAAAAAGTAGAAATAGTTTAGAAATTTTTTAATACAAAATCATGAAGAATAGATACACAATTACATTCAATGAAAATGTTTTTACAAGAATAATTTAAAATCAAAAACTATATTCGATTATAAAAGCATCAAAATAAATTAAATGTAAAAAACTCAAGAATTAATGATTACTAATCGGTAAAAAATTATAAATTAATTTATAATACTAACAAAAAATAATAATAAAATTAAACTTTAGAAAAAAAATAAAAAAATTTTTATTTTTTAAATTTTATTTGTTATAATATCCCTTGTGCGAAAAAATTAAAGGAGGTAAAAATGAATTTTTCATTTAACTTAATGCAAACGGTAGGATTTGCAATTATGGTTTACTACATAGGTAAATATTTAAGAAGTAAGATTAACTTTTTTCAAAAGTTTTGCGTCCCAGCACCAGTAATTGGGGGATTTTTATTTGCAATTATTAGATTCTTATTGCAAATTGGAGGCATAGCAACTTTTGAATTTGATCAAGCACTACAAAATCCATTTATGATGGTATTCTTTACTGCAATTGGTGTTGGGGCTGACCTTGACACATTAAAGAAGGGTGGAAAGGGATTCTTAATATTCTGGTTAATTTCAGCAATATTAGTTCTAGGACAAGATACTATAGGACTTGTTCTTGCTAAGGTATTAGGACAAAATCCTCTTCTTGGACTTATTTGTGGTTCAGTTACTATGGTTGGTGGTCACGGATCAGCAGGAGCTTGGGGAAGTACCTTTGCTCAATTAGGTCTTGATAATGCAAAGACTTTTGGACTTGCAGCAGCAACTTTTGGTGTTATCATGGGATCTTTAATAGGAGGACCAGTAGGATCAACACTTATTAACAGAAAGAATCTTTCTGGAAATAAGAGTAAATCTTCAAACTACGATGATGTTCTTGAAAACTTAGAAGAAAACAACGCTGGTGATGGCTATGAAAGGGTAATACCTCTTCAAGCTGGAGACTTCATTAAAGTTCTTGGACTAATCTTCGTATCAATTGGATTTGGTTCAATACTTCAAGAGTTCATAAGGACTCACGTATCAATCATGGGCAAAGAATTAAACTTACCAGCATACGTAACTTCAATGATTATTGCAGGTATCTTTGTTAACACAATTGGCAAAGAAGGACGTCTTATGGTTAACCAAAGAGCTAACTCTATTTGTGGAGACGTTGGACTAAATGTATTCCTAGTAATGGCTTTAATCGATATTAACTTAATTGACCTTAAAGAAGTTGCAGGACCAATGCTTGTTATCCTATTTGCTCAAACTATATTTATGATTTTCTTTGCTTATGTTATAACATTCTGGGCAATGGGCAAAAATTATGATGCAGCAGTACTTGCTGGCGGTATGTGTGGATTTGGTATGGGTGCTACTTATAACGCCCTTGCTAACATGGACTCAATTACTGAAAGATTTGGTCCATCACCAAAGGCATACTTCATCCTTCCAATGGTTGGAGCTTTTGCAATTGATATTACAAACTCAGTATTTATAACAATATTCTTAAATATTGCACAAAGTATTTCATAAGATTTTTTATTAAACCAAAATTAATTAGCTGGGCCTTAGGGCTCAGCTTTTTTATATTGTCTTGTAATTGATTAATAAATTTTTAAGTGATATTATTAGTTAAATGGTCCTTTTGGACCTTATTTGAATGAGGTGAAAAGTATGAAATGCCCTTTTTGTGGATACGATGACTCCAAAGTATTAGATACAAGACCAACTGATGAAGGTAATACAATTAGAAGAAGACGTGAATGTTTAAAATGTCAAAAGAGATTCACAACCTATGAAAAAATTGAACAGTCACCAATTATGGTAATAAAAAAAGATGGAAACAGACAGGCCTTTGATAGGGAAAAAATTATTAGGGGAATGATTAAGTCCTGTGAAAAGAGACCTGTTTCTGCTGCTGATATAGAAGAAGCCGTTAATAATATAGAAAAGAAAATTGAAAACTCTATGAAGAAGGAGATTAGTTCTCTTGAAGTTGGAGAAATGGTAATGGATGAGTTAAAAGATCTTGATGAAGTTTCTTATGTTAGGTTTGCATCCGTATATAGAGAATTCAAAGACCTTCAATCCTTTATTGACGAATTAGAAAACTTTGTAAAAAAGAAGAATTAATATGGATTTATTCGAACTTAGTATGCAAAAAAATTTGGAGACCAAGGCCCCTCTTGCTGATAGGATGAGGCCAAGGACTCTAGAAGAATTTTTTGGTCAAGACCATATTATTGGAGAAGGGAAATACCTTTCAAGATTAATAAAAAGTGATAGGCTAACTTCAGTTTTATTTTACGGTCCTCCTGGTGTTGGGAAGACAACTCTAGCAGAAATTATTGCTAGGACCACAAACAAAAACTTTGTAAAACTCTCTGCTGTAACTTCGAATTTAAAAGAACTACGAGAGGTCTTATCCAAGGCTGAAGACTCTATGAAGTTTGACAACGTAGCAACTATAGTTTTTATTGATGAAATCCACAGGTTCAATAAGAGTCAGCAGGATGCTCTTTTGCCTTTTGTTGAAAGGGGAGTAATAAGTCTAATTGGTGCTACAACTGAAAATCCTTACTTTGAAGTAAATAGGGCTCTTTTATCCAGGATGCAAATAATAAACTTACATCCACTTGAAGATAAAGACCTTGAAGATATGATGGGTAGGGCTCTAAGTGACAAAGAACGTGGACTTGGAAAGAAGAATATAGTAATAACTGAAGAAGCAAGGCATATTTTAATAAAAAACTCCAATGGAGATGGAAGATATTTATTAAATAGCTTAG
Source organism: Peptoniphilus genitalis (assembly GCF_023614525.1). GTDB lineage: Bacteria > Bacillota > Clostridia > Tissierellales > Peptoniphilaceae > Peptoniphilus_A > Peptoniphilus_A genitalis. The sequence continues at coordinate 1,761,658 of NZ_CP097885.1, forward strand.
AAATTGCAGTTCTTTCCACAGATCAAGTTGATGGGAAAATTTTAATTGATAGAGATGTTATTGAGAACTCACTACTTATTAAAAACGTAAAGTACGATAAGAATAACAACGAGCACTATGACACAATCTCGGCCTTTATTAAGTCTATGAGGGGTTCTGATCCTGACGCTGCTTTGATATATCTTGCAAAGATGCTAGAAGGCGGCGAAGATATAAAATTTATTGCAAGGAGACTTATAATTTTTGCATCAGAAGATGTGGGAAATGCAAATCCAGAAGCTATACAAGTAGCTGCAGCTTGTTTTAACAATATAAATGCAGTGGGGATGCCTGAAGCAAGAATAATTTTGGCACAAACAGCTACTTATCTCGCAACTTCAGAAAAATCTAACGCAGCTTATCGTGGAATAAATAAGGCTATGGAAGATGTAAAAAAATCAAATAACATTGATATACCAAAGTATATAAGGGATAAGAGAAACCCGCAAAATGAAACTGATGAAAAATACTTATATCCACATGATTATGAAAATGCCTATGTGGATCAAAAATACATGCCAGATAATTTTAAGGGAAAAAAATATTATGAGCCAAAAGAAATTGGCTATGAAAGAAATATAAAAGATTATTTAGATAGTTTAAAGTGAGTAAAATTGACAAACAGGGCAATTAATTATATACTTAACAATTAAGTAAGAAATTGAAAATTAGGAGGAATTATGTCAATTAGCATTAGAGATATATTTAAGAATCCAGAAGATTTTTTAGATAAAGAAATAGTATTAAGTGGTTGGGTGAAAACATCTAGGGCTTCAAAAAACTTTGGTTTTATTGAACTCACTGATGGAACAGTTTTTAAACCAATTCAAGTTGTTTATGGTAAAGAGTTAGAAAACTTCGACGAAGTTGAAAAATTTCCAATAAGCTCTTCACTTGAAATAAGCGGAAAAATTGTTAAATCACCTGGAAAAAACCAATCTTTTGAATTACAAGCAAATAAGATAGAAGCAATCTGTTCATCAGATCCATCTTACCCGCTTCAAAAGAAGAGACACACAATGGAATATCTGAGAACAATAGCTCATCTACGTCCAAGAGCAAACACATTTAATGCTGTTTTTAGAGTTAGATCACTAATTGCCTATGCAATTCATAAGTTCTTCCAAGAAAAGGGATTTGTTTACGTACATGCTCCAATTATTACAACTTCAGATGCTGAAGGAGCAGGAGAAATGTTCCAAGTGACAACTTTAGATATTGATAAGATTGCTAAATCTGAGCCAACAGAAGTTGATTATTCTAAGGACTTTTTCAACAAAAAGACACATCTAACAGTATCTGGACAATTAGAAGCAGAAGCTTTTGCAGAAGCTTTTAGAGATATTTATACATTTGGACCAACTTTTAGGGCAGAAAATTCAAATACACAAAGACATGCTGCAGAATTTTGGATGATTGAACCAGAAATGGCCTTTGCTGACTTAAATGTAAACATGGACGTGTCAGAAGAAATGTTAAAATACATTATTTCCTACGTACTTGAAAATGCACCACAAGAAATGGAATTTTTCAACAACTTTATTGACAAGGGTCTACTTGAAAGACTCCACAATGTTGTAGAAAATGAATTTGCTAGAATAACTTATACAGAAGCTATTGAAATTCTTGAAAAGGCTGACAAAGAATTTAACTATCCAGTAAGCTGGGGAATTGACCTACAAACAGAACATGAAAGATACATTACAGAAGAAGTTTACAAGAAACCAGTTTTTGTAACTGACTATCCAAAGGAAATCAAAGCCTTCTATATGTATGAAAATGAAGATAAAAAAACTGTTGCAGCTATGGACCTATTAGTACCAGGAGTTGGTGAAATCATTGGAGGAAGCCAAAGAGAACACAGATTTGATGTTCTTGAAGAAAAAATGAAAAACATTGGAATGGATATGGATAATTACGATTGGTATTTAGATTTAAGAAGATACGGATCTGTAGTTCACTCAGGATTTGGTCTAGGATTTGAAAGAGCAGTAATGTATATTACTGGAATGAAAAACATAAGAGACGTAATTCCATTCCCAAGAACTGTTGGAAATGCTGAATTTTAATTTTTGAAATTTTAGGAGTTATTATGAATAAATATACACCAAGTGAAATAGAAAAAAAGTGGCAAGACTTTTGGGATGAACATGAATCCTTTGTATGTGAAAATAATTCAGACAAGGAAAAATTTTATGCTCTAGTTGAATTCCCTTATCCATCTGGACAAGGACTTCACGTAGGTCACCCAAGACCTTATACTGCCCTTGATATAGTTTCCAGAATGAAGAGAATGCAAGGATATAACGTACTTTATCCAATGGGTTGGGATGCCTTTGGACTACCAACAGAAAACTATGCAATAAAAAATAAAATTCATCCAGCACTTGTTACTAAAAACAACATTGCTCACTTTAAGAAACAATTAAAGTCAATAGGTTTTTCCTTTGACTGGTCTAGAGAAATTAACACAACTGATCCTGAATATTATAAATGGACACAATGGATTTTCTTACAACTTTATAAAAAGGGACTTGCTTATAAGAAGGAAATGCCAATTAACTGGTGCCCATCATGTAAAGTAGGACTTTCCAACGAAGAAGTTGTTGGTGGAAAGTGCGAAAGATGTGGTGAAGAAGTTGTAAGACGTGTTAAGAGCCAATGGATGCTTAAGATTACTGAGTACGCAGATAGACTTATTGAAGACTTAGACGATCTTGACTTTATAGATAGGGTTGTAACACAACAAAAGAACTGGATTGGTAGAAGTGAAGGAGCAAGTATAAACTTCTCACTTAAGGACTACGATGAAAAACTTGAAGTTTTCACTACAAGGCCAGATACAATTTACGGAGCAACTTACATGGTAATTGCACCGGAACATCCATTAATTGAAAATCACGCTGACAAGATTGAAAACTTAGAGGAAATAAATGCCTATAAGGCAGAATGTGCTAAGAAGAGTGACTTCGAAAGAACTGAACTTGAAAAAGATAAATCTGGTGTAGAAATAAAAGGAATTAAGGCAATTAATCCTTTAACTAACAAAGAAATTCCAATTTGGATTTCAGACTATGTTCTAATGACTTATGGAACAGGAGCTATTATGGCTGTACCTGCCCATGATGATCGTGACTATGACTTTGCAAAGAAGTTTGGTCTTAATATTGTTCCAGTAATTGAAGGTTCAGATGTATCAGAACATGCAAATACAGAAACTGCCACCGGAAAAATGATTAACTCAGGTATCCTAGATGGACTTGAAGTTAAAGATGCAATAGCTAAAATGATCGACTATCTTGAAGAACACAAGCTTGGAGATAGAAAAATTAACTATAAATTAAGAGACTGGGTATTCTCAAGACAAAGATACTGGGGAGAACCAATTCCTATAGTTCACTGTGAAAAATGTGGTTATGTAGCTCTTCCTGAAGAGGAACTTCCACTTCTACTTCCAGAAGTTGAAAACTATGAACCAACTGACTCTGGCGAATCTCCTCTTGCTAAGATGACTGATTGGGTTAACACTACTTGTCCAAAATGTGGTGGACCAGCAAAGAGAGAAACTGATACAATGCCACAATGGGCTGGATCATCTTGGTACTTCTTAAGATATACTGATCCTCACAATGATGAAGCACTTGCTAGTAAGGAAGCTCTTGAATATTGGACTCCAGTTGATTGGTACAATGGTGGTATGGAACATACAACTCTTCACCTACTATACTCAAGATTCTGGCACAAGTTCCTATACGATATTGGTGTTGTTCCAACTAAAGAACCATACCAAAAAAGAACTTCTCACGGAATGATTCTTGGTGGAAATAATGAAAAGATGTCAAAATCTAGGGGAAATGTTGTAAACCCAGATGATATTGTTAGAGATTATGGTGCGGATACATTAAGATGTTATGAAATGTTTATTGGTGACTTTGAAAAACCTGTACCTTGGTCAGAAAATGGTGTTAAGGGTTGTAGAAGATTCTTAGAGAGAGTTTGGAATCTACAAGAGATTGTTGTTGATGGCGATGAATACAGTAAAGAATTAGTTACTGATATCCACAAGACTATTAAAAAAGTTACAGAAGATTATGCTAACTTAAAAGCCAACACTGCAATTGCACAACTTATGACTCTTTCCAATGAATTTAGTGACCTTGGTAAGATTACTAAGGAAGACTTTAGAACTTTCTTAATTTTATTAAATCCAGTTGCACCTCACATTACAGAAGAATTATGGGAAGTTTGCAACCTAGGTGGAGTATTATCAGAACAAACTTGGCCAATATTTGAAGAAGAATTAACTATTGATAATGAAATAGAAATTCCAGTTCAATTTAATGGAAAAGTTAGATATACAATTAATATTGAAAGAGATGCTTCACAAGATACAGTATTTGAAATTGCAGAAAAGGATGAACTTTTCGCTAAGAATATTGATGGAAAAAATGTTGTTAAGAAAATTTATATTCCAAATAAGATTGTAAATATAGTTGTAAAATAAAATGAAAAGCACTTTTTAGTGCTTTTTGTTCTTTATGAGGAGTAATTTATGAATAGCATGACTGGCTACGGCCTTTTTGAAAAAAAGTGTGAAGATTTTTATATAAAAGTGGAGATGAAATCTGTTAACAACAGATATCTCGACACGAATGTCAGGATGCCTGGCTCAATTATGTATGCAGAAGAAGCTGTAAGATCTTTTATTAAGTCAAAAATCAAAAGAGGCAAGGTTGATGTATTCATAAACTTTGAATACTTGGACTCAAGCCAGGTTGAAATAGATATTGACTATGAGCTTTTAAATAAGTATATTAGTATAAGTAAAGAATTAGAGGAAAATTATGGATTAAGCTCAGACTTATCTTTCTCTAAGATTATGAAGGACTCAAATATAGTAAAAGCTCAAAAAGCTGATTTTGATGGCGACTATATTAAGGAAGAACTTTTAAAGGTTCTCGACGAAGCTGCCAAAGATTTTCTCAAATCAAGAGCCTTCGAAGGTGAAAAGATTAGGGAAGATTTTAAAATCAAGCTCGATGAAGTTGAAAGACTTACTTATTTTGTTGAAGAAAGAGCTCCAATAAGCTTAAAAGAAAATGAAAACAGATTGAGAGAAAGAGTAGCTGAATTTCTACAATCAAGTGAAGTAAATGAAGATAGGATTTTGACAGAAATAGCAATAATGCTTGATAAACTTTCAATTGATGAAGAAATTACAAGGCTTAAAATCCATATTCAAAATTTTAATGATATAATAAATGAAGAGGGACCAATTGGAAGAAAATTAGACTTCCTAATTCAAGAATTGAATAGGGAAGCTAACACCATAGGTTCAAAATCCAATGATATAGAAATTACAAGTGCTGTTGTAATGCTAAAATCAGAAATAGAAAAATTGCGTGAACAAGCGCAAAATGTTGAATAATAAAAATTAGGATGGTGATTATTTGGACGGCGGATTTTTATTAGTTTTATCAGGTCCTTCTGGTTCCGGAAAGGGAACAGTAAGTGAAGCTCTAATGAAAAATAATGACGATATTATTTTCTCAACTTCTGTTACTACTAGGACTCCTAGACCAGGAGAAGTTAATGGCGAAAACTACTTTTTTGCCACAAGAGAAGAATTTGAAGAAATGGTAGAAAAGGATGAGCTTTTGGAGCATGCCTTTGTTCACACTAACTACTACGGAACACCAAAGAAGTTTGTTTTTGATGAAATAGAAAAGGGAGAAATTGTCCTTCTTGAAATAGATGTACAAGGCGCCCTTCAAATCAAAGAAAAGTATAAGGAAGCAGTTTTCATATTTTTAATTCCGCCTACTATGGATGAATTAAGATCTCGTCTAGTTAAGAGAGATACAGAAACTGAAGATGAAATTGAAACAAGATATAGAAATGCCTTTAGAGAACTTGATTTCGTAGGAGAATATGACTACTTTGTTATTAACGATGTGATTGATAATGCTGTAAAAGACATTGAAACTATTATAGCAGCTGAAAAACTTAGGGTTAAAAGGCACAAAAATATTAAGAAGGAAGTTCAAGCAGAAGAGGAGAGAAGCAAATGATTATACCATCTTTTAAAGAATTAAAAGAAGTTGCAGATTCAAGATATGAACTTGCAATCTTAGTATCAAAGAGAGCAAGAAAGCTTATAGATGGAAACCCAGCTCTTGTTGATACAGATAGCGATAAGCCAGTTACAATAGCTATCGAAGAAATCATGGCTGGTAAAATAAAATTTGGAGAAAGATTAAGTGATTCAGAATACGAAGAAAAAATCGCTGAAGAAAAAGAAAATCTTATCCAAGAAATCAAACAAAAAAAGATTGAAGATTTAAATAAAGAGGAAGTAGAAGAGGAATAAGATGCTAAAAGGTAAAAAAATTCTACTTGGAGTAACAGGTGGGATTGCGGCTTATAAGTCACCAGGTATTTGCAGTCTTTTGAGAAAACTAGGGGCAGAAGTAAAGGTCGTAATGACAAAGAATGCCACTGAATTTGTAACCCCTCTTACTTTTCAAACTATGTCTAACAATGTGGTACATGGTGAAATGTTTAACCAACTATTTAACATGGATGTTGAGCACATATCTCTTGCTAAGTGGGCAGATATAATTGTTATAGCTCCAGCAACTGCAAATATTATTGGAAAATTTGCCAATGGAATTGCTGATGATATGTTATCCACAGTCCTAATGGCATCAAGGTCTAAGGTAATCTTGGCTCCTGGAATGAATACGGTAATGCTTAATTCAGAAGCTAATCAAAAAAATATGCAAGCTCTTAGAGACAGGGGAGTTTTAATCTTAGACACTAAAGAGGACCTTCTTGCATGTAACGACTATGGTAGTGGTAAGATGCTGGAGCCTAGCGAAATAGTTGATGAAATTGATAGGGCTCTTACTGAGAAAGATCTTGAAGGCAAACACGTTGTAATAACTGCTGGACCTACAAGAGAAGCACTTGATCCAGTTAGGTTTATTTCCAATTACTCTTCAGGTAAAATGGGTTATGCTCTTGCTGACAATGCAAAAAAAAGAGGAGCAAAGGTAACTCTTATTTCTGGACCAACAAAAATAGAAGTTCCAAAGGTTGATAACTTTGTTAGAGTAGATTCAACTCGTCAAATGTTTGATGCTGTTGGAAAATACTTTGATGACTGCGACATATTAATTAAGGCAGCAGCTCCAAGTGATTATAGACCAAAGACTTATAGTGAAGAAAAGATTAAAAAAGGTAGCGACAGTCAGATGAATCTTATTGAGATGGAAAAAAATCCTGACATTGCCGCACACTATGGCAGTCTAAAGAAAAACCAAGTTATAGTTGGATTTGCAGCTGAGTCGACTAACATCTATGAGTATGCAAAAGAAAAACTAATAAAAAAGAATTTTGATATTATAGTTGTTAACAATATAAAAAAAGAAGGCGCAGGTTTTGGTAGCGACACTAACATAGTTTCTATTATTTCACGAGACAAGACTGATGATTTAGAAATTATGAGTAAGACTGAACTTGCAAGAGAAATTTTAGATAGGGCAAAAAAACTTATGAGCTAGAGAAATCTAGCTCTTTTGTGGGTGAAGATATGTTTGCAGATATTTTTATAGAAAATAATTTTCAAAAAATTGATAAACTTTATACATACATAGTAAAAGATGATGTTCAACCTGGTATGCGAGTACTCGTAAATTTTGGCAAATCTTACCGAGTTGGTATCGTCCTTTTTTTACATGAAAATTACTCTGGAAATCACCTAGAAAAGTTAAAGGAAATCCATTCAGTCCTTGACGATGAACCAATAATATCTGAGGACTTAATAAAACTTGGACTCTGGATGAAAGAAAGGTACATTATCGGTTATTCAAAGGCCTTCTCTCCAATTTTACCACCAGGAAACCTTCAAAGAATTAAAAAGAAAATTCTTGTGGAGAAGTATCCCCATGGCAAAGACCTGGAAGATTTAAATTCTGTTGACTTATCAAAATACTTTGAAGACTTAAGTGATGATGAAAAAATTCTTATTAAGAGATTAAGGACAAAGGGATATATAAAATATATTTACGATTCACTTGTGACTATAAAACCAAAGCTTGTGAACTATTTAAAAATTTCAAAGAATTTTGATCCAAAAAATCTTGAGGGCATAAGCGAGAAGCAAGCTCAGGTTTTTAATTTTATAAAAGATAAGAAAGATATATCTAGGGCAGATGTAATGAAGGATTTAGATATTTCTTATTCCCCAATTAAGAGTTTAATGAAAAGAAACTTAATTGAAGAATATAAAAAAGAGGTAAATCGAGAACCTGTGGAAAATCCTTATAAAACAAATAAGTTGGCATTAAATGATGAGCAGCAGGAAGCTTTAAAAAGCATACAAGAGACTGATAAAGTTGTGTCTCTTCTTCATGGTCTAACTGGATCAGGCAAGACTGAAGTTTATTTAAATTTAACCTCAAAGGTCATAGAAGATGGTGGCCAAGTTATTGTCCTTGTACCAGAAATTGGTTTAACACCACAAATGATTGAGAGATTTAAATCTTGGTTTGGAAATGAAGTGGCAATAATCCACTCTAAGCTCTCAGCAGGTGAAAGATATGATGAATATAGGAAGGTCCTAAATGACCAGGTAAAGGTCGTAGTTGGAGTGAGGTCTGCCGTATTCGTTCCTTTTAAAAATTTAAAAATGATTATTGTTGACGAGGCTCACGACTCTTCCTATGACTTTCACGACAACTTAAAGTACGACACCATAGAAGTTGCTATAAATAGGATGAAGGATAGAGGTAAGGTGGTTCTTGGATCTGCAACTCCTTCAGTGGAATCCTATTTCTATGCCAAGAAGGGATTTTATAATCTTTGCCAATTAAAAAATAGGGCAAAGAAGGGAGCCTTTCTACCCGATACAGAGATAGTTGACATGAGAGATGAACTAACTATGGGTAACGTCTCAATATTTAGTAGAGAATTAAAAAAAGCTATAGAAGAGAAGATAAACAACAAGGAGCAAATCATCCTATTTTTAAATAGAAGGGGCTTTTCTAACTTTATTTCTTGTAGGTCTTGTGGAGAAGTTATAAAGTGTGACGACTGTGACATATCTATGACCTATCACAAGGCAAAGAATAGGCTAATATGTCACTATTGTGGAAAGACAAAAGCTTTACCTAAGTTATGTCCTTCATGTGGATCGAAATTTATAAAACAATTTGGAGTTGGAACCCAAAGAGTTGAGGAAGAAGTCAAAAAATATTTTCCAGAGGCTAGAGTTCTAAGGATGGACAGAGATACAACTGGGAAAAAAAACTCCTTTAATGAATTTTATGAAAAGATAAAGAATAAGGAAGCTGATGTAATTATAGGCACTCAAATGGTTTCAAAGGGATTTGACTTTGAAGATGTAACTCTTGTGGGTATAGTAGCAGCAGACATGTCCTTATACATTTCTGATTACAAGGCAAGAGAGAGAACCTTCCAACTTATTACTCAAGTTTCTGGAAGGGCTGGTCGTGCATCAAAGAAGGGGAAAGTGATAATTCAAACCTACAGTCCTGACAGTGAAATCATAAATTACTCTGCTAAGGGAGATTATGAAGACTTCTACCAGTATGAAATTGAAGAGAGGAAGACTTTCTTGTATCCTCCTTATACAAAATTAATTGAACTTGAATTTTCATCCTATGATGAAAACCTAACTCAAGTTTGGGCAGAAAAGTTTTTACAACAAATGTCTATTGACTTAAAGGGAATGGATATTATGGTTACAAAATTTATTAAGATGCCAAGGATAAAAAATATTAACAAGACTAAATTTTCCCTCAAAGTCAAGCCTAAGGACCTTGGATTGTTAATTGAAGGTCTTAATAGGGTAATAAATAACAGTAAGATAGAAAATGAAAGAAAAATTATTTTAAATATAGAATTTTAGGTGGTTTAATGGCAATAAGAAAAATTAGAACAGATGGAGATCCTATTCTTAGGAAAAAATCAAAAGTAGTTACTAATTATAATGATAGATTAAAATTTTTAATAGATGATATGTACGAAACTATGGACCTTGCTCCTGGAGTTGGACTTGCAGCTCCTCAAATTGGAATCTTAAAAAGAGTAATTGTTGTTGATAACAGGGAAGAAGATAATGATGAGGGCGAAAAGCCAATGAGATTTTACATGATTAACCCTGAGATTATAGAAAAAGATGGAGAAGAAGTCTCAATGGAAGGTTGTCTTTCAGTTCCTGGGAAACAAGGAACAGTTAAGAGGGCAAAGCACATTAAGGTTAAGTATAATGACCTAGAGGGTCAAGAAAAACTTATGGAGGCTGAAGACTTTTTGGCTAGGATTATCCAACATGAGACAGACCATCTTGACGGAATACTTTATACAGATAAGGCAATAGATATGTATGAAGCGGAGAGTGAAGAATAATGAAGTTTATCTTTATGGGAACTCCTGATTTTTCTGTTCCAATTTTGGAAAGACTAAATACTCTAGGAGAAGTAGCTCTTGTAGTATCTCAAGAAGACAAGAGAAAGGGCAGGGGAAAGAAATTTACTAAAACTCCTGTAAAAGTTAAGGCAGAAGAACTTGGGCTTGAAGTTTACCAGCCAGCAGATGTAAATTCTCCTGAAGCAATTGACAAATTAAGACATGTTGAAGCTGACATTATAGTTGTAGTTGCCTATGGTCAAATCTTGAGTCAAGAAATTATAGACTTGCCCAAAAAATATATAGTGAATGTTCACGCTTCTCTTTTGCCATATCTAAGAGGGGCAGCTCCAATTAACAGAGCTATTATGGAAGGCCATTCCAAGACTGGTGTCAGCCTAATGAAGGTTGAAGAAGGTCTTGATGCCGGACCAGTTTCTGCTGTGAAAGAAATTGAAATTGAAGAAATGAATGCAGGAGAACTTGAAGATAAGCTTTCACATATGGGCGCAGATCTACTAGAAGAGTTTGTACTTGATGCTTCAAATGGACCAGTAGAATTTATAGAACAAGATGAAGACAAAAAGACCTACGCTAATAAGATTTTAAAAAATGATTTAGATTTAGATTTTAATGACACTTCTGCAAATATAGTAAATAAAATAAGAGGACTTAGCCCACACTATGGGGTAAGGTTCAAATATTATGATAAGTTCTATAAAATTTACAAGGCAGAAGAACTTGAAGACAAAAATGATTTAGAAGCAGGAAGGATAATAAAATCTGACAAAGAATTAATTATTAAAACAGGTGATGGGGCAATTTCTGTTAAAGAAATACAAGCACCAGGCAAAAGGGCCATGGGAATAGATGATTTCTTACGAGGAAATAAATTCCAAGAAAATTATGTGATTGGAGGAAAATAATGTTTGGACCATATTTTTACACTTATGATTTTTCTTATTTAATTTATATACTACCAGGCTTAATTCTTGCCATGTATGCACAGGCAAAAATTAGCTCTGCTTATGAAAAATATAAAAAAATACCCGCTTCTACAAATTTAAGTGGTGCAGAAGTTGCTAGAGAAATTTTAGATAGAAATGGACTTTCAAATGTAAGCATTAGGATGGTTGATGGAAAACTTTCGGATCACTATGATCCCAGAGATAAGACTTTAAACCTATCAAGAGATGTCTATTATAGAAATTCTATTGCATCAGTTTCTATTGCAGCTCATGAAGTTGGTCATGCTATCCAAGACTCAGTTGACTATGCTCCGCTAAAGCTTAGGACAGCCTTAGTTCCACTTGCAAATCTTGGGACACAAGTCTCCTTCTTTTTAATAATACTAGGATTTTTCTTCTCTGTATTTTTTACTAAGTTAGGTATTGCTCTCTTCTTCTTTGCAGTTTTATTTCAAATTGTGACTTTGCCTGTTGAATTTAATGCATCAAACAGGGCAAAAGAAGAGCTTGCTATGGGGATTATATCTGATGAAGATTTAAAAGGCACAAGAGAAGTTCTAAGTGCAGCGGCACTAACTTACGTTGCATCAACTTTAGTTGCAATTGGACAATTTTTGAGACTACTTAGTATATTTGGAAGAAGAGATTAATGAAGAACACAAGAGAAAAAGCACTACAAATAATTAACGATGTCCTCTATAAGGGGACATTTTTAGAGGAAAGTTTAGAAATTTTAAAAGCATCAAATATTGATGAAAGAGACTTTGCCTTCATTAAAGAAATAACAACAGGCGTTGTTAGAAACAAAACTTACTTAGACTATGTTATAAGAGAGAATTCTAAAGTTAGATTTAATAGGATTCACAAAATTATACTTAGCATCTTGGAGATGGCAATTTACCAAATGTATTTTCTCGACAAGGTTCCTGATTATTCTATAGTTGATGAATCTGTTAATCTTGCAAAAATTTATGGCAACAAGGGATCCATATCTTTTACAAATGGAATTTTGAGAAGTATTTCGAAAGAGAAAGCTCTTCAAGTTACCTTAAAGAATTCAATAGATAATCTCTCAACTTACTATTCTCATCCAAGATTTTATACAGAGTACTTCTATGACAAGTATGGAGAGGAATTTACAAAAAAACTTTTAAAGGCAAATAATGAAAAACCGCCCTTTACTATTAGGGTTAACACTTTGAAAATTAATAGGGATGAGCTTATTAAAAACTTAACTGAGTCTGGCTTTGACATCGAAGAAACAACTTACGTGAATGCCCTAAATGTTTTAAATCCCAATGGAATTATAGACACTGAATTTTTTGAAAAAGGTCACTTCTATGTACAAGATCTAGGATCAATTTTGGTTTCTACTTTTTTAAATCCAAGCAAAGATTCAAAAGTACTTGATCTTTGTGCAGCACCTGGTGGAAAAACTACTCACTTATCAGAGCTCATGGATAACACAGGAGAAATAATTGCCTGTGACAAGTCCAAGGGAAAAATAAAACTAATAAAGGAAAATGCCAAGAGACTTGGATGCACAAACATATCTCCAAGGGTTAATGATGCTAGAGTCTTGAATGAAGAGTTTATTAATAACTTTGATTACGTCTTAGTCGATGCACCTTGTTCTGGGACAGGACTCTATAGGAAGAAACCTGACATAAAATGGAATAAGGGGATTGATGACTTAAAGGAACTTGGAGTAATTCAATTAGAAATTTTAAACAAGGCCAAAGAGTATGTAAGAGAAAAGGGACTTTTGCTTTACTCAACTTGTTCTCTATCAAAGATTGAGAACGAAGATGTTATCGAGAACTTTTTAAAAGAGAACGAAAACTTTAAAATAAAAAAATTAAGAGACAAGGATGTATTAAAACTTTTTCCATCAGTAGATGGTTCAGATGGTTTTTCTATTTGTCTCTTAGAAAAAAATTAATAATTATTGAAGGCTGTGAAATTTTTTCTCAGTCTTTTTTTGTATTTGATTAATTTCTTTAAATCTATTTTTATTTGTAGATGTCTAATGGTATAATGATTAGATGAATAGGTGGTTTTAATGGAATTAAATTCTATGTATGAAGATGAACTGCGCCAATTTTTTGAAGATAGAAAAGGGAAAGCCTTTAGGGGCACGCAACTTTTTACTTTTTTCCACGACAAAAAGAGATATGATGTGGAGAACTCAAATCTTTCGGCAAAGGCCATCTCCCTTATAAAAGATGAAGAAGTAAATAAGATTGAAATTTTTAAAAGTTTCGACTCAGACATAGATGAAACGAGAAAGATGCTCTTTAAATTAAAAGATGGAAACCTAATTGAAGGCGTCTTAATGGAATACAAGCATGGTTATTCCCAATGTGTGTCAACTCAAGTTGGATGCAGGATGGGTTGTGATTTTTGTGCTTCAACAAAGTCTGGTCTTGTTAGGAACCTAAGTGCTGGCGAAATGCTAGGACAGGTTTATGAAATCGAAAATAAATACAATATAAAAATTTCAAACTTTATATTGATGGGAAGTGGAGAGCCTCTTGATAATTTCGATGAAGTAATTAGGTTTATAAAACTTCTTCACGACGAGAAGGGCCACAACACCTCCTATAGAAATATTACAATTTCAACTTGTGGAGTAGCTGATAAGATTTATGATATGGCGGATTTAAATCTTCCAATTAACCTAGCAGTTAGTCTACATCAAACTAATGACAAAGATAGGTCAGCACTAATGCCAATTAATAGACGCTTTAATCTTGCTGAACTAAAAAAATCCTTGGAATATTATGTCAAGAAGACAAATAATAGGATTACCTTTGAATATACAATGATAAAAAATCAAAATGATGGAGTTAAAAATATTGATGAACTTTATAATTTTGCAAAAAACTTAAAGTGTCATATAAACTTAATTCCCTTAAATCCCATAGAAGAATTTGATGAGAAAAGGCCTTCTAAGGCTGAAATCAATGACTTCAAAAATAAACTTGAGAAAAAGGGATTTAATGTAACGATAAGAAGAGAACTAGGTAGCGACATCAGTGCCTCATGTGGACAACTTAGGCGTAAGATCGAGGTGAAATGAATGAAAGTAGTATCAGCAACAAATGTAGGCAACTACAGAAAAAACAATGAAGATTCATATTATGTAAATGAATCAAAAAACTTATATGTATTGGCTGATGGAATGGGAGGTCATCTTGCAGGTGAAAGAGCATCTAAGATGGCAACTGAAATAATTGGACAGGACTTTGCAGGAGAAAGGGAAGTGACAAGCATTGATGATGCAATAGAAATCCTCTCTTCTTCTATTCGAGATGCCAATAAAAAAATCTATGAGAGCTCCCAAGAAAATGAAGATTACAGGGGAATGGGAACTACTTTATCAAGTGGACTTATCTTAGATGATGTCCTTATTTATTCAAATATAGGAGATTCTAGGATCTACAGGATAAATGAAGAGATGGAGCAAATAACTCAAGATGATTCCTTTGTAAATTATCTAATTGAAATTGGAGAAATTACGGAAGAAGAAGCAAAAAATCACCCCAAGAAAAATGTCTTAACTAAGGCTATGGGGACCACATCTGATATAGAGGTTATAGTTAACACTCTTAACATTAAGGATAAGGATGTACTTTTATTTTGTTCTGACGGGCTTACAAATATGGTTCCTGATGAGGAAATATTTAAGATTGTAAAAGAAAACAGCCCTGAAGAAGCTAGGGATATGCTTCTAGACTTAGCCCTAAAAAATGGTGGCATGGATAATATTACATTTATTTTAGTATTTAATGAGTAGGTGGGCAATGATTAATAAAATTTTAGGTAATAGATACGAAATATTAGAAAAAATTGGCACTGGCGGTATGGGCAATGTTTTTAAGGCTCATGACAGCAAACTTGATAGAATAGTTGCCATTAAGGTTCTAAAATTAGAATATAACGAAGATAACAACTTTATAAGAAAATTTAAGAGGGAGTCTCTTGCGGCAGCAAGTATCTCTCACCCAAATATAGTTAGCATTTACGATGTTGGAACTGAAAAAATCCAAGATAAGGAAGTCCACTATATTGTAATGGAATATATTGATGGGAAAACTCTTAAGGACTTGATTAATGATGAGGGAAGACTTTCTGAAAAGAGAGCTTTAAACTACTGTATACAAATTGCTGAAGCTTTAAAGGTTGCTCACTCTAAGCACATAGTCCATAGAGATATAAAATCTCAAAACATTATGGTAACAAGAGACGACAGGATAAAGGTTACAGACTTTGGAATAGCGAGAGTGGCAGACAACACAACTGTTACAGCAACAAATGCCGTTATGGGTTCTGTTCACTATTTTTCACCTGAACAAGCGAGGGGTGCAAAAGTAGACAACAGGTCTGACATTTATTCATTGGGTATAGTACTCTTTGAAATGTTAACAGGAAGGTTGCCTTTTGATGCAGACAATCCAGTATCAGTTGCCCTAATGCAAGTGCAATCTCAGATGCCAAGGCCTTCTGAATTTATAAAGAGTCTCGACCCATCAGTTGATGCCTTAGTTTTAAAAATGACAGAAAAGGATCCGGACCACAGGTATAAGGACGTCTTTGAACTCATTAAAGACATTAAAGATTACACTATGGGAGCAAGGACTTTTTCAGTAAATAGAGTTTATGAGGAAGATGACAATACTGCCTTTGTCACACCTCCTATTAACAGAAGACCTAATAGGAATCATTCAAATAATCTTGATGCTAAAAGACCAAATAAACCTAAGAAGCTTGTTAAAAAGAAAAAATCTGTAGCTCCAGCCCTACTAGGTATATTCTCAGCTATCGTAATCATTGCTCTTTTAATATATGTAGTACCAAAGGCAATAAAGGGAATGAAGTCAGGCGATGTTGTTGAAAAAATTGCTGTTGAAAATTACATTGGGAAGACAAGAGAAGAGGCTAAAGAACTTATAGAGGCTCAGGGCTTAGTCTTGGATGTAAATACGGTGGAAAATGAAAAGGAACCTGATGGTGTGGTATTAGGACAAAATCCAGAAGAAGGAACTTCAGTTGAGAAGGGAACAACAATTACCCTTGAGATTAATGAACTTCCAGATTCTGTACCAGTTCCACCACTTAAGGGTTTATCAGAAGAAGAAGCTAAAAAACTACTCGAAGAAAATTCATTAAAACTAGGTTCTGTAGAAGAAGAATTTAATGACACTGTTGAAGAAGGCAAGGTAATTTATTCAAACCCTGATGGAGGTTACTCTGTAAAAAGAGGAACAGCGGTTAAACTTATTGTCTCTAAGGGACAAGATAAGACTCCTGTTGTCCTAAGCGACTACAAGGGAATGGATCAAGATGTTGTTGTAAATCAACTAAAGAGTTTTGGACTTACTGTAGTTATAGAAAATGGACATAGTAACAAGGTTTCTGAAGGTCAAGTTTATGACATGGATCCAAAGGCAAAAACAAGTGTAGAAAAGGGTTCTACTGTTACACTTTATATTTCCAAGGGACCAAAAGTTGAAGATGAAGATAGAAATGATGATAAGAATAGCGATGAAAGCAACAAAGAAGATAATTTTAACAAGGTAAACCATATAAAGGTTAAGGTGCCTGATGACGGCGAAAGCCACAAGGTTTCTGCAGACAGGGTAAAAGATGGAAGTGGAAATAAAACTGGTGGTCAAACTGTTTGGAACTACAATGTTGAAGCTGGAGATGTTGCTAGCGTTGAACTTATTGGGCCTGGCGAATACAACATTTATGTTGATGGCAACCTTGTAAAAACAGAGAAGATAAGATAATGATTGGAAAGATAATAAAACTAACTGGTGGCTTCTACTATATTCTTGCTGAGGGACAAGTTTATGAAACAAGAGCGAGAGGAAATTTTAGACATTCTAAGGTAGATCCTATAGTTGGTGACAATGTAGAATTTAAGTTTGAAGAAAAGACTCTGGGATATATTGAAAAAGTATATCCCAGAAAAAATATGCTCACAAGGCCAAAGGTTGCCAATGTTGACATGGCTTTAGTTGTTGTTCCTGTTATGGATCCAAAATATAATTTAATGACAATAGATAAGACTATTATCCAGGCAGAGGACCAAGGCATAGATGTGGCAATTGTCATAAATAAGTGTGACCTCGATAGGAAAGAAAGTGAGAAACTAGCAAACATATACAAAAACTCTGGATTTAAAACTTTTATGATTTCAAATAAGGATAACTCCATAGAGGACTTAAGAGATTATATAAGGGGAAAAACTGTTGCCTTATGTGGCGTCAGTGGTGCAGGCAAGTCAACTATTACTTCTAGGATATTAGACAAGGACGTAGAAGTTGGAAAAGTTTCTGACAAGACGAGAAGAGGAAAGCACACAACAAGACACACAGAAATCCTATTCAAGGATGACCTTTATATCTTTGACACGCCAGGATTTTCTTCCTTGAGCTTAAATATTAATAGCGACGAATTAAAAAATTATTTTAGAGAATTTGAAAAATATTCATCTTGCAAGTTTAACAACTGTAACCACATAAGAGAACCACAGTGTGGAGTAAAGGAAGCTCTTGAAGCTGGAAAAATTGAAAAAGAAAGATATGAAAACTACTTATACATTTTTGAAGAATTAAAAAGCAAAGGAGAATACTAATGATTTCACCATCACTACTCTCAGCAGATTTTACAAATTTAGAAAAAGAAATTAAGATACTAAAGGAAGAACGAGTTGACTTTCTTCACCTTGATATCATGGATGGCAACTACGTGCCAAATATTTCCTATGGTCCTGGTATTGTAAAATCCTTGAGACCCTTAACAGATATTCCCTTTGACACCCACCTAATGATTGAAAGACCAGAAAATTTTATTGAGGATTTTAAAAATGCAGGCTCTGACATTATAACTATCCATCCAAGCACAACAAAGCATCTTGATAGGACTCTTTCACTTATTAAGTCTCATGGTATGAAGGCAGGACTTGCCCTAAATCCATCAGATAGTCTTGAAGTCTTAGACTATACTTTGGACAAGCTAGACCTAGTTTTAATCATGAGCGTTAACCCGGGTTTTGGGGGACAAAAATTCATTCCATCTGCACTTAGAAAAATTTCTGAAGTTAAGAAGATGATTGAAGAAAGAAATATCAATACCTTAATAGAAGTTGACGGCGGTGTCAAGCTAGACAACGCAAAGGAAGTTCTAGCTGCTGGAGCAGACATACTTGTTGCTGGCTCTGCAATTTTTCAAAAAGACAAAACTAGAGAAAACATAAAGGCCTTTAAGGAACTCTTATGAAAAAAGCACTTTTAATTTCTGCTGGTAGGCAAGTTTCTAAAGAATTAATAGAAAAGTATCCAGACAGGTTTATAATTGTAGCAGATGGTGGTGCAAGACTTCTTATGAAGTATGACCTAGGAGCTGATATACTCTTGGGAGATCTTGATTCTATTGGAGAGGAAGCTTTAGATTATATTAAGGAACACAAGATAGAAGTAAAAAAGTTTCCTGCCAAAAAAGACTTCACTGACACAGAGCTCGCCCTGTCTTACTTAGTTGATGAGGGCTATAAGGATATTGTAATTCTTGGAGCTTTGGGAACAAGACTTGACCACGAACTTGCAAATTTATTGAACCTTAAAAAATTATATAAAAAAGGAATAAGTGCAAAGATAGAAGACGACTACAATGAAGTTATTTATGTAGAAGAAGGTTCTTACGACTTTGTGAGAACCAATAAAAAATATTTTTCTTTAATAAATGCTGGTGATAGGATGAACTTTACAACTAAGGGACTCTATTATGAAGTAGAGGACCTTGAAATTAATTCAGAAAATCCTAGTAGGGGAGTTAGCAATGAAATGGTGGGAGATAGTGCCACTATAAAAATTAATCAGGGCTCAGCCTTTATCATTCAGTCAAGAGATTAAATAGAAACCCAAGCTTTAAAAAGCCTGGGTTTTTCTTTTTATAAAAAATTTTTGAAGGAATAAGTATTGGAAATGAAAATTAAAATTTAGTAATTAATTACATAAAACTTACTGCAAAGAAAAACCAGCTCCCCTAAAAGAAGCTGGCAATTTTTTATTTCTCTAACTTATAATACATTTTGTAATGCTTTATAGATCCATACTTTCTCTTTAGATAAGTAATCTTTCTGCTAATGCTAAAGTCTTTCTTGTTGTTAATTGTAAATTCGTAGCCATTCTTTAAAAGCTCATCAATAGTCTTGTGGTACTTTTCATTTGTGTACTCTTTTAAAAGTTTTGGATGGGCATTCATCCAAATTTTTGAAGTTTCCTTGTGGTAGTAAACTTCTTCTTCAAAGCCAAGGTCTAAGAGGTCACGAATATAAAAATCAAGGACATTTACGCCACCAGCAGCCATGAAGTAATGACTTTGAGGAAGTCTAAGATTCATTTCAAAGGCCTTAAAGGTGTTGTCACGTGGATCGTATTTTAAGTCTATGTTTGAATAACCAGTGTAGTGAATTGACTCTAACTTTTCCCTATAGAACTTATAAAGTTCAGGCATATTTCTTGTGTAAATTGCGTCGTTATTTCCAATCCTAAGTGGAAGTGGATCTGCAAGAAGAATTTGACCATAAACCATCATCCTAACTTTTCCATTCTTGTCACAGTAGACGTTAAAGGAAGCTTGGTTTGATGCAGGACCAGGAATAAATTCTTGGACAAGCATGGTACCTTCATAGTGGTTGTCGTCGTAAATTGTTTTTACAACTGATTCAAGTTCTGCATAGTCATAAATTGTATAGACCTTATACTTGTTTGGAAAAGATAATTTTACATAGGATATAGAATCGTTAGGTTTAAGTATAAGTGGGAACTGTAGGTCAAGACCTTCTATTTCCTTAGAAGAATTTATTATTGCAAATTTAGGATAGGGAATGCCAAGTTCTTCGCAGGAGTTATAAAAGTCGATTTTATTTTCAAGTCTGTCATTTAAGTCAGTAGATGGTGTGTTGAACTTGTAATAATCCTTTATTTTTTCCTTATTGTTTGAAAGTAGCTTAGAGTATTCATCTCCACAAGGAATTGTAATTAGGCTGGCATCCTTATTTGCTTCAGCAAATTTTATCATTTCACTGACAAAAACTTCGTTGTTAGAAAAATTTTCTATAATCTTCCTATCAAGGATTTTCGAATTGTCTGTAGCAGGAAGGGGCTTTTGACAAAAAACTGTAGAGATTAGACCGTAGTTGTCATTTAAAATACGAGCTATCCCATAGGCATTTTCATCGGAACCAAGAATTACAAACTTAACATTATATTTTTTTATTATATCTCTAGAAATATTTTTCATGTTTCTCCTTTTATCCATAAATTTATTTAGTCGCTATATCTTTATACATTATACACTAGTGGGAGGGAAAATTTAAGAAGGCTGGGTAAAAGCCCTATCTTTCTCCTTCCAATAATTTACAATTTTTATAATCTCCTCTTGAGAAATTATTTTTCTATTATTTTCCTTTAAAGCTTTGTCAATTTGTGAAATCACAGACAACTTGTCAGCACACCATTTAGGTTCATAAAGCTTTGATTTTGGTGGGTCACCACTTATCCTATGGACTACAGTTTTCTTGTCAATCCCATCTAGGGCTCTAAGAATAAGTTCCACATATTCATCTTTTGTTAGGATTTTAAAATTTTTATTTTTGTAAAGTTTATATATTTGAGAATCCTTCAAGATGTATAAGTTGTGAAACTTTACTCCAAAGGGTGCAATGTCTTTTATGTAATTAATTGTTTTCTCGAAGTCCCCTTGATCTTCATAGGGAAGGCCAAAGATAGCATGAATTAAAAATAAAATATTAGCATCCTTTAATTTATTTATAGTTTCATCGAAAAGCTTGTGGGAGTAGCCACGGTTAATTAGTTTGATTGTATCTTCATTAACTGTCTGCATTCCAAGTTCAAGCCACAAAGTTTTCTTCTTAGAGATTTCTTTTAAATACTGGATTTTCTCATCATCAAGACAATCACACCTAGTTGCAATAGAGATACCTCTTATATCGTCACGGTCTGCAACTTGATTATAAATTTTTTTTAAATTATCTAAAGACCCATAGGTATTTGTAAAATTTTGAAAGTAGGCTATGTAGTTGTCAGCCTTCCATTTGTTTTTTAAAAACTCTTTTTGAGACTTTATTTGGTCACCAATACTGAGAGACTTTGAACCAGCAAATTCTCCACTGCCTTCGTCGGAACAAAAGATGCAACCAGTCTCTGAAAGTCTGCCATCTCTATTGGGACATGAAAATCCTCCATCAAGAGAAAGCTTGACAGTCTTGCCACCAAAGTATTCCTTAAAAAAATCATTAAAGGATAAAAATCTTCTCACGTTTATCACCACATTCATTATATATTTAATTAAAAATTATTTCTATGTATATGAAATTGAAAAAAATACTATATAATAGAATAGGAATTGAGGTTTTTTAATGGACTTAAAATTTAAAAACTATTTAATTTTAGCAGAAGACTTTTTAATAGATGGCGACTATGATAAGGCTGAGGACCTCTTATTAAAGTCTCTTAACTTTACATCTGAGAAAGACCTAGATGAAAGAATTTCAGTTTACTTTGAGTTAGCTGATATTTATCTAAAGAAAGAAGCTTATGAAGAAGCAAAAAATTATTTTGATAAGATCTTAGCTTTGAAGGAGATGCCAGGAGCTTATTATGGGCTTGCCATTACCAATGATTTTGAGGGTGGAGACACAAACTACTCTATAGAAAATTACAAAAGAGCCATTGACCTAGACCATACCTATGACAGAGCTCACTATTATCTAGCTCATGCCTATGACAAACTTGGAGAGAGTAAGCTTGCTATAGAGGAATTCAAGAAAGTTATCGACTTAGATGAATTTGACTTTGTGGCCTACAACGACCTTGGATCCATCTATGAAGTCCTAAATGAAAATGAACTTGCAGAAAATTATGTAAAAAAATCATTATATATTAAAGAAGATTATGGTAGAGCCTTATATAATATGGGTGTACTTTGTAAGAAGAAGGACGACAACAAGCAGGCACTTAAATATTATTATGATGCCATTAGCAAATTTGAAGATCCCTTTTTATTTTTAAATATGTCTGCAATTTATATCGAAGAAAAGGATTATGAAGCTGCTATTGATATATTAAACAGGGGACTTATAGATTTTCCAAAGTCTGTGAATCTCCATTACAATAAGGCCTGCTCCTTCCACTTGCTTGGAAGAGATGACTTGGCCAAAGAAGAGATTATAACAGCGATAGAAATAAATCCAGATGCCTATGATTGGGCACTAAGAGATGATGATTTAAGTGAAATAGTAAAGGAGTTAAAATGATAATTATAAAAACAGAAGATGAAATTAAGAAAATGCAAGTTGCTGGCAAGGTCTTATCAGATGTTCACCACAAGCTTAGAGATTTTATAAAGCCAGGTGTTAAGACAATTGAAATCGACAGATTTGTGGAAAATTATTTAAAGGAAAGAGGGGCCTATCCTGAACAAAAGGGTTATGAAGGCTATCCTTATTCAGTTTGTGCATCTGTTAATGATGAAATTTGCCACGGTTTTCCAACTGAATATGAGCTAAAAGATGGAGACATAATTACAGTTGATATGGTTGTAAATGTGGATGGATGGCTTGCCGATTCAGCTTGGTCTTATGAAGTGGGCAATGTTTCTCCTGAAGCAAAAAAACTTTTACAAGTAACTCGTGAAGCAATGTATAAGGGAATAGAAAAAGCTGTAATTGGAAATAGACTTGGCGATATTGGAGCAGCAGTTCAAAAACACGCCGAAGACAATGGTTACTCTGTGGTAAGAGAATTTGTTGGACATGGAATCGGTCAAGAAATGCACGAAGACCCACAAGTTCTACACTATGGAAAGCCTGGTCGTGGTCTAAGAATCCAAGAGGGAATGGTATTTACTATTGAACCAATGATAAATATGGGTAAGAAGGAACTCACTATTGACGACAATGGTTGGACTGCAAGGACAAAGGACGGCTCTCTTTCAGCTCAATATGAACACCAAATTGCAATTACAAAGGATGGTCCAATAATTATTACAGATCAAGGTGACTGTTAATAAATGAGGGAAGTCAATTTACTAAGGGGAAATATTTTTTCTGCCCTATTAAAAATGGCTTTGCCGCTAATGGGAACGGCCTTTGTTCAAATGGCTTATTCTCTTGTTGATTTAATGTGGTTGGGACGACTCTCTACAGAAGCTGTTGCTGCTGTAGGAGCCTGTTCCTTTTTAGTTTGGATGGCTCAGGCCATAACCCTTGTTGCCAAGACAGGAGTTTCCGTAGGACTGTCTCAGGCCTTTGGGAGAAATGATGATGAGTCATCGAAAAAAGTTTGGATAGCAGGATTTGTAATCAATTTGATTTTTTGTATAGGACTAATGACCCTATACATAAGCATGAGAAATAATATTATTGGATTTTATAGGCTTGAAGAATCCGTTCACACCATGGCAGTTGATTACTTATTAATTGTTAGTGGAGGACTAATTTTTACTTTTTTAAATCCAATTTTATCTTCGGCTTTTTTTGCCAAGGGGAATTCTATTACACCCTTTAAGATTTCAATTATTTCCTTGGTTATAAATTTAATCTTGGACCCCTTTTTTATATTTGGAATTGGGATTTTTCCGAAGATGGGAATAAGGGGAGCGGCCTATGCTACTGTCCTTGCTCAGATGGTATCTAGCTTATTGTATCTTTATATTGGAGTAGCAAATAGAGAAATATTTGTTAGGACAAACTACTTTAAGATGCCAGAAGGGTCTTACTTTAAATCTATTTTAAACCTAGGCTTACCTGCATCACTCCAGTCTTTAATTCATGCTTCAGTGAGTATGATACTAAATAGATATATAGCAAGCTTTGGTGCTCTTTACATTGCAGTTTATTCCATTGGTTCACAAGTTGAATCAATTTCTTGGATGACTGCCGATGGGTTTGCCGTTGCCTTCTCTGCCTTTTTTGGTCAAAACTTTGGAGCTAAAAATTATGAAAGACTCCATGATGGAAGAAGAGAAGCTATGAAAATTGTAAATATTATTGGAATTTTTGCTACAGTCCTCTTATTTTTCTTTGCAGAAAATTTATTCAGACTCTTTATACCTAAGGACCCTGAGGCAATTGTAGCTGGTATAGATTATTTAAAAATTTTAGCTTTTTCGCAATACTTTATGACTTTAGAAATTGGTACTACAGGGATGCTAAATGGACTTGGGCTAACAAGGTATCCTGCTATAAATTCTATGGTATTTAATGTGTCAAGGATTCCAATGGCTCTTTTATTGATGCCAATCTTCCACGTAAATGGAATATGGTTGGCAATGACCCTATCGTCGGTTTTAAAGGGAATATTTTTAACAATAGTCTATTATTATTTGCGAAAAAAGACTCAAGGATTTAGAATTAATATGAAAAGTTATTTATGAAAGGGAGATTTAATGTTAAAACAATTTGAAAAACCTGCAATTGGAGAAAAGATTGCAGTATTAAAAACTAATAAAGGCGATATTAAAATTAGATTATTTGAAGAAGCAGCACCTCTTGCTGTTGAAAACTTCATTTCACTTATAGAAGATAAATACTATGACGGAATAATTTTTCACAGGGTTATAGAAAACTTTATGATCCAAGGGGGAGACCCAAGTGGGACAGGTCGTGGAGGAGAAAGTAAGTGGAAGAAAGCTTTTAAGGATGAATTTGATGTGAACTTTAGAAATTTTAGGGGAGCTCTTTCCATGGCTAACGCTGGTCCAAACACAAATGGATCTCAATTTTTTATAGTGCAAGGGGATAAACTCTCTGATGATATAATTTCACAAATGAAAGATGCTGGAGAAGAAAATGGTTATCCTGAAGAAATTGTAAAGGCCTACGAAGAAAAGGGAGGAGCTTTTTGGCTGGATGGAAAGCACTCTGTTTTTGGACAAGTTCTTGAGGGAATGGATGTAGTTGATGACATTGCCAAGACTAGAGTTGGTTTTATGGATAAACCAGTTAACGACATAGTGATAGAAGAAGCAATAGTAGAAGAGTATAAGGGATAAGATCATGCATCAGTATAGAGGAAGAATGATATTACACACAGGTTCTATGTTTTCTGGAAAGACTAGTTCACTGGAAAAGGACCTAAAGAGATTTTCTATTGCCAATTACAAGGTAGTTGCCTTTAAACCACTTATGGATAAGAGGTATGCTAAAAATGAAATTGTAACACATGATAAGATTTCCCTTGATGCTGTTGAAGTTGAATCAATAAATGAAATCTTAGCTTATGTAGAAAAATACTCTCCACAAGTTATTGGAATCGATGAAGTACAATTTTTGTGTGACACGCCTGAACTTGTATTAGAAGACTTAGAAAAAATTCTCGATATGGGAATTACTATTGTATTAGCAGGACTTGATATGGACTACATGGCTCAACCTTTTGAAATAGTAAAGGAACTTATGCCAAAGGTTGACTACCTCAATAAGCACCATGCAGTTTGCAAGAAGTGTGGAACCGATGCTTGGGTTTCTCACAGAAAAATCAAGAGTGACAAGAGGGTAGAGCTTGGAGCTGTAGAAGAATATGAACCACTTTGTAGAAGATGCTATAGGGAAGCAAGAGAAGAAGATAAGATAAGAAAAAACCAAGAAAATTTTTTATAAGATATTGACAACCTCTAATCATTTGACTAGAATATAAGTAAATGATTAGAGGTGATTTTTTTGACTCCAAGAGAGAAAGAAATTATAAATCTTTTGAAAAAAAATCCTGGAATGTCTCAGCAAGAAATTGCTGATGAGTTAAACATCACAAGGTCAGGGGTATCTGCCCATATTAATAATCTGATGACCTCGGGTTATATCTTGGGAAGGGGTTATATCTTAAGAGAGGACACCTATGTTGCTATACTTGGTGGCTGCAATATGGATATAAGTGGATCAACCTTTGATAATTTAAAAGAGAGAGACTCAAACCCAGGAAAAATTGAATACTCTAGTGGCGGTGTTGGAAGAAACATTTGCGAGAACCTAGCAAGGCTTGGGGTTAATACCAGTCTTCTATCAGTAGTAGGAAGAGACGATGCCGGCAAGAATATTTTGACGGAGCTCAACAGGATAAATGTTGACAGCTCAAGAGTTCTAATAACTGATGGCATCACTCCACACTATCTTGCAATCCTTGACGAAACTAGAGATATGTATGTAGCCATATCAGACATGGAACTCATAAAGAACATTGACAAGGATTATGTTGAGAAAAACAGAAAAATTATTGAGAATGCTGAATTCACAATAATGGATACAAATCTTGAAGAGGAGACTCTTGACTATGTCCTAAAAAACTTAAAGGGCAAGTTTTTGATAGATGGGGTTTCAACTAAAAAGGTAATGAAGATTAAAAACATGCTAGAAAAGATTTACTTCTTAAAGGTAAATATTTATGAAGCCCAGGCTCTTTCAGGATTGGAAACTGATAACATTGATATGCTTGGAGAAGACCTAATAAGTAAGGGCCTAGAAAGTCTTGTAATAACTGCTGGAGGCCAAGGATCATATTATTTTGAAAAAGATTTTAAGATGATGAGAAAGCCGAGAGAAGTTAAAATATTAAGTGCCAGTGGAGCAGGAGATGCCTTTATGGCAGGCTATGCTTATGGACTTTATAATGATTTAGAAATAGAAGAGAGAATGGCTGCAGCAGAAGCAGCAGCTAGGATAACACTTATGAGCTCAGACTCATGTTCAAAGGATATGAATGAAAATAATTTAAAAGGAGAAATTTATGATTACTAATGAAATGCTAAAAAAATATGTTGAGTACAGTGACGAAGTTAAAAAAGCTATGGAAGAAGGCAAACCAGTAGTTGCCCTTGAATCTACAATTATTTCTCACGGAATGCCTTACCCACAAAATATTGAAACAGCCAAGGCTTGTGAAGAAATCATTAGAGAAAATGGAGCTGTTCCTGCAACAACTGCAATTATTGGTGGAAAGATTAAAATTGGTCTTAGCGAAGAAGAATTAGAATTCATGGCAACTTCAAAGGACATCATCAAGGCTTCAAGAAGAGACTTTGCTTATATTGTTTCTCGTGGACTTAATGGAGCTACAACAGTTGCATCAACTATTATTGCATCAAGACTTGCTGGAATCAAAATCTTTGTTACTGGTGGACTTGGTGGAGTTCACAGACACGCTGAAACAACTTTTGATATCTCAAGAGACCTTGAAGAACTTGCATCAAATGACATTATGATAGTATGTGCAGGTTGTAAATCAATCCTTGATATTGGACTTACTCTTGAATATCTTGAAACAAAGGGTGTTCCAGTATTTGGTTACCAAACTTATCATATGCCAGCTTTCTTTACAAGAAAATCTGAATTTAAAGTTGACTACAACATTAAAACACCTCAAGAAGCAGCAGAAGCAGCAAATACTCAATGGAATCTTGGTTTAACAGGGGGAATTCTTCTTACAAATCCAATTCCAGAAGCAGATTCAATGGACGAAGATAAAATCAACAAGGCAATTGAAGCAGCTCTAGTTGAAGCTGAAGAAAAGGGAATCCATGGAAAGGAAACAACTCCATTCCTATTATCTAAGGTTCTTGAAGTTACTGAAGGAAAATCTCTTGAAGCTAACATTGCACTTGTTAAGAACAACGCAAGATTAGGTGCTGAAGTTGCAAAATATCTCTACTAATTCAAAAAAAGTTTCAGAATCAAAGGTAGTCTTCACATACGGTGTTATGCCAACAGACTTAAATACTGGAGGCACACTTTATGGACCAAGACTTTTTGAGATAGCAGACCACAGCTCTGGTACTTGTGCCATAAGACACACAAGGGGGAGAGTTGCTACAATCTCCTGTGATAGTTTAACTTTTTTAAGGCCAATTAACCAAGGAGACTTTTTGACAGCAACAACTTTTATCTCTGGAGTGGGCAATACTTCTGTAGAAGTTTTCACAAAGTTTACTAAAGAAGGTCCTATGACTGGAGAAACTGAGCTTGCAGCCTTTTGCTTTCTAACATTTAAGTGCAAGGGTACTGAGCCGGGAATGATTCCAGAAATTATTGGAGAAAGTCTTGAAGAGAAAAAAATCATTGAAGGCTACGAAGCGAGAAAACAAATTAATAAGATTAGACAACAAAACAACAAGGAATTAAGAGAAATCTTAAAATAAAATTAAGCTGTAAGTAACTTATGTTATTTGCAGCTTTTTAATTTGTATAAAATTTTTATTGAGAATATAGAATTAAGCATAGAAGAAGCCTTTTAATATGAAAATATTTTCATATTCATGTTATAATATTTATTATGATAATAGGAATATGTACTTGCGAAATTTTTATTTTTAATGCAAACTCTCTTAAGTCAAAGAGGTCTGTTGTTAAAAGTATTATCGAAAAATCAAAAAATAGATTTAATATTTCAATTGCTGAAGTTGGAGAAAATGACAAATGGCAAAAATCTATTATTGCCTTCTCAACTATTTCTAATGATCAAAAGATTGTTGAAGAAACCATTGAGAAAGTGATAAATTTTTTTGATTCCTATAGCGAAATTGAAATTATAAATATTAACAGAGAAATATTATAAAATTAAGGGGAATAAAGATGAAGGGAATTTTAAGCCACGATGAGGCCGACAAGTGCCTTGACGTCTTAGAAGAGACTTATCCAGATGCTAAGTGTGAACTCGAACACAAGAGTCCCTTTGAGCTCTTAGTGGCAACTATTTTATCAGCTCAATGCACTGATGTTAGAGTTAACAAGGTAACTGAAGAGATGTTTAAAAAATACAATAAGCCAGAAGACTTTGCCAACATGGATATAAAAACCTTGGAAGGACTTGTAAAAGAATGTGGACTTTATAGAAATAAGGCAAAGAACATTAAGGCATCGTCAAATGTTATATTGGAAGAATTTAATGGCAAAGTTCCAGAAACTATTAAAGATTTAATGAAGCTACCAGGAGTGGGAAAAAAGACTGCCAATGTTGTAGCATCAACTTGTTTTGGAGTTCCTGCTATAGCTGTGGATACTCATGTCTTTAGGGTTTCTAATAGAATTGGTTTTGTCAGCGAAAATAATGTAGAAAAGACAGAAAAAGCCTTGGAAAATAAAATAGACAGAGACAGGTGGACTAAGGCCCATCACTTATTTATTTTCCACGGAAGAAGATGCTGCACTGCAAGGAGTCCTAAGTGTCAGGCTTGCCCTATAAAAGATTTTTGTAGATATTATGAGGAGACATGACTTAAATGAAGAATTTAAGAAATAAGTTTTTTAACATAAATAATAAAGTGCTCATAGGTATAGCAATTTTTTTGATGCTTATTTTTATCTCCGTAATGTATTTTACAAGTGAATCTTTAAACACAGGAATTCATAGGGGAGTAAGAGTTGAAGATGTTGATGTGTCTAATTTATCTAAGGATGAAGCACTAAAAGAAGTCTCAAAAATTACTGAAGAAAGAATTAACAATAAAAAAATAAATTTTTCATATGGGGATAGAGATTTTCCCATTGCCCTAAAGGACTTTGGTTATAGCTTAAATTTAGAAGATGCTGTAAATGAGGCTTATAGTATTGGAAGAAGTAAGGGACTTTTTTCTAATTATTTAGATATTGTTTCTAGTTTAATTTTTAAAAAGAATATTATAGCGGACTCAAGCTTTGATGAAGGAAAAAAGGATGCTGTATTGACTAACCTAGCAAGAGAAATCCACAAAAAACCTCTTGACGCTCACCCAATTTTTAATGAAGATGGGACCATAACCATAGCAAAATCAGAAAAGGGCAGGTATCTTGACTTAAATGAAGCAAAGGGACTTCTCAATAAAGATATGCTTAATGAAGAAAAGATTGAACTCCCAGTTTATGATACAGAGCCCAAAATTCAATCAGATTATTATCAAGGTATTGATAAAGTTTTAGGTGATTTTAGTACAGATTATTCATCATCAATTAAAAATAGAAAAGAGAACATAAAAATTGCTTCAGAGAAATTCAACAACATGAAATTAAATCCTGGCGATGAAATTTCTTTTAACAATATTGTTGGAGAAATAAGTGAAGCTACGGGTTTTAAAAATGCAACAGTTATTGTTGGTGGAGAATATGAAACTGGAATTGGCGGAGGAATTTGTCAAGTTTCTACAACCCTATACAATTCATTAATTCTATCAGACTTAGAAATTGTTGAAAGACACAATCACTCTAGACCAATTAATTATGTTGATCTTGGAACAGACGCTGCAGTAGCAAGAGGTTATAAGGACTTAAAATTTAAAAACAATATAAATAATCCAATTATTATCTTGGCTGAAGCCGATGGACAAAAACTTGATTTTAAAGTTTTGGGAAATTCAGCTGAGAGGGACTACAAAGTAAAAATAATTCCAGAAAGACTTGGAGTTGTAAGCCCAGATGTAAAGACAACATATTCTGACTCAATACCAGAAGGCGAAACTGTGGTAAAGGAAAGTGGAAAAAATGGTTACTCCTACAAGACTTACAAGGAAGTCGTAAAAAACGGAGAAGTAGTAGAAAAGAAAGAAATTTCAAAATCTTATTATGTTCCTAAGAGTAAGGTCCTAGTAGTGGGTACAGGGATCTCTTCCAAGTCTAATGACGATGATGAAGACAATAATAGTAAGAGTAGTAAGAGTAGTAAGAGGTCAAAGGACAGCAAAGACTCAAAGAAGTCTAAAGACAGTAAAGATTCCAAAAAATCTAAAGATAAAAAGAAATCTTAATAAATAAAAATTAATAAGAGCTTAGGCTCTTATTTTTTTGAAATTTTAATAATCTGTTGACTTATAGACAAGTATTTTTCATTTAATAAATATAATGGAAGCATTTGTGATAAAATAGGTTTATGGGACTATTTGATATATTTAAAAAGAAAAAGTCAATTTATAAAATTCTTCTAGAAAATAATTTTGATTTAACAAATCTATCTGAGATAAACGATTTGAACTTAACTGATGGATCTTATGAACTTAGGGTCCTAAAGGGAGAGGAAAAAATAAATCACATAAAAACAAGAGAACTTAACAAGGCTCTTGATGACTATTATTTAAGAGATAATAAGGCAATTGAAGAGTTTGAAGAATTTTTTAAGGATAAAAAGGCTCTTGAAGCAGAGAGAAATTTTTTGACTTTCTTACTTCAAAAAATAGAATTTGACGAAAGCAAATTAATTGGCCTTTCAATTTTACTCATGAGAGATTCGAGAAATGAAGAGTGCGTGAAATTTGGTATGCTCATGACCAAGTACTACAATCTCAGAGAAGTGACAAGGGCTTATGAAATATTTTTGAACATCTTAAAACATCCAGCCTTTATTTATTATGGGATAGATGTTTTAAAGGATATAGATTACGGTATAATAGACGACTTGTATGAAGGCATGACAGAGATTGGAAAAGAAATAATAGAGGAGAAGGCATGGAATTAGGAAAAATACAAAAGTTAACAGTTGCATCTAAAAAAGATGGAAGAGTAAGTCTTAAGGACCAAGATGGAGAAAGAGTTAATCTTGCAAAAGGAGAAGGGGAAGATTTAAAAGTAGGCGAAGAAGTTGAAGCATTTGTCTACAACATCCACGAAGAATTTGAAGCAACTTTGAAAAGGCCCTTTGCTCAAGTAGGAGAATTAAAGAAATTAAAGGTTGTTGACAAGGCCAAGGTTGGTTACTTCGTAGACAATGGAATTGGCAAGGACATTTTCTTACCTTTTAAAGAATCCTTTGGAAGGCTAACAGTTGGCGATGAGTATCTACTTTACCTTTATCATGACAAGAGCGACAGACTTGCTTTAACAATGAATATAAAAGACAAGCTAAGCACAGAAGGGAACTTTAAGGTTAATGATATTGTCAAAGGAACTATTTATAGTATAGGCAGACCTGGTGCCTTTGTTGCCATTGATAATAAATACGACGGCATGATTCCTATAGAAGAAATCAAGGGAATCTACAAGGTTGGAGAAGAAGTAGAAGCAAGAGTCCAAAGAATTCTTCAAACAGGTTTTATTACTTTGACTTTAAGAGAAAAAGCCTATAAACAAATTGATGCTGATGCAGACTTAATTTTAGAAATACTTGAAGATAATAATGGAGTTCTAGAATTAGGAGACAAGTCAGATCCAGAACTTATTAAAGACATAACAGGTCTAAGTAAAAAAGCCTACAAAAGAGCAGTAGGTAATCTTTACAAAAATAGGAAGATAAATATTTACGATACAAAGATAGAGTTGAGACATGGCAGAAAATAAATTTAGTGGAGAAATTATAGACTTTGACTTCAAGGGTCTTGGTATGACTAAACTCAATGGGAGCCCGGTATTTTTAAATGGTGGCGTCATTGGTGATGAAGTAGAGTATATTATTACTAAGAAAAAGAAAAGTTTCGCCAAGGGAGAAATTTTAAAAATACTTAAAAAATCTAAGGACAGAGTGGAATCCCCCTGTCCTTATTTTAAAGATTGCGGTGGCTGTGACTTCCTAAATTATTCCGATGATAAGGAATTAAAATGGAAGGAAGCAGATGTAAATAAGAATTTAAATAAACTTGCTGGCCTTGATTTAGAAGTGGAAGAAGTTATTGATTCTCCAGACAAAACACATTATAGAAACAATATGCAATTTCAAGTTAGTGATGGAAAGATTGGACTTTTTGCCAAGAATTCTAAAGAAATTGTTCCTATAAAAACCTGCATAATGCAAAAAGATTCAGCTAACCAGGTTCTTAAAATAATGTGGAATTATAAAAAATTAAAGGACCTTAAGAGAATAGGAATTAGGACAAATTACAAGGGAGATATTCTTTTAATACTTGTGAGCAAGAGGGGAAGGCTTGAGATAAAAGATGTCTTGTCTGACCTCATAGATGCAGGAGTTAAGTCAATTTACTTAAATTATAACAAGGAAGATAAGACTCACTACTCACGGGAGTTTGAAAAAATTTATGGTGACGACACAATAGAAGAAAAACTACTTGGTATAAATTATAAAATTTCCCCAGAATCCTTCTTCCAAATCAATGGACCTGCAACTGAAAAATTGTACAAGAAGGCAATAGACTATCTTGAACCCAAAGACGATGACAAGATCTACGACCTCTACTGTGGAGTTGGATCCATATCACTTTCAGTGGCAAAGTCTGGACCTGAAGTCATAGGAATAGAAATTGTTGAGAGTGCAGTTGATGATGCAAGAGAAAATGCAGAGAAAAATAATATCCCTGCAAGATTTGTACATGGACCAGCAGAAGAAACTATAGAAAAACTTTGGGAAGAAGAAAAAATTGCACCAAATAAAATTATAGTAGACCCACCGAGAAAGGGACTAGATGAAAAACTAGTAAACTTTTTAAAAGAAAATCCAGTAGAAAGACTGGTATATATATCCTGCAACCCAGCAACCCAAGCAAGAGATTTAAAGTCTTTAAAAGAAGTGTATAAAGTAGAAAAAATATCAGTAGTAAATTTATTTCCAAATACCGCTCACGTTGAAGCAGCAATTCTGATGACGTATTGTGGTTTGGACAAGGAATAATAGGAGTCAACCACAACATGTAGTGGTTTGAGTACGAAAATTGGGTCAAAAACAGGCTAAAAAATACCGTTTTTTGACCCTTTTAAATAGGGCATTTGACAGATGACATTTGATGTTTCGGGATTAAAAATCCATAGGGTGAGGTAGATTAGCACAGAACTTTATTGAATAGAGAAATTAAAAGTTATATAATCAGTTGCATAAGGAGGAGTTAAATATGTGTACATGTATTGCAGTAGTAGATATTACTTTATCTCATTTATAATGAAAAAAATTAAAGGAGGTAAAGGTATGGGTATGTTTTCTATATTTGTTATTGAGAGATTTCATTATCAACCAAACCAAAAATAATTGGTTATAATGAGCTCTTAAGATTAGTTCATTATAAACGGCAAGGAGAAGGTTATAATGAAACAGAAAAACCCGAAAAATACGCAAAATTTCATTACATCTAAAAAGCATGTAAAGGAAATATTAAAATATACGAATATCAATAAACAAGATAAAATAATAGAAATTGGGTCAGGAAAAGGACATTTTACCAAGGAACTTGTGGAAATGAGTCAACGGGTGAATGCTATAGAGATTGATGAAGGTTTATGTCATGCCACGAAAAAAGCAGTTGAACCTTTTCAGAATATAAAAGTTATTCATGAGGATATTTTGAAGTTTAGCTTTCCTAAAAATACAGACTATAAAATATTTGGTAATATTCCCTACAATATTAGTACTGATATTGTAAAAAAGATTGCTTTTGATAGTCAAGCGAAATATAGCTACCTTATTGTAGAGAGGGGATTTGCTAAAAGGTTGCAAAATACCCAACGAGCTTTAGGTTTGCTGTTAATGGTGGAAATGGATATAAAAATTCTTAAAAAAGTGCCACGAGCATATTTTCACCCTAAGCCTAATGTAGATTCTGTATTGATTGTACTTGAAAGGCATAAACCATTTATTTTAAAGAAGGACTACAAAAAGTATAGATTTTTCGTTTATAAATGGGTAAACAGGGAATATCATGTTCTTTTTACTAAAAATCAATTAAGACAGGTGCTGAAGCATGCGAATGTTACTGATCTTGATAAATTATCCAATGAACAATTTTTGTCTGTTTTCAATAGTTACAAATTATTTCAATAAATTAAAAATAATTAAGCGTTCTCTAACTTTAAGAGAACGCTTAATCTTATTACATTGAAAAATGCATTCTATTATTTTCAATTATTATGATATAACATAACTATCATTTTACTTATTTGCATATTTGCACGAAAATATAGTTATCGACGACTATTCTGATAATAGCAACTAATATAGTCAATGATAACTCAAAATTTATTGATACAGTAGGTATATGTGCAACTAATTAGGGAAGATTTTATCTTGCCATTTCTGAAACAGCTAAAACAAGTATTGCGTAAAGAATGCGCCAGTCTTCCCATGGACTTAAAATGCTTGCTTGGGGCACACATAAAACCCCTTGAACAATCTATTGACAGAGTTGAAGGACTGTCGGAGATTCTAAGACGAAGTAATCCTAAAATGGCCCTATGCCATACAGATATTCATAATTGGAACTTGATGCAACGGGATGAGCAGTTAGTTCTAATTGACTGGGAAGGCTTGAAATTGGCTCCAGTAAAAGCTGATCTCATGTTTTTTGTTGATAAGCCATATTATGATGTATTTATGAACATATACCTGAAATTACACAAAGATTTTTTAATCAATACGGATGCTTTGTTATTCTATCATATTAGACGTAAACTAGAAGATATATGGGAGTTTATTGAACAACTTTTATATGACAATCAAGAGGATAAGGAAAGAAATGAAACTATAAAAGTTCTTGATGGTGAACTGAATAACTTAGTGTTTTGAAAAAAGAATAACGTATTATTAAGCTAAATAATATTGGAGAAGAAAATGAATAAACAAGAATTATATCAAATTGCTTTCAGTATAATTAATCATAAAAAGTTACGGAACTTTGGAACTTCAGGGCATGTTGCGTGCGCGTTGGAGACAAATAGCGGTAACATCTTTACATGAATATGCATTGACTTGCCCTGTTCTATTGGCTTATGCGCTGAACAGTCAGCTATTGCTGAAATGGTAAAGAACAATGAAACTGCAATCAAAAGGATTATCGCTGTATTTGAAGATGGGAGTATACTTCCACCATGTGGAAGGTGCAGAGAGTTTATTGCACAGATAGATAATCAAAATATAGAGACCCAAATTGTATTACCTGAAATGGAAGAAGTGTTGCTGAAAGATTTATTACCAGAAAGGTGGGATGGCAAATGGAACTGAAAAAGATAACTAGCAGGGTCTTTTATTATCCACATCAACCAGAAACTGATAGGCCTATGTTGGCATACTTAAATGGAGATAAAATTGCACTTGCCATTGATGCAGGAAATTCAGCAGACCATGTTGATGAATTTTATAAATCCCTAGAAATCGAGGACCTAAAGAAGCCAGATTTTACTGTCATCACTCATTGGCACTGGGACCATACCTTTGGAATGCATAAAATTCACGGATTGTCCATTGCACACCATAAAACCAACGAGTTTTTGAAACAGGAAAGAGCCAAACTATCTGACAGTGCATATATAAAATTTTTGATAAATGATGATGAGTGCCTAGCTAGAGAATATGTAGATAATAAAAGAATTATTGCCGTTCTATCGGATATCCAATTTGAAAAAGAGCTTACCCTTAATCTCGGTGGAATAACCGCAATGATTTTTCATACGGTTTCACCCCATTCGGAAGATACGGTGCTTATCTATATTCCTGAGGAAAAAATATTGTTCTTGGGAGATTCAACAAGCGAGGATTTCTACAATGATGGGTATATGGATAAAGAAAAATTAATGTCATTAACAAATTTGATAGAAAGTTTCGACTGTAAGTATTGTATTTTAAGTCATGCAGAGCCTCTAACTAAATCAGATTTATTAGATTACTTAAAATCCATTCTAAAATAATAATCCATGAGGTGTATTGATATGTTCCCGTCTACCGATAGCCCCAAAAACGCAGTGGATATGTTCCCGAGAACGGACACACTCAAATGACATTCATTCTATCCTCTCAAGCCATGTGGAAGCTATAGCGTTGATACAAAAGATATAAATTTAGAAATCCTGCATTTTAAGCAGTTTTATAAGCATTTTGTCTTTGATAAAGATGAAGAAGGATACGTCAAAAAGACTCAAAAAAACTACATGGATGTAAGAGTAGTTTTAAAACTAGTATGAGGAAACACAAAGAAAAAATTAATAAGATAAACTCATTTTGTACTTTCTATAAGAGTAGCTTAAAAGGCTGCTCTTTTTTATTGAAGGGAGTAAGGATTCGTTACATCCTTCTCAAAATATAAATTACTCATAGCCCAGCTTTACATATTCGCTTTTATAACATATAATAAAAGCGTAAACGAGAGGAGGCGGACTATGAATACACTTAAAGAATATATCCAAGAAAATTTAGTGATAACCAACAAAGAAGCAGAAGAACTTGGATATACTAGGCATAATTTATCAGAATTAACAAAGAGTGGACAGTTGGAAAGATTAAGACCAGGACTATATCAATTAAAAGGAAAAGTAATAGACGATTTTGTTTTAATATCATCAAATAGTAATCGAATTATATTTTCCCATCAAACAGCCCTATATCTACATGACTTATCAGATAGGACCCCAAATGTATTTCATATATCTGTACCTCAAGGCTACAATGCCAGCCATATCAAAAAAAGATATGAGGATCTACAAGTTCACTATGTAAAAAAAGATTTATACGAACTAGGAAAGGCAGAAATAAAATCACCACAAGGCAACCTTATCCCAGTTTATGATATAGATCGAACAATTTGCGATATCATAATCGACAGAGAAAAAATAGATAAACAAATTTTTACAGAAGCAATAAAAAGATACTTTAAATCACCAAATAAAAATCTAAGACGATTAATAAAATACAGCAGACTATTTAAAATAGAAAATGAAATTAGAAAATACATGGAGGTATTATCATGATTAATATCGAGAGTATAAAGGGAAAGATAAGAAGTTTAGCAGAGAAGAAGAATTTGAAATCGCAAGAAGTTTTGCAAATATATTTCTTTGAAAGATTTTTAGAAAGACTATCTAAATCATAATACAAAAATAATTTTGTAATAAAGGGAGGATTCCTCATATCATCCTTAATCGGCATTGAAAATAGAACAACTATGGACATGGACACAACCATAAAAGGCATACCCCTAAAAGAAGAAAAAATAAAAGAAATCGTAGATGAAATTATAAATATAGATGTCGATGATGGAATAAAATTTGAAATAAAAGACATCTCTTATATTAGAGAAGAGGATGAGTACGAGAACTTTAGAATTTCACTAATAGCAAATGTTGGAAAAACTAAAAACACAATGAAACTTGATCTAACAACAGGAGATGCAATAACACCAAGAGAAATAGAATACACCTATCCATGTATCTTTAGCAAAGAAAATATAAAAATAATGGCATACCCATTAGAAACAATTTTAGCTGAAAATACGAAACAATAATCAGAAGAAATATAACAACCACACGAATGAGAGACTTTTAAGACCTATACACCCTCTACAAACTAAAAAAGACCAGATAAACTATAAAGTTTTAAAAGAAGCAGTAGAGAGAACCTCAAACAAAAGAAGAAGTGATGAGATAATGCAAGACTATGAGGAAATAATAGAGTACATAAAAGAAGATTCATACCTGAGATCATTGTGGGAAGTATATCTGAGTGAAAATAAATATATTGGAGATTTAACCTTTGATAAGGTTGTTGATGTAGTGAGAATCGTCTCGAAAACAACAAGTTGATCTAAGTAGACAAAGGATTTTTAGGAAAATAAATATAAAAGAAAAGTTTGATTTAGAAGGTAAAGAGGAGTATTAAAATGATTTTAAAAAAGATGAAAGTCAAAAACTTTAGATTATTAAAAAATTTTGAGTTAAATTTTAAAGATGAATTGTCGCTAGTTATAGGTAAAAATAATTGTGGAAAAACATCATCTATTATTGTTTTAGATAAAATGCTAAATTCATCTAAATTATTTTGGGAAGATATAAATTTAGAATGCCAGAAAGATCTCTATAAAAAAATAATTGGTTTTGATATAACAAAGCTGGATGAAGTTCAATTATTAGAAACTATTAATATGCAATTATTCATTGAGTATAATGATAATGATTCATATGAGAATATTCAAAAATTCATGATGGACTTAAATCCAGATAATAACATAATAGTTTTAGAATTTATTTCGGTAATAGCTGCAAAAAAAATCATAGAATTAAAAAACATTATTAGTGAAAAAAATATTGAAGATTTTAAATCATTTTCCAAATTTATGAGTAAGAATTTTGCAAACTTCTTTGAAACGAAAAAATATTCAAGAGGGTTTGATGTTGAAGCAAACAAAACAACGCAAGATAGATCAGAAGAAATTGATAATAAAGATATTCAAAAAGTCATTAAAGTGGCAGGAATAAGAGCTGATCGAGCGGTTTCTAATGATGATCGTAATCATGTTTTATCAGGTTTAACTGGTAAATATTTCAGTTCTTATAAAGCTGCAAAAGATGAAAGTGAATCGGTATTTACAAGACTTGAAGAAAAATTGGAGGAAGCCGATAAAGAATTATATAAGATTTACAATGGAGAAAAAAGTGAAGGTGAAGAACCCATTGATGGTATTTTTAGTGATGTTATAGATGTTATTAAAACTTATGGTGGTGCAGAAAATGGAATTGATATAGCAATAGAGTCATCTATTTCAGAGAAAAATTTATTGTCAGATAATACAAACTTAAGTTATAGACAAGGGGGAGATTATTCGCTTCCAGAAACATATAATGGATTGGGGTATTTAAATTTAATTGGTATTTTATTTGAGATTGAAACCAATATACAGGAATTGTTTGAACAACCAGCAGATATAAATCTCTTATATATTGAAGAACCTGAAGCACATACACACCCTCAGTTACAGTATATATTTATAAGGAATATTAAATCTCATATCAAAGCACATAGAAATAAGTTGTTGAAAGAAAAGAATAAGCAGTTGCAGATTTTAATCACTTCGCATTCATCACATATAGTTTCTGAATGTAACTTTGATGACATTATATATTTGAAGAAAAACGGGAATACGGTCATAGCTAAGAGCTTTAATTCTTTAAAAGAAGAGTATGGTGGAGATGAACAGAAAGGATTTAAGTTTGTAAAACAATATCTGACAATGAATAGAAGTGAACTATTCTTTGCGGATAAAGCTATTTGTATAGAAGGAGATACCGAACGAATTTTAATGCCAGTGATGATGCATAAAATTGATAATAAAGAAAAGCCAAGAGCAGATATTATACCACTATTATCACAGAATATTTCTATAATAGAAGTTGGAGCGCATTCTCATATATTTATGCCTTTATTTTCCTTTTTAGGAACAAAAGTTTTGTTTGTTACGGATATTGACTCTGTTAAAGCTGAAAAGAAAATAGATAAAAATGGAAAAGAAAGAACTGTATATACGAGTTGTCACCCCGATGAGGGAACACATACAAGTAACGCATCAATAAAAGAATTTTTTAAAGATACTGGAATTGATACATCGAATAATCAATTTAAGGAACTTGTAGGGAAAAATGCTGAGGATAAAATTAAAGATAATATGAGAATGGCCTATCAAATACCAGAATCTTATGGTGAGTATCAAGCGAGTAGTTTTGAAGATGCATTTATAGCACTAAATAAAGACTTTATATTAAAAAACAAAGAAGGGTTTTATCAATATGGAGCTTTAAAAGATTTTTCGAATGATGAAATAGAAAATGGTGATTATTATAATTTTGCTTTGAATAATGTGAAAAAGAAATCGGCATTTGCATCAAGCTTATTGTATTTTGATAATGAGAATGGCGAAGAAGATGAAAAATGGGCAGTTCCACATTATATTGAGGAGGGCTTATTATGGATACGCTAACATTGGAAAAAGAAGTATTAGAAGCTCTTGAATGTATAAAAAATGGTGAAAATTTTATTTTAGAAGGTGGAGCAGGTAGTGGAAAAACATACTCCTTAATTTCCTTAATAAATGCACTCACAGAGGAATTACCAGATATAAAGATAGTATGCATTACATATACAAATAATGCAGTTGCCGAAATTTTATCAAGAATAGAAAATGAAAATATTTGGGTTTCAACAATACATGAGTTTATATGGTCTCTTATCAGAAAATATCAGAATGAAATAAAAAATATTTTAGTTGAGCTTATTAACGATGATAATGAAAAGAACTTTAAAAAGCCAAAAGATTTTTCTGAGGATTTAATTTCTCAAGAATATTTCGAAAATCTTTATGTAGATTATGATGAGTATTATTCTGTAACGGCAAATGAAGAAAATAGAGTGAAAATCAGCCATAATCACATTTTGATTGTTGCAGAGAAAATGTTTGAGAAATATAAAAAAATAGCGGACATTTTAAAGGATATTGCAGATTGTATTTTTGTTGATGAATATCAGGATACAAGTCCTTTAGTTGCTGATATTTTACTAAAGCATCTTGAGCAAAGCGATAAGAAAAATGTAATTGGTTTTTTTGGAGATTCAATGCAGTCTATATATGACGACGGAGTTGGTAATTTAAATCAATATAATTTAACTAAAATAGTAAAGACGCAAAACCGAAGAAATCCAAGAGTTGTAATCGAAGTAGCCAATAAGTTTAGAGATGATGATATTGAGCAAAGACCTTCAGAAGATATAAATGCACCTAATATGGAAAATGGTACTATTAGAGAAGGTAGTATTAAATTTTTATATGGAACTGAAATAAATGATTTTATAAGTGTAAAGGGGAAGAATATTTTTGAATCTTGGGATTTTTCTGATGGAAAACAAACAAAAGAGTTAAGGCTAACACATAAATATAATGCTGAAATGACTGGCTTTAAAGACTTATATGATCTATATAATGCTGATTTGATAACTAAGCTTATAAGTGGGATAAAGAAAAAAATTGATAAGGGAAATTTAGACTGTAATAAGACTTTGGGAGAAATAACGTTAGAGGTAAAACCGACATATAACAAAGTGGAGCTGTTAGATCAAATTAACGGAAATGAAATTTATCAGTCAATATATAGTGTTTTAGAAGATATGTCATGGGAAGAAGCTTACGAAAAATGTAGAATCACTAAGGAATCACTCATGTCATATAAATTAAATGGAATGAGTGGTAGATATGAAGCTAATTCTTATAGAGATAGGATTTTACGCAGATTAGATATATTAGAGGAGATTATTGAATTATATGAGGCTAATA
The DNA here is from genome assembly GCF_023614525.1 of Peptoniphilus genitalis. Taxonomy (GTDB): domain Bacteria; phylum Bacillota; class Clostridia; order Tissierellales; family Peptoniphilaceae; genus Peptoniphilus_A; species Peptoniphilus_A genitalis. Next base: position 1,804,104 of record NZ_CP097885.1, read on the forward strand.
GATTTAATGATTTTCTACGAATAACAAAATTTTCTATTCATAATAGAAATGATAAGATTTGCCTTAAGCAAGCAATTGATTATCTTGTAAGTGAAGATAATCAAACGATAGAAAATGTATTAAAATTTGCGGAAGTAAAAGGGTTACTCAAAGAAGATGAATTGTTTAGTGATTATATTTCAAATAAAGGGTTTTATTTATGGGAGAGAATAAAAAAGATAACATTTAATCAATATAGAAAAAGTGTTTTATATTTAAAAGAATTTTCACCAATTTGTACTCAACATAGTGTTAAAGGTAGTGAATATGACAATGTATTGCTTGTATTAGAGTCTGATTGGAATAAATATGACTTTAGAACATTATTTGGGAAAGGATCTCCGAACTCTAATGTTCAGAAACGTACAAAAAAATTATTTTATGTATGTATAACAAGAGCAAAAAAGAATTTAATAATATATATGCCTACTGATGATTCTGACATATTAGAAAAAGCTAAAGAGTATTTTGGAGAAGAAAATGTTATAGAACTCTCTTCGATTTAATTGAAAAGTAGGTACTATTTCTACTTATGTTTTATGCTGCTTTTTAATATTATTCTATAGAATGAAAAAAGATAATTACTATTTTTATTTTAAGAATACTCTTGCATGAGGGTATTCTTTTTTTATTGTATTTACTAGAATACTATATTTAAGTTCGGAAAGATACTTTTCAAATCATGTAGATTGATTTGAAAAATAAAAACATGATTATATTCATGAAAAATGCAGTATTTGATGTACCTAGTTTTTATTAAAAATGTAGAATTTCTCATCTGATATTTAATGTATTTATAAATTAAATTTTGACTTATATAATAAATTTCATTTTGATTTATTAAGAAGTAGGGAATGAATCTGCCATATTTCTCTTGATAATTTTTCTATCTGATTATTCATAGATTCAATTTCATTTTTGTAAATAACACCAGTTGTATTAGTAGCCTTGGCAATCTGGTTTATATTATTTGTTGCATTTGAAAGTAACCATTGTAGGTTTCTAAATGGTTCTAAATCTACTACATAAATCTCTTTTTCCAATACACATTTTCTAAGAAAGTGAGACATAGTTTTGCAATTAGCAAGTTTCATTTTCTTTTCAAAAACTTCCTTTTCTTCATCTGTTAAATATATTTTTAGTTGATTATTTCTTTTTCTATTATCCATAGTATATCTCCTTATCATAAAATATTGGGATCTTAGGGCTCTCCCTAACAAGGTAAAATTGATAAAAAAAGAAGCAGTCCATAAAGGTTCTGCTTCATCAATTTTTCGTAAGTGGGTACTCACTTACTGTGCTTGCTATTAAAGTTATAAGCGTTAAGCGTTTATTCAATTTTATTGATTATACCGCATTTAAAGAAATTAATAAAGAAGTATAAGCGAAGCTATTGACAATGATTATCAGTGTTGATATAATAATACCGACAACAGTGTCGGTTTGGAGGTTATTTATGAAATGAAAATGGAAGCTGATGAAAGAAAAAAGCAGATTAGACAAGCAGCTATGAAAGTCTTTTTGGATAAGGGATTTAGAAATACAGTTATGAATGACATTATGGAAGCTACTGGGCTTTCTAGAGGTGGTTTGTATCATCATTATGGTTCTACCTATGAAATTTTATACGACATTATGTTAGAAGGAAATAAATACAGAGAGAAGATAATCTATGATGAGATGAATAAAACAAGTCAGGATTTTAGCGAAGTTTTATCTGAGATTATTTTAGAAAAAATGCTATATCAGAGTGACTATGTTTCAATTTATGCAATGTTTTTGCAGGAATTAAATCATGACGATAAGTTAAAAGACTTATATAAGAAACTAAAAAAATCATCATCTGATAGTATTCTAATGTTATTTGATGAAGATGTAAGGGGTGAATTAAGTGAAGCTATCGAATTAATAACTGATTTGATTAACACATTTATTCTAGGTTGTGAAGTTCTAAATGCAAGAGAAAATTTTGTGAAGAACAAACTTGCATTAAAAAAAATGATAGGAATTATCTTAGATAATAATGCTAAGTAAATCTTAGGGTTTACTCAGAAAGAAAAAATATATCTTAAATTGGAGGTTTATATGAAATTAAAAGATGTCGTACAAGTTACAATTTTTACAGTAGTGGCGTTTATATTAAACATGGCTGTATCAACAGCTACAGGAATGTTAGGAACTTTATCCTTATATATAGCGGCAGGATTTTCTTCCTTTGTAGTAGCTCCGCCATTTATAATTATGGCTAAAAAATTACAAAAAAGAGGAATAGCTTTTATATTTTTCATGTTGCTGGGTGTATTTTATGCTTTAAGTGGATATTGGCCAATGCTTATAGTAAATGCCATCGCAGCTATTGTAGCAGAATTAATTATAGGTAACTATAAAAATGATAATAGAGTTGCTTTAGCATTATCTGCTGGAATGTTTGTTATTTCAATGCACGCAATGACATTTGTAAGATTACTTGGACCAGAAAAAATTGTTGAAGTTTTTAGCGTATTTACAAAAGAACAGGCTGCCTTTATGGATGCCTTTTTTACACCAAAGGCAATGCTAATCTCAATAGGCATTAATATCGTTTTGGTATTAATAGCAGGAAGATTTGGATTATATATAAATAATAAGTTTTTTAAAAAGAGTAAAAAATCAGGAATATTGTAATGGAAAACATAAGGAGAGATGACAACTGTCTTGTAAATCCTATAATCTTATTTGTTTTAATTTTAGCGTTTTCGATTATATTATTTATAACAGATGATATTGGCTACTATATTATGATAGGAATATCAATGTTTCTAACCTTAACTTTTTCCTTAAAACAATTTATTAAACAACTAGCAACAGTTCTTATCTTGTTAATTGTTGGCAAAACATTAACTATTATAGACTTAGGAATAGGTGGAAATGCAATTTTAGGTCTTGTAGAAATCGTATTAAAACTCTTTCCGATATTTATTATTGGCGGTATTCTTGTGAATACATCACCACTTAAAATGATGAGTTCACTTAAGTTTTTACACATTCCAAATGTGTTTGCTCTAAGCATAGTGATAGGAATGAAGTTTATATCAGAGATGGGGTTAAGGATTAAAGAAATAAAGAATGGCATGAAGGTAAGGGGGCTAAGATTAAGTCCCCTCCATCCTGTTAGGTCTTTTGAACTTTACTTCATCCCTCTTATCTATAAATGTTTGCAAGTGAGTGAAACTTTGACTTCATCTATTATATCTAAAGGAGCAGAATATAGAGGGGAAAGGACCAATTATCATAAAATAACTTTTAAATTTTTTGATATCGTATTCTTACTTTTAGCTATTTTCTTATTGTGGAGGTCAATATGAATGTAATAGAAGCTGATATTAAAAAATTCTCTTATGATGGAAATGATAAGGTGATTTTAAAAGATATAGAGCTAAATATTAAAGAAGGGGAACTTGTTGTTATAAGTGGTTTATCTGGTTGTGGAAAAACTACTCTAACAAGAATATTAAATGGTTTAATTCCGAATCATTATCAAGGACAATTATATGGACAAGTATCTATTTTAGGAAAAAATATTTCGCAATATAAAAATGGAGAATTGGCAAAATATATAGGAAATGTTTTTCAAAATCCAACAGATCAGTTTTTCGCAAATATTGTTGAGGATGAGCTTGCCTTTGTTGGAGAAAATTTAGGAATGGAGCTTTCAGGATTAAAGAAAAGAGTTGATGACTCTTTGAGTGTGATGGGAATTGAAAATTTAAAATATAGAAATATCAATTCTTTATCAGGTGGACAAAAGCAAAAAGTTGCTATCTCATCTACTCTTGTTTATGATACTAAAATAATTTTCTTTGATGAACCATCATCAAATTTAGACTATAGGGGAATAGTCGAACTTAAAAATATTCTTGAACAATTAAAATCCTTAGGAAAAACGATAATAATATCTGAGCATAGATTGTTCTATTTAAATGATTTATATGATCGTTTTCTGTATATGAAAGATGGTAAAATCGAAAAAGTCTTTAAAAAAGGTGAATTAACAGAAGAGGATTGTAAAAATTACTCTTTAAGAACAACTAACTATAATTTTTTGCTATCTGAAAATATTGATAATTCCCAAAATGTAGTTGAGGATATAAGAGGAGTTGGTATTTCTATTGGTAAAAAAAGAATTAATAAAAAATTTAAATATAAGCTTATATGAAAATGAGATAATGGCGATTATAGGTAAAAATGGAGTAGGTAAAACGACTCTTGCAAGATCTTTAGCTGGTTTATTAAACTTTAAAGGCAATACAAGCTTTGGGAGAAATAAAAAAGAAAGATTAAGAAACGCTTATTATATGATGCAAGATGTAGAATACCAAATATTTTTTGATACAGTGGAAAATGAGCTTTTACAAAAAGATAGAATTAATGACGTTGAATATTTAAATAGACTTAGAAACGAATTAAAACATATTGACCTTTGGGAAAATAGGTATGACCATCCACAAAATCTATCTGGTGGACAAAAACAAAGACTTGCACTATTAACTGCTTGTTTAAGTGGTAGAAAACTAATAATTCTTGATGAACCTACGTCAGGTTTAGATTACAAGAGGATGAATGATATTTCTGAAATAATAAAAAGATATTCAAAAATATATCCTTTTGCCATAATAACTCATGATATAGAACTTATTTTTAAAGTTTGTAATTCTGTGTTAATGCTTGAAGAAGATGGATATAAGAAAGTATATGTTCAAGGACATGAAAAAGATATTTTGAAATTTATTAAAGATGGACTGATTGTGTAAGGAGTTGATTTTTTGAAACAAGATATGAAAGAACAATTATTAACAAAAAGACCTATAGATTTACTTTTTCAATTATCTATCCCTGCTGTAATAGGAATGATAGTAATAGGTCTTTATCCACTAATGGATGGAATTTTTGCAGGAAATATTATAGGACAAACAGCAATGACAGCTTGTGGTGTAGCTATGCCACTTACATTTTTCAATAGTGGTGTATCTACACTTATTGGTGTAGGTTCAGCATCGGTTTTATCAAGAGCTATAGGAAAGGGCGACAAAAAAACAGTTGATAAAATTATGGGGAATTTAATCTTTTGGGTTATTCTATTCTCATCAATTATTACAATTGGTGGAATTTTACTTGCACCACATTTTTTAGATATGGTTGGAGCAAGTGGAGAAATTAAAGAATATGGTATCAGATATTTACGAGTAATTTTTATTGGTTCTTTATTTGTAAACTTTACTCAATCAGCAAACATGGTTATGCGTGGAGAAGGATTAATGAAAAAAGCAATGCTCATTATGGGGCTAGGAGCTTTTTTAAACATAATTCTTGATCCCATTCTAATGAAATTAATGGGAAAATATGCAATTGAAGGGGCTGCACTTGCAACTATTACAGCACAATTTGTTCAAGCGATAATAACACTCCATTACTTCAAATATAAAAGTAAAGCAGTAAAAATAAATAAAATCAAACCTGATCAGGAAATAAAAAAAGAAATGTTTGGCGTAGGGTCATCTGCTATGATGATGCAAATTTTATTTATGATTCAACAAACAATGCTATATAAAATGTCATTTAAATATGGCGGAGATACAAATGCTATCTTGATGGCAGCAACACTTAGAATATATGCCTTTTCATTCATTCCACTTTGGGGAATGAGTCAAGGTTTACAACCTGTAGTTGGTACAAATTTTGGAGCGAAAAAATACGACAGAGTAAAAGAAGCTATGAAAGTATTTTCTATCGGAGGATTAGTTCTTGCATCAATATTTTGGATACCAGCATTAGCATTTTCAAAGAATATTCTGTCTTTATTTGGAGTAGAAGAAAGTATTATAACTCAGGGAATAGGAAACTTTAGACTATTTTATTCTATCTTTATCCTATATGGAGTAATGGTAATGACTATAACATTCTTCCAATCAATAGGAAACGCTAAAAAAGCCGGCATAATAGTAATGCTAAGACAGTTATTTTTATTCGTACCTGCCATGATTATTTTACCAATGATATTTGGAGTTAAAGCAGTATGGTTTGCAGAACCTCTTGTAGATTTAATTATGATTTTAGCTGGAATAGCAATGATGATTGGAGAGCTTAATAGAATGCCCTCTGAAATAAAAAAAATATAATAAACTATTTAAAAATATTACTAAAGGAGGTTTTAAAGTGAATTTAGTAAAAGAATATGTAAATAAAAGAAAAGGCTCATATTTTATATCCGTCCTACTTGCAACAGTTGGGGTGGTGGCTGGTCTTTTTTCCTATATTTATATGGCAAAAATAATTGTAAATTTGATTAATGGCGTAAGCGATACGAGTTTATATACTTCACTTTGTATAAGTATTTTAATAACATTTGTTATTAAAGAAGTGGCAGCAGGAATATCAACAAGTATTTCTCATACGGCAACTTTTAATTCTTTAGGAGAAATTAGAAATGATATTTCCAAAAAATTATTTAAGATGCCACTGGGAGATGTTCTTTCAAGATCTTCAGGGGAATTAAAAAATATTATAGTTGAGCAAGTTGATTCTATGGAAACATCCCTTGCCCACTTAGTGCCAGAATTTACTGCAAACTTAGTAGGACCTGTTTTATTATTTATTTATATGTTTAGCTTAGATTGGCGATTGACCTTGCTATCACTAATTCCATTTGTGGTAGGAATGTCTATTATGATGTCTGTTATGAATGCTCATTATAAGGAAATGTTTGGGAAGTCAGTTGCCATTGGTCAACACATGAATAATTCTATTGTTGAGTATATAAATGGGATAGAAGTAATAAAGACCTTTAATCAAAGCGAATCATCTTATAAAAAATATGCTGATGCAGTTTATGACAATGCAAGCTTTTATTATAACTGGATGGGTGAATCTATGAATAGGGTTGCCATAGGTAGATTACTTTCTCCTATGGGAATTATTACAATCATACCCTTTGGGATTTTATTTTATATAAATGGAAGTATTGATTTAGGAAATTTAATTACCTTAATCGTCTTATCCTTTGCTACAGTTTCTAGCATTTTAAAAATCATGAACTATATGGATGATATGTCAAGAATATCAACTATAACTTCTGAAATAGGAAAGATTTTAGATTCAAGAGAGTTAGAAAATATCGACAAGGGAGAAAAAATAGAATCCTATAATATAGAACTTCAAGACGTAGACTTTTCTTACGATGGAAAAAAGAAAGTCATTGATAATCTTTCTATGGAAATAAAAGAATCTAATGTTTCAGCACTCGTTGGTCCTTCTGGGTCAGGCAAGTCCACAATAGCAAAACTTATTGCTGGATTTTGGAATGTAGATAAGGGATCTATTAAAATTGGCGGAGTAGAAACAAAAGATGTGTCGCTCGAAAACTTGTCTTCACTTATTTCTTTTGTATCCCAAGACAATTTCCTCTTTGATATGACTATAAAGGAAAATATTAGGCTTGGAAATAAGAATGCCTCAGACGAAGAAATCATAGAGGTATGTAAAAAATCTGCCTGCCATGATTTTATTATGAATCTATCTAATGGTTATGATACAAGAGTTGGCGAAGGTGGAGGTCATCTATCTGGAGGAGAAAGACAAAGAATATCTATTGCTCGTGCCATGCTAAAGAATGCACCAATCGTAATTTTAGATGAAGCAACTTCTTATATAGATCCTGAAAATGAAGCTCTCATACAAAACGCCTTGGCAAATCTAGTTAAGGGTAAAACTTTAATAATAATCGCTCATAGGTTAAAGACAATTGTTGATGCAGATAGGATATTTGTCATTAAAGATGGCAAATTAAATTCTTATGGTACTCATGAAGAACTATTAAAGTCATCAGAACTTTATAAGGAAATGTATGCTGCAAATTTAAGGGGGGATGAAAATGCTTAATGTGTTTAAAAAGATATGGAATTTTTCAAAAGAAGAACAGGTATATATTAAGAAATCTATTCTCGCTGGATTTTTGCACGCAGTATTTAATGCCCTTGAGTTTGGTGCAATTTACTATATGCTAGTAAATATATTTTCTAAAACTTTAGACTATAAGGCTATCTTTGTTTGTCTTGGAATATTAGTTATATCCCTTGTTGGAAAGATAATGACACAAAAATCATCACAAATGGCACAAACACACGCTGGATATTTTATGGCAGCTCATAAGAGGATAGAAATAGGAGAAAAAATAAAAAGAGTTCCTATGGGTTTCTTTTCAAGCTTTTCACTAGGAAGATTAACTACTATTTCCACATCTTCACTTTCCCAAGCGGAAATGTGGGTGCCTATGCTTTTGGTTCTTGTACTTGGTGGAGTTCTAAATACTTTAGTTTTTGTCCTTGGAACTTTAATATTTAATGTAAAGGTAGGGCTTGTTGCAGTAGTAGGTGTAATAGTATTCTTTATAGTTACATCAATGATGGAGAAAAAATCATCAGCTAATGCAGATAAAATGACAGAAACACAAACAAGACTTACAAAAGAAGTATTAGCAACTTTACAAGGAATGCAGGTTATAAAATCCTATAATCTTGGTGGAGAAAATAACAGGGCTTTAAGAAAGTCTATAAAAGATACATCAAATATACTTTTAGATTTAGAAATATCTGTAGCACCTTACACAGTTATCCAAAGAATTGTAATGGGAATAACAACAGTAGCTATGGTCTATGTATCATTAAAATTAAATTTATCTGGTGAACTTCCACTTGCTGAAACAATTCTTATGATTATGGCATCCTTTATAATCTTTGAAGGACTAATCGGTGCAGGATCAAACATGGCAATCCTAAGAGCTTGCGAAAATGCTATAGATTCAGTTGGCTTTATAGACTCAATGCCTGATATGAAAGAAGGAGAAGTTTCAGAGTCTATACGAAATCACGATATAGTCTTTAAAGATGTTTCTTTTTCTTATGATGACAGACCAATTTTAAAAAATGTATCAGCAGAGATAAAAGAAAATACTATGACTGCTATTGTTGGTCCATCTGGATCTGGTAAAACAACATTTTGTAATCTCATAGCGAGATTTTGGGATGTAAATTCTGGCGAGATTTTAATTGGTGGAAAAAATATAAAAGACTATAAGATAGAAAACTTAATGAATTCTATTTCAATGGTCTTTCAGGATGTATACCTATTTGAAGATACAATTGAAAATAATATAAAATTTGGAAAACAAAATGCGAGCCATGAAGAAGTAGTTCAAGCTGCAAAAAAAGCAAGATGTCATGAATTCATAGAAGCTTTACCAGAAGGATATGACACTATTATTGGGGAAGGTGGAGCAAGCCTATCTGGTGGAGAAAAACAAAGAATTTCCATAGCTAGAGCCATGCTAAAATATGCAGATATAATTATCTTTGATGAAGCAACTGCAAATATTGACCCAGAAAATGAAGATAAACTTAAAGAAGCAATAGAAACATTAACAAAAAATAAGACAGTAATTATGATTGCCCATAGACTAAAAACCATTAGAAATGCAGATCAGATTTTAGTCTTAAAAGATGGAGAAATAGTAGAATGTGGAAATCATGAAGAACTGATTAAAAATAATGGACTTTATTCTGACCTTATCAATGCAAAAGCTAAGGCAGAATCATGGAAATTAAATAATTGATAGGAAGAAATATTTAAAGTCTCTGAACATGAAAAATATTTAGAGCAGGTGGACAAGAAAAACCACTTGCTCTTTTTTTCGTTCCTAAATCAATATGGGAATTTTGAAGATAATCTAGAAGATAAAAATGTTGATGTAGAAAAAGTTGTAGCTACACCAATGATGATTGAAGCATAAAAAATGTATCAACCATTACCCTTTAAACAGGATTTAGGTTGATACACAAAATTATTTACAGACCCTGTTATTGTGTAATTAAGACTATAAGCGTTAAGCGTGCTTATTTATAGTAAATAAAATTATACCATACTCAGAATATAATTTCAGGGCACTATTGACAAAAGTATAAGAAAATGATAATCTTTATTAAAGAACGAGTGTCGGTCAATAGGTGGTGAGGTTTTGGCAAAGAGAAATGTAAAAGATCCAGAAGAAAGAAAACAGGAGCTTATAAATATAGCATCCAGACTTTTTGAAAAGTATGGGTATGAAAAAGTTTCTGTGCGAGATATTCTCGCAGAAGTTAACGGTGCACCTGGAATGTTTTATTATTACTTCAAATCAAAAGAAGATATTTTTTTGGCGTGTATGGAAACATATTTTGAAGAAAAACTAAAAAATAAGTTGGATATACTTCAAAATAAGGAAATGGATTACGAAGAAAGAATAAAAATTGTAAGAGAACTTATAGTAAAAGATATCGGTCAATTTACAACAAGATATAATTTTTCGAAAGAGAATTCAATTACAGATAACTCTTACAGGCTATGGGAATTAATTCATTACATTGGAAAATTTATAGATGTCTATTCAGAGTTTATAATTGAAGGAATTGAAAATAAAAAAATAGAAAATAATATGGGAATAAACAGAGAAAATGTGAGAAGTTTTGCAGCTTTTATTTTATACGGAGCTGTCGGAACAATATATAACGACTATATTATTAAGGGAGAAAACAAAACAAATTCAAGTGATGCCTTTGGAATAATAAGTGAGCTATTTCAAAGACCTCATTAGAGAAAAATAAAATATAAGTATTTTACAAGGAAAACATCAACGGTGTTTTCCTTGTATTAGTTTTAAGGTAAATGAACGAACTCGTTCGGTAAGGAGGCATGTTTTAGATGAAAAAGAAGAAATCAATCAAAGATATTATTTCCTACAGTGAAATAAAAAAAGGACAACTTGTAGGAGGAATATTATTTGTTAGTCTTGGGATGCTATTAAGTATTTGTCCAATTTTGGTGATATACAAAGTCATAAAATCTCTATTTTTATATGGAAAATTAGAACAAAGTACAATACAGTTCTGCATCTATGGACTTGCAGCAGTGGTATTGTCATATTGCTTAACTTACATTGGCGGTATTTTATGCCATAAGTTTTCATATGTTTTAATAGCTAACTTAAAAAAGAAGATATTATTTCATATTGGGAATCTTCCTTCAGGTTTTTTTACCGGCGACAACAAGTCAAAAATAAGACAAGTATTAGGATCGGACATGAATCAAATTGAGGGTTATTTTTCTCATCAATTACCAAATCTAATTTCAACTTTAGCACTAATTTTAGCAATGATAATTGTTATGTTAAAGATAAATTTAATATTAGGTCTTACGACTTTGTTAATTATATTTGTTGGTTTAGGAATTCAGATTGCAATCATGGCAAAGATTATAAAGTCGGGTGGACTTGAGAAGAACTTTGCGATTTTGGATCAAATTAATTCAGCAACTACTGAATACGTTAAAGGTATGCCGGAAGTGAAAATATTTGGAACAGGAGCAAAATCATTTAAAACTTTTTCAAAGTCAGTAGGAGAATATAGAGACTTTACAAGTTCGATGACATCAATGATAAGACCAGGATTTGTTTCATTTAGAATGTTTATTTTATCTGTTGCTACATTCATAGTTCCTTTAGGAATATTTTTAATGTCACGAAATAATAACTTGGATTTTGCTACAGTTTTTATTTTCTATTTGATTCTTGTACCCGCCATTAGCGTACCTGCATTAAAACTTAGAGATTTTGCAGAAGGAATGAATTTACTAAATGAAGTTGTTTTGAGAATCTACGAAATTATAGATCAAAAAGAATTGGCAATTGAAAATAGCGAGGAAGAGATAAAAGGTCATGATCTTGAATTTGAGAATGTAAGCTTTTCTTATGGAAATGAAGAGGTTTTAAAGAATATAAGCTTCTGTGCTAAACAAGGAGAAGTTACAGCATTAGTTGGCTATTCGGGAGCAGGCAAATCTACCATTGGAACGCTAATACCCAGATTTTACGATCCTTCAGAAGGCTCTATTAAAATTGGTGGAGTTAATATAAAAAATATTCCGATGAACGCCTTAATGGAGAGGATAGCATTCGTTTTTCAAGACAGTGATCTTATCACAGATACAGTCTTCAATAATGTTGCTATGGCAAAGATAGGTTCTACAAAAGAGGATGTCATAAAAGCATGTAAAAAAGCAAGATGTCATGATTTTATTGTAAAACTTCCTAATGGATACAATACTGTTTTGGGTAAAGGGACTTATTTATCCGGCGGAGAGAAACAACGTATTGCTGTAGCAAGAGCGATTTTAAAGGATGCACCAATATTAGTATTAGACGAGGCAACAAGTTTTGCTGATTCTGAAAATGAATATCTTATGCAGGAAGCTTTGTCTGAATTGGTTAAAGATAAGACAGTTATCATGATTGCTCATAGGTTAAATACCATAGAGCATGCAAATCAAATTTTAGTAATATCTGATGGAAAAATTGCAGAAAGAGGTAAGCATGAAGATTTAATCCTTGCAGATGGAATATATAAGAGACTCTTTGATATTTATAAGAAGACAAATATTTGGCAAATGGATATAGAAGGGAGTGAGAATGAATGATAAGAAATATTACATTAGGAAAGATGAATAATATAAGAAAATCAATTATTTTAAATGTTTTGGCATCTATTTCCAACCTTATACCATTTATTGCTTTGGCAAAAATTGTAGAAACACTATTTTTAAATAGAGGCGCAGATAGTATAGATACGAGCCTTTTATGGAAGTATTTTGGGATAATGGCAGTATTTTTCTTAATAACATTCTTATTGGAAAATTTAGCCACAAAATATACCTATGAACTTGGATACAAGACAAGTGCAGATGGAAGAATAGAGCTTGCAGACCACATAAGAAAATTGCCAATAGGTTATATTTCAGGGAAAAGTTCAGCGGAGATCTTAGATACATTAATGAATGATTTTTTCAAAGTTGAAACGGCAGTAACGCATCAATTACCTCAATTTTTCAGTGGTATATGTGTAGCGATTCTTTGCTCGATATTATTTTTGATAATTAATGTAAAAATGGGAATAGCAACTCTTATAGGACTACCTATTTCTGTTCTACTTCTCACGCTCATGCAAAACTTTCAGAAACAAAATTATTTAAAAACAAAGAAAATGAGGATAAAAGAGGAAGAAGATATAAATGAATATTTGGATACCATTAAGACTCTAAAAGCTTATAACAGCTTAGATGATACATTAACAAAACTTGAAGAAGATATAGATAACTCAAGAAATGCAAATATTAAGAGTGAGAAAGGGGTTGGTTCATTAACTACTATAGCAAGTATGATTTTAAGAATAGGACTTCCTTTGATGAGTTTAGTTGGTTCCTATTTATTTATAAATGGATCTTTGGAAATTGATACATTTTTAATGTTCTTATTTGTAGGCACAAGGATTTTTGATCCCTTGGAGCTTGCACTTGTAAATTATACAGGTCTACAAATGGCATCAGTTTCAGGAGAGAGAATCATTAACTTACTTAACGCTAAATCTATGTCAGGAAATTCCGATGTAAACGAAAGCAACAAAATTGAAATCCACGATGTTTCATTTTCTTACAAGGAATCTAAGGTTATCGATAATGTTTCATTAGACATTAATGAAAATGAATTAACTGCTTTTGTTGGTTACTCTGGCTCTGGAAAATCTTCACTAATTAAATTAATTTCCAGATTTTATGATCCTAATGAAGGGGCAATTAAAATTGGTGGAGTAGATTTGCTAACAGCCGACCCTGATAAAATAATGGATAAATTTTCTGTTGTTTTTCAAGATGTGTATCTTTTTAAAGACACAATTTATAACAATATAAAATTTGGAAATGAAGATGCAAGTAAAGATGAAATCATGAATGCTGCAAAAATGGCAGGAGCTTATGACTTTATAGTCAAAAAAGATGATGGATTTGACACTATGATTGGACAAGGAGGAGCGACTCTGTCTGGAGGTGAGAAACAAAGAATATCAATAGCGAGAGCAATATTAAAAAATGCACCAATAATACTACTTGATGAAGCAACATCTTCACTTGATCCTGAAAATGAACTTATTATACAGGAAGCAATATCAAATTTAATTAAAAATAAAACAGTTGTGGTTGTAGCTCATAAATTAAGGAGCATAATGGGAGCTGATAAAATTGTTGTTTTAAACAAAGGAAAGGTAGAAGAAGTTGGGAAACATGAAGAACTTATTAAAAATGAAGGACTATATAAAGACTTATGGAATTATCAAGAAAAGTCTAAAGAATGGAAGATTGTACAGTAACAATCAATTTTAAAGGAGGAAATTTATGAAAACACAAAAGAAATCATCAAAAAATGCAGTTACAGCCGGTGTTTTAATTGCACTTTACTTTGTAACATATGCAGTCATTGGGGCAATATCTATGCCTGTCCCTGTTTTATTTTTACTAATGCCTATGCTTGTAGCACTATTTGCTGCACCAACCTATCATATGCTTCTTGCAAAGACAAAGTCAGCTACTGCTATTGTAATCGCAGCTATCTTACCAAGTATTTTATTAGTTGCAACTGGACATATTCCAATTGCACCATTAGTGGCAGTGCCTGCCGGAATAATTGCTATGTTCATAGCAAAAGGTGGGAATTATACAGACTTTAAGAAAAATACAATTAGTCATATGTTTTTTTCTCTAAACTTATTTGGAGGATTCTTACCAATTTGGCTTATGAGAGAAGCATTTTTTGAAAGTTTAATAAAAGGTAAATTAGATCAAAGCTTTTGTAACACAGTAAGAGCATGGACACCAATATGGATGTTACCAGTAATGATTATTGGAACATTTATATTCTCTTTGATTGGTTCTTATTTTACAAAGAAAATACTAAATAAAAAGTTGGAATCCGCAGGAGTTTTATAATGGAAAATTCAAAGTTTGTTCTGGGGTCAAAATATGACCTCAGAACAAAACTTATCTTGCTTATAGGTGCGAATATTTTAATTTTTTTAGGGTTTGATTGGATCTATCAAACCCTTATTACATTATTTTTCCTTGTCATTATTATTAGCGATGGTTATAAAAAATCCGCTATAAGGTATATTTTATTTTTTGTAATAAGTGTAGTATTGGAAAAATCTTTAGCCTATTTTAATATGAATTTTCTTTTGAATTTAATTTTATTTATCTTAGCAATTGGAAGAAAATTTTTGCCATGTATTATCGTGGGTAAATGGATTTTAAATTCCACATCTGTTTCCATTGCAGTAGCAACTTTACAAAAATTAAAACTTTCAAAAGACTCGCTCATAATGATTTCTGTAATATTTAGATGTTTGCCTACTATTAAAGACGAATGGAGTCATATAAATATGGCGATGAAAACTCGAGGAATTAATTTTAACTTAATCAATTTAACAAGAAGACCAACATTAATTATGGAATATTTTTTTGTGCCATTGTTCGTAAGTGTGATAGAAATTGGGGATGAGCTCTCTCAATCAGCCATTATAAGGGGACTCGATGCTCCTGTTAACAAAACAAGTAGACACCTAATTAAGTTTAGAAAAAATGATATTGGTGTTCTAATTCTTATGATTTTAATTTTATCAATAGTAATATTTATGAAAGTATCAGGGTGGGACTTATGATTGAAATTATAGAATTAAGTTTTAAGTATAAGGGAGGATCTGATTACTCATTAAAAGATATAAATTTGAAAATCAAAAAAGGGGAATGCATTCTTCTGTGTGGTAGGAGCGGTTGCGGAAAGTCGACTCTATTAAAGCTTATGAACGGTATAATACCTGAGTTTTATGATGGGGACATTTCTGGCAGTGTTATGGTCAATGGTATGAATACATTTACTACACCAATTTATAAATTATCTAAGAATGTAGGCTCGGTTTTTCAAAATCCTAAAACACAGTTTTATACAACCAATACAACCGATGAAATTGCTTTTGGTTTAGAAAATTACGGAATAGAAAGAGAAGTAATTAACAAAAGGATTGACGAAGTTGAAAAAGAGCTTCATCTTGAAAACTTGATGAATAAAAATATATTCAATCTTTCTGGAGGAGAAAAGCAGAAGATTGCTATAGCAAGCATTTACGCATTAAACCCTGAGATATTTATTCTTGATGAACCATCTTCAAGCTTAGACATAAAGTCAATGAAAGAATTATCTCTTACAATAAAAAAGCTTAAATCTTTAGGAAAAACTATTATTATTGCAGAACACAGGTTGTGGTATTTAAAAGACATTGTTGATAGAGCAATATACTTAGAGGATGGGAAAATCATCAGAGAATATAGTATGGACGAAATTGAAAATCTAAGTGAAGATGAACGAATGAGAACGGGACTTAGGAATTCTGATTATAAAGCCATTGAAAGATTTGATGATTTTGAAACTTCAAATAAAGGGACTTTATTAGAGTTAAAAAATCTGATGTTCAAAAGAAGTACCAAAACAATTTTGTCCATTAAGGATCTTAAATTTAGCTATGGCAATATTATTGGGATTGTTGGAGAAAATGGAATTGGGAAGTCTACATTAGCAAAAATCATATGTGGCTTATACAAAGAAAATAAAGGGAAAATTTTAAGAGATGGTGAGAATTTAAATATAAAAAGTAGGCTAAATGAGAGCCTGCTTATTATGCAGGAAGTGAACTATCAGTTATTCACGGACACTGTCAAAGATGAAATAGTATTAACATCAAATATTAAAGATGATAATGCTTTAGATACTTGGTTAAAAGACATGGAGTTAAAAAACATTGGTGATAGAAATCCTCACACCTTGTCAGGAGGACAAAAACAGAGAGTGATTATTTTATCCGCTTTACTATCCGACAAGAAAATCCTATTTTTCGATGAGCCAACCAGTGGATTGGACTATAGAAATATGAAAATAGTAGCTAAAAACATAAAGAAAGTTAAGGAAAAAGACAAGCTGATTTTAATAATATCCCATGATGTTGAGTTTTTAGAGTCAGTTTGTGATAAAGTGATTGATTTCACGTATTTGTGAAAATGCATACATTAGTAAATTGCAAGAGGGACATATGATAAAAACGCAAGAAAAACGAGAAGTTATGAATAGTATTTTTTAGAATACTTCATAATATAAACTTTATAATATTTTTTATTTTTGAGGATTTATGCCTAATAGCATAAGTCCTCATTTTTTATATTCAATTAATCATTAAAACTCAAAAATACTATAAAAAAATAAAAATTCTGGTTACCAAAGAGGGCAAATTTCACTATATAAAGTGAGGGGTATTTTGTCATCTTTCTATAAAAATCAAAATACTTTGAGTTGCGAATATTTATAAATTTCTTAGGTGAGATTAGTATATTTTAAATTTAAACAACTTATCAAGGTAAAAAATTAACTTACATAGGAGGTTAAAATGCAAGCAATAAAAGTTTATAGCATGAGAGTTGCTATGTTATGTAGACTTTATGATCTTAAATTAATTAATGATAAGGAATATACAAAAATAAAAAATAGAATAGAAAATGATTATAAGAAGAGAGATAGAAAGTAGTTAATCTTGTGATATAATAACACTGTAGAAAGATACAAAATGGGAAGGAGGTAAAATGAATACTAAAGTAAAATTAATAAAAGCTTCAAATACAGGAGCAAGAAATAGAAATGCACTGCATTTAGATTTAAAACGAGTTGCAGCATATTGTCGAGTAAGTACAGATAGTAAAGACCAACTTGAATCATATAAGTCGCAAGTTGATTATTACACAAATCTAATAAAAAATAATAAGAACTGGACTTTGGCTGGTATATATGCAGATGAAGCGACAACAGGAACAACTGCTACTAAAAGAGCAGATTTCATGAGACTAATAAGCGATTGTCAAAATGGAGATATAGACATGATAATCACTAAATCTATATCAAGATTTGCTAGAAATACATTAGATACTTTGAAATATGTAAGACTGCTAAAGGAAAATAATGTTGGTGTAGTATTTGAAGAAGAAAATATAGATACTTTGACAATGGATGGAGAGTTACTATTAACAATATTAAGTTCAGTAGCTCAACAAGAAGTAGAAAATACCTCAGCCCATGTAAAAAAAGGACTGAAAATGAAAATGGAAAAAGGGGAACTTATTGGTTTTCAAGGTTGTCTTGGATACGACTATGACCCTATAACAAAAAGTATCTCTATAAATGAAGAAGAAGCCACAATTGTCAGATACATCTTTAAAAGATATTTAGAGGGTAATGGTGGCTCAGTCATTGGCAGGGAACTAGAAGAGCAAGGATATCTCACTCCGAGAGGTAAAACAAAATGGTCTGATACTACAGTGTTAGGAATAATTAAAAATGAAAAGTATATTGGCGATATACTAATGGGAAAGACCTTCACAGTTGATCCCATAACAAAAAGAAGACTAGCAAATTTTGGTGAATCTGATAAATACCACATTGAAAATCATCACGAGCCAATTATATCAAAAGAAGATTTTGAAAAGGCACAAGAGATTAGACTCAGAAGAGCACAAAACAGAAACACTATTGCTAACAAGGATAGAAAAAGAGAAAAACTATCAAGGCAATACGCTTTTTCAAGTATGCTGGAATGTGGATTTTGTGGAGAAATACTTTCAAGAAGAACTTGGCACACAAGTTCAATTTACAAAAAAATTAACTGGCAATGTGTAAGGTCAACAAAAAAAGGTAAAAAATATTGCCCTCATTCAAAGGGAATACAAGAAGCGGCAATAGAAAAAGCATTTGTTGAAAGCTATAGGCAATTATGCCATGCAGATTCAACAGTAATAGATGACTTTTTAAAAATTGTCGAAGAAGAAATAAATGATAATACATTAGTCAAGAATCTGAAAAAGATAGAAAATCAATTAAATAGAATCATTAGTCAAGAAAGAAAGTTAGTTGATCTTCATTTAGAAGATAGGATAGACGAAGAAGTTTATGCTAAAAAGTATAAAAAACTTACAAAACAAAAAGAAGAATTACTTGATGAAAAGAAAACACTGGAACTAACAATAAAAGATGAAAATTCTATTAAAAAAAGACTAAAGCAATTTAAAAAGGTGTTAGAAAATAGAGAAATTATAGAGGAATTTAATAGAACAGTATTTGAAAGCATAGTTGATAAAGTCGTAGTGGGTAGAATTGACAAAGACGGAACAGTTCATCCATATGACCTGACATTCTACTTCAAAACAGGTGTTAAAGATAGTCAAGATTCTAATAACTTTAAAGATAAAAGAAAAAATACCAAAGACGATGACATTAATAAATTGTGCTCCCACAAGAATGACGAGGATAAAAAATTATGTTCCCAAGCAAAAGATAATGCATGTTGAGACTGTAGTATTGATGTCAAGAAAATAGAATAACAAGCTATAAAACTGTTGAAATCAATGGCTTTTAGGATTTTAGAAGAAATCTTAAAAGCCATTTTTCTATTTGGAAAACACCTTGTGGGAACATATTAATAGTAAAAATCGTAGGGGTGTGTAGACAGGATAGATATTTATAGGGAGAGTGAACAGAATAGATATTAGGACTTGACACATCAATTAATAAGTTGTAAAATATAAACAAGTTAGCAGATTAGCTAATAAAGTAATAGGAGGTAATCATGAACAATCACGAACTGACTTTTGGGGATTTTATCTCTCAGAAGAGAAAGGATTTAAGAATCACCTTAAAGGATATGGCGGACAGGCTTAATATTTCCTCACCGTATCTAAGCGATGTAGAGAAAGGAAAAAGAGATTCTTTTGACTTAGAGAGGTTGAACCAAATTGCTAAAATATTAAACTTGGATGAAGAAGAATCATCCATTATGATGGATTTAGCTGGAAAACAAAGAAATACGGTGGCACCTGATTTGCCAGAGTATATTTTAAAGACTAAAGGCTTAAGCGTAGCTTTGAGAAAAGCTAGAGACTTAGATGTTAAAGAAGAAGAGTGGATAAAATTCATTGAAGAAATTGAAAAAGAGAGGTAGGCATGTATCAATATAACTTCAACAAATCAAGTACAGGTGCTCCATTTATCACTTTAGATCAAATTGAATCACTGACCGAGCAAATTCTCAATAAATATTGTCCTTCTGCAATTGAAAATTTTGAAGCAGTAGATATTGAGGGACTGGCAGAATTTGATTTAGGGTTTAATGTTGAATATGCCTACTTATCTCATAACGGATGCTATGCAGGGATGATGGTCTTTAATGATGACCAAGTAATACGAACAATGAAAAGCCTGATGCCAAATGTTGAAACTGGACAATGGGAACTAGAATATCTTACAGATAGAGCCAATACTATTCTAATAGATAAGCAATTAGACAATCCAAGAGATAAAGGATTTAGAAGATTTACCCTAGCTCATGAATGTGGACATGGAGTAATCCATCCGTGTGTATTCTATAGAGATCCAAACCAACTATCTTTTTTTAATGAAGAAGAAAAGCCTGCTTCACTAGCTTGTCGAACTGGCGATGTTAATAAGAAGAAAACTAAGCGTTGGGGATTTATGGATACAATAGAATGGCAGGCGAATACATTTGCTTCTTGTCTTTTGATGAATAAAAAAGCGATTATAAAGTATTTATACTATCTGGGTTATGATAAGCATATTAAGGATGAGACTTATCTATTTGATTTCATCATGAAAGTATCAGAGCAATTCCAAGTATCAAAAACAGCAGCATTAGTTCGATTAAAAGTATTAGGCTATGCACCTAATGACTTTGAATTAACAAAAGAACTATATAACGAATTTAGTTTTTAAAATATAGCTTAGCTATATTTTTTTAAGAAAGAAATTAGCAAAGAAGCTAACAAGGAAAGATAAGGAGGTATTATGGAACAAATGGCATGTCCAGTCTGTAAAAAGAGATTTTTTGATGTATCAAGAATTCCTTTAGAGAAAATAGAGATACAAGCTAAATGTCCACACTGTGGGAAAATCTCAACACTGGAAATATCAAACAAAAATAAGAAAAAACCATACCGAGCAAAGAAGTAAATGTAACTATCAAATAGCCGGATGAGTATTCAAAAAGAAACTCATCTGGCTATTTTTATATTAAGGAGGTGATCCTATAGAAATAAGAAACAAAGAAGGAAAAAGAGTCTGTGATATTAGTGAAGACAAGAAAAAGCTAACTATCATACGAGGTAAAAGTACAACCATAGCCTATGTAGTTAAAGGCGAAATTAAAATTTTAAATAAGTAAAAGATATCCGCAAGAACGCTAGACGGCAGTCGGAAAACCAAACCATGGTTTTCTATTGCCGTCTTTTTTTGTTTTTACGGATGGCCTTCTTGCGGATCTAGAGATTTTGCGAGGAGGCAAAAGATGGCAAAGAAAAGATATTTAGAAATAAATGGCAAAGAAATCGAAGTTAGTGAAGAAGTCTACAAAGAATACATGAAACCAATCTGGAGAGAAAAAAAGAGAATCCAAAGAGCCTACAAGAATTTAGAAGAACTACAAGATAAAGACAGAATTAAAACAATGGCTGAGAAAAATGGAAACTATGTCCAAGCAGGAAGCTTAGAAACAGGCTTTGTCGATACAAAAGAATATGGACTTCCCTTATCCCTTGATGTTGCTGAAGAGGAATACGACTTTGAAGTAACTAGCGTTAAAAATACTGAGGACATAGTAACGTACAAACTTCTGGAAGAAGCATTCTTAGAAGTCATTAGTGAATTTTCTGATAGAGATAAAAAAGTTCTAAAACTACTTTTTCTCTACGAAATGAAAGAAAGAGAAGTCGCAGAAGTAGTAGGAATATCCCAAAAAACAGCTAATAACATCAAAAATAAGCATTTACCAAAGATTCAAGAGAAATTGAGACCTTGGAAAAAATAATTACTCAAAAACTTACTAGATGTCCTAAGGAATATGAGGGAAGAAGTCTTACTCAAATACAAACAGGATGTCCTAAGAAGTATGAGGATATACAACTTACTCAAAATGAAGGCAAATGTCCCAAGGAGTATGAAAGGAGGAACAAAGTGGACTTAGTAAAAAACGAACAGATGGCAGAAAGTTTAATAGCCATCTCAATTGTTGCCAAGAAGATAGCTATGGAATTAATGCAACCAGAGAAAGGAGAAAGAAGTGTCAAGAATAAAGCTACTAATGGAAATCAAAGAAGATGCAGAGAATCTTGCATCTAGTATAGGTGTCCTTCTAACAGCACTAGAAAGTGATGAGGAACTACCTAAAGAAGAAAAGGTGAAGCAAGAAGAAAAGACCTATGAGATTGAAGATGTTAGAAAGATACTAGCTGACAAATCAAGATTAGGCCATACAGCAAAAATAAGAGAACTTTTAGAAAAGTATGGGGCTAAAAAGTTATCTGAAATTGATCCAAGTAAATATAAAGACTTGGTAGCAGATGTGGAGAAACTCTGATGGGCGATCACGCAATATTATCTGCATCAAGTAGTTCACGCTGGATTCACTGTCCACCAAGCGTTAGGCTCTCTCAAAAATATGAAGATGAAGTTAGTCCCTATGCACTTGAAGGCACATCGGCTCATGCCTTAGCAGAATATAAACTAAAAAAGTTATTAGGCATAGATGTAAAAGATCCTACTGAAGATTTGGATTTTTATGATGAAGAAATGGATGAGTTAACTGAAGGATATGCCTCATATGTAATAGAAGTAATAAGTAGTTATGAAAGCCCAGCCGTCTTTGTGGAAGAAAGACTTAACCTATCAGACTATGTTAAAGAGTCCTTTGGAACTGCTGACTGTGTAGTTGTTGGAGGAAAAGAACTTCATGTAATAGATCTAAAGTATGGTCAGGGAGTTTTAGTAGATGCTAAAGAAAACACACAACTCATGTTATATGGACTTGGTGCTCTGACTCTCTTCGATGGAATTTATGATATTGAGGAAGTAATTCTTCATATCTATCAACCAAGAAGATGTAATATCTCAACTTATGAAATTAAAAAGACAGAACTTTATAAGTGGGGAGAAACCATACGAGAAATTGCTGAGAAAGCATATAAAGGCGAGGGAGAATTCTCGTGTGGAGAATGGTGCATTTTCTGTAAAGCTAAGAATAAGTGTAGAAAAAGAGCGGAAGAAAACTTAAAACTAGCACAAGAAGAATTTACCCTACCACCAGAACTATCGGATGATGAAATTGAAGAGATTCTACCAAAACTAGACGAACTGGAACAATGGGTCAAAGATATCAAGGCTTACGCTTTAGAAAGAGCAATGAAGGGTCATAGATGGAAGGATCTAAAACTTGTCGAAGGTAGGTCTAATAGGAAATACCGAGATGAAGATGAAGTAGTTAAGAAAGTAAGAGAACTGGGATTTAACCCCTTTGAAGAGAAGTTACTTGGCATCACAGCTATGACTAAGTTACTAGGTAAGAAAATCTTTGATGAAAATATCACTGACTTATTAGAAAAACCAAAAGGAAAGTTAACCTTAGTAAGCATTGATGACAAGAGGGAAGAAGTAAAAATTGACAATGTTAAAGAAGAATTTGGAGGTAAATAATATGTCAAATATGAATAAAACAAAAGTAATTACAGGCGAAGTTAGATTAAGCTATGCAAATGTATGGGAACCAAAGTCAATCAATGGTGGTAAAGAAAGATACTCAGTATCCGTCATTATTCCAAAGAGCGACCAAAAGACAATCGAGAAGATTGAAAAAGCAGTAGATGCTGCTATTGATGAAGGACTTTCTAAATTCAATGGAAAGAAACCAAATAAGAAAGCTATCAAACTTCCATTAAGAGATGGTGACACAGAAAAAGATGATGAGGCTTATGCAGATGCATACTTCTTAAATGCCAACTCTATGACAGCACCTCAAATTGTAGATAGAAACGTAGAACCAATTCTTGATAGAAGTGAAGTTTACTCAGGAGTTTATGCAAGAGTATCACTTAACTTCTACGCCTACAATGTGAATGGTAATAAAGGAGTGGCCGTTGGCCTTGGAAATATTCAAAAACTAAGAGATGGTCAACCTCTAGGAAATAGGTCTAATGCAGCAGATGACTTCGATGCGATGGACGATGATGACGAAGATTTCTTAGCATAGGAGGTAGAAATGGACTATTTAATTACAGCGATAGTTTTAGCTATTTGGTCCTTTTTATGTTATAAGCTTGGATTTTTACAAGCTCAGTTAAAAGAACTAGATAGAGATATTAGAAAAATAGAAAAACAAATAAAAGAAGATAGAAAAAATAATTTAGCAGAATTAACAAAGCTTAGTGATAGCTATGAAGAGATTGTCCATAGATCTTGAGACCTATTCTTCAGTTGACTTAGGCAAAAGTGGTGTATACAAATATGCTGAGAGTGAGGATTTTGAAATCCTCCTCTTTGCCTATTCTATTGATGATGGAGAAGTTAAGGTCATAGATTTGGCAAGTGGAGAGATTATTCCTGAAGAAATATTATCAGCACTTAGAGATGAAACTATAGAAAAGTGGGCCTTTAACGCAAACTTTGAAAGGGTGTGTTTATCTAGATTTCTTGGAGAGCGATTAAAACCTCAAGGTTGGTACTGCACCATGATTTGGTCGGCTTATCTTGGTCTACCTCTATCTCTTGAAAAAGTAGGAGAGGTTTTAAAACTAGATAAGCAAAAAATGAATGAAGGCAAGGCTCTCATAAGATATTTTTCTATTCCTTGTAAACCAACTAAAACCAATGGTATGAGGACAAGAAATCTACCACATCACGATTTAGAAAAGTGGTCTATCTTTAAGGAATATAACCAAAGAGATGTGGAAACAGAAATGGCTATTAAGAAAAAACTATCAGCCTTTCCTATGCCTCAATCAGAATGGGAAAACTACTGGATAGACCAAACCATCAATGACAGAGGAATCTTAATTGATGAAGTTTTAGTTGATTCAGCTATTAAATTTGATGAGATATTACGAGATGAAAACATGGATAGAGCTATAGGATTAACTGGTCTTGAGAATCCAAATTCTCCCTTACAGCTTAAAGAATGGCTAAATAAGAAAGGCTTAGAGATAGAGTCTTTAGCTAAGAAAGATGTAGAGTCTGCTCTTAAAAACGCTGAAGGAGATATTAAAGAAGTCTTGGAACTTAGACAGGAATTATCTAAGTCTTCAGTTAGAAAATATGATGCTATGAAAAATGTAAAAGGAAAAGACAATCGAGCAAGGGGTCTGATCCAATTTTATGGTGCAAATAGAACTGGAAGGTATTCAGGAAGACTTATTCAAGTTCAAAACTTAAGAAGAAACAATCTAAAAGATTTAGAACTTGCAAGAAGTCTTGTAAAAAATAGAGATTATGAAACTATGGAAATTCTCTATGAATCCCCGTCAGATATTTTATCCCAACTAATAAGGACAGCCTTTATAGCAAAAGAAGGCACCAGGTTTATTATTTCAGACTTTTCAGCAATAGAGGCCCGTGTCCTTGCATGGCTTGCAGGAGAACAATGGGTACTGGATGCCTTTGAAAATGGAGAAGATATCTATTGCAGAACAGCATCAAGGATGTTTGGAGTGCCAGTTGAAAAGCATGGAGTAAATGGTCATCTTAGACAAAAAGGAAAGATAGCGACGTTAGCTTGTATTGCTGAAGGCGAGTTGGTTCTTACAGATAAGGGGTTAGTTCCTATAGAAAAACTTACAAAAGCTCATAAATTATGGGATGGAGAAAACTGGGTTTCACATGATGGAGTTATATATAAGGGGATAGGAGAAGTGATTGAATATGATGGGCTTAGAGCAACAAAAGACCATATCGTATGGATCGAGGGGCAAGAAAAGCCAATACAATTTGGAGAAGCTGCCACCAGCGGAGCACATCTCCTACAATCAGGAGATGGTAGGAGAACAATACGGGTGGGTGAAGATTATAAGCCCAGAAAAAAGATGGGCGAAAAACTGGAATTCTTGTTATGTCCTCACAAGATGTCAAGGCTGTGGAAGCATTCAATGGCAAGACAGGGGAAATTTAACAACAGGAAGGTCAAAAGGATGTCAAGCTTGCTCCCAGCCAAGACAAATTCCACGATGGTTGGACAGAAGGCTAACAGCAGCAAAGCAAAGGTGTACCAACCCAAAAGATCCAGAGTTCAAAAACTATGGAGAAAGAGGAATAAAATTCAAGTTTCCATCAATTCTAGAGGCAGGTCTTTATTTAATAGAAAGATTTGGATTGCCAAAAAGAGAACTAGAAATAGACAGAATAGACAACAATGGGCATTACGAAAGAGGCAACTTAAGATTTGCGACTCGTATAGAGAATGCTTCGAACAAGAGAAATACTGTATTAACAGAATTTCATCAAAAATACTGGCCTTATGCACGAAGTGTTGTTATAAGGAAACTTTCAAAAGGATTAAGCCGAGACGAAATTATAGAAGATGCAGAATTAGCTGTATTCGAGAAAAGAAAAAATTGGAAAGGTATAGAAGCAAGACTAGACTTTATGATATACGAAATGCCGGAAAGAATAACCGTTTTACCGTATCAGGGAAATTAGTTCACAACTGTGGCTACCAAGGAGCCTTAGGTGCTCTTAAAGCTATGGGTGGTATTGAGATGGGTTTGTCTGAAGATGAACTTCAATCAATAGTTGATTCCTGGCGAGAGGCTAATCCAAATATAGTGAGTCTTTGGTGGGACATAGATTCAGTCGTAAGAAGGGTTGTAAAGACTAGAACTAAAGAAAAATATAAGAGCTTAGTTATTAGCTATGAAAAAGGCATTCTTTTCATAGAACTTCCTTCAAAAAGACGACTTGCTTATCCAAAGGCAAAGATAGGGATGAATCGATTTGGTGGAGAGTCAATAGTCTATGAGGGAATAGTAGTAGGAAATAAATGGGACAAGATAGAATCCTACGGCGGAAAGTTTGTAGAGAATATAGTTCAAGCTATCGCAAGGGATATTCTCGCTGAGGCTATGATGAGACTTGAACAAAAAGGATTTAATATCGTCATGCATATTCATGATGAAGTTGTAATAGAAAGTAATTCATCTAGTATCGAGGAAGTAAATCAAATAATGTCCTTACTTCCTAGTTGGGCACCTGGACTTATATTAGATGCAGATGGATTTGAAAGTGAATTTTATAAGAAAGATTAATGGAGGTTTATTCATGTTTTATGTGAAAGAAAAAATCAATGATTCTATGGAAATAAGCATTGAAATAAATGATGAGAATGTCTTTTGCACCTGTCCAAAGTGTGGAAAAGAAGTTCGAGTAGAATTAAATAAAGTATTGGAAGATGGCGATTTATTTTCTACTCAAGTTTGCTGTAATACTTGTAGTGAAACAATGAGGGATATTTATGAATAAGGAACTATACAACGGGAGTGGGTGCAAGGATCCCACTCCTTATCAAGCAATTAAAAATGCAGAGAAGAGATACTATCCCCTGGTATATATCTGCAGTCCATTTTCTGAAGATCTAGAAAATAATGTCATCAAGGCACAGAAGTATTCTCGATATGCCTTAGATAAAGGAAATATTCCCATAGCACCACATCTTTTATTTCCTCAGTTTATGAGTGATGAAAGTGAGAGAAGACTTGCCATGCATTTTAATTATGTCCTTCTTGGAAAATGTGAAGAAGTCTGGGCTTTTGGTGATCATATAAGTCCTGGAATGGCAGAAGAAATAAAAATTGCTAAGAAGAGAAAAATGAAGATTCGTTATATAAAGGAGGTATCCTAATTGAAAATATACACCTCAAACTTAATGGGAGTGGAGTCAAACTGTGTTTATCCAAATGAAGTTAATGCACTAGATGTTAGGTCATTTGAGAAAGCCGCAAGTTTTGATCATGTAATGGCTAAGTATAAAAATTCCTATCGATCCAATGATAATTTTATAGAGTCGGAATGTGTTCCCATGGATATAGACAACGATCATTCAGAAAATCCAGATGACTGGATTTCAGCTAATGATTTAAAGAGAATATTTGATGGAGTTAAATTTGCTATAGTTTACAGCAGAAACCATAGAAAAGAAAAAAATGGAAAAGCTGCAAGACCAAGAATGCACATATATTTTCCAATTCCTAAGATTACAAATTTAGCTGAATATGTAGGCATAAAAGAAAGCTTGGCAGAGACTTATACTTTCTTTGATGGTAATGCACTAGATGGAGCGAGATTTTTCTTTGGCGTTAAGAACCCTGTTGTTGAAATAGTTAGAGGGAGAAAATATGTAACAGAAATCCTAAAGGACGACTTTGAAAATTTTGATAACTCTCAAGATTTGATTCATCAAGGCTCTAGAAACTCAACTATGAATCATTTCGCTGGTAAGGTTCTAATTCGATATGGAAATACAGATGAGGCAAGAGAATTATTCGATAAAAAAGCATCACTTTGTTCTCCACCACTTCCAGATGATGAACTAGAACAAATATGGAGGTCAGCTTGTAAATTTTATAAAAAGGTAGCAGCAAGTGAAGATTATGTGCCACCTGAAGAATACAATGAAAGATATGAGAAATATAAGCCAGAGAAACTTACAGATATAGCAATGGCAGAAATCTTTACTAAGCATAACAAAGATAAAGCTATCTACACGATATCTCAAGGCTGGCTTTATTGGACGGGCAAGAAGTGGGAAGATTCTGAGCTAAAAGTAATGAGTCTTTATATGGAGACTGCCAAAAAAGTTTTAGAAAATGCAAGCATTGAATTTAAAGAGACCTATCAAGAATTAGCAGATGCTGAAATGATGGGAAGTAAGGAAGAAAAAGCACAAGCAAAATTAAAAATAAATAGTGCAAAAGCTTATCTCAATTTTGCTAAAAAAATGAACGACCACGGAAAAGTATCTGGAATATTAAAACTAGCTAAGTCTTTGTTAGAAGTTAAAAATGAAAAACTTGATGCAGATGCTTTTATTTTAAATACACCTGTTGGAGTTATTGATTTAAAAACAAGTGAAATAAAAGAGCATGACCCATCTTACTATTGCGCGAAGATTACTGCCCTAGCTCCAAGTAAGGATAATATGGATATGTGGATAGCTACTTTAAGGGATGTAACTGGTGGAGATGATGAGTTTATTAATTTCTTAAAGTTCCATGCAGGGTCGACATTAATAGGTCATGTTTATGAAGAAGCACTCCTTATAGCTTATGGAGATGGAGGAAATGGGAAGTCTACAGTCTTTAATTCAGAGGCTCACGTTCTTGGAGACTATGCAGGTAAAATCCCAGCTGAGTCTTTAACAACAAGAGCAAAGAATGTGAAGGTTGATCTTGCAGAGTTATGTGGTAAGAGATTTATTCTAGCCTCTGAAACAGAAGAGGGTCAAAGACTGTCAAGTTCAATGCTAAAGCAGATAGCAAGTGTTGATGATATTTCAGCAGAAAGAAAATACTATGCACCATTTTCATTTACGCCAACGCATTCTACTATTCTCTATACAAATCATTTACCAAAGGTAGGATCTAATGATCGAGGTACCTGGAGAAGAATTGTGGTGGCTCCATTTTCTGTCGCCATTAAAAATCCTAAGACAGACTATATAGATAAGCTCCTAGAAAAAGCAGGTGAGGCAATTCTACAGTGGATGATTGAAGGAGCAAAAGAATATATAGATGCAGGCTTTAAATATCCAAAGTGTAATGTAGTAGATGATGCAAAAAAATCATATAAAGAAGAAAATGACTGGATAAACCATTTTATTTCAGATAAATGCATAAAAGGAACAAATTTTAAAGAAATGAGTGCAAGGTTATATCAAGTTTATCGTGAGTGGGCTGGTTCAAATGGAGAATACATTAGGAATAATAGAGATTTTTCACGAGCCCTTATAGCAGAAGGTTATGAAAAGAAAAGGACAAATAGGGGAATTGAATGGGGTGGTATAACCATCAATGATTTAATGGAGTCGGAAGACGACTTTTTATAAATGCATCTTAGTGTAGCATTTATAGGCTAAATAAAGATGATTGTAGAGAAAAAAGTTTTTCTTAATTAATGAAAAATGTATACACTAAACTACAAAAAGACATGACTATTTACACTTGACTTAACAGTAAAATGGCTTAATATACGCATTTTGTATGGTGTGAATAGTTATAGCCTACTTTCTTTTATATATTATTTTTATTCTCTCGTGTAAAAGGTTTATATAAAGCTACACTATACAACACTTAAAAAAATGGAGGATTTATGAATTTCTATAATTACATGATGAAAAATCACTTAAATGAAAAGTCTCCAAGAGGAGATTTAGCAAGAGATATGAAGCAAGATAGAGACTTTCCTAAAAATAAAACAGGGAAATTTAAGGGCTGGAAAAGACTGATTAAAAATTATTTAAAAAGCCAGGGTGCTTGTTATGATTGTATGATGACTTTTGAGAACGCATGGAGGGAGTATGAAAATTGCGAGAGAAAGAGATTGAATCTGCCCTTGTTAAAAGAGTAAAAGAGAATAAGGGTCTTTGTCTTAAATTTACATCTCCTTCAATGACGGGAATACCAGATAGGATAATACTTCTACCTAAAGGAAAGATTGGATTTGTGGAAACAAAAAGACCTAGAGGAGAAGTAAGAGCAATCCAGAAAAAGAGAATAAGGCAATTTAAAGATTTAGGTTTTAAGGTTTATGTTCTTGATTCAAAAGAAAACATTGATGAAATAATAAAGAGGATTGGAGGTGACTAATTGGAATACACTCCACATAAATATCAAAAATATGCTACTGAGTTTATTAAAGAAAATAAAGAATCTGCACTTCTATTGGATATGGGTCTCGGCAAGACGGTCATAAGCTTATCAGCTATAAAAGATTTACTCTTTGATTCTTTTGAAATTTCTAAAGTTCTAATAATAGCACCATTAAGAGTTGCTAGAGATACATGGAAGGAAGAAATAGAAAAATGGTCTCATCTTGATATCTTAAAATATTCAGTAGTCATAGGTAGTGAAAAGGAAAGAATAAAAGCATTAAATAAACAGGCAGATATTTATCTAATCAATAGGGAAAATGTAGATTGGCTAATAAATAAGAGCGAACTGTCCTTTAACTACGATATGATTGTAATTGACGAATTATCATCTTTTAAGTCTCATAGATCAAAGAGGTTTAAGGCCTTGATGAAAGTTAGACCAAAGGTAAAAAGAATAGTTGGTCTTACTGGAACTCCATCATCAAATGGTCTAATGGATTTGTGGGCTGAGTTTAGACTGCTTGATATGGGTCAAAGACTTGGCAGATTTATTGGTCAGTACAGAGAAATCTACTTCAAACCAGATAAAAGAAACGGACCAATCATTTATTCTTACAAACCACTACCTTTTGCTGAAGATGCAATCTATGAAAAAATATCAGATATAACAGTTTCTATGAAAGCTGAAGATTACCTAAAAATGCCAGAGAAGATAAACAATGAAGTCTTTGTAAATCTATCAGACAAAGAAAGAGATATCTATGAAACCTTAAAAAAAGACTTGGTTGTTAGTATTAAGGATAAAGATATAGATGCAGTTAATGCTGCTGCACTTTCTAATAAGTTACTTCAAATGGCGTCAGGCTCTGTTTATGATGAAGATAAAAATATGATTCATATTCATGATAGAAAACTTGATGCCTTGGAAGATTTAATAGAGGGTGCAAATGGTAAACCTGTTCTGATAGCTTATTGGTATAAGTCAGATTTAAAAAGAATAAAAGACAAGTTTGATGTAAGAGAACTTAAGACAAGTGAGGACTTTAAAGAATGGAATCAAGGTAAGATTCCTGTAGCCATTATCCATCCAGCATCTGCTGGTCATGGATTAAACCTACAAGCAGGTGGCTCAACACTTATTTGGTTTTCTCTTACTTGGTCATTAGAACTTTATGAACAAACCAATGCCAGACTATATAGGCAGGGTCAGAAAGAAACAGTTGTAATTCATCATATCTTATCTAAAGGAACTATTGATGAAGATGTAATGAAATCATTAGAAAATAAGAACAAGACACAAGCTGCACTCATTGATGCAGTAAAAGCAAATCTAAAATGAGTAGAGGTTCTATAGAGAACTTACCTCAATACTTATGGAGGTAAGAAATGAATGCAAAAGAATATTTAAAACAAGCTTTTTATTTAGACAAGAGAATAAACTCAAAGCTGGAGCAAGTTGAATCACTCAACGCTCTAGCAACAAAAGCTACATCGACCTTATCAGATATGCCTAAGAGTCCTAATAGAGGACCATCAAAACTTGAAGATACTATCGTAAAGATTGTAGATCTCCAAGAAGAGATTAATAGGGATATAGATAAACTTGTAGATTTGAAAGCAGAGATGGTTGGAACAATCAAACAGATTCAAAATAAGGAACTTCAAGTTATCCTTGAAAAAAGATATCTTTGTTATGAGACTTGGGAGAAGATAGCAGTTGATATGAATTACGATATTAGGCATATTCATAGGCTTCACAATCTGGGATTAAAAGAAACTTCAAATCTAATCAAACCTTGTCATGAAATGTCATAGAATGTCACTATGGAGTTGTAGTATTATTAAAATAGCAAAAGAATAATTAATAGAGCCTTGAAGATTTAATCTTCGAGGCTTTCTTTATGGAGTGATAAAGTGCCAAGAAAACCTAAGAGACCATGTTCACATCCAGGTTGTCCAGAGTTAGTTGATGGACGATTCTGTAAGAAACATGAGAAAGAATACAACAAAAACTATGAAAAATATAAACGAGATCCTAAAACTCATAAGCGTTATGGAAAAGCATGGAGACTTATACGAAAAAGATATGTAGCAGAGCATCCACTTTGTGAGATGTGTTTAAAAGAAAATAGAATGACAAAGGTAGAGGAAGTACATCACATACTTCCTCTTTCTCGTGGTGGAACTAATGATGAAGATAATCTTATGAGTCTTTGTAAATCTTGTCACTCAAAGATTCATGCAAAGAGTGGAGATAGGTTTGGAGGATAGTTTTCCGTGGGTAGGGGGAGTCTTAATCTCTACGAGTGAATCCCCTACCAACGGTGCCGCCCTCTCACGCACAAAAAAACGGGTTCAAAGGCCCTATTAAAGAAAATAATAAACTAGGAGGTGATACTATCGCTAAAGACGGAACATACAGAGGTGGAAGAAGAGTAAAAGCAGGAGGGAAACCACAGCCTGCTGCTGAAAAAATAGAAAAAGGTAAAAAAGTAGAAATACTAATGAATGATATTCCAACATTTACTCCAGAAGAAATAGATGCAGTTGACTTACCAGACGGTGCTGTTCTTGATGGAACGGATATGCCAGCTCCTAGTGACTATCTATCTGCAAAGCAAAAAAATGGTATACCACTTGGTGCTGATGAAATATATAAAGAGACCTGGGGATGGCTAAAACAGAGAAACTGTGAAAACTTAGTAAATCCAAGATTATTAGAATCCTACTCCCAGGCTTTTGCAAGATACATTCAATGTGAAGAGGCAATAAGTCAATTTGGACTTTTAGGAAAGCATCCTACAACTGGTGGAGTTATTGCCTCTCCCTTTGTACAGATGTCTTCACAATTTCAAAAGACGGCCAATCTTCTATGGTACGAGATTTATGACATAGTTAAAGAAAACTGCACGGAAGTATATGAAGATTATGGAGAAGATATGATGGAAAAACTTCTAAGAAGTAGAAAGTAAGAGGTTTCATTGAATTCAATAGAAGTATGGAAAGATATTCCTGGATATGAAGATGAATATCAGGCATCTACTCTAGGTAATATTAGAAGCATAAAAAGTAATAATTTAATATTAAAGGGAGATTTTCAACCTAATGGATACAAAAGAGTTTACCTCTGGAAGAATGGTAGCAAAAAAAATTTGCTCGTTCACAGATTGGTGGCTCTTTCTTTTTTGCCTAATCCAAATAACTATGAGGAAGTAAATCATCTTGATGAAAACAAAGCTAATAACAAATTAGAAAATTTAGAATGGTGTACTCATTCATACAATATGAATTATGGAGATGTTAAGAAGAAAATATCTGAATCACATAAAGGAAAAGTGATTTCTGAAAAAAGTAGAAAAAAACTTTCTGAGAATAGCAAAAATAGGAAATGGATAAATAACGGGAAATTAGAAAAATGTGTAAAAGAGAATACGTTGAACAATTTTCTAATTAATGGTTGGAATTTTGGAAGGATAAAAAACATGGAGGTGTAATATATGTTTGAAAAAGTGAATCCATCACACGTTGATAAAATAGCAGATTGTATTGCTGGTGCAATTGTAGATTTAGCATATAAAGAAAAAGATAATCCTAAAATAGCAGTTGAAGTTTTACTGGGACATGGAGACTGTCATGTGATTATAGAAACGGACTGCAAGTTAGATGTTGAAGAAATCAAATCAGCTATTAATAGAATAGCAGGAGAAGTAAAAGCCGATGTAAAAATTGTAGAGCAAGACATTCACTTATCGAACAATCAAAAAGAAAAGATTAGATGTGGGGATAATGGAATATTTAAAGGAGTGCCTACATCTGAAGAAGAAAAGAAACTCTCAACTATAGCCAGAGAAATTTATAGGGACTACCCATATGATGGGAAATATATTCTCGATGGGGATAAACTTATTATTTGTCAGTCAAATGTATCTACGGAAATTTTAAAATCAATTTATCCAAGAGCAATTGTAAATCCATTAGGAGATTGGACTGGAGGATTTAATGTAGATACTGGAGCAACCAATAGAAAGCTAGGTTCAGATATGGGTCGAGCTGTAACTGGTGGTGGACTACATGGTAAAGACCTATCTAAGGCAGATGTATCGGTCAATATCTACGCCCACCTAAAAGCACAAAAAGAAAATAGGGATATAGAATTATCCTGTGCCATTGGAGATGAATTTGTTGGTGATAAAGCCTATGAAGAAATAGTAGAAATTGCCGAAGACTATGTAAAATCTATTGGTGGTTTT
The DNA here is from genome assembly GCF_023614525.1 of Peptoniphilus genitalis. Classification (GTDB taxonomy): domain Bacteria; phylum Bacillota; class Clostridia; order Tissierellales; family Peptoniphilaceae; genus Peptoniphilus_A; species Peptoniphilus_A genitalis. The sequence continues at coordinate 1,839,061 of NZ_CP097885.1, forward strand.
GAGGAATTTGCAAAGTGGGGGCTCATCTAATGAAAGAAGGACTATTACAATATGAATTAAAAAATGTAGATGAACTCATCCCATATATTAGTAATGCTAGAACGCATACTGACGAACAAGTAAATAAGGTAGCTGCATCTATAAAAGAATTTGGATTTTTAAATCCTATCTTAATTTCAGATGAGAATGTTATTACAGCAGGACATTGCAGACTTCTAGCGGCTAAGAAACTAGGACTAAAGAAAGTTCCATGTATTTTAGAAAATCATCTCACAGAGGCACAAAGAAAAGCTTATGTTCTTGCTGATAATAAGTTAAGTCTTGATGCTGGTTGGGATGAAGAATTACTAAAAATCGAACTAGAATCATTAGAAGAATATGGATTTAACGTAGAGCTGACAGGTTTTTCGGAAGAAGAACTGGGTCAGCTTTTTGATTTAGGTAGTGAAGCAAAAGAAGATGACTTTGATATTGAGGGAGAACTAAATAAACCAACTTTTTCTAAAGAAGGAGATATATGGGCTCTAGGAAGACATAAAGTTATCTGTGGAGATTCTACTCTATGGGATACTTTTGAAAAGTTACTAGGTGAAACTAAGGTCAATTTAGTATGTACAGATGCACCATATTTTGTAGATTTGAAAAATAAATCGGGAACAATTAAAAATGACAATCTTAATGATAAGGAAGCCTATGAATTTTTAATGAAGGTATTTACTAACTTCAAAGATGCAATGGCCAAAGATGCATCTATTTATGAATTCTATGCAACGATGAAGGCAAGAGTTTTCTATGATGCTTTTGAAGATGCTGGATTTAAAGTTGGTGCAGGACTGATTTGGAAAAAACCAAGAGCTCCTTTCATGAGAACAGATTGGAAATTTAATATGGAGCCTATTATCTTTGGTTGGAGAAAAGATGGAAAACATAACTGGTATGGAGATCAAAAGCAAACAGCAGTCTTTGAATTTGATGGAATTAAAGATTCTGAAAAAGAAGGATGTGGTCATCCATCATCAAAACCAGTACCACTTATTGCTTATTTAATAAAGCAATCAACTCAAACAAATGGCTTAGTCCTTGATGGATTTTTAGGAAGTGCATCTACATTAATTGCCTGTGAGGAGCTTAATCGAATCTGCTATGGAATAGAAATAGAACCTAAATTTGTTGATGTAGCAGTAAAAAGATATTTAAATTTAGTGGGTAGTGATGAAGATATAAGCCTTTTAAGAGATGGAAAAAAATATAAGTATGAAGATGTTATTAATCTGACTTGATATAAATCCTAGATTGAGTGATATATGTATGTGAGGTGATTAGATGATTTCAAGGGAAATTATACAAAAATTGAAAGAGACGTATCCAGTAGGTACAAGAGTGAAACTAATCCAAATGGAAGATGACCAAGCACCTCCAGTTGGAACTTTAGGTACAGTTTATGGAGTAGATGCCCTTGGATCAATCCTAGTAAAATGGGATAATGGTTCGATGTTAAATGTAATTTTTAGGGAGGATATTATTGAAAAATCTAATTAAATAACCATACATTGCTTGACTATTCCTCTATTGTACGGGAATATGTGTACAACAAAAGAGGAGGTACAAAAATGAAAAAGATTGAATTGTTAGAAAACATTAAAGAAAAAGAAGAATTCGAAGAAAATAAAATCAGTTACAGATTTTATTGGGCATATAGGGAATCCCAAAGGATAGGGCGAGACATCATAAACTTTGATGACATTGGATTTGTAGATAATCACGAAGATATGATAGAGAATCTTGAAAGATTTGGAATACAAGAATTTACAATTTCAGACCAGTCAACAGGTCTTATGAAAGGATTAAAAAGTTTTAAAAGAAAAGGTTACTTTCCTATAGACTTAATTGAAATAGATACAGGAAGGACTAATTGGAATTTCAAAGAGAGCAAAGAGGAAAAAGAATATGCACCAGCCCTCCTTTTCAAGAGAAATTAATAATAAAAATAGAGAGTTGAGCAAGATAATTGCTTGACTTATCTCTTCTTGTACGGGAATATGTGTACAACAAAAGAGAAGGAGAACATTACCATGAAAAAAGACCTTTTAGAAAGATTAGAAGCAGAAGTTAAAGCTTGCAAAAGATACGCAGAAAGCTCAATAAAAAAATCAAAAGAAGGCAAGACTGGAGCAGCCATTAACCTTTTAGACATAGCAGGAACAGCAAAGAAATGTGCAGACCAAGTTCATGAAGAACTTTGGGAAGTATCAAAAGGAAATTTAACAGATGAAGAATTCCAACTTTTTACAGAATCAGAAACACTAGAAAGAGAATTAAAGAAAGCTTACAAAGAATTAAACATAGCAAGACAAAGATAAAAAAATTCCAAATAGAGTTTAGGCTCTATTTGTTGTAGTAGAAGTCACTAGCAAGTGGCTATTTTTTATGCCTATTTTTCAAGGAAGGAGGTCAAATGAAATATAAACCAACAAAATTTATGCTACCTACATCTCATTATGATAAAAACAAGGCAGATTATGCCGTCACCTTTATAGAATGTCTTAAACACACAAAAGGTAGATGGGCAGGTAAAGATTTTAAGCTTATTGACTGGCAAGAAGAAATCATTAGAGATCTGTTTGGCATAGTGAAAGATACGGGATATAGACAATTTAATACAGCCTATATTGAAATACCAAAGAAAATGGGAAAGTCAGAACTTGCAGCTGCTGTAGCACTCCTTCTTACTTGTGGTGATGGAGAAGAAAGAGCAGAGGTATATGGTTGTGCCGCCGATAGACAGCAAGCAACTATAGTTTTTGATGTTGCAGCTGATATGGTAAGGATGAGTCCAGCCTTATCTAAAAGAGTAAAGATTCTAGCATCTCAAAAGAGAATGATATATAAGCCGACCAATTCTTTCTATCAAGTTTTATCTGCAGAGGCTTATTCTAAACACGGATTTAATATTCATGGTGTGGTCTTTGACGAGCTTCATACTCAGCCCAATAGAAAATTATTTGATGTTATGACAAAAGGGTCTGGTGATGCAAGAACCCAACCTCTATATTTTCTTATTACAACTGCAGGAACAGATACGAAATCAATCTGCTACGAAACGCATCAAAAGGCAGTCGACATACTTGAAGGAAGAAAAACGGATCCAACTTTCTATCCTGTAATCTATGGAGCAGACAGAGAAGATGATTGGACAGATGAAAAAGTATGGCATAAGGCAAATCCCTCTCTAGGAATTACAGTTCCAATAGAAAAAGTAAGACAAGCCTGTGAATCGGCTAAGCAAAATCCAACTGAAGAGAATGCCTTTAGGCAGTTAAGATTAAATCAGTGGGTCAAACAAGCAATTAGATGGATGCCTATGGAAAAATGGGATTTATGTAACTTTGCTGTTAATGAAGAAGAACTAAAGGGCAGAGTCTGTTATGGTGGTCTTGACCTATCAAGCACAACGGATATTACAGCTTTTGTTTTAGTCTTTCCTCCAATAGACGAAGATGATAAATATCAAATATTACCCTACTTTTGGTTACCAGAAGATAACCTCGACCTAAGAGTAAAAAGAGACCATGTAAACTATGACCTATGGAAAAAACAAGGCTATATTATGACAACAGAAGGAAATGTAGTCCACTATGGGTTTATTGAAAAATTTATCGAAGACTTAGGCGAGATATATAACATACGAGAAATTGCCTTTGACAGGTGGGGAGCAGTTCAGATGGTTCAAAACTTAGAAGGCATGGGTTTTACAGTAGTTCCATTTGGTCAAGGATTTAAGGATATGTCTCCACCAACAAAAGAATTAATGAAACTAACACTTGAAAGAAAAATAGCCCATGGAGGACATCCCGTCCTAAGATGGATGATGGATAATATTTTTATAAAAACTGATCCTGCTGGAAACATTAAGGCAGACAAAGAAAAGTCTACAGAAAAAATAGATGGAGTTATTGCTACAATCATGGCCCTTGATAGAGCAATAAGATGTGGTAATGATACAAGTGAATCGGTTTATGATGATAGGGGATTGATTGTTTTTTAATATGGGTATATAAATAAAATAGAAACATTTTTGAGGTGATATTCATGAGGAATAGAGAAGATATTATTCGTTTATGGTTTGATATGTGGATAAAAAAACAAGACTTAGGAATTAAAGATATTTTTGCTAATGATATTGTGTATACAGAAAGTTGGGGGCCAAAGTATAATAATCGCAGTACACTCGAGTTATGGTTTAAAGAATGGAACAGTCGTGCAAAAGTTGAAACATGGGATATTGTACAATTTTTAGACTTTAAAGACCAATCAATTGTGGAATGGCATTTTAAATCAGTGATGAATAATGGGAAAATTGATGAATTTAATGGAATTTCTTTGGTTAAATGGGATTTTGATAATAAAATAATAGAATTAAAAGAATTTGGATGTAATATAGATAATTATAATCCATATGCTTATGGAGAGATTCCTAAATTTAGAAAAGAAAAGTCAAAGTGGTTTTAACATATATTTATTAATGATATTTTTTTTAGCATCTACATTAGTAGGTGCTTTTTTCATACCAACTTTTAGGAAGGTGGTAATATAAACATTTTAAATTTAATATTTAAGTCGAGAGATAAACCTAAAGACGGGGAGAGGATATCTTCATCGTCTTTTTTATTTGGAAGGACAACAGCAGGTACGAATGTAAACGAGTTTACTGCTATGCAAATGACTGCAGTTTATTCATGTGTGAGAGTGCTTGCTGAAACCTTAGCAGGACTTCCTCTTCATCTATATAAAAGAGGAGATTCAAACTCAAAGGAAAAAGCAAAAGACCATGCCATATATTTTCTTTTGCACGATGAACCAAATATAGAGATGACTTCATTTGTTTTTAGAGAAACACTAATGACCCATCTATTACTTTGGGGTAATGCCTACGCTCAGATAATTCGTAATGGAAGAAATGAGGTCATAGGACTTTACCCATTAATGCCGAATAAGATGACGGTTATGAGAAGTGAAGATGGAGAAATCTTCTATAAATACAGTCATAAATCAGAAGAAGTTTATCTTTTAAAAGAAGATGTCCTTCATATACCAGGACTTGGTTTTGATGGTCTTATTGGATACTCACCAATTACAATGGCAAAAAATGCAATTGGTATGGCTATGGCTTGCGAAGATTATGGAGCGTCATTCTTTCAAAATGGAGCACAGCCTGGTGGGGTTTTAGAGCATCCAGGAATCATCAAAGACCCAGAAAGAGTTAGAGCGTCATGGAATGCTGCATTTCAAGGGCCTAAAAATGCCAATAAAGTGGCTGTACTTGAAGAAGGGATGAAATACCAACCAATAGCCATCGCACCAAGTGAGGCCCAGTTTTTGGAAACTAGAAAGTTTCAATTAAATGAGATAGCAAGGATATTCAGAATACCACCTCACATGATTGGAGACTTGGAGAAGTCGTCATTTTCAAATATAGAACAGCAGTCGCTTGAATTTGTTAAATACACTCTTGACCCTTGGATTGTTCGTTGGGAGCAATCTTTGGAAAGAGCACTATTAACAAAGAAAGAAAAAGAATCCTACTTTATTAAATTTAATCTTGATGGACTTCTGAGGGGAGACTATGAATCAAGGATGAATGGATATGCTGTAGGAAGACAAAATGGCTGGATGAGTGCAAATGACATAAGAGAATTAGAAAACCTAGATAGGATATCAGCTGAAGAAGGTGGTGACTTATACCTTGTAAATGGAAATATGCTACCACTTGATAAAGCAGGTAGTTTTTATCAGCAGAAAGGAGAAGAAATAAATACTAATGAAGAACAATAAAATATTTTGGAATTGGAATAAGAATTCAAATGAACTCTATATAGATGGAGTTATTGCAGAAGAGTCTTGGTTTGATGATGAAATCACACCAAGGCTCTTTTTTGAAGAATTAAAAAATAAAAGTGGAGACATAACTGTGTGGATCAACTCCCCTGGTGGAGATTGTATCGCAGCATCAAGAATTTACACCATGCTTTTAGAACACAAGGGAAATGTGGCCATAAAGATTGATGGACTCGCAGCATCAGCAGCTTCAGTTATTGCTATGGCAGGAACTGAAGTATTGATGAGTCCTACATCATTAATGATGATTCACAATCCTTTAACTGTAGCCATTGGTGACTCAAAAGAAATGCAAAAAGCTATGGACATGTTAAAGGAAGTCAAGGAATCAATCATCAATGCCTATGAGATTAAGACAGGTTTATCAAGAGAAGAAATTTCTAATCTAATGGATGGAGAGACTTGGTTTGATAAGAATAAGGCCATCGAGATGGGTTTTTGTGATGGAACTCTAACCGATAAAAGAAAAGATGAAAAAGTTACGAACATGGTCTTTTCAAGGCGAGCAGTTACAAACTCACTTTTAACAAAGATAAATAAAGAAGTGAAGACTCACTCAATGAGAGAAGTAGATGAAAGATTAAACAAAATTAAAAACACTTGGAGGTAATTATGAATATTAAAGAACTTTTAGAAAAGAGAACTAAAGCTTGGGATGAGGCAAAGGCATTTGCCGAATCTAAGAAAGATGAAAATGGTCTAATGTCTGATGAAGACTTTAAGACATATGAAGAGATGGAGAGAACTATCGAGAATTACACTCGTGAAATTGATAGAAAGAAGAGGGAAGAAGAAATGGATAAAACTTTAGAAAAACCTACTACTCAAGCATTAACAAATGAACCTGCTACTTTTAATGAAGAAGAAAAGCCAATGAGGGCAAGAAATGTCTATAAGAAGTCTATGATGAAAGCATTAAGAACTAACTTTAGAGATATTTCTAATGAATTAAAAGTAGGAACAGATGAAAGTGGTGGATATTTAGTTCCAGAAGAAATGGAAGTAGATATTGTAAATGGTCTTGAAGATGAAAATATTGTAAGAAAATTAGCTACAAAAGTTCAAACTTCCGGACTTCATAAAATTAATATTGCAGCTACTAAACCAGCAGCCCTATGGGTTGAAGAAGGTGGTCAACTTACCTTTGGAGATGGTACATTCGATCAAGTATCTCTTGATGCACATAAACTCCATGTTGGTATTAAAGTTACTGAAGAACTTCTCTATGATGCAGCCTTTAATTTAGAAAAATACATCACTGAAGAATTTACTAGAGCACTAGCAAATGCTGAAGAGGATGCTTTCTTAAATGGCGATGGAGTAAATAAGCCTACAGGAATTTTTGACTCTAAAAAAGGTGGAGAACTTGGAGGTACAACAAAGGCTCAAACAATTACTGCAGATGAACTAATTGATTTAGTCTACTCCTTAGACAGACCTTATAGAAAGAAAGCAGCCTTCATTTTAAATGATGCAACAGTTGCTCAAATTAGAAAACTTAAAGATGTTAATGGTGCATATATTTGGCAACCATCACTTAAAGATGGAGAACCGGATAGACTTTTAGGATATCCTGCCTACACATCTGCCTTTGCTCCAAAAGCTGATAAAGGAAAACTTGCTGTAGCCTTTGGCGATTTTTCATACTACAAGATTGGAGATAGAGGAAATAGGTCATTCCAAGACTTAAAAGAACTATTTGCTGGTAATGGCATGGTTGGTTTCTTAGGTAAAGAAAGAGTTGATGGAATCTTAGTTTTAAGAGAAGCAGTTAAACTATTAAAAATCGGTACTACTGCCTAAGGAGTAAATTATGATTACTCTTGAGGAGGCAAAGTCCTATTTAAGGGTGGATTTTGATGATGAGGATGAGATGATTGAATCTCTCATCCAATCATCAATAAAGCACTCCATGGATGTAGCTAGAGTTGATAGTGAGGAAGAACTTTCTAAAAATCCAAATGGAAAGATAGCTGTCTTATATATGACAGCGTATCTTTATGAGCATAGAGAAGAGGCAGATTATTCTGAACTAAACTTAACTCTAAGGGCTTTATTGTTTGGAATGAGAAAGGCTGAGTTCTAATGAGGATATCGGATTTAAATAGAAAAATAACCTTTCAAAATAAAAATGTTGAGGTAGATGAAATTGGTAACCATAAATCAGTATGGATGGACTATCTAACAACATCAACCTATATATCTTTTCAAGGAAAAGGAGAAGAAATATTTCTTGGGATGGAAGTAGACAGGTCAGATATTTCTTTTACTGTAAGATTTCAAAATAGTCTGAAGAACATTAATACTTCAGAGTACAGAATTCTATTTGATGATGAAATTTACAATATCATCTCAATTGACTTTATGAACTATAAAAATAGACTTATAAAGTTTAGATGTAGGAAGGTGAGTAGATGAATGTAAAAATTGAAAACCTAGCCAGTGAAATAATGAAGGGCTTAGAAGAATATTCTGATATGGCAACAGATGAAGTCAAAAAGGAAGTTAAAAAGGCTGGTAGCAATATTAGAAAAGACATACAAGAAAATGCACCTGTAGGGGAGACAAAGAAATATTCTAAGTCCTGGTCTGTAAAAACTATGAAAGAAACATCAAACTCAATAGAACTCGTAGTTCACTCAAGAAATAGATATCAACTGGCTCATCTACTTGAAAAAGGTCATGTTCTTAGGCAGGGAGGAAGAGTATCTGCTAAGCCACACATTGGTCCAGCTGAGGAGAAAGGAATCAGAGAATTGGAAGAAAATATTATGAGGAAACTAAACGATGGATAGGCTATTAAAAATAATTGAAAAAATAGGACTTCCATTTGCATACTCGCACTTTGCTGAAGGAGAAAGTCCAGATCCACCATTTATAGTCTATCTATTTCCAAAGAATAAACACTTTGGAGCAGATGGAGTAGTTTTTTACAAAAACACCCAGATAGACTTAGAACTTTACACTGATAAGAAAGATTTAAAACTAGAAGAAAAAATAGAAGAGATACTTGATAGAGAAGAAATCTATTATGAAAAATCTGAAGTTTGGATTGAATCAGAAAGACTCTATGAAGTTCTCTATGAATTTACTATGGAGGTAAAAAATGGCTAATAAAGTTAAATTTAATATTTGTAATGTTAATGACCTAACCCCACGAGCCTTGCGAGTGGAAGGTAGGTCAGATGTCACGCAATCCAATTCTCTGCGACTGATAAGGAGCGAAGAGAATTGTGATGGAGCTGACTCACTACAATTTATGGGAGGTAACAATTATGGCAAATAAGGTAAAGTTTAATATTTGCAATGTGCATTATGCATTATTCGATAAAGCTGAAGAGGGCGTTATTAAATATAAAACACCAGTGCCAATGCCTGGTGCTGTTTCAATTTCATTGGATCCTAATGGAGAGCCTGAAAGCTTTTATGCAGATGGAATTGAATACTACACTATTTCAAACAATATGGGATATGATGGAGATTTAGAAATCGCCCTTATTCCAGAATCCTTTAGGACGGATGTTTTGATGGAAAGATCAGATTCAAATAAAGTTCTTATTGAGTCTTCAAATTCCGAAACTGCAAACTTTGCACTGTTATTTGAGTTTGATGGTGACCAAAAGAAAATCCGTCACGTCATGTATAACTGCTCAGCAGCAAGACCTACTCTTGAAGGAGAAACCAACGAGGAATCAAGAGAAGTCCAACCAGAAACCTTGTCTATTCAAGCAAGACCACTTCCAAATGGAAATGTAAAGGCTAGAACAGGCGAAGAGACTACAAAGGAAACTTATGATGGTTGGTACAAGTCAGTCTATATGCCAACAGAAAATACAGTAACACCTTCAAGAGCAAGTGTTGGAGGTAAATAAATATGGCACTAACCAAGAAAATTCAAATCGATGGGAAAGAAGTTGTTTTCCGTGCATCAGCAGCAATCCCAAGAATCTATAGACTTAAATTTGGAAGAGATATCTTCAAAGACTTAATGGAACTTGAAAAATCCATGAAGAAAAATGATGAAGATAAATCCAATCTAGATATAGGCTCATTAGAACTATTTGAAAATATAGCCTATGTAATGGCAAAGCATGGAGATAAATCTGTACCAGATAGTCCAGAAGAATGGTTGGATAATTTCTCAACCTTTTCAATTTATCAAATTCTACCTCAGCTAATTGAATTATGGGGACTTAATATAAAATCGGAAGAAGTTCCTAAAAAAAAGTAAGGCCAACAGAAAGACCAATGACTACACCCTTGTTTCTATTAAGGGCAGTGGAACTTGGTCTTTCTGTTTCTGATTTATCTCTACTAACAATTGGACTTGTAAATGATATGTTTACAGAAAAGAATAATGACGACTATAAATATAAAGAAGTAGCTACGCAAGAAGACTTTGATAAATTTTAATCTTCAAGCTTAGCTACTCTTTTTTCAGCGTCTTTATAGACTTTGGATTCCGCTCTTGCACCGATAATAATGACAAGAACTTCGTCATCTGATTTTTCCAATTTATAAACGATCCTAAGACCTGAACTCTTAAGTTTAATTTTCATAAGACCAGCAAGCTTAGAATCAGAAAGGTTAGAAAGAGGCTTGCCATACCCACCTTCAGTATTAGGAAGAGGATTTATCAAGATCCTCTTAAGTGCTTTATCGACAATTTTCTTTGAGATCCATCTAAGGCTTTATAGTCTTGGATGGCTTCTTTTATAAAGGATAGTTTATAGTTCATTCAATTTCGTCCTCATCAAGAGGAGAGACTTCATTTAAATTGATATGAAAGGCTTCTTCAAATTCATCTTGAGAAATTAAATCGGATTTATCCATTGATGACATCCTTGTATTGGCAAGCATAAGATCTCTTGCATCTTCGAGTTCATCAATAAGTTTCATATATTCATCTGGGGAAAGAAGAATGCACTCAGGGGCGTTATTTTTTAATACAACTTTAGAACCATTTACTTTAACATCATCGAAAATACGTCCAGCTAGACCTCGATTGAATTCAGAAATGGATACAGTCTTATTGGATAATTCTTTTACAAAATTCATACTTATCACCTCAAGATAAGTATAGCAAAAATTGATAAAAACATCAACAAAAACACTGATAAATATATCTCTAAAGAGGAGGTGAGATATTGGCAAATAGAATAAAAGGGATAACTGTTGAGATTGGTGGAGATACTACCAAATTACAGACCGCACTAAAACAAGTTAATACGGAGATAAAACATACCCAATCAGAACTTCGTGATGTCAATAAACTTCTAAAACTTGATCCTGGAAATACAGAACTTATCTCCCAAAAGCATAAGCTATTAGGACAGACCTTAGAAGAAACAAAGAACAAATTAACTTCTTTGAAAGAGGCACAAAAACAAGCTGAACAGGCTCTTGCAGAAGGAAAGATTTCCCAAGAGCAATATGATGCACTTAAACGAGAGATTATTGAAACAGAACAAGCCCTTAAATCTTTAGAAAGGCAAGGTGCAACCACTAATCAAACCCTGCAAAACATAGCTATTACTGGAGAAAAATGGCAAAACACAGGGCAAAATATAGAAAATGTAGGAAGAAAAATGATGCCAGTATCTCTTGCAGTAGCAGGTCTTGGGGTAGCGGCTGTAAAGACTGCATCAGATTTTGATTCAGGTATGTCAAAGGTAAAAGCAGTATCTGGTGCAACAGGCTCCGACTTTGATGCCCTAAGGGAAAAGGCTCGTGAAATGGGGGCCAAGACCAAGTTCTCAGCATCTGAAGCGGCAGAGGCTATGAACTACATGGCTATGGCTGGTTGGAAAAGTAAAGATATGATTAGTGGTATTGAAGGAGTCATGAACCTTGCTGCAGCTAGTGGTGAGGATCTAGCTACTACTTCAGATATCGTTACAGATGCCCTTACAGCCTTTGGTTTAAAAGCTGAAGACTCTTCTCACTTTGCTGATGTTCTTGCTGCTGCATCATCTAATGCCAATACCAATGTTTCATTAATGGGTGAAACCTTCAAATATGCTGCACCTATTGCTGGGACACTTGGCTATTCAGTTGAAGATACAGCAGTAGCTATAGGTTTAATGGCTAACGCAGGAATAAAAGGCTCACAAGCAGGGACCGCTTTAAGGTCTGGACTAACAAGACTCGCATCACCAACTAAAGAAGTTATTAATGGAATGTCCATGTTGGGATTATCTATTGAAGATGTACAGGGCCTTTCACTTGATGAAACTCTAAGCACCTTTAGGGTAGCCTTTGCTAATTTAGATGGAACTCAAAAAGCACAAGCAGCATCCATGATATTTGGTAAAAATGCCATGTCTGGAATGTTGGCAATTATAAATGCCAGTGAAAAAGACTATAACAGTTTAAGTGATGCCATCTATAAGGCAGATGGAACAGCAGAAAAAATGGCTGCTACTATGCAGGATAACCTGGCTGGTCAATTAAAGATTTTACAATCTGCCTTAGAAGAATTAGCCATATCCTTTGGAGAACTTTTAATGCCTGCTGTTAGAAAAGCAGTAGATATATTAACCAAACTGGTAAATGGTCTTAATGCACTTCCAGGACCAGTAAAAGGTATTATTGCAGGTATCGGTCTTTTTATAGCTGCTCTTGGACCTGTACTTATGATTGTAGGAAAACTTATCTGGTCAATAGGAACTATTATGACCAAAGGACCTCTAATAGTAGGAGGAATAACTAAGATAGTTGGAATCTTTACAGGTACACTTATACCAGCAATCACTGCAGTAGTATCAGCCATTGGTATTGTTCCTATTGCTATTGGTGCAGTAATAGCTGGTCTTATTCTTTTATGGAAGAAGTGCGACTGGTTTAGAGAAGGGGTCATCTCCATATGGGAAACTATTAAGGAATCAACTGTTGCCATTTGGAATGGAATAAAAGAATTCTTCGTAAACCTCTGGCAAGGAATATCAGAATCTTGGACAAAATCGTGGACTGAGATTACAAGTTTCCTATCAGAATTTTGGTCCGGATTTATTGAAGGAGTGAAGAATACTTGGAAAAGCATCAAGGACTTCTTTGCCAATCTATGGAACGGACTTTCTGAAGGATGGAACAGTATCTGGACATCTATAACAACTTTTCTAACTGAATCTTGGAATACCTTTATTGAGGGAGCCAAGAGTTTATGGCAAAGTTTAGGAGAATTCTTTACAAGCCTCTGGACGGGAATTCAAACTACTTTTACCAATATATGGACAGCTATATCAACTACAACTACAGAAGTATTTACAGCAGTTGGAGAGTTTATAAAAACTACTTGGGAAGGTATTAAGACTTTAATTTCAACAGTTCTTGATGCAATTAAAGTAAAAGTAGAAACCATTTGGAATGGACTAAAAGAGTTTTTAACAACAGTCATTACTGCCATTGGAGAATTTATTTCTACATCCTGGACCAATATAAAAACAACTATTGAGACTATCTTGACTTCTATTAAGACAATCCTTGAATCAATCTGGAATGGGATAAAGACCTTTATCTCATCAACAATGAATAATATTAAGACCTTTGTTTCATCTGCTTGGAACTCCATAAAGTCGACTATTTCCTCTGCAGTAAATACTGCGAAGTCAGCAGTATCGTCTGCATTTAATTCGATGAGATCAAGTATTTCATCGACCATGTCAAATATTCAGTCCACAATTAGAAATGGTTTTAACAATGCAGTTAATCATATTAAGAATTTGGCATCTCAAGCCTATACATGGGGAGCCGATATGATTAACGGGATTGCAAGAGGGATTAGAAGTGCGATTAGCAATGTTACATCGGCTGTATCGAATGTGGCATCAACTATTAGGTCTTACCTGCACTTCTCTGTGCCAGATGTTGGTCCACTTACTGATTATGAATCATGGATGCCAGACTTTATGGAAGGTCTATCTAATGGAATAGAAAAGAGTAGGAAATTAGTTCAATCTTCTATGAAAAATGTCGCAAGTGATATGGTTTTAAGTCCCAATATATCATCTCTAGAGATTGGAGGACATGATAAAGAATCTGTTGTAAGTGGCATTGATATTGGAAGGCAAATATCCGATGCACTTGCAAACATTAATTTAAAATCAGAAAATACTGGAGATATAGTCATACCAGTTTATCTTGGTGGAACTCTCCTTGATGAAGTTATTGTTAATGCATCAATGCGTAAGAATTTAAGAAGTGGAGGTAGATAATGACCTAACCCAAAATCTGTGATTTTGTTGGTAGGTTAGATGCAGTCTCACCCCATGAATAAGGAGCAAAGCGACGTAGTGAATGGAGGTGTAGTCGTATAAATTGAAATATCAGTCATATTTAATTATTGAAGGAGTAGACCTACCTCTACCAAATTCTTATGATTTGGAGTTTAGAGATATTGAGGCAGATACTGGAGGAGAGACAGAGGCAGGAACTATTCAAAGAGATATTGTTAGAAACAAAGTAGCAAGTATTTCTGTAGGTTTTTCATGTAGTCCTAAGCTTGTGAAGATATTGAGTGGTCTTGCTAACAAGTCTAATCTTAAAGTTAAATACTTAGATACAGAAACGTTGGACCTAAAAGAGTCACAAATGTATATAGACAAGTTTCAAGTCAAACTAATAAAAGATACTTCTTATAAAGGATTGTGGGAAGTATCTTTTTCATTGGAGGAGTACTAATGCATCCAACAAGCAATGAATATAAAACAGCAATCAAAAAGAATTCTCGTAAATTTTACTGGACGGGAAATATCATCTTAAAAGATGAAACAATCATTCCATTTACCAATCAAGATATTCTTAAAGGGTCTGGATACATTCATCGTTCATGCTCTGGATCTTCTGAACTTGAAATAGGTACAGTTTATGCTGGGGAGTTTGGAATCAGTCTTTTTTCAGATATAGATAGGTATTCTTTAGAGGATTCCAAATTAGTACTTTATTATCATCAAGAATTAGAAAACAAAAAGATAGAAACCATACCGATGGGAATATTTGACATTACTGAAGCAAATAGGTCTAAGAAGATTTTAGAATTAAAAGGCTATGATTATATGCTTAGGTTTGATAAGAACTTCCCAGTAACAGATACCTTTGGTACAGCCTTTGAATTACTTACATTATCATGTGAGAAGTGCAAGGTAAAACTAGGCATGACAGAAGATGAGGTGAAAGCTTTTGTTAATGGTGAAGAAGTTTTGGCAATTTATCAAGACCATGATATAGAAACTTACAGGGACTTTATTCACTATATAGCATCGACTCTTGGTGCTTTTGCTGGGGTTTCACGTGATGGTAAGTTGGTTTTAAGAAAGTATGCAGAAAGCATATCAACTGAAATTAAAACAGAAGAAAGATTTTCTTCATCAATATCAGATTTTAAGACAAGATATACAGCCATCAACTCAACAAATGCAAAGACAAAAATAGCTGAATACTACTCTTTAGAAAATGATGATGGCCTAACTATGAACCTTGGAATAAATCCTTTAATGCAATTAGGACTTCCAGAAAAAAGAAAAAGAATGTGTGAAGTACTTCTTACTGAAATTTGTAAGATTAATCACACCCCTTTTGACATGGTAACTATAGGAGATCCAAGCCTTGATGTTGGAGATAGGATAGCTATTTCTTACGAAGAAGAAAAGATTGAAGGCCTTATCACTGATATAGAATACAAGATAAATGGGAAGCACAGGATTTTAGGAGTTGGGAAAAACCCCTATTTATCTAAGGCTAAAAGTAAGAATGATAAGAATATAGTAGGACTTTTAAATCAGATTGAATCGGAAAAGTTGGTAGTTCATGCCTATTCTAATTACTCTGTCTTTAATCTTTCTACCACAGACACGCCGATAATTCGTATAGAATTTGCCTCCAATAAAGAAACGGAGGCAATTTTTAATGCATCTATCTTGTTAAATATCATCTGTGATACCGAAGAAAAGACAAGAAAGATTTCAAGGAGTGTCAAGAAGCGAGTAGAGGTATTAAATAAAGATGGAAAATCCTATGATCCTCCAAAGTATGAAGAAAAAGAGGAAGTAGAAGAATTAGACTTTATTGAAAACATAGAAATACCAACAAGGATAGTTATTACTTATGTTTTTAATGATACGAAAATAGAACATCACATTCCAAAAGAAAACTACCTAAGTGGTGACCACATTTTAAATCTTTTCTATCCATTAACCAAACTTCAAGAAAAGACAATGAACAACTTCTCAGTGCTTATTAGGCTTGAATCAGGACAAGCTATGATAGGTAAAGATAATGCTATTGCAGCTATATCTGGTCAATCCTTAGGTTCTACGGAGGCTTGGGATGGAAAGATTAAGATTGATGAATCTTGGAAGAGAATAGAACTTAGTCATTCATTCCTGCTTAGAAAATTGAAAGCTGAATACAAAGTAGAAAGACAAGTCCCAAGACCACTAGTATTTAATGAAAAGGTAGGAAGATTTAAATATCAAGGATTAATGCTTAGAAAATATACGGAAGAAATTACTACAGAATTTAAAGATAAGGAGGAAGGAAATGCTCAAAGGTAAATCAGTCATTGAACTAACTGATGTGAGGACAAATAGGAAGGAGATATATGAAGATGAAAACTTAATAACGAATGCAGTTCCAGATTTATTAAGGCTCAATCCTATGGGGTTAATGTACCCTATGGGTGATTCGAGAATTACTCAATATGAAAAAGAAATATTTCCTATAGCAACTAAATGTTATGGTGGAATCCTTTTATTTGAGGATAAATTAGAAGAAGATCCAAATAAAATATTTGCTCCTTCAGATAACCAAATAATAGGTTATGCATCCAACGATGTAAATTCAACGGATGCCCCAAGAAGAGGTTCAGCTAATCTTAATGAATCAACCCCTCTTGAAAATGGATACAAGTTTGTCTGGGACTTTTCTACATCACAGGCAAACGGAAGAATCTCTTCATTGGCATTAACACATTATAGAGGAGGGAAACATTTTTATGGAGACACTCATGGTAAAGATCCCTTCTTATTATTAAATAAAATTAGCTTATGGAAAAACAGAGAAGTCTCGGACGCATATAACGGATGTGTTGAAATAGATGTTGAAAACAACACCTTGGTTTCAATATGGCCTTTAGACAACAAATCTATAGAATTAGTTAAACTTAAGGAACCATTTACGAATATAGGTTTAAATGATCCAATTTACACTAAAGGATATAAAAATGAGGAAAGGATAACAATTGACGTATCAGAGTTTTTTAGTAAATTGAGTACTTGGAACGAATGTTGTTTTTATGACGGAGAAGATGGAAATTGGTATGGTTTTGGAACTTACAGAGATAAGCTAATAAGAATAAAAATAAATAAAAATGATTACTCAACGAAAATAGATGAGTGGGCATTAAATGAAATAAGATTAGGTAAATTAGGAAGTTACTATGAAAAAAATAGAAGTTACTGTCATAGATATGTATATAGCTGTATTAAAGATGGCTACCTATATTCGATAAATTCATATAGTGCGGATAAAATCTATAAAATTAATATCAATAATCCTGTAGATATTTCTGTTATAGAATTAGGTAAAGAAGTTAGGACTTCGAAATATGGGGGAGAATACTGTTACCTATATAAGTGGGGAGACTATATATTAGGTTATGAATTTGCAATTGATAAAAAAGACCAAGTCATAGTAAACAGTGTTTCTGATTATAGCGGAGAGGGAATACCAAATTTAATGATGGATCCAAAGACAATCGGGCCATTGGTCATTGGATTTGGAGGTTATGAGGAGAGGTTTTACAAACTTTTATTTCTTCATACTCCATATCTTGGAACAATTAACAACCTATCAAGTCCAATATTAAAAACGGCAGATAAGACAATGAAAATAACATATACCTTAACAGAGGAGGAATAAAATGAATAAGTTTTTAGAAATACTAAAAGTATGTTTTACAGCTATCGGAGGATGGTTGGGATTTTATCTTGGAAGTGTAGATGCTTTTATTTACACACTTCTTGCTTTTGTTATTGCAGACTATTTAACAGGAGTTTTAAGAGCAGGGGTCGAAAGAAAGCTATCCTCGTCCATAGGATTTAAAGGGATAGCAAAAAAGATTATGATTTTTATAGTTGTAGGAATAGCAAACCTATGTGATGTAAATTTAATTAAAGGTGATGGGACAATGATAAGAACAGCCATCATCTTTTTTTATATAGCAAATGAGGGGCTTTCTATACTTGAAAACTCTGTAGCTTTAGGTTTGCCAGTACCAGAAAAATTAAAAAAAGTATTAGAACAATTCAAGGAGGAAAAATAAATGAGTAATAGTCCATTAGTACAAGCAACAATTCTTTCACCAAACCATAGCGGAAGAAGAAATCAAAAGATTACTAAAATAGCAATCCACCATGCGGCAGGAGTTATAAATGGTAGAAATCTTGCTGGAGTATTTGTGCCAAGGTCAAGACGAGCATCTGCTAACTACAATTTAGGATCCGATGGAGTCATTGTTTTAGGAGTAGATGAATCTAACAGAGCATGGACAACCTCATCTTCTTGGTGTGACAATAGAGCAGTCACAATTGAAGTAGGGAACTCTACGAGAGGACCTCAGTGGTTGGTTTCTGATTATGTTTTAAATAGACTAATTGATTTAGTAACAGACATCTGTAGGAGAAATGGAATCTATCCCTGCACCTACACTGGAGGTAAGGATGGTGTTCTTCAAAAACACGAGTGGTATTCTAGTACAAATTGTCCTGGACCATACCTTGGCAGTAAGTTCCCATATATCGCAAGAGAAGTCAATAAAAGACTAAGAGATAATAAGACTGTTAGCAAATCAATAGGTGGACTATATAGAGTTAGAAAATCTTGGTCTGATGTAAAAAGCCAGAAAGGTGCGTTTAAGAATTTAGATAATGCTAAAAGATGTGCCGATAGATTTGGATTAAAAGTATTCGATGTTAATGGCAAGATAGTATATCCAGTTGGTAAGACAATCGATGAGTTAGCAAAAGAAGTTATAAGTGGAAAATGGGGTAATGGAGAAGAGAGAAAAAGAAGGTTAACTAATGCTGGATATGATTATTATGTTATTCAGAGAAGAGTGAACCAACTATTATAATATGTGAGTAAGAAGCCTGTGCCGATTTTGGTACAGGCTATTTTTTTATTTCTGATGAAATAAAATATAGTTTCTTGAAAGTTGATAAAAATAGGATAAGTTTACTAATAGTTTCTTGAAAGTTGATTTAATAAAATGGTAAGATATATACAAATAAAGGAGGGCTTAAAATGGATATTATTAGAGAATATTTGCCGATACTTATACCTATTATTATTTTAGAAATTGGACTTATGATTTATTCCTTAAGACATGTTTTAAAACACAATAGATATAAATTTGGCAGTAGAACAATGTGGATTTTAATAGTTGTTTTTATTCAAATTATTGGACCTATCCTATACTTAACAATAGGTAGGGAGGAAGAATAATGGAAGCACTTAAAATTGAAAGCCTTCATAAATCTTTTGGTAAAAATACGATTATTAATGGATTATCCATGTCAATTCCTGAAAACACAATCTTTGGTTTTTTAGGCAAAAATGGTGCTGGAAAAACTACGACAATGAAAATGATTTTAGGATTTTTGAAAATTGATGAAGGCTCAATTGAAGTATTTGGAGAAAAAGTTAGCTTTGGTCAGTCAAAAACCAATCGATTTATAGGGTATCTTCCAGATGTTCCTGAATTTTACGGTTATATGACAGCAAAGGAATATCTGAATCTATGTGGGGCTATAACTGGTCTTAGCAAAAATGAAATTAAAAACAAGAGCGAAGAACTTTTAGAATTGGTGGGATTAAGAGATGTCAATAAAAGAATTAGTGGATATTCTAGAGGTATGAGACAGCGCTTGGGTATTGCCCAAGCCTTGTTAAATAGTCCCAAATTATTAATATGTGATGAACCAACTTCCGCCCTTGATCCACTTGGAAGAAAAGAGATATTAGACATTATATTAAAAATAAAAGACTCTACAACCGTTATTTTTTCCACACATATTTTATCGGATGTTGAAGCAATCTGCGATCATGTTGTGGTGCTTGATAAAGGAAAAAATGTACTAGAAGGTTCGATAGATGAGCTAAAAAATATAAAGAGAAAAAATACAATTAAAATAAGGTTTAAGTCGAACAAAGAGCTAAAGGTATTTAAGTCACTAGATAAATTTTCAAATCTTGTAACGAATGAAAAAGGAGATATTTTATACCTTACAGACGAAGACAATAAAATAAAAGATATTGATATTTTATATGAGCTATATAAGCTAAACATATTTCCTCTAGAAATAAAAATAGAAGAACCTACATTAGAAAATATTTTTATGGAGGTGACGAAAACATGAGGATATTTTTATCTCTATTAAAGAAAGAAGCTATTGAAGGTGCAAGGACTAAAAAAACGACTTCTACCCTTATCCTGTTCTTGTTTATAGGGTTGATAAGTCCTTTGACAGCGAAATTAACTCCCCTGATACTTCAATCCATAGCTACAGGAAATATAGATATTAACGTAGCACCACCATCAGAAATAGATTCTTGGACACAATTCTTTAAAAACATTAGTCAAATAGGTATGTTTGGATTAGCCATTATCTTAAGTACACAAATGGCAAATGAATTCCAAAAGGGAACCTTGATTAATTTGTTATCTAAGGGACTGCCAAGGTATCAAGTAGTGCTATCGAAGATTTTTTACAATTTCATTTTGTGGTTTTTGGCTTACTTTTGCTCATTTATACTCACTTATTTCTATACAAAATACTTTTTCGGGATTTCATTTCCTATAAGAAATATACTTATGGCAGCCTTACTTCCCTTTATATTTGGTTTATTTTTAATATCATTAGAGATATTAGCTGGGGTGATTTCAGGAAATGTTATAGGCACATTAATATTAACGACCGTTGGGATTGTGATTCAACTTATATTATCTATTCGAGATGAAATTGTTAAATATATGCCTATCGCATTAATAGGAAAGCCTGTGAACCTTATTAAAGGAATAGGATATGATGACTATTATGTACCGATTATTACAGGAAGTATTTTGCTTATACTGTGTATCGTAATTTCAATTGCTATAATAAACAAAAAACAAATCAGTTAGGAGGTAAAATAGAATGCTAAAAATTGGAGAAAATATTCTTCAGAAGCGAAAAGAAAGAGGTATAACTCAGGAAGAATTAGCAGAATTTATGATGGTAACAAAAGCGTCCGTATCAAAATGGGAGACAGGTCAAAGCCATCCAGATATTTTACTTCTACCAAAACTTGCCACTTTTTTCAATATAAGTGTGGATGAATTAATAGGATATGACCCAGATTTATCTTCAACTCAAATTCAAAAATTTTATATAGACTTAGAGAATCGTGTCACTGATACAGATATGGATAGTATCGTAGAAGATATAAAAATCAAAATAAAACAATACTATTCTTGCTTTGAACTACTATATTACATGGCTTTGTTTATTTTGAACCATTGTGATTTAGCAACTGATGATGTAAAAAAAGAGGAATATCTAGAATACGCAAATAATATACTAAATAGGGTATGCGAGCATTCTAAAAATCCTATATTAAAAGAACAATCATTGAGCTTGAGGGCAGCCTGTTTAATTAGTTTAGGAAAATCAGAAGAAGCATTAAATATTTTACCATCTTCTGACATGCTATCTATATCTAAAGATTGTTTGGTGGCTTCAGCTTATCTAAAAATGAAGAAAGAAAATGAAGTAGATCAAAAACTTCAAGTAATGATTTATAAGAACGTAATTGATTTAATCACTCTTCTTATGATGAAAAGCAGTTTGCATAATGAGGATTGGGTCGAAACCTTGGAAAGAGTGGAGGATTTAATAGAAACTTTTAATCTTATTGAAATAAATATTTCTATAGTTTTAAACTTTTATTTATCCTTGGCAACTCATTATATTAAAGATAATAACCCAAAAATCGCTAGTCAATATGTAGAAAAATTACTCAACCTACTAATAGAGAGCAAGGAAAAATCTTTTAAGATAAGAGGTGATGAGTATTTTAATCAAATAGATGAATGGCTTGATGAAAATTTATTATTATCTACAAATCCAAACAGAAGTGACGATATGATTGTTAACTTTTATTTAGAAACAATTGCAAATAACGAGAGTTTTAAAGAAATAATCTCTGAAGGAAGAGTAAAGTTCTTAGCTGATAGGGTTAAAGAAATATACTCTCTATAATTAAATAACTAGCATTGGACAAAAGGTTGTAATTTTTCAAAATTATAACCTTTTTTTATGCCTACATTTCTAACGCCATATTTCTCTTTACATATATTAGAAATTATAAACTTTACTCAAAACTACTCCCTTTGTCCTAAGGAATATAGAGGAAAGAAATTTAGGGTTAAAGATAGACCTGATTTCTTTGCCTGTGATATAGGAGGTGGAGTATGAGAGTAGAAAAGTTTGAAGGTAGACAAGAAATTATAAAAACTGAATACACTGAAAGGGATTTAAAGGCAGAGCTTAATTTCTATCTATCGGATAAATTCATTCAAGACCTATTTCTTTTAGATGAAATTAGCCTTGAAGAATATAGGAAAATTAGGAGAGAAAACATAAAAAAGTTCAAACCTATTCTTTCAGAATTAATGATATAAGACTTGATAAATACTTACTTGTACGGGAATATAGCACTTAGAGAAAGAGAGGTGAGACGATGAAAAAGATAACAAAAATAGAAGCAAATCAAAAAGAAGAATCTATATTTAGAGTTGCTGCCTATGTAAGAGTATCGACAGATGAGGAAGCTCAACTGGTGAGTCTTAAAACACAAAAGGCACACTACGAAAAGATGATAGCAGAGAACAATTCATATACTTTTGCAGGCCTATACTTTGACGAAGGCATCACTGGAACAAAGAAAGAATGTAGAGACGGTCTTCTAAAAATGCTAAAAGACTGTGAAGACGGAAAAATAGATTTTATCCTAACCAAATCAATCTCAAGGCTTGCAAGAAACACGACAGATTGTTTGGAAATCGTAAGGAGACTTCTCGATTTAAACATTGGTATCTATTTTGAAAAAGAAAACATTGATACAAGAACCATGGAAAGCGAGTTGATGTTATCCATACTTTCATCCCTTGCAGAAAGTGAGTCCAGGTCGATATCAGAAAATAACAAATGGTCCATAAAGAAAAGATTTCAAAATGGAACCTTTATCATATCAAGTCCACCCTATGGCTATGAGAATATAGACGGAAAGATGGTAGTGAATGAAGAAGAAGGAAAAATCATAAAAGAAATATTTGAACAGTATCTTTCAGGTAAGGGAACACATAAAATTGCAGAAGACTTAAATAAAAGAAAGATTAAAGGACAAAAAGGAGCAAAATGGCATGGATCGACTATAAACGGAATCTTAAAAAATGAAAAATATATAGGCGATGTCATCTACCAAAAGACCTATACAGATGAAAATTATAATAGACACAAGAATAAGGGAGAAGAAGACCAGTATAAGATAATAGACAACCATGAAGCCATTGTAAGTAGAGAGGACTTTGAGAAAGTTCAAGACCTAATAAGGATAAGGGCTATAGCAAAAGGAAATGGAGAAAACACTAAAAGATACCAAAATAGATATAGCCTATCGGGGAAAATAAAGTGTGGCGAGTGTGGTTCAAGCTTTAAAAGAAGACATCACTATAATGGCAAAGAAAAATATATAGCTTGGACTTGCAGTGAACACCTTAAAGATATTAATAAATGTTATATGAAGTTTATTAAAGACAAGGACATAAAACTGGCATTTGCGACTTTAGTAAACAAGCTAGTCTTTGGAAAAGATAGTATCCTTACACCACTCTTAGAATCCTTAAAGAGAGTGGACAGCAAGGAAGAAGTCGAGAAGATAAATGGAATTGAAGAAAGACTAGAAAAACTAAAGGAAAGAAAAGAGGTTCTAAGCAAACTAATAACTTCGGGAGTTTTAGATGCAAGTGTTTACGCAAAAGAAAGCAGTGAAATTTCTAGTGAAGAAAGTTATCTACTCAGGGAAAAGGAAAGAATTAAAAAAGCCATCCTTGGAAATGATGAAGAAATAAGAGAACTTGAAAAATTAATAGGAATCTTAGGAAAAAGTGAAATGATAGATCACTTTGAAGATGACTTGTTTGAAGAAATCATTGACCACATTCAAGTTGTTAATAGAGAGACCCTTGATTTTCATTTAAAGTGTGGACTTGTACTTAGAGAGGAAGTGAAAAATAATGTCTAGGTTATGTTATGGCTATACCATAAGAGACGGAAGATTAGAAATTCAAGAAAAAGAAGCGGAGAATATAAGAAAAATCTTTAAAAACTACCTTGCTGGCAATGCCCTTATAAAGTCAGCAGACCTTGCAGGCGTGAAGAAAAACAGCTCCAGTGTAAAAAGAATCCTTACCAATAAAAAGTATTTAGGAAATGAAATCTATCCCAAGATAATAGATAGAGAAAGCTTTGAAAAAGCAGGTCAAATGTTAAAAGAAAGGGCAGTGGCCATGGGACGAGTTTGGGAAAAGGAAGAAGAGATCATTAGAGTTCCATGCAAGTTTAGATACAAAAGTGAAGAAGTTCTACCACTAGATCCCTTTGAACGAGCGAGTTATAAGTATAGGTTAATCAAGGTGATAGATGATGAATAGCAAGGTCATAGTAATACCAGCGAAGAAGAAAAAAGGAAATTCCATCAAGGAATCAGAAAAGAAGAAACTGAGAGTGGCAGCTTATGCGAGGGTATCAACAGATAGCGATGAACAAGCAACTTCTTATGACACTCAAGTAGACCACTACACAAATTATATAAAGAAAAATCCAGATTGGGAATTTGCGGGAGTTTTTTCTGATGAAGGAATCAGTGGAACATATACCAAGAAAAGAGCTGGCTTTAATAAAATGATTGAAGAAGCCATGGAAGGAAATATCGACTACATCATTACAAAGTCCATATCGAGATTTGCCAGAAACACACTAGACTGTTTAAAGTATATTCGTAAACTAAAAGAAAACAACATCCCAGTCTATTTTGAAAAAGAAAACATCAACACCATGGACGCCAAGGGAGAAGTCCTCCTTACCATTATGGCATCTCTTGCTCAACAGGAAAGTCAGTCCTTATCTCAAAATGTAAAGTTAGGCGTTCAATATAGGTTTCAACAAGGTCAAGTCCAAGTAAACCATAATAGGTTTTTAGGCTATACAAAAGACGAAGAAGGAAAACTTGTCATTGTTCCTGAAGAAGCAAAAATTATAAAAAGGATCTACAGAGAATATTTAGAAGGAGCAAGCCTACGAGATATAAAGGAAGGACTAGAGAAAGACAAGATAGTAAATGGAGCAGGAAATAAGAAGTGGCATGTATCGAACCTCAATCAAATATTAACTAATGAGAAATACATGGGGGATGCCCTCTTACAAAAGACTTATACAGTGGATTTCCTGAATAAGAAGAGAGTAAAAAATGATGGAATTGCACCTCAATATTATGTAGAAAATAGCCATGAAGCCATCATACCAAAAGAAATCTTCATGCGAGTCCAAGAAGAAATGGATAGACGAGCTAATATGGTAAGTGGCAAAGGAAAAAGAAGAATTTATTCCAGCAAATATGCCCTTTCAAGTATTGTCTACTGCTCAAAATGCGGCGATATTTACAGGAGAATAGCATGGAATAACAGAGGGAAAAAGTACACCGTTTGGAGGTGCTGCACAAGAGTAACCCATGGACCAGATGCCTGCCATGCGAGAACTATTAAAGAAGACGACCTACAAGAGGCAGTTGTAGAAGCCATTAATCAACTTATATCTGAAAGCAGTGAATTAAAAGAAATAATAAAAGAGAATATAGAAAAAGTCATCACAGGTGATGGAACTAGCCAGATAGAAGAAATAGATAAAGAAATGTTGAAAGTGCAAGAAGAGCTTTTAAAAGTAGCTAATGCCAAGAAAGATTACACAGACCTTGTAGAAAGGGTGGAAGAGTTAAGAAATGAAAAAGAAAAGATACTCCTTGAAATGGCGGAAGAGAAGAATGAACAAAGCAGGCTAAAGGAATTAGAAGAGTTTTTAGACAATCAAGAATTAGAAATAGAAAGTTATGATGAAGAATTGGTGAGGAAACTTATAGATAAGATAGTAATTTATGAAGAAAATTTAAAAGTAGTGTTTAAATCTGGACTTGAGGTTGAAATTGACAAGGATAAAAAGTAAATATACAATATAACTAACAGCACCCGACACGCCTCTTAACAATGCGAACCATGTTGAAGCCCTAGCCCTACTTGTCAAGGAGCGAAGCGACGCTGAAAAGTAGAGGCAGGTCTCATGCAAAGATTTCCCAAGAGAAGCGACCGAATAGGGAGCTTCGATTGGCAGAAATCGCCTGCTGAGACGGTATGTTTGATGTCAAGAAAATAATGATATAGCAATGTTTTAAGAAGAAACATCTATTTTATCAACTCGGAGAAATGTGTGTTTCTTTGTTTGTGAGAACAGATCGAGAGTGTCAGAAAAACAACCAGATTGAGTAAACAGTAGCAATAATCAATTAGGGAGTGGATAGAACAGATATTGACTTCAATTTAACGGCTGCTCTTTTAAATTAATACATTAATCTGTATCATTACGTTATAAAAGAAATATTATGATTGTTTTGTTGTATATTCATGGTCTGATAATTATTTTACTTTTCTTATTTGACAGATGGTAAGTAGGGCAGTGAAAAAGATTATGGATTTTATCTAAGCACTAAGTAGTTTAGATCACTAATCAGGGAAAATAAGGCCTTCAAGATGAATTCCGAAGGCCCCCTTTCCTTTCCATATAAATATACGTAAAGCATAAGGAACATATGGCAAAAAAAGTGTTTCTCAACATGAGATATAGCTTTTGATATTGAAAGGAGAGATTCAGTATGATAGATAATATTATTCAATCAGTGACAGACAAATTATCCTCTTTGCCTTATATAGAAGGCATTGTATTAGGGGGTTCTCGTGCAAGAGGCACACATACAGAGGATTCTGATATAGATATCGGAATCTATTACAAATCAGAATCATTTGACATTACAGCGATTAATCAAATTGCTACAGAGTTGGATGATGAGAATAGAAATAACCTTGTTGTACCTCCCGGAGCGTGGGGTGATTGGATTAATGGCGGCGGATGGTTAGTTATAAATGGGTATCATGTTGACTTGATTTTACGTGATATAAAACGGGTGGAACAAATAATCAAAGATACGGAGCAAGGAATTGTTACTACTAATTATCAGACGGGGCATCCCCATGGATATATAAGTGCTATGTATCGTGGAGAATTGGCGATCAGCAAGATACTATATACTAAGAATGAAAGCTTATGCGAATTAAAAAATCAGGCAGAAATTTACCCTGGTGCTCTAAAGAAGAACTTGATAAACTTTTTTATATTTGAAGCAGAGTTCTCTTTAATGTTTGTAAAAGCAAATGCGGGAGCAGAGGATAAATATTATATTGCAGGCCATGTTTTTCGTATTATTTCATGCTTAAATCAAGTACTATTTGCATGTAATAATGCTTATTGCATTAACGAAAAGAAAGCTATAAAACTGATTGAAACCTTTGAATATAAACCTGAAAAATATGCTGAAAGGGTTAATCATATTTTTGAAGTACTCGGTCTTTCACTTTTTGAATGCTACGATCTGACCGAGAAGCTTTATAAAGAAGTGAAAAAAATTGCAACGGAGATGAATAACTTTTTAAACGAGGGGAATTCAGATGAAAGAAAACAAATATGATGATAATATATTTTTTCAAAAATACAGTCAAATGAGTCGATCACAGCAGGGACTAGCCGGTGCAGGAGAATGGGAAACATTGAGAAAGCTGCTGCCGGATTTTAAAGATAAGCTTGTGCTTGATTTAGGATGCGGCTATGGATGGCATTGTATTTATGCGATGGAACACGGAGCGTCTTCTGTTGTAGGTGTTGATATTTCTCATAAAATGCTCAAAGTAGCAAAAGAGAAAACGCATTTCTCACAGATTGAATATAGATGTTGTGCTATAGAAGATGTGGATTTCCCAGAGGAGAGCTTTGATGTAATACTAAGTTCGCTTGCGTTTCATTATGTAGCAGACTATGAGAATTTAATAAAAAAGATATATAGGATGCTGAAGGCTGGTGGCAATTTAGTTTTTACAGTTGAACATCCTGTTTTTACTGCTCATGGAACACAAGACTGGTATTATAACGAAAAAGGAGAAATACTGCATTTCCCGGTGGACAATTATTATTATGAGGGCAAACGGACAGCTATGTTTTTGGAAGAAAAGGTTACAAAATATCATAGAACACTGACCACATATCTAAATACACTGCTTTCAAATAGTTTTATAATAAATCAGATTGTGGAGCCACAGCCGCCAGAGAACATGATGGATATTCCGGGGATGGCGGATGAAATGCGACGCCCAATGATGCTGATTGTATCGGCAAAAAAGAAGATGTAATAATATAGAAAAAATAAACGAGGAGTATGTAAATGAGATCAGAAAAAGAAATGATGGATTTAGTACTTTCTTTAGCAGAACAGGATGAACGTATTCGAATTGTGACCCTTGAGGGGTCACGCGCAAATATTAATATACCTAAAGATGAATTTCAGGATTATGATATTACATATTTTGTAAGTGATATAGAACCGTTTATATCTAATGATGACTGGCTTAATCAATTTGGGAATATAATAATGATGCAAAAGCCGGAGGATATGGAATTATTCCCACCTGAAGAAAAGGGATTTTCCTATCTTATGCTATTTGATGATTACAATAAAATTGATCTTACCTTATTGCCCTTGGAAGAGTTAGATAATTACCTAAAGGGCGATAAATTAATAAAGGTTCTAATTGATAAAGATTGTAGAATTAAAAGGGACATAGTTCCGACTGATATAGATTATCATGTAAGAAAGCCAAGCGCAAGGGAGTATGATGATTGCTGCAATGAATTTTGGAATGTAACACCTTATGTTATTAAAGGATTGTGCCGTAAGGAAATTTTATTTGCTATTGATCATTTTAATCAGATTGTTCGCCATGAGCTGCTGAGAATGATATCATGGAAGGTCGGCATCGAAACAGGCTTTAAATTAAGTGTAGGCAAGAACTATAAGTTTATTGAAAGGTATATATCCGAGGATTTGTGGGAGAAACTTTTGTCCACCTACCGGATGGATTCCTATGAAAACATATGGGAAGCATTATTTCTATGCCATCAATTGTTCAGGGCGGTATCCGGTGAGGTGGCGGAAAGGCTTCATTATGCCTATCCGGAGTATGATAGGAATATAACAAAATATACCAGGGACATGTATAAAAAATACACTGGTAAAACCGGCTGCCTGGATAGCACATATGCCGCTGATATAGAAGAGAGGCGGGAACAGTGATTACAGAAATGAAAGCAGGGCACCTGAAAGATATCGATAAACCCAGCGAACCATTTGAGGTGATAGGTAAGATTATACCGAGGTATGAAAACGAGAATTGGACCTTTACAGAATTACTCTATGAAGCGCCATATTTAAAAAGCTACCAAGACGAAGAGGATGAAGAGGATGAGGAGGCAGATTGCCTTGAATATATTGACAATACTGATAAGATAATATATCTTTACTACCAAGACGATAAATGCGTCGGAAAAGTTAAACTGCGAAAAAATTGGAACCGGTACGCTTATATAGAAGATATCGCCGTATGTAAGGATTTCAGGGGGCAAGGCATAGGCAGCGCGCTTATCAATATATCTATAGAATGGGCAAAGCATAAAAACTTGCATGGACTAATGCTTGAAACCCAGGACAATAACCTTATAGCTTGTAAATTCTATCATAATTGTGGTTTCAAAATCGGCTCCGTCGATACTATGTTATACGCCAACTTTGAAAACAACTTTGAAAAAGCTGTTTTCTGGTATTTAAGGTTTTAGAATGCAAGGAACAGTGAATTGGAGTTCGTCTTGTTATAATTAGCTTCTTGGGGTATCTTTAAATACTGTAGAAAAGAGGAAGGAAATAATAAATGGCTAAAATGAGAATATCACCGGAATTGAAAAAACTGATCGAAAAATACCGCTGCGTAAAAGATACGGAAGGAATGTCTCCTGCTAAGGTATATAAGCTGGTGGGAGAAAATGAAAACCTATATTTAAAAATGACGGACAGCCGGTATAAAGGGACCACCTATGATGTGGAACGGGAAAAGGACATGATGCTATGGCTGGAAGGAAAGCTGCCTGTTCCAAAGGTCCTGCACTTTGAACGGCATGATGGCTGGAGCAATCTGCTCATGAGTGAGGCCGATGGCGTCCTTTGCTCGGAAGAGTATGAAGATGAACAAAGCCCTGAAAAGATTATCGAGCTGTATGCGGAGTGCATCAGGCTCTTTCACTCCATCGACATATCGGATTGTCCCTATACGAATAGCTTAGACAGCCGCTTAGCCGAATTGGATTACTTACTGAATAACGATCTGGCCGATGTGGATTGCGAAAACTGGGAAGAAGACACTCCATTTAAAGATCCGCGCGAGCTGTATGATTTTTTAAAGACGGAAAAGCCCGAAGAGGAACTTGTCTTTTCCCACGGCGACCTGGGAGACAGCAACATCTTTGTGAAAGATGGCAAAGTAAGTGGCTTTATTGATCTTGGGAGAAGCGGCAGGGCGGACAAGTGGTATGACATTGCCTTCTGCGTCCGATCGATCAGGGAGGATATCGGGGAAGAACAGTATGTCGAGCTATTTTTTGACTTACTGGGGATCAAGCCTGATTGGGAGAAAATAAAATATTATATTTTACTGGATGAATTGTTTTAGTACCTAGATTTAGATGTCTAAAAAGCTTTAACTACAAGCTTTTTAGACATCTAATCTTTTCTGAAGTACATCCGCAACTGTCCATACTCTGATGTTTTATATCTTTTCTAAAAGTTCGCTAGATAGAGTTCTATATTAGAGATGTAAAGAGTTTTGGTGAAGAGGTTTGTGAGTATGGCTTTTATAACCAGGGTGCAATGAGAAGCACTAACAGCAGCTAGCTTAAGAACGCATAGGATATACTTTTTATGGAAGTCACAGAGGAGGAATAAAATTTGAACAGGATTAACAGAGTAACCTCTATTCTTATTCAGCTGCAATCAAAAAAAATAATTCCTGCCAAAGAAATTGCACAGCGATTTAATATAAGCTTAAGGACAGTTTACAGAGATATCCGGACACTTGAAGAAGCCGGAATACCAATTGGATCTGAGGCCGGAAAAGGATATTTTCTTGTAGAGGGCTTCCTACTTCCGCCGGTAATGTTTACAGCGGCGGGAGTGGGTGCATTGATTACAGCAGGGAAATTTTTAAATTGCCATGGAGATGAATCATTTATAAAGGATTTTGATTCAGCTATGTATAAAATCAAATCTATTTTGAAGCATGGTGAAAAAAACTATGCACAGGAGTTGGAGAACAGTATTAACGTGTACAGCACATCTGGACAGAAAAATACATTGGCGGATAACGTTATTGCAGCAATTCAGACTGCAATCTGCAATAAAAGGGTAATATCAATTCAATATCCTGCATCAGGAGGGCAAGAACCGGAAAGCAGAATGATAGAGCCTATATCACTGGGGTTTTATGAACAGAACTGGTACTTAATCGGTTTTGCAGGCTAAGAAATGAATATAGGAATTTTCGTGTGGATCGGATTAAAAGCATTTGCATAGAAGAAGAGCTCTGTCAAAGCCATGATGGCTCTTTGGAACAAATATTAAAACAAATGCTTTCATATAAAAAACTATATAATGTAATTCTTAGAGCTGAAAAAGGGGAGACATACAATTCTATCAAGAACAGGTATTCTCTCGGCTTCCTTGAAGAAACCGATTTGGGAAGTAAAATGGAAATCGAATTCCAGACAGATTCCTTTGAGATATTGAGCAAGCAGCTGATTGAATATGGATCAGGCATTGAAATAGTCCAACCTGATGAATTAAAATGCATAACCCGTAAACACCTGGCACAAATTACGAATCACTGCCTAAACTTGATTTAGAGAAAGCGATTGGTCTGTTATGTATTTTTTGTAAGGTTTCATATCCCCTGCTGACATACAGCTGTCAGTGTATTATGATATTCTACTATCAAAAAGGAGGATTGAAAAATATGAAACCAAAGATAATTATGCACACACAAATTAGCCTTGATGGCCGCATTAAAGGCTTTGATAATCCGGAAGTTTACTACCAGGTTGCCGGGGGAATTCATTCGGATGCGGTGCTGTTTGGGTCCAATACTGTTTTTA
Source organism: Peptoniphilus genitalis (assembly GCF_023614525.1). GTDB lineage: Bacteria > Bacillota > Clostridia > Tissierellales > Peptoniphilaceae > Peptoniphilus_A > Peptoniphilus_A genitalis. The sequence continues at coordinate 1,871,400 of NZ_CP097885.1, forward strand.
CTGCATTTGAAAAATATCCTGCTGAAACAGAGGCTGATTTTGAGAAAATCATAACAAGCCCGGAGGACCCCAGACCAATAGGAGTCATACCTGACAGCAGAGGTATCTTGAGAAGTCTTCATTGCTTAAGAAATCTTGGATATCTGAAGGAAATTGTCATTCTGGTATCAACTGCCACTCCGAAGGAATATTTGAATTATTTGGAGGAAAGGCATTACCCATATATTGTGTCAGGAAATGATCATGTGGACTATGAAAAAGCCTTTCAGATCCTGCATGAGCAATATGGGTGTAAATACATGCGGACAGACAGTGGCGGTGGATTAACCAACAAATTATTAGAAAACGGACTTATTGATGAAATCAGTCTTGTGATATCACCATGTTTTGTAGGTAATAAAGAAAAACAACTATTTGATAACCTTCTGTTATCTGAAAAAGTTAATTTGGAATTGCAGGGAACAGAGAATGCAGAACATGGCTGTCTGTCATTGCGCTATGCTGTGAAAAATAAGGATTAGTGCAGCATACTTTAAAAAGTGTCTGTTGGGACAGTGTCCTAAAGGAAGCATAAGCTCATGGCTAGCGGCGGTGTTAAAGTAACGGCACTCGGCCCCAATATATAGTTGATATGCCCCTAAGCCTTTGAGGGCAAGGCGGTCAACCGCGCCTTTTCCGGTCCGCATACAGTCGTTCAATGAGGGTATCAAGCTCGGCAATGCGGCGGTGCTTCTCGGTGGTTCGTTTCTTCGCCGCCGTTTTCGGCTAATTCTAATTGATCCGAACTGTAAGGATAAGCAATTATCCGGGGCTAGTTAAGTATCTTAGAGAGGAAGATAAAGATAAGTAAACCAATTTTAAAGTTGTACCGAATAAAGCCTTCAAGAGGACAACATGCTTTTGAAGGCTTTATTGCTTACAATTACTTGGATTGTAACGCAAAAGCAGGCACCAAATCAATGAAAAATAGCCTATCCAGGCGACTGTTTCAGAAATATGGGCTTCCGCCAAGGGGATACCAGTGGGGTGCGACATCTTTTTTGCCCACTCAAGGCATGTTGAGATGGTAGTTATTCTTGAAAATATAAGAGAAGTCTAAGATTAAATTTTTTATTATTTTTGTTTACGGTAAAATTAGCCATTAACAATTTATAAAAAATAACTTGTTTTTATTAGGAGAGGGTTAAATGGGAAATATTAAGTCTTTCAATTTAGATAATAATTACAGTATTGAGGGTATGTGGGCATTTAACTTAGGCGATTTATTCGAAAAGAAGAGTTTTACCTTTTCAGGTGGGGCAATACCAGGAAAACTTGAATTATCAGAAGGAAGGATTACTTTAGACATTAATGGCTGTTTTAATGGATTTGGATCTGATTATGATAAGAATATATATCGTATTTATGGATATTTAAGTTCAGGATTGTTTGTAATTTTAGAAAAATGTTTTATTATTAACAGCGCTTTCAGTGCTCCGGGTTACGTAGTAGAGAAATATCTTGCGAATGTAGCTTATATATTAGATAAAGACCCAATATATACTGATTTTAATATTGAAGAAAAAATTATAGCTACTAAAGTAAATTTTGGGATTGATTATTTAGATAATTGGTACAATATTGATTTACCGAGTTTTGATTATTCAAGCGATTCAAAGGCAGTTACGATACATTATAATAATGAATTTTTTGATAAGAATAAATTTGAAATTTTGGATGGAAAATATATTATAAGTTTGAAGAAGGATATTAAAGCAAATCAAGTAATTCATCAGGGAGCACAAGTAAAAACTGAATCATACATATCAATTTATACAAAAGACTATAAAACAGAAACAATTGAAATATTTATGGAAATTGCAAATTGGACTTTAAAACTTAGTGATTTTTTAACACAAATTTTTGGAAGATATACTTATTTTGAATTTTATTTAGAAGACAAAATGAACAGAAGGTGGATAGAGGATCTTGGAAATGGAGAATGTAAGTTTCACAGTCCTAAATATAAAGGTAGACTTATATTTAGACAAGCTTTAAAAGAATCTCCGAAATTAAAAATAAATTCTTTAAGACTAAGTGATATTAAAGATGATTATGGAGAGTTGCTTAAAACGTGGTTTGAAGAGAAAGATAAGCTACAGTACATCATCGACTTATACTATCAAAACATGAATTCGAGTTTGGAGATAGAAACCATTCTAGTAAATAAAATAAAAATGATGGAGACCTACTATGATAATTTCTTACAAAGCCAAGAAAAATCAACTGATAAGGATTTAAAATTTAATGAAGCAAGAGAAAAGATAAAAAACTTTATGGATAGTTCTGAACTTGAAGAATCGACTAAAGAAGAGGTAAATAGATGTCTAGATAAAAATAAAAAGAATAATATAACGTTGAGAGAAAAATTAGAAGCAGTGTTAGAAAGATTTCCAGATGAACTTAAAGTTGTGTTTTCTGAAATGGATCCTAATTGGAAAGAAGATACTAAATTTATATTTAATTTCTCACGAAGATTAAAAGATACAAGAAATTTTTATACTCATGGAGCAAACAATCAAAGAAATAGAAATAGATTTACAACTACAGATGAGTTTTTAAGTGCCAGTTTAGTTTTAGATTTTGTGATTTATTATTTTGTTTTAAGATCTTTATATGGTGAAAATAGAGATGAAAGGATATATCAGTATCCTTTTTTAAAGGCGAAACTAAGAAAATAATAATTACTAACAAATAACTGGTTATGATTTAGGGGCAATAGTTTAAGTAATTATAACAACTGTTTATATGTAAGAGCCTGTCGGTATAGGGATAAGTGGGATTTAAAATGTGATGCATTGATTCATATAAGAAAGGGAGATTATGGTCTAGTTGAAATTAAACTTGGTGGAGATAAGTTAATTGAGGAAGGTGCAGAGATATTAAGAGATTTAGCATCTAAAATAGATACAAAAAGCATGTCCAACCCATCATTTATGATGGTATTATGCGCCAAAGCCCCTTTTACTTATAAAAGAGATGATGATGTTTACGTAATACCGATTACTGCTTTAAGACCTTAATAGTTTCTAGTATTTATGGATATATCCCCACATACGAAGCTTTTGAGAAATATTAAATTTTATCCATACTGACCAGTCAAGCCACTGCGAGACGGTAGCTCTGTTGTCCAAACTAAATACAGAACATCATTTAGATATAGAAATAGGGGAAGATGAATTATCTGAAATTGACTTTTCAAAAGACACAACTCACAGAGGAAGAGAATTTAAAAATATAAAAATAGAAGAAATATTAAAGGTATTTGGGATAAAAAGATCGCTAAGTAAAAAAGGAAGCCCATATGATAACGCAGTAAGCGAAGCAGTCAATAAAGTAATGAAGACAGAATTCATATATCAGGAGAACTTTACTAATTTCCAAGAACTTAATCTAAAATTAGCAGAATACGTATATTGGTATAATAACCTAAGAATTCATGGATCTTTAGGATATAAAACACCAGTAGAATATAGAAAAGCAGAATAAAAAGCTCTGGAAGTTTCATAAATTAAATAAAATATATGAACAGACTGTCAAGGGCAAATTTCAACGAAATTTGGGCGAAGCTTTTACCCTTGATTGTCTGAGAATATATTTTATAATCTAAAGAAACTTTCAAGCTTGATAATGTTCGGTTATAAATTGTCTAAAAAAGGGTTGCCATTCCACGTATTTGGGTTCATTAGAAGAATGCCGAGCAATGGGTAACATGACACTGATGTGTTTATACACCAAAAAGCTACACGTGCGTTGGCTGACAACAGGGAGCTAAGTAAATTAACACCAGCTAAAATGTTTGACGCTATTAATAAATGACAAGTATATGAAATTGGTTTTACCTAGTTTAAAAAAGAAATTATAATGAAAATATGGAGGCTAAGAATATGAAGATTAATAATGAATGTTGTTGTGGATGCAAAACAGAAAAGCCGGATCAAATTAAAGACAATTGTCCTGTATGTAATAATGAAGGGATTTCCGTTAGTAAAGTAACTGTTGAACATCTAGTGGTAGATGATTATCGTAATGCTGTTAACGGAGATCAATATAAGATTTGCATGAACGAGGACTGCGACGTTGTTTACTATAACTTAGATAATGAAATAAAATTCTTGAAAGACCAAGTTAGAGTTCCTATCTGGTTTAAGAAAGATGCAGATCCTAAGTATGCTTGTTATTGTAGCGAAGTCACAGAAAATCAGGTAATTGAAGCAGTTGTAAAGCATGGCGCGAAATCCGTAAAAGAAGTAAATGCCATCACTGGGGCAATGAAAAATTCTAATTGTAAAGAAAACAATCCGTTGGGAGTTTGTTGTCATAAGATTATTCAGGAAGCTATCGATAAAGGCTTGAAAATGAAATAATTACAGTCGATATGTTCCTACAAACGAGAGCCAATCTTTGATATGTTTCCATCTACGAGCGTGGATATGTTCCCCATAACCATAGGGGTTGAGACGGTAGCACTTTTGTCCAAACTAGATGTCGATAAGCATATAAATATTGAAATTGAGCTCGATGAGCTTGATTTGACAAGTGCTGAAAGTAATGCAACATATGCTCAAATCAAAGAATATGTTTGGAATAAATTTGAATTAAAAGTTCCGACATTATATATTGCACAGATAAAAAGGAAATGTGGAATAGAATTACGAGAACATTACAACAAGTCTAAAAAAGAGAAACAAATTATTCCACAGTGTACACCTGAAAAAGAAGAAGCCATCATGGATGCTTTAAGACACTTCAAAATGATTTAATAGGAAAGAATGCCAGCATATGACTTTCTGCATTTATTACATTCCTACTTGGTATAGGAACAGCTATTATTCATTTCTTGCAAGGTATCAATTAGAAAATAGGCTCAATATAAAGATTGATAGGATCATTTTTATATTTAGAGGAGCGTTGAAATGATTGATAAAACCAACAAAAAATTTTAGGATAAATTTGCTAAGTAGTATGCCTCTTATATGAAAAAAGATAAAGAGGTTTATGATAAAGTTTGTGAATATCTTAGTCCTCATTTGAATAAAGATATGTAGGTGCTTGAACTTGCTTGTGGAGTAAGACCTTTCTTATCTGATAAATTTGATGTTACAAAATATAAGAATTACAAGTTGTTGGAAGATTATAATAATGAAAACTTGTTTGATGTGGAAGAGTATTTAAAGCAAAAAGGGAGGGCGAAGTTGACACCAAATACAAGGATATTTAGAGTATGATATATATGATATAAATTAAGAAAGAGGAGGAAAAACATTGGTTGATTATTTATTCAATTCATCTGGAGAATGGATCTGTTTCAAAGTTAATAAATTTATTTGGGACAAAAATGGAAAATTGATAGGATGGCTTCCGTGGGGAAATAATGAAGTTGTTACAATGAAAGGAGATTATTTAGGAACTATTGTAGATAAGGATAGAATTTATTATTTTACAAATCATCCTTATAGAGGCAATCCAGGCTATCCAGGTTATCCGGGTTATCCAGGCTATCCAGGTTATCCAGGATTTGCTGGATATAAGCCTTTACCATCGGGTGCAAAAGATATAGTTATAAAAAAATAAAAGGATTTGTTTATTTGAAATTGAGAAAGCAGTAAGTCTAATATGATTTGCTGCTTTTTATATCCAACAATTTGAAGGAGGTGAAAATGGTAAGGATAAGAAGTCCTACTTAAAACAATTTAATGTATAAGATATTCAGCGATTGAAATATAAGTTCAGTCGCTTTTTTAATTGAAATTTATAGATTAAGGAGAAGAAATTAATGGATAGAGAAATGATAAATATTAATGCAAATTTAGTTAAGGAAGCTAAATTTTCAGAATTTGAAAAGGATGGAGAAAGAATAATAAATAGAAAATCATTATAGAAACATAGATGATATTTCAAAAGACATAAAATTTCAATAGTGAAACTTTGAAAGGGATAGCAGAAATGTTATCTCTTTTTTATTACAAGAAAGGAGTTTTGTATGAAAAAATTAGAGCAAATAAGACAAGAGTCAAAAGAAATAAAAGAAAAAATTGATGATACAGAAGAAAGATTAAGGCAACTAAAAAATCAAGAAAATAAGATATTAAAACAAGACATAGTAAAAAGAAGAAAAGAAAGAACTCATAGGCTCATAACAAGAGGAGCAATCTTAGAAAGCCTTATAGAAAATGCAGAAGAACTAACAGATGAAGAAATAAAAATCCTACTAGAAGAAGCAACAAATACAAAAGAATTTAAAGAAACACTAAGACTAATTGGAGAAAATTAAAAAAACAAATAGGAAGATTTTTACAATGAGTATATTGCATAACTTATTTTATTTGAAAGTTTCAAGAAATATCTGAAAGAATACTTAAGAGAAACCAAGATCTTAAATATATTCAAACGGAAATCAAAAGTTGCCAATATGAGGAAAGATAAAAATAACCTTTACAATCAAATATTAGAAATACGAAAATAAGTAGAACAAGCAGAAAAAGTTAAGACTTGCATAGAGTATTTACAGGAACAAGCAAAACGACTATCACAGGTAAAGAGGAATGAGTTAGACCTATAAAAGTAAGTGAAAAAATGGTATAATTATATATAATTATTTGATTTTGGAGGTGCTTAAATTTATGAATGAAAGAGAAAAAATCATTCGTTTATGGTTTGATATGTGGCTCACACAACAAGACTTAGGTATAGATGATATTTTTTTAGATGATGTAATTTATATTGAGAGCTGGAGTCCTAAGTATGAAAATTGTCAAACAGTAAAGCACTGGTTTAATGAATGGAATACAAGAGGAAAAGTGCTTGCTTGGGATATAAAGCAATTTTTTCATAAGGATAATCAAACTATTGTAGAATGGCACTTCAAAAATAAAATGAATGAGGGGAGAGTTGAAGAATTTGACGGTATTGTACATTTGTAAATGATGTGAGACCAAAAACAGGAGAGAGAATTTCCTGTATGTTACCCTATTGCTGGCGGGTTAACCCGCCAGCAATAGGGTAGTAATGTTATCAAACTTAGATTGTTCAATATTAAAAGAATTAGATAGACAAAATATAAAATCAGATGTTATTTCAATAGTAATGAATAGACTAGATACTAATGATAAGAAAAATGATTTTCTTTCATTTATGATTGATAACAGAAATGCCCTTATATCTTTGAAAGATATTTTTAGTGAATTAAATATAATCACTAAATAGTAATTTTAAAGAGAGTTATATAAAAGATAAGAAATAGTATTAGAAAGAAGGGAAAGAATATGTGTACAGCAGCAACTTATAAAACGAAAGATTTTTATTTTGGAAGAACATTGGATTATGAATTTTCATATGGAGATGAAGTAACAATAACACCAAGAAACTTTGAATTTAAATTTAGAGAAGTAGATGACATTAAGAGTCATTATGCGATAATTGGAATGGCATTTGTTACTGAAGATTATCCATTATATTACGATGCAATAAACGAAAAAGGGTTAGCAATAGCAGGTTTAAATTTTGTTGGAAATGCTCATTATAAAGAAAAACAGGAAGGAAAAGATAATGTTGCTCAATTTGAACTGATACCATGGATTTTAAGCCAATGTTCAAATGTAAATGAAGCTAGAAATTTGATTGAAAAAATGAATGTGTTAAATACTCCATTTAGTGATAAATTACCATTAGCTAGCTTACATTGGATTATTTCCGATAGCACACAATCAATAACTGTAGAGTCTGTTATTGATGGAATAAAAATATATGATAATCCAGTAGGGGTATTAACTAATAATCCATCTTTTGATAAGCAAATGTTTGCCTTAAATAATTATATGTATTTATCACCTAAATCTCCAGAGAATAAATTTAGTAAAGAATTAGATCTAAGTTTATATAGTAGAGGAATGGGAGCAATAGGTCTACCAGGTGATTTATCATCGCAATCAAGATTCATAAGAGTAGCGTATACTAAATTAAATTCTTTTTCTAAAGAAGATGAAAAATCAAGTGTTAGTCAATTTTTTCACATTTTAGGTAGCGTTGATCAACAAAGAGGATGCTGTGATTTAGGTGATGATAAATTTGAAATAACAATTTATACATCTTGCTGTAATGTAAATAAGGGAATTTATTATTATACAACATATGATAATCATCAAATAACAGCAGTTGATATGCACAAAGAAAATCTAGATAGTAATGTACTTATTTGTTATCCTTTGATAAAGGAAGAACAGATAAGAACTCAAAATTAATGTTTATCTATAAAGAAGATAAAAGTATTACATATAAAAATGAATTAGTATGAGGAGAAAAAATATGTGGATGGCAGTAAAAAGAGGAATTGTTGTAGCAATAGGTTTATTAATACAAATTCTATTAACATTATTTATATATTTAAAATTTGGAGAATTTATAAGTATTATTCATGTAGTTTATGGTTTACTTAGTATTATAATTGTTTTAATGATTATCAAGTATAGTAAAAGATTAAGTAGCGATTTAATATGGATATTACTGATTATGCTTTTTCCATTAATTGGAACACTTCTATATATCATACTTAGTAATAATATGAAAAGAAGTAAAGTTTTAAAGAATATTAATGAAAATATAGAAAATGGTCAAAAATACTTAATACAAGATGAATTTATAAAAAAAGAAATCGATACTAAAAATTTAGGACAATTAAAATATATAAGTGAATTTGCAGGATTTCCTGTAACGAAAAACAATGAGATAAACTATTATTCTCTTGGTGATGACGTTTATCCTGTTATGTTAGAAGAACTAAAAAAAGCCAAAAAATTTATTTTTATAGAATATTTCATTATTAATAATGGTACTATGTGGCAAGGAATTTTAGATATATTAAAAGAAAAAGCAAATTCAGGACTAGATGTAAGAGTATTATATGATGATATGGGTTCTTTTGCTATGCTACCTAGTAATTATCCAAAGTTACTGGGGAAATATGGAATAAAATGTATGCAATTTAATAAATTATCGCCATTTGCAGGTATTATTATGAATAATAGAGATCATAGAAAAATGATGATAATTGATGGACATACTGTTTTTTCTGGTGGAATTAATATTTCAGATGAATATATAAATATAAATAGTAAATTAGGAGTATGGAAAGATAATGGAATTAGGATAAAAGGTGAAGCTGTTTGGAATTTTACTGTTATGTTTCTAGAAATGTGGAATTCATTTAAAAAAGAAGATAATGATTATAATAAATACAAATATAATTTTACTGAAAAGTATAAGGAAAATGCTTTCGTTGTACCTTATGGGGAAAGTCCATTAGATGATGTTATAACCGGCGAAGATATTTATCTAAATATTATCAATCAAGCGAAAAAGTATGTTTATATTTATACACCTTATTTAATTATTGATACAGATATGATAAATAGTTTAATCTTAGCTGCAAGAAGAGGAGTAGATGTCAGAATTGTTGTTCCTGGAATACCCGATAAAAGAATTGTATATGATTTAACCTCTTCTTATTTTTATACATTAATTAAAGGTGGAGTAAAAATTTATACTTATACGAATGGTTTTGTACATAGCAAAGTATTTTTATCCGATGATGAAATAGCAACTGTAGGAACAATAAACTTAGATTATAGAAGTTTATATTTACATTTTGAATGTGGTATTTATATGAAGGATACAAATGTAATAAAAGATATCAAAAAAGATTTTGAGGATTCCTTTAAAGAATCACATAAAGTAGATGAAAGAGAAGCAAAAAATGGTTTATTTAAAGGACTATGGCAAGCTATTTTAAGATTATTTGCTCCAATAATGTAAACGATATAATAAAATTAGATAAATAGAAAATTATAATTTGTTGAGAAAATGTACATTTGTAAATGATGTGAGCCCAAAAACAGGAGAGAGAATTTCCTGTTTTTGGTCTCACATCAATTGTATCTCTACAGGGAAAGTTGAAGAATTTGACGGTATTTCTTTGATTGTTTGGACAGCCGATAATAAGATAAAAGTATTGAAAGAGTTTGGCTGTAATTGTAATAACTACAATCCTTACAAAGAGAGTGAAACACCATTGTTTAGAGATGAAAAAGTGAATTGGTTTTAAGGTGATTACTATGGATATAGATAGATTTTTCAAAACGGTTTTATCACAAAATGCAGAAGAACTTAGGAAATATTTTCAAAAGAATGCTGTTATAAAATGGCATTGCACAAATGAGTTTTTTACCTTAGATGAGTATATAAGGGCAAATTGTGAATATCCCGGAAATTGGAACGGAGAAATAGAGAGAATTGAAGAAAATGAAGATACTATTATTTTAGCTTGTCGGGTTTTTCCAACAGATAATAGTGAGTCTTTTCATGTAGTAAGTTTTATCTATCTTGAAGATAATTTGATTGTTGATATGGATGAATATTGGTCTTATGATGGATTGGCACCAGAATGGCGTAAGAAAATGAAAATTGGGAAACGCATTAGGTAAATTTCAATTTTGAAAATCAAGCAATTTAATAAAAACTAACACAGTAACAGTAAATCAAAAATGGTTTGCTGTTTTTTATTGTCTAAAAATGGAAAGGAGAACTTATGGAAGAAGAAAGAAGAAAAATACAAGTACCACCACATAAACAGTTAATTATGGATATTGGGAAGACAAAATATACTGTAAACCTACATTTTAAGCAAGGTACAGGCGAAACATACAAGGATAAAATATTAAAGCTAATATTGATAGATTCCTATTAAATTAATATAACGTAGAAATCAAATTATAAAACTAAGAAATTATATTAGGAGGATATATGAAAAATTCTAAATTAAACAAAAAACTATTTGCGACAACTATGGCGATTCTAATCTTTTCTCAAACTACTGTACCAGTTTTTGCTTCTAGCTACAGTAAGTATAAATCTTCAAACGATGAAGTCAAATATGAGAGTTTGTTAACTAATAAATTACCTGATTATAAGAAGTCAGAGCTATTTGAATTGAAAAATGAACTTGATTTAAATTATGAAGAGATCAATTTTCTAGAAGAACAATATTTAATAAATCATAGTGGAACAGAACTAAGATGGAAAGTATCGGCAGTAAAAAAAGTTGTTAAAGTTGCTAAACCAATTTTAAAGAAAGCCGCGAAGAAATTCGGGGTAAAAATGGGTGAAAAAGGACTAGCAGATTTTACAGACTATTTATTTGAGTGGGAAGATGATCATCAAAATGGTATAGAGAACTTCTTAATAAATAAATGGGGCTGGAATCAAACAGCAGCTCATTGGGCAGCAAAAACAATAATGTTTGTTGCATTCTAAGTAGGATAGTAAATATGATAAAAAAAATCTTGTTTTGGTTTTATTTGGTTTTTTCAGTATTAATTTTAATTATATCATTTGTGAGAAGGATACTTGAGATAGACCTTTTAGATGAGAACCATATACTTAAGAAACTATTAGTATTTTTATCAAATTTAAGTATTCCGATGAAACTTGTAATTATAATACTTTGGTTAATGGCAACCATTTATTTATACAAAAATTATGCGACTTATATTGACAAAAAGTAATTTATAAGATTAATTTGACAGTTGAAATATAAAAAACGATTAGAAATAAAAATCTAGTCGTTTTTTTATTTTAAGAAAGGAAATATTATGGCAAGTAAAAGAATAAAGTTAAGTATTGAAGAACAGATTAAAAAGAAAGAAGAAAGTATTAAACAATTACAAAATCAAAAAAGACAGTTGAAGAAAAAACTTAATGAACAAGAAAGAAAAGCAAGAAACAAAAGACTCATAGAAAAAGGAGCAGTGTTTGAAAGTATTTTTGAAGAAAGTATTAACTTAACAAAAGATGAATTTTATAAGTTAATAAAAATGTTAAATGATGAAGAAATAAGATTAAACATGATGGAAATTTTAGAAGAAAGAGTAGATGATAATGTAGAAAAATCATCTAAAGATGAAATAACATAATTGTCCCTTGGTTACAAGGGCGCAATTATACACCCTAAAGGGTGCTTGCGTCCTGCGGAGCCAAACCCTTGCAGGGAGCAACAACCATTCGCTTTTTAAAAATCAAGGGTAAATAAACTCGCTAAGGCTCGCCCTTGACTTTTAAAATTTGAAATGAACAAAACAATTAAGCCGACTAACTGCCTGTACCCGTAAGGGTGAAACAACAAAAATTAATTCAGTAGTCGGCTTTTTCTATTCTATCATTTCAAAACGCTCATTCACAAAGAGGATATAAAAATCTATTAAGCCTCCACCTACTTGTACCCTTTAGGGTGAAACAACAAAAAAAGAAAGGAAGTGATAAAAATGGCAGACAGTTTTCATTTTTCAGTAAACATAATATCAAGAGGAAAAGGAAAAAGTGCAGTAGCAAGTGCAGCATATATAAGTGGAGAAAAAATAAAAAATGAATGGGACGGAGTAACCCATGACTATACAAGAAAAGAAAAAGTATTAGTAAAAAATATAATATTGCCTGATCATATACCAAAAGAATTTAATGATAGGTCTACCTTATGGAATAAAGTAGAAATGACAGAAAAAAATTCTAATGCCCAACTAGCAAGACAATTCATAATAGGACTACCAAAAGAGTTATCTTTAAGTGAAAATAAAAACCTAGTCGAAAGATATATAAAAGAAAATCTAACATCACAAGGAATGATAGTAGATTATGCAATTCATGATGAGAGTCAAGATAAAAATGGAAATATCCATTGTCATATAATGACCATAATGCGACCCATAAACGAAAAAGGAGAGTTCTTAGCAAAGTCAAAAAAAGAATATATCCTAGATGAAAAAGGAGAAAAGATTTTAAACAAAAATGGAAAACCCAAAACAAGAAAAGTAGAACTAACAACATGGAACGATAAAGGCAATGTAGAAAAATGGAGAGAAAATTTTTCAGACCTTTGCAATGAATACCTAGCAAAAAACAAGATAGAAAAAAGAGTAGACCATAGGAGTTTTAAAAGACAAAATTCAGATTATCTACCGACAATCCATTTAGGATCAGCAGCAAGTGCAATGGAAAGAAAGGGAATAGAAACTGACAAGGGAAACTACAATAGAGAAATAAGAAAATATAATAACCTTGTAAAAACAATAAAAGAAGAGATAAAAACATTAAAGGGTTGGATAGGAAATCTATTAGATAACTTATCTACGGCTTATGAAAAATTTAAGGATATAGAAAGAGATAAGGTAATAGACAACCCTAAACTTTTTAATCTAACAAATTATCTATTAACTTATTCAGAAATTCAAAAAGAAAAAAGTAAATATCTAAAAGGATATGCAAAAACAAATAAAGAAAAATATGACTTCAGAAAGCTAACAAGTGCATATAGTTATTTAAGAAAAAATAATATAGAAACCATAGGTCAGTTACAAACAAAAATAGAAAGTTTAAAGTCTAATAGCTATAGGCTAAATAAAAAAGCAAAGACAATCCATAAAGAAATGGAAGATGTAGAAAAGAAAATTCTATACTATGAAATCTACAAAGCCAAAAAAGGAGTTTATGAAGAATATCAAAAGAAAAATATATTCACAAAAGACGCATTCTATAACAAATATAAGAAAGACATAGACCAATATAAGGTAGTAAGTGGGAAATTAAAAAAACTCCTATCAGACAAGGAAAAGCTAAGTCCTAAAAAATGGAATGAAGAAAAAAATCTTTTAATGGCAAATCTTGAAGAAATAAATAAAGAAAAAGACAAGATAAAAGATGAATACCAGGAAATTAATCATATAAAATATTCAGTAGATTTTGTAAACAAAGAATTAGGTATAGACTTATCCATAGAAATAGATAAGTTAATAAAACAAGGTGAAAAACCAAGTGTAATAGTACAGATTAAAAAGTTCCAAGACCAAGTTAATAAAGACAATGAATACAGAGAAATGATGAAAAACAAGAAAATGGATCAAGAAAGATAAGACCTGGTAAAAATATCTTATCCAAGCTATAATATGACCAAACAACTAAAGGCAGATCTAGGAGGTAATAGAGATGAATAAAAGGCAAGAGCTAATAGACGAACTCATAAAAGCAAACGAAGATGGAACATACAAAACATATAAAAGCACAGAAGAAATAAAAGCAATGAACAATGAAGAAATACAGATTATATATTCCAACATGAAAAACTATCTATCAGACAAAAGAACACACACAAACTACTAAAGGTGGAAAGGCATTGTAAGCTATTTTAAAGTATAAAAGGTACAAAACCTAAGTAAGCTATAAAAACATCAAAATAAAGCATTCCACCACCAAGAACAATAAAATAAAAACAATCAAAGGGAAGTATAGAAAAATTAAAGCCTATACTTCCCTTTTTTTAATTCAAACAAAGGAGATAAAGCATGATAAACGAAGAAATAAGCAAAGAAGCAGGGCAAGCAGCACAAACCATAATATCATACACAATAAAGGCAGCAAAAGAATCAATTAAATTAGACAAAGAAATTAGAAAAAAGATGAATGATACTTTAGAAAAAGCAAATGGAAACCTAAAAAGCCTTATTGGCGATGAAATAAAAATAAAAGACCTCTACAAAAAAGGACAACTAGAAAATATAAGCATAGATCAAAGCAACCTCAAAGACTTAAGAAAAGAACTAAACAAACTTGGAGTAAGTTTCTCAGTAATGAAAAACAAAGAAAGCAAAAACTATGAAATATTCTTCCAAGCCAAAGACATAAAAGTAATGGAATATGCCTTTAAGCAAGTCATAGCCAAGGAAAATAAAAAAGAAAAAGAAAGTATCCTAAAACAAATAAAGAAATACAAAGACCTATCCAAGAACAAGGATAAGACAAAAGAAAAAGTCAAAAGAAAAGTAAAAGAAAAAGTAAAACCAAGTAAAAAAGATATGACCAGAGAAATCTAAGGGAGTAACGAAAAGTTACACCCTTAAATAACTAAAATAACAAGACTTCCGAAAATCGGAAATCAAGAATTCCGAAAATCGGAAATCAAGAATTTCGATTATCGAAAATCAAGAAAGGAGCAGATATGGCAACAAACAAAAGATATTATTGGATAAAATTAAAAGAAGAATTTTTCACAGACAAAAGGATAAAAAGACTAAGGAGAATATCTGGAGGAGATACCTACACGATAATCTACCTCAAACTTCTACTACTAAGCCTAAAAGATGAGGGCAAACTCTATTATGATGGAGTAGAAAGTGATTTTATAAAAGAGTTAGCACTAACCATAGATGAAACAGACGATGATGTAATGGTCACAGCTAATTATTTAATCAATCAAGGTTTACTAGAAGTTGTAACAGAAAATGATGAATACTATTTAACAGAAATACCGAACTTAATCGGATCAGAAACAGCCTGGGCAGAGAAAAAAAGAAGATACAGACAAAATAAACAGAGGACATTGTCCTTAATGAGTCCAACCCATGTCCGACAAGAGATAGAGATAGATAAAGATATAGAGATAGATAAAGAGAGAGAGGGAGAGATAGATAAAAAGTCCACCCCCATCTTTTATGGAGAATTCAAAAATGTTCGATTAACTGAAGAAGAATATAAAAACCTTAAAGAAAAATTAAACTCACACACAGAAATAATGATAAATAAACTATCCAGATACATGGAAAGCAGTGGTAAGACCTATCAAAACCAATATGTGACAATCTTAAAATGGTATGAAGAAGATAAAGAAAAACTAAGACATCAAGGAGGAAATAAAAAAATGAACTATGATGTAGGAGAATCTTTATAGGTAAAAAGAGGTGGAAAGCCACTATTAAAGACTTTAAGTCTAAAAAGGTATCAAAGTATGCTAGAGATAATAAAAATATAAATATGACACTTAAAAGGCGATTAGAAAATTAAAGAAATGCTAGAAGACTTCTAGATGACAATTACCAAGAGGGTCTAATTTTCACTGCTACTTATGCAGTGGGAATTGGACCTTTTTATATAAGCAAATTCTATTTCAAAATTGGTTACCAAGAAAGACTTCTTTTCACTGTTAAGTATAAGAGAGTAATTTATAGAATTTTGTTTCGTCAAGATAAATATTTTCTGAGGATCAAATTTTAAAAAGACTAATAGCTCTCGATAAATTTTGAACCTTAACAATTGAATAGACCAAGACAAGACGTTAATTATTTTTGGAGCGTAATAACCTATCCGCCAAGATCTTTCGGCTGAATAATTCGGCAAAAAAAGTTCTGCTAAGCAAAAAGAAAGAGAGCGATAAGTAAGAGTTTGAATATAGGGAGGGATACCCTATCCGCTATGAAGAAAATGAGGATAATGATACTTCTAAGGTTGAAGCCGGCTCATCCGGAATAGAGGCGGAGGTGAGATTCCTATGTTGCTAATCCAAAGCACTTGTCAATGTCGTAAAACTTAATTAAACAAATAATTATTAGATATAAAACTTTAGAGGAGGTATATATTGGACAATGACTGGAATGGATTGGCTGATTTAATAGCAAATCTGATTGCAAAATATGCTGGTGCTTTAGATTTAGATAATCTGCCCGATCCAACGCCAGCAAAAAATCAAGAGATGAAAAATAGTTTTGACATGGCAAAAACACAAATTGAGACGGATTAATAAAAGTGTTATAATATACTTGAAATGATAGTCCAAACTTAAATTCAAAAATCAAAGTTTATATATGATATAGAAAAGTTATATTGAGGTTAATGCTATGTTAAAAGAAAAAATAAAAGTATACCTCTATACACGAGTATCTACGTCAATACAGATAGAGGGGTATTCGTTAGAGGCACAAAAATCACGAATGAAAGCTTTTGCTATTTACAACGATTACGAAATTGTCGGAGAGTATGAAGATGCCGGAAAGTCTGGCAAGTCTATTGAAGGTAGAAAACAGTTCAATCGAATGATGGAAGATATAAAATCTGGAAAAGATGGAGTATCTTTTGTTCTTGTGTTTAAGTTATCAAGATTTGCAAGAAATGCAGCTGATGTTCTTTCTACACTTCAGATAATGCAGGATTATGGAGTTAATCTTATCTGTGTTGAAGATGGCATTGATTCATCTAAAGATGCTGGGAAACTAATGATTTCTGTTTTATCAGCTGTGGCTGAAATAGAAAGAGAAAACATTCGTATTCAAACAATGGAAGGTCGAATTCAAAAAGCAAGGGAAGGAAAATGGAATGGTGGCTTTGCTCCGTATGGATATAAACTTGAAGATGGCAAGCTGTTTATAAATGAGGAAGAGGCAGTTGCCATAAGAACGATTTTCGACCAGTATGTAAATACTACGATAGGAGCCAATGGGCTATCTAAATACTTAGAGAATCATGGAATTAGAAAAATTCCAAGACAGAATGGTAAGAATCCTTTGTTTGATGCAGGTCTTATAAGAAAGATATTAAAGAATCCTGTATATAATGGGAAAATAGCATTTGGAAGAAGAACTTTAGAAAAAGTTCATGGTACAAGAAATGAATATAAGCAGGTTGAACAAGATGAATATCTAATATCTGAAGGGATACATGAAGCTATAGTTTCCGATGAAGTTTGGCAAGCTGCTCAGGTTAAGCTAAAATCTCAAGCAAAGAAATATGAGCATGTGAATAAAGGAAAAGATACACGCACACACTTGCTTTCTGGAATTGTAAAATGCCCGATATGTGGAGTGGGAATGTTTGGAAACAAGTGTACCAAGAAAAAGAAAGATGGCACAAAATATAAAGATTTTTATTACTATGGTTGTAAACATAGGCAGATGATAAGAGGTCATAAGTGTACTTTCCGTAAGCAAATTAGAGAAGAATTGTTAGATGATGCTGTTGCAGAGGTGATTGTCAAGATAGTAAGTAATCCGAAATTTGCTTCTATGATGCAAGAAAAAATCAACATGAAGGTGGATACCTCTGAAATAGAAAAAGAAATAGATAATTACCAAAAGGAATTGAGGAAGAGTCATTCTACAAAGTTTAAGCTAATTGAGGAAATAGATAATTTAGATGTTGAAGATAAGCATTATAAGAGAAGGAAACAGGATTTAGATGATAGACTATATCGTATGTATGACAAAATAGATGAATTAGAATCATCACTAATTGATGCGAAAGCAAAGAAACAGACTATTGAAGCTGAAAAACTCACAGGAGATAACATATATAAGATTCTGATCTATTTTGATAAACTCTATAAAGTTATGAATGATGTAGAGCGTAGGCAGTTAATTACAGCTTTGATTTCTGAAATTCAAATTTATGAAGAAAAACAACCTAACGGACAATGGCTAAAATCAATTACTTTCAAGCTCCCAATTATAGACGATGGCTTGAATATAAGTTTGGACAATAATGAACAAGATGAGAGTGTAGTATTGATGTCAAGAGAATAGGATAAGATGTTACAAGACTGTTGGTATCAATGGATTTTAGGATTGTTGAAAGAAACCTTAAAGCCATTTTTCTATTAGAAAAACACCTTGTGGGAACAGTTCAAGTGTAGATTATTGCAGGGTGTGTAGACACTATGGATATTTTAGATGGAGTGAACAGGATGGATAATATCAGACTGCTTATCATATAATAAAAATGATATAATATTAATTAGGTTGAATTAAGGACTTCAATATGCATAAAAAAATAAATCTCATTATTCCAATTGGAAGATTGGCTTAGGATAAAATTAAACATTCCTGGAAAATATGTTATTCTAATTTTGTGTGGTGATGAACTATGAACAAAAAATTAAAAAGAGAAGATAGATTAAAAAAT
Organism: Peptoniphilus genitalis; assembly: GCF_023614525.1. Lineage (GTDB taxonomy): Bacteria > Bacillota > Clostridia > Tissierellales > Peptoniphilaceae > Peptoniphilus_A > Peptoniphilus_A genitalis. The sequence continues at coordinate 1,890,204 of NZ_CP097885.1, forward strand.
TTTTATTTAAAATTTAAACTAAGCAGACTATATTATGGAGTGATGATTTTAATTATATTGTTAGGTCTTTTGTTTTTTCCAACAGGAAATATTATTTTTGAAGTCTTTTCCAAAGGACCATTTATTGCAGGACCCTATATAATGCTAACCCTTATGTTTTTTGTATTTGCTTTTTACAAAAATATATATTTATATCTATTTGTTATAGGCCTATTTATAATTAGCTCATTCATATCATTTGTTGGTGTAGCCATGGGCAGTACAAATGGTGATGAATTGTTGTTTTTTTTCCTACCAATTGTGATATTATTAGTAATAAATATATGTATAGCCTTATTTACGTATAAATATAAATAAAAAATATCTTTTCAATGGTATGTTTTCTGTAGTGAACAGGATACATACCATTTTATCTATTGGATCTTAGTCAAATAGCCTTATGGTCAGGGAAATATCCAAAAGTAAAAGAAAGTTTGGAAAATAAAGAGAATATCTTCACTTATTTAGAATATCCTAAATAAATAAGACCTAGTATATAGACAAACAAAATAAGGGAATCATTTAAGAAACAGTTAAATAAGCGTTTTTAGAAAATCAGGAATTAGAAATAGAACGCTATAATGAAGAATTGGTAAGAAAACTAGTAGAGAAGATAGTCATTTATGAAAAAAGTTTAAAGTAATATTCAAATCAGGACTTGAAGTTGAAATAGAAAATTGACAGGGATAAAAAGTAAATATACAATAGAAATAACAGTACCCGACACGCCTCTTAACAATGCGAACCAAGTCGGGTCTTTTGATTGCAAAAAATCCCCGCCACATATGGCAAGGGCTTGTTCCAAAAGTATTATATCTTAAATATAAGAAAATAGGACACGAACAAGTGCTTGAATAAAAATCGGATAATTACTTGAATGGATTGTGGATAATTACTTGAACACAAGCTGGACAAATACGTGAATGGAAATGTTAAACACTAATTTAAAAATATGTCCGATATGGAATTATTTTTAAATAGATTTGAATTATATGAACTTACACCTTATAATATACTTAGATTAAGTTCCAAAACGGAAATAATTCTAAATAGATAGAGGTGTAGGTTTATGGAAATAAAGCGTGATTATTATTTAGATAAATTAATACGAAAAAAGGACAATGGGTTCATTAAGATTATTACAGGAATAAGAAGGAGCGGTAAATCTTACTTGCTTAATAATCTATTTTATAATCATTTGCTTGAAAATGGAGTAGATAATAAACATATTATAAAATTTGCCTTTGATTCAGGAAGAGATTTATTAAAAATTGACGAAGATTTAATGGATTTAGATGTACTAAGCGGTGAAAGATTAGTAGATTCTAAAAAGTTTTTAGACTATATCATGAGCAAAACTAATGACAAGGAAAAATTTTATATCCTCTTAGATGAAGTTCAATTGCTTAAATCCTTTGAGCAAGTCTTAAATGGATTTTTGCGTCAAGATAATTTTGATGTCTATGTCACGGGAAGCAATTCAAAGTTTCTGTCTAAAGATGTAATCACTGAATTTGCAGGTAGGGGTGACGAGATTCATATTATGCCCCTTGTATTTTCTGAATTTCTTCAAACTTATGATGGCGACAAAGAAGATGCTTTTGCTGAATATCAAGTTTACGGAGGTTTACCAGCTGGAGCTTTAATGAAAAGGGATGAAGATAAGATGAATTATCTAAAGGGGCAACTCGAAAATGTATATTTGCGAGATATTGTTCATAGGTATGACATACGCTTAACTTCTGAACTAGAAGACTTACTTAATATTTTAGCATCAGGAATTTCAAGTCTTACGAATCCAAGTAAAATAGCTTCAACTTTTAAGTCCATAAAAAAATCTAAAATTTCTGCAAATACAATTGATAAGTTTATAGGCTACTTTGAAGATTCTTTTATTTTAAAAAGAGTCTATAGATACGATGTTAAAGGGAGAAAATATATAGGAACGCCTTATAAAATATACTTTGAAGATGTAGGGTTGAGAAATGCAAGATTAAACTTTAGACAGATAGAACCAACCCACCTAATGGAAAATATCATTTATAACGAATTAAGATATCGTGGCTATATGGTCGATGTAGGAATGGTCATTAAAAGGGAAAATGTTAATAATAAAGATATAAAGAAACAGCTGGAAGTTGATTTCATAGCCAACCTTGGAAGCAAAAGATATTATATTCAATCTGCATATAGGCTTCCATCAATCGAAAAAACAAATCAAGAAAAAGCCTCCTTGTTAAATATTGATGACTCTTTTAAGAAAATAATTATCGTGAAAGATCGAATAAAGCCGTTTTTAGATGAAAATGGAATACTCACTATTAATTTATTTGACTTTTTGTTAAACAAGGAGAGCTTGGACTTATAATGAAGAATTTAACGAATTTGTTATGGATATATTTCCACATACGAGGCTTCCCTAAAAATTAAATTTTATTCATACTGACTACTCAATCCACTTCGAGACGGTAGCACTTTTGTCCAAACTCGATGTCTTATAAGCATATAAATATTTAAATTGAGCTGGATGAGCTTGATTTGACAAGTTGTGAAAGTAAGGCAACATATGCTCAAATCAAAGAATATGTTTGAAATAAATTTGAATTAAAAGTTCCGGCATTATATATTGCACAGATAAAAAGAAAATGTGGAATAGAATTACGATAACATTGCAACAAGTCTAAAAAGGAGTAACAAATTATTCCACAGTGTACACCTGAAAAAGAAGAAGCCATCATGGATGCTTTGAGACACTTCAAAATGATTTAATAGAAAAGAATGACAGCATACGACTTTCTGCATTTATGACATTCCTACTTGGTATAGGAACAGCTATTATTCCTCTCTTACGAGGTATGAATTAGAAAATAGGCTCAATATAAAGATTGATAGGATTCTTTTTATATTTAAAGGAGCGTTGAAATGATTGATAAAAGCAATAAAAAATTTTGGGATAAATTTGCTAAGCTATATACTCCTTTCATGAAAAAAGACAAAGGAGTATATGATAAAGTATGCAATTACATTCGTCCTCATTTGAATAAAGACATGGAGGTGCTTGAACTCGCTTGTGGATCAGGACAATTGTCCTTTAGTCTTTCAAAGCATACGAAAAGTTGGATTGCTACAGACTTTTCTGAGCAAATGATTTTAGAGGCTAAAAAGCGTGGGGAATACGAAAAACTTACATTTGAAACAGCCGATGCAGTAGCATTATCCTATTCGCATGAAAAATTTGATTGTGTGTTAATTGCTAATGCACTTCATATTATGCCTAAACCGGATGAGGCAATGAAAGAAATATATAGGGTGTTAAAATCGAATGGAACTTTATTCGCCCCCACTTTTCTATGGAAAGAGGGAAAGCAAAGAAAAATGATAAAAAGGTTGATGTCTATTATAGGATTTAAGATGTATCAAGAATGGGATAAAAAGGAATTTGAAGATTTTATTAAAGAATATGGATTTTCAGTAGTTGAAATGAAATTGGTATATGGAGGTCTTGCACCGATTGGTGTGATGATTGCATATAAAAAGTAATATTAAATTATTATTTACAAAGTAATATGAATTTAAAAGCAAAAGGGAGATGATTTTATGGATTTAATACAGGCAATTCTTGTCGGAATTGCTATAGCAGCTATTTTTAACGGTGCAGTGGCTTCTTTGGTACTTATTAATCCAAGATTCTTTTTGGATTCTTATCCAAAGGCTATCCAAAAAATAGCTCCGAAACAAATGACAAAGCAAGAGAAAAAGATAAACATGATACTTACTATCATTATTGTAGGAGTTTGTTTTATTTATTCAACAATAAGCATTATACATTCAGGAATCGTTGGCTTTTGGAATATATTTTGGATGGGATACATTCAGTGGAGTATATTAAATATAGGAGATTTTTTGTTATTGGATTGTCTCTTATTTCAAGGAAAATATAAAGAAAAGATAGTTATTCCAGGAACAGAGGGACACAAAGATTATGAGTTTAATAATTGGATGAAACATTTGGCAATTCGAGAACATTTTTTATTAGTTCCATTTTTTCTTGTACCAATTATAGCTACAATTCAAGCTTTGTTTGTTGGCTTTTTAGGAAGATAAATTTAGAGTTGCATAACAATTTAATAATTTGATGAGAGATACCATAAGAACAGTAAATCAAATCGGTTTACTGTTTTTTCTTCGCCCAAAATTAGAAAGAAAGGTGCAACATAGTCAAGTATATGGACACAATTTTTAAATACTTCTTTGCAGCTACACCATAAATATCATGTAAAATAGCCGAATCAAAAAAACTATGATTGAAAAAAATATGATAGACCTTATAAAATCAATAGGCTTTGTGCATAAAGATACCACGGTAGGAGCAGGTGTTGGTGGGCTTGATCGCTTCGTCCATGCCTCGTAGCATGGCGAGGCGATTGCCCTTCTTACAAAAAGCTAAGGACTTGATCATGCCAAGAATCTCCAAGAGAAGCGATCGCCAGGGTGATTCGATTGGCAAAATTCGACGGCTGAGGCGATTACACCTTTGTCCAAACCTGATGTGATATAAATCTAAATGTTGAAATTGAGGTAGATGAGCTTGGCTTGATAGGTATCGAAAGTAAGGCTACTTATGCACAAATCAAGGAGTATATTTTAGAAAATTTGATTTTAAAAGTTTCAGCATGATTGCACAGAATAATAAAGTGTATGAGGGAGCATGATAATAAATCGAAAGGGGAGATGAAAACGATGAAAAAACATCTTGGAATAACACTGGTCTTAATAACCATTTTGTCATTGACTGCATGTGTTAGTAATAAAAAATAATTCTACTCAAAGCCGAGGAAGTAAAAGAAGTTGAAATCATGAAAAACACTTCAGAAGATCGTTTAAAAATTGAGAACCAAGATGAGATATTCGGCATAATTGCTGATATTGAGGAAAATACCAAAGATACCGCAAGGAAAGTGTCAACGATCAACCTACAAATATTAATGATTATCTTATCGTTAAATTCCATCACAAAAATGCAGAAGATAGTCCAAGCGTTGACTATTTATATAAAGGCAAAAACAGATCAATTAGATTTATTTAACAGACACTGTCTGGCAAATTATAGACAAGGAAATATTAATCATGAGAAGTGGAATTATTCTACTTCTTTTTTGTTTCAAAATATGCTTTAGAATATAATCTTTCGTGTTTTCATAAATTGAATATGAGCAGTAGACGGATGACATTTAAATGAAGATACCAAGCCTTTTTAATCAGTTTTTTTACTCTTAGTTATACAGTCTATTGCCAAATTTAGAGTTGATTTTATAGGATATATTTTTGTAATTGCCATACTAATCACCAGAACTACCTTTTGATTTATTAAGAAGTAGGGAATGGATCTGCCATATTTCTCTTGATATTTTTTCTATCTGTTTATTCATAGATTCAATCTCATTTTTGTAAATAAGACCAGTTGTATTAGTTGCTTTTGCAATCTGGTTTATATTATTCGTAGCATTTGAAAGTAGCCATTGTAAGTTTCTAAATGGTTATAAATGTACTACATAAATCTCTTTTTCTAATACGCACTTTCTAAGAAAGTGGGACATGGTTTTGCAATTAGGAAGTTTCACTTTCTTTTCAAAAAAATTTTTTTCTTTATCTGTTAAATATATTTTAAGTTGATTTTTTATTTTTCTATTATCCATAGCAGTTCTCCTTATAATAAATAATTTGGGTCTTAGGGTTCTCCCTAACAAGGCAAAATTGATAAAAAAAGAAGCAGTCCATAAAGGTTCTGCTTCATCAATTTTTCGTAAGTGGGTACTCACTTACTGTGCTTGCTATTATAGTTATAAGCGTTAAGCGTGTTATTTATAATAAATGAATTATACCATACTCAGAATATAATTTCAGAGCACTATTGAAAAATATTTAATTTAGATTTATTATTAAATTGAGATTCAGTATTTTATTCGAAAGAGGTGTGCTATGGCACAAGTATTAAAAGAAGAAGTTAGAAATAGAATACTCGAAGCAGCAGAAAAAGTATTTTATAAAAAGGATTATAGAGGTGCCAAATTAACAGAAATTGCAAAAGAAGCAGATATTCCTGTGGCACTAATTTATACCTATTTCAAAAATAAGGCAGTTTTGTTTGATGCAGTAGTAAGTTCTGTTTATATAAACTTCGAGTCAGCTTTTAATGAGGAAGAATCTTTGGAAAAAGGTTCTGCTTCTGAAAGATTTGATGAAGTTGGAGAAAATTATATTCATGAACTTTTAAAAGATCGTAAGAAGTTAATTATTTTAATGGATAAAAGCTCAGGTACAAAGCATACAGAAGCAAAACAAAAACTCATATCGCAAATGCAGGTTCATATTGAAGTAAGTTTAAAAAGACAATCGAAACAGGAATATGATCCAATGCTTGCCCATATTTTAGCCAGTAACTTTACAGAGGGACTTCTTGAAATAGCAAGGCATTATCAAAGTGAAAAGTGGGCAAAAGATATGCTAAAACTTATTGCAAAGTGTTATTACAAGGGAGTGGAATCATTGTAAGTTGATTTGATATTTAAATGCGATAAATTTAAATTTTTGGAGGAGATATTTTGAAGATATATAAAGATAAAGAAGAACTGAAATCTGAGATAAATAAAAGTTTTGAAAAGTATATTTCTGAATTTGATATTATTCCTGAATCTCTCAAAGATAAGAGAGTCCCTGAAGTTGACAGAACACCAGCAGAAAATCTTGCTTATCAACTCGGATGGACAACATTAGTTTTGAAATGGGAAAAAGATGAGAAAAACGGTTTTGAAGTAAAGACACCGTCGGATATGTTTAAATGGAATCAACTTGGAGAATTATATCAGTGGTTTACCGATACTTATGCTCATTTATCGATAGAAGAATTAAAGAAACGATTGAAAGAAAATATTATATCTATCTATACAATGATTGATACACTAAGTGAAGAAGAATTATTTCAACCGCATATGAGAAAATGGGCTGATGAAGCTACTAAAACAGCGACATGGGAAGTTTATAAGTTTATTCATGTTAATACGGTTGCCCCTTTTGGAACGTTTAGAACTAAGATTAGAAAATGGAAAAAGATTGTGCTATAATTTTTGATTTGCTGATACAGTAATTTAAAAAAATATAGTGATCGGATAAAATAGACTTTGCGTAATCAGCAAAGTCTTACTTTAAACCTTAATACTGAATTAAAATTCAATATTATTCAATTTTGAAAGGAGAGTTGTTCATGCCGGAAAAAGAATTAAGGAAAAAAGTGATTGGGAAAAATAGTTTATCCAATTCACTTCTTGCTTTAAAAATAGTATTTGATTTGATACCACAAATCTTACTTGTATATTTGATTAGTTCTTTAATCACAAACAATATTAACGAAGGTAATTTAAAGTATATATTCTTGGGAATCTTTATATCGTTTGTATTAAAAGGAGTGTTTTATTATTTTGCAACAAAGGTTGCCCATGAGAAAGCATACGAAAAATTAACAGAACTTAGGTTAGATATTATCGGTCATCTGAAAAAACTAAGTTTGGGATTCTTTAAAGAACATAATACAGGAGAGCTTACCAACATTGTTCAACATGATGTAGAGCAAGTGGAAGTATACCTTGCCCATGGTCTTCCTGAAATAATGGCAGTTACACTTCTGCCTACCATTATTTTTGTAGCTATGATTTTTGTTGATTGGCGTCTTGCTCTTGGAATGATTGCTGGAGTTCCACTCATGTATTTGGTAAAAGTTCTTTCACAGAAAACAATGGATAAAAACTTTGCTATTTACTTTAACCATGAAAATAAGATGAGAGAAGAGCTAATGGAATATGTAAAAAATATTTCTGTGATTAAGGCTTTTGCTAAAGAAGAGGAGATTAGTGAAAGAACATTAAAAACGGCAAGAGAATATATTTACTGGGTTAAAAAGAGCATGGGAGCAATTACAATTCCAATGGGACTCATTGACATATTTATGGAAATTGGAGTAGTTATTGTCATGATTTTGGGAAGTATATTTCTTTACTATGGAAATATTACAACCCCTAATTTTATACTTGCCATTATTTTATCGTCTGCTTTTACTGCATCTATAAGTAAGACGGCTACATTGCAACATTTTTCTATTGTGTTTAAGGAAGCACTAAAGGCGATTGGAAAAGTTTTAACAGTTCCGCTTCCAAAGAAAAAGACAGAACAAGGTTTAGAATTTGGAAATATAGAATTTAAAGATGTGAATTTTGCATACGGAAAAGATAGCTTTGAGCTTAAAAATATCAATTTGAATTTTAAGAAAAATAGTTTGAATGCCTTTGTAGGAGCAAGTGGTTGTGGGAAAAGTACCGTATCTAATTTGCTTATGGGATTTTGGGATGCAGATGAAGGACAAATACTGATAAATGGAAAAGATATAAAAGAATATAGTCAAGAAAATATCTCAATGCTGATTGGTAGTGTGCAACAAGAAATTATCCTTTTTGATTTAAGTATTTTTGAAAATATAGCAATTGGAAAACTAAATGCAACAAAAGAAGAAGTCATAGAAGCTGCTAAAAAAGCAAGATGCCATGATTTTATTTCAGCATTGCCAAATGGATATGAAACACGAGTAGGTGAAATGGGAGTTAAGTTATCTGGTGGAGAAAAACAAAGAATCTCCATAGCAAGAATGATACTGAAAAATGCACCGATTTTAATATTAGATGAAGCAATGGCAGCTGTTGATAGTGAAAATGAAAGACTAATCGGCGAAGCAATTGACGATTTAAGCAAGGATAAAACCATTATTACAATTGCTCATCATCTAAACACAATTAGAGATTCAGACCAAATTATAGTTATGGATAAGGGTGTTGTTCTTGATGCAGGAAGCCATGAAGAGTTGATGAAAAGATGTGAGTTCTATAAGGATATGGTTGAAGCACAGAACAAGGTAGATAGATGGAATTTGAAAGAGGTGGTAACAGAAAATGTTTAGAGAAATGTTAAAGCTGCTTACAAAAACCGGCAAGAGAGATTTGATTATATCAAGTGTATTCTTTGCCCTTTATGGACTAAGCTCCATAGCCATGATTGTTATCGTATTTTCTATACTGTTTCAGATATTTGATGGGACGAGTTTAGCAAGTTTATATAAAGGTTTTATTGCAATTGGGTTACTTGTAGTATTCAAAGGCATTTGTAATATGGTTGCAGATATGAAAAAGCATAGTGCAGGTTTTGATATTGTTCAGCAAATCAGAGAACGCATGATTATTAAATTGAAAAAATTCAGTTTGGGATTTTATACCAATGAAAGACTGGGAGAGATCAATACAATTTTACACAAAGATGTTGATAATATGTCTCTTGTTGTAGGACACATGTGGTCGAGAATGTTTGGCGATTTTTTGATAGGTGCAGTCGTATTTATCGGTCTTGCAAGTATTGATTTCAAACTTGCTATTCTAATGGCTGTATCTGTTCCGATTGCACTTGTCTTTCTATATCTGACAATTAAGCAATCTGAAAGAATAGAGAATCAGAATAATTCAGCACTTCTTGATATGGTTAGCTTATTTGTTGAATATGTTAGAGGAATACCTGTACTAAAGAGTTTTTCAAACAATAAAAGCTTGGATAATGAGCTTATGAACAAGACAAAAAAGTTTGGAGAAACAAGCAAAGTAGCTTCAAGATTCAAGGCAAAACAGCTATCTATATTTGGGTTTTTACTGGATATTGGATATTTAGTTCTTTTAATTGCAGGAGCAATACTTGTTATAAAGGGAAGTCTTGATGTACTTAATTTTATTATCTTTGCAGTAATTTCAAAAGAGTTTTATAAGCCGTTCGCTTCTATGGAACAACACTATATGAACTATGTTTCGGCGGTAGATAGTTACGAAAGACTTTCAAGAATTTTATATGCAGATGTAATCCCGGATAAAGTGAATGGAATTGTTCCGAAAGATAATGATATAGCTTTTGATAACATTGGATTTTCCTATGAAAAAGATGAATTTAAAATGGAAAAATTGAGCTTTTCTATTGCTGAAAAAACAATGACAGCCTTAGTTGGAGAATCAGGTAGTGGAAAGACCACTATAACCAACTTACTTCTAAGATTTTATGATGTGCATAAAGGAAAAATTACACTCGGAGGAATTGATATAAGGGATATTCCTTATGATGAGCTTTTAGACCGTATTAGCATTGTCATGCAGAATGTTCAATTGTTTGATAACACGATTGAAGAAAATATCAGAGTAGGTAAAAAAGGAGCTACAAAAGAGGAAATCATTGAAGCTGCAAAGAAAGCAAGAATACATGATTTCATTATGAGTTTACCAAAAGGTTATGAAACTGATATTGGCGAAAATGGAGGAATTTTATCAGGTGGACAAAGACAAAGAATATCTATTGCAAGAGCTTTTCTAAAAGATGCACCGATTTTAATTCTTGATGAAATGACAAGTAATGTTGATCCTGTAAATGAATCTTTGATACAGGATGCTATTACAGAACTTGCAAAGAATAGAACTGTACTTGTAGTGGCTCATCATTTAAAAACAATTCAAAAAGCTGACCAAATTCTCGTATTTCAAAAAGGAAATTTACTTGAAAAAGGAAAGCATGGTGAACTTCTTGCGAAAAATGGTTACTACACAAAATTATGGAAAGCTCAGTATGGGGTATAACCATGATTTTGCTAAAAGATGTTTCTTATGAATGGGAAGATGGACGAACTGCTTTAAAAAATGTCAATCTTGAAATTAAAAAAGGTGAATTTGTTTTAATTTCAGGGAAAAGTGGAAGTGGTAAAAGCACTCTTGGAAGTGTAATGAATGGTCTTATTCCACATTATTACAAAGGCAAAATGCAAGGGGAAGCCTTTGCGTCCGGAAAAGATATAAGCAAGTTATCGCTTCATGAAATAGGGCATATTGTAGGGACTGTATTTCAAGATCCAAGAAGTCAGTTTTTTACGACAACGACAGATGAAGAAATAGCTTTTGGGCTTCAAACCATCTGCAAATCAAGAGATGAAATAAAACAGAGAGTAGCAGAAGTATATGCAGAACTGGATATTGAGGAACTGGAAGGAAAATCTGTTTTTGAATTATCAAGCGGGCAGAAACAAAAGATAGCTATTGCAAGCATCTATGCAATGAATCCGAAAGTTTTAATTTTAGATGAGCCTTCAGCAAATTTGGATATGAAAGCAACATTTGACCTGTTTTTAATTTTGGAAAAATTAAAGAAAAAAGGAACAACAGTTGTTCTAATTGAACATCGTTTGTACTATGTAAAATCTTTATTTGACCGTTTTCTTTTGGTGAAAGATGGAGAAATTGCACTGGACTTGAGTCGGGAAGAAGTTATTCATCTTGAAGAGGAGTTTTGGGATGAGAATGGATTAAGAACTCTTGAATTAGAAGAATACAGGATAAGTGAGAAGAAAGATTCATATCAATTAAAGGATGAAAGTATCAGCGGAAAAGGCTTGAGATTTTGCTATTCGAATGTAGCTAAGAATGGAAAGAAGCAAAAACAGTACATTTTAAATCATCTTGATTTCAATATGGAGTGCGGAAAAGCCATTGGTCTTATCGGCTTAAATGGTACTGGGAAAACTACCTTTGCAAGAGTGCTTTCAGGACTTGAGAAGATAAAAGAGGGGACAATATGGGCGGGAAAAGATAAGTCGCTTAATCACAAAGATTTAATGGATATGTCATATTTTGTCTTTCAAGATTCAGACTATCAGTTGTTTTCGGAAAGTGTACTTGATGAAATGCTACTTGGTATTTCAAGTAAAAATAAAAAAGAAAATACCCAAAAGGCAAAGTTTATTTTGAATGTACTTGGCTTAGATAAATATATAGACAAGCATCCGTTTGCTTTATCAAGAGGAGAAAAACAAAGACTGACAATAGCTTGTGGAATGATGAAACAGGCAAAAGTTTTTATCTATGATGAACCAACATCAGGTTGTGATAAAGACTCAATGCTTTCAGTCGCAAAATTGATTGAAGAACAATTAAAAAATGGGACAACAGTTTTGGTGATAAGTCATGATTTTGAGTTTTTAGCAAACACAGTGAGTGAGCTATGGGTAATGGGAGATGGAAAAATAGAAAAGGTTCTGAATATGAGTGAAAGTAATAAATTTCTCATATTAGACAAGATGAGAGGAGGTAGAGAACTTGATAGATAGAAAAACAGTCGATCCGAGAATAAAACTTATTCTACTTCCAATTGCCTCCTTTACCAGCTTTTTTATAAGCGATACAATCCTACTTTTCGGACTGATTGTCTTTGCCTTTTTTCTGTATGTATACAGTAGTATGTGGAAAAGAGCATTACGCTTTATTTTGTTTTTTGTGCTTTTATACTGCATAGAGTTAGGGCTTGGAAAGTTTCGTGAAGCAAGTATCGTATTTGCAATATATATGTTTATTTACTTTGCATCAAGGATGACCTTAATTGCTATGTTTGGTGGATATATAACAAAGACTACAAGTGTAAGTGAAATGCTTGAAGCATTAAATAGAATGAAAGTACCAAGAAGCATTGGTATACCTTTTAGTGTTTTGCTTAGGTTTGTACCAACTATAAAAATAGAACTCAAGGCATTAAAAGAGAATATGAAGATTCGAGGAATCGTAACAAGTAGATTTTTCCCGTTGCTACATCCAATTAAATACATTGAATATACGCTTGTTCCGCTTTTAATGAGAATGATTAAGATTTCAGATGAACTGTCAGCTTCAGCACTCATTAGAGGACTTGATAGTGATGCGAACAGGGTTACATTAACAAAATTGAGGTTTAGATGGGCGGATTTGTTGATTGGACTATTAGGAGCTTTGATGATTGCTCTTGTGATAGTAATACAGAAAATTTATTAGGAGGACTTTTATGAAAAACAAATTAAATGGTCGTGATTTTATTACAATCGGAATCTTTAATGCAATTGGAATTGTCATATACATGGCGGTTGCATTTGCTATGGCAACAACAGTGATTGGAGGATTTATTGCGTCAGGAGTTAGCTTTATGGTAGCTGCTACAGTTTATATCCTTATGGCTTTGAAAGTTAAAAAGAAGGGCGTATTTACAATATCAGGAACGCTTCTTGGTTTAATTGCATTGTCAGGAGGACATTTGCCTCATGCAGTCTTTGCTGTAATCGGTGGAATTATATGTGATTTGATTATAGGAAATTATGAGAGCAAGGGACGAATGATTATTGGATATGGGACATTTGCATTAGCAGATTTTTTAGGGACAGTAATTCCTGTGATTTTATTCGGGACAGCTTCTTTTGTGGAAAGAGCATCAAAATGGAAAATGAGCGAAGCACAAATAAATGAAGCATTATCTTATTTCAAAGTTTCGTGGGCAGTAGGATTTGGCTTGATAACTTTTGTTCTTGCTTGCATAGGAGCATTCGTTGCAACTAGAATACTTAAAAAACATTTTGAAAAAGCCGGAGTGATTTAATCAATATTTATTTGTGAGGGAAAAATGGATTAAATAATGGAGGTAATTGCTATGTATTATTTAGGGTCTGTTATTCATATAGAAAAAAACAATAGACCTTTTTGATACTGGTAATTACCATAAAAAATCAAATTTAAAATATAGGGAAAAAACAAATTTGTTTTATTTTAGAGGATTTATGTCTAATAGCATAAGTCCTCATTTTTTTTGTTCAAATTAATCATTAAAACTCAAAAATACTATAGCAAAAGACAATGTGTGTTGAGAGTGTAATCTTAATACAGAATATTTAAATTTAGTTATATTGTATTTTATGTAGTTTTATAAGTATTTTGTCTTCGACAAAGACGAAGAAGGATAGGTCAAAAAGACTCAATCAAACATTATAAGAAAGCCGAGAATTCTATTGTAATTCATCTTTTAATAGGACTTATTAATGAATTATTGTTGCTAATGTAATTAATACACTAAGGATGATATAATAAGTAAAATTAAATTTTTGTTAGATATTAGTAGAAGCTTCATATTATTACAAAGGAAGTATATAAAATGAAAAAAATATTTTTTAGAATTTTTTCAATTGTTATTATTTTACTGGCTTTGGTTTTTATTCTTAGAATATACAATGACCATAAGTATAAAAATAGCAATAACTTGAAATTACCTGAATATTATAAAGATGTAAATGATATAAGTCTTTATCCCGTAGCTACTGACGGAGTTGATGTAACCTATGTTGATGAAGGTAGAATGCAAGGCTTTAGATTTGTACCCAAAGAAAAATTACATAAGGGCCTTGTAATTTGTTTTGGAGGTTCTGACGGAAGTCCAAATTTTGATAATGCAAAAAGATTAGCTGAGGAGGGTTATGAAACTTTTGCCTTATTTATGTATGGTATGAGAAATCAAGAACAAACTCTGAGAAGAATTCCCTTAGAACAATTTGAAGATGTTATCAATTATATAAATAAAAATGTAAAAGATAATAAACCGATAAGTATTTTGGCGGCGTCAAAAGGATCAGAATATGCACTTAATTTGGCTAGCAAATATCATGAGATAGATAACTTGGTTTTAATAGCACCTTCATCTTATACTTTTGCTGGTCTAGATTTTAAAGATTATGGTTCATCATGGACATATAAAGGAAAGGAGCTTCCTTATATAGATATTAAAAAATCATCACTTAAGTCATTTTTGAAAAATATTATTGTTCCAGCCATTATTAAAAGTCCTATTAGTTTTAAAGATACTTATAATAGTGCAATAGAGAAAGACTCATCAAGCCAAGAAAAACTAATCCCAGTCAAAGATGTCAAGGCGAATATATTAATGATAGTAGGCGAGGATGATTTGATGTGGGATAGTCTTGCCATGGCAAATAAAATAAAAGAAGAAAATCCTAATGCAAAGATTTATTCTTATAAAGGTGCAGGGCATATATTTGCTGGCAATGGGATCATTAATATAAAAAATGTGAGGATTGCAACGGGTGGAACAGCTGAAGACAATAAAAAAGCAAAAATCGAATCAATAAAAGCTATTGATGCTTTCTTAATTGAAAACCATAAATAGAAGATTACTTAGATATTTAAAGACGGTAGAAATAATAATCTATCGTCTTTTTTAGTGCCAAAAATGGAAGGAAAAGGAAACGTAAGTAAATTTTTTTAAAATAAAGAAAGACTAATAGATTTGATTTTTCCAAATATTTCGATTGAAAACGCAAAATTAATGAGGTCATTTTTTTATTTTCGTTTAATTAATTAATATAAATAGTATTTGTGTTTAAAATAATGAAAAGTGATATAATACAGGTGATAATTAGTATCAATCGGAGGTGTATATGTTTAAGAGTTTCTTAGAAAATTTTAGAAAGCCAAAAGATAATTTTTGTGGAAGATTTATGTTAAAGAGTATGAATAAAGGGCATGAAAAATTAGCAAAGTGGGGTAGGTCTTACTTAAATATTTCTGAAGATTATACTGTCCTAGATTTGGGATGTGGTGGAGGACGTAACATAGAATATTTTTTGACTAAAGCTGATAAAGTTTATGGCCTTGATCACTCAGAAGCAAGTGTAAAAATAACAAGTGAGAGAAATAAAGAGGCAATAGAGTCTGGAAGATGTAAAATCCTATTAGGAGATGTAAAAAGCCTTCCTTTTGAAGATGAATCAATAGATGTTGTTACAGCTTTTGAAACTATTTATTTCTGGAGTGATATAGAGGAATGCTTTAAGGAAATTTATAGAGTGCTAAAGAAAGATGGGAAATTTTTAATATGTAATGAAGTTTCTTCTATGAAAAGAAAAGATGTTAGGAAACTATCGAGAGTTATAAATCTCAAAGTTTACACACCAAAGGATTTGACAAAAATGCTCACAGATATTGGTTTTAAATGTGAGTATTATTTAGATAAAAAGGAACAAATCTTATTTATTGCAACAAAGTAAATAATTTAAAGAAAGGTGCAAGGGATAAATTATGAAATACCATGGATTTTATTTCAATCTATTTAAATATCCTATGAAAAAAGTCTTACTAGAAAATTATGGACATGATTATGCTAGAGAAGTAATCAAAAAAAGTAAGATAGTTTATCGAAAATTAATAGAAGAGGCTGATGATATAGGCGATGACAATCCCATGGCAT
Organism: Peptoniphilus genitalis; assembly: GCF_023614525.1. Taxonomy (GTDB): domain Bacteria; phylum Bacillota; class Clostridia; order Tissierellales; family Peptoniphilaceae; genus Peptoniphilus_A; species Peptoniphilus_A genitalis. The sequence continues at coordinate 1,906,410 of NZ_CP097885.1, forward strand.
ACAATGAGATGTTCGCCCTTGCTTTTGTAGCTCCTTATATAGCAAGCGAGAAAAGTATTCCTCCTGAAATAGTACAAGAAATGATGAGAAGGGCCCTTTATTCACTTAGATGGTTTTTCTCCTTAACTGATCTTAATACTAAAAGGGGAAAAAAGGCAAATAAGAAAAATATACTTAAGTATTACAAGTGGTACACAGAGGAAAAAGAAAAGCTATATCCAACATCCTTTAAAGTTGATTTTGAGGGAGAACCCTATGAGGGAGCTTGTTATTATAGAATTACTCGTTGCCCAATTTGTGCTTACACAGAGAAGCTAGGGGTAGCTGAATTAATGCCTTTATTCTGTGAGTTGGACGAGCTTATGATAAGTCTTCAACATGGAGTCCTTCACAGAAAAGATACCATAGCAAATGGAGCAGATTGTTGCGATTATTTTATAACTGGCGATAGGGAGTGAACTTAATAAACTATTTTTTTAAAGAAGCTTTACTTCGTTAACATCAATTTACATAGTGGAAAAAAGGGGATTATTAAGTTTACAATAATCACTGAGGGTTGAAAATGAAATCAAAAGAATTTAAAATGCCAGCTTTTGGGGTCGGACCAATTTATGTACTAACCTGTTTATTTTTAACAATGTTAGGAGTATATCTACATATTAAAGGATACTTATATGCAGGAGAATTTACCGAGGGAAAAATATTTTTTATTGTTTTTGGAATTCTCCTAATACTATTTGGCTTATATTTATGGATAGAGGCTGTAATAGTTCAAAAAATAAATAAAAAAGTTAAAGAGAAAAAGTTGATTACAAGTGGAGTCTACGGATTTGTAAGAAATCCTGTCTACTCAGCATTTATATTTATCTTTACAGGAATTCTTTTACTCACAGCAAACTATATTTTATTAATACTGCCCTTTGTCTTCTGGGCCTACCTAACAATATTGATGAAAAACACAGAAGAAAGATGGTTAAAAAATGAATTTGGGAAAGAATATGAAATATATTTAAATGAAGTAAATAGAGTAATACCATGGTTTAGAAGAAAAAGTAATTGAATTAAAAAAGCATCTATCCTTATGGGGTCACCATAAAGCTAGATGCTTTTGTCTTATTACAGAATAATAATTACATTTTGATACTTATAAAATAAATAGAAAGGCCTTATAAAAATTTTTATAAAATCTAACTTAATTTTCTGCTTCTTTGTCTTTAACTGATAAAAAGACAGTCAAGAGTATACAGAAAAAACCTGTTAACTCTACTAATGAAAATCTCATTCCTAAGAATATAGCAGCAAGCAAAGTAGCTGAAGCTGGCTCAAGACATCCAATTAAGGTTGCCTTAACTGGACCAATATGCTTTACACCTTCAAGGAAGATGGAGAAGCCACCAGCAGTGCCTACTACTATTATAATTGCTATCATTAGCCATGCTATGAAGTCAAGATCCTTTGGTATAATCCAAGCCTTGGTAATTATGGATATTACAAGACCACCGATGAGCATACCCCAACCAGTTACAAGTATGTTGCCCCATTTAACAATAATAGGTCTGGAAAAAAGTGTATATGTGATAACTCCCACAGCAGATAACAATCCAAAGATAAGCCCTGCTGTAGAAATTGTCATGTTTCGGGGATTTCCACCAGTTGAGATTAAGTAGGTTCCTAACACAGCTAGAAAAACTGCTAGAATTTGCGAGAACTTCATTTTTGTTCTTGTCACTATGGACATAAAGACGATCATTATAACTACGTTAAGGCTTTGAAGGACTGTTGCAGTTGCTGAGTCTGAATATTTTATAGCACTTACATAAGTGTACTGACACATTAAGAGTCCTAAAATGGAAAAGGCAAAAAGCCATCCAACATCTTTTGGAATTGTCCAAATTTTTATTATTTTATCCTTATCTTTAAAGGCTGATAAAATTAAAAGTAGGATCCCTGATAAGACCATACGTATAGCCGTTAACCAAGATGAATCAACATCATAATTCATAAAAAGATACTGACTACACACACCAGATATTCCCCAGCTCATAGCACCTAAAGATGCAAAAAATAAACCCCTCATCTTACTCTTGTTCTTCAATCAAATTTCCCCCTATAATGTTTAAACTTATATATAAATTATTTTATTTCATCTCCTAAATTTCTAAGCTTATCAACTTGCTCTTCTCGTCCAAGTATTATAAGGACATCGCCAATCTTAAAAGTATAATCAATAGGAGGGTTAAAGAGTATCTTTTCATCTTCAATCTTTTTTATTGCCAAAACAGTTAGACCAGTTTTTCTTGGTATTTCTGCTTCAATTAATGTTTTGTTTTCTAAATAAGATCCCTTCTTTACGATAACTTCTTCAAGGTCAAGTTCTACATCTCCAACTCTTGTGACAACATCAAGAAAAGAAATAATATTTGGTTTAATCATTAATGATGCCATCCTGTTGCCAGATATTTCAATGGCTGACAGGGTTTTATTAGCGCCAACTTTTAATAATTTTTCATTGCCTGACTTTGTAATTGCATTAGAGATTATATAAATTTTATTGTTGAGATTTCTTGCAGTAAGAACTGTAACAATATTATCAACCTCGGTTTCCATTGTAGCAACAAGACCTTTTGCCTTCTCAATTCCTGCATGAAGTAAGACACTTTCTTCAGTTGATTGTCCTTCAACAACTAATATATTGTGGTGACTGTAGTCATCAAGGTCTTCTCGTTTATCTGTTATTACTACGAAGTCTAAATTTTCATCTATAAACTTTTTAATGATTACTTCTGCAAGCTCTCCAGATCCACATATTATGTAATGATCACTTAGAGCAGAAATTTTTCTTTCCATTTTACTTCCCTTCCATAAATCAGAAACCTTACCTTCAACAAACATAGCAACAAGAGTTGTAAAAGCATAACCAAAGAGACCAACTCCTAAAAATATCATTATAACTGAAAATATTTCTGAAGAATTGCTAGTTGTGCCAACTTCACCGAAGCCAACAGTAGATACAGTTATAACTGTCATGTATAAGGCGTCAACAAAATCTACATCTGATAAAATCATATAACCCACTGTGCCTATGATAAGCAAGAGGGAAAATGCATATAAAATAAATTTAATTTTTCTTTTCTCGTCCATAAGCTTCTCCTATACTTGAGATTATATTATAATACATGATAAAAGACTAGAAGTTTAAGCTATATAATATTCTAATTTATCTATTTAATAATTTTAAAAATGGTTAATATATATGAATTTATAAGAGGGGAGTCTTATGGCGAAAAATTATACAAAAAATCTAATAAAGCAAGAATTTATAAAACTTTTGAATAAAAAGAGTTTACATAATATTACTGTGACTGAAATAGCAAAACAATGCAAAATAGAAAGAAAAACTTTTTATTATCATTATGAAAATTTACCACAACTTGTTAAAGAAATTTTTGATGAAGAACTTGAAGATGTAATCAAAGAGTTTAATGAAACCCTATCTTGGGAAGAGAGTTTTATATCTGCTGAAAAATTTATCTTGGATAATAAAAAAGTTGTAAAGCATATGTATGAGTCTGATTACAAAATTGAATTAGAAAAATATATTTTTTCTATTTCAGGAGAAATAATGAGAAAATATGTGAGAAGAGTTGCCAAGGATACAAAAGCTCAAGAAATTGATATAAAACTTATTGCTTATTTTTATCAATGTGCTTTCAGTTCATCTTTAATCCAATGGGTGGCCACTGACATGAAGACAGATCCTAAGGTAGTTACGCGTAGATTAGGAGAGTTAATGGACGGGAATATATTAGAGTCTTTAAAACGCAGTGAAAAGTTAGAAAAACTTACCCAATCTCTTGAAATTGAGTAAAAGTTACCCAAGAATCCTCTTTTGGCAGATGATACTTTATCAGAACAATGTTCTAATAAACATAGAAGAAATGATAAAGAATTATTTAAGGAGGATGTTATGGAACTAAAGACTCATGATAAGAGATTAAAACTTACTAATGGAGATTTTCAAAGATTAGTAAAAGCTAGAAAGCCAGCAGGAATTGAAAAAAAATCTGCTTACTTAGTAGGAACAGGAATTGCATCACTTACTGCAGCTTGTTTCTTAATTAGAGATGCTCACATGGAAGGTAAAAAAATTACTTTCTTAGAACAATTAGATATTCCTGGTGGTTCACTTGATGGTGATTACATGGATACTAGGGGGTATGTAGCTCGTGGTGGTAGAGAAACTGGAGCTCACTTCGAATGTCTATGGGATATTTGGAGTTCAATCCCAAGTTTAGAAGACCCAGAAATGAGTGTTTTAGACGATTATTTCTACACTAACTACGACGATCCAAACTTTAGTAATTGCCGTATAACTCACAAACAAGGTGAACGTTATGACGATGGTAAATTTAATCTAACTCAAGATCAAGTTAAAGAAATTGCAGAACTTTGCATGACTCAAGATGAACTACTTGAAGATAAGGCTATAGAAGATATTTTCTCAGATGGACTTTTAAACTCAGACTTCTGGACACTTTGGAGAACAATGTTTGCCTTTGAAAACTGGCATTCTGCTCTAGAAATGAAATTATATCTAAATCGTTTTATCCACCACGTTGGAGGACTTACAAATTTATCTGCCCTTAGATTTACAAGATATGACCAATACAATTCAATCGTAAAACCAATGGTTAAATATCTTGAAAATCACGGATGTAAATTCCAATACAACATTAAGGTTACTGATGTTGACTTTGATATTTCAGAAAATAGAAAAGTTGCAACAAAAATTATAGCTGAAGATAAAGATGGAAATGACAAGTCTATTGACTTAACAGAAAATGATCTTTTATTTATAACTAACGGATCTATGACAGAAAACTCAAGTTATGGTGATGACAACACACCAGCAGAACTTAGTGACGAACAAACTGGTTGCTGGGAAATGTGGAAAAACATTGCTAAAAAATCAGATGACTTTGGTAATCCTGAAGTATTCTGCTCAGATGTAGAAAAGAGTAACTGGGAGTCTTGTACAGTAACTTGCCACGACGAATCAGTGCCAAAATATATTGAAAAAATTACAAAGAGAAGCCCTTATGGTGGAAAAACTGTAACAGGTGGTATTGTTACTTGCGTTGATTCAAGCTGGTTAATGTCTTGGACAATTAACAGACAAGGTCAATATCCAGAACAACCTGAAAATGATGTATGTGTTTGGGTTTACGGTTTATTCACAGATGTTGAAGGTGACTACATCAAGAAGAAAATGAGAGATTGTACTGGTAAGGAAATTACAAAAGAATGGTTATACCACATTGGTGTTCCTGTAAATGAAATTGATGCACTTGCTGAAACTTGTACAGCAGTACCTGTAATGATGCCATATATCACAGCTCAATTTATGCCAAGGAAAGCAGGCGATAGACCTTATGTAGTTCCAAAGGGTGGAGTTAACTTTGCTTTCTTAGGACAATTTGCAGAAACTCTTGATGATCCAGGAAGAGATACAGTATTCACAACAGAATACTCTGGTAGAACAGCAATGGAAGCAGTTTATGTACTTTGCGGAGTAGAAAAGGCTGTACCGGAAGTATTCGCATCAAGATATGATATAAGATACCTTCTAAACGGTATGGTTGCACTATCAGATGGTGAAAAGCCAGATCTTCCACTTTCACCACTACAAAAGATGAAAGTTGCAAAATTTATTAAAGGTACAGATATAGAAGAAATGTTAAAAGAATTTAATATTATATAATGATTACAGGATTAAATAATTAAATAATTAAATAGCATATAATAAGAAAAATCTCTTGAGGTCTAAGCATCTTAAGAGATTTTTTTGTGTTATTTATAATATAATAAGAGTAAATAATAATTTATTAGCTTAAAGCAAGTGGGGTGGAATAGTGTGACAGATTTTAAAAAGATTTATAAATTTTCAAATAAGTGGTTGGATAAATTTTCTGCAGAAGATCCTAATCTTCAAGATTTAATTGATGTAAAAATGGCAGAAGATTGCCTGGAGCTTGGCTTCTCTCTAGAATTAGGACATGAGTTTCTTAGAAAATATGGAAATGAGACAAGTAAGTTAGCTAAGTTAAAAAAAATTATTGATGAAGTAAATGAAATTGATCTTTTGGGTTCTGTTATTTTTCTTAATTGGAGATATTTCAACCACTGGGCTTATGACCAAAGTGAAATTTTAAAAGAAGATAATATAAATTGGTTTATTTTGGCGTTAAGTCATTTAAATCAGCTTGCAGCAAAGGATAAATTCTTATTTAAAGGGGAAATCAAAAGTTTTATTTTAAAATCGGATGCTATGTCTTTCGGACTTTTTCCTGAGGAAGGTCAAATTATAGGACAAGATATCTACCTAGATATTGAAGGAAGAGTTTCTATTAAGTCTTATAAGTATGCCAGAGAAATAGGGAGAAATAAAAATTTCGAGAGAATCGACTTTAAAATTAGAAAACAAGAAGCCTATAGAATTTTTTATGAGCTTAAAAAATATTTTGGAGATAAGTACGATCCCTTTGAACTTATGATTATGGATGTAGGAAGTTGGGATGCAGTAATAGAAAACACAGAAGGTAAAAAATATAGATTTAATGGCCCCCTGTTTGAAAACCAGCATGAGGATCTTGCTTATTTATCATTTTTTATAAGGAGCTTGCTTGGAAGAATGGACTTATTTGTTTTTGATGGGAAAGCTAAGACTGATAGAATAAAAAAACTTAGCCTATACTATCATAGAATAACAGAAATTCCTATTGATAGATTTATTTTTGATAAAAATTTTGATCGCGCAATATGGGATTATAAGGAATCAATAATTATTAATAGGGAAGAAAACACAATAGAGCATAACAAAATAATTGGGGAAGAATGCAAAGTTTATCAAAAATTTGAGGTGAAAGGACTAATAGATTCAATCCTTGATAATTTTGAAGAAGAAGATTTATTTAAAAAGATAAAAGGAAATCCTGAAGATGCTATAGGAATACCTGACGAGATAAGAAAATATAAGATAACTATTGATTATGAGAAGAAGCCACAGCGAATTATTGAAGGAGATTTTGACAAGAGAGGCTTACCAGAAGATTTTTCTGAATTTGCTGAAATCCTTCAGGAGTCTTTAAACTTTTATAACTTTGAAGAAATTTTAAATCCTAAATTTTATGAAAAAGTTAGAAGATTAAAAGATCAATATATTTATTGCAGTCTTGACTTTGGAAGTGGTAAGAAGACCTACTACTATAGGACTGAAGATAATGAGATAGAAGAAGGTGATTTAGTCCTTGTACCTGTGGGACCTGACAACCATGAAGCAGTAGCTTTTGTCGATAAAGTAGAATACTTTTATAAAGAAGATGTACCCTTTCCATTAGAGAAGACAAAATTTATACTTGAAAAGTATGATGAAGAGTAATTTAATAAAGCAATTTAAGAAAAGAAAGTACTTGTTAAAATTACTTTCTTTTTTTATTTCATAAAGAAACAAAGTCTACAAATTTGTAATATATTCTCATTGTGATAACATATAAGAGTTCGATTATTAATTTGAGATTAAGGAGAACTAATGAATAAGAAAACCATAAGCATAATACTGGCCTATGTTGGCGTACTTACAGGAGCAGGCCTAGCCAGTGGTCAAGAACTTATGCAATATTTTGTTTCCTTTGGGAAACCAGGAATTTTTGGGCTAATAGTAGTTGGAATCCTACACATTTTTGTAGGTGGAATTATCCTTCAACTAGGAAGTCACTTCATAGCAGAAAGTCACATAGATGTACTAGAAGAAGTTTCAGAAAAATTTGTGACAAAGTTTATGGACTTCGCCCTACTTTTAAACTGTTTTTTAATGGGCTTTGTAATGATAGCAGGTGCAGGCTCCAACTTAAACCAACAATTTGGTTTGAAATCATGGGTGGGTTCACTAATATGTACAATATTGATTATAGTAGTAGGAATGATGGACTTTGAAAAAGTAACTAAAGTAATTGGACTTTTTACTCCTCTAATTTTAGTTTTTACTTTAGTAGGCTCTATCCACACAATAGTAAATTCAAATCCAGACTTTCAAGCCCTAGATGCCCTTGGAAAAACTTTAAAAGCATCACTACCTAATATTTATATTTCCACAATAAATTATTTTGGACTTTGTATGATTTCAAGTATTTCTATGGCATTTGTACTTGGTGGCACTAGGACTGACTCGTCACAGGCAAGAGCCGGTGGAATGTTAGGTGGCAGTCTCGTTGCAATCTTAACATTTCTAGTTGGTATAACAGTATTTTTAGGGCTTAATGATGTAATAGATGCAGACATTCCCATGCAAGTTATATTAAATAATATTAATCCCTACTTGGGACTTGCAATGTCTTTAGTTATTTTTGGAATGATTTTTAATACTGCCATTTCATTATTCTACTCTGCTGCAAGAAGACTGTCCCTGACAGAAGAGAAGTTCAAAAGAAATTTAATAATTTTCACCCTATTGGGATTTGGACTTTCTTTTATGGGATTCAAAAAACTAATGGCAATACTTTATCCAATACTTGGTTTCTTAGGAACTGCCCTAATTTTAATTTTAATTGTAGCCTGGTTTAAAGAGAGAGATTCAATAAAATCTGAAAGTAAAAAACGTGATCAGATAGAAGAACTTACAAGAAAAAAACTAGACGATGATTTGGAATTTAGTAGAAAAGATAGGCAAAAGTTAGATAAGCTAGCAGAAGCATCTATTATTGACGACGATAAGATAAAAGAGGCTGTAGAAGAAGAGATAGAAGAAGAGCTGGAAGAAGAAAACAATAATTAAAATAAAGACTGGAGAGATTAAAAGTTTCATCCAGTCTTTTTTAAATTCAAAAATATTTATCTTCTCTTTTTCATTGAACCAAGTATTCCTCTAGCTATTTCACGACCAATGGATCTTGTTATTGTTCCTAACATGGAGTCAATCCCCTTGTCGATGTAGGACTTTTGCTTGCGAGAAGACTTCCTTTCTTTTTCAAGTTCTTTTCTTCTAAGTTCATATTCTTCTTCGCGAGCTTTATCAATTTTTTCTCTCTCAATCCTATCTTTAAGAACTTCATAAGCAGACTCCCTATCAATAGAATTTTTATATTTAGAGTAGAGGGAAGAAGACTCAACTATTGATTTTAATTCCATATCATTAAGGTTCGAGAATGAGGAGTGAGGTGGCAAGATTAAAGCTCTGTCTGCAAAGCTTGGTGCACCAGTTTCATCAGGGAAGGATACTATTGCCTCTCCAGTCCTTAAATTTATAATTTCTTCTTTTAAGTCTATTGACTCATCTTGTCTAAAGCTATCAGCAACAGCCTTAATAGTTTTTAATTCTTTAGGAGAATAAGCTCTTAGCTGGTGGATAATCCTGTTGGAAAGTTGAGACGAAACTTCTTCTGGAATATCCAAGGGGTTTTGTGTTATGAAAAATACTCCAACACCCTTACTGCGAACAAGTCTTACCACTTGAATTATTTTATCCTTTAAAACATTAGGTGTATTTTTAAAAAGTAAGTGGGCTTCGTCAAAGAAGAAAACCAACTTAGGTTTATCCAAGTCACCAACTTCTGGGAAGTTTTCATAAATTTCTGATAGAAGATATAGTAGTAACATTGAATAGAGAAGAGGATTTGTAATAAGCTTATCTGCCTTTAAAATATTTACAAGACCCCTGCCCTCTGAATCAGTTTTAATTAAGTCATTGATGTCGATTGCTGGTTCTCCAAAGAACAAATCTCCACCAGCATCTTCTAGGAAGAGCAATTTTCTTGAAATAGCAGACAAGCTTTGGCTAGCTACGTTTCCAAAATTTTTGCTAACGACCTCACGGTTATCACTTACATAATTTATAACTTCCTTTAAGTCTTTTAAATCAATTAAGAGAAGTCCTTCACTGTCGGCAACCTTAAAGACAATATTTAAAACTCCCATTTGAGTATCATTGAGGCCTAAGATATTTGAAAGCATGAGAGGACCCATTTCAGAAATAGTTATCCTAAGAGGAATTCCTCCTTCTTGATATACATCCCAAATGTTAAGAGGGTAGGGCTTAAAATCAAAATCATCTAAACCCAGTTCATTAAGCCTTGACCTTAGCTTGTCATTCATTTCTCCAGGCTTAGAAATATTTACAAGATCTCCCTTGACATCAGCAAGGATACTTGGGACACCAGCATCAGATAGACCTTCAGTTAAGACCTTAAGTGTAACAGTCTTTCCAGATCCTGTTGCTCCACTAATAAGTCCATGCCTGTTCACCTTGTTGAGAAGAATGTAATTTTCAAACTTACCCTTTCCAATTAAAATTTTATCCATAAGAGCCTCCTTAGTAGCTTTGTAATCTAAGTTTATTATAGCAGAGAAAAGACTTGATAAAATAAGTTTTTAAAAATGATATAATTGATTAAAGAATGTGAGGTCATACCATGGAATACTTAAAAGAAATTTATAAAATAAATATAGAAGACTTCGAAGAATATTCATACCTTAGAAATATTCCTTCATTAAAAAATTTTCAGGGAATTAAAATCCATAAGCCTGTGACTTTTTTTGTTGGAGAAAATGGAAGTGGGAAGTCAACTCTTCTTGAAGCCATAGCTGTTGCCCTAGGCCTCAACCCAGAAGGGGGATCCAAAAATTTTAACTTCGCCACAAAAGAAACTCATTCAGAACTTGGAAAAATCTTAGAAATTGCTAGAGGATCAAGAAGAGAAGAGGATGGTTTTTTTCTTAGAGCTGAGTCCTTTTACAATCTTGCAACAGAAGTTGAGGAGCTCGCAAGCTCTGGTTTCACAAATTTTTATGATTCTTATGGTGGCAAGTCTCTTCATGACCAATCCCATGGCGAGAGTTTTAGGTCTCTCATCCTAAATAGGTTTAGAGCCAGAGGAATCTACCTACTCGATGAACCTGAAGCTGCACTTTCCCCAACGTCACAGATGTCGCTACTCTGCATAATAGATGAACTAGTAAAAAAAGATACTCAATTTATAATTGCAAGTCACTCGCCAATTATACTTGCCTATCCCAATGCAGATATTTATGAATTTAGCGAAGCTGGCATAGAGAAGAAGTCCTACAAGGAAACAGAATCCTATAGTGTAACTAAAGCCTTCTTAGATGATCCAGAAAGAATGATGAATTTTTTATTCGATGATTGACAATAACCCTGATACATAATCGGGGTTATTTTTTGTCTTTAAAAAATTTATAACTAATCAAAAAAGAAACTAATGTATAAATTAAATTTATAGTATCAATGTCAAAGAAATGTTAAATTTTTATTTTTTGAAAATATTTTTTATTTATCTAAAGGGAAACCTATGCTAAAATAATTCTCGTATCATTACATTTAGTTAAATATTTTTGAATATTTATTATTTATGTAAGTTAATATAAAGTAGTAGGCAATTTATATTAATTCTATAAATTAAAATATTTTATTGTCTTTGATTTAATTTAAGGCATGTATTTAATTTGTGAAAGATACAAATCATAAAATTTATGGAGGAAAAC